>NZ_CM143965.1:1707500-1772500 GCF_055361565.1 Methylobacterium sp. TK26 | reverse complement strand
CGGGCGCCGGACCACCATCCCGATCGCGCCGCAGATCATGCTCTCGCGCACGTTGCAGCAGGCGGCCGGCGCCCTCGACGGGGCGCCCAAGGAGAACAACCCGTTCAAGGCGATCGAGGTGCTGGTCGTCCCCGAGAACGTCACCAAGCTCGCGAAGACGGATCTGAAGCCGAACGAGCCGCCCCTCGTGGAGGAGCGCGACATCGCCCTCGCTAAGGGCGAGACCCTCGAATCGACGATCAAGGGCACCGGCCTCGCGAGCGACGAGCAGATCCGCGGGATCGTCGCGGCGCTCGGCGGCCGGACCAAGACCTCCGCCCTGTCGGACGGACAGCAGATGCGCGTGCAGATCGCGCCCGGCGCCCAGCCGGCCAACGCGCGGCAGGTGACGCGCGTGGTCCTCTACGGCGAGAACGGCATCGAGGGCATCGCCGCGATCAACGACCGAGGCACCTTCGTCTCCGTGGCCCCGCCGACTGAGGACATCCCCGGCCAGAAGGCGCAGCCCCAGGCGGATGCGGGCGACGAGGAGGACGAGGATTCGGGCTCCGGCCCCCGCCTCTACCAGAGCCTCTACGAGACGGCGGGCCGGCACGACATCCCGCGCACCACCGTCGAGGACATCGTGCGGGTGTTCAGCTACGACCTCGACTTCCAGCGCCGGGTGCAGAGCGGCGACGGGCTCGACGTCTTCTATACGTATGACGAGGAAGGCTCCGGCGCCGACCGGCCGGACCTGCTCTATGCCGCGCTCACCCTCGGCGGCGAGACCCGCAAGGTGTTCCGCTTCCAATCGCCCGATGACGGCTCGATCGATTATCTCGACGACCAGGGGCGCTCGCTGAAGAAGTTCCTCCTGCGCAAGCCCATCGCCGACGGCATCATGCGCTCGGGCTTCGGCTACCGCCGCCACCCGGTGCTCGGCTATGCCAAGCTGCATACCGGCGTCGATTGGTCGAACCCGATCGGCACGCCGATCATGGCCGCCGGCAACGGCCTCGTGATCCGCGCCGAGATGACCTCCGGCTACGGGCGCCGGGTCGAGCTGCAGCACATCAACGGCTACGTCACGACCTACAACCACATGTCGCGTTTCGGGCGAGGCATCACCGAAGGCGTGCGCGTCCGCCAGGGCCAGGTCATCGGCTATGTCGGCTCGACCGGCCTCTCGACCGGCGCCCACCTCCATTACGAAGTGATCATCAACGGCCATTTCGTGGACCCGATGAAGATCCGCGTGCCCCGCGGACGCGAGCTGGACGGGCGGCTGCTCGCCGATTTCCGGCGCCAGCGCGAGCAGATCGAAGCGACGATGCAGAAGGCCAAGAGCGCCACGGCCCTGGCCCAGCGCGACGCCGCGATCCGGTAGGCCCCCTCAGGCGAATCCCAGCCGGGCGCGGATCGCCCCGGCGGACAGGCCCGCGTCCCGCAGGGAGGCGAGGCTCGGCGACCCCCGCGACTTGGCGAGCTTGCGCCCCTCCTCATCCTGGATCAGCGGGTGATGGTGATAGCGCGGGCTCGGCAGGCCGAGGAGCCGTTGTAGCAGCACATGCAGTGTCGTCGCCGCTTCGAGGTCGGCGCCGCGCACCACATGGGTGATGCCCTCGAGAGCGTCGTCATGGACCACGGCGAGATGGTAGCTCGTCGGCACGTCCCGGCGGGCGATCACCGCGTCGCCCCAGGGCGCCGGATCGGCGGGCACCCAGCGCTCGCCATCCCCCTCGAAGGCGATGAAGCCGAGGGGGCCGTGCCTCAGCGCATGGGGGAGGGCGCGCGACAGGGCGAGCCGCCACGTATACGGTTCGCCCCGCGCGCACCGGGCGGCGGCCTCGGCGGGATCGAGGTCGCGACAGGTTCCGGGGTAGAGGGGTGCGCCGTCCGGATCGCAGGCCACCGCCCGCGCCCGGATCTCGCCGCGTGAGCAAAAACACGCATAGGCCCATCCGGCCGCGATGAGGCCATCGCGCACAGCGCGATATTCGCTCATATGCGCCGATTGGCGGCGAACCGGTTCCGGGTAGGTCAGGCCGATCCAGGCGAGATCGTTGAGGATCGCTTCCGCGAATTCGGGCCTGGACCGGGCCGGATCGATGTCCTCGATGCGCAACCGGCAGGTCCCGCCGAGGTCGGCGGCGATCCTGGCGTTGAGTAGGGCGGAATAGGCGTGGCCGAGATGCAGCCTCCCGTTCGGGCTCGGCGCAAACCGCAGGAACGCCGACGGGTCGCTCACCCGTCGTTTCGAATCAGGCAGCGCTGCGCGCCGGGTTCGCAGGCGATGCCCGGCAGGGAACAGGCGACGCTGTCCGGCCAGCGCTTGCAGACCTGGCAGCCGTTCGACCATTCGAGACAGGTGGGATCGTCCGCCACCGTGCGGGGAGCTGAGCCATGCCCGCCCGGCGCCAGGGCGCCGATCAGCACCGTCACAAGCGTCAGGGCGGCGATGCCGGCGAGGGCGAGGCGCTCGCTCGGCGAGGTCGGGCGATGGGGCGTCTGCGACATGCGGCCTTGTTCGCGTGGCTCGGGTCGTCCTGTCAACGCGATGGCATCGCCACTTTTGCAAAGCCACAATCTCATCCACGAAGAATGAACTCTTTTTCATCATGACTGATTTTCATTCGTTCTGTGCCAAAAGCTTATTGCACGCAACATAGATCAGTGAAGGGGTGATAAGAGTTTGGCGAGACATCATTCTTTTTTACGATATGAATACGGAGACCCGGACAGATCGCACGCATGCATGGCCGGTAAATTGCCAGAATTTCGGGTTGCAGCGCCGAAATAGCGCGTCTGTGAGTTGAGTGCGACGGATGAGAAGGCTATACAGCTATCCATGGTGCTTTTTACGTCATCACCCCTCCAGATAGGTCAAGACGATGTCTTCCACATTCGATGATCGCCTGTTGGCGCTGACCGCCGAAGTCGTCACGGCATATGTCAGCAACAACCACATCCAGCCGTCAGACATTCCGGACGTTCTGACCAGCGTGTACCGCGTGATGTGGGACGTCGAGAGCAAGCGTCGCCCTATCGAGCTTCCGCCGAAACTGACTCAGCAGGAAATCGAGCGTTCGATTACGAAGGATTTCCTGATTTCGTTTGAGGATGGCAAACCCTACAAGACCCTGCGCCGCCACCTCGCGATGCATGGCCTGACCCCCGACGCCTACCGTGCGAAGTGGGGGCTCGATGCCAGCTACCCGATGACCTCGCCGTCCTATTCCGAGCGCCGCTCCGAACTCGCCCGCGCCCTCGGCCTCGGGAAGATGCACCGGGTGCCCCCCGTGCAGAGCGGCGCCCAGAGCGGCGCGCACGCGGCCGTGGCCCAGGCCATCGCGGCGCAGGCGGTGTCCGGCAGCCGCGTCAAGCGCAAGCCGGTGGTGTGACGGAAAGAGCGGCGCTTCGGCGAAGGTGTCGCGCGCCTGCCTTAATCGGCTCCGATAGGCTCCCTGCAAAGGCTCTCGTCCGGCTCGGCCGGCGGGAGCGCCCGCATCCGGAGCCCCGCATGACGATCCGACTGCCCCTTGCCGCGCTCTTCGCCGTGATCCTCGGCGGCACCGCCTCCGCCCAGATGGCGAGGACGGAGCCGCAGGACAACGCGGGCAAGCAGGTGCCCCTGAGCCGGGGCGAGGTTCAGCTCTCCTTCGCGCCGGTGGTGAAGCGGGCGGCACCCTCGGTGGTGAACGTCTACGCCTCCCATGTCGACAAGCGCTCCAACGCGCGCGCCAGCGCGATGGAGGAGTTCATGCGCCGCTTCTTCGGCGAGCCGGAAGGCGGGCGCGGCCCCCGGGGCGACCGGGCGCAGAAATCCCTCGGCTCCGGCGTGCTGGTGGACGGCTCCGGGCTCGTCATCACCAACGCCCACGTCATCGACAACATGAATGAGGTGCGCGTCGCCCTGGCCGACCGGCGGGAATTCGAGGCGTCCATCGTCCTGCGCGACAGCCGCACCGACCTCGCGGTGATCCGCATCAAGGAGCCGGCGGCCGGGCTGAACCCGATGCCGTTCGGCGACGCGGACAAGCTGGAGGTCGGCGACTTCGTGATGGCGATCGGCAACCCGTTCGGCGTCGGCCAGACGGTGACGCAGGGCATCGTCTCGGCGCTGGCGCGCACGCAGGTCGGCTCGGCGGACTACCAGTACTTCATCCAGACCGATGCCGCGATCAATCCGGGCAATTCCGGCGGCGCGCTCGTCAACCTCCAGGGTCAACTGGTCGGCATCAACACCGCGATCTACTCGCAATCGGGCGGCAGCCACGGCATCGGCTTCGCCATTCCCGTCAGCATGGTCAAAGCGGTGGTCATGGCCGCCAAGGACGGGCTGACCGTGGTGCGTCGGCCCTGGCTCGGCGCGCGGGTCCAGACCGTCTCGCCCGACATCGCCGACAGCATGGGCCTCGACCATCCGACCGGCGTGCTGGTGGCGAGCCTCCAGCCCAAGAGCCCGGCCGAGGAAGCCGGGTTGAAGCGCGGCGACCTGATCCTGTCGGTGGACGGGCAGGTGGTGGATGATCCCGAGGCCTTCGGCTACCGCTTCGCCCTGAAGGGCATCACCGGCCAGACGAAGCTCGGCATCCTGCGCGGCACCAGCCGCCAGACGGTGAACGTGAAGCTCGGCCCGGCCCCGGAGACGCGCCCGCGCGACTCGCTGAAGGTGCGCTCCCGCTCGCCGTTCCTGGGGGCGAGCTTCGTGAACACCTCCCCCGCCGTCGCCGAGGACCTTCAGGTCGATTTCACGGTGGACGGCGTCGCCGTCGAATCCGTGGACGAGGGGTCCTTCGCCGCCCGCGCCGGTCTGCAGAAGGGCGACATCGTGGTGGCGGTGAACGGCATGCCGATGGCCACGACCAAGGACCTCGACCGGGTGATCCGCACCACGCCGAGTTCGTGGGAGATCGTCATCAACCGCAACGGCGAGGTGATGACCTCGATCTTCAGCGGTTGAGGACCGGTCCCCGGCGCTTGCATCGGCCGGGGCGGGCGGTGTTCATGCCGGGATGTCAGATCTGTTCGGATCGTCAGAGCCCGCCCCGCCGCCCGAGCCTGCACCGGAGAGCGGCGTCAACCGTCCGCTGGCCGACCGGCTGCGGCCGCGCACCCTCGACGAGGTGGTCGGCCAGGAACACCTGACCGGGGAGGGCGGGGCGCTCACCCGCCTGCTGCGCGGGCGCAACCTCGGCTCGCTGATCTTCTGGGGCCCGCCGGGCACCGGCAAGACCACGGTGGCGCGGCTCCTCGCCTCCGCGACGGACCTGCATTTCGAGCAGATCTCGGCGATCTTCTCCGGCGTGCCGGACCTGCGCAAGGTGTTCGAGGCCGCCCGCAAGCGCCGGGCGCAGGGGCAGGCGACCCTGCTCTTCGTGGACGAGATCCACCGCTTCAACCGCGCCCAGCTCGACGCCTTCCTGCCGGTGATGGAGGACGGCACCGTCACGCTGATCGGCGCCACCACCGAAAATCCCTCCTTCGAGTTGAATGCGGCGCTCCTGTCCCGCGCCCGCGTGCTGCTGTTCCGCGCCCTCGATCCGGGGGCCATCGCCCGCCTGCTGGCGCGGGCCGAGGATTTGAGCGGGCAGGCGCTACCGCTGACCGAGGAGGCGAGGGGGGTTCTCGTCCGCATGGCCGATGGCGACGGGCGCGCGGCGCTGACGCTGGCCGAGGAGGTCTGGCGCTCGGCGGCGCCGGGCGAGACCTTCGACGCGGACGCCCTGCAACGGATCGTGCAGCGCCGGGCCCCCGTCTACGACAAGGCGCAGGAGGGGCACTACAACCTGATCTCCGCGCTCCATAAGACGGTGCGCGGCTCGGACCCGGATGCGGCGCTCTATTACCTTTGCCGGATGCTCGATGCCGGCGAGGACCGGCTGTTCATCGCCCGGCGCCTCGTGCGCATGGCGGTGGAGGATATCGGGCTCGCCGACCCGCAGGCCCTGGTGATCGCCAACGCGGCCAAGGATGCGTTCGACTTCCTCGGCAGCCCGGAGGGCGAGTTGGCCCTCGCGCAGGCCGCGATCTACCTCGCCTGCGCCCCGAAATCGAACGCGGTCTACACCGCCTACAAGGCCGCGACGCGCCTCGCCAAGGAGGCCGGCTCGCTGCCCCCGCCGCGGGTGATCCTCAACGCGCCGACCAAGCTGATGCGGAAGGTCGGCTACGGGGAGGGCTACCGCTACGACCACGAAGAGCCGGACGCCTTCTCCGGCCAGGATTACTGGCCCGAGGCGCTGGGCCGGCAGCATCTCTACGAGCCGACCGACCGGGGCTACGAGACCCGCCTCGCCGACCGCCTCGCCCGCTGGGAGGAGATGCGGCAGGCGCGGCGCGAGGAGGGGTGAGGGTCGGGCGCGGCGCTATTCGGCCGCCGCCTGGACCGGCTGACCGCCCGCCATCCAGGCGGCGAGGTCGTCCCGCGCCCGGTCGGTGAGGGCGCGCTTCTTCAGGGCGGCCTTCTCCGGCCCACGCAGGCGGCGCCCGGCCTCCCCGCGCGGCATCCGCTCCAGCGGCGGGAACAGCCCGAAATTGACGTTCATCGGCTGGAACGAGCGCGGGCCGCTGCCCTCCTCGGCCGAGACGTGCCCGCCGGTGATGTGGGCGATCAGGGCGCCTAGCGCCGTCGTCTGGGGCAGGGGGGCGAGCGGCGCGCTCGCCGCCTCGGCCACCGCGAAGCGCCCGGCCATCAGGCCCACGGCGGCGCTCTCCACGTAGCCCTCGCAGCCGGTGATCTGCCCGGCGAAGCGCAGGGCGGGCCGCGCCTTCAGGCGCAGGGTCGCGTCCAGGAGGCGCGGGCTGTCGAGATAGGTGTTCCGGTGAAGGCCGCCGAGCCGGGCGAACTCCGCGTTCTGCAGGCCGGGGATGGTGCGGAAGATCCGAACCTGCTCCGAATAGGTCAGCTTCGTCTGGAAGCCGACCATGTTGTAGAGGGTGCCCAGAGCGTTGTCCTGCCGGAGTTGGACGATGGCGCAGGGCTTCCGGTCGGGAGCGCGAGGATTGGTGAGGCCGACCGGCTTCATCGGCCCGTGGCGCAGGGTCTCGGGGCCGCGTTCGGCCATGACCTCGATGGGCAGGCACCCGTCGAAATAGGGCGTGCCCTCCCATTGCTTGAAGCCGATCTTCTCGCCGCCGATCAAGGCCGCGATGAAGGCGTCGTACTGCTCCCGGTCCATCGGGCAGTTGAGGTAGTCGGCCCCTGTGCCGCCCGGCCCCGGCTTGTCGTAGCGCGACTGGAACCACGCCACGTCCATGTCGATGGACTCGCGGTGCACGATCGGCGCGATGGCATCGAAGAAGGCCAGCGACTCGGCGCCCGTGAGCGCGCGGATGCCCTCGGCGAGATCGGGGGCGGTGAGGGGGCCCGTCGCGACGATGCACGGCCCCCATTCCTCCGGCGGAAGCCCGGCGACCTCCTCCCGCACGACGGTGACGTTGGGATGCTGTTCGAGGGTGGCCGTCACGGCGGCGGAGAAGCCCTCGCGGTCCACGGCCAGCGCCCCGCCCGCCGGGACCTGATGCGCATCGGCGGCGCGCATGATCAGCGAGCCGAGGCTGCGCATCTCCTGGTGCAGCAGCCCGACGGCGTTGCCGTTGGCGTCGTCCGACCGGAAGGAGTTGGAGCAGACGAGTTCCGCCAGCCCTTCGCCGTGATGCGCCTCCGTGCGGCGCACGGGGCGCATCTCGTGGATCACGGCATGGTGACCGGCTTCGGCGACCTGCCAGGCGGCTTCGGACCCGGCGAGACCGCCGCCGACGATGTGAATGGTGTGCGTCATGCCTGAAAATAACGGAGGGCCCCCACCCGGATCAACGGGTGACGGCCCTTCAATCGTCAGGCGGGCGTGAGCCCCTTGAGATCAGGAGCGCGCGATGCCCGGGATGTCGGTGCGGTTGATGCCGAGATCGGCAAGATCGCGATCCGACAGGCGCGAGAGCTGGGACACCGTATCGCGGTAGCGGAGGTAGGCGCGGACACGGGACAGAACGCTGCGGGCGGCAGACATGGAACTCTTGGCCTCTCATGAGGCAGACGGTGCCGAAAGCAGGGGCACCGCTGCCTGTTGTTGATGCATTGCACATATAGACCGGTTGCGGCGCAGCGTCAGAGCCAAGGCCAAGCACCTGCCCTGCGCCGATGTCATAGCCAGCTTAAGACTCGTGCAACTTTACCCCGTGGTCATTCTATAGGCGCATGCATCGGCAGGAGCCGGACACGCAAAAGGTGCCCCGCCGGCTGGCGGGACGCCTTTCCAATTCGCGGCTGCGAAACGGCCTAGTAGAACGGGCGAGGCCCGTAAAAGCCGTAGGGCCGATAGATCGGCCGG
This sequence comes from Methylobacterium sp. TK26, assembly GCF_055361565.1. Classification (NCBI taxonomy): domain Bacteria; kingdom Pseudomonadati; phylum Pseudomonadota; class Alphaproteobacteria; order Hyphomicrobiales; family Methylobacteriaceae; genus Methylobacterium; species Methylobacterium sp. TK26. The sequence goes on along the minus strand of NZ_CM143965.1, from coordinate 1,764,185 downwards.
GGCCGGGCATAGCCGTATCCGTAGCCGTAGACCGGCACCGGACGCCGCCAATAGGGGCGGGGGCCGTAGCCGTAGTTCGGGCGGCAGACGCCCCAGGGGTTCGGGTGGAAGCCGGGGCCGCAGCCGCCGGCGGCCTGCGCCGAATCCGCGAGGCCAAGCCCGCCAGCCACCAGCGCGGCGGCGAGCAGGGCCGGCTTGACGAGAGCCTTTCCGCGAAGGGTGCTCACGAGTGCCATGAGATGATCTCCATCGTCTCCCGGCGCCAGGGCGCCGGTTCGAGAGGGAGAATTGGGCCGGCGACCTGAACGGACCCTGAGATTACGGTTGTGGAACGTGCAGGGTCCAGGCGTTTTCGCGGCAGCGTTGTGGCGCCCTCAATGGACCGAGGGCGTCCGCAGGAAGGCGTGGCGATCACCGGACACGATGGTGAGCAGCAGCGTGCGCCCGTCCCGCCGGATCGTCAGCGGGATGCGGGCCCCGGCCGTCCCCAGCGCCCAGATCGAGCGGAACATGGCCGCGAGGTCCGCGATGGGCTCGCCCGCCACCGCCGCGATCACGTCCCCGCCCTGCAGGCCGGCGCCCTCGGCGGGGCCCCCGTCGGCGAGGCCCATGATGACGATGCCCTCCTCGCTCTCCGTGGCGTAGATGCCGAGCCAGGGGCGGGGGGCCTGGTCGGCCCGGCCGCGCATGCGCAGGTCATCGAGGATCGGCGGCAGCAGGTCGATGGGCACGACCATGTTGATCGCGCGGCCCGCCGCGCTGCCCCCCTGCTGCAATTGCAGGGAGCCGATGCCGAGAAGGTCGCCCTTTGGCCCGATCAGCGCCGTGCCGCCCCAATGCGGGTGCGAGGGCGCGGTGAACAGCGCCTCGTCGAGGACGTATTCCCAATAGCCCGCGAATTCCTGCCGAGCGATCACCTCCACGGCGACGCAATGGGAGCGGCCACCGCCCCCCGCCAGCACCGCCTTGTCCCCGATCTTGAGGGAGGACGAGCGGCCGAGCCTTAAGGAGGACGTGCCGAGATCGCCCAGGGCCTGGACGAGGCCAAACCCGGTGGCGGCATCGAAGCCGAGGACGTGCCCCGGCACGGACCGGCCCTCGCGGGTCGTCAGCCAGACGCTCTCGGCCTCCATGACGAGGTAGCCGACGGTGAGGACGAGCCCGTCCTCGCCGATCACCACCGCGTTGCCCGCGCGCTCGGTGCCGAGGGTCTCCGCCGTGAACCCGTCTTCCGGCACGCGGCTCGACAGAGAGACGACCGCGCCGATCGCCCGGTCGAGGTCGTAGCTGTAATCGGCGGCCTTCGGCTGGACCTGAACCGGGATCTTGCGTTCGCCCTGCATGGTCGGCGCCTCTTGGCCTCGCACAACCTGCGGACGCCTCGTCGGCCGTCCGCGTGAATCGTCAGTTCGACGTAAGTAGGCGACCCGAGCCCGCCCGACACCCGGTGCGGCGGCGGGGCCGGGTTGCCCGAACGACGAACGCCCGGCCTCCAGGGGAGACCGGGCGTCGGCGAGCGCGGGGGATGCGGCGCCTGGGGCGCCGCATCCGATGCCGTTCTCAGTACTTGCGAACCAGCGGAGCCGGGACCGGGGAAACGGCGGCGGCGGGGCTGTACAGCGGGATGATGAAGCGGATCCAGCCGTCGGTGGAGTAGTTCTCGCGGGCGGCGCGGAAGGCGGTCGCCGGGATGGTAGAGCCGGTCACGACGTCGCGGGCGACGTAGGCCTGAACCTTGAACACCTTGAAGTCGTAGCCGACGAGACCGCCGAGGGCGAAGCGGCCACGGTTGCCGGCCGCCGCGCTGAGCGGGCTGATGTCGAAGTTGTAGGTGCCGTAGCCGACGGCGCCGATTTCGAAGTTGCCGAAGGTCTTCGTGGCCGTGAGGTCGAAGTTCAGGGCATCCGAGAGGCGCAGCGGGCCGATGAAGGCGCCCACGCGACCGTCGAACCGGCCGGGGGAGTCGTAGATGTTGGCGGTCAGGTTGGCGGTCAGGTTCCAGCCGTCACCCGTGTAGCTGCCGGCGACGCCGAAGCGGTAGGTGTTGGAGGAGAGCTGCGGCAGAACCGGGGTGGCGGTCGCACCGTTGGCGGTGATGATCGAGCCGCGGTCGCCGTTCAGGTCGTTCAGGTACACGCCGCCGAGCAAGCTGACGCCGAAGTTGCCGCCCAGGTCGAACGCCCAGATGCCGCCGACGAAGGTGCCGACGTTGATCGAGATGTCCTTGTTGGCGACGCCGGCCGGGTTACGGGTGAAGGCGAACACGGTCGGGGGAGCCACGAGGAGCTCGATGCGGCCGCCGAACGGCACCAGCGGGGTCGACCACACGAGGACCGGGATGTTGACGGCCGTATCGGGATCGTTCCGGCCGTCGGTGCGGCGGTAGGTGAAGGTGTTCAGGGCGTAGATGCCCTCGGGGAGCGGCGCGCCAATGGCGAGACCGACCTGCTCACCCGGGACAGTAGTGGTCTGCGCTTGCGCGATCGTCGACGTCATTCCGACCGAGAGCGCGACCGCGCCGGCCGCGAGCCAGTTCTTCATCATTATATCGGTCCTTCCCAAGGTCTCTGGCTTCCGTCCCGCATTCGGCATTACCGTGCCGGTCACATCCGCTTCTGCGGTGGCCGTCCGATTCAATGCCGAGCGCCCCCACGGAGCCGCCCCGTCTCAACGTCTCGGACTATTCTACAAAGGACCTCGGAAAGACAGAGCAATGCTTGCCGGTTTGGCAGGTTGGAGCAAACCGTTGCGCAAAAGCCGCATTTTTGCCGCGTTGCAACACATGCCTAAGACGGCCCGTTCGGCAAAATATCGTTGAACGGTCAAGCTGTTGTCCCAGTCAGAGACGGGACGAACCGGCAAGGCCCCCGCCCCCGCCCCGGGGCGGCGCGAGGCCCCGTCGGGGCGCCCGACAGGCGAATCTTTGGGTTGCATAAGCCCCGGACGACCGTTCCCGGGGTCGAATCATGCCGCTTCGGCAGGCGCTTCGCCCACCGAACCGGCAGAAACTGCCGACTCGCCTAGCCGGCGGCCTTTCGGCGGGGGGCGGGCTTGGCCGCGCGCCGCTCCAGCACCTCGCGCAGGAACCGCCCGGTATGGCTCGCCTTCGACGCGGCGATCTCCTCCGGCACGCCCACGGCCACGACCTTGCCGCCGCCGTCGCCGCCCTCGGGGCCCATGTCGATCACCCAATCGGCGGTCTTGATGACCTCCAGGTTGTGCTCGATGACGACGACGGTATTCCCCTGGTCGACAAGCTCGTGAAGCACTTCCATCAGCTTCGCGACATCATGGAAGTGAAGTCCTGTCGTCGGCTCATCGAGGATATACAGCGTGCGCCCGGTGGCGCGCTTCGACAATTCCTTCGACAGCTTGACCCGCTGGGCCTCGCCGCCCGACAGGGTGGTCGCCTGCTGGCCGACGCGGACGTAATGCAGGCCGACGCGCTTCAGCGTCTCCATCTTGTCGCGGATCGAGGGCACCGCCTTGAACAGCTCCGCCGCCTCCTCGACCGTCATGTCGAGGACGTCGGCGATGGACTTCTCGCGGTACTTCACCTCCAGCGTCTCGCGGTCGTAGCGCTTGCCCTTGCAGACATCGCAGGTGACGTAGACGTCCGGCAGGAAGTGCATCTCGATCTTGATGACGCCGTCGCCGGAGCAGGCCTCGCAGCGCCCGCCCTTCACGTTGAAGGAGAAGCGCCCCGGCTGGTAGCCGCGCGCCTTGGCCTCCGGCAGGCCGGCGAACCAGTCACGGATCGGGGTGAAGGCGCCGATATAGGTGGCGGGGTTCGAACGCGGGGTCCGCCCGATGGGCGACTGGTCGATGTCGATGACCTTGTCGAGATGCTCCAGCCCCTCGATCCGGTCGTAGGGCGCCGGGTGCTCCACCGCCCCGTTCAGCTTCTTGGCCACCGCCTTGTAGAGCGTGTCGATCACGAGGGTCGACTTGCCGCCGCCCGAGACGCCCGTCACGCAGGTGAAGGTGCCGAGGGGGACGGCGATGTCCACGTCCTTCAAATTGTTGCCGCGTGCGCCGAACACCTGAAGCGTGCCCTTGCGGCCCTTCCGCCGGGCGGCGGGCATCCGCACCGCCAGCTCGCCGGTCAGGTACTTGGCGGTGAGGGAGGCGGGGTTCGCCAGCACCTCGGCGGGCGTGCCCTGGGCGATGATCTCGCCGCCATGGATGCCGGCGCCGGGGCCGACATCGACCACGTAATCGGCCTGGAGGATGGCGTCCTCGTCGTGCTCCACGACGATCACCGAATTGCCGAGGTCGCGCAGGCGCTTCAGCGTGCCGAGCAGCCGCTCGTTGTCCCGCTGGTGCAGGCCGATGGAGGGCTCGTCGAGGACGTAGAGCACGCCGGTCAGGCCGGAGCCGATCTGGCTGGCGAGGCGGATGCGCTGGCTCTCACCGCCGGAGAGGGAGCCGGAGCCCCGCGCCAGGGTCAGGTATTCGAGGCCGACATCCATCAGGAAGCTCAGCCGGTCGCTGATCTCCTTGAGGATGCGGATGGCGATCTCGTTCTGCTTCGCGGTCAGCTTCTCGGGCAGGTCGGCGAACCATCGGTGCGCCTTGCTCACCGACAGGTCGGTGACGTCGCCGATGTCGTGCATCGCCACCTTCACCGCCAGCGCCTCGGGCTTGAGGCGCTTGCCGAGGCAGGCGGCGCAGGGCGTCTCGCTCATGAAGCGCCCGATCTCCTCGCGCACGGCGTCGGAATCGCTCTCCTTGTAGCGGCGCTCCAGGTTCGGGATCACGCCCTCGAAGGGCTTGTTGACCGAATACCGGCGCAGGCCGTCGTCATAATAGAAGCGGATCGACTCGCGGCCGGACCCGTAGAGCACCACGGCGCGGTCGGCGTCCCTCAGCTTGGCCCAGGGGGTGGTGGTCTCGAACCCGAAATGCGCGGAGAGCGCGTCCAGGGTCTGGCCGTAATAGGGGGAGGTGGATTTCGCCCAGGGCGCCACCGTCCCGCGCTTCAGGCTGAGGGCCGGGTCGGCGATGACGAGTTCGGGGTCGATCCGCATCTCGTGGCCGATGCCGCCGCAGGTCGGGCAGGCGCCGAACGGGTTGTTGAACGAGAACAGGCGCGGCTCGATCTCGGCGATGGTGAAGCCGGAGACCGGGCAGGCGAAGCGCGACGAGAAGGTGATCGACGGGGCCTCCTCTCCCTCGGCCACGTCGGCGAACACGATCTCGGCGATGCCGTCGGCGAGGTCGAGGGCGGTCTCGAAGGAATCGGCCAGGCGTGAGGCGATGTCGTCGCGCACCACGATCCGGTCGACCACCACGTCGATGTCGTGCTTGAGCTTCTTGTCGAGCTTCGGTGCATCGTCGATGGCGTAGAACTCGCCGTCGATCCGCAGGCGCTGGAAGCCCTTCTTCTGGAACTCGGCGATCTCCTTGCGGTACTCGCCCTTGCGGCCCCGCACCACGGGAGCGAGCAGGTACAGGCGGGTCTTCTCCGGCAGGGTCAGCACCCGGTCGACCATCTGCTGGACGGTCTGGCTCTCGATGGGCAGACCGGTGGCCGGCGAGTAAGGGATGCCGACCCGCGCCCAGAGCAGGCGCATGTAGTCGTAGATCTCGGTGACGGTGCCGACCGTCGAGCGCGGGTTCTTCGAGGTGGTCTTCTGCTCGATGGAGATGGCCGGCGAGAGCCCGTCGATCTGATCGACATCGGGCTTCGACATCATCTCCAGGAACTGGCGGGCATAGGCCGAAAGCGATTCGACGTAGCGGCGCTGCCCCTCGGCGTAGATCGTGTCGAAGGCGAGCGACGACTTGCCCGAGCCCGAGAGGCCGGTGAACACCACCAGCCGGTCGCGGGGGATCGTCAGGTCGACGCTCTTCAGATTGTGCTCGCGGGCGCCCCGCACGGAGATGACGCGCTGGTCACGGGCCGCAGGACCGGCCGAATCGAACAGCTTCTCCAGCTTGGCGTCGATGGACGCCTCGGCCTTGGCAGAGGCGCGCGGAGGCGCCTTCACGGCCGCCTTCGCCGTCGTCTTAGCCGTCGTCTTGGCGCCGGCCTTGCCGGCGGCGGGACGGGGGCTCGCGGGTTCGGCGGCCTGCTTCTGGGCTCCGGCACGGGCTCTGGCCATGAGGGCGGCGGTCTTTCGAGGCGTCGACGCGGATGGGGAGGCGTCCGGTGAACCGGCCGCGGCACCGGCTCATGTCGATCCCCGCTGGCCGATGGCAAGGTGCGACGGTCCATTCGCGGACCCGCCCCCGCGTGAGCTTGCTAGAACGAAATGAGTACGCGGGCAACCGGCCCCACGCAGGGCAGATTGGCGCCGGGCTGTCTTGCGGCCACGCGCGGGCCGCCCCAGAGGTGTGGCTCCGCCACCCGATTGCCGACGCCTGCCGATGCAGATCCTCGCCGCGACCGAGCCGCGCGCCGCCCATTCCCGCGACGGCGCATGGTCCACCCGCCTCCTGTTCCTCATCGTCGGAATCGGCACCGCCGCCTGGGCGCCGCTGGTCCCGCATGTGAAGGCGCAGGCCGGCTTGAGCGAGGCGCAACTCGGCCTCCTGCTGCTCTGCCTCGGCATCGGCTCCATCGCGGCGATGCCTCTCGCGGGTGGTGCGGCGGCCCGCTTCGGCCTGCGCCCGGTGGTGCTGTTCGGCACGGGCGCGGTCGCCCTGCCCCTGCCGATCCTCGCGAACGCCGATTCGGCGTGGCTGCTCGCGCCCTGCCTGCTCCTGTTCGGCGCGGGGATGGGCGCGGTCGATTGCGCCATGAACCTCCAGGCCGTCGCCGTGGAGAAGGCGAGGGGACGCCCGATGATGTCGGGCTTCCACGGGCTCTACAGCCTGGGGAGCCTCGTCGGGGCGCTGGCGGCGGGGGCTTTGCTCTTCGCCGGCCTCGGGATCGGCACCACGACCCTGCTCGCGGTCGCCGCCATCGCCGTGATGTTGGCGGCCTCCTGGCCCGGCATCCTGGCGCGAGCCGCCACGGCGGGCGGCCCGGCCTTCGCCCTCCCGCGCGGGATCGTCCTCGTCATCGGCATCCTGTGCTGCATCACCTTCCTGACGGAAGGCTCGGTGCTCGATTGGAGCGCCGTGTTCCTGTCGCAGGACCGGGGGGTCGATGCCGCGCGGGCGACCCTCGGCTACGCCGCCTTCTCGGTGACGATGACGGCGGGCCGGCTCGCGGGGGACGGGATCGTCGCGTGGCTCGGGCGGAGGCGCGTCCTCGTCCTCGGCGGGCTCTGCGCCGCCGCCGGCCTCGCCCTCACGGTCCTCGTGCCGGCCTGGGAGGCGGCGCTGGCCGGCTACGCCCTGGTCGGGGCGGGCTGCGCCAACATCGTACCGGTGCTGTTCACCGCCGCCGGACGACAGACGGCGATGCCCCCGAGCGTCGCCGTGCCGGCGGTCACGACCTTCGGCTATGCCGGGGTGCTCGCAGGCCCGGCACTGATCGGTTTCGTCGCCCAGGGCACGAGCCTGCCGACCGCCTTCCTGACGGTCGCGGTGCTGCTGGTGGGCGTCGCGGGGGCGGGGCGGGTGCTGCGCCTGTAGGGCCCCCGCGCCCCAGCCTAATCCGCGAAGCCTTCGAGGACGATCTTGCCCTTGGCCCGGCCGGACTCGATCAGGGCGTGGGCCCGCCGGAGGTTTTCCGCATCGATGCGCCCGTAATTCTCGCCGAGCGTCGTGCGCAGGCGTCCCCCGTCCACGAGCCGCGCGACCTCGTTCAGGAGCCGCCCCTGCTCGGCGATGTCGGCGGTGGCGAACATCGAGCGGGTGAACATGAACTCCCAGTGCAGGGACAGGCTCTTCCGCTTGAGGACGGAGATGTCCAGGCTCTCGGGGTCGTCGATCAGGGCGAAGCGCCCCTGCGGCGCGATCAGTTCGGCGATGGCGGCGAGATGCAGGTCGGTGTTGGTGGTCGAGAACACGAGGCCCGGCGCGCCGATCCCGAGGGCCGCCACCTCGGCGGCCAGCGGCTTCCCGTGGTCCACGACGTGGTGGGCGCCGAGATCCCGGCACCATTGCGCCGTCTCGGGCCGCGAGGCGGTGGCGATCACCGTGAGGTCGGTGAGCTGCCGGGCGAGCTGGATCGCGATGGACCCGACACCGCCCGCCCCGCCGACGATGAGCAGCGCAGGGGCCGCACCGGGCACGGGCCGGCCCGTGTCGAGCCGGTCGAACAGGGTCTCCCAGGCGGTGATCGCCGTAAGCGGCAGGGCGGCGGCCTGCGCCCAATCGAGGCTCTCGGGCTTGCGCCCGACGATCCGCGCATCGACGCAATGAAACTGCGCGTTCGTCCCGGGGCGGCCGAGATCGCCGGCATAGAACACCGCGTCACCGACGGCGAACTCCGTCACCTCGGCGCCGCTGGCGACGACGGTGCCGGCGGCGTCCCATCCGAGCACCTTGGTGCCGCCGGCCTCCGGCTCGGCCCGGCGCCGGACCTTGGTGTCCACCGGGTTCACCGAGATCGCCTCGACCTTCACGAGCAGGTCGCGCGGTCCCGGCTCGGGCTGCGGCAGATCGAGGTCGACCAGCGCCTCGTCCTGGGTGATCGGCAGGGACTTCCGGTATCCGACGGCGCGCATCGCGACCTCCTCGCATCGAGGCCCGCGTGATGCCGCCGCTCTTCCAAGCGCGCAAGTACGCACATAAAAGGCCACTAGTGTCGAAAAGGATACCGCCATGGCCCGCACCCGCCATCACAGCGGCGATTGCAGCCCCGGCTGCGCCGTCGAGGCCACGCTCCGGCTCATCGACGGCAAGTGGAAGGGCGTGATCCTCTACCACCTGATGGAGGGGACGCTGCGCTTCAGCGAACTCCGGCGCCGGCTGACGAGCGTCACCCAGCGGATGCTCACCAATCAGCTCCGGGAAATGGAAGCCGACGGGCTGATCGCGCGACGGGTCTACGCCGAAGTCCCGCCCAAGGTGGAGTACAGCCTGACCGAGCGCGGCCGCTCGCTGCAACCTGTCATCTTCGCGCTGAAAACTTGGGGAGACCTGCACACCGGACAAGCAGATTCGACCCAATCTGCGGCTTAAACGAGCAAGCCACCGCGATCACTGTCCGGCCCCGGCAACGATAATTTTATCAACTTACATGAGTATTGACCTCGCAAACACTACTTCTGGCTGAATCATGACCCTCCTCGCGACGCTCCATTCCCGCATCCTGGCCGTCGCGTTCGCACCCTGCCTCGCCTTCGCGGGCGCGGCGGGCGTGTCGATCTCGGATCAATGGACGCGCCGCGCCGAGATGGTCCAGGTGGAGGATCTCGTGGGGCTGTCCTCGCGGATCAGCGCCTTCGTCCACGAGGCGCAGCGGGAGCGGGGCGCCTCCAGCCTGTTCCTGGCGGCCAAGGGCGCGCAGTTCGGCCCCGAACTGAGCGCGCAGCGGGTGCGCACCGACGCGGCGCTCTCGGGCCTGAAGGAGGCCGTCGCGGCGGGGGGCTTCGCCGCCATGGGCGGCGCGGCCGCCGCCTCGGCCAAGGATTTCGCGGACAAGCTCGACGGCCTCGCGGCGCAGCGCAAGGTGATCGACGGCCTGTCCATCCCCGCGCCGCAGGCCGGCGCCTTCTATACGGGCATGATCGGCGCCGGCCTCGGCCTCGTGCGCGCCATGGGCGGGGCCATGGACGAGGCGTCCATCGCCGCCCACGCCCAATCCTATGCCGCCTTCCTGATGATGAAGGAGGCCGCCGGCCAGGAGCGGGCCGCCGCCTCGGCCGTCTTCGCCTCCGGCCAGTACGACCTTTCCGCCGCCCGCCGCCTCGCGACCCTGACGGCGGACCAGGGGACCTACACCAAGCTGTTCCGCGCCAGCGCGTCGCCCGCGCAGGCCGCCGCCCTCGATGCGGCGGAGGGGAGCGCGCCCGCCCGCGAGGTCGCACGGCTGCGCGAGTCGCTGCTCGCCCTCACCCCCGGCGAGGCTCCCTCCTTCCGCGACGCGCCGGGCTGGTTCAAGCTCGCCACGCAGCGCATCGACGGCCTCAAGGGCGTCGAGGACCAGTTGACCGGCGAGTTGGTCGGGCAGGCGCGCTCCCTGCACGCGGAGGCCGAACGGCTGCTCTGGCTCTGGATCGGCGGGGCGCTCGCACTGCTTACGGCCTCGGTCGGCATCGCGGCGGCGCTCGGCACCGCCATCAGCCGTCCGCTCACGCGGGTGGCCCGGGCGCTCACCCTCATCGGCCGGGGCGACGCGGAGGCCGAGACGGTGGTGCTGCCGGCCGGCGGCCCGCGCGAGTTGCGGGCGATCACCGACGCCGCCGTCACCTTCCGCGAGAGCGTCACCGAACGCCGGGCCGCGCAGGCGGCGCAGGAGCGCATGGCGCTGGACCACGCCGCCGCCCAGCGCCAAGCGGCCAAGCTCCTCGCCGACGATTTCGAGGGACAGGTCGGCAGCATCGTGGAGGCGGTCTCGGCGGCCGCGAACCAGCTCGAATCCTCGGCCCTCGGCATGGCCAAGGCGGCCCGCGACACGACCGGCCTGAGCCGGGCGGTCGCCAGCGCCTCGCACTCGGCGGCGGGCTCAGCCGACGCGGTCGCCGCCGCGACGGAGGAACTCTCGGTCTCGGTGCGCGAGATCGCCTCGCAGGTCGGCGCCTCGGCCAACCTGGCCGCCACCGCCCAGCGCGACGCGGACGGCGCGGCCGACGAGGTGCGCCGCCTCGCGGAGGCCGCCGCGAGCATCGGCGAGATCGTCGGCATGATCTCCAGCGTCGCCGCGCAGACCAACCTTCTCGCCCTCAACGCCACCATCGAGGCCGCCCGCGCGGGCGAGGCGGGGCGGGGCTTCGCGGTGGTCGCAGCGGAGGTGAAGGAGCTCGCGGCCCAGACCACCCGCGCCACCGAGGACATCGCGGCCAAGGTCGGCGAGATCGCCGGGGCGACGGACGCCTCGGTGCGGTCCATCGGCGGGATCGCCACCATGGTCCGCGATCTCGCGCGGATCGGCTCCGACATCGCCGCCATGGTCGAGGAGCAGGGCGCCGCCACCGCCGAGATCGCCCGCACCACCGTGCAGACCTCGCAGGACACCCGCGCCGTCTCCGGCCATGTAGCGGGGGTCGATGAAGCCGCCGCCACGGCGAGCCACGGATCGGATCAGGTGCTCACCGCCGCGAGCGATCTGTCCCGTCAGGCGGGGGCGCTGCGCGGAGCGGTCGCAGGCTTCCTTTCACAGGTCAGAGCGGCCTGAATCGCAGCTTCGCCACAGAGTCGTCTCATTTGCGGCGTGACGTGACAGGCCGGGGCCGCGCCATCGTGCGGCCATCGGGCAGAGGTGAGTGTGCGCCCCCGGCGAGGCGCTGAGCGAGACGTGGGGGCGTCGAGCATGAATCGGAACGCGTACGGCCAAACCGACTGCTTTCAGGCCTGACGGCTGCAGCCCGCTTGGTGTTCCTTCGACGTCCGTTCTCCCTGCCGCAGGGGGTTGCCCGCGCGGTGCTGATCGCCTGGGCGGCCGGTGCCGCCGGCTTGGCCCTGCCGGAGCCCGCCCGCGCCTTCGATCTGTTCGGCCTGTTCGACTCCGAGCCGGAGCCGCCGGCCCCGAGCCCGACCGCTCTGCCCTATGCGGCCAAGATCACCGGCACCGACGATTCCGACGTCCTGACCGCCGTGCAGGACGCCTCCGCCCTGTACCGCCTGCGCCAGGAGGCGCCCCCGGACGGGGAGGGGCTGGTGCGCCGCGCCGAGGCGGACATGCTGAAGCTCGCGGACGTGCTGTCCGGCTACGGCTATTATCAGGGCCGGGCGGAGGTGCGCGTCGATGGCGTGCCCGTCACCCCCGGCCGGACCGAGGCGGCGGTGCGCGCCGCCGAACGCTGGCGCAACCGGGGCCTCGTGCCGGTGAAGGTCGCCGTCGATCTCGGGCCGCTCTACACCCTGCGCCGGATCGCGGTGCGCGACCGGGCCGGGCGGCCCTTCCCGGACGACGTGCTGCCGCCGCGCCTCACCCGCGTCGATGACGACGTGCCGGCCCGCTCCGCGACGGTGCTCGCCCGCGAGGCGGCCATCGTCGATAATTTCCGCGCGCAGGGGCACCCCTTCGCCAAGGTTGTGGACCGCGACCCCGTCGTGGACGATTCCGCCCACGTCATGGACGTGACCTTCACCCTCGATCCGGGGCCGAAGGCCGGGATCGGCGCGGTGAGCGTCCGGGGCGCGGAGGGCATGGACCCGGCCACGATCCGCTCCTTCATCTATGCGGAGCCGGGCGATCCGTACTCGCCGCAGGCGGTGTCGGCGATCCGCCGCTCGGTGGCGCGCCTGGAAGGCATCGGCGCCGTGCGGGTGCGCGAGGGGACCGAACTCGACGCGGACGGCAACCTGCCGCTCTTCGTGGAGGTGAGCGAGCGCGAGAAGAACCTGATCGGCGTCTCGGCGCGCTACTCGACGGTCGATGGGCCGGGGGTGCGGGCCTACTACGCCAACCGCAACCTGTTCGGCGGCGGCGAGACCTTCCGCCTCGACGCCGATCTCTACTATCTCGGCCTCGGCTACGATCCCTTCGCCCAGCAGCGCAAGCAGGCGGGCATCGGCACCAACGGCCTCGGCGGGCGCCTCTCGGCGACCTACGTGCAGCCCGCCCTCTGGGGTACCCGCAACGACTTCCTGGCGAACGCCTTCATCACCCGCGAGGTGCAGCAGAGCTACCTCGTGGACGGCGGCGGCATCTCCGGCGCGATCCGCCATCGCTTCTCGGACACGTTCTCGGCGCAGATCGGTCTCGACGCGCAGGCGGGCCGCTCGCAGGACGCGCTGGGCACGGTGAACTACCGGCTGATCGGCGTGCCGGCCTCCGTCACCTACGATTCCACCGACAGCCTCCTCGACCCCACCAAGGGCTTCCGCGCCATCGCGTCGCTCGCCGCCTATCCCGGCGGCCTCTCCGATCCCGGCATCGTCGTCGCGAAGGCGCAAGGCTCGACCTATTATTCGCTGGACGACGAATCCCGCTTCATCCTCGCCGGCCGCGTCGGCTTCGGCTCGGTCTCGGGGGCGAAGCTCGGCGAGATCCCGGACAATTTCCGCTTCTTCGCGGGCGGCGGCGGCTCGGTGCGCGGCTACCCCTACCGGACGCTCGGCCCCATCGGTCCGTTCAACCTGCCCATCGGCGGGCGCAGCCTGCTCGAAGCCTCCATCGAGGCGCGGATCAAGGTGACGGACACGATCGGCGTGGTGCCGTTCTTCGACGCGGGCACGGCCTTCGCCTCGTCCCTGCCGAACTTCGATGAGACCATCCGCAAGTCGGTGGGCATCGGCCTGCGCTACTATACCGGCATCGGCCCGATCCGCGCCGACCTCGCCTTCCCCCTCGACGCCTACAAGGGCGGCCATGTCCGCCCCGCCGTCCTGTATCTCAGCCTCGGGCAGGCGTTCTGATGGCCTTCTTCACGCACAAGACCGGGGCGGCCCTGCTCGCCGCGCTCCTCTGCCTCGTCACCCTCGCGCCGCTCGCGCCCCGCGCGGAGGACGGCGACAAATCCGTCCTCGGCGGGCTCCTGTCGAAGGCGCTCTCCACCCCCGCCTCCCGTGTCACCATCGGCGCCGTGGACGGTGCCCTCTCCGCGGACGCGACCATCCGCGACGTGGCCGTGAGCGACCGCGCGGGCATCTGGCTGAAGCTCGACAAGGCGCGGATCTCGTGGCGGCGCCTCGCGCTCCTGTCAGGCCGGCTGGAGGTCGACACCCTGGAGGTCGGCCGGCTGGAGGTGCTGCGGCGCCCGCTGCCCGGCCCGACGCCGGAGGAAGCCAAGCCCGACGGCAAGTTGCTGCCGGACCTTCCGGTGAAGGTCGAGATCAAGGGCTTCAAGCTCGCGGAGCTGGTGCTCGGCGAGGAGATCGCCGGCCAGCCGGCCCGGCTCTCGGCCCAGGGCAGCGCCAAGCTCGGCGCGGCGAGCGAGGGCCTGGACCTGCGCGCCGAGGCCAAGCGCCTCGACGCGGCCGGGTTCTTCCGCCTGACGCTCGCCTATGTGCCGAAAGGCGACAAGCTCGAACTGAAGGCCAACCTGCTTGAGGAGGCGGGCGGCCTGCTCTCGAAGGCCGCCTCGATCCCCGGCGCGCCGCCCATCGCCTTCGACCTCGACGGCAAGGGCACCCTGGACGCCTGGAACGCCACCCTCGATTTCACCGCCGGCCCGGAGATCGGCGCCAAGGGCGGCGCGAAGATCTCCCGCATCGGCGCCGAGCGGCGGCTCTCCCTCGATCTCGCCGCGCGGATCGAAGGTTTGGTGCCCGGCCCGGCCGCGTCGATCTTTGCCGGCACGACCAAGCTCGACGGCGGACTCTCCTTCGCCGACAGCGGCGCCTTCCGCATCGACCGGCTGGAACTGGCCTCCCGCACGGCGCGGCTGTCGGCCGCCGGCGGCATCACTGCCGACCGGGTCGCCGACCTGACCCTTCAGGCCCGTGCCCTGCCGACCGAGGGCGAGGTGACGAAGGCGGGTGAATCCGAGATCGCCAAGCTCGTCTTCGACGGCAGCCTCAGGGGTCCGCTCACCACCCCGACCGTGCGCGGCAAGCTCGATGCCGCCGGCATCCGCAGCCGCGATTCCGACCTTGGCAAGGTCGCCGCGACCCTCTCCGTCGAGCCGGAGGGCGACCCGAAGGCGGGGCGCTTCGCCATCATGGCGGACGGCGACGCCGAGGGGCTGCGCCTCGCCGATCCGGCGCTGCGCCGCGCCATCGGCTCGGCGGCGAAGCTCACCCTGCGCGCCAGCGCCGGCCCGGACGGGGTGATCGACGTGTCGCGCCTTTCCGCCATCTCCGACACCGCGCAGGCGTCTTATGTCGGGCGGCTCGGCCAGAACGTGCTGGCCGGGACTCTCCAGGCCTCGCTGCCCGACCTCGCCGCCTTCTCCGGCCTCGCCGGGCGGGGCCTCTCGGGGAGCGTCGAGGCCAAGGCGCGGCTCTCGGGCGATCCGGCGCGCAAGGCGCTCGCCGCCGACCTCACCGTCACCGGCTCCGGCCTCGCCACCGGCAGCGGCCCGGCCGACCGCCTCCTCGGCCGGGGGCCGACCCTCACCGGCCGGGTCTCGCGGACCTATGACGGCTACGGCTTCGATCATCTGCGCCTCGAAGGCGCGGGCCTGCTCGCCACGCTGCAGGGGCAGGCGACGGCCGCCGCCGCCGACGTCGCCGCCCGCGTCGACCTCAAGAGCCTCACCGACCTCGATGCGCGCTTCACCGGCCGCGCCGCCCTCGACGCGCGGCTGACCGGCTCCCTGGAAAAGCCCGACCTCGCCGCGACGCTCACCGCCCCCTCGGCGACCGCCGACGGGCGGCCGATCCGTAACCTCGCCGTCGAGGCCGCCCTGCAAGACGCGACCGGCGCGGCGGACGGCACCGTGAAGCTCTCAGGCGACGTCGGCGGCAAGCCCCTCTCCGGCGGGGCGCATGTCGCCCGCGCCGCGCTGCCGGCCGGCACCGACTGGGTGCTCGACCGGCTCGCCCTCACCCTCGGCTCGGTGGCGATCGAGGGCAACGCGGCGCTCGCCGAGGCGACGCAGCTCGCCGCCGGGACCCTCGCCGTGCGGGCGGGAAACCTCGACGACCTCTCGCCGCTGAGCCCGGAAGCCCTCGCCGGGCGCCTCGACGCCACCGTCACGCTCACCCGCGACGGCGGGCGCCAGGGCGCGGTGATCCGCGCGACCGGCGCGAACCTCCGCTACGGCGACACGGCGCTGGCCCGGCTCGATGCCGACCTGCGCGGCGCCGACATCCGCGCCCGGCCGGTCCTGGACGGGCATCTCGACGCCGACCGGATCGTGGCCGCCGGCCAGATCATCGACACGCTGCGCCTCGCCGCCACCGGCACCGCGAGCGCCAGCGACGTGGTGCTCACCGCCCGCGCCCGGGGCTTCGCCCTCGACGGCGCCGCCTGGCTGATCCCCGCCGAGGCGACGCGGATCGAGATCGCCCGGCTCTCGGCCGCGCGCGGCGCCGACCGCTTCGCCCTGACGGGTCCGGCCACGATCACCCTCGCCGAGGGCGGGGCGGTGATCGACGGCCTCTCCATCGCCGCCGGTTCGGGCCGGGTGCAGGTCTCCGGCCGGGCCGGACAGAACCTCGACCTGAAGGTCGCGATCCGCGCGCTGCCCCTGTCCCTCGCCCGGATCGCCTCGCCCGACTTCGCCCTGTCGGGCACCCTCGACGGCGAGGCGGACGTGCATGGCCCGGCGAGCCGGCCGGAGGGGCGCTACGCCCTCAAGGTCGCGCGCCTCGTCGCACCGCAGACCCGCAGCGCCGGCCTGCCGCCCATCGAGGCCGAGGCGCGCGGCACGCTCTCGGACGGACAGGCCAGCCTCGACGGGCGGGTGAGCGCCGGGCGGGGCATGGCGCTGACCCTGTCGGGCTCGCTCCCCGTCGAGCCCGGCGGCCCCCTCAACCTGCGCGGCAAGGGCACCCTGGACGCGGCGCTGGCGAACTCCGTGCTCAGCGCCACCGGCCAGAGCGTCGGCGGCCGGGTCGCCATCGACGGCGGCGTCACCGGCACCCTCGCCGCGCCCCGCGCCGAGGGCAGCGCCACCCTGTCGGGGGGCAGCTTCACCGATCCGCTGAACGGCATCCGCTTCACCGCCATCGAGGGCCGCGTGACCGGGCGGGGCGACAGCCTCGTGGTGGAACGCCTCACCGCCTCGACCCGCAACGGCGGGCGGGTCGCCACCTCGGGCAAGGTCAACCTCGACCCGGCCGGCGGCTTCCCCGGCGCCTTCCGCCTCACCGCCGAGCGGGCGGAACTGGTCTCGAGTTCCCTCATGACGGCGGTGGCCGGGCTCGACCTGTCGCTCTCCGGCCCGCTCGCCCGCACGCCGAAGATCACCGGCCGGGTCGATGTCGCCTCCATCGACGTCGCGGTGCCCGACCGGCTGCCCGCCACGGCCCGGCCGCTTCCGGGCGTGCGCCACGTCAACACCCCGCCGGAGCTGCGCGCCCGCCTCGCCAAGCGCGCCGAGGCGAAGGCCGTCCGGGGACGGGGGCGCGGCAAGGCGGCCGCGCCCTTCGACGCCACCCTCGACGTCTCGGTCGATGCACCGAGCCACATCTTCGTGCGCGGCCGGGGCATCGATGCCGAACTCGGCGGCTCGCTGCGGGTGACGGGCTCCTCGCGCGATCCCCGCGCCAACGGCGAATTCTCCATGCGCCGGGGCCGGTTCGACCTCGTGGGCCAGCGTCTCGATTTCGACCGGGGGCGGATCACCTTCGCCGGGAGCCTGACGACCCCCGATCTCGACTTCTCGGCCCAGACCAAGGCTGGCGACGTCACCGCCCGCGTGGCCGTCTCCGGCCCGGCCGACGCCCCGCAATTCGCCCTGACCTCGGACCCGTCCCTGCCGCAGGACGAGATCCTGTCGCGCCTGCTGTTCAAGAAGGCGGCGGGCGGGCTCTCGCCATTCCAGGCGCTGCAGCTCGCCCAGGCCGTGGCGCAGCTCTCCGGCGGCTCGGCCGGGCCCGACGTGTTCGAGCAGGCCCGCAAGGGGCTCGGCCTCGACAGCCTCGACGTCTCGACGGGGGCGAGCGGCGGCCCGGCGCTCGGCGCCTCGCGCTACATCTCCGACCGGGTGAGCATCGGCGTGAAGGCCGGCGCCAAGCCCGCCGACACCGCCGTGGGCGTCGATGTCGACGTCACCCGCCGGATCAAGCTCAAGGGCGAGGCGGGCAGCGACGGCCGGACCAGCCTCGGGGTCGGCGCGGAATACGAATGGTAGCCCTTCCCCCGGTGTTTTGCGGGCGCCGGGATCGACTTGGTCGGCTCATGATCTAGTCTTCTCCCCGGCCGGACCACCCCAGCGAGACCGATGGACGACCTCTACGAGAGCGACGACAACCCTCCGGTGCCGGAGGGCGGCTTCCTGCGGAAGCTGCCGATCATCAACCGGCGCGGCCTGCATGCGCGGGCCTCCGCGAAATTCGTGCAGACGGTCGAGCGGTACGATTCCATCGTCACCGTCACCCGCGCGGGCGAGACCGTGGGCGGGCGCTCGATCATGGGGCTGCTGACGCTGGGCGCGGCCATGGGCACCCGCATCGCCGTCACCGCCGTGGGCGAGGACGCGCAGGAATGCCTGGACGCCATCGAGGCGCTTCTCGCCAACAAGTTCGGCGAGGACGAGTAGCGCCCGTCAGAGCCCGGCTGGACAGCGGCACTCGTCCCTTTCGCCCCCCTCATCCTGAGGTGCCGGCGCGCAGCGGCGGCCTCGAAGGAGGGCTCCAGGGATCGCGGAGACTTCTGGAGCCCTCCTTCGAGGCCCACTGACGCGGGCACCTCAGGATGAGGCTTCGAGTGGGATAGAAACGACTTTCCGGTTCGCCGCTCAGGCCGTCTTCTCCGGCCAAGTGCAGATCTCGGCGACCGGGCAGCGCGGGCAGGCGGGTTTGCGCGCCGTGCAGGTGTCGCGTCCGTGGCGGAACAACCAGATGTGGGCGCCGTCCTTGTAGGCGTCGGGGACCAGGGCGGCGAGGCCGTCCGCCACCGCATCGACGGTGCGGCCGGGCGCCAGGGGGATGCGGTTCGAAACCCGGAAGACATGGGTGTCGACGGCGATCACCTTCTCCCCGAAGGCGAAGTTGGCCGTGACCTCGGCGGATTTCCGGCCGATCCCCGGCAGGCGCTGCAGGTCGGCGGCGTTGCGGGGCACCTGCCCGCCGAACTCGGCGGCAAGCGCCGCGCAGAACTTCAGGATCGCTCGTGTCTTCGACGGCCCGAGGCCGACCGGGCGGACGATCGTCAGGATCGCATCCTCACCGAGCGCCAGGAGCGCGTCTGGCGTGGCGGCCTTCGCGAACAACTCGTCCGAGACGCGGGCGACGGTCGGGCCGGTGGATTGCGCCGAAAGCAGCACGCTCACCAGCAGGCGGAACGGGTCCTCGACCGCGAGACCGGCCTTCGGGTCGGGATCGGCCCGCGCGAGGCGGGCCATCACCGCCTCGACGCGCCCGGCCTCGCCGGCCGGCCCCGTCTCGTGGGAACGCGGGGCGCGGGCCCGCTTGAGGCCATGGATGATGTCGCTCGCCATGGGGCGGAGGTAGGGCGCCCTGGCGCGGGCCGCTCAGGCTGCGACGTCGGGGCTCCAGCCCTCCGGGCGCACGCCGAGGAAGGCGCCATCGGGAATCGGGCGGCGGGTGGGCGTGCTCGCCGTGGGACGCTCCGGCGCACTCGCGTCCCGCAGGGCGGCGAGACGGCGCCGCAGGACCGCGCCGACCGCTTCCAGCCGCGCCCGGCCGGGCTTGGCACGGGGGGCCAGCTCGCCGAGGCCGCCCTGGATCACGGTGAAACGTCGCGCCATCGTCTGTCCCGCTCTGAAGCGTTCCGTCCCGGTTCGGGACGAGCCGGCGCCCGCGGGGCGCCTCGTGCCCCGCGCGGTTCAAGGACGGTGCCGCGCTCAGCCGCCGGGGATGGCGAGGGGGTTGTCGGTCAGGGCGGCGGCGTCCGGGGCATCGAGGCGGGGCCGCCCGAGGAAGGCGTCCCACAGGCGCTGGACGAAGGCCGGGTCGAGATCGGCGAGGATCAGGACGAGCCGCGAGGTCCGGTCGGGATCGGGCCAGGCGGGCAGGGTCACGGGGGCGTGGAC
This sequence comes from Methylobacterium sp. TK26, assembly GCF_055361565.1. Lineage (NCBI taxonomy): Bacteria > Pseudomonadati > Pseudomonadota > Alphaproteobacteria > Hyphomicrobiales > Methylobacteriaceae > Methylobacterium > Methylobacterium sp. TK26. The sequence continues at coordinate 1,744,635 of NZ_CM143965.1, read as the reverse complement.
CACGTGCTGCACCCCGTGCACGACGAGGGGCCGCTCGGGATCGTCGGCCAGCGCGACGAGGCCCTTCATGCGCAGGATCTTCGGCCCGTGGCCCGAGCGCAGCAGGTCGAGGAACATCTCGAAGGCCGGGCGCGGTATCGGCTTCTCGCTCGTGAGGCAGATCGCGCGGATCGCGGCGTCGTGCCGGTTCACGTCGAGGCCGGATTCCGGCTCGTCCGCCAGCGCCGCCGCGCCGAGCCACACCTTCACGTCCTCATTCTTGCCGTCGAGCCCGAACAGGCCGCCGAGCAGGTCGTCGGGGGGCGTGTCGGCCGGCAGGACCGGCGCGGCCGGGTTGAGTGCGGCGAGCCGGGCGCGCAAGTCCGCCGTATCGGGGGCAAGGTCTTCCTTGGTGAGCACCAGCCGGTCGGCCACCGCCGCCTGCCGCATGGCCTCGGGGTGGGCGTCGAGGGTCGCAGTGCCGTGGACGGCATCCACCACCGTCACCACCGCCTGCAGCCGGTACCGCATCACCAGATATGGGTGGTAGATCAGCGCGTGCAGGATCGGCGCGGGGTCGGCGAGGCCGGTGGTTTCGATCACCACCCGGCGGAACGGCGTGATGCGGCCGTTGTCGCGCTGGCGCAGCAGGTCTTCGAGGGTCGCGATCAGGTCGCCGCGCACGGTGCAGCACAGGCAGCCCGCGCCGAGGAGCACCATGTCCTCGTCCACCGTCTCGATGAGCAGGTGGTCGAGGCCGATCTCGCCGAACTCGTTGACGATCACCACCGTGTCGGCGAGCGACGGATCGCCAAGCCAGCGGTTGAGCAGGGTCGTCTTCCCCGCCCCGAGGAAGCCTGTGAGCACCGTGAGCGGGATCGGCTCGGGGCGCCGAGGATCGGGCGGCGGCGGGGCGGGTAGCGACATGGTGGGTGGGTTTCGGGCCTACTCGTCGGCTTTGGCGGAGGCTTTCTTGGCGGGTTTGCCGGCCGGCTTGGCGGCGGGCTTGGCCGGGACCGGCTTATGGGCGGCTGGCTTGCCGGCGCCCTTCGCCTTCACGAGCCCCTTGCCGGGCTTGGCCTCCGGCATCCCCGCCGACTCGGAGGCGGTGTAGGCGCTCGCCGCATGCGGGAGCGAGGCGCCCGACGCGGCCTTGGTCGTACCCTTGGCGGCGCGGGCCTGAGCGGCGGCCTCCTTGGCGGCCTGGCGCTTGGCGAGTGCCGCCTCGCGCTTGGCCTTGGCGGCTTCGAGCCGCGCGGCGCGGACATTCGCGGCGGCGGCCTGGGCCTCGGCAGCCTGCTGGGCGAGGATCTGCTGGCCCTCGGCCGGATCGCGGCCGATCCAGACGGCGACGGGCTGCAACGGCGCGCGGGGCGGCAGGGTGCGGGCGCGCATGGCGGGGCTGGAGAAGGCCGCCAGCGCCAGGGACGGCGAGGAGGCTGCCGAACCGCCGACGAGCTGGGCGGCGGTGGTGGCGCCGGGGGAGGCCGTCACCGCGCCGGGGCCCTCGTCGATCGCCGGCACCTTCTTGCCGCCGCAGACGTAGGGCCGCATGTCCGGCGGGGCGCCGACCCCCGAGGCCGGCAGGGCGTCGAGCCCCGGCCCGCCGCCGCCATCCTGGGCGAAGCCGTAATCGAACAGGTCGGCGGTCTTCACGTCGCGCTCGCGGGCGCTCGGCTGGCCCATGACGATGGCGACGATGCGCCGTCCGCCCCGCGTCGCGGTGGCCACCACGTTGAAGCCGCCGGAGCAGATGAAGCCGGTCTTCATTCCATCCGTGCCGGGATAGCGGCCGAGCAGGCCGTTATGGTTCGGGATCACCGCCCCGCCGAACTGGATGGCCGAGATCGAGAACAGGTCGTGGTCGTCGGGGAAATCGCGGATCAGGGCGCGGGCGAGCACCGCCATGTCGCGGGCCGAGGTCCATTGGCGCGGATCGGGCAGGCCGTTCGGATTGGTCCAGCGACTGTCCGACATCCCGATCCGGCGGGCGGTGTCGTTCATCATCGAGGAGAAGCCGTCGACCGAGCCGCCGAGGCTCTCGCCGACGGCATAGGCCACGTCGTTGGCCGACTTCACCATGATGATCTTGAGGGCGTTGCCCAGGGTCAGCTGCGTGCCAGGCTTGAAGCCCATCTTGGAGGGAGGCTCGGCCGCCGCGTTCGGCGAGATGGTGATCAGCGTGTCCATCGAGGCCCGCCCCTGGCGGACGAGGTCGAGGGCCACATAGGTCGTCATCAGCTTGGTGATCGAGGCGGGATACCAGGGATCGGTCGGCGCCTGGGCGTAGATCACCCGACCGGAATCGACATCCGCCACCAGGATCGGCACCGTCACGGCCCCCGCCGCCCCGCCGAGACCGGCGAGGAGGGCGACGGTGCCGGCGGCGCGGGCCAGGAGACGGCCAATTGTGTGATTGAGCATCGGACCTGTCTCGTCGTGAGGCGGCCTTGGCCGCTCACACCGGAGGAAAACGCGCGTCGAACATGCCTTCAACGCACGCTCCATGGCGATACGATGGCGGCGGACTCACCTGTGTGAACCGGGGGAAGGTCGAAGCAGGCGTAGGGTGAAGGAAACGCTGCCGCGCGGGGCGCGGGGTTGCGCGCGCCCGTCGCCGTGGCGCAACACGGATCTGGCGCCGGATCGGCGCCTGTCAAACATTCGGCAATCGGCAGGGTTCGGGGACGCGGGTGTCTTACGCGGTCAAGGAAATCTTCCACACGCTGCAGGGGGAGGGCGCCCAGGCCGGGCGCGCCTCGGTCTTCTGCCGTTTCAGCGGGTGCAATCTCTGGTCGGGGCGCGAAGAGGACCGCGCCGCCGCCGCCTGCCGCTTCTGCGACACGGATTTCGTCGGCATGGACGGGGAGGGCGGCGGACGCTTCCCCGATGCGGCGGCGCTCGCCGCCGCCATCGCCGCGACGTGGGAGGGCGGCCCGCACAACCGCTACGTGGTGTTCACGGGCGGCGAGCCCCTACTCCAGCTCGACGCCGCCCTGATCGCGGCGGTCCACGGGCATGGGTTCGAGATCGCCATCGAGACCAACGGCACCCTGCCCGCCCCGGCGGGGATCGACTGGATCTGCGTCAGCCCCAAGGGCGGGAACGCCCTCGCCCAGGCCGGGGGCGACGAATTGAAGCTGGTCTTTCCCCAGGCCGATGCCCGGCCGGAGACCTTCGCGGACCTGCCGTTCCGTCACCGGTTCTTGCAGCCGATGGACGGGCCGGACGCCGCCGCGAACACGCAAGCGGCCATCGCCTATTGCCGGGCCGACGCGCGCTGGCGCCTGTCCCTCCAGACCCACAAGATGATCGGGATCCCTTGAAGGGTCATTATCTGCTTGCAGGCCGCCAGAGGCTTGACACGGGCGGACAATGGACGGCATCGCCCGGCCCAGACGACATTTTCCATGCCGAGGCTCTCCGTGGACGTGATCGACACGCATATTCCGGACGTGAAGCGCATCGTTCCGAAACGGTTTGGCGACGCGCGCGGCTGGTTCTCGGAGACGTTCAGGGCGGATGCTTTGGAACGCGCCGGCATCGCGGTCTCGTTCGTCCAGGACAACCAGTCCTTCTCCGCGCCTAAGGGCACGGTGCGCGGGCTGCATTTCCAGATCCCGCCCCAGCCCCAGGTCAAACTGGTCCGCGTACTGTCGGGCGCGATCCTCGACGTCGCCGTCGACATCCGGCCGGATTCGCCGACCTACCGGCAATACGTCGCGGTGCGCCTGGACGCCGAGGGCGGGGAGCAATTGTTCATCCCGCACGGCTTCGCGCACGGCTTCTGCACCCTCACGCCGGACGTGATGGTCGCCTACAAGGTGGATTCCTACTACAGCCCGGCCCATGACCGGGCCATCCGGTGGAACGACCCCGAGATCGGGATCGACTGGCCGGTCGGCGAGGCCGAGGCGGTGCTCTCGGACAAGGACCGGAAGGCCCCAACTCTTGGCGAGGCCGGCAAGCTCTTCTGACCGTCGCCGCCGTTTTGCCATGCAATGTGGATTGGGTCCGGCGCGGAGTCGATCCGAAGGGGATATGTGATGCGGATCCTAGTCACCGGCGGCTGCGGCTTCATCGGGTCCGCCCTCGTCCTGCACCTCGTGCAGGATCTCGGGCACGAGGTCGTCACCCTCGACGCCCTGACCTACGCGGCCAACCCGATCTCCCTGAAGCCCCTGGAGAGCAGCGGACGCCACCGGCTGGTGGAGGCCGACATCTGCGACCGTGACGCGGTGCGGGCCGCCTTCGCGGAGTTCAAGCCGCAGGCGGTGATGCATCTGGCCGCCGAGAGCCATGTCGACCGCTCGATCACCGATCCCGGCGCCTTCGTGCGCACCAACGTCCTCGGCACGCAGACCATGCTCGACGCGGCGCGCGAGCTCTACGAGGGCCTGACCGGCACGGAGCGCGAGGGTTTCCGCTTCCTCCACGTCTCCACCGACGAGGTCTACGGCTCCCTGCCGCCGGGCGGCTTCTTCACCGAGGAGAGCCGCTACGACCCGCGCTCGCCCTACTCGGCCTCGAAGGCCGCCTCCGACCACCTCGCCCGCGCGTGGCACGAGACCTACGGCCTGCCGGTGCTGGTGACGAACTGCTCGAACAATTACGGGCCGCGTCACTTCCCCGAGAAGCTGATCCCGTTGATGATCCTCAACGCATTGGAGGGCAGGAGCCTGCCCGTCTACGGCGACGGCATGAACGAGCGCGACTGGATCCATGTCGAGGACCACGCCAAGGGCCTCGTCGCCGTGCTGGAGCGGGGGCGGATCGGGGAGACCTACCTCCTCGGCGGCCGCGCCGTGCGCAACAACCTCGCCGTGGTGAAGGGCTTGTGCGCCGCCTTCGACCGGCTGCGCCCCGAGGCCGGGCCGCACGAGCGGCTGATCACCTTCGTCGCCGACCGGCCCGGCCATGACCGGCGCTACGCCATCGACTGCACCAAGGCCGAGGCCGAACTTGGCTGGGCTCCGCAAAAGACCTTCGAGGCGGCCCTGGAAGAGACCGTGGCGTGGTACCTCGCCAACGAGGCATGGTGGCGCCCGATCCGCGAGGGCCGCTACCAGGGCGAACGCCTCGGGCTCGCCGGCTGATGGACATCCTCGTCCTCGGCGGCGCCGGCCAGGTCGGCACGGAGCTTCAGGCCCATTCCTGGCCGGAGGGCGTGCGGGTCCATGCTCCGGCCCGCGATGCCCTCGACATCACCGACCCGGCCGCGATCGAGGCCGCCCTCGACGGGCGCGGCTACGCGGCGGTGATCAACACCGCCGCCTACACCGCGGTGGACAAGGCCGAAGCCGACGTGGCCGCCGCGTGGCGGCTGAACGCGCTCGCCCCGGCGATCCTCGCGGCGGCGACGAAGGCACGCGGCATCCCCCTCGTCCACGTCTCGACCGATTACGTCTTCGCGGGCACCAAGGCCGAGGGCGCCTATGGCCCGGAAGAGCCGGTCGATCCGCGCAGCGTCTACGGGGCCAGCAAGGCGGCGGGCGAGATCGCGGTGCGCACGGGCAACCCGCGCCACGCGATCCTGCGCACCGCCTGGGTGGTGAGCCCGCACCGGGGCAACTTCGTGAAGACGATGCTGCGCCTCGCGGCCGAACGCGACAGGCTCACCGTGGTGGACGACCAGCACGGCTGCCCGACCAGCGCCACCGACCTCGCCGCCGCCCTGGCGACCGTGGCCCTGCGCATGGCGGAAGACCCCGCCGCGCCGACGGGCACGTTCCACTGCGTCAACGACGGCTCGACCACATGGTGCGGCTTCGCGCGGGCCATCGTGGCCGGCGGCGCCAAGCGCGGCGGACGCGCGGTGCCGGTGGAGGGCATTCCGACCGCCGCCTACCCGACACCGGCCCGGCGCCCGTCCAATTCGCGCCTGTCCACCGACAGCCTGCGCGAGGCCTACGGCATCCTCCCCCGTCCGTGGCAGGATGCCCTCGACGACATCCTGGACAGGCTGGCCGGAACCGTCCGGGCCTGAGCCGCCAGAGAGCAAGGAACCACCCGATGAAGGGCATCATCCTCGCCGGAGGCTCCGGCACACGGCTCCACCCGGCGACCCTGTCGATCAACAAGCAGCTGCTGCCCGTCTACGACAAGCCGATGATCTACTACCCGGTCTCGGTGCTGATGCTGGCCGGCATCCGCGAGATCCTGATCATCTCGTCGCCGGAGCACCTGGACAATTACAAGCGCCTGTTCGGAACCGGCGAGCAGTTCGGCCTGTCGTTCTCCTACGCGGTGCAGCCGCGACCCGAGGGCCTCGCCCAGGCCTTCGTCATCGGGCGCGACTTCGTCGGCGACGACGACGTGGCGCTGATCCTCGGCGACAACCTGTTCTTCGGCGCCGGCATGGCCGACCTGCTGAAGAGCGCCGTGGCGCGTAAAGAGGGCGCGACGGTCTTCGCCTACCACGTGGAGAATCCGCAGGCCTACGGTGTGGTGAGCCTCGACGCGCAGGGCAAGGCGACGAAGATCGTCGAGAAGCCGGAGCACCCGGAATCGACCTGGGCCGTGACGGGCCTCTACTTCTACGACAATCAGGTGCTGGACATCGCCGCCGCCGTGAAGCCCTCACCGCGCGGCGAACTGGAGATCACCAGCGTGAACGAAGCGTATCTCGAACGCGGCGAGCTCTACGTGGAGAAGATGAGCCGGGGCTATGCGTGGCTCGACACGGGTACCCACGACAGCCTGCTCGAAGCGTCGGAATTCGTGCGCACGATCCAGCACCGGCAGGGGCTCCAGGTCGCCTGCCTGGAGGAGATTGCCTACGTGCAGGGCTTCATCGACCGCGAGCAACTGGTCGCCCGCGGCCAACTCTTCTCCAAGACCGCCTATGGCCGGAACCTGCTGCGCCTCGCCGACGAGCCGCAGGCGCGGGACGACGCGACCCTCAACCTGTGATCCTCGACCTCACTTGGGTCCGCAGCCGATGCAGATGCCGTCGGTGATCTTGTCGTCGGTCTTCTGCACCTTGGTCCGCCGCTCGCGGTCGTCCCCGGCGGTCGCCGCGCCGGCATCGCCGCCGGCCGGGGGCATGGTCCGTCCGACCGCGCTCGTGTGCGGGGCGGTCACGGTGCTCGTCGGCCCGCCGCCCGTGCCGGTCGTCGCCTGAGCGAGGGCGGCGGCCGAGCCACCCGCCCAGAGCGCGAGAGAGATCAAAACAGCGTGACGCATGGGGAGGCTCCTTCGCGTCTGTAACGCGACGTTTGCCCCCCGGTTCGATGGCGCGCGATGGAAATTCGCCGCCGGAATTCACGCCCATCCCCCCTCAGGTCCGGGTTTCCAGCGGCGCTCGCGCGCCTTACAGAGACCCGGTTCGCCGACCAGCCCCGGAGCCGCCGCCCCCATGCGGGAGCCCAATGCGATCGATTTCTGGCGTGGCTTCGCCCTGATCACGATCTTCATCAACCACATCCCCGGCAACACGTTCGAGCGCTACACCTTCTCGCAATACGGCATCTCGGACGCGGCCGAGCTGTTCGTGTTCCTGGCGGGGTGGTCGATCGGGATCGCCACGCGCACCCGCGACGGGGCGCCGGAGCCGCGCTGGCGCAGTGTCGTGCGGATGCTGGCGCGCACCGTCGAGGTCTACCGGGCGCAGATCACGGTGATGCTGCTCGCCCTCTCGATCATCGCCGGGGCGGCGCTGCTCCTCGACAACCCGCTGATCCTCGAATGGCACAACGCGGGCAACTTCTTCGCGGACCCGATCCAGTCGGTCTGCGGCATGGCGCTGCTCACCTACCAGCTCGGCTTCTTCAACATCCTGCCGCTCTACGTGGTACTGATCGGCATCGCCCCAATCATCGTGGTGATCGCCCGGGTCAGCCGCGTCCTGGCGCTCGGCCTGTCCTTCGCGCTCTATCTCGCGAGCCTGATCCTCGATTGGAACCTGCCCTCATGGCCGGGGGAGGGGACGTGGTTCTTCGACCCGTATTGCTGGCAATTGCTGCTGACGCTGGGCTTCGTGCTGCAGGACTGGAACCGGACCTCCCCCGCCTTCGGGCGCTGGACGCGGAGGCTAATGCCGGTGGGCGTCGTCATCGTGATCGTCGGCATCACCCTGTCGGTGCTCGACATCCGGCCCGACCCGCTCATGGTCCCTGAACCGCGTTTGTTGTTCACGTTCGAGAAAAGCTACCTGACCCCGGCCCGGCTCGTACATTTCCTCGGGGTATTGTTGGCGTTTTCGCCGATCTACGCATTGATCGCGCCGCGAATCGGCTGGATCGTCGGATTCCTGTCGGGCCTGGGCAGGAACTCCCTGGCCGTCTTCTCGATGGGGTCGCTGTTGAGCCTGATCGGCCAGCTCGTCCGTTTCCAGACCGGAGGCGGATTGCTGGTCGACATGACAGTTGCCGGCTGCGGTCTCGTCGCGTTGGGAATCACCGCATGGTTCGTCGAATGGCGTTCCCGCAGACCTCCGAAGCCGCGCGCATGAGGGGCATCGTCGTCGCCCTCTGCCTGGGCATCGTCCCTGCCGCCGCGCAGGAAGCGGGCATGCCGGCGCCCTCGCTCGAATGCCGGGTGCCGGGCTCGCAACTCTACAGCGTCGCGGGCCTCGCGGCCGCGAAGGCGGCGCTGGAGGCGCGGCATGTGCTGCGCATCCTGGCCATCGGCGGCTCGTCGGCCCCCGGCGCCTCCGCCTCCTATCCCGTCAAGCTCGAGGCGGCGCTCGAACAGGCCATGCCGCATGTCGACGTGGTGATCGACCATCGCGGCCTGCCCGGCGAGATCGCCTCCGGCGCCGCCGAGCGGCTGCGCAGCCTCGTGGCCGATGCCGAGCCGGACCTCGTCGTGTGGCAGGTCGGCACCCACGATGCCATCGCGCGGGTCGATCCCACCGCCTTCGCCGAGGCCCTGGACGAGTCCGTGGCGTGGCTCAAATCCCACGGGATCGACGTGGTGCTGGTCGATCCGCTCTACACGGCGAGCGTTGCGACCGACACGGATTACAACCGGATCGTGGATGGGGTGCGCGACGTCGCCACCCGCGAGGGCGTCCCGCTGGTGCGCCGCTTCGAGGCCCTGCGCTATCTCGCGGGCCGTACCGAGAAGGGCGAGGGGCATATCCTGGGGCGGCAGTTCCGCCTGAACGACCTCGGCCTGCGCTGCATGGCCGAGCATGTCGCCCTGACGATCTCGGCCTCCCTCGCCCGGACGCCGTCCCCGCCGCCGACACCCGTTCCGCCGAAGGAGACACCCGCCCTCACCGAGCCGCAGCGCGCGCCGGGCTAGGGCATCGATCCAGACGAAGGCGTCAGCCGTGTCTGGAAAAATTGGTGCAATAACAAGAAGCTAGGGCAGACGCGCATGAACGGCGCAAGTGCGTCACTGCCGAAGCGGGGCGGCTCAGGCCGCGTTCCGCCGGAGGGTCTTGGCGGCGGCCTCGCGGCCCGCCGTCTCGGCGACCTTTTCCAACCGCTGCGGGGTCGGGGCCGGGAGACGCAGCAGCACCACCGTGCCGACATTCTCCTCCGACCGGATCCGCAGGCCGCCGCCGTGGAGTTCGGCGGTGGAGCGGGCGATGGCGAGGCCGAGGCCCGAGCCCTTGTGGCGGCTGGTGATCTGCGTCTCGACCTTGGTGAAGGGCTGGCCGAGCCGGGGCAGCGCGGCGCGGGGGATGCCCATGCCGCTATCGGCCACGAAGACGTGGACATGCTCGCCCGCCGGGCGGACGCGGACCTCGATCCGCCCGCCGGAGCCGGTGAACTTCACCGCGTTCTCGAGGATGCCGACGAGGATGCGGTGGATGCCGCGCACGTCGGCGAGCAGGTCCGTGCCGGCCCGGACATCGACGTGGATCTGCAGGTCCTTGCGCTCGGCCTCGGGGGCGATCGCCTCGACGGCGTCGGCCAGGGCCCGTTCGGCGGGTAGGGCGCGGGGCTGGAGCCGCACGCGGCGGGCCTCCAGGCGGGCCATGTCGAGGATGTCGTCGATCATCGCGAGCAGATGGCCGCCGCTCAGGCGGATGTCGCGGGCATATTCGCTGTAGCGCGGCACACCGACGGGTCCGAGAACCTCGTTCTCCATCACATCCGCGAAGCCGATGATGGCGTTGAGCGGGGTGCGCAGTTCGTGGCTCATGTTGGCCAGGAACTCGGATTTCGACTGGTTGGCCGATTCGGCCACCGCCTTCTGGTCGAGGTAGCGCTCGGCGAGGTCGGCGAGCTGCTGCGTCTGCACCTCGAGGGTCCGTCGCGACCGCTTGAGGTCGGTGACGGTGTCGATCAACTCGCGCTCCGAGGCGACGAGCTGTTCCTGCTGGCGCTTGAGGCTGGTGATGTCGGTGCCGACGGAGACGTAGCCCCCGTCTCGCGTGCGGCGCTCGCTGATCTGCAGCCATCGCCCGTCGGCCAGTTCCGCCTCGAAGGTGCGGGCGGTCGCCATGCCGATCTCCGGCGTCTCCCGGCGGATCTGGGGCAGGGCGCCCCGGCTCATCACGTCGATGTAGCGACGACCCGGCTGCGCATCCTCGGCGCTGAGCGCATGGAGATGGCGGAACTTCGAATTGCACAGGACGAGGCGGTTGCCCTGGTCCCACACGACGAAGGCCTCGGAGATCGCCTCCACCGCGTCGCGCAGGCGCATGTCGTTGGCGGCGTTGGTTTCTTCAAGGGCGCGCTGGTGGCTGATGTCGACGGCGATGCCGACGAGATGGCGCCCGCCATCGAACCCGTCCGTCACCACCTCGGCGCGGGCGCGCAGCCAGACATAGGCCCCGTCCGCACCGCGCACGCGGAAGGCGTGGTCCACATGGGTCTGGTTGGCGGCGACCGCGCGGGCGAGGCTGTAGAGGTCCCCGTCATCCGGGTGGACGAGGCCGTTGACCGTGCCGAAGGCGAGGTAGGGCTGCTCCCGGCGGTAGCCGAGCAGCGTGTACATCGAGTCGGACCAGTAGATCCGCCCCCTGGCGATGTCCCAGTCCCACAGGCCGCAATCGCTGCGGCGGAGCGCCGTCTCCAGCCGGAGGCGGATCTGCTCGCAGGCCCGGTCGGCGAGGGTCGCCTGCCGCGTCTGCAACCCGTAGGCGACGCCGACCCCGACGATCACGAGGATCGCCGCGCCGACGAGGACGATCTGGTCGCGGGTCCGCGCGCCCCAGCCAACCATCAGCGGGTCGACGGGTTGGAGCACCGCGACCTGCCCCTTCCCCGTGGGGAGGTTGTGCACGGCCGCGAGCACCCGCTCGCCGCCGGGCAGGTCGAGCAGCACCGCCCCGGCGCGCTCGCCCAGCGCCGAGAGCGGTTCGCTGGGCCCGAGGATGTCTGGCAGCGTCTGCATGTCCGCCGGCAGCGGCGGATGGGCGACGGCGATCCGGGAATTGGGTGTGAGGAGCACGAGGCGGCGGCCGGGATGGCGCCCGTCCTCGGGGAGCAGGGCATGGAGGTCGGCGCGGCCGCCCTCGACCGAGCGCAGGGCATGGGCGGCGAGGCGGGCGAAGCTCTCCACCTCGGCCTCGGCGCCGGACAGGATCTCGGCCCGCTGGCCGCGGATGTGGATCGCGGCCAGGGCGACGAGGCAGGCGAGGAAGATCGAGAGCGCGCCGGGCACGGCATAGCGCAACCAGCGCTCCGCTCTCTGCAAACGCGGATCCCGGCTGCGGACGGGCCAAACCGCCGACAGAGTCGAGTCCGCACGCGCGGAGAGGGAAGCGGAAACCGCCTCCGGCATGGCCGAACCTCACCCCTCGGAGAATCGATCCGGCCGGGGCGCTGGCGCCCTGCGAATCTGAGTGAATACAATCACCTGCGCAGGGTGTTTGTCCACCGCTTTTTTACCATTCCACCTTGACGCGAATCCCCCCGGACGGTGGCCGATAGAATCGGTTTTGTACAATCTTAACAAGTGGTTAGCCGTCTTTCAGAGTCCGGCTCAGGATGTCCGCGACATCCCTGGACAAACCGGGAACGGCCTTGATCCGGTTCAGCATTTCGGCGGCTGCAACACGGCGGTTTTTTTCCAGCCGACGCCACGATCCGAAGGCCGTCAGAAGCCTGGCTGCAACCTGAGGATTGGCGGAATCGAGCGACTTCACGGTGTCCGCAACGAGAGCGAAACCCGCTCCGTCGGCCCGGGCGAACTGCGTCGGGTTCGCCATGCTGAAGCTGCCGACCAGCGCGCGGACCCGATTCGGGTTGGTCATGGAGAAGGCCGGGTGGCCCTTCAGCCGTTCGATTCGCGCCAGGGTCTCGGGTTCGGGGATGGTCGCCTGGATGGCGAACCACTTGTCGAGGACGAGGGGTTCGTGGGCGTAGCGCGCCCCGAACCCGTCGAGGGCGGCCTCCCGCGCCGGGCCGGGGATCTGCGCGAGGATGGCGAGGGCGGCGAGCCGGTCGGTCATGTTGCCGGCCTCGTCGAGGCGGCGCGTGGCGAGGGCGGCGCCGGTTTGCGGATCGCCCGCCGCGATCAGGTCGAGGGCGGCGTTGCGGAGCGACCGACGGCCCGCCGAGGCGGCGTCGGGGCTGTAGGCGGCCCCGTCCGCCGGGGCGAGGGCCGCGTCGATCCGGTCGAGGCGCGGGCGCAGCACCCGGCCGAGATGGGCGCGCAGGGCGTGCCGGGCCGTGTGGATCGCATCGGGATCGACGTCGGCGGCGAGCTGGTCGGCCGCCTCACCCTCGGTCGGCAGGGCGAGGACGAGGGCGGCGAAGGCCGGATCGGACAGCGCCTCTCCGTCGAGGAAGGTGCCCAGCGCTTCCGCGAAGGCCTCCGCGCGGGCGGGATCGGGGTCGAGGATCAGCCGCATCGCGACGTCCTGCGCCGCCTGCCAGCGGTTGAACGGATCGCTGTCGCGGGCGAGCAGCCGCAGGCGCTCCTCGTCGGTGAGGGCGAGGTCGAGGCGCACCGGCGCCGAGAAGTCCCGCAGCAGCGACGGCACCGGCGCCTCGGCGACCGCCTCGAACACGAGGTCCGCCTCGCGGGTGTCGAGGACGAACACGCCGTCCTTCACCGCCTTGCAGGTCGCCCCGGTCAGGGGGCCGGAGGCGCCGACGAGGCCGAGGGCCACGGGGATGACGAGGGGCGGGCCCTCCTCCGGCAGGTGCTGGGCGAGGCGCAGGGTGTAGGTGCGGGCGGCGGCATCGTAGGTGCCGCTCGCTGCGAGGCGGGGCGTGCCGGGGCGCTCGTACCAGCGGGCGAAGGCCGAGAGGTCGCGCCCGGTCACGGTGGCGAAGGCGGCGAGGAAATCCTCGACGGTGGCCGCGCGCCCGTCATTGTCCGCGAAGTAGCGGTCCATGCCGGCGCGGAAGGCATCGCCGCCGATCAGGGTGCGCAGCATCCGCACGATCTCGGCACCCTTGTCGTAGACCGTCGCCGTGTAGAAGTTGTTGATCTCCGCATAGGCGTTCGGCCGCACGGGGTGGCGCAGCGGGCCGGCATCCTCGGGGAATTGCCGGGCGCGCAGCGAGCGCACCTCGCCGATCCGGTGGACCGGCCGGGAGCGCATGTCGGAGGAGAATTCCTGATCGCGGAAGACGGTCAGGCCCTCCTTCAGGCAGAGCTGGAACCAATCTCGGCAAGTCACTCTGTTGCCGGACCAATTGTGGAAATACTCATGGGCGATGATCGCCTCGATGTTGGCATAGTCCGCGTCGGTCGCCGTCTCGGGGACGGCGAGCACGTACTTGTCGTTGAAGATGTTGAGGCCCTTGTTCTCCATCGCCCCCATGTTGAAGGCGGAGACGGCGACCACGTTGAAGACGTCGAGGTCGTAGGCGCGGCCGAAGGCGCGCTCGTCCCATTCCATCGAGCGGATGACCGCATCGAGGGCGTAGCCCGCGCGGTCCTCCCTGCCGGGCTCGACATAGACGGCGCAGGTGACGTCGCGCCCGTCCATCGTGCGGAACGCGGTCTCGACCTTGCCGAGGCGCCCGCCGACGATGGCGAAGAGATAGGCCGGCTTCAGGTGCGGATCGTGCCAGACGGCGTAGTGCCGGTCCTCGCCGACCGGGCCGGATTCGACCGGGTTGCCGTTGCCGAGCAGCACCGGGGCCTCCGCGCGGTTCGCCTCGATCCGCGTGGTGTAGACCGCCATCACGTCGGGGCGGTCGAGGAAGTAGGTGATGCGCCGGAACCCGTCCGCCTCGCACTGGGTGCAGTAGACGCCGTCCGTCCGGTAGAGGCCCATCAGCTTGGTGTTGGCGGTGGGATCGACCTGCGTGACGATCCGCAGGACGAAGGGCCGCCGGGGCGGCCGGTGCAGGGTCAGGCCCGCCGGGCCGACGCTCATGGCCTCCGGCGCCACGCCCGCCCCGTCGAGGTCGAGGGCCACGAGCGTCAGGTCGTCGCCGTCGAGATGGAGCGGCGCCTCCGGGTCTCCGGCGGGATTTGGCCGCAGGGCGAGTTCCGCCGTGATCCGCGTGGCGTGCGGATCGAGCCGGATGTCGAGGTCGACGCGGTCGATCAGGAAGGCGCTCGGGCGGTAATCCTCCAGGCGGATCAGCGGCGGCGTCTCTGTTCGCATACGAAGCACTCCCGGCATCGACAGGCCCCCGTTCTGGCGCCTCGGTGGCCCAAGCGCAACGCGCCTGCGACGGCACGCCCGCTGTGGATGGAGGGGACCCGGCGGGCCCCAGCCGCGTTGCCGGGCACAAGGGTGATGAGTGCGGGTCCGGAATGGCAGGTTCAGGGGTGCGGCGTCAGGCGAAGGCGGCGGAACGGAGCCCGGAGGATGTGCCGCTGGTCCCCACGGGGGCCCTCGCCGTGTCGCTCCTCGGACTCGCGGAGGAGGGCGGTCCCATCGTCCATGTCGCCCGCGACGGGCGGCGCCTCGATGAACTCGCCGCGACGCTGCGCGTGCTTCAGCCCGGCCTCGCGGTCGGCCTCTTTCCCGAATGGGATTGCCTGCCCTTCGACCACGCCTCGCCGTCGCGGGCCACGATGGGCGCCCGCACCGCGCTGCTGCGCTGGCTGACCGACGCGCGGGCGCGGCCCTCGATCATCCTCACCACCGGCCCGGCCATGGTCCAGCGGGTGCCGCCGCCGGACACCTGGGACGGCGCGCGCGTCACCTTCGCCGTGGGCGACACGATCGACGTCGCCGCCGTCACCGCCGAATTGCAGCGCCTCGGCTACGTCCTCGACGAGCGGGTGGACGAGCCGGGCGAGGTCGCCATGCGTGGCCGGACCCTCGAAGTCTTCCCCGCCGCCGCCCCGCGCCCCTGCCGGGTGGAGCACGACAAGGGCCGCGTCACCGCGATCCGCTCCTACGATCCGGTCTCGCAGCGCTCCGTGGCCGAGGTCCCCGACCTCCTCGTGGACCCCGCCACGGAGATCCTGTTGACGGCCGGCGCGCAGGACCGGCTGGTGCCCTTCACGAGCCAGGAGCACGGCCTTCCGCGTTTCTACAAATCCCTCGTGACCTTGATCGATTACCTCCCCGAGGCCCGCCTCGTGGTGGAGGAGGGGACGGAAAGCCGCCTCGGCGCCTTCTTCGAGCAGGTCGAGGAGGGGCGGGAGGCCGCGAGCCGGGGGCGCCGCTCGGCCAAGGCCGTGGACGGTCTCTATCTCACGCCCAAGGAGTGGAAGGCCCTCGCCAAGGGCCATGCGCTGGCCGGCGCGACAGAGGAGGCCGCCCAGGACGTGATGGTCCCGGTCTTTGCCCGCGACAAGCGCCCCGGCACGGCCCTGGCGAAGTTCCTGCGCGAGCGGCTTAAGGCGGGCGACCGCATCGTCCTCGCCGGCCCGAAATCGCCCCTGCGCCGCCTCGTGCGCCGCGCCTCAGAGGCCGCCGAGCGGCCGATCCGCCTCATCGACGCCTGGGCCGAGGCCGGGGAGGCCGAGCCCGGCGCGGTGCTGGCCTTCGAGGCGCCCCTCTCGGCGGGCTTCCGCCTCGACGGCACCACCGTCGTCGCGGCGGCGGATTTCCTCGGGCCTTCGGCGGCGCCGGTCGGCACGGCGGGTCCGGTCCTGCCGCTGGGCGATGTCGAGTTGCGGCCGGGCGACGTGGCCGTCGACCGCGACCGGGGGCTCTGCGTGTTCGAGGGGCTGGAACCGGTCTCGGCCACGGACGCGACGGAGGCCCTGCGCCTGCGCTTCGCGGACGACGCGGTGCTGATGGTGCCGGTGGATCAGGCCGAGCGGATCTGGCGCTACGGCTCGGAGCCGGAGGCCGTCACCCTCGACAAGCTCGACGGCAACACCTGGGCGCGCCGCCGCCTGGAGGCCGAGGCGACCCTCGCCCGCACCGCCCGCACCCTGCTCGAAGCCGCCAAGGCGCGGAAGGAGGCCGGCGCGGCCAAGCTCGTGCCCCCGGCGCGCGAACTCGAGCGCTTCGCGGCGGGCTTCGGCTTCTCGCCGACCCCGGATCAGGCGCAATCCGTTGAGGCGATCCTCGCCGACCTCGCCTCCGGCGAGCCGATGGACCGGCTGGTCTGCGGCGATGTCGGCTTCGGCAAGACCGAGGTCGCCCTCCGCGCCCTCGCCGCCGCGATCTTCGCCGGCAAGCAGGCGGTGCTGATCGCCCCGACCACCGTGCTCGCACGCCAGCACGCCGCCACGCTGGAGCGCCGCTTCAGCCGGTTCGGCATCGAGGTCGGGCATCTCTCGCGCCTCGTCTCGCCCGCCGAGGCGAAGCGGGTGAAGCAGGGCTTGGCGGACGGCTCGATCCGCCTCGCGGTCGGCACCCATGCCCTGGCCGCCAAGAGCGTCGCCTATGCCGATCTCGGGCTGACGGTGATCGACGAGGAGCAGCGCTTCGGCGCCAAGATGAAGGCCGACCTGCGCCGCCTCGCGGCCGGCGGCCATGTCCTGACCCTGACGGCGACGCCGATCCCGCGCACCCTGCAATCGGCTTTGGTCGGCCTGCAGAGCCTCAGCGTGCTGGCGACGCCGCCGGCCCTGCGCCAGCCGGTGCGCACCGTCGTCACCGCCTTCGAGGACGAGACCCTGCGCGAGGCGCTGGTGCGCGAGCACCGGAGGGGCGGCCAGAGCTTCGTCGTCTGCCCGCGCATCGAGGACATCGCGCCCTTGCGCGACCGCCTCGCCAAGCTCGTGCCCGACCTCGACATCGCCATCGCGCACGGCGACCTGAAGGCCGCCGCGATGGACGAGACCATGGTCCGGTTCGCGGAGGGCTCGGGGGACGTGCTCCTCGCCACGGCGATCATCGAGAGCGGCCTCGACGTGCCCCGCGCCAACACGATGCTCGTGTGGGATGCCGCCCGGTTCGGCCTCGCGCAATTGCACCAGTTGCGCGGGCGGGTCGGGCGCGGCCAGCGCCGCGGCGTGGTCTATCTCCTCAGCGATCCGGCCGCGCCGCCGAACCCGGCCGCCGAGCAGCGCCTGCGCGCCTTGGAGGCCATGGACCGCCTCGGCGCCGGCTTCGCCATCAGCGCCCGCGACCTCGACCTGCGCGGGGCGGGCGACCTCGTCGGCGAGGATCAGGCCGGGCATGCCAAGCTCGTCGGGCTCGGCCTCTACCGGCACCTGCTGGAACTGGCGCTGATGCAGGCCAAGGGTCAGCCGGCCGAGGATTGGACGCCGGACCTCGTCCTCGGCCTCGCCGCGACGATCCCGGATTCCTACGTGCCGGAGCCGGAGATCCGCCTCGATCTCTACACCCGCGTCCTGCGGCTGCGGGATGCGGAGGCGATCGAGGCCCTGGCGGCGGAGGTGGAGGACCGGTTCGGCGCACCGCCGGAGCCGGTCGCCGCCCTGTTCGCCCTGGGCCGGCTGCGGGCCACCTGCCGCCAGCTCGGCATCGCCCGGCTGAACGGCGGCCCACAGGGGATCGCCGCCGAGTTCCGGCCCGGTTGCCGGCCGGGGCCGATGGCGGCGGCCGACGACCTCGTGCTCAAGGAGAACCGGATCGTCCTGCGGCGGGCCTGCGGGGACGCGGCCCGGCGTGCCGAGTCGGCCGCCGAGTTGCTGGACCGGATCCGCGAGGCGCGGGAGAGGGGCCGCTGAACGGCGGCTCAGGCCGCTTCCAACTGTGCGCCGATCTCCTCGCCCTTCCGCCACACGAGGCGGCAGACGTAGAAGGTCGGCGCCTGTTCGATCTCCAGCAGGAACGTGTCGGGGATCAGGTCCGCCTCCGGCAGGGTGACGCGGACGCCGCGTTCCGACCGGTCGTAGACGAGGCAGGAGACGGAGCGGTGTTCGTCCAGGCAGATGCGCCCCGGGACATCGAGCCGGGTACGGGGAAGAGCGCGGCGTTCGATCATTGCGAGCCTCGACAGAGGAGCACACTCTCCCACGGACGCGTACAGGCCGCGTAAGACCCTTCGTTCAAATTGTCCGCATCGGGCCGGATCAGGCCAGCAGGTAGGCCAGGAGCGCGCGCAACTGCGCCGGCTTCACCGGCTTCAGCATCAGCTCGGCCTGGGCCTCCGCGACGCGGCGGCCGACCTCGACACTGTAATCGGCGGTCGCGACGATGACCGGCGTCACCCAGCCCCGTGCCTCACGCAGGTGCTCGACCACGTCGAGGCCGGTGGCGCCGTCGGACAGGTGGTAATCGATGATCATCACGTCCGGTCGCCTCATCCCGGCGCGCAGGGAGTCGACCACGCCGGAGAGGGCGCGGTGGCTCTCCACCTCGGCGTCCCAGCCGCGCAGCAGCCGTTCCAGCGCCTCGGCGGTGGAGGCGTCGTTCTCGATCACGAGGACCCGCGCGCCGGTCAGGGTCGTGGCCACGGGCACCGGATGCGCGGGCGCGTCCGGCGCCGAGGGCGCGAGGGGGATCTCGACGCTCATCCGCGTGCCGCGCCCGACCCGGGAATGGAGCTGGATCGGGTGGCCCAGGGCCGAGGCCATGCGCTGGACGATGGAGAGGCCCAGCCCCAGCCCCGGCCCGCCGGCATCCTCGCCGTCGCCCGTGCCCCGGTAGAATTCCTCGAAGACGAGGTCGCGCTCCTCCTCCGGGATGCCCCGGCCGGAATCGACCACGTCGATGCGGCACAGGCCGCCCCGGCGGCGCACGCCGATCAGCACCCCGCCCGATTCCGTGTAGCGCACGGCGTTGGAGACGAGGTTCTGGAGGATCCGCTGCATCAGCGCCACGTCGGTGGCCACCACCACGTCGCAGGTGCGGGTGAGGAGGCGCAGGCCCTTGCGCTCGGCGAAGGGCCGGAAGCTCGCCTCGATATGCGCCACGAGGTCCGCGAGCCGCACCGGCTTGATCACCGGCCGCACGGCGCCCGCATCGAGCTTCGAGATGTCGATGAGGGCCTTGATCAGGTCCTCGATGGTCTGGAGACCGCGCTCCACCTGCCTCGCGACGGTCTGCGCCTCCGGGCCGGGCGCGAGGTCCGACAGCGCCGAGAGGGAGAGCCGGGCCGCGTTGAGCGGCTGGAGCAGGTCGTGGCTCGCGGCGGCGAGGAAGCGCGTCTTCGAGCGGTTGGCCGTCTCGGCCTCGTCCTTGGCCGCCTGGAGGGCCGAGTTCGAGGTCTCCAGGCTCTTCATCAGGGAGGTCAGTTCCTCCGTGCGCGAGCGGACGCGGCCTTCGAGCATGATCGCCGTCTGGAACAGGGCGTAGGCCCCGCCCTGCTGGTCCATGGTCCGCTCGACATGGGCCATGAGGGCGGCGTTGATGCGCTCCAGCTTCTCGATCCGGCGCGCCAGGGCCTCGCGGCTCTCGCCCTCCGCCTCCGCGACCATCGCCGTCCCGCTCACGCCGGATGGTTCCGGCCGATGGCGATGCCGGTGAAGGTCTGGTTCAGGTGCATCGAGCGGTACTGCTCGCCATAGGTCTCGAACCCGACCACGCCGTAGCGGCTGTAGAGGTCCGAGATGCGGTGGCGGCATTGCCGGCTCTCGGCGTCGAGGCGGCGCAGCACGCAATCGAAGCCGATCACGAGGTCGAGGCCGCCCAGGGTCTCGTCGAGGTCGGAGAGTTCCGCCCGCGTCGCCTCCACGATGTCGTGCGGCTGGGCCAGCGTCAGCACCGCGCCCTCGCTGATGGCGCAGAACAGGGTGAGCGACCCGTCCGGCTCCACCCGGCTGATCGACCGGCAATAATATTCACCCCCGACCTTCACCGCGAGGGGATAGGCGGCAAAGCTCATCGGCGTCAGGTGCTCGGGATCGAGCCCCACCGCCTTGGCGTATTCCCGCGCCGCCGGCTCGGCGTTCAGTTCGTGGACCCGCCGATGCTCCTCGGAGGCGGCGGTCACGACGAACTTGCGCTGGGTCGGGGCGAAGTTGTCGCTCTTGAAGATGCGGATCGGGAAATCCGTCTCCACGAGGATCAGCACCGCCGCGTTGGTGTGGATCGCCCCATCATGGATGAGCACCGTGCCGGCGAAGGCGAGGTCGTCCCCCGCCGAGCCGCCGACCAGGGGGATGCCGTCGAGGGCCCAGGCCACGGCGGAGACCACCGTCTCCTCCGCGTTGGAGAGCGCGTCGATGAGCGAGAGCGCGAACTGGCTGCCGGGCACCGGCTCGACCCGGATCTGGTCGAGCTGCCGGCGCAGGCTGCGCACGGCGGTCGCGGTGCGGGCGACGTCCAGGCAGTCGATCCGGGTGAGCACGTCGCTGACGATGCGGAAGCCCCGGCGGGGAAAGGCGATGGCGACGAGGCCCCGGTCGATGGCGCCGGCCGGGCTGATCCCGCCCGACGAGCTGCAGCCGAGCAGCGTCACGCCGGGGAAATGCGCGCCCACCGCCGCGACGAGATCCCGCGAGTCGTAGGCGGGCGAGAAGAAGACGAGCAGATGGCCGATCGGCTCACGGTCGAGGAGCGCGGCGACGGAGGCCACGGCCTCGCGCACGTCGGAGGCCTCGGTCCAGGCAGACTGGATCCCGCAGAGATGCGAACGCATCCGCGTTCCATCGATCACGGCGCCACTCCCGCTCGGGGCCGCTCTCGCCCGGCGGCCCTCGTGGGAGGAACTATATGTCCGCAACGGGGATTGTTGCAAACCGCATCATCCTTGCCGTTTCACCCCTTCGACACCCGCTCACTTGCCGGCGGCGGCCTCGCCGCGCGCGGGGGCGGGGCGGATGGCGGCCCCCCATGGGAAGCGCCCGACCTTCACGGTCTTGATCGCCTTGAGCGACGGCACGTCGATCACCGTCACGTCCCCCGAGACGCCGTTGGTGGTGACGAGCCTGTCCTGCTCCGGGGTGATCGCGATGTGCCAGACCCGCCGCCCGACGAGGATGTAGCTCTTCACCTCGAAGGTCCTGGCATCCACCACCGCCACCCGGTCGGAGGGGCCGAGCGCCACGAAGGCGAGGCGCCCGTCGTCGGTGAGGCTGATCCCCACCGGCTGGATCCGGTCGGAAGCGACCCCCTTGATCTCGAAGGAGATCGTCTTCTCCACCTTGCGGGTCGCCACGTCGATCACCGCGACGGTGCCGCCGATCTCGGAGGACACCCACAGGGTCTTGCCGTCCTTCGAGAATTCCGCGTGGCGCGGGCGCTGGTCCACCTGCGTCGCGTCGATGGCGGTCAGCGTCGCCACGTCGATCCAGTGGACCATGTTCGTGGTCTCGGAGGTCGTCACCGCGATCCTGCCGTCCGGGCTGACGGCCATGCCCTCGGGTTCGATGCCGACGTCGATCTGCGCCTTCACATGCTTGGAATCGACATCGACCACCGTCGTCGTGGCGTTGTTCTCGTTGGCGATGAACAGTGTGCGCCCATCGGGGGCGAGGGCGAATTGCTCCGGGTCCTCGCCGGAGGGCAGGTCGGCGAGGAGCTTGCCGCTGTCGGGGTCGATGACCTGCACGGAATCGGAATCGCTGGCGCAGACGAAGAGGCGCGTGCCGTCCTTCGAGAACACCACCCCGCGCGGGCGCCGGCCCACGGGGAAGGTGCGCGTTACCGCGTAGGTCCCGGTGTCGATCACCGAGACCGTGTTGTCGCGCTCGTTGGTCACGTAGATCTCGGCGGCCCGCGCGGGCACGGCACCGAGGAGGGCCATCAGGGCGGCGAGGGCGGGAAGACCGCGCGTCATGTCATCCTCCGAAGGCCTTGCAGGCGCTCTCGGGCCGGTCGAGACCCAGCGTGTCGAGTTCGGTGGCGCGGTGGAGGAAGCCCTCGACCGGCGCCGCGCCGACCACCGCCCCGGGCCAGAGCAGGTACAGGGGTTGGCGCAACTGCCCGTTCCAGGCGCGGAAGCTGAGCGCCCGCCCCTTGAAGCCGCCGACCTCGAAGGCGGGATCGAGCATCAGCTTGGCGATGGCGGCCGGATCGGCGGATTTGAGCTTCACCGCCGCCTCGCCCACCGCGTGGACGGCCATCCAGCCCGCCCAATCGACGGGGCCCATGGTTCGCCCGGCGAGCTTGCGGAACCGCTGCTGCAATTGTGCGGCGGCCCAAGCCTCCACCGCCCGGCCCCAGGCGGCGGGGGAGAGGCCCTGCGTGCCCACCACCGGGCGCGGGGATTCGGTGTTGTAGACGAGGTTCGTACCGAACTCGCCCGCCTCGTCGGCCACCGCGACCACGTCGTGCTCGGGCCCGCGCGTGGCGAGGGCGAATTCCCGGAGCGCGCTGTCGCGCAGATCCGCACCCCGCGCGTCGAACTTGGTCTCCGCGACGACCCGTGCCCCGAACTTCCGCGCGCTGCGCTTCAGGGAGTCCGCGTAGAGCCCGTCCGCCTTGTCCGGCCCGGAGACGAGGAGGATGCGTGTCCAGCGCTTGAACACCAGCAACTGGACGAGGGCGTCCGTCAGCATCGCCCGCGAGGGGATGACGTGCAGCACCCGCTTGCGGCACTCGGCATCGCGCAGGGCGGTGTCGGTGGCGCCGACATTGAGGAGCACGAGGTCCTTCGCCTCGGGGGCGTCGGCCAGGGCCAGAAGGTCGGCGGCGGGGGCGTTGACGACCACGAATCTCGGCCGGTCCTTGCCGGCGAGCAGTTCGGCCAGGGCGGCGCGGATGTCGCCGCCGGGCTCCACCACCCTGCTCGCCAGGGTGAGGGAGAGGCCGACGAAGCGCCCGGTGGCGTTCGAGTCGCGCAGGCCGAGTTCCGCGCCCTTCAGCCCCTCGTCGGCGGGAACCGGATCCTCGTTGTTCAGGGGGTTCGGCCGCTCGATCCGCCGTTCGAGATAGGCGACGCCCAAAGGGTCGGCCGCAAGCGCCGCCGACGTGGCAAGAAGGCCGGCCGCCAGGAACCCCACGCTCCAGCGCGCAAGTCTCCGTCCCCGGCCCCATGCCTCGGTCGCCGTCCGCATCCGGCTGTTCTCGTTTCCACCCGTCGGTTCGTTGTTGAATCCTGGCATAGAGCCGGCATTCGCCTGGGGAAATAGGACCAAGGTGTGGGCTCGACACGGTTTCCAGGCCCGGAAGACGGCCCTTGGACCAAAGCACAATGGGTTCATGTCCTCTGCCTTGATAGCCTTCCTTCAAACAGCCGCCCGAATGGACGGCGGATGACGGCCGATGGCCGCTACGGAGGGAAACGATGTCGAGAAGGCTTGCGCTCGCGGGCGGCATGCTGGCCGCGCTCCTGGTGTCGGGCGGCGCCGTCCTCGGTCACGGGGACGTGCAGCCCCAGCCGGTCAACACGGACGGCCTGCCCCCCCTCGGCGAGACGTGGCGCGACGAGAACCCCTATCGCGGCAACGAGCACGCGGTGAAGGTCGGCTCCTCCGCCTACAACCAGAATTGCGCCCGCTGCCACGGCCTGGAGGTGATCTCCGGCGGCCTCGCCCCCGATCTCCGCTACCTGGAGAAGGGCAAGGAGGGCGACGAGTGGTTCAAGGAGCGCGTCACCCACGGCGCGATCATCGACGGCATGACCAAGATGCCGGTCTTCGCGGGGGTGATCTCGCAGGAGGGGCTGTGGGCGATCCGCAGCTACATCGAAGCCCAGCACGTCGACAATTGAGCGCGGCAGGATGACCCCCTCGCTGCGACGGCGCTCCCTGCTCCTGGCCGCCTCCTGGCTGCTGGCGGCCGGCCCGGCCCTCTCCCGCCCCCTCGACGACGTGCGCACGGACGGGACGTTGCGGGTCGCGCTCTACGACGACAACGCCCCGTTCTCGGCCCGCAAGGACGGCAAGCCCACCGGCATCGAGGTGGACATCGCCCAGGCGCTGGCGGATGCACTGAAGCTGAAGCTCGACCTGCGCTTCGTGGATGCGGGCGAGAATTCCGACGGCGACCTGCGCCTCGCCCTGTGGCGCGGCGACCTCGCGGGCTCGGCCCTCTCGGACGTGATGCTGCACGTGCCGGCGGACCGCATCTTCGCCCAGCGCAACGAGCAGATCTTCACCACGCGCCCCTACCTGCAGCAGCGCCTCGCCCTGGCGTGGCGCAAGGGCGCGACGGAGGATTTCGAGACCCTCGGCGATGTCGGCGAGACGCCCATCGACGTGGAGGGCAACAGCGCCTCGGACGCGATGCTGCTCACCGCCAACGGCGGGCAGCTTCGCAAGAACCTGAAACACTTCAAGAGCTTCGAGGAGGCGGCGAAGGCCTTCCTCGCCGGGGACGCCCCGATCCTGGCCGGCACCCGCGCCGAGATCGAGGGGGCGCTCGCCGCCTCGGGCACGGCGAAGGAGGGGATCGGCCTCACGCAGGTGAAGCTCGCCGGGCCGATCAAGACGTCGTGGGACCTCTGCGGCGCGGTGAAAAGCGATTCGCGCGATCTCGGCTACGCCGTCGGCGATGCGATGACCGCGATGATCGACAACGGCACGATGAAGGCAATCTTCGGCAAGCACGGCGTGAGCTACGAGCCGCCCGCCGGCTACTGACCGGCGCCACCCCGGCCTGAAAGCTTCGACCCACCGCCGCGAGGCGGCGGGAAAACCGTATTCATTTCAGACCGAAGCCGCGCTCGGAATATTGGTTCTCAGATTAGACTTATGGCCAATAACCCGGCGCCGAGACTCATCTTACGCTGATCGTCGCGAAAGGCCGCACGTCAAAAGGGGTCCGAACCCCATCGGCCATCGGAATTCACCGGAGGAGATGTCATGAGAATGCGCACGCAGTTTCTCGCGGCGGTGGGGCTCGCCGCCCTCGCCGCCGGCGCGGCGAGCCTGTCGGCCTCGGCCAAGGAGCCGGAGAAGGCCGCCGCCGCCTCGGGTGGCGGGGTGAGCGAGCAGGATATCATCAACGACGCCAAGACCCCCGGCGACGTCGTCACCTACGGGCTCGGGCCGCAGGGCCAGCGCTTCAGCCCGCTCAAGGCCATCGACAAGGAGACCGTGAAGACCCTCGTCCCGGCGTGGTCGTTCTCCTTCGGCGGCGAGAAGCAGCGCGGCCAGGAGAGCCAGGCGCTGGTGAAGGACGGCACGCTCTACGTGACCGGCTCCT
The DNA here is from genome assembly GCF_055361565.1 of Methylobacterium sp. TK26. Lineage (NCBI taxonomy): Bacteria > Pseudomonadati > Pseudomonadota > Alphaproteobacteria > Hyphomicrobiales > Methylobacteriaceae > Methylobacterium > Methylobacterium sp. TK26. Next base: position 1,719,434 of record NZ_CM143965.1, on the reverse strand, counting down.
ACTCGCGCCTCTACGCGATCGACTCCCGGACCGGCGAGAAGAAGTGGGAATACAATGCCCGCCTGCCGGAAGGCATCCTGCCCTGCTGTGACGTGGTGAACCGCGGCGCCGCCCTCTACAAGGACAACATCTATTTCGGCACCCTCGACGCCAAGCTGGTGGCGCTGAACGCCAAGACCGGCAAGGTCGCGTGGCGCAAGGACATCGACGACTTCAAGTCCGGCTACAGCTACACCGCCGCGCCGATGATCGTGAAGGGCAAGATCATCACAGGCGTGTCGGGCGGCGAGTTCGGCGTGGTCGGCCGCATCGAGGCCCGTGATGCCGAGACCGGCGAGATCGTGTGGAAGCGCCCCGTCATCGAGGGCCACATGGGCGAGCTGAACGGCAAGCCCTCCACCATGACGGGCAAGACCAACGAGACCTGGCCCGGCGACATGTGGAAGTTCGGCGGCGGCGCCACCTGGCTCGGCGGCACCTACGATCCCGAACTGAACATGATCTATGTCGGCACCGGCAACCCGGGCCCGTGGAACTCCTGGCTGCGGCCGGGCGACAACAAGTGGTCGGCCTCGCGCCTCGCCATCAACCCCGACAACGGCGAGATCGTGTGGGGCTTCCAGACCACGCCGCATGACGGCTGGGACTTCGACGGCGTGAACGAGTTCGTGCCGTTCGACATGCAGAAGGACGGCAAGACCGTGAAGGCCGGCGCCACCGCCGACCGGAACGGGTTCTTCTACGTCCTCGACCGGACCAACGGGAAGTTCATCTCGGCCACGCCCTTCGTGAACAAGATCAACTGGGCGAGCGGCATCGATAAGGACGGCCGCCCGATCTACAACCCGGAGAACCGGCCGGGCGACCCGAGCCAGGCGACCGGCGACGAGAAGAAGGGCAAGCCCGTCTTCGCCGTGCCGGGCTTCCTCGGCGGCAAGAACTGGAACCCGATCGGCTACAGCCCCGAGACCAAGCTGTTCTACATCCCCTCCAACGAATGGGGCATGGATATCTGGAACGAGCCGGTGAACTACAAGAAGGGCGCGGCCTATCTCGGCGCCGGCTTCACCATCAAGCCGACCTTCGAGGACCATATCGGCTCCCTCAAGGCCATCGACCCGGCCACCGGCAAGGTCGCCTGGGAATACAAGAACAAGGCCCCGCTCTGGGCCGGCATTCTCACCACGGGTGGCGGGCTGGTCTTCACCGGCACCCCCGAAGGCTTCCTGAAGGCGTTCGACGCCAAGACCGGCGAGGAACTGTGGAAGTTCCAGGTCGGCACGGGCGTCGTGTCCTCCCCGATCACCTGGGAGCAGGATGGCGAGCAGTGGGTCGGCGTCACCGCCGGCTGGGGCGGCGCGGTGCCGCTCTGGGGCGGCGAAGTCGCCAAGACCACGGCCGGCATCAACCAGGGCGGCAGCTTCTGGGCGTTCAAGCTGCCGAAGAAGGTCGCGTCGCGGTAAGACGACGCCAGCGGCGGGACCGCTCCCCGGTCCCGTCCGACTCAGCGCCCCGGCCGGCTCTCACGCCGGCCGGGGACGAGATCCGACGACCTCCACCCCCGGCATGATCGCGACGAGACCCATGCTGACGCCCTCGCCGGAAGCCGATACGCCTGCCGCTTCTGTCCGCGCCGCGACCGGCGCTATGGTTCTCGCCTCCCAGGGCGAGGGGGCGCAGAATGGGGTGGCTGGGATGCAGTTGCTGATCGTCGATGACCATCCGCTCTTCCGCGAGGCGCTGGCCAGCGCCATCACCCTCGCCTTTCCCGATGCCGCCCTGCACGAGGCCGACGGGATCCGCGGCGCCTGCGAGGTGCTGGGCCGCGAGACCGGCATCGACCTGATCCTCCTCGACCTCTCGATGCAGGGCGTCTCCGGTTTCGACGGCCTCGTGACGATCCGCGCCCGCTTCCCCCGCGTGCCCGTGCTGATCGTCTCCGGCATCGAGGACCCGCGCATCATGCGCGAGGCGCTGCAGCGCGGGGCCTCCGGCTTCGTGCCCAAGGCGGTCGACAAGGCGACCCTGACGCGGGCCATCTCCGAGGTGATGAACGGCGCGCTGTTCACGCCCCCCGACCTCGCGGTGGCGCCTGAACCGGCGGCGAACCGCAAGTCGCCCCTCGCCGAACGCATCGCCCGGCTGACGCCGCAGCAGATGCGGGTGCTGATGATGATCCGCCAGGGCAAGCTGAACAAGCAGATCGCCCACGAATTGCAGGTCGGCGATTCCACTGTGAAGGCGCATGTCTCCGAGATCCTGCGCAAGCTCGAAGTGATCAGCCGGACGCAGATCGTGATCGAGACCGCCTATCTCGACTTCGACAAGAGCCAGAACGGCTTCCCCGCCGCCTGACCCCCGGAACGCAAAAGGGACATTTCCTGTGATCCTGGGATCGCGGGAAATGTCCCAGTCGGTCTCGTCGCAAGGAAAGGCCGGCTGTGCCGCGCCCTCCGGCGGATGAGCCGGAGGGCGCGGCGGTTCGCGATCAGAAGTCGCGCTGCACGCGGAAGCGCGCCTGGAACACGTCGGTGCTGGAGACCGTCTTCACGGCGTTCGCGGGATTGTTCACGTAGGCCGCGCTGTAGTTGAACTTCTGGGTGTCGAGCACCCGGCCGCTCTTCACGCCGTACTGGGCGTACAGACCCTCGACGCCGATATCGAGGTCCTTGACCGGCGACCAGATCAGGTTCGCGCCGGCATAGACCGAGTAGGTGTCCCGCAGGACGCCGTTAAGGGAGTAATACCGCGTGCCCGGAACGCCGACGCCGGCGCCGGAGATGACGGTGCTGCCGGCATTGGTGCCGCCGGCGGCGGGAACGAAGCCGTAATAGGCCCCCTGGGCGGCGCGGGCGCCGGCACCGAAGGTGTTCTCGCCGTAGGAGGCGAACACCGCCGAACGCCATTCCGGCGTCCAGTAGTGCAGGTACGAGCCCACCACCGAGAAGCTCTTCGACAGCTGCAGCTGGTTGGTGAACGGGTTGATCGTCGCGTCGGCGAAGTACTGGTTGAACGACGCGCCCTGGATCGAGGTCGCGTTGCTCACATAGCCGCCCGGATAGGACGAGTTGCCGGTGTAGGACTGAGCGCCCTCGGCATAGGCGCCCTGGAGGTAGAAGACGTCGCCCGGCGCGATGAACGGGGCGTTGATCTTCAGGCCGCCCTGCACGGCCCAGCCGTACTCGCTCTTGGTGCGCTGGGCGCTGGCGGTCGTCGCGGTGAGGGGGGTGCCGGCGCTGTTGAAGCCGAGGAAGCCGCCCTGCGGGATGACGTTGCCGGTGTTCAGCTCGTGGACGGCACCGGAGACCTGGGCCGAACCCCAGGGCTGGTCGAAGCGCAGCACGCCGACGAAGTCGGGCATGCGGTTGCGCTGGATGCCGTCGGTGAAGCCGAAGCCCACCGGATGGCCGGCGGCGTTGACGCCGAGGACGACCGGGATCAGCGAGTTCGACTGGCCGAAGATCTGCGTCGACGTGTTGCCGACGGACGCGCCCGCAGCCGCAGTCGGCGAGTAGATCGGGGTGCGGCGGAAGCTCGGGTCTTCGACCGAGAGCGTCGCGGAGAAGCCGTTGCCGGCCGTGGCGGTGTAGGCGAGCAGGTTCGTGGAGGACACGTCCGAGCCCGACGTCGCGCCGACATACTCGAAGTCGTGGGCGTAGAAGTCGAAGAAGGAGGACGCGCGACCGGCGGTCAGGCCGGCGAACTGCACGAAGGCCTTGTCGGTGTTGAAGTACTGCTCGACGCGGCCGTACTGGTCGATGCCGGTGCCGGGGAAGGCGTTAGCGCCACGGATCTGCGTGCCGGAATGCAGGGTCGGGATGCCGGTGCGGCTGGCGGCCTCGATGCGGAGGAAGGCGCGCAGGGTGCCGTAACCGGTCTGGGTGCGGGCATCGAGGTTGATGCGGGCAAGACCACGGTAGCCGCTGTAGTCACCGTTGCCCTGGTTCCGGCTGAGGGGGGCCTGGTAGCCGTATTCGAAGCGGGCGCGGCCCGAGAGGCGCAGGCAGGTGTCGGTGCCGGGGATGTAGAAGAAGCCGGCGCCGTAAGCCGAGCAGACGCGCACGAACTCGATCGGTGCCGCCTTCTTCACCGGCAGGTCGGCGGCCTGGGCGGCGCCGACAGAGGCCAAGGCTGCGGCCGAGCCGAGCAGCCAAGTCTTCAGATGACTCATCACTTTCTCCAATTTTTCGGCCGCTGAAGTCTTCGAATTCCGCTGTTGGTCCCGGAATGCGAAGAACTCATTCGGTCACGACCATGGCTGCCAAAGGCATCGACGCCTGTGCTCCTTCACGAGCGGCGCCATGCGAATGCGGTCGCCGGCCTGCCTCCGTGTTCGGAACTCCGAACGTCCGGCACGCATCCGACGTCAGAGAGCTAAGCGCACCGACATCCGATTCTAAAACTAAAATCCCGGCCCATCAGCGTGAAAAAGCCAGTTGTTGCAAAATTAAAACATGCAAATACAGATCATTAGTTGGATGATCTACGCAAAAACAACCTTCGATTGTTTCACGACCCCTGATGCGCAAGTTTCGGCCGCGTGGCGAGGCCCAAGACCGGATCGGCCGCTCTGGCCTTTGGTCCAATATCGGGGCGAGGCGCGCGCGCCCTATCGTGGCGGCAACGATCGAGGAAACGCGGGGGGCGGCGCGGCGCCGTCCCGGAGACGGCAGCGGATGCGAGTGTCCGGCGTTCGGCGCACCGGATGGATAGCCATGCTCGTGGCGATCCTCGTCGTCGCGCGCCTCTGCGGCGTCGCCTCGGCCGGCGAACTCGACCGCACGGGGATCGCCCGCCATTTCCCGCCGCCGCTGGTGGTCGGCGAGAAGGACGACACGCTCCCGGTCTGGCCGATCCTCAAGCAGCAGGCGGGCTCCTACGAGGTCTTCGCCTACGCCTTCGAATCCGTCGATTTCGCGCCGATCCCCGGCTTCGGCGGCACGCCCCCGGACCTGCTGATCGCCCTCGCCCCGGACGGCACCTTTCGCGACGTGGCGGTGCTCTCGCACAAGGAGCCGGTCTTCCTCGAAGGGCTCGGCTCGGAGCCGCTCTTCGCCTTCGTGGAGCAATATGTCGGCCTGTCCGCCCGCCAGCCGATCCGCGTCGGGCGGCCGAACGCCCGGGGCTCCGGCGCCGCGCCGCAGAGCACGGTGGACGGCATCGCCATGGCGACGGCCTCGACCCGGACGATCAACCAATCCATCCTCGCCTCCGCCCTGGCGGTGGCGCGGGGCAAGCTCGGCTTCGGTGCGGCCAATGTCGGCCTGAGCGTCGAGGCGAAACCCGATCTGTTCGAGCCCCTGACCCTCGACGCGCTCCTGGCGCGGGGCCTCGTGACGCGGCTGACGCTCACGCGGGCGCAGGCCAGCCAGGCCTTCCGGGGCACGGGCGTCGAGGAGGCGGGGGAGGGCGCGCCGGAGGACGTGATCACCGACCTCTATGCAGCCTTGCTCGACGTGCCGACGATCGGCCGCAACCTCCTCGGGCCCGCCCGGTTCGAGGCGCTGATGCGCGAACTCGGCCCCGGCAACCACGCGGTGATGGTGCTGAACGCCGGCCCGGCCGACGCCGCCGAGAACCCGCTGGGCGAGACCTTCGTCCTCGGCGCGGTGCCGGAGCGGCTGACGGTCTCGCAGGGGGGCCTCGTGGTCAACGCCCGCGACATGGCGGTGGAACGGCGCGGCGCCGGCCTCGACCGGGGCTTGCCGGCCGGCGACTGGACGATCCTGCGGATCGACGCCGCCGCCGGGTTCGATCCGTCCACGCCCTTCACCGTCACCGAGAAGATCGTGCGCGAACGCGGGCAGATCCTCTCCGAGAAAATCGCCCGCGACTTCAGCGTGGAGACCAAGCTGCCCGCCGACCTGTTCCTGCGCGTCGCCGCGCAGGACGGGCCGGACTGGACGGAATCCTGGCGCGCCCGCGTCCCCACCCTGGTCGGCCTCGGCGCGATGCTGGCGCTCCTCGTGCCGGTCCTGGCGCGGCAGAAGGCGCTGGTGGCCGATGCGAGGCGCTTCCCCGCCTTCCGCCTCGCGTTCCTCGCGGTCACGGTGGGCTTCGTGGGCTACGCGGCGCAGGCGCAGCTCTCCATCGTCACCCTGATGGGGCTGGTGCGGGCCGCGCTCCGCACCCACGATTTCGCCTTCCTGCTCTACGATCCGCCCTCGCTGGTGCTCTGGGCCTTCGTGCTGGCGAGCCTCGTCCTGTGGGGCCGGGGCACCTTCTGCGGCTGGCTCTGCCCGTTCGGGGCGATGCAGGAACTCGCCGCGTGGATGGCGCGGCCCCTGAAGGTCCGCCAACTCACCGTGCCGCCGCGCCTCGACCGGCATTTGCGCAAGGTGAAATACGTCGTGCTCGCCGGCCTCCTCGCCGCGACCGCCCTGAACTCGCCCGCCGCCGACGCCATGGCCGAGGTCGAGCCGTTCAAGACGGCGATCACCCTGTCCTTCCTGCGAAGCTGGCCCTTCGTGGCCTACGCGGTCGGGCTGCTGGCATTCAACCTGTTCGTCTACAAGGGCTTCTGCCGCTATCTCTGCCCGCTGGGCGCGGGGCTCGCGGTGGTGGGGCGCCTGCGGATCCTGGACTGGATCCCCCGCCGCGCGGAATGCGGCACGCCCTGCCAGCTCTGCAAGGTCCGCTGCCGCTACGGCGCCATCGCCCAGGACGGGCGGATCGACTATCCCGAGTGCTTCCAGTGCATGGATTGCGTGACGATCATCCACGATCCCGGGCAGTGCGTGCCGCAGGTGGTGGCCCGCCGCCACGCCAAGCGGATCGTCCCGCGCCCGGTGGCGGTGGTCCGGTGAGCGCCCGCCTCACACGCCGCCGGGCCGTGCTCGGGGCCTGCGGCCTCGCCGCCGCCGGAATCGCGGGGTTCCGTGCCCATGCCGCCGCGCGGGGGCTCGCCGCGCGCAGCCGCGCCGGGCTCGCCTTCGGCACCACCATCTCCCTCACCGCCGCCGGCCCCGATCCGGACGCGCTGGACGCGGCCCTCACGGAGGGCATCGCCGCGATGCGCGCGGTGGAGCACGAGGCGAGCCTGTTCCGGCCGGACAGCGCCCTGTCCCGCCTCAACCGTGAGGGCCGGCTCGACGCGCCGCCCCATCATCTCGCGACGATGCTCGGCTTCGCCCTGACGCTCGCCGAGACGACCGGCGGTGCCTTCGATCCCACCGTGCAGCCGCTCTGGCCGCTCTGGTCGCGGGCGGCGGAGGGGGGAGGGCGGCCCGACCCGGGGGCCCTGCGCCACTGCCTCGCGCGGGTCGGGTGGCGGCGGGTGAACCTGGCGCCGGAGGCGATCGTGCTGGAGACGGGCACCGGAGTGACGCTCAACGCCGTGGTGCAGGGCTACGCGGCCGATGTCGTGATGGCGGCGCTGCGCGCGCGGGGCGTCGCGGATGCCTTCGTCGATACGGGCGAGTTCGGCGCCGTGGGGACGCATGCGGACGGTTCGCCCTGGCGCCTCGGCCTCGCCGACCCGCGCCGGAAGGGCGAGGTCGCGGCGGTGATCGCGCCGTTCACCGGCTTCGCGGCGACCTCGGGCGATTACAACATGGCCTTCTCGGCCGATTTCAGGGACCACCACATCTTCGATCCCGCCACCGGCTTCTCGCCGCGCGGCCTCGCCTCGGTCACGGTGACGGCGCCGACGGGGCTGTTGGCGGACGGGTTGTCGACCGCCTGCATGGTGCTCGGGCGGGAGCGCGGACGCGCCCTCGTCGCGGGGCATCCCGGCTGCACCGTGCGCATGACGGAGAAGACATGAGCCGGCGGATCGCCTGCGCGGCCCTCGCCGCCCTCCTCGTAGGGGCCGCCCCGGCGCGGGCGGCCGAGTCCGTCGCCACCGCGCTCATCGTCTCGGTGGACGTGTCGCAATCGGTGGACGATGCCCGCTTCACGCTGCAGATGGAGGGCATCGCCGAGGCGCTGGAGGATCCGGGCGTTCTGGCGGCGATCACCGGCAATGCCGGCGGCATCCTCTTCGCCATGGTAACGTGGGCCGACCGGGCGGGGATGCCGGTGCCGTGGCGGCGCATCACCAACAAGGAGGAAGCCGCCGCCGCCGCGGCGGCGGTACGCGCGACGCCCCGTCAGGCGGGGGAGTTCACCTGCATCGGGCAGATGTTCCGTACCGTGGCGGGCAGCGTCATCCCGGCCATGCCGATACCGGCCGACCGGATCGTCGTGGACGTGTCCGGGGACGGGATCGACAATTGCACCGACCCCGACGCGATGGAAGCCGAGCGCAGGGACGTCCTGGCGCTCGGCGCGACGATCAACGGGCTGCCGATCCTCGTGCCGGGGGAGAACGACGTGGTCGGCGCGGGCGCCTACCGGGCCCCCGGCTACGGCCTGCGCCCGACCCCGCTACCGCAGGACCGGACGAGCCTCGAACAATGGTACCGTGCCCATGTGGTCGGCGGGCCGACCTCGTTCCTCCTGGCGGCGGCGGGCTACGGCGATTTCTCGCGCGCCATGCGGCGCAAGTTCGTGATCGAGATCAGCGCGCTGGAGGCCCCCTGAGGGAGCCTCACAGGAACCCGATGGAGAACCACGGCACGAGGATCACCGCGAGCAGGCCCGCCAGCAGCGCCAGAATGTAGCCGACGATGGGCCGCATCCCCGCGTCCGGGTGGATCCGGCTGATCGCGCAGGCGGCGTAGTAGCCGACCCCGAAGGGCGGCGCGAACAGCCCGACGCCCATCGCGAGGATCACCACCATCGCGTAATGCACCTCGTGCACCCCCACCGACCGGGCGATGGGGAACAGCAGAGGCCCGAACAGCACCACCGCCGGGATGCCTTCCAGCACCGAGCCCAGGATGATGAACGCGACCGCCGAGACCAGGAGGAAGCCGAGCGGGCCGCCCGGCAGGCTCTTCATCGCCACCGCCAGCGTCTGCGAGAAGCCCGATTGCGTCAGCGCCCAGGCCATGCCGGTGGCCGCGCCGATGATGAGCAGGATCGCCCCCGACAGGGCCGCCGTCGTCACCAGCATCGGATACAGGCGGCTCCACGAGAACTGCCGGTAGATCAGGAGCCCCGCCAGCGCCGCGTAGACGATGCCGATGGTCGAGACTTCGGTCGCCGTGGCGATGCCCTCCACCACCGCGAAGCGGATCACGAAGGGCAGGGCGAGCGCCGGCAGCGCCACGAGGAACGAGCGCCCGATCACCGCACCCGAGGGCCGGGCGACATGGCTCAGATCCTCCCCCCGGTAGCGCCACCAGACCAGCGCGCACAGCGTCACCGCCAGCACCACGCCGGGCATCAGCCCGCCCGTGAACAGGGCGGTGATCGAGACGCCCGTCACCGAGCCGATGGTGATCAGCACGATGGAGGGCGGGATCGTCTCGGTCTGCGCGCCGGTCGCGGCCAGGAGCGCCACGAGGTCGCCCTCCTTGGCGCCGCGCGCCTTCATCTCCGGGAACAGCACGGGGGCGACGGCGGCCATGTCGGCGGCCTTCGAGCCGGAGATGCCGGAGACGAGGTACATCGCCCCCACCAGCACGAAGTGCAGGCCGCCGCGCACGTGCCCGAGCAGGCTCGCCAGGAAGCCGACCATCGCCTTGGCCATGCCGGTCATCTCGATCAGCAGCCCGAGGAACACGAACAGCGGCACGGCGAGCAGGATGAGATGGCTCATGCCCTCGTCCATCCGCCCGACTACCACCATGGACGGGGCGTTGGTGGTCAGCGTCACATAGGCGAAGGTCGAGAGGCCGAAGGCGAAGGCGATGGGCACGCCGGAGAAGACCAGCGCGCCGACGCCGAGCACGAAGAACAGCAGCAGGTTGAGGTTGCCGAGGTCCATCAGGAACGGCTGCGCGGCCACCAGCGCCCCGGCCAGGACGGCGCCCGTGGCGAGGGCCGCCAACGTCACCTTCCAGTCGGCGGTCTCGGCGAGGCGGATCAGGGCGATGAGGAGCATCAGCCCGAAGCCGACGGGCAGGGCGGCGGCCCGCCACGCGTTGTTGAGTTCCAGCGCCGGCGTCTGGACGAAGACCTCCTCGCTGGCGAACTCATAGGCCGGGTGCAGGACGAGGCTGACGAAGACGAGGCCCGCGACGAGGGCGAGGGTTTCGAGGAAGGCGCGGGTGCGCGGCCCGGCCATGGCGACCAGCGCCGTCATGCGCATGTGCTCGGCCCTGCGGAAGGCGACGACGGCGCCGAGCATGGCGAGCCACAGGAACAGGATGCCGGCGAGTTCGTCGGACCAGATCAGCGGCTCGTGGAAGACGTAGCGGCTGACGACGCCCGAGAGCAGCACGCCGATCTCGGCGAGCACGAGGAGGGCGGCGGGAATCTCGACGAGCCAGCCAATGGCAGTGTCGAGGCTCTTCAGCCAGCCCCGGGCCCGCAGGGGCGGGCCGTCCAGGCCGATCCCATGACCGCCCGCGCCCGCAGCTTCCACCGCCGCGATATCCATCGCCATCCTCCCAATGCCCTGTGCGGGGCCGGAGCCGGGTTGTCCCGGTCTCCGTACGAACACATCCCATACTTGCGCCGGCCCGGCCAGTGAACCGGCCTCAGCCGAGCCACGCCACCAGGGCCGACACGGTGAAGACCGAAACGAGGTGCGAGACGAGGATCGCTCCCGAGGTGACGCCCGCCTGCAGCCCGTAGAGCTTGGCGAGGGTGAAGGGCCCGGAGCCGATGGGCAGGGCGCTGAGCAGCACCGCCGCCCGGGCCCAGAGGGGCGGCACGGGGAACACGTAATAGACGAGGAGGGCCGTCAGCGCTGGATGCACGACGAGCTTCAGCCCGACGAGGAGCCAGATCAGCCTGCGGTCGCCCGCCACGCCGCTCTCCTGCGCCAGGAACAGGCCGATGCAGATCAGCGCGCAGGGCGAGGCCGCGCCGCCGAGGAGCTTGGCGGAGGTGTCGAGGGGCAGGGGCAAGGCCAAGCCGGTCAGCCCCACCGCGAGCCCGGCGATGGGCGCGAGGAAGAGCGGGTTGCGCAGCAGCGAGAGCAGCACCCGCTTGACGGTGCTCCCCCGGTCGACGCCCCGCCGCAGGTCGAACTCCACCATGACGATGGCGGTGAGGAACAGGACGCAGGCGGTGAACAGGGTGGCGATCACCGCCGCCGGCAGCCCCTCCGGCCCGAAGACCAGCAGGCAGAGCGGAATGCCCATGAAGCCGACATTGCTGTAGCCCGCATCCAGCCCCTCGATGCTGGCATCGGCGACGGAGCTGCCCCGCCGCCGCCCGAGCCCGTAGGCGAGGAGGAATGTCGCCGCGATGCCGAGGGCGAAGGCCGCCGAGAAGCCGAACTGCCCGATCTCGGCCGGGGTGATCCGCGCCATGGTGGTGAAGATCAGCGCCGGCAGGGCGAGGTAGATGGCGAAGCGGTTGATGTTGTCGGTCGCCTCGCGGGTGAACACGCCGAAGCGCCCGCACAGGAAGCCGATCAGGATCAGCGCGAAGATCGGCAGCGCCGCGTTCAGGACCGCCTGCATGCCTTGTCCGGGGAGGAAGGAGGAGCCCCGACCCCTACACGACCCTCCCGCCCCCGGAAACCGTGAGGCGCGGATCTGTCAGGCTTCGGCCCTTCTTACTAGGGGATCTGGAAACCGCGCGGCGGCCAATCGCCTCTCGCGCGCGCAAAGTAGAATCGTTCAAAATCCGGCCGCGCAGGACTGATCTACTTGAGTGCGGCGTTCCGCGAATCCTGTAGGCCGGGTTTGAAATCCGGGCGCAATAGGGTTCGATGCACGATCCTCTAGCGGGAAAACTTTCACGCTATGTACCGCTTTCGGTGGCCGACCGGATGTGGTTGGCGGAGGCGCTCGGCCCCGCCCGGAGCATCGCGGCCCGCGCCGACATCATCGGCGAGGGCGACGACCCGCATGCGGTCAACGTCATCCTGGAAGGCTGGGCCTGCCGCTCGCGGCAATTGGCCGACGGCCGCCGCCAGATCGTCTCGCTGCT
>NZ_CM143965.1:1137500-1700000 GCF_055361565.1 Methylobacterium sp. TK26 | reverse complement strand
AGCAATAGCCCCTTCATGACATCTACGATCCCCGCATCATCTCGACGGCGGACCTGAGCCGTCGCAGACTAAATCGCTTCCGCGCGATGGCGAGAGATATTCGTTAGATCATGAGCCGGAGAAGGGAAAGCGGACTTACGGGACTCTTCTGTTTGTCACGGGCTTGTTACGCCACTTGAGCAGCTTCCCGACGGCAACGCCGAGCGGCACGGAGAGGACGAACCAGTTTCGAAGGAAGCGCAGAACTTTGAGCATGGTCGTCTCTCGGGTACACTCGGTGAGCCGGCCTTACGGGTCTCGGCATGTCCGAAGGGCGAACAATCGGGTATCGGCGGTGTTCCTCGATCACGAACAAAGAGCCGTTCCGCCGCGGTGGGAGCCACCCTCCCGCAAGGAGGACGCGAAGCGGAAGGAGAACGCGGCCATCGCGCTCATCCTGCTCATTTCGGTCTTTGGGCTACTTTCTCCCGTCGCTGGCGGGACTTTGATCGGAATGGTCCTTGCCCTTCTGAAACAGTAAGGGCAGCATCACCTGCGAGGAAACGTCAAGCTTTCGGCCCTAGGGTAACGAAAGCGATATCGCAGGGGCTACAACAATGCATTGGACCGCCGTTCTCCTAGCGGCTTACGCAGCGTGCTTTCTGGAAATCTGGCGTCTCTGCGACGAGGCCCCCATCGCGCCGGAGGATCACCCCGGCGGTCTGTGAGTCCGATCCGGGAGTCCGCTCCGGCGCGCCCTGGCCGCCGATCAGCGGCTGCCGCGTTGGGCGAAGACGGCGGGAACCGTCCGGACCAAGATGATCAGGTCGCGCTTGAGGCTCCAATGCGCGGCGTAGTCGAGATCGAGGGCGACACGCTCCTCATAGGTCGTGTCTGAGCGACCGGAGACCTGCCACAGGCCCGTGACGCCGGGCGGCACCGAGAAGCAGGGGGTGAAGGCGGCGCCGTAATGCGCGACCTCGGCCTGCACGATCGGCCGGGGGCCGACGAGGCTCATGTCCCCGCGCAGGACGTTGACGAGCTGCGGCAGCTCATCGAGCGAGGTCTTGCGCAGCACCCGTCCCAAGGCGGTCACGCGCGGATCGTCGGTCAGCTTGTGCGTGGCGGCCCATTCGGCCCGCGCCGCGGGATTGGTCGCCAGATGGGCGGCGAGCGCCGCCTCGGCATCCACCACCATGGTCCGGAACTTCAGGCAGCCGAATGGGCGCCCGTTACGGCCCAGGCGCGTGTGCCGGAAGATCGGCGACTTGCCATCCCCCAACCAGACCGTCGCGGCGACCAGAGCCAGGAGCGGCAGGAGAAGGAGGAGGGCGCCTCCCGCCACCGTCACGTCGATGCTGCGCTTGACGGCCATGCCGAGCCGGCGTTCGAGCCCCCGTAAGGTCAGCGCGCTCAGGACGGGCTCGAAGCCGTGCTGCGATGTCAGCGCAGGCCTGAAGACTGTCGTCTGTCCCTTCGGACGCGGCATCGGTGCAGATCCTCTCGCGGGGGGAAGGTGGTTAAACCTTTCTTAATGGGGGCTGCATAACAAATGGGCGGGGCGTACACAAGCTTACGGAATGCCGCTCGACAATTTACGTCCGGTCCATACTTGCCGACGCAAAACATACGTTCCCGCAATGACTAGGCTATCGGGTGTTAACACGAGAACTATAAGAGAAGATCGCCACGCCGCATGGAAGGTGTTTCGACCCTGCAGTCCTGTGTGAAAGCGCCGTCATGCTCATTCTATTAGTGGTCGGAACCCTCGCAGGTGGCGTGGTCGGCTTCCAAATTGGCGTTGTATATAATTGGACATCGGCGGCCGTCGGCGCGCAACTCGGTGCATCCGCGGGAGTCGCCCTTGTCGCCGGCGTCTTGGGTGGTCGGTAGCGAATACGCATCCGCGTTTCAGATCGAGTTTGGTTAACGCGGAACGGCCATCCTCACCCAGTTTCTGCGATAGCCTCACGTCATCAAAATCCGCATCAGGCTCGGAAGAGACTTGTTTTCGTCAACATTGGTGTCGAGCTTGGCAATCGGGATCTCGTACCAATTTGATCCAGACCAAATCTAAACTTGTCCGGCGACCGGAACGACACGGCGAGCCTGAGCCCGGCCGGCGCATGCGGTTCCAGCCCCGCGCGGTCCGAAGGCGCCCGTCATAGACCTGCCCGCGTCACCGCCTAAGTAGGGGCTCGACCGACCCGCGCCGCGATGCCGGGTCTTGCGGACAGAGGATCGTCGTAGGGAATACCTGCATACAATAATTTGATCGAAATATTATCGCGAATATTAGAGTCATGCATCTGCCATCGGTGTCAACTGGGATCAATCCCATATTAATTTATTTTGAAGCTTGAGACTTGCTTACCAATCGATGGGATATCTGGAGATACACAGCGAAAAACAGTATGGAGGACAGGTGCTCCTCAGGCTTGATCTTGAGCGAGGCATGCATCTTGTTCGACATGGCCCATATAAAATGATAATCATCGTCTAGGCCAACGGCGGCTGCGCTCCCAATCCCGGCCTAGGTGGATGCGGCGTTGTCAGCTCGATGCCGGAGGGTCCATTGGATCTCTGCGGCGGTGACACTGACAGCACGAATAACTGCATGGAGCTGACCGCAGCTATCCGGGCATTAGAGCATTTCCCTGAAGGCGCACAGCTCGAGATACGTTGCGACAGCGAGTACGTCATCAATTCCGTCGCCAAATGGATGGCTGGCTGGAAGGCGAATGGTTGGCGCAACTCAAGAGGTCCGGTGAAGAACCTCGACCTAGGGCATAAACCGAACCAAGGCATTGTAGTGTTTGGTAGTTTGTGATTCCAGGTGCCCGTTTGCGGCCTGGAGGTGACGATGGCGAACCTGTTCTGGCTCTCGGATGAGCAGTGGGCGGTGATCGAGCCATTCATGCCCAGGGACCAGCCCGGACCCGATCGGAAGGACGACCGACAGATCATCTCGGGCATCCTGCACGTCCTGAAGGTCGGCTGCCGCTGGCAGGATACGCCCTCCGCTTACGGCCCGTACACCACGATCTACAACCGCTACAACAGGTGGTCGCAGCGTGGGGTCTGGCAGCGCCTGTTTGCCAAGATCGCTGCCGCAGGTCCTGTCCCCGATGAACTGATGCTCGACGCCACGCACGTGAAGGCCCACCGCTCGGCATCGGGCGGAAAAGGGGGGCCTGGAGCCAGGCGATCGGCCGCTCGCGCGGCGGGTTCACGAGCAAAGTCTATTACTTGGCCAATGCTCGTGGCCGACATCACCATGGCGCTGCCTCTGTTGCGCGCCGTCGTGCCACCCAAGCGCCTGATCGCTGACAAAGCCTACGACACACAGAGCCTGAGGGATTGGCTCAACAGCCACAAGGTGATCGCCACCAGCCCGTCCACGGCCACCCGGACGGTGCCCTACACGCACAGCCGGATCGCCTACCGGCGGCGCAATCGGATCGAGCGCCTGTTCGGCCATCTTAAAAACTGGCGGCGCGTCGCCACCCGCTACGACCGCCTGGCCTGCAACTATCTCGCCGCCGTCGCGCTCGTTTCCTGTGTCATCACAGTGACCTGAATGAGTCCCCTACCTAGAGACCCATTGATCGGCCATGACCGCCCAGGGCGACGCACCATCTTCCCGATGCGCTATGGCCCGGAGCTCAGCACCAAGTCCGTGCAGGCTTGGATCACCGCGGTCGGTGCCAAAACGGCCTATATCACTCCCGGCTCACCGTGGGAGAATGGCTATGTCGACAGCTTCAACGCTCGCCTACGGGACGAATTCCTGAATGGCGGGATTTTCTACACCCTGAAGGAGGCACAGATCGTGATTGCGAGCTGGAGACAGCACTACAACGCCGTCCGCCCCCACGCGTCACTCGGATACCGCCCGCCAGCCCCAGGGGTGTTCATGCCAGCCTTCACCGCCTTGCCGGCTGCGCGCGCCCGGCTGGCTCCGCCGGCCAAGCTCCCCATGGAGGAGCGGCCTACCGCGCACTAACTTTGCTGCTGGACCACCTTGTGGGGGCCGATCAGTTCCTGTCGCTGGCCGACGCCCGCGAGCGCATCGAGGAATGGCGATGTCACTACAATGAAGACCGACCTCATACGGCCCTGGGCGGCTTGACGCCTCGCGCCTTCGCCAACCAAGCTTTCACAGCCCGAGAACTTGCATAGGCCGTGGACCACAAACAGCGTCAACTCCACGGCCACGGCACGCTTGGCTGGACCATGGCCTGCGGCTGGGGGCGCCTGCTCGCCGACCTCGTGACCGGCCGGACTCCGGAGATCGCTGGCGACGACCTCGCGGTTGAGGGCTACGCGGCGTGAGGGGCCGGGCGGGACGGCCTACCGCGTTCCGGCGGCCCCGCGGAAGACTTTCACGACGGACTGGTGCGCGAAGGCGATATCGCACTGGAAGATCTGTCCGGTCGTCTCGCTTCCCCATCCAGGGCCGATCCAGACCGGCTGCAGACCGCGCCGCCGCATGTCCGCGATGATGATCTCGATCGGCGATTCGCCATCGTAGACGGGAATGAGCGAGGCTTCGAGGAGAAGCAGATCCACGTGGTCGATGCAGGCGCCGAGGCCGGCGATGACCTGCGGCTCAAAGCCCTGGACGTCGATCTTGACCATGATCGGCGGGCGAGGCTCAGGGAACGGCAACTCGTCCCAGATCGCGTCCAGCCTGCGGACGGTCACGATCTCCCGCGACGAGACCGCGATGGGAGCATGCTCCTCGATGGACCAGGGCTTGGCCTGCAGGATCGAGCTGCTCACCCGGTTTTCGGAGATGTTGATTACCGCTTCGCCGTTCTCGGCGCCGATCGCCAGGGGGCGGCAGTGCCAGTCCGGATGGCGCCGGCTCGTCTCGCGCAGGGCCTTGAAGCTTTCGGAGAGCGGCTCGAAGGAGATGAGCAGCCCGCCGAACCCGTGATGGATGAGTGCCTCGCCGAACTGGCCGGCATTGGCGCCGACATCGAGGACGCATCCGATTCCCATGGCCTGCATGAGCCGCATGATGTCCGCAGCGGGCGTCGACAAGGCTGAATTCTCCCGGGTCCGGTGGGAATCAAAGATCGTGCAGCCGAATCAGGTCGTCGCTCAGCGACGGCTGTGAAAGCGGCTGCCGCGACGCGACGTAGATCGACCGCTGCAGCGTGTCGCTCCCGAAGCCGACACGCCAGTCGAGGGGAAACTGTTCGTGGCGGGGCTGTGTCTGCGGCAGGTAGACATGGGCGAACAGTTGCTTCAGTTCGGCGTGGAGCCACGCGCGATCCGGCCGGCAGCCCAGTCCGTCGATGGCTTGGCTGGCATTCTCCACCGGCTCCGGCACCACGTTGCTCTGGCCGTTCGTCTGGTTGGACACGCAGGTCTCCAGCAGCAGGATGCCGCCGCATCGCGACGCCAGCGTCCTGAGCGCCCGGGCGGGGTCCGACAGGTGATAGAGCACGCCGTAGGCGTGTACGATATCGAAGACGTCCTCGATCTCGTCCAGGGCCCAGACGTCTCCAGCCCTGAGTTCGAGTTTCCCCTCGAAGGGAATGCCCGAGCGGCGCATGTTGGAGTCGAAGTCCCGCAAGTTCTCCTCACGGGGCTCGACGGCGAGGACGCGGCATCCCCGGTCAAGGTAGAATGACGAGAAGTCGCCGATGCCCGCGCCGACGTCGAGGACGGTCCTGTCCTCAAGGGGCAGGCCTAGGGACGCGAGATGTTCCAGGCGGCGCTGGGTGATCCGCAGATATCCGGGCGAATGGAAGATGCTGTCGATCGCTTGGGTCATTCGGCTACACCATCGGATGGAGTGGATTCGGGTACCCTGTCCTCGCGCCAACACCTTGCGCCTCCGGCACGCCCTGTCGCGCCACGCGGCGCGGCGGCTCGGGCCGCGCCGACATCCCCGCAGGTGCGACGTCCTCCATCCGCTCTAGCAGGCCATCGAAAGACTGTCGCCGCCCGTGCCGCGCGCCTCCCGCCGCGTTCCTCCCTGGGCGGGATTCTAGTTCACCGCGGAATTGCGTCCCGCCCTGAGAACCCGAAATCCCGAGCCGGCGCGCTTCGACCGAGAACCTGCCCGCTCGTCCTATGCCGAACCGGCGCCCCCTGCGACGGAGAGGGCTTGATCGCCCCCTGTCTCCACAGGACGCGCCACGATGTGGGAGCAGTTTCCGGCGCCCCAATATTTGTTCATAACGCATTCGTAGATTGCAAGATCGTACTTCAGATAATCGTAGGCAAACTTTCGAAACTTCGCCATGTCCATCAAGTCGAACTCGCGAGGATATGTATTCATGTTTTCTTGGTGCGCCTGCAGATCCAATCCTAGATAGGCTCCGGCGCGATTCAGGCTCGCATGGCTGTTCTCTGTCACGCCGATGAATTCGAAGTAATTATCGATATTGTTGATCGCCGTCTTAAAGACGTTGTCGTCGACCGGTTGGTCGTCGTCGATCCCTGAGAACATCCGCGTCACGATGTTGTCGAAGAAGACGTTGGTCCGCGTGCTCATCGCCTCGTAGATGTCACGGCAGGCCAGGACCTTCTCGTCCTTGAGGTGGCTCTTGGCATAGAAATAATACGATAAAACGTGGCTATAAGGATTCCTGATGAATGAGATGTACCTGACTTTTCTCTCGTAACCCTGATGGATACCGAAACGAAAATGGCCGTAAATTCCATCGAAGTTGGACAGCGCGCGGCTGGAAAGCTTCTTCAAGTCGGCGATGGTCAGGAAACCGTAATCCTCATAGGAAGCCAGCAGGGTGAAGTTTCCCGCTTGGTCTTCCAGGGCGCGTCTCAGGCTGGTCCCTCCGGATTTCGGCACGTGCAGGAACGCGACGAGATCTCGCTCCCCGGTCGGCAGGATCTTCGTGCCGACCCTGTAGAGTTTCCGCTCAATAAGCTTCCCTTCCCAAAACACTTCGATCGTGATGGCACCCTGTTCAGGCGTCATGTACCGCGCGCAATCGAGATAAAAGGTCCAGGCTCGGTTAAAAAGTCCTTGCGAGTACTCAGAAACGTCCGGGCGCTCATAATAATAAATGTTCTCTATCAACTCGCCATTGGCGTAGATGACAGGAAACGTCTCTCGGACTGCCGCGAACCAGCCGACGAAGGACTGAATGAATTCGTTGATCGGATCCTTCGGCGCGTCGAACATGATGGAAACATCGAAGTTTTGTAGAAATGCGGGTCTGGAAGATGAATTCGTGTTGGTTTCAACCGACATTTGAGTTCCCGGCAAGCAAGCCATGACGACGTTTGGATGACATTATGTGCAGCGGGATCATCGAAAATACCAGAAGTTTAATGTCTCATTGGCGTCCTTTCCGCTTCGTGCCGTGCGCCGACGACAGAGAGGACGCCCTGCACCGCAGCCGGAGATCGTGATAGCCTGACCGCCACCGGCCGGGACGCGAGGCCGGCTCCGTTTTGGCACGGCGATGCGCGGGGATGGTGGCATGAGCAAATCGATGCACGGCGCGCAGCCGCGCACCTCACCACGACGCTCCTCGAAGAATTGGGCCAGGGAACTGGCACCGATCGAAGGACGGCCCCTCAAGGTCGTGTGGGATGTCTCGAATAAATGCAATCTGCGTTGCGTGATGTGCCACTTCTCCTACGATGACGTGTTCCACCGGAAGGCCAAATACACCACGCCGGCGGAATTCGAGGTCATCGCAGCGCGCACCCTGCCGCGCGCCCACATGCTGATCCTGTCCGCCGGCAACGAGCCGCTGACGTCCCCGTACTTCAAGGAAATCTTGGAAATCGCGGCGAAGTATGAAGTCCCGGATCTGCTCTACATTACCAACGGGACGAGGTTGACGCCCAAGATCGTCGACGCCTCGATCCACAACGGCGTGACCCAGGTGCAGGTCTCGATCGATGGTTCCACCAAGGAAACCTACGAGCACATAAGGCGCGGCGCCAGCTTCGACCGGCTGGTCAAGAACCTGAAGTATCTCCAGAAGAGGAAGGCCGAGCTCGGAAGCGCTACGCCTAGACTTCAGTTCAACATCGTTCTCATGCGGCAGAACCTGGAAGAGCTGGAACGCTTCATCGACCTCGCCGAAGAGGTCGGCGCCGAGTGGATCGCGGCGCGCCACCTTCTGGTGATGAACGGCCTTAACATGGAAGATCAGTCGCTGTACGCCGTGCCGGAGACGGCCAATCGCTATTTCCAGAATTTTCTCGACCGGTCGGCGGCATCGGACCGCGTGAAGGTCATCAGCTTCCCGGATCTCTTCGATCTCGATGCGCTCCGGCAGCAGAGAATCGCCAACCGACGAGTGTCACATGACCGGCCGTTCGGCGCCGTCGATGTCCCCCACGGCGACCGCTTGGCGATCGGCCAGGGGGTGCTGTTCAGCGGTTGGGCGCTGGATTTGGAAAGAGTCGTCGGCGTCCAATTGGAACGCGAGGCAACGCGGGATGACCGTGAGGACGATCTCAACGAGTGGGGGCGCGTCGTGATCAACGAGGCGAAGATAGGCCTCCTCCGTTCCGATGTGGCCGAGATCTATCCGGAATTCCCGCGAAGCGCCGAGGCGGGCTGGCGCGTGAAGCTCGATGGGTTCGAGCTGCCGGAGGCCGGTCATCCGGTAATTGTCTACGTCGTCGCGTACGCCCTCGGACATCCGCCCGCCGATCTCGGTACGTTCACGATCTTGCCTTCGGCGCTCGACGGTGCCGCCGATGCGCTCCGGCCGACCGGGAGGTGAACATGATCCGGAACCAGGGCCGGTACGACATGCCCGCCTCCGGCGCGTCGGCTGATCCCTCGCGCGCGCGCGAGGCTCCTATCGGCTTCGTCGACCTGCCGGCGGTGACGGAGACCACGGCGAGCAACGCGGTGGTCCTTATGGGCTGGGCCCTCGACAGGAAGGCCGTGAGAAAGGTGTCGATCGAGCGTGAGCCCCGGCCCGGCGACAAGCCCGGAGACCTCAACCCGAGGGGCATGGTCACGGTCGGCGAGGCCGCGATCCTGAACGGCGAGCGGCCCGACGTGAGTGCGGCCTATCCCGACTATCCCCATCTCTACCGGGCGCAATGGTCCTTCGAACTGCGCCGTGAGGCGATCTCGCAGCGCGACAAGTTCCGCATCGCACTGCATGCCATCGCCCAGAACGACGACGGTCTCGTCACGGATCTGGGCAAGCGGGAGATCCACTTCGAGCTTGCCGATGCGGCTCCCCCCTATCTGTTTTGCGCCCGGCCGTTCGACAGTGTCTTCGTGGACGCCTTCGGTGACGTCTATCCCTATCCAGATTGCAGGCCGGAACGACCCTTCGGCTCGCTGGCGGTGAAGGGCGCCTCCTTCGAGGACATCTGGTTCGGACGCGACTTCATGGATCTCCGGCAACGGATCATCGACCGCGATCCTCCGCCAATGTGCACGACTTGCGCCCATTTCATCAATCGGAACGTCGACGACCTGGACTATTTCCGACCGCGATGACCGCGCCGCCCGGCGGGCGGGCGATCGCGCGGCCCGCGCCCGCGCGCGCGCCGGGCCAGAGCATTTTCCGTCGGAGCGGTGGCCGGTTCGGCGCAAGAAACCGCAGCAAAAACAATGAGCTATAGCGGTTTCGGTTTAATCTGGGTCGTATCCTGCTGCGGCGAAGAAGTTGGCGCACTCGTCTGGGGTGACGGTGTCGATGAGCCGGCCGATGGCGGACCATAGCCCTTCGACGGTGCGCTCGGCGGCTTTCTGCAGGAGCGCCTTGAGCTTGGAGAAGGCCACCTCATCCTGAGCCTGTCGAACGATCGATCGGCTTGAAGTCCGGCGAGTAGGGCGGGAGGAACAGCAACTGTGCGCCGACCGCCTCGATCGCAGTGCGCACGGCCGGTCCTTTGTGGCTGCCGAGGTTGTCCATCACGACGATGTTGCCGGGCGTGAGTTCGGGCACGAGCACGCGATCGACGTAAGCCTGAAAGGCGTCGCGATTGATCGGCCCGTCGAGCACGAACGGTGCGGCAATCCCGGACAGGCGCAGGTCCGCGACGAAGGTCGTGGTCTTCCAGTAGTCATGCGGCACGGGGGAGCGCAGCCGCTCGCCACGCGGGCAGCGTCGGCGGCTGCGGGCCATCTTGGTCGAGGTCCAGGTCTCGTCGAGGAACACGAGGCGGGCGGGATCGAGGTCGGGCTGGCCCTCGAACCAAGCCTCGCGCGCCGCCTTCACGTCCGGGCAGTCCTGCTCCGTGGCGTGGGCTGTCTTATTTTTGTACGTCAGGCCGCGTGCGTCGAGAAAGCTCCACAGCGTGCCCAGCCCAACCGTAAGGTCGTGCTCCTCCAGCAGCCGGGCGCGCATCTCCGCCAGGGCGATGTCATCCGTCTCGGCGATCAGGGCTCGCAGGAAGGCCTCATGGGGATCCAGCTTGGAGCGGCGGGCTCGCCCCTGCGGACGGGCCGCCACCGTCCCGGTCGTCGTCAGGGCGGCCATCCGGCGGATCGCGGTGGCGACATCGACTTCGAAGCGCGCGGCCGCCTGTCGACGCGACGTCGTTGCGGCCGCGTCGACCACGCGCTCGCGCAGGTCCTGGCTGTAAGGTCAGCCCATGCCTCGCTCCTCATCGGGAGCCGCAATGAATCACCCTCACCCCGCCACGTGAACGCCGCACGTCCGATTCAGCCCAAACCGAAAACGCACTAGGTTCAATCGACATTCAGGGTTCCGCTTGGCGGCGTGGTGTGATTTTCAGGCTCCGGATCGATGATCCGGGAGCCTGAGGATGGCCAAGCCGAAGCGGTACGAACTGACCCCGGAGCAGTGGCAGCGCATCGCGCCACTGCTGCCGGGCAAACCCGGTGATCCGGGCCGCTCGGGGGCCGACAATCTCGCTTTCGTCAACGGCGTGCTGTGGGTGCTGCGATCGGGCGCGCACTGGCACGATCTGCCTGAGCGCTACGGCACGTGGAAGACCGCTCACAAGCGCTTCACCCGCTGGGCCAAGGCCGGGGTGTGGGAGCGCGTCTTCGCCGACCTCATCGTCGATCCCGACAACGACTACGTCAGTCTCGACTCCAGTCTCGTGCGCGCTCACCAGCAGGCGGCCACCGGCAAGGGTGGCGGCCAAAAAGGGGGGATCAGGCTCTGGGGCGCTCCCGAGGAGGACTGACGACCAAGATCCATATGGCCGCCGATGCGCGCGGGCGACCGCTGAAGCTGATCCTGACCCCGGGCCAACGCGGGGATGCACCGCTGGCTCCGGCGCTGCTCGACGGCCTCTCGCCGCGCTGCGTCCTGGCCGACAAAGCCTACGACAGCAACGCCCTGCGCAGCCTCATCGCCGACATGGGGGCCGAGGCGGTCATCCCATGCAACCCGACCCGGCGGCGCCCGATCCCCTACGGCTTCGCCGCCTACAAGGTCCGGAACACCGTCGAGCGCTGCTTCAACAAGCTCAAGCACTTCCGCCGCATCGCCACACGCTTCGACCGCAGGGCCCTTCACTTCCTCAGCTTCCTCCACATCGCCGCTGCCCTGCTCTGGATGCGGTGAATGTCGATCCAGCCTAGGTAGGGAACTTATACAACCATCTGCCTCCGCTCGCGTTTTATTCCTGAGTTTGGAGTTTCCAGAGCAGGAGGTACGCGATGGCACGGTTGTTCTGGCTCTCGGATAAGGCCTGGGCGCGGATCGAGCCGCACCTGCCGCACGGCCAACCGGGCAAACCTCGTGTCGACGACAGGCGGGTGATCAGCGGCATCCTGCATGTGCTGAAGGTTGGCTGCCGCTGGCAGGATACGCCCTCCGCCTACGGCCCCCGCACGACGATCTACAACCGCTACAACAGGTGGTCGCAGCGTGGAGTCTGGCAGCGGCTGTTTGCCAAGATCGCTGCCGCAGGTCCTGTCCCCGACGAACTGATGCTCGATGCCTCGCACGTAAAGGCTCATCGCTCGGCCGCGGGCGGAAAGGGGGGGCCTGGAGCCAAGCGATCGGCCGCTCGCGCGGCGGGTTCACGAGCAAAATCCATTGCTTGGCCGATGGTCGTGGCCGACCGATCGCGTTCGCCCTGACGCCCGGCAACGTGGCCGACATCACCATGGCGCTGCCTCTGGTGCAGGCCGTAGCGCCGCCCAAGTGTCTGATCGCTGACAAGGCCTACGATGCGCAGAGCCTGAGGGACTGGCTGAAGAGCCACCGGCTGATCGCCACCATCCCGTCCACGGCCACCCGGACGGTACCCTACAAGCACAGCCGGATCGCCTACCGGCGGCGCAATCGGATCAAGCGCCTGTTCGGCCACCTCAAGAACTGGCGGCGCGTTGCAACACGCTACGATCGCCTAGCCTCCAGCTATCTCGCTGCCGTCGCTCTCGTTTCCTGTGTCATCGCTAGCACCTGAATGAGTCCCCTACCAAGAGCTTTTTCTTGATCTATGGATGACAGAGGGCGTTCCATGCGACATATCCGGAGAGGGTCGATGAAGATCAAGACGTGGCTCGCGATCACGGCGGCTGCCGGGCTGGCGCCCTCGGCCGCATGGGCCCAAGCGGCGCAGGCGCCTGCATCACCCACCGTCGCCAATGACGATCAGCCCCTGCGGAACGGGCCACCCTTCATCGACGCCCTGTCCGGGCGCCTGCCCGAATTGCGGCTCGGAGGCCGGGAGGGGGCGGTGCCGGTCAAGACCGACCTCGGCTATCAGCTGTTTATGCGCCGCTATCTCACCGGGCGCAGCGATACGGGAATCAACGGGAGCTTGCTCAATGTCGAAGGGGACAACGCAGCGATCACGGGGCCTCATTTCGCCAATTACCTGACCGTCCAGGGCACGATCACCGGCGGCGGGCCGAGCGGGACCACCCCGGTCGCCCAGGGCGGCCGGCAGGCCTTGTTCGGCTTGCTCGTGCAGAAGGCCCCGACCGCCGAGGCGAACGGGAACCGCAACTACGTCGCGGGGGCCTTCAGCACGACGACCTATACGGGGGATGGCGGCACGAGCCTGCGGGGCGACGGCGGCACGCGCGGTGCCTATTTCGGCATCAACCCGCTCGTCGTCCTCAAGTCCGGCGCGAGCAACGTCTTCAATGCATCGGCTGGCGAGATCAACATCGCGGCGGAGGTGGGGTCGAGCGTCCATTACAAGTCGGGCCTGCAGATCGCTGCCCTTCCCTCGGACAAGGTCCAAGGCGCCGATTTCGACGCGATGCTGGCCCTGTCCAATCAAGCCGGTGCCGTCGGCTGGAGGGACGGGATCCTGTTCGGCGCGATGAACGGCACCCATCCCATCAATCCCAAGGGCTATCTGCTGCGCTCCTCCGGGCCGGGGCTCGCATCCTTCAGCGTCAGTGCCCAGGGCGTGGTGAAGACGTCCAATCTCGCGGGGGCCGGCACGCGGCCGGTTCTGGCGACCGCGGATGGAACCCTCACGGCCGGGGACGGCCCTCAGACCCGTGGCCCCGTGCCGTCCTCCACCTCGTCCCCCTGTGCGGCGGGTTCCATCACCTTCGACAAGAACTACGTCTATGTCTGCGCTGCCGAAAACACGTGGCGACGCGCCCCGCTAGCGGCCTGGTGAGCGGAGCGCGCTCCCGACGCTCCTCGCCGCGAGGGGCCGGCCCGGTGCGGGGCCGGCCCTGGCTCACAGCACGTTGAGCAACTCGGGCCTGATCGTGTAGTCGACGCTCCCAGCCGCGAAGCCGGTATGGTAGTAGGGATCGCCCGTGTCGATCCACCGCCGCCACCGGTCGATCAGGATCGCCCGATCGCCGAGATCGTAGCCGTCACTCTTCCGGCTCAGGCTCTCGTGGTGGATCAGCCTCGCGTTTGAGGACTGGATCAAGCGAAGCCCGCACTCGCGGATCTTCAGGCACAGATCGACGTCCTGATAGTGCTTCGCGTAATCGATTGAGAAGCCGCCGACCCGGTCGAACAGCGCCCGGGGCAGCATCATGCAGGCGGCCGTGACCGCGCTCGTCTCGCGTGAGACGGCAAGCGATCCGCCGTAGCCGTCGGCGGACTCGACGAAGCCACGCATGATGTGGTCGGCCGTTCCCCGCGGGCCCAGGATCACGCCCGCATGTTGGATCGACCTGTCGGGATACAGAAGCGTCGCGCCGACGGCGCCGACATCCTCGAACTCGAAATACATGCTCAGCTTGCGGAGCCAGTCCGTATCAATGATCTCGGTGTCATTGTTGAGCAATACGAGCATTTCGCCGTCGGAGGCCTGGACGCCGAGGTTGTTGGCGACCGAATAGTTGAACTTCTTGTCTTTGTACGAGATCCTCTTGATCGGGTAATTCTTCATGTGGGCCACCGCGACGGGGTCGGTGGTCCTGTTGTCGACGACGATGACTTCGTAATCGGAATAATCGGTCATCGTGAAGAGGGAATCCAGGCAGCGCCCCAGCACCTCGCCCTGGTTGCGAGAGGGGATGACGATGCTTACCTTCGGCTCTCGCGTCCGCCTCGAGGGGAGCAGCACCAGCCGGTGCGGCAGCAGGGGATGGTTCTCTGCGCGCCACGTCTTTCCGAGCCGTGCGATGTGCTCGTTCACGGCCTGCCGCTGGAGGGCGTCGATTCCGCCCTTCTCGCCGCCGTCGCGCGCGAGGGATCCTGCAATCGCCCGCCATTTGTAGGCGATGGACTTGACGTGCCCGATCCGCAAAGTTCTCTCCGAGACGCGAAGCAGGAAATCGAAGTCCTGCACCCCGTCCAGTTCCTTCCGGAACGGCACCTCGCGGCACAGTCCGGTGCGAACCGCGAGGAGGTGGCCGACATACATCACGCCCATCGCGTAGATGGGGGACCAGTCCGGCTTCAGGAAGTGGTGAAGGACACGCCCCGTCTCGTCGACCGTGACTTGGTCGGAATACCAGACATCGACCTCGGGATCCTTCTCCATCGCCTCGGCGAAGACGAGCAGGGCATCCGCGGTGATTTCGTCGTCGTGGTCGAGCAGGAAGATGAAGTCGCCCTTCGCGTGGCTGACGCCCACGTTGGTCGAATTTGATATGCCCAAGTTCTCGGCATTGACGACCAGCTTGACCAACTTGTTCGCACCGGTGAACTCGCTGACCACCTGCCGGATCGATCTCCGCTCGCCGCTGTCATCGACGATGATGAGTTCGAAGGCCGGCAGGGCTTGATCGAGCACCGATTGAATGGCCCGCCGCAGCACGTCCGCAGGCGTGCGGTAGGCCGGCATCACGATCGAGAAGCGGGGGACTCGCGTCAGCGCCGCGATCCGATCGGCGAACACACGAGCATGGTTCCCCTTCGACTGTCCCATCCTGTCCCTGCTTTTGTGCGCTTCGCCTAGCGCGGAGGGGTTGCCTTCCGACGGCTCACGGGCCTTCAAGATGTCCTGCCCGATCCAAGCTCTCACTTGCTTAAGACGTGAAGACAATGATGTCATAATCATAGCTTTCGCGTACGATGTGCGGCTTCAATTCACCATCGACGATCTCGAACGGGCTATAGCCCAATCGCTTCATCTCGGCGCAGAGATCGACGGTGCGGGGAATGCCGGATCCGATGAGATGGTCGAAGTCGCCGACTTCGAGCATCACGACCGGCTTGTGGGCTCTGAGCAGCTCGCTCATCCCTCGGATCACCTGCAATTCCATGCTCTCGACATCGACCTTGATGAAGTCCGGCTTCACCGAATGCGCGGCACAGAAGCCGTCGATGCTGACCTGACTCACCTCGTGTTCGCGCAGGACCGTATGGCCGCTGTTTTCGAGCCGTGGCGGGAAGGCGGAATTGTAGGCCGCGTAAGCCTCGCCGTAATCCTTGAGGGTAAGCTTGCCCTCCCTCTGACCGACGGCGACATCGTGGGTCGTCACCCAGGGGAACACGCTGACGTTCTGCACGAGGCGGCGGTAGGTGTCAGGTGTCGGCTCGAAGGCGTGGACGGCCCCCTCCCTGCCAACGCGGTCGGCGGCGAGGATCGAGAAGTATCCGTGGTGCGCGCCAACATCGAGGAACACGTGCCCGGGGTTAAGCGCCTTCGTGAGGTATCGGCTCAGTTCGATTTCATAGGCCTTGTGGACGAAGATCTGCCGGCCGACCTCATCGCGCAGGTTCACCTGCATTCGCCGGCCGTTGAACAGTTCGACATCGACCCAGGCCGACAGGACCGGATTGGCGCAAATGGCGTCGGCCGCGCGCACTAGGGACTCGATCTGCGTCGCGTCGTAGCGCGACTTCAGCCGGGCGACCTCCGCGATGCCCCTGAGCCGCCGCTCACCCTCGCTTTCGCCGCCTCTGTCCACCTCCTTGGTGACAGAGTCCTCGCTGGCGACGCCCTCGGCCCGCTTCCTGGGCGCTGGGGACGGCTTGAAGCCCACGATCTGCAGAGAGTGAACCTTCCGCATCGGAAACTGGTCGTAGGGAACTGTTCCACGCCAGCGGTTGTGAGCCTCGGCGGAGAGGTAGTACGTGTCCGAGTCGTTTGCCGCCCTCTCCAGGGCCGCGTCGACGGTCTCCTCGGGATAGCCGAGCAGGCCGGCGAAAGTGCGCACCATCTCCGTATGGTACTCGGCGCCCGCTCCCGTCGCCACGAAGTCGACGGCGTGGACGATCGTCCCCCCCTTCTTCGTGAACTTCCGGATGCCGTCGGTGATCGTCGACAGGATCGGGATCGGCACGTGCTCGACCACGCTGATCGAGTAGCAGCAATCGGCCATGCCGGGCTCGAGCTGCGTCAGGGAGTCGGAGAACCACTCAACTAAGTACTCGACGTGGGGGTAGAGTCTCTTGAAGTGATCCACGTCGAGCGGGCCGTTGCCGGCGCCCTCGTAGGGATCGACGACGATCACCCGGTAGCCGAGGCGGCCGAGGATGTCCGCCACGACCGGTTCGCCCGCACCAATCTCGATCAGCGTCGCGCCGACCGGCTGGGTCGCGAGGATCGTCTTGAGCGTCCAGAAGCGCTGGCTGTCCTTGATGTCGTTGTTGTACCGGAGCAGCTTCGGACACAGATCGGCGCCCTGGCAAAAGTCCCGGACGGTCCCATGGGTGATCCCCTCCTGGACCGGCTCTCGGCTGAGGTCGAGTAAAGTCTTGAGCTCGGCGTCGGAAACAAGATCGACGGACATCACTTCGTCCTTAAGTACTTCGGCGTGCCGAGGGTCGCAGATGATCCGTCGAGCCGACTACGGTAGAAGTTCAACAAATGCGAAGCATTTGCGCGCCAGTTTAGATTCTCGGTTGCGAATTGTCGACCGGCTTCGCCGATGGACCGGCCCGCATCCTCCGAGAAAATCACCTCCGCGACGCGGTCGGCGATCTCCTCCGCGTCGCCCCGCTTGAGGAGGATGGCCTCCACGCCGTCCCGCAGCCGGAGGCCTATATTCGTGGCTGGCAGAAGGAGAGGGCGGCCCAGGGCCAGGAACTCGGGAAGCTTCGAGGGCAGCCGGTAGGCGTTGAACCCCTCCGAGGCGCCCGGTTGCACGAAGACATCGGCGATCTTGAGGGTTTCGATCATGCGGTCGCGATCCACGACGCCCAGATCAATCGTCCAGTCTCCGCGAAGATAGGAATAGCTGACATCGACCTTGTCGTAGTGATCCTTCCCTGTGCGGACGAGCACGATGTTATGGCCGCGCCGCCGCAGGATCATCACGGCGGTGTAGAGTGAGAACACTTCGTGGTGGTTGGCCGAATGCATGTTTCCATTGTAAACGATGATCTTCGCGCCATCGTCGATGAACAGTTCCTCGCGGATCGCGGCGATCTGCGCGGCGGTCAGGTCGGCGTTGAATTGGTCGGTGTCGACCCCCGGCTCGAGCACGTGCTTGGGGAGGTCGTCCGGGCACAATTCGCCGAGCTTTTCCACGATCAGGGTCGCGCCCGCGGAGTTGCGGATGAAACGCGGCGACCGGACGGGATGCGACAGGTGGTGGGGAATGAGGCCGTCGAGCTCGTCCACGCCGAGCTTGGCGAGGCTGTCCCAGCTCCACTCCATCACGGAATCGAGGAGCAAGTGCTCATGGTCCTCGAGATGCACGATGTAGGGACAGCCCGTCTCCTGCACCATGGCGTCGACGAGTTCATAGACGCGGCGCCGCGGCGTCCAGGCATGGATCACGGTGTCGGGCCGCCCGGCGAGGGCAAGGATCTCGGCCGGGATCTCTTCGCCGACCTCGGGCATCCGGATCGCCTCGAAGCACGGGGGGCCGAAATCATTCACGGTCTCCGGATCGTTGGTGCCGAGCACCGTCACATTCGCACCGAGATCGCTCAAGGCGTTCGCGAAATGCGCGACGTGGCCACCGCTGTTGCTGTTGAACAGCCCATAATTTACGAAGACAACGTTCATGGTAACACCGATCCGGCCGACTTAATGCATGATGCTGAGGGAGAGGTATTCGAACCTGAAGTCGGCGGGTCCGATCGTGGGATCCAAGCGGAGTGTTTTGACGGGTTTTTGAATGTCCAAGATTGCTTCGACCGCCACGGCGCCGTTGCTGATCGGGAACGTGAAGGAATTCCGCTCGGAATAGTCCTGCCCGAAATCGAAGAAGATCTGCGCGTAGTCGGCCTGGGTATTCGGTGTCGTGTGCTCGTAGACGATGCGCATCCTGAAGTGATAGACGCCAGGCGTCAGGGACGGGAAAATCAATTGAGGATCACTCTCCGTCGAGACGAAGCCCTTCTGCCAGGGTTTGACGCGGATCATCTCACGTACAAAATAGGTTATCTCGGTGAGTTCGGGCTGCTTGACGTCGGTCGAGCCCGCCCCGACCGACATCAGGCTGGCCCCATCCTCGAGAGAGCGCAGCTCGCAGGAGAAGCGTTGGCTCAGCGGCCGGCCGTCCCCGGCCGGGACGCGGCGAAGACCGTCGACGAACAGGCCGATACGCCCATCCGACATCGTCTTGTCACGCAGCAGCGCGACGAAGTTGGGGTCGCTCCAGACGGCCACGAGCAACTCGCGCCAACTGCCTGCATCCTCGACCAGTCGCCGGCTCATCTCCTCCAGCGGGATGGCTCCCTTCAGCCATGCGATGAACCGCGCGGACGGCTCACCCGTGAACCGCGCCGCCGAGGCGAAGCCGACCAAGCTGATGGGCGTCTCCACCTCGACGCGAAACTCCATGTTCTCGACCATGCGGCAGATGCGTTCCGCCACGCTGGCACGCTGGTAGAAAAGGATTTCGTGGTGGCTCAGGGCCTGACGGCCGAGGACAAGCAACAGGCAATTGCGCGTATCCGCAGCGGTGTGCGGATCGAATGAGGGGTTTGAGACGGCAATTGCCATGATCGACGTGCGATTCCTCTGAACTCAATTGGCCGAAATGATGGTCGCGAAACCGGCAAGACCACCGTCTGGAACGATCGACGCGACACGGACTCTTAGACGGTGGAGGTGCCCCGGCGGCCGTTCACTCGTCCACCGCCCGCCCCCCGACGACCGGCAAGACCACTTCCTCACCCAAGGCGATCTCCAGTCGATGGGGACGCGATCGATCCGCCTGACGCGCGCTGCCGATACCCCCGGAAGCGAAGGGCAACCGGCTATTGGACGTCGCCTCCGATCCAAGGGCGTCCGGTCGTCATCCCTGCCGGCTCGCCGCCAGCGAAATGCGGGCGGCACGCAAATCGGAGGCCACCATCTCCTCGACCAGCTGCGGGAAGGTCGTGGTATGCGTCCAGCCCAGCTTTTCCCGGGCCTTGGCAGGATTCCCGAGGAGAAGGTCGACTTCGGTCGGACGGAAGTAGGTCGGATCGATCCGGACCAGCACCTGTCCGCTGCCCTCATCGACGCCGGTCTCGTCCACGCCCTCGCCCTTCCAGACGATGGTCCGGCCGACGACCGCGAAGGCCCGCTCGACGAACTCCCGCACCGTGTGCGTCTCGCCGGTGGCCAGAACGAAATCGTCCGGCATATCCTGCTGGAGGATCCGCCACATGCCCTCGACATAGTCGCGGGCGTGGCCCCAATCGCGCTTCGCCTCCAGGTTGCCGAGGAACAGCGTGTCCTGCACGCCGCACTCGATCGCCGCAACCGCCCGCGTGATCTTACGGGTCACGAAGGTCTCGCCGCGTGTCGGCCCTTCATGATTGAACAGGATGCCGTTCGAGGCGTGGAAATCGTAGGCTTCACGGTAGTTCACGGTGATCCAGTATGCGTAGATCTTGGCCGCCGCGTAGGGGGAGCGCGGATAGAACGGCGTCAGTTCGCTCTGCGGGGTCTCCCGCACCTTGCCGTACAGTTCGGATGTCGAAGCCTGATAGAACCGCGTCTTCTTGCCCAGGCCGAGGATGCGGATGGCCTCGAGGAGGCGCAGGGTTCCCATTGCATCCGAGTTGGCCGTGTATTCCGGCGTCTCGAAGCTCACCTGGACGTGGCTCTGCGCGCCGAGGTTGTAGATCTCGTCCGGCGTCGTTTCCTGAACCACGCGGATCAGGTTCGTCGCATCGGTAAGATCGCCGTAGTGAAGCGTGAAGTCTGCGCCCTGGATGTGCGGATCGTGGTAGAGATGATCGATGCGGGCCGTGTTGATCGACGACGAGCGCCGCTTGATGCCGTGGACGTGGTAGCCCTTGCTGAGCAGAAGCTCCGCAAGATAGGCGCCGTCCTGGCCAGTGACGCCCGTGATCAGTGCCACCTTCTTTGCCATGGCCAATTCCTAATTCTGAGTTTCGAGATGATGACGGCAGTCAAAAGCCGCAAGTCATCCGCGAATAGTGTTGATATTGTCGAGGTACCAACGGTACGTCTGCTCGATGCCATCGCGCAGGCGGATGCGGGCGCACCAGCCGAGTTCGAGCTGACGTGTGATGTCTTGGAGCTTCCGCGGGGTGCCGTCCGGTTTCGACGGATCGAAGCTGATGCGCCCGCGGAAACCGACCACGTCCCTGATCAGCTCTGCGAGATCCCTGATCGAAATTTCCTCGCCGGTGCCGATATTCACGTGCTGATCGGATGAATAGTTCTCGATCAGAAAGACGCAGGCATCGGCGAGGTCATCGACGTGCAAGAACTCGCGGAGCGGCGACCCTGAGCCCCAGACGGGTAATTCGGGCGCGTCGGCGAGCTTGGCTTCATGCGCCTTCCTGATCAGCGCCGGGAGGACGTGACCTCCCGCGAGATCGAAATTGTCTCCCGTGCCGTAAAGGTTGGTCGGCATCGCGGAGATGAAATCACAATTGTATTGCTTGCGATAAGCTTCGCAGAGCTTCAGTCCGGCGATCTTTGCGATAGCGTACCACTCATTCGTCGGTTCGAGCGGCCCAGTCAACAACGAGGATTCCCGCATCGGCTGGTCAGCATGCTTCGGATAGATGCATGACGAGCCGAGGAACAGGAGCTTTTCCACGCCGGTTTGGTAGGCGGCGTGAATGATATTGCTCTCGATCATCAAGTTGTCGTACAAGAATTCGGCGGGCTTTTCGCTATTGGCGAAGATGCCGCCGACCTTGGCCGCCGCGAGGACCACCACGTCGGGCTGGTTTTGGGTCATCCAGACGCGAACGGCAGCTTGATCGCGCAGATCGAGTTCGCTGCGATGAGCCGTGAGAATCTGGCAATCGACCTGGCCGAGCCGACGAACCACGGATGATCCGACGAGGCCGCGGTCGCCCGTAACCCAGATCCGTTTGCCGACAATCGGAAATAGCACTTCTCTACGGTCCTGATTCACCAATCCGAGGAGCGGGGCCTGATAGCTCAATCGCGGATTGAAAGATAGCCGCTGCAGAACGGTAGGCTGCAATCCGGTCAAAATGACGAAATTTCAGCCACGATAGCTCGGTCTCCAAGTAGTGTAAAGTCAATTTGAAGTTGAAATCAGGCGAAGTCTGCTATTGGGCCTCGGTTTAGGCCCTATCCCGAATGCTAGGCCAGAATTAGGCGGCGCTCCCCGCCCGATCATGCCACGGCCGGGATTGCCACGGGAACTCCTTTCCACAGTGTGAGCTTGCAGCGCGTCGATCCGTCAAATGTTGGTGCTCCTTGATCGAAAGAGACCGGCCCTCACTGAGCAGCCTGGTTCCAGCGGCCTTGGCAACCGTCGCGGGCAGATGCCAAATCGCGCCGGTTCAGCTTTCCGCCTGTCTTCGATGTGCGGCCGTCGGTCGCTCCGGGCCTTTCCGGCGAGCGGGATCACTTCGGAACAACGGGGACGTGACTTCCGGGACACAATGTTTTCCGGAGGGGCGTGTAACATCGAATTTGGTCATGTAACGGTAGCCCGCCTCCGATGCCGCAATCGCCGATACACGCGGTCAGTCCGAATGTGTTGTGGAACCCATTGCAGGAGCGGGAGCGGCGCTGGGCCTCGCTCGGGCAGTGCCCGGCGATTGTGTGGTTCACGGGCTTGTCGGGGTCGGGCAAGTCCAGCATCGCCGACGTAGTGGACCGATCCCTCACGCAGAGCGGGCGGCACACGATGGTGCTCGACGGCGACAACCTGCGCCACGGGCTGAACCGGGATCTCCGATTCAGCGCGGCGGACCGCGCCGAGAACGTCCGCCGCGCCGCCGAGGCCGCCCGGCTCATGGCCGAGGCGGGGCTTGTGGTGATCGTCTCGCTTATCTCACCGTTCCGCAAGGAACGCGCGGTCGCGCGGGAGATCGCCGGCGACATTCCCTTCCTCGAAGTCTTCATCGATACGCCCTTGGACGTATGCGAGGACCGCGACCCGAAGGGATTATACAGCCGCGCCCGTGCCGGTCAGATTCCCGATTTCACCGGAATTTCCGCGCCCTACGAGGCGCCGGCTCATCCGGATCTGTTGGTCCGCACCGAGGGGCTCACCATCGAGCAATCGGCGCTCGCGGTCATTCCCGCCCTGTTTCATCTGTCGACACCGGTCTCCCATTATAGCTCAAGCGCCAACGCATGCATTTTTGATGGTTATAGCGCCACTGTAGCCGCCTGAAAGGGCTCCAGCCAATCTGGCAGTGGGAACATTTGGTGGGCGATCTGCCCCCACGAGGTGGTCCAAGAATAAAGTTAGTGTGCGGTGGGCCGCTCCACCATGGGTAGCTTGGTCGGCGCAGCCGGTCGGACGAGTGCAGCCGGCCAAGCGGTGAAGGCTGGCACGAACACCTCCGGGGCTGGTGGGCGATATCCGAGCGACGCGTGGGGGCGGACAGCGTTGTAGTGCCGTCTCCAGCTCTCGATCACAATCTGGGCCTCCTTCAGGGTGTAGAAGATCTCGCCATTCAAAAGTTCGTCCCGCAGGCGAGCGTTGAGGCTCTCGACATAGCCGTTCTCCCACGGTGAACCGGGGGTGATGTAGGCTGTCTTGGCACCGACCCCGGTGATTCAAGCCTGCAGGGACTTGGCGATGAAATCCGGGCCATTGTCCGAACGAATGTGCCCCGGCACCTCACGCAGGATGAACAGATCAAACAGCACATCGATCACGTCGATCGCCTTCAACTGACGGGCGACACGGATGGCCAGGCATTCGGGCGTGAACTCGTCGACGACGTTGAGCATCCGGAACTTGCGTCCGTCATGCGTGCGGGCCTCGATGGTGTCATACGACCAGACGTGGTTGCGGTGTTCCAGGCGAAGACGGAGGCAGGAGCCGTCGTTGTCCCAGATCCGCCCCCGCTTGGGCTGCTTGACCGGGACCTTCAGGCCTTCACGTCGCCAGATCCGTTCGACGCGCTTGTCGTTGACGAGCCACCCGGCCGCCTTCAGCAGCGCGCTGATCTTGCGGTAGCCATAGCGTCCATACCGTTCGCCCAACGCCACGAGGTCGGCCGTCAGTGCTTCTTCGTCATCACGGCCCCGCGGGACCTTGCGCTGTGTCAATCCTTCGACAGGCTCAGGATGAGGGATGCTGTCCGAGCGCCCGACAGGCGCGACGCTCGGAGACGTGAAGGACGTCGATGATGTGCTTGACATAGGCGCGTCGGCGCGCAGGACTCAGAAGTTTCCCCGGGATGCCTCCTGCAGGATCAGCTTGTCGAGCGTGAGGTCGGCGATCGCCTTGCGCAGCCGCTGGTTCTCAGTCTCCAGATCCTTCATCCGGCGCCCCTGATCGCTCTTCAGGCCGCCAAACTCACGCCGCCACCGGTAGTACGTCACTGAACTCACGCCGATGGCGCGGATCGCGTCGGAGACGCTCTGGCCCTGCGAGATCAGCACCTCCGCCTGCCGTAGCTTGGCGACGATCTCCTCGGGCTTCGGATGCTTGGCCGTGTCGTCCATCCTCCAGGCTCAAAGCCATACCAAAGGGCGGACCACTTCAGTGGGGGCGGATCAGGCCAAAATCCACCCTGAGCCGTAGTTATCAGAGGGCTGACGAATGGCTGCTTCGGAGGAGTGCCGACGACGGTCCGAGCGCCTGGGTTGGGTCGGTAGGAGCTCGTCCGCTCTTCCGGCGGCCCTGCTCCAAACCAGCCACGCCGCTTACGACCAATCTCAGTCACTCCGTGCACCAAATCGAGGCGCATTTAAGTGCGCTCGGACGGAGCGGGATGCGGGCATATCAACGATACTGCTCTGAAACATCCCAATCCTTCCGACGCCGTAGCTCTCGAAGAGATCGTCTTCATATCAAAGGGTTACCCGGTCGGCCGGCTGTTCCCTCGACGCCTTAGACGCGTCAAACCGTCAAATTCAGCGACATTGCTGGAGGTAATAAGCTCGCGCCTGACTATGCCGAATCAGCCTACCTTTCACATCGACAAGCGCTAAGTAGTGCGATTGTCCCACGCTTACCCAGAGCCTTGGCATGCTGAGGTGGGCTTTGCAGCTTCTTGACAGAATTTCAAAATTACGCTGTTACTACAATAGGATCGTCTCATGGAATACCTGCACACGATGGTGCGCGTCGCCGATCTCGACCGGGCGCTCGCCTTCTATGTCGGCACGTTCGGCCTTCAGGAGGTCCGCCGGATCGACAACGAGAAGGGCCGGTTCACCCTCGTGTTCCTGGCCGCTCCCGGAGACGTCGAGAAGGCGCGGGAGAGCAAGTCCCCCCTCGTGGAGCTGACCTACAACTGGGATCCCGAGACCTATTCCGGCGGGCGCAACTTCGGGCACCTCGCCTATCAGGTCGATGACATCTACGCCTTCTGCGCGAAGCTGAAGGACGCGGGCGTCACCATCAACCGGCCGCCGCGCGACGGGCGCATGGCCTTCGTGAAGTCGCCGGACGGCATCTCCATCGAGATCCTGCAGAAGGGCGACGCCAAGGAGCCGCAGGAGCCGTGGACCTCCATGGAGAACACCGGCACCTGGTGAGCCCCGCGAGCCCTTGACCGCAGGGGCGGCGAGGGCCCATGTCGCCCCCGGATCAGCCGGCCGGGCAGCCGCTCCGGGTTCGCCCGGGGAGGAAAGTCCGGGCTCCATGGAGAGACGGTGCCGGATAACGTCCGGCGGGGGCGACCCCAGGGACAGTGCCACAGAGAGCAGACCGCCCCGGATCCGTCCGGGGTCAGGGTGAAAGGGTGCGGTAAGAGCGCACCGCGGACGCGGCAACGCGGACGGCACGGCAAACCCCACCGGGAGCAAAACCGAATAGGGGCGGCGCGTCCCCCGAAAGGGGGGCAGGCCCGCTCTCCAGGCCAGTCGCCCGGGTTGGTTGCTCGAGGCGGTCGGCAACGACCGTCCCAGAGGAATGGCTGCCACGTTGGAAGGCGCGAGCCTTCTGGCCCTACAGAACCCGGCTTACAGGCCGGCTGATCCGCTCCATTCCCAAAAGCCGAACACCCTCAGCGCGTTGGCCGAATCCCGGCCCGCGCGGCGGCGCGGGAAACTGCCGAAAAACACACCATCGGTTAACCTTGCCCGGTTCTAGATCGAGGGAGTGGCGCACGCGCCCGGCGCGCGTTGACGACCTTCCGAGGCCCATGATACCCGGCACCCTCCCGTCAGCGGCGACTATCGGCTCGCCGGGCGTTACCTGCGGACCCGCAGGGCTCGTCCGTTCGCGGGTGCTCGCGCCCAGTGCCTCCGTCGCCGCTCCCGTCACGCGAGCCGCCTCCGCGCGGTCCGGACCAGGGCGAGATAAGAGTGCACGCACGTCTTCCCGCTTCCCCTCCCGCCGGCCCGTCAATCCCGGGACGGCGCGCATGAGGGCCCAGCCGATTCGCACCGCCGCCCCGGCGTCCGGTGCCCCCCATGTCCCCGTGCTCCTCGATGAGGTGATCGCGGCCCTGAACCCGGCGGGCGAGGGGGTGATCATCGACGGCACCTTCGGCGCGGGGGGCTACACGCGGGCCCTCCTCGCCGCCGACCCGGCCCTGCATGTCCTGGCCATCGACCGCGATCCGCGCGCCATCGCGGGCGGTCAGGCCCTCGTGGCGGAGGCCAAGGGCCGGCTCGCCCTGGTGCCGGGCCGCTTCGGCGACCTCGACAGCCTCGCCGCCACGGCGGGGGAGGGCGCGGTGCACGGCGTGGTGCTCGATATCGGCGTCTCGTCGATGCAGCTCGACACGCCGGAGCGCGGCTTCTCCTTCCGCCACGACGGCCCCCTCGACATGCGCATGGGCGCCGAGGGGCCGAGCGCGGCCGACATCGTCAACGAGGCTGACGAGACCGAACTCGCCGACATCATCTACCATTACGGCGAGGAGCGCCGGTCGCGGGCGGTGGCGCGGGCGATCCACGAGGAGCGTCGGCGCGGGCGGATCGAGACCACGGCGCAACTCGCGGAGATCGTGGCGGGCGTGGTGCGGGTCGAGCCCGGCAGCCACATCCACCCGGCGACGCGGACCTTCCAGGGTCTGCGCATCGCGGTGAACGACGAACTCGGCGAACTCGTCCGGGCGCTGCATGCGGCCGAGCGGGTGCTGGCGCCGGGGGGGCGGCTCGCCGTCGTGACGTTCCATTCGCTGGAAGACCGGATCGTCAAGCAGTTCTTCGCCGCGCGGAGCGGCCGGGCGGCCCAGGGCTCCCGGCACCTGCCGAGCCAGGGCGCCCCGGAGCCGCGCAGCCTGAGCCTCGTCACCAAGGGTCCCGTCCTGCCGGGCGAGGCGGAACTGGCGCGTAACCCGCGCGCCCGCTCGGCGAAGCTGCGCGCCGTCGCGCGCACCGACGCCCCCGTCCCGCCGCCGCTCAGCGCCATCGAGACCCTGGCGAGCCTGCCCGAACACCGCCGCGGAGGCGCCCGCCGATGATCCGCCTGCTCAACCTGCTGGCGATTGCCGGGCTCGTCGCCTCGGCGGTCTATGCCTACTCGATCAAGTACGACACGCTCTATCAGGCGGGTCAGGTCTCCAAGGTCCAGACCGCCCTGCACAAGGAGCGGCAGGCCATCGCCGTCCTGCGGGCGGAGTGGCAGTTGCTGACCCGGCCGGACCGCCTCCAGGCGGCGGTGGAAAAGCACCTCGCCCTGGAGCCGATCGGCATCAGCCATCTCGGCCGGATCGCGGACCTTCCCGCCCGGCCCGAGCGCGGCGACGAGATCGGCCGCCTTCTGGCGGCGACGGCGACGCCCAAGGAGAAGGGCACGCCCGAGCCGCGCACGACGGGTGCGATCAGCCGCACCGTGACGACGACCCGTACCCCGACCGCCGCGAGGTAGTTTCGTGTCCGACGCGCAGGATCATTCGGAGCGCCGGGAGCCGGTCTTCGGCACGCCGGAGGAACAGGCCGCTGCGGCCGCGGCCGCAGCCCAGCCGGAGCCGCAGGTGGCGGAGCAGGACGCCGCCCGCCTGATGCAGGCGGTGGAGGAGGTCATGGCCCCGCGCGACCCGCGCCGGGTGCGCATGCGCCGCCTCGTCCGCAGCATGTTCCGCCTCGCCATCGAACGCTCGCATGTCCGCGTGGCGCTGGTCGGGCTCGTCTTCCTCGGCGTGTTCGGGGCGATCTCCGTGCGCCTCCTCACCATGGCGATCTTCGGCGAGCCGCCCAGCCAGGAGCACCGGGCGGCGGCCAGTTCCTCGACCGCCTTCCGCCCCGACATCGTAGACCGCAACGGCGAGATCCTGGCCACCGACATCCGCACGGTCTCGGTCTTCGCCGAGCCCGGCAACATCTACGACAAGGACGAGGCGGTCGAACTGCTCACCGCCGTCCTGCCCTCGCTCAACGCCTCGGAACTGCGCGCCAAGCTCTCCTCCCGCAAGGACCGCAAGGGCGCTGGCTTCGTGTGGGTGAAGCGCGAACTCACGCCGAAGCAGCAGGCCGAGGTGCACCGCCTCGGCATTCCCGGCATCGGCTTCCTGCCGGACCACAAGCGCGTCTACCCGAACGGCACCGCCGCCGCCCACATCCTGGGCGCGACGAACCTCGACGGCGTCGGCATCGCCGGCATGGAGAAGTACATCGACTCCACCGGCCTCCAGGCGCTGAACAGCTTCGGCCTCGTCAGCAAGCAGGCGGACCTCAAGCCGATCCAGCTCTCCCTCGACCTGCGCGCCCAGTTCGCCGTACGCGACGAGTTGGCCAAGGGCATCGAGCACTTCAAGGCCAAGGCCGGCGCGGCGATGATCCTCGACGTGAAGACCGGTGAGGTCGTCGCGCTGGTCTCCATGCCCGATTTCGACCCGAACGACCCGAAGGACGCCCTGGCGCCCGACCGGATCAACCGCATGAATGTCGGCGTCTACGAGATGGGCTCGACCTTCAAGGCGATGACGCTGGCGATGGCGCTCGATTCCGGCAAGTACAACGTCAACTCGACGTTCGACACCCGGGGCGGCGTGCTCAACTGGGGCCGGCAGAAGATCCACGAGTACCACGGCACCAACCGCGTCATCACGATGCCGGAGGTGTTCACGCACTCGTCGAACATCGGCTCGGCCAAGATGGCGCTCGGCGTCGGCGTGCCCGGACACAAGGCCTTCCTCAAGAGGATGGGCCTCACCGACCGGCTGCGCACCGAACTGCCCGAGAGCGCGGCGCCGATCGTCCCCTCGCGCTGGAGCGAGATCAACACCATCACCATCGCCTTCGGCCACGGCATCGCGGTGGCGCCCCTCCAGGCGGCGATGGCGGTGGGCGCCATCGTCAACGGCGGCAAGCTCATCACCCCGACCTTCCTGAAGTCCGACCCGGATTCGGTGAAGGCGCGCTCGACCCCCGTGCTCTCGCCCCAGACCTCCGAGGCGATGCGCTACATCATGCGCCTCAACGCCGCCGAGGGCTCGGCCAAGAAGGCGTCGGTGCCGCTCTACTTCGTCGGCGGCAAGACCGGCACGGCCGAGAAGGTGATCGGCGGGCGCTACAACAAGAACCGCCTGTTCACGACCTTCATGGCGGCCGCGCCGATGAACGACCCGAAATACCTCTTCGTCACCATCATGGACGAGCCGCAAGGCCTGCCGGAATCCGGCGGCTACGCCACCGCCGCCTGGAACTCCGGCGTCGTCACCGGCAAAGTCATCGAGCGCGTCGCGCCGATTCTCGGGCTGCCGCCGCAGTTCGAGGCGCCGGTGAGGCCCTTCCCGCAGATGGTCAAGTTGAACGCCTACCACGTCAACCAGTTGGGCGGCCCGTGACCCGCCTCGGCGACCTCTTCCCGGACGCCGCCGGGCCCGAAGCGGACCGGCCCGTCGCCGGGCTGACCGCCGACAGCCGGCGCGTCGTGCCGGGCGGCGTGTTCGTCGCGGTACCGGGCACCAAGGCCGACGGGCGCCTCTTCGCCGCCAAGGCGGCGGAAGCCGGGGCGCTGGCCGTCGCGGGGGAGGGCGAGCGCCCCGCCGACCTGCCGCAAACGACCGCCTGGATCGGCGTCCCCGAGGCCCGCCGGGCGCTGGCGCTCGCCGCCGCCCGCCTCGCCGGGCGCCAGCCCGAGACGGTGCTCGCCGTCACCGGCACCGCCGGCAAGAGTTCGGTGGCCGACTTCGTCCGCCAGATCCTGTCACGGATGGGCCGCGAGTCGGCGAGCCTCGGCACGGTCGGCATCGTCACCAACCGGGGCGCGCAATACGGCTCCCTCACCACCCCCGATCCCGTCACCCTGCACGAGACCCTGGCCCGCCTCGCGGACGAGGGCATCACCGAACTCGCCATGGAGGCCTCGTCCCACGGGATCGAGCAGCGCCGCCTCGACGGCGTGCGCCTCACGGCGGCGGGCTTCACCAATCTCGGCCGCGACCATCTCGACTACCACGTGAGCATCGAAGACTATCTCGCGGCCAAGATGCGGCTTTTCACCGATTTGCTTCCCGCCGGGTGTCCGGCGGTCGTGAACGCGGACGGGGCCTTCTCCGACCGGGTGATCGCCACGGCGGAAGCCAACCGGCGGCCGGTCTTCACCACCGGACGGGCGGGGCGCGACATCCGCCTCGTCGCCGCGCGGACGGAGGGTTTCGCCCAGGCGCTCACCGTCGAGGCCGGGGGCCGCTCGCGCGAATTGCGGCTGCCCCTGGTGGGGGGCTTCCAGGTCGAGAACGCCCTGGTCGCGGCGGGCCTCGCCCTGGCGGCGCCGGCCGGCGCGGCCGACCCGGACGGGGTCTTCGCCGCCCTCGACCACCTGACCGGGGTGCCGGGCCGCATGGAGCGGATCGGCGAGGCGCGGGGCGGACTCTGCCTCGTGGATTACGCCCACAAGCCGGAGGCGCTGGAGCAGGTGCTCACCGCCTTGCGCCCCTTCGCCTCGGGCCGGCTCGTGGTGGTTTTCGGCTGCGGCGGCGACCGCGACCGGGGCAAGCGCCCGCTCATGGGCGCCATCGCCGCCCGCCTCGCGGACCACGTGATCGTCACCGACGACAACCCCCGCACCGAGGAGCCGGCGGCAATTCGCCGGGCGATCCTCGATGCGGCCCCCGGCGCCGAGGAGATCGGCGACCGCGAGGAGGCGATCCGCAGCGCGGTCGGCCGTCTCGGAAAGGGCGATGTGCTGGTCGTGGCCGGCAAGGGTCACGAAACCGGCCAGATCGTGGGAGATCGGGTGCTCCCGTTCTCGGACCACGAGGTCCTGCGCGCCGCGATCGCCACGCTTCTGGGGGGCTGACCTTGACCGCACTCTGGACCCCGGACGCCCTCGAAGCGGCCACGGGCGGCCGCTGGATCGGCGAGCGCCGGCCCGTGTCGGGCGCCTCCATCGACACCCGGACCCTTCAGCCCGGCGACCTGTTCTTCGCCATCCGGGGCGAGGCGCGGGACGGGCACGATTTCGTCGCCCAGGCGCTCGGCAAGGGCGCCGGGGCCGCCGTGGTCGCCGAGGGCCGCGCGGCCGCGTGCGAGGGCCCGGTCCTCGCCGTGGCGGGGGAGGGCGCCGACCCGGTTCTCACCGCCATGGAGCGGATCGGCCGCGCCGCCCGCGCCCGCAGCGAGGCGCAGGTCGTCGCCGTCACGGGCTCGGTCGGCAAGACCGGCACCAAGGAGGCCCTGCGCCACGTCCTCTCGGGGCAGGGGGCGACGCACGCCTCGGCGGCCTCCTACAACAACCACTGGGGCGTGCCCCTGACCCTGGCGCGGATGCCGGAGGAGGCGCGGTTCGGCGTCTTCGAGATCGGCATGAACCACGCCCACGAGATCCTGCCGCTGACCGGCATGGTCCGGCCGCAGGTGGCGCTCGTCGTCACCGTGGAGCCGGTGCATGTCGAGCACTTCCCCTCGGTCTCGGCCATCGCCGACGCGAAGGGCGAGATCTTCGCCGGCCTGGAGCCCGGCGGGGTGGCGGTGATCAACCGCGACAACCCCCATTACGAGCGCCTCGCCGCCCATGCCATGGCCTCGCGGGCCGGGCGGATCGTCAGCTTCGGCGAGCATCCGCAGGCCGATGTCCGCGCCAACCGGATCGTGCTCCGCCCCGACCTGTCGGTGGTCGATGCCAGCGTGATGGGGCAGCCCGTCACCTACAAGCTCGGCACGGCGGGCCGCCACACGGCGCTCAATTCGCTGGGCGTGATGGCGGTGGTCCATTCGCTCGGCGCCGACCTCGCCGCCGCCGCCCTGTCCCTCGCCGCCCTCGCGCCGCCCGCCGGCCGGGGCGAGCGCACGGCGCTGGAGATGGAGAACGGCACCGCGTGGCTCATCGACGAGAGCTACAACGCCAACCCCGCCGCCGTCCGCGCGGCGCTGGCCACCCTCAGCGGCATCGAGACCGGCCCCCGCGGCCGGCGCATCGCCGTGCTCGGCGACATGCTGGAACTCGGCCCGACCAGCCCCGACCTGCATCGCGGCCTCGCCGCCTCCGTCGAGGCGGCCGGGATCGACCTCGTCTTCGCGGCCGGGCCGCTCACCCGCAACCTCTACGAGGCCCTGCCCGTGAGCCGGCGCGGCGCGGTGGCCGCGACCGCCGCCGACCTGATCGAGCCCCTCACCCGGACCCTGCGCCCCGGCGACGCCGTGATGGTCAAGGGCTCCAACGGCAGCCGCATGGGCCGGATTGTCGAGGCGCTCAAAGGCCGTTACGCCGCGCCGCACACGCGCCGCGACCCGGTCGTCGCCCTTCCCTGAGCGGCCCTGCCGCCTCCCCGCCTGAACAGAGGGGCCCCGCGCCCGGATGCTTTACCTTCTCTCGGACCTGAGCAGCACCTTCACGCCGCTCAACGTCTTCCGCTACATCACCTTCCGCGCCGGCGGCGCGATGTTCACCGCCGGCCTGTTCGTGTTCTGGTTCGGGCCCTGGATCATTTCCCTGCTGCGCCTGCGCCAGGGCAAGGGCCAGCCGATCCGCGAGGACGGGCCGCAGACCC
This sequence comes from Methylobacterium sp. TK26, assembly GCF_055361565.1. Lineage (NCBI taxonomy): Bacteria > Pseudomonadati > Pseudomonadota > Alphaproteobacteria > Hyphomicrobiales > Methylobacteriaceae > Methylobacterium > Methylobacterium sp. TK26. Next base: position 1,667,496 of record NZ_CM143965.1, on the reverse strand, counting down.
ACCTGCTTACCAAGCGCGGCACGCCGACCATGGGCGGGCTGATGATCCTGGCCGGGTTCATCGTGGCGGTGCTGCTCTGGACGAACCCGCGCAACCACTACGTCTGGATCACCCTCACCGTGACCCTCGGCTTCGGGGCGATCGGCTTCTACGACGACTACCTCAAGGTCACGAAGCAGTCGCACAAGGGCTTCTCCGGCAAGTTCCGGCTGGGTCTCGAAGGGCTGATCGCCGTGGCCGCCTGCGTGACGATCGCGGCCTATTCGCCGCTCACGCTGCAGAACCAGCTCGCCTTCCCCGTCCTCAAGGACGCGCTCCTCAACCTCGGCCTGCTCTATCCGATCTTCGGCGCCTTCGTGATCGTCGGCTCGGGCAACGCGGTGAACATGACCGACGGGCTCGACGGCCTCGCCATCGTGCCGGTGATGATCGCCTGCGCCACGTTCGGCGTCATCGCCTACCTCGTCGGCAACTCCTTCACCGCGAGCTACCTGCAGGTGAACTACGTCCGCGACACGGGCGAACTCGCCGTGGTCTGCGGCGCGGTGGTCGGGGCGGGCCTCGGCTTCCTGTGGTTCAATGCGCCGCCCGCGCAGATCTTCATGGGCGACACCGGCTCGCTGGCGCTCGGCGGCCTGCTCGGCACCATCGCGGTCGCCACCAAGCACGAGATCGTGCTGGCGGTGGTCGGCGGCCTGTTCGTCTTGGAGATGATGTCGGTCATCATCCAGGTCGCCTCGTTCAAGCTCACGGGCAAGCGGGTCTTCCGCATGGCGCCGATCCACCACCATTTCGAGCAGAAGGGCTGGAAGGAGCCGCAGGTCGTGATCCGCTTCTGGATCATCGCCGTGATCCTGGCCATGGCGGGCCTCGCCACGCTCAAGCTGCGCTGAGGGCATTTCCACCGCAGGCGTGGTACAAGTCCTTCGAGACACGGCCTTTCCCGGCCTGACACCGGGGAACGGGGAACGGCCGTGTCGTGCCGGTATCCCTCGTTACGAGTCTCGCATGACCCCCGTCACCACTTTCGCCGGCCGACGAGTCGCCCTGTTCGGCCTCGGCGGCTCGGGGCTCGCCACGGCCCGCGCGCTGATCGCGGGCGGAGCCGAGATCCTGGCCTGGGACGACGGCGCGGAGGGCGTCGCCAAGGCGCAAGGGGAGGGGATCCCCACCGCCGACCTGCGCGAGCAGGACTGGTCGGGCTTCGCCGCCCTGGTCCTCGCGCCGGGCGTGCCCCTCACCCATCCCGAGCCCCATTGGAGCGTGCGGCTCGCGCAAGGGGCCGGCGTCGAGATCGTCGGCGACATCGAATTGTTCTGCCGCGAGCGCCGGGCCGTCGCCCCGGGCGCGCCCTTCGTGGCGATCACCGGCACCAACGGCAAGTCGACCACCACGGCGCTCATCGCCCACGTCCTGGGCCAGGCGGGCCGCGACGTGCAGATGGGCGGCAACATCGGCACCGCGATCCTCTCCCTCGCCCCGCCGGATGCCGCCCGCGTCCACGTGATCGAGATGTCCTCGTTCCAGATCGACCTGACGCCCTCCCTCGACCCGAGCGTCGGCGTGCTGATGAACATCACCCCGGACCATCTCGACCGCCACGGCACGATGGAGCAATACGCCGCCATCAAGGAGCGGCTGATCCGGGGCGCGGACCTCGCCGTCGTCGGCATCGACGACGCGCCGAGCCGGGCCATCGCCGACCGGCGGGGCGAGCGGCTGGTGCGGGTCCATGTCGGGGCCGGCGCGGCGCAGGGCGACGGGCTCTGCGTCGCCGAGGGCCATGTCCGCGACGCCTCGGGCGAGGATCTGGCCGACGTGAACGGCATCGGCTCCCTGCGCGGCGCCCATAACTGGCAGAACGCGGCGGTCGCCGTCGCCGTCGCCCAGGCGCTCGGCGTCGCGCCGGAGCAGATCCGCGCCGGCCTCACCTCCTTCCCCGGCCTGCCCCACCGGATGGAGGAGGTCGGCCGCCGGGGGCACGTGCTGTTCGTGAACGACTCGAAGGCGACCAACGCGGATTCGACCGAGAAGGCGCTCACCGCCTTCCGCGACATCCACTGGATCCTCGGCGGCAAGGCCAAGGACGGGGGCATCTTCCCCCTGGTCCCGTATTTCGAGCGGGTGGCCCATGCCTACCTGATCGGCGCCGCCTCCGACGCCTTCGCGGCGACGCTGGAAGGCGCCGTGCCCTACACCCGCTGCGGCACCCTCGACGTGGCGGTGGAGAAGGCGGCGGAGAACGCCGCCGCCTCCGGCGCGCCGGAGCCGGTGGTGCTGCTCTCCCCGGCCTGCGCCTCCTACGACCAGTTCCGCAACTTCGAGATCCGGGGCGACCGGTTCCGCGAGCTGGTCCGGGGGCTTCTCTAGCGCGCCAGCACCCGCGCCGCCTCGCGGGTGGTGCCGACCGCTTGCCGGACCTGGGCGACGGCGGCGCCGATGGCGCCGATATTGCCGGTGATGTCGGTGACGGCGCCGGCGGCGCTCTGCATGTTCTCGGCGAGGTCGCGGGTCACGGCGCTCTGCTCCTCGATGGCGGCGGCGGTGGCCACCACGGTCTCGCGCATGATCGAGACCGACGCGCCGATCGAGCCGAGGGCCCCGACCACCTCCTGCGAGACCCGCTGCACGCTGGCGATCTCGCTGTTGATCTGCCCCGTGGCGCGGGCGGCCTGATCGGCCAGGGCCTTCACCTCGGAGGCGACCACCGCGAAGCCGCGCCCGGCCTCGCCCGCGCGGGCGGCCTCGATGGTCGCGTTCAGCGCCAGGAGGTTGATCTGGCCCGCGATGTTCTGGATCAGGCTGACGATGCCGGACATCGCGGTCGCCGTGTCGGCGAGGCGTTTCGTGTGGGCGTCGGCATCCTGGACGCAGGCATAGGCGGTGTCGGTGGCCCCCTGCGAGCGCACGATGCTCTGGGACATCTCCGCCACGGAGGCCGCCAGCTCCTCGGCCGCCGCCGCCACGGTCTGGACGTTGCCGGAGGTCGAATCCGCCGCCGCCGAGGCGAGGGTCGCGGCCTTGGACGAGTGCGTGACCGCCTGCTCGATCTCGCCGAAATTCCGGTCGATCAGCAGGCGCAGGTCGGCGAGCAGCCGGACCTGATCCGTGATGTCGGTGGCGAACTTCACCACCTTGTAGGGCTTGCCGCTGGCATCGAGGATCGGGTTGTAGGACGCCTGGATCCAGACCTCGCGCCCGCCCTTGCCGATGCGGCGGAACTGCGCCGCCTGATAGGTCCCGTTGCGCAGGGCGACCCAGAACGCCCGGTAGGTCTCGCTCTCCCGGTAGCCCGGCTCGACGAACAGGCTGTGATGCCGCCCGACGACCTCGTCGCGGGTATAGCCCATCACCGTCAGGAAGTTGTCGTTCGCATCGAGCACGGCCCCGTCGAGGTCGAAGGTGATGACGGCCTGGACCTTGTTGATCGCTGCGATCTGGCCGGCACGGTCGGCCTCCTCGGTGCGCTGCTGCGTGATGTCGGTGGCGAACTTCACCACCTTGTAGGGCTTGCCGCCGGAATCGAGGATCGGGTTGTAGGACGCCTGGATCCAGATCGCCCGGCCGCCGCGCCCGACCCGCCGGAATTGCCCGGATTCGAAGGCCCCGGCGCGCAGGCGCTCCCAGAACGCCCGGTAGGCGTCCGAGTCCCGCTCGGCCGGGTCCATGAACAGGCTGTGATGCTGGCCGACGATCTCCGGGAGCGTGTAGCCGACGGCATCGAGGAAGTTCGCGTTCGCCGCGAGGATCCGCCCCGTGAGGTCGAATTCGATGATCCCCTGAACGCGGTCGAGGGCCGAGAGCTTGGCACGGGACTCTCGGGTGTTCAGGCTGGCGAACATGACGGATCGACTCACGCTCTACGGGTCGAACGCGTGGCGTTCGAGACCGCTGGAAAGTATTACACCTTTAAGTTGCATTCTCCGGCTTAACATAGAGTATATTGGTCGTGCGCATCCTTCGCGGACGCGATGCAAATGCCCGTAACCGAACGGCTGGCTGGGCTGAGCGCGAAGGACCATAAGCCTCCGTTTACCATTCCTGCACAGGATCCGGCCCGACCCGCGCGGATCGGCTTCCGCGCGGCCTGGAGTGGTTGTCCGGCATGATGTCGCGCGCGGAACGCACCCCCCTGACGGATTGGTGGTGGACGGTCGATCGCGGCCTCCTCGCGGCGCTCGTCGCCCTGATGGTGGCCGGGCTGGTCTTCCTGATGGGCGGTGGGCCGCCGGTCGCCGAGCGCATCGGGCTGCCGACCTTCTACTTCCTGAACCGTCAGGCGATGTATCTCGCGCCCACAGTGCTGATCATCTGCGCGGTGTCGTTCCTGAGCCTGCGCGGCATCCGGCGGCTCGCCCTGTTCACCTGGCTCTCGGGGGTCGCGCTCTGCCTGCTCGCCGTGAAGGTCGGGCCGGAGATCAAGGGCGCGCATCGCTGGATCCAGTTCGGCTCCCTCGGCCTCCAGCCCTCCGAGTTCGTGAAGCCCGCCTTCGTGGTGGTGGCCGCCTGGGCCTTCTCCGAGGGCGCCCAGCGGCGGGACATGCCGGGCGGCGTGCTCGGCCTGCTGATCCTGCCCGTCACCATCGTCCCGCTGCTGCTGCAGCCGGATTTCGGCCAGACCATGCTCATCACCATGACGTGGTCGGCGCTGCTCTTCGTAGCGGGCCTGCACCTGATCTGGGTCGCCGCGCTCGGCGTCTTCGGCCTCGCCGGCGTCTTCGCCGCCTACACGTTCTTCCACCACGTCCGCGAGCGCTTCAACAAGTTCCTCGACCGGGGCGACGACGGCGCGGGCGGCGGCTTCCAGGAATTCTGGTCGCGCGAATCCTTCCGCTCGGGAAGCTGGTTCGGCACCGGCCCGGGGGAGGGCGTCGCCAAGCGCCACCTGCCCGACGCCCATACCGACTTCCTGTTCTCGGTGATCGGCGAGGAATTCGGCGTCATCATCTGCCTGTGCCTCGTGGCCCTGTTCGCCTACATCGTGCTGCGCGGCCTCAAGCTCGCCCGGCGCACGGACGACACGTTCTCGCGGCTGGCGATCACGGGCCTCGCAACCCTGTTCGGCTTGCAGGCGTGCATCAACATGGCGGTGAACACCCAACTCATGCCGGCCAAGGGCATGACGCTCCCCTTCGTCTCCTTCGGCGGCTCGTCGATGTTCTCGCTGGCGCTCGGCACCGGCTTCCTCGTGGCCCTCACCCGCAAGCGCCCGCGCACGGTGATGCTCAGCCAGAAGCCGCCGGGCACGGCCCCCTCGGCCGTCGCCGGGGTGAAGCAATGACCGTCCTGACCCCCACCATCCTGCTCTGCGCGGGCGGGACCGGCGGCCATCTCTTCCCGGCCGAAAGCCTCGCCCACGCCCTCCGGGCACGGGGCGTGCGCGTCGTGCTCGCCACGGACGCGCGGGTCGATTCCATCGCCACCGGCTTCCCGGCCTCGGAGATCGTCACCATCCGCTCCGCGACGCCGTCGGGCCGCAACATGCTGAAGCGCGCGGCGGCCGTCGTCACCCTGGGGCGGGGATTCGGCGACGCCGCCAAGGCGATCCGCCGGATCAACCCGGCGGCGGTCGTCGGCTTCGGCGGCTATCCGACCGTGCCGCCCGTCCTGGCCGCTCAACTTCTACGTGTGCCCACCCTCCTGCACGAGCAGAACGCGGTGATGGGCCGGGCCAACGGCTTCCTGGCGCGGGGCGCGCGGACCATCGCCACCGGCTTCCGCGAGGTCCGGGGCATCCCGGACAAGGCGACCGCCCGGCGCGTCCACACCGGCAACCCCCTGCGGCCGGCGGTGATCGAGGCGGCGCGCCTTCCCTACCCCGCCTTCGGGGAGGGGGACGTGCTGCGGCTCCTCGTGTTCGGCGGCAGCCAGGGCGCGCGGATCATGGGCGAGATCGTCCCGCCGGCCCTGGAGCGCCTGCCCGCCGGCCTGCGGGCGCGCCTGCACGTCACACAGCAGGTGCGGCCCGAGGACCTGACGGCGGTGCAGAACCGCTACCTCGCCATGGGCCTCGCCGGCCTGGAGGCGGCCCCGTTCTTCAAGGACCTGCCGGCCCGGATGGCGGCGAGCCACCTCGTGGTCTCGCGCTCCGGCGCCTCGACCGTCTCGGAACTCGCCGCCATCGGCCGTCCCTCGGTGCTGGTGCCGCTGCCGGGCGCCCTCGATCAGGATCAGGCGGCCAACGCCGCGACCCTGGAGGCGATCGGCGCGGCCCTGGTCCTGAAGCAGACCGCCTTCACCCCCGACCGGCTCGCCGCCGACCTCGTGGAGATGTGCGAGAACCCGGCGAAATTGACCCGGGCCGCCGATGCGGCGAGAAGCGCAGGCATTCACGACGCCGCCGAGCGGCTGGCCGAGGTCGTCGTCGAGACGGCGGCCCATCCCTGATCGCCGCGCCGTTGCGCCCGGTCCCGCACAGGTCTGACACCCATGAAGCTGCCCGAAAAACTCGGCCCCATCCACTTCATCGGCATCGGCGGCATCGGCATGTCCGGCATCGCCGAGGTGATGCACAACCTCGGCTACACGGTTCAGGGCTCGGACGCCTCGGACAACGCCAACGTCCGCCGCCTCGCGGCCAAGGGCATGCGCACCTTCGTGGGGCATGACGCGGCCAACGTCGCCGAGGCCGGGCTCGTCGTCGTCTCGACGGCGATCCGCCGCGACAACCCCGAGCTCGAAGCCGCCCGCGAGGCCCGCCTGCCGGTGGTGCGCCGCGCCGAGATGCTGGCCGAGCTGATGCGGTTCAAGTCCTGCGTCGCGGTGGCCGGCACCCACGGCAAGACCACCACCACCTCCCTGGTGGCGACCCTCCTCGATGCCGGCAACCTCGACCCGACCGTCATCAACGGCGGCATCATCAACGCCTACGGCACCAACGCCCGCATGGGCGCGGGCGACTGGATGGTGGTGGAGGCCGACGAATCGGACGGCACCTTCCTCAAGCTGCCGGCCGATGTCGCCATCGTCACCAACATCGACCCCGAGCATCTGGACCATTTCGGCTCGTTCGACGCGATCAAGGACGCGTTCCGGCGCTTCATCGACAACATCCCGTTCTACGGCTTCGCGGTGATGTGCATCGACCATCCGGTGGTGCAGGACCTCGTCGGCCATATCGAGGACCGGCGGATCATCACCTACGGCGAGAACCCGCAGGCGGATGTGCGCCTGATCGACGTCGACCTGCGCGGCGGCCAGAGCAAGTTCCGGGTGATGATCCGCGACCGTCGCCCCGGCTACCGGATGGAGATGGAGGACCTCGTCCTTCCGATGCCGGGCAAGCACAATGCGCTCAACGCCACGGCGGCGCTGGCGGTGGCCCACGAGCTCGGCGTGAAGCCCGACGCGATCCGCAACGCGCTCGCCGGCTTCGGCGGCGTGAAGCGGCGCTTCACCCGCACGGGCGAGTGGAACGGCGCGGCGATCTTCGACGATTACGGGCACCATCCGGTGGAGATCAAGGCGGTGCTGAAGGCGGCCCGCGCCTCGACGGATCACGGGGTGATCGCGGTGGTGCAGCCGCACCGCTACACGCGGCTCCAATCGCTGTTCGACGATTTCTGCACCTGCTTCAACGATGCCGACACGGTGATCGTCGCCCCGGTCTACGCGGCGGGAGAGGCGCCCATCGAGGGCTTCGACCGCGACAGCCTCGTGGCGGGCCTGCGCTCGCGCGGCCATCGGGACGCCCGCGCCCTGGAGCGGCCGGAGGATCTGGCGGGGATCGTGGCGGACCTCGCCAAATCCGGCGACTACGTCGTGTGCCTCGGCGCCGGCACGATCACCCAATGGGCCTACGCCCTGCCGGGCGAGCTGGCCGCGCGGGGGTGAGGGTGGACGGGGCCGAGGCCGAACGCACGCGATTCCGGCGGCACCTGCGCGTGTCGCTGACGGAAGCGGAGCGCCGCCTCTGGTATCGCCTCCGCGACCGCCGCCTCTCCGGTTTCAAGTTCGTCCGCCAGGAAGGAATCGGCCGCTACGTGGCCGATTTCTGTTGCCGGGAGGAACGGCTGATCGTCGAAGTCGATGGCGGACAGCACGCCGAGAGCGAGCACGACCGCCTTCGCGACGCGTGGCTGAGCGCGCAGGGCTACCGCGTGCTCCGCTTCTGGAACGCCGAAGTGATGAGCAAGACCATCGAAGTTCTTGACACCATCCTCGCCGCACTCCCCCCCTCTCCCCGCCTGCGGGGAGAGGGCCGAGCCCCCCTTGTCGGGGGCGAGGCGAGCCCGAAGGGCGACGGTGAGGGAGCCACGACGGACGTGACTCCTCCGGCCACCACCCCTCACCCCCGGCTGCCGCCTCGTTTCGCCGACGACAAGGTCGGCAAAACCCTCTCCCCGCCTGCGGGGAGAGGAGAGAACACGTTCGTCTCCCTTCGCACCGGGAGCGGATACGCCGCGCTTCCCCCCTCTCCCCGCCTGCGGGGAGAGGGCCGAGCCCCTCTTGTCGGGGGCGAGGCGAGCCCGAAGGGCGACGGTGAGGGGGCCACGACGGACGTGACTCCTCCGGCCACCACCCCTCACCCCCGGCTGCCGCCTCGTTTCGCCGACGACAAGGTCGGCAAAACCCTCTCCCCGTCAGCGGGGAGAGGGGGAGAACACATATGACATCGCTTCACGACACGATCCGCGCCGCCGCGCCCGGCCTTCGGGGCCGGCTGGTGGCCGGGGCGAGCTTGGCCGACCTGACGTGGTTCCGCGTCGGGGGGCCGGCAGAGGTGCTCTTCACCCCCGCCGACGAGGAAGACCTCGCCGCCCTGCTCGCCATCCTCGACCCCGCCGTGCCGGTGACGGTGATCGGGCTGGGCTCGAACCTAATCGTGCGCGACGGCGGCATCCCCGGCGTGACGGTGCGCCTCGGCGGCAAGGCCTTCGGCACCGTCACCATCGACGGCGAGACGATCGCCGCCGGCACCGCCGTGCCCGACATGCGCCTCGCCAAGGCGGCGGCGGAAGCCAGCCTCGACGGGCTCGCCTTCTATCGCGGCATCCCCGGCTCGGTGGGCGGGGCGCTGCGCATGAATGCCGGCGCCCATGGTGGCGAGACCACCGACGTGTTCGTGGAGGCGCGGGGCGTCGACCGCCAGGGCAACCTGCGCCGGTTCGACCACGGCCAGATGGGCTTTTCCTATCGCCACTGCGCGGCGCCGGAGGACGTGATCTTCACCCAAGCCCTGTTCCGGGGCCGCCCCGGCGAGCGCGAGGCCATCGAGGCCGAGATGGAGCGCGTCACCGCCGCCCGCGAGGCCGCCCAGCCGATCCGCGAGCGCACCGGCGGCTCAACCTTCGCCAACCCGGAGGGCGGCAAGGCGTGGCAACTCATCGACGCCGCCGGCTGCCGGGGCCTGACCCGGGGCGGCGCGCAGGTCAGCGAGATGCACTGCAACTTCCTGATCAATCGCGGCGGCGCCACCGCCGCCGACATCGAGGGCCTCGGCGAGGAGGTCCGCCGCCGGGTTCGCGAGACCAGCGGGGTCGCGCTGCGCTGGGAGATCAAGCGGATCGGTGTTGAGGCCAACACCGTAAGTCGGTAAGATGTAAGTCGAACGGTCCAGCGCCATGCCCGCACAGACATCCCGTACGGCGTATTCGAAGGTCTCGGTGAAGAGCCAGACCGTGCTGCCGGCCGAGGTGCGCGAGACGCTGTCCATCGGCCCCGGCGACCGGCTCCGTTACGTGATCACGCCGGAGGGGGTTACGATCGACAAGGCTCCGGCCGAGGGGGAGGACCCCTTCGTCGCCTTCACCGAATGGGGCGGGCCGATCGATGACGAAGACTATGCCGACCTCTGACCCCGGCGACCTTCCGGCCGGCACGGTGGTCGTCGTGCCGTTCCCCTATTCCGACCGGCTGGCCGAGAAGCGGCGCCCGGCCCTGGTCGTCTCCGGTCCGGCGGTGGCGGCGTCGGGCTTCGTCTGGATCGCGATGATCACCAGCGCGCGGAACACCGCGCTCGCCACGGATGTCCAAATCGACGATCTCCCGGCGGCCGGTCTCGCCGTCCCGTCGGTCGTCCGGCCCTCGAAGATCGCCTGCATCGAGCCCGCCCGCATCCTGCGGGCCATCGGCGCCCTGCGGCACGACACGGCGGCAGAGGTCTATGCCTGCCTTCATGGAATGATCGGGGCGGCAGCCGGCGTCCCGAACCCGTCCCTCTCTCCGGAGCCCTCCCCATGACCCGTCACGTCGCCGTCCTGATGGGGGGCTCGTCCTCCGAGCGCGAGGTCTCGCTGAATTCCGGCAAGGCCTGCGCCGACGCCCTGGAAGGGGAGGGGTACAAAGTCACGCGGATCGATGTCGGGCCCGACGTCGCGACCGTGCTCGCCGGGCTCCGGCCGGACGTCGCCTTCAACGCCCTGCACGGGCCGGACGGCGAGGACGGCACGATCCAGGGCCTCCTGGAAATCCTGAAGATTCCCTATTCCCATTCCGGCGTCCTCGCCTCGGCGCTCGCCATGGACAAGGAGCGCGCCAAGGTCGTCATGCGCGCGGCCGGCGTCGATGTGCCCGGCGGCCGGGTCGTTAACCGCATGGAGGCCGCCCGCGAGCACGTCCTGCCTCCGCCTTATGTGATCAAGCCCGTGTCGGAAGGCTCGTCCATGGGGGTGATCATCGTGCGCGACGGGCGCTCGCATCCGCCCCAGATCCTCGCCTCGGACGAGTGGCGCTTCGGCGACCAAGTCCTTGCGGAACCTTACATTGCCGGCCGCGAGCTGACCTGCGGGGTCATGGGCGACAAGCCCCTCGGCGTCATCGAAGTGAAGGCCGCCACCGAGTGGTACGATTATGACGCCAAGTACGCGCCGGGGGGTTCGATCCATGTCCTCCCGGCAGAACTTAAACCAAATGTTTACCAGCGCGTCCAAGAGTTGGCGTTAACGGCGCATCAAGCGCTGGGCTGTCGGGGCGTCAGCCGTGCCGACCTTCGCTACGACGACACGCCGGGGGGAACCGGCGCGCTGGTCGTGTTGGAGGTCAACACGCAACCCGGCATGACCCAGACGAGCCTTGTGCCGGATATGGCGGCCCATGCGGGCCTGAGTTTCGGTGAGCTCGTCCGATGGATGGTGGAGGACGCTTCCCTGAATCGCTGACCCCGGGTCCTGCCCGGGCGGCGGGCACCCCTGCGCGGTTCGCGGGGAACCCGCTCCTGCGATTCGCTTCGCGCTTTCCCTCCCGCGCCCTCTCGGTGCGGCGGGTGCGCGGTGGCCAGTCCATGGCCGACCGCCTGCCCCGGGGCGCGGGCGTCGTCGCCGTCTCCGTCTCCCTCGCCGCCGTGTCGCTGGCCGGCTTCGTCGCCAGCGGCCGCTACGATTCCTTCGTCATCGAGCAGGGGCGCCCCCTCGACGTGGCGGCCCGCGTCCTCGGCTTCGGGGTGAAGCGGGTGACGATCACCGGCATCTCCCGGATGTACGAGCGCGAGGTCCTGGCCGCCGCCGGGATCGACTGGCGCTCCTCCGTGCCCTTCCTCGACGTGAACGAGGCGCGCGAACGGCTCCTGCGGGTGCCGCTGATCGCCCAGGCCTCGGTCCGCAAGATCTACCCGAACGACATCGCCATCACCCAGGTCGAGCGGGAGCCCGCCGCCCTGTGGCAGAAGGACGGCGTCATCAACGTCATCGCCGCCGACGGCACGGTGATCGACGCCATGCGCGACGACCGCTACGCCAGCCTGCCGCTGGTGGTGGGCGAGAACGCCAACGCCAAGCTGCCGGAATACCTCGCGCTGGTGTCCGCCGCCGGCCCGCTGGCCGACCGGATCAAGGCCGGCACCTATGTGTCGGGCCGCCGCTGGACCCTGAAGCTCGACGGCGTCGACGTGCGCCTGCCCGAGGACGACCCGGCCGGGGCGCTGGCCCGCCTCGTGAGGCTCGAACGCAACGAGCGGCTTCTGGAGAAGGACATCATCGCCGTCGACCTGCGCATGGCCGACCGGGTGGTGGTGCGCCTCACCGAAGAAGCCGCCGCCGCCCGCGCCGAGACGCAGCAACAGAACAAGAAGAAGCCGGGGGCGCCCACATGAGCCCCCGCCTCGCGCCCGCCTTCTCCCTCCGTCCCGCCTTTCGCGTCCGGTAGCGTTTCATGCACAGCCAACACGGCCTTACGCCGCGTCTGAAGCCGCTCTCGGCCCGCCGTTCGACGATCCTCTCGGTCCTCGACATCGGCACGAGCAAGGTGGTCTGCCTGATCGCGGAGCTTCAGCCCGCCGAGGCGCTCTCGACCCTGCGCGGACGGACCCACCTCGCGCGGATCATCGGCATCGGCCACCAGCGCTCCCTCGGCCTGAAGGGCGGCGCCATCGTCGACCTCGAGGCGGCCGAGGGCTCGATCCGCCAGGCGGTGCACGCCGCCGAGCGGATGGCCAAGGTCGAGGTCCAGTCGGTCATCGTGAACATGTCCGGCGGGCGCCTCGCCTCGCAGCATTTCCAGGCGCGGGTGAACGTGCGCTCCGGCAGCGTGACGGGCTCGGACGTGGAGCGCGTGCTCGAGACGGCGAGCGCCCACGGCGTCAGCCCCGGCCGCGCCGTGCTCCACGCCCTTCCCACCGGCTACGCCCTGGACGGGCAGGGCGCGGTGATCGACCCCTCGGGGATGATCGGAGAGGCCCTGGGCGTCGACCTGCACGTCGTCACCACCGAACTCGCCGCCGCGCGCAACGTGATGCTGGCGATCGAGCATTGCCATCTCGGCGTCGAGGCGGTGATCGCCACCCCCTACGCCGCCGGCCTCTCGGCCCTCGTGGACGACGAGGCGGAGATGGGCGTCTGCGTGGTGGACATGGGCGGCGGCACGACCAGCTTCGGCGTGTTCTCCGGCGGCCACCTCGTCCATTGCGACGCGGTGGCGGTGGGCGGCCACCACGTCACGATGGACATCGCCCGGGGGCTCTCGACCCGCGTCGCGGCGGCCGAGCGGCTGAAGACCCTCTACGGCTCGGCCATCTCCTCCCCCTCCGACGAGCGCGACATGATCGCGGTCCACGGGGTCGGCGAGGAGGAGGGCGACGCCCCGGCCCACATCCCGCGCTCGCAACTCGTGCGGATCATCAAGCCGCGGGTGGAAGAGGTGGTGGAGCTGGTCCGCGACCGGCTGCGCAACGCGGGCTTCGCCGCCCAGGCCGGGCGCCGGGTGGTGCTCACGGGCGGCGCGAGCCAACTCGTCGGCCTGCCGGAGGTGGCCCGGCGGGTGATGCAGGGGCAGGTCCGCATCGGGCGGCCCCTGGGAATCCGGGGCCTGCCGGAGGCGGCCAAGGGTCCGGCCTTCTCGGCGGCGGTCGGCCTGCTCGTCTACCCGCAGGTCGCCCACGCCGAATATTTCGAGCCACGCGGTCACGGCGCCTTCGCCGCGACCGGCACGGACCACCGATACCTTCCGCGGGTCGTCCGCTGGATCAGGGACAGCTTCTAACGGTCCGCGCCCCGCAAGGGGCGGGGAGCGACACCAGGAAAACCGGCGCCGCGAGGCGCCAAGCGACAGCGAAGTTCAGCAGAGGCTCGACACCATGGCCATCTCCCTCCAGGCGCCGGACATCCGGGAACTCAAGCCCCGCATCACCGTGTTCGGCGTCGGCGGCGCCGGCGGCAACGCGGTCAACAACATGATCGAGTCCGGCCTGCTGGGCTGCGAGTTCGTGGTGGCCAACACCGATGCCCAGGCGCTCACCTCCTCGAAGGCCGAGCGGGTCATCCAGATGGGCCTCAACGTCACGCAGGGTCTCGGCGCCGGCTCGCACCCGGAAGTCGGCTCGGCGGCCGCCGACGAGGTGATCGACGAGATCCGTGACCAGCTCTCGGGCGCCCACATGTGCTTCATCACCGCCGGCATGGGCGGCGGCACCGGCACCGGCGCGGCCCCGGTCATCGCCCGCGCCGCCCGCGACATGGGCATCCTCACCGTCGGCGTCGTGACGAAGCCGTTCCAGTTCGAGGGCGTCCGCCGGATGCGCACGGCCGAGGCCGGCATCCAGGAGCTGCAGGCGGCGGTCGACACCCTGATCGTCATCCCGAACCAGAACCTGTTCCGGGTCGCCAACGAGAAGACCACCTTCGCCGACGCCTTCGCGATGGCCGATCAGGTGCTCTACTCGGGCGTGGCCTGCATCACCGACCTGATGGTCAAGGAAGGCCTCATCAACCTCGACTTCGCCGACGTGCGCGCGATCATGCGCGGCATGGGCAAGGCGATGATGGGCACCGGCGAGGCCTCCGGCGAGAAGCGCGCCAACCGCGCCGCCGAAGCCGCCATCGCCAACCCGCTCCTCGACGACGTGTCGATGAAGGGCGCGCGCGGCCTGCTGATCTCGATCACCGGCGGCTCCGACCTCACCCTCTACGAGCTGGACGAGGCCGCCACCCGCATCCGCGAGGAGGTCGATCAGGACGCCAACATCATCCTGGGCGCCACCTTCGACGAGAGCCTCGACGGCATCATCCGCGTGTCCGTGGTCGCCACCGGCATCGAGCCGGCGCTGATCTCGGCGAACTCGCCGAACAACCCGGCCGTCGCCGAGACCGAGCAGCGCATCGCCGAGGTGGCCGAGCGCCTGCGCGCCGAGGCCCGCGCCCGCGCCGCCTCCCCAGTGCCGAGCATCCGCACGGAAAGCGTCGCCGCCCCGGCGCCGGCCCCCGTCCATGCGCCCGTCGCCCCGGTCTCCGTCGCCCCGGCGGCGCCGTCCCTGGAGCAGCGCCTCGACCTGCGCCCGGAGCCGGCCCCGCTCGGCAACCGTGACGACGTGATGCTCGCCCCGGTGCCGCCGCGCGCCGCCGCCCCGTTCGTGCCGGCGCCCGCCGCGCCGCAGGCCGAGCCGGCCCCGCAGCACCATGCCGGCCCGTTCGTGCCGCCGCGCCCGGCCGCGCCGGTCTCGAACCCGGCCGTCGTCCGCGCTCCGCGCATGCCGCAGATCCACGAGCTGCCCCCGATCGCCCAGAACCAGCTGATGGCGAGCCGGGCCGCCGAGGATTCGGCGCCGGAATCCAAGCGGACCTCGCTGCTGCGCCGCCTCGCCACCGTCGGCTTCGGCGGACGCCGTGAGGACGAGGTCGCCCCGGCCCCGCGCGCTGCCGCGATGCCGCCGGCTCCCCCGGCCCCGGCCGCCTACCAGCCGCCGATGCCCCAGGCCCCCCGCGCTCCGGTGCCCCCGGCCCCGCAGTACCGTCCGGCCCAGGGCAACCTGGACGGCCAGGGCCGCGCCATGCCGCAGCAGCCCCGGATGATGGACGACGACCAGCTCGAGATCCCGGCTTTCCTCCGCCGCCAGGCGAACTGATCGCCACTCGAACCGGCGCCATTCAACCTCACGTTGTGTAATCCTCCGGGATTGCATGACGTGGGGTCTCGTCGTATCCACGTAGTGCCTGTGCATATGATGCATTGGCGCCACAGATCGGCCACGGATCCGCCGCGCGTTAACCAATTTTTAAGGCCTTGAACGCGTTGCGCTTTCTTCGGATCGCGATCCGGTCCAGCTTGTAACAAGCGGTAAGAATCCGTGATTTGGCTGGCCTGCGGAGCGCGGCTATAGCTAATCCGGTAAGAACGAATGTGCCGCGGGGATACAACCTGTCAGCGGTATAGGGGCATCAAGCAGCGGACGAATCGAGGCGCACGCCACACCCGAACGGGGATGGCGAAGCGGGATTGCGGCCGAGGGCTCAGGAATGCGAACGAATAATCAGACCACCCTCAAGGCGGCGGCCACGCTCTCCGGCGTCGGCGTCCACTCCGGGAACCCCGCCGCGATTACGATCCGGCCCGCCCCCGCCAACCACGGCATCGCCTTCCTCCGCACCGGTACCCCCCTCGGCAACGACCGCCTCATCAAGGCCCATCACGCCCTCGTTTCCGCCACCGAACTCTGCACCGTCATCGGTGACGTCGAGACCGGGGCCGTCGCCACCATCGAACACCTGATGTCCGCCCTCTTCGGATTGGGCGTCGACAACGCCCTGATCGAGATCGACGGGCCCGAGCTTCCCATCCTCGACGGTTCCGCCAAGCTCTTCGTGGAGGCCATCGACGCCGTCGGCCTCGCCTCCTGCGGCGCCCCCAAGCGCTGGCTGAAGGTCCTGCGCCCGGTACGCATCGAGGTGGACCGCGCCTTCGCCGAGCTGCGCCCGATCGACCGCGGCTTCCGCCTCGACGTCGAGATCGATTTCGACAACCCGGTGATCGGTCGCTCGCGCAAGGCCATGGACCTGTCGCCGGCGACCTATCGTCGTGAGGTCGCCGAGGCCCGTACCTTCGGCATGATGAAGGACGTGGAGCGCTACTGGAAGGCGGGCTTCGCGCTCGGCGCCTCCCTGGAGAACACCGTGGCGGTGGGCGAGAACGGCGTCGTGAACCCCGAGGGGCTTCGCTTCCCCGACGAGTTCGTCCGCCACAAGATCCTCGACGCGGTGGGCGACCTCGCCCTCGCCGGGCTGCCGATCCAGGGGGCGTACCGCTCCTATTGCGGCGGCCATCGCATGAATGTCGGCGTCCTGTCCGCCCTGTTCTCGGACCGCGCCAACTACGCCATCGTCGAGGCCGCCGGCACCCGCCAGGGCACCCTCGTCGACCTCGGCGCGAGCCTCGGGCTCGCCGCCTTCGCCGCCGACGTCTGAGGCGGGCGGGCCGGGCCGCCCACGGGGGCTGTGTCCGGCGCACCACACTGCGCAACCGATGCGGGCCGCCTCACCATCGCCGCTTTCGCGCCCGAATCGAAGGTCACGGTTTAACCGCTCGTAAATGGCGGGGCCGGTTCCTCGGAGCCGGAGACCACCAGCGGGTTGGCATCCCGGCGGCGAGAACCGCTCCGGGTGGGGGAAAGAGCGCGAGAATGCCTGTCACCATTCGTCATCGCGGCCTCACGGCCCTGGCGGCTCCGCTCGTGGCCGTGCTGGGCCTGGGCCTCGGCGGCTGCGACTTCGATCCCACCGGGATCTTCGCCGAAAAGTACAAGCCCGAGGTCGTGGCGGATGTCCCCGCCGACAAGCTCTACAGCGAGGGCTTGGCGAAGATGGAGGACAGCGACTACGAGGGCGCCGTCAAGAAGTTCGACAGCCTCGACAAGACGTACCAGTATTCCGACTGGTCGCGGAAGGCGCTGTTGATGACGGCCTACGCGAATTACGAAGGCCAGAAGTACGACGACGCGATCAACGCCTCGAAGCTGTACCTGCAGCGTCACCCGTCCAGCAAGGACGCGGCCTACGCGCAGTACCTGATCGCGATGTCGAACTATAAGCAGATCCCGGACGTGACCCGCGACCAGGACCGCTCGGAGAAGGCGCTCGTCGCCCTTCAGGAACTCGTCCAGCGCTACCCGACCTCGGAATACGCCACGGACGCCAAGGCCAAGATCCAGATCACCCGCGACCAGCTCGCCGGCAAGGAAATGGATATCGGCCGCTACTACCTGGAGAAGCGCAACTTCCCGGCGGCGATCAACCGCTTCCGCGACGTGGTCTCCAAGTACCAGACCACCCGCCACGCCGAGGAGGCCCTGGAGCGTCTGACCGAGGCCTACTGGGCGCTGGGCATCCCGCAGGAGGCGCAGAACGCCGCCGCCGTGCTGGGCCACAACTTCCCCGATTCGCCCTGGTACAAGGACGCGCACGCCCTGCTGGCCAGCAACGGCCTGGAGCCGCGCGAGGAGAAGTCCTCCTTCCTCTCGAAGGCGTTCCGCTCGATCACCGGGCGCACCGCCTCGGCCGAGTAAGGCACCGCACAGGATCCATCGCGAAGGCCCGGAGCCTCGGCTCCGGGCCTTTTGCGTTCCGGGGGCATCGCGGGACCGGGGCGCTCCGGGCTAGGATGCTGGTACCCGTCATCGAGAGGTCCCATCCGCCCATGCGCTTCATCCCGGAAGAGGAATCGGCCGCCCTCGTCACCCACGAGCTGGCCTTCGCGGCGGCCCGCGAGGCGCTGATCGCGGCGGTGGCGCCGGGCACGACCCTGTTCCCCGCCGTCCTCGGCCACGGGACGGACGAGGCCAACCGCTTCTCCATCAAGTCCGGCACCACGGCGGAGTATGCCGGCCTGAAGGTCGGCTCCTTCTGGCACCGCAACCCCGAGCGCGGCCTGCCCCGGCACAATTCGGTGATCCTGCTGTTCGATCAGGAGGTCGGCCGGATCGACACGGTGATCGAGGCGGGCCACGTCAACGCCTACCGCACGGCGGCGGCGGATGCGGTGGCCGCGAGCGTCCTCGCCCGGCCGGATTCGGAGACCCTCGCCCTGTTCGGCGCGGGCAACCAGGGCCTGTTCGAATGCGCCGCCCTGGCGCGGATCCTGCCGATCCGCCGCGTCCGCGTCGTGGCGCGGGACGCGGGCAAGGTCGCCGCCTTCGCGGAGCGGCTGCGCGGGCAGGTGGAGCGCGAGATCGCCGTCGAGGCCGCCTCTGCCGAGGAGGCCTGCCGCGCCGCCGACGTGATCGTCACCGCCACGCCCGCGCGAGCGCCCCTGTTCGAGGCGGAATGGGTCCGTCCCGGCACGCATTGCGCGGCGATGGGCGCCGATGCCAAGGGCAAGCAGGAGATGCCGCCCGCCCTCCTCGAAGGCGCGAGCCTGTATTGCGACCTGCCGAGCCAATCCCTGGTGATGGGCGAGTTCCAGCACGTGGCCGAGAGCATCCGCGCGGGCCGGACCCGCCTGCGGGCCATCGGCGACGTGCTGGCGAGCGGGGAGGGGGGCCGCGCCTCCCCCGACGCGATCACCGTCTTCGATTCGTCGGGCATCGCCCTGCAGGATCTCACCATGGCGCGGGCGCTCCTCGCCAAGGCCGACGAGGCGGGCTAGTCAGCGCGCCGGCATGAGCGAGACCCCCACCAGAACGATCCGCGTCGTCGGCATCGGCACCGGCGATCCCGGGCACCTGACGTTGCAGGCGGTGCGGGCGCTGTCCGACGTGGCGGCGGTGTTCGTCCTCGACAAGCGCGCCGAAACCGCCGACCTCGTTGAGGTCCGGCGGCGGGTCTGCGCGGCGCATATCGCCCGGCCCTATCGCCTCGTGAGCGTGGAGGACCCGCCCCGCGAGCGGAACCCCGCCGACTATGCCGCCACCGTGGAGGCGTGGCACGCCGCCCGCGCCGAGCGGCTGGAAGACGCCTTCCTGGGGCTCGGGGCAGGGGAGGTCGGCGCCCTCCTCGTCTGGGGTGATCCCGCCCTCTACGACAGCACCCTGCGCATCCTCGAACGGATCGTGGCGCGGGGCCGGATGAGGATCGCCTGCGAGGTGATCCCCGGGATTTCCAGCGTCCAGGTGCTCTGCGCCCGCCACGCCGTGCCCCTGAACGCCATCGGCGGCATGATCGCCATCACCACCGGCCGGCGCCTCGCGGCGGGCTGGCCGGAGGGCGCGGAGAGCGTCGTCGTGATGCTCGACGGCGATCCGGCCTTCGGGCATCTCGACCCGGACCTGACGATCTATTGGGGGGCCTATCTGGGGGGCGGGGATGAGATCCTCGTCGCGGGCCGGCTCGGGGATGTGGGCGATGAGATCCGGCGCCGTCGGGCGGAGGCGCGGGCGCGGCACGGGTGGATCATGGACATCTACCTGCTGGCGCGGCATCCGCAGGGTCCGGCCTTCGGGACCCCGTGATGCTGCGGCTGCGGGACTATCAGCGGGCGAGCCTCGATGCCCTGGACGCCGCCTGGGCGCGGGGAGGGGAGGCGGGCCAACTCGTCGTCCTGCCCACGGGGGCGGGGAAGTCCCTCGTCATCGCCGCCCTGGCGCGGGAGGCGCTGGAGGAGAACCCCCTCACCCGCGTCGCCATCGTCACCCATAGCCGCGAACTCGTCGCGCAGAACCTCGCCGAGTTGCAGCGCCACTGGCCGGAGGCGCCGGCCGGGGTGTTTTCCGCCGGGCTCGGGCGGCGGGAGGCCGGCGCGCAGGTGCTGGTCTGCTCGATCCAGTCCGTCGCGGACAGGCTCGATGCGATCGGCCCCCGCGACCTCGTCGTGGTGGACGAGGCGCACCTGATCCCCCGCGCCTCCGAGACCCGCTATGGCCGCTTCCTCGCGGGGCTTGCCGCCCTCACCCCGGCGATGCGCGTCGTGGGCTTCACCGCGACCCCGTACCGGCTCGATTCCGGGCGCCTCGACGAGGGGCCGGGCCGGCTGTTCTCCGGCATCGCCTACGAGGCCGACACGGGCGATCTGATCCGCCGGGGCTACCTCGCGCCCCTCGTCTCCAAGGCGACCCTGACGCAGCTCGACGTGACCGGCGTCGGCCGGCGAGGGGGCGATTACATCCCCAGCGAGCTGGAAGCCGCCGTCAACCGCGACTGGATCACCAGGGCCGCCGTGTCCGAATTGGCCGAATACGGGAGCGGGCGCCGCTCCTGGCTCGCCTTCTGCGCTGGCCTCGCCCATGCCGCCGCCGTGCGCGACGCCGTGCGGGAGGAGGGCTATTCCTGCGAGACCGTGGACGGCGGCACCCCGAAGCGCGAGCGCGACCGGATCGTGGCGCAGTTCCGGGCCGGCAAGATCCGCTGCCTCGCCTCGGTGGGCGTGCTCGGCACCGGCTTCAACGCGCCGGAGGTCGACCTCGTGGCCCTGCTCCGGCCGACCCGCAGCACCGGCCTCTACGTGCAGCAGGTCGGGCGGGCGCTGCGCCGGGCGCCGGGCAAGGACGATGCGCTGATCCTCGACTATGCCGGGCTGGTGCGGATGCACGGCCCGGTGGACGCGGTCACGATCCGCACGGCCGAGGCGGTGCGCGGCGGGGCAGGGGGCCTGCGCGCCAAACCCTGCCCCGGCTGCGGCGCCCTGATCGCCCTCAACGCCTCCACCTGCGAGACCTGCTGGACCGAGCCGGAGGCCGAGCGCGAGCCCGGCCACGAGGCCAGCGCCGAGGACGAGTTGGCCATCCTCACGGAAGCCGCCCTCGCCCCGGCGCCGGCCTCGGACGGCGCGTGGCATCCGGTGACGGAGTGGAGCCTGGAACCGGCGCCGGGCGGGCTCGACGTGGTCCTGGCCTGGGCGGAGGGCGCTTGGCGGGTCCGCCTCCGGCCGGAGGGACGCGGCTACGAGCGCGAGAAGGCGGTCCTGTGGTGGCGCGGCCTCGGCGGCGGCCGCGACGCGCCCCTCGACGCGGCGGGCTTCCTCGACGGCGCCGACACCCTCGACGCGCCGGCCTCGGTGCGGGTGATCGACAAGGCGCTGTCGCGGGAATTGTCCTGCCGCGCCGCCGACGGGCGCATCCTCACCGACACCCACCGCCTCGCCGACCGCGCCGCCTGACGCCACGGGGCAGGGGGACCGGACCGCCCTCGCCCGGCGGGAGGTTATGGTTAACATTATTAACCATAGCCCTTCCCAGGGGCTGCCCTCAGACCCTCAAGTTCCATAATATATCTTATGCGAAATCCAGATCCGGGTGTCCGAGCCTATGCCAGCCGGGCCCTGAGCCGTGCCCAGAGGTCCCCTCCGGTAAACGGTCTGGGCGGTGGTGGCAGGTGCGGTTCCGCCCCCTGCTCCGGGATCGGCCCCCGGACGAAGCGTCCGCCGGCCGACCAGAACGCATCGCGGTCGCTGCCGATCATGGCGAGGCCCACCGGCTCGCGCTCCGCATGGGTGAGGCGGCCCGAGGCCCAGACGGGCTGCCAGCATTCGCGCCGGGCGAGGTCGGCGTCCCGGCCGGCGAGCCGGGCATAGCCGGCGGCGGCGAGGACGCGCTCGCCGCCGAAATCCGCCGGGATCCAGACCCAGCTGGAGAACACGTAGATGCCGTTCGGGTCGAAGGCGGCCGGGTCGATCATCCGGGTGAAGCCGTTGAAGTCCGCCTCCGGCCGGCGTCCGGCATGGCGCCGCAGGCCGCCGGGCAGGGGCATCGCCTCCGGGAAGGCGCCGGCCCCGAGATCCGTGCGCGCCCTGCCCCGCACCAGTGCCCAGGCCCCGTCCACGAGGTGCATCCACGGCTCCAGATCCACCTCCCAGGCCTGTTCGGTCGGGGCGAAGCGGCGCACCCTCCCCGCGATCAGGCGCTCCCCGATCCGCCGCACCGGCTCCGGCCGCCAACCTGGCCCGGCCTGCGTGACCTTCAGGAGCGTCGAGGGTCCGTGTGCCCAGACGGCCTCGGAGAGGCGCGCGAAATCCGCCTCCGGCTCGTCGTCGCCGACCTTGCGCACGAGGATGAGCGCGCCCTCGGCCAGTTCGTCGAGCATCTTGCGCTTGAGATGGGCGAGGCGGCCATATTCCCGGGCGAGCAGCGCCTCCGGCTCCGCGGAGCCCGGCGCCTGCCCGGTATTGGCCCAGATGTTGTAGGCCCGGCTGTGGCAATAATAGGCGCCGCCCTGGCTCACCGAGAGGTGCAGGTCGCCGGGCGCGCCGAGATCCGCGAAGCCGCAGCGAAGGCCCCGGATCAGGTCCTCCATCGGCGTGTAGGCGAAGCGCAGCAGGCCGGAGGGCTCGACGCCCCCGTAGCGCTGCACGAAGCCGAACTCGCAATTGTCACCCAGGCTGCGGAAGCCGTGGAGCCGCTCCGCGAGGGAAGCGGCCGCCGCATGGTCCATCCCGGTCACTCGTTCCGCGTGTGTCACGGCGTGCATCGGGTGTCCGGGTTGTCTTGTCCAGTGCAGCGCTACCGCACCGAGAGTTTCACATCCGATTCGTAGCCGGTGCCGTCGGCGTTGATGACGAGGATGCGGAAGGCGTCGGCGCCCTCGTAGCCCTCCTCCCCCTCGTAGATCATGCGCTTGCCCGGCACCTTGCGGGTGTTGCACTCGGCGAGCGGCGAGGTGGCGACGAATTGCGGGAAGGATTGCACCGTCTCGATGGTCACACGCCCGTGGCGCGGCGGCGTCAGCAGGCGGATCACCACCGGCCCCTGCGAGGTGCAATCGGGGAAGAGCGAGGCGTAGAAGGCGATGGTCCGCGCCTCTCCCCGGGGGACGATCCGTTCGAGGCTGTAGATGCTGGGCGCGGGGGCGGGGGGCGGCGGGGCGACGGCCGGGTCCGCGCCGAGGGACGTGGCGAGGGCGGCGGCGGCGAGCCGGATCATCATGCGGGGAGCCTCTTCGGTCGGGGAGGGCTTCCCGATACCGTCCGCATCCCGGCGCCGCCAGATTATCCGCCGCCAAGCCCCCCTCCCCGGCCCGAAAAATTCGCCGGGAACGACGTTTCAGCGTGAAACTCGAAGCGTAATGCAATCAGTAGTTTAGAGAATGATCCTCGCGCGGCCTGCGAACGGCGATCCGGGGCGAATCAGCCGAGGCCACGCTCCAGCGGCACGGCGAGGCGGAAGGTCGTCCCCCGACCCGTCGGGGGGAGGGTCAGCGTGCCGCCGAGCTGCCGGGCGAGGCTGCCGACGACGCGCATCCCGAGGCTCTTCGACGCCCGGCCGATCTCGAACCCGTCCGGCAGGCCGATGCCGTCGTCGGCCACCTCGACGGTGAGCGTCCCGGCCTCGCGCTCGGTGCGCACGCGGATCTCGCCGCCCATGGGGAAGCGGTCGATGGGGTAGGCGTATTTCAGGGCGTTGGTGACGAGCTCGTTCACCCAGAGGCCGATGGGGATGGCGAGGTCGGCCGAGAGCTTCTGCGGCGCGGTCGCGCAGGTCAGGCGGTGGGCCGGGGCGCCGCTCGCGAGGTTCAGGATCAGCTTGTCGAGGAAGGTGGCGAGGTCGATCTCGCCCGGCACCGCCTCCCCTGCCCCGTCCCTGTCCTCGACATCGCCCTGGCGCCACAGCTGGTCGTGGACGGTGGCGATGGCCTCGACGCGGCTGCGGGCGTCGTGCAGGGCGGCGGACACGGCGGGCTCGCCCTCGGCGGAGCGCGCCTGGAGGGTCAGCAGGCTCGCGACGATGGCGAGGCTGTTCTTCACCCGGTGGCTCATCTCGCGGGCGAGGAGGTCCTGCCGGGCGAGGGCGGCGCGGAGCAGTTCCTCCGTGCGGTGGCGCTCGATGGCGCTGCCAAGGAGGTTGGCGAAGCCCTGCATGAAGGCGATGTCCGCCTCCTCGAACATGCCGTCGCGGCTGTCGTCCACTTCGAGCACGCCGAAGGCGCCGTCGCGGTTCTCGATCAGCACGTTGATCGCCCGGCGGATGCCGTGGTCGGCCATGAGCTGGGGCGTGCGGAAGCGCGTCTCGTCGGCGAGGTGGTTCGAGATGACCGGCCGCCCGGTCTTCAGGGCGAAGCCGGCGGGCGAGGCGAGGTCGGCGCCGATCGTGGCATGGCCGATCACGTCGGGCTTCCAGCCGACGCCCGCCCGCACGAGGAGCGTGTCCTCCCGGCGGAGGTATTCCAGCGCCTTGCAATACTCGGCGCCCATGCCCTGCGCGCACAATTCGGTGGCCCGCTGCAACAGGAGGTCGAAATCCTTGCCGCGCAGGGCTTCCACGCCGAACTCGGACAGGATCACCTGCTGGCGCAGGCGGGCCTCGACCTCGGCCGGGTTCGCGGGCGCGGCCTCCGGCGTGGCTTCGATGCGCGGCTCTTGGGGGCGGGCGGACATGGCGGCGTGACGGTACCAGGAGGGCGGGGCGGGAGCGATATCGCGGAATGGTGGCGAACTCACGCTCCGCGCGGCGTTTCGTCCTGCCCGGGACCCCTGGCGCCGGAGCGGCGTTCAGCCGGTTCGATCAACGACCTAGGATCCAGACGCCGATGGCCGATGTAAAGGGCTTGTCCGACCACGCACTCTCGATCCTGGCCTTCGCGGCCTACCACCGGCTGGTGAGCGGCGAGCGCGTGACCTCCGTCATCCGCAAGGACGGTGCCGGCCACGAGGCGGACCCAAAGGGCGTCGAGGAACTGACCGAGCGCGGCCTCGCCACGGCGGGCGAGACGGAGATCGAACTCGGCACCGAGGCGCAGGAGGCTGTCGAGACGCTGGTCACGGCGCTGCGCGGGGCGGTCGGGCGCTGAGCGCCTGGGGCCATGCCCCCACCCCCTCCGGTGATCTAACGCACATTTCTCGGGCCAGCGGGCTCGCCGGCTCGGCCGGTCTGTCTACCTGTAACAGTTCCAGCCTGCAGGCCAGCGGATCCGCACCATGACGATACCCATCAGGCTTACCCTGAACGGGAAGCCGCATGCCATCGACCTCGACGATCCCCGCATCACCCTCCTCGACCTGCTGCGCGAGCGCCTCGGCCTGACCGGCGCGAAGAAGGGCTGCGACCGGGGCCAGTGCGGCGCCTGCACCGTCCTCGTGGACGGGAAGCGGATCAATTCCTGCCTGCAACTCGCCGTGAGCCTCGACGGCGCCGAGGTGCTGACCATCGAGGGCCTGTCCGAGGGCGACGCCCTCCATCCGGTCCAGGCCGCCTTCATCGCCCATGACGGGTTCCAGTGCGGCTTCTGCACGCCGGGCCAGATCATGAGCGCCGTCGGCCTCATCCGCGAGGGCAAGGCCGGGACCGACCCCGAGCGCATCCGCGAGGGCATGAGCGGCAACATCTGCCGCTGCGGCGCCTATGCCGGCATCCTGGAGGCCGTGAAGGACGCCAGCGGCCGCATGGAGCAACGGGAGGACGCCGCGTGATTCTGTTCGATTACACCCGCGCCTCGACCGTCGCCGACGCCCTCGCCGCCGGCCGCCAGCCCGGCGCCGCCTTCCTCGCCGCCGGCACCAACCTCGTCGACCTCATGAAGGGCGGCGTCACCAACCCCGAACGGGTCATCGACATCACCCGCCTCCCCGGCCTGTCGGGGATCGAGGCCCAGGCGGATGGCTCCCTGCGCATCGGAGCGCTCGTCCGCAACAGCGACGTCGCCGACGACCCGCATGTGGCCAAGACCTTCCCGATGGTGGCCGAGGCCCTTCTGGCCGGCGCCTCGGCGCAGCTGCGCAACGCCGCCACCGTGGGCGGCAACCTGATGCAGCGGACCCGCTGCCAGTACTTCACCGACGCCATCTCCCCCTGCAACAAGCGCCAGCCGGGTTCGGGCTGCGCGGCCTTGGGCCACGCGACCCGCATCCACGCCGTCCAGGGCTGGAGCGATCAGTGCATCGCCACGAACCCGTCCGACTTCTGCGTCCCGTTGGCGGCCCTCGACGCCTCCGTCGAGATCGAGGGGCAGGGGGGCACGCGCAGCGTCAGGCTCACCGACTTCCACCTCCTGCCGGGCGACCACCCGGAGCGGGAGACGGTGCTGGAGCCGGGCGAGTTGATCACCGCCCTCACCCTCCCCGCCGAGGCGGCGCGGTTCGCGGGCAATGCCCGCTATCTCAAGGTCCGCGACCGCACCTCCTACGCCTTCGCGGTGGTGTCGGCCGCCGCCGCGATGATCCTCGACGGCGGCAAGATCGGGCAGGCCCGTCTCGCCTTCGGGGGACTCGCCCTGAAGCCCTGGCGGGTCACGGAGGCGGAAGGCGCCCTCGCCGGCAAGGCGCCCTCCCCCGAGGCTTACGCCGAGGCCGCGCGGATCGCGCTGGACGGCGCCAAGCCGACCGGCGAGGCCAACGCCTTCAAGATCGAACTCGCCCGCCGGGTGGCGGTGCGGGCCCTCACCCTGGCGGCCGCCGGAACGCCCGCGCGTCTCCCGGCCCTACCCGCCTCCCCCTTCGGCATCGTCTGAGGATCGCATCATGACCTCGACCATCGAACCGGTCCGCCACGGATCGAGCATCGGCCAGCCCCTCACCCGCCGGGACGGCCCCCTGAAGGTGAAGGGCCAAGCGCGCTTCGCCGCCGACAACCTGCCGCCGGGCACCCTGCACGCGGCCCTCTGCGTGTCGAAGATCGCCCGCGGCCGGGTGAAGAGCCTCGACGTCGCGGCGGCCGAGGCCCATCCCGGTGTCGTCAAGGTGATGACGCCGCAGAACGCGCCGAAGCTCTCGAAGGACCCGGACCTGAAGGACGTGCCCTTCACGTTCAAGATCGACGTCCTGCAGAACGACAAGGTCCGCTACGCCAACCAGCCCATCGCCGTGGTGATCGCGGAAAGCCTCGAGGCGGCGACCGAGGGCGCGCGGCTGCTCGCCCCGACCTACGAGGAGGAGACCCCGCGCATCGGCCTCGATGCGGGCGAGGTCTTCACCCCGGATGCGGTCGGCGTCGGCGCCCCGCCGGAGCAGGTCGACGGCGACGTGGAGGCGGGTCTCGCCTCGGCCGCCCGGACCTTCACCGGCACCTACGAGACGCCCGCCCAGTACCACAACGCCATGGAGCCGCACGCGGCGGTGGCGAGCTGGGACGGCGACAAGCTCCACCTGTTCATGCCGACGCAGGGCCTCGCCATCGCGCAGGGGCGGCTCGCCGCGCTGTTCGGCATCAAGCCCACCGACATCCACATCGACAGCCCCTATCTCGGCGGCGGCTTCGGCTCGAAGGGCGTCCCGGCCGGGCCGCAGGTGCTGGCCTGCATGGCGGCGCGGCTCACCGGCAAGCCGGTGAAGCTCGTGCCGACCCGCTCGCAGATGTACGGGCCGATGGGCCATCGCGGCCCGACCCGGCAGACCCTGCGGCTCGGGGTGGACGAGGCCGGCAAACTCACGGCGCTGGACCACCACGTCCTCACCGCCTCGTCGAGTTTCGATGACTTCTTCGAGCCGGCGGGGCGGGTGACGACCACCCTCTACGCCAGCAAGGCCACCGCCATCCGCCACGAGGCGGTACGGCTCGACACCGGCACGCCGCTGTTCATGCGCGCGCCGGGGGAGGCCTCGGGCAGCGTCGCCATCGAGAGCGCGCTGGACGAACTCGCTTTCGACCTCAACATGGACCCGCTGGAGTTTCGCCTCGCCAACTACGCCGAGGTCGAGCCCTTCACCGGCAAGCCCTTCTCCTCGAAGGCTCTGCGCGAGTGCTACGCCCGGGGCGCGCAGGCCTTCGGCTGGGCCGGGCGCCCGCTGAAGCCCCGCCAG
This sequence comes from Methylobacterium sp. TK26, assembly GCF_055361565.1. Classification (NCBI taxonomy): domain Bacteria; kingdom Pseudomonadati; phylum Pseudomonadota; class Alphaproteobacteria; order Hyphomicrobiales; family Methylobacteriaceae; genus Methylobacterium; species Methylobacterium sp. TK26. The sequence continues at coordinate 1,639,701 of NZ_CM143965.1, read as the reverse complement.
ACGCGGGACAAGGACGGGTTCCTCGTCGGGACCGGCGTCGGCACCGCGACCTTCCCGGCGCTGATCTTCGAAGGCATGGCGCGGGCCGAGATCCGGGCGGACGGCTCCGGCACGGTGGAGATCGGCGCCCTCGACATGGGCCAGGGCGCCTGGACGGCGCTGGCGCAGATCGCCGCCGACGGGCTCGGCCTCGGCATGGAGGCGCTGACCTTCAACATGGGCTCGTCCGACCTGCCGAATGCCGGCATCGCGGGTGGGTCGGGCCACACCGCCACCGCCGGCAACGCGATCCACGCGGCGGCGCAGGACGTGATCGGCCAGTTGACCGAGCTGGCGGTGAACGACCAGGCCTCGCCGCTCTTCGGCGCGGGCAATGCGGGCGTGACCGCCGCGGGCGGGCGCCTCACCCGCCGGGACGATCCGAGCCGGAGCGAGACCTTCTCCGCGATCCTCAACCGGGCCGGCCGGGCGAAGGTCGAGGGCAAGGGCAAGGCGGGGGCCGACCCGGCCGCGCAGAAATCCTACGCGATGCACGCCCACGGGGCGGTCTTCGCGGAGGTGAAGGTCGATCCGGACCTGGGTCAGGTGCGGGTGAGCCGCCTCGTCGGCGCCTTCGCGGCGGGGCGGATCATCAACCCGCACCTCGTGCGCAGCCAATATTACGGCGGCATGATCTGGGGCATCTCCTTCGCCCTGCACGAGAAGGCGGAGATGGACCCGCGCACCGGCCGGTTCCTCAACGACAACCTCGCCGAGTACCATGTGCCGGTGAACGCCGACATTCCGCCGATGGAGGCGATCCTCATCCCCGAGGAGGATTCGGTGGTGAACACGCTGGGTGTGAAGGGTGTCGGCGAGATCGGCATCACCGGCACGGCGGGCGCCATTGCCAACGCGGTGTGGCACGCCACGGGCATCCGGGTGCGGGACATCCCGATCACCCTCGACAAGCTGTTGGGGTGAGCATTACTCCTCGGCCCGCCCCCACGGCGAGCCGAGGACCCGCATGCCCCTCACGAGCGACATCAGCGGCGTCGTGCCGATCGCGCCGACGCCGTTCCACCCGGACGGGCGGATCGACGAGACGTCCCTCGACCGGATGGTCGATTACTTCGAGGGCGTGGGCGTCGATGGGCTGACAATCCTCGGCCAGCTCGGCGAGGCCGGGAAGCTCGACCATGCCGAGGGCATCGCCGTCGCCCGGCGGGTGATCGGCCGGACCAAGCGGCCGGTGATCGTCGGCGTGACGGCGCCGGGCTTCGCGGCCATGCGCTCGCTTGCCCACGAAGTGATGGAGATCGGCGCCGCCGGGGTGATGGTCGCGCCGCCCAACACGCTGCGCACGGACGATCAGGTCGCCGGCTATTTCCGTAATGTGGCCGAGGCTTTGGGGCCGGACGTTCTCTTCGTGCTTCAGGATTATCCGCTGACCTTCTCGGTGGTGATGACCCCCGCGCTGATCCGCCGGATCGTCACCGAGAACCCGTCCTGCGTGATGCTCAAGCACGAGGATTGGCCGGGGCTCGAGAAGATTACCGCCCTGCGCGGCTACGAGGCGGATGGCTCGATGCGGCGCATCGCGATCCTCGTGGGCAATGGCGGCCTGTTCCTCGATTTCGAGGCGGAGCGCGGGGTCGATGGCGCCAACACCGGCTATGCCTTCCCGGAGATGCTGGTGGACGTGGTGCGCCTCGCCAAGGCGGGCAGGCGGGACGAGGCGCACGACCTGTTCGACGCGCACCTGCCCTACCTGCGCTACGAGCAGCAGCAGGGACCGCTGGGGCTGGCGGTGCGCAAATACGTGTTCATGCGCCGGGGCATCTTCGCCTCGGACGCGCAGCGCAAGCCGTCGCAGGCCCTCAGCGCGGTGGCGAAGGAGGAGGTCGAGTACCTCCTCGCGCGGCTCGCCCGCACCGACGAGCGGGCGCGGCTGCCGCGCTAGGCGGGCTCAGGTCCCGGCCTTGCGCTCCTGGCGGGGCTTGGCCGGGTCGCCGTCGCGCAGGGACGCGGGCGGGGAGACGACGACCTGCTCGCCGCCCTCCAGCCCGGCATTGAGTTCGAGGCCGCTATCGCCCTGGCGGACGATCGTCACCGGGCGCATCCGCACCACGAAGGCCTCGTGGCCCGTGGGCTCCAGCACCGCCACCCGCGTGCCGTGCTGGTCGAAGATCAGGCAATCGTTCGGCACGCTCACCACGGGGGCGGGCCTCGGGATCGAGAGCGTCACCGTGATGTAGAGGCCGGGTTGCAGGGCGTGGTCCGGGTTCGGGATGTCCACCTGCGTCACGAGGATCCGCGAGGCGTAGAGCAGCGCCGAGGACGAGCGCGAGACCGTGCCGGGGAAGACCTTGCCGGGGATCTGCGCCACCTCGATCCGGGCCGGGAGCCCGTCGCGCACGCCGTCGGCGGCGTAGAGGGGCACGTTGACCGCCATGCGCAGCACGTCGTCCCGCGCCAGGGTGGCCAGCGGCGTGCCGGTGTTGGTGTCGGCCGTCACGGCATCGCCGATATCGACGTTGCGGGTGGTGACGACCCCGTCGAAGGGCGCGCGGATCTCCTCGAAGCTGGTGAGCACCTTCAGCCGGGCGACCTGCGCCTCCTGTGCGGCGATGTTCGCCTCCGCGACCTTCACGTTGGCCTGCGCGGCGGCGAGGTTGGCGCCCTGCGTCAGCACCCCCGCCCGCGCCGTGTCGGCGTTCTGCGCCGTGGCGATGCCCGTGCCGGCCAGCGTCGTGGTGCGCTTGTTGTTGACGTCGGCGAGGTGCCGGTTCGCCTCGGCCTGATCGACCATCGCCTTGGTCTGGGCGAGGGCGGCCTGCAATTGCACCACCTGCGATTGCGCCTGCGCCAGTTGCTGGTCGAGGTCCGGGGCGCTGATGCGGAACAGGAGGTCACCCTTGCGCACCCGCGAGCCGATATCGACCCGCCGCTCGGCGATGTAGCCGGTGGCGCGGGGATAGAGGCTCGCCGTGTCGAAGGCCTGCGTCGTGCCGGTCTGGGTGAGGTCGAGGCTGTCGCCAGCCCGCTTGGCGGCGGCGACGCGCAGGGTCACGGGGCCGCGCTGCGCGGTCTCAGGCCGCACGTCCGCCCGCGAGGGCTCGGACCATGTCCGGTAGCCGACGAAGCCCGCCCCGGCGAGGGCGGCGAGGACGAGCCACGACGTGCCGCGCCATCCCTTCCCGCCGGTTGCCCCGTGGTCCGCCATCGGTCCCGCCGCTGTGAAGCCAAGAGTCCAAGATAGGGCAGGCGTGTTTCCACGCGGTGTCCGCGACGAATTTGCCCCGCGCCGAACCGGGGCGGCGGCTCGGCCGTTTCCGAGCCTCTCACAGAGAAGCCACGGATCCCCCCATGACCAACCTGTCCCGACGCGGCCTGATCGCCGCCGCGGCCGGAACCGCCCTGGCCGCAGGCCCGGCCGGTGCGCAGGCCCCCTCCCCCGCAACGCCCGTGCCGGAGCGCGGCGGCAAGGGCGCCGACATCCTCGGGCCGAAGAACGCGCCGCGCGAAGCGGAGGACCCCTACACCGTCGCCCCGCCGACCACCGACCACGGCACGATGCCGAACCTGAAATGGTCCTTCGCGGACAGCCACATGCGGCTGGAGACCGGCGGCTGGGCCCGCCAGACCACCACCCGCGAATTGCCGATCTCGAAGGCGATGGCCGGCGTGAACATGCGCCTCAAGGCCAATGCGGTGCGCGAGATGCATTGGCACAAGGAGGCCGAGTGGGCCTACATGATCAAGGGCCGGGCGCGGATCACCGCCGTCGATCAGGACGGGCGCACCTTCGCCGACGACGTGGGCGAGGGCGACCTCTGGTACTTCCCCTCCGGCATCCCCCATTCGATCCAGGGCCTCGAAGGGCCGGAGGACGGCTGCGAGTTCCTGCTCGTCTTCGACGACGGCGGCTTCTCGGAGGATTCGACCTTCCTCATCACCGACTGGCTGGCGCATACCCCGCGCGACATCCTCGCGAAGAATTTCGGATTGCCGGAGAACGCCTTCGACGGGATTCCTCAGAAAGAGCTTTATATCTTCCCCGGCCCGAAGCCGGGCCCGCTGGCGGACGACAAGCTCGGCGGCGCCGGCCCGGTGCCGAAGGCGTTCAGCCATAGGATGCTCGCGCAGGAGCCGATCCGCACCAAGGGCGGCACGGTGCGCATCACCGACTCGTCCAACTTCCCGGCCTCCACCACCATCGCGGCGGCGCTGGTCGAGATCGAGCCGGGCGGGATGCGCGAGTTGCACTGGCACCCGAACGGCGACGAGTGGCAGTACTACCTGTCCGGCAAGGGCCGCATGACGGTGTTCGGCTCCGAGTCGAAGGCGCGCACCTTCGATTATCAGGCGGGCGACGTCGGCTACGTGCCCTTCGCCATGGGCCATTACATCGAGAACACCGGCACCGAGACGCTGACCTTCCTGGAAATGTTCAAGAGCCCGCGTTACGCTGACGTCTCGCTGACCCAGTGGATGGCGCTCACCCCGCACGCCCTGGTTCAGGCGCACACGAAGATGGACAGGGCGCAGATCGATGGCCTGCCGACCCAGAAGCACCCGGTCGTGCCCGGTTGACGCGCCCCGGAACCCGGGGCGGCGCGGCGGCGTCGTCCCGGCATGAACGCCCTCTCGTCGCGGGAGACTCCCATGCGCATCCCCCTCGCCCTCGGCGCCGCCCTGCTCGGTCTCACGGCCGGGCCGGCCCTCGCCCAGGTCCAGCTCTCGAACCCCAACGCCGCCAACGAATCCTTCGCCCTGCAAAGCCAGTTCCGCACCCTGAACCAGCAGCAGACCTCGCAATTCAACGTCCTGAACATGCAGGCGCAGCGCAACGTGCAGTTCGCCCCGCCGGCCCCCTTTGCCAGCGGCTACCCCGTGGTGCGGCACGGGCACGGATCGTTCAAGGCACGGCGCGGCCTCAACACCAGCATCTGCACCGGCTGCTGAGTCCGAGGCGGTCCGGCGCGGGGCGGGACAAGTCGCGATTTTCCCTTCCCTCGCCGGCGCGATGGGTTCAGAACCGGGTGCGATGATGGCTCGCACATGAAAATCCTCCTGATCGGTTCCGGCGGCCGCGAGCACGCGCTCGCCTGGCGCCTCTCGCAGAGCCCCCTCTGCGCCCAGCTCTTCACCGCCCCCGGCAATCCCGGCACGGCCCGCCACGGCACCAACCTGCCGGACCTCAAGGTCGCCGACCATGCGGCGGTGGCCGCCTTCTGCCATGCCGAGCGGATCGGCCTTGTGGTGATCGGCCCTGAGGCGCCCCTCGTGGCGGGCCTCGTGGACGACCTGAAGGAGGCCGGCATCCGCGCCTTCGGGCCGACCCGCGACGCCGCGCGGCTCGAAGGCTCGAAGGGCTTCACCAAGGATCTCTGCGCCGAATACGGCATCCCCACCGCCGCCTTCGCGCGCTTCACCGTCCTCGACCGGGCGCTCGCCTATGTCCGCGAGCGCGGCGCGCCCATCGTGGTGAAGGCGGACGGCCTCGCCGCCGGCAAGGGCGTGACGGTGGCCGAGAGCGTCGAGCAGGCCGAGGACGCGCTGAACGCCCTCTTCGCCGAGCCCGGCGCCGAGGTGGTGGTGGAGGAATGCCTGTTCGGCGAGGAGGCGAGCTTCTTCGCCCTCTGCGACGGCACCCGCGCCATCGCCGTCGGCACCGCCCAGGATCACAAGCGCGTCTTCGACGGCGACCGCGGTCCGAACACCGGAGGCATGGGCGCCTACGCCCCGGCCACCGTGGTGACGCCCGCGATCGAGGCGCAGGTGATGGCCGAGATCATCGCCCCGACGCTCGCCGGGATGCGCGCCAAGGGCTGCCCCTTCACGGGCATCCTCTATGCCGGGCTGATGCTCACCGAGGATGGCCCGAAGCTCATCGAGTACAACACCCGCTTCGGCGATCCCGAGGCGCAGGTGCTGATGCCGCGCCTCGCCTCCGACCTCGTCCCCGCCCTGCTCTCGGCCTGCGACGGCGACCTGACCGGCGTGACGCTGGAATCCGACCCCAGCCACACCGCCCTCACGGTGGTGATGGCGGCGGCCGGCTATCCCGGCGCGGTGCTGCGCGGCTCGGTCATCCGGGGCATCGAGGCCGCCGAGGGCGAGGGCGTCCACGTCTTTCAGGCGGGCACCCGCGCCGAAGGCGACCGGATCCTCGCCGATGGCGGCCGCGTCCTGGCCGTCACGGCTCTGGGGGACAGCGTGACGGAGGCCCAGGCCCGCGCCTACGCCGCCGTCGCGCGGATCGACTGGCCGGAGGGCTTCTGCCGCCGGGACATCGGCTACCGCGCCGTCGCCAGGGAAGCTTCATAAGGATCAGATGGCGGGCCAGACGACGGGGACTAACGCGGCCGGCCGGTTGGCCCGCCACGAGATCCGGGCGATCGTCGCCGGCCTGATGGCCGCGATGCTGCTCGCCGCCCTCGACCAGACCATCGTCGCGACCGCGATGCCGACCATCGGCCTCGATCTCGGCGATGCCATGAACCTGCCCTGGATCGTCACCGCCTACCTCCTCGCCTCGACGGCGGTGACGCCCCTCTACGGCAAGCTCAGCGACATCCACGGGCGGCGGGTGATGCTGCTCATCGCCATCGTGGTGTTCAGCCTCGGCTCGCTGGCCTGCGCCCTCGCCCCGACGATGATCGCCCTGGCGCTGGCACGCGCCCTCCAGGGGATCGGCGGCGGCGGGCTCATCGCCCTGTCGCAGACGATCCTCGCCGACATCATGACCCCGCGCGAGCGGGCCGGCTATCAGGTCTACATCGCGGGCGTCTTCGCCACCGCCTCGGTGGCCGGGCCGCTCCTCGGCGGCGTGCTCGCGCAGCATTTCCACTGGTCGCTGATCTTCTGGATCAACCTGCCCATCGGCTTCCTCGCCTTCTGGCTCACCAACGACAAGCTCAAGCTGCTGCCGCGCAACGAGCGCAGCCACCGGCTCGATTATCCCGGCGCGGTGCTCCTCGTTCTGGGCTCCACCGCCCTCCTCCTCGCCCTCAGCCGGGGCGGCGTCCACGAGCCGTGGACCTCGCCCCTCGTGCTCGGCCTGCTCGCGGCCTCCTTCGTCTTCAGCGGGGGGTTCGTCTACCGCCTCGCGACGGCGGCCGAGCCGCTGATCCCGGCGGCGGTGCTCGCCGACCGGGTCGTCGCCTGCGCGACGCTGGCCGCCTGCTTCGCCATGGGCACCTTCATCGGGCTGACGATCTACGTGCCGATCTTCCTCGAAGGCGTGGTCGGCCTCAGCGCCAGCCAGTCGGGCTTGGCCCTGGTACCGCTCATGGTCGGCACGGTGACGGGCGCGACCCTGTCGGGCCGGTCCATGCTGTATTTCCGGCACTACAAGCGCGTGCCCCTGGTGATGATGGGCGTCAGCTTCGCGGCCTGCCTGACCCTGGCGCTCTACGGCGCCGGCCTGCCGTTCTGGCTGATGGAGGTGGCCCTGGCCTTCCTCTCGATCGGTCTCGGGACGATCCTGCCGCTCTCGACCATCACCATCCAGAACGCGGTGGCGCCGCACCAGCTCGGCATCGCGACGGCGGCCATGAACTTCTTCCGGTCGCTGGGCGGCGCGCTGATCGTGGCTGTGTTCGGCACCATCGTGCTCGGCGCGGCGGCGGGGGGCGCGACCAGCGACGTGGAAAGCCTGCTGCGCGGCGCCGACCCGGCGCTGCTGGCGGCCACGTTCCGCCACGTCTTCCAGGCGGCCTGCCTGTGCCTGATCCTCGCCTTCGTCTTCCTCGCGCTGCTGGAGGAACGCCCCCTCGGGGAGCGGCCCTCACGGACGGCGCGGGAGGCGGCGGCCGAGTAGGCGGCTAGCTCGCGACCCGCTCCACCTCGGCCACCCGGCCCTCCTCCGCCTCGGCGAGCGCCCGCCCGACCATGAGCAGGGCGGGGCCTTCGAGACCGGCCGCCTCGACCTTGTCCGCGAGGTCGGCGGCGGTGCCGCGCACCACCGCCTGGTTCGGCCGCGTGGCGTTGAAGACGAGGAGCGCGGGCGTCTCGGGGGCGAGCCCTTCCTCCACCGCGCGTGCGAGCAGGGCGCCGAGCGTGCGCTTGGGCATGTAGACCACGGTGGTGACGCTGGAATCGCCGAGCGCCGACCAGTTCAGATCCTCCGGCAGGCCGCCCTTGCGGTCGTGGCCGGTGACGTATTGCAGCCGCCGCGCCGCGTCGCGATGGGTGAGGGACAGGCCGAGGGAGGCGGCAGCCCCCTGCGCCGCCGAGACGCCGGGCACCACCGTGACCGGGATGCCGGCCTGCCGGCAGGCCTCGATCTCCTCCCCCGCCCGACCGAAGACCAGCGGATCGCCCGACTTCAGCCGCACCACCTGCTTGCCCGACTTCGCGAGCTGGACCATCAGCGCGTTGATGTCGTCCTGCCGGCAGGACGGGCCGTGCCCGGTCTTGCCGACGAGCATGGTCCGCGCCTCGCGCCGCGCGTAATCGAGGATCGCCGGGGCCACGAGGTCGTCGTAGAGGATCACGTCGGCGTTGCGCAGGGCCCGCAGCGCCTTCAGCGTCAGGAGTTCGGCATCGCCCGGCCCGGCGCCGACGAGGGTGACGGCCCCGCCCTTCGGCGCCGCCTCGGTCTCCCCGAGGAGTTCGGCGAGGTCGTCGGCCTCCGGCGTGCGGTCGGGCTCGGCGAAGGCGCGCTCGGTGAAGCGCTCCCAGAAGAAGCGCCGGTCGGCGAAGCCGGGGAAGCGGCCCGTGACCTGCTCCCGCCAATCCCGCGCGGCGGCCATCCAGCGACTGAACCCGCGGGGCAGCATCGCCTCGATCCGGGCGCGGACGGTCTGCCCGAAGACCGGGGCGGCGCCCTCCGTCGAGATGCCCACCACCAGCGGCGAGCGGTTGACGATGGCGCCGAACTTCACGTCGCAGAGATGCGGCCGGTCCACGGCGTTGACGATCGCGCCCGTGGCGCGGGCGGCGGCGACGAAGGCCACCGCGTCCACCTCATCCTCCATGGCGCCGACGCAGAAGGCCGCGCCCCAGAGGTCATCGGCGGTCCAAGGGCGCTCGTGCAGGGTGACGGTGCCGTCCACGATCTCGCCGGGCACGCCGCGCAACTCGTCCGAGGGCTCGGGGGCGTAGACGTCGACATGGGCGCCGGCGGCGGCCAGCACCTTCACCTTCCAAGGCGCTCCGCCGGAGGAGCCCGCCAGCACCACGCGCTTGCCGCGCAGCGGCACGAAGACCGGCAGCACCGCCAGCGGTTCGAGCCCGGCGGACCGGGTCTCGCGGGGGGCACGGGTGGGGCGGGGGGTGGAGGAATCGCTCACTGGTCTTTGTCCGGATCCTCGTCCCATCCGCCTCCTCATCCTGAGGTGCTGCGCAGCAGCCTCGAAGGAGGGCTCCAGGGATCGCGGCGGATGCTGGAGGTCTCCTTCGAGGCCCGCCGACGCGGGCACCTCAGGATGAGGTTCGGAGGGGGACGAGCGTGTCTTTCAAAACGAAGTCTAGCACCAATCACGCCGCTTTTGGGGTCTCGACGGTCAGCAGCTTGCGGATCTCTGGGATGCACGAGCCGCAATTCGTCCCGGCCTTGCAGGCGGCGCCCACCGCCTCCACGCTGCCCGCCCCGGCGCGGATCGTGGCGGCGATGACGTCGAGGCCGACGCCGTGGCAGGCGCAGACCACCGGGCCCGCGCCTTCCGTGGCCGCCCTGCCCGAGAGCAGCGCCCGGCGCTCGGCCCCCTCCGGCTCCGTGCCGGCGAAGAGGGCCTTGGCCGCCTCCCAATCGGGCCGCGTCTCGTAGGGCCCCACCGCGATGCTCGCGACGAGCCGCGCCCCGTCATAGACGGCGCAGCGGTAGCGCCCGCGCGCGTGGTCGGCGTATTCGGCCACCTGGTAGCCGGCCCCCTGGACCAGCCCGCGCAGGGCGAGCGCCACCTCGCGGGAACCGTCCTGCGTGGCGAATTGCACGCCCCAGCCGCCGGGGATCGCGGCCTTCGCCCACCACCAGCCCTCGGGCATCGGCACCGCCCCGCGCGAGAGCACGAAGCCCCGCGCCCGGTAGGAAAGGGCCGCGATGGCGGCGGGCGTCGCCTTCAGTTCCGGCTGGCCGGAGACCGGGTCCGGCACGCCGCGCACCAGCGCCCCGACCCGCGCCGCCGAGGCGTAGGCGGCGTTCCAGTGCATCGGCATGAACAGCTGGCCCGGCGAAACCGCATCCGTGACCGTCACCTCCAGTTCGGCATGGCCGTGCGCGGTGGCGACGCGGGCGATGCCGCCCTCCGTCAGCCCGAACCTCTCGGCGTCGTGCGGGTGAACCTCCACGAAGGGCACCGCCCGGTGGGCCGACAGGCGCTGGCTTTTCCCCGTCCGGGTCATGGTGTGCCAGTGGTCGCGCACCCGTCCGGTGTTGAGCACGAAGGGGTGCTCACCGCCCGCCGCCTCGGCGAGGCCGGGGGGCTGCACCGCCACGAAGCGGGCGCGGCGGTCGAAGGTGTAGAACCGCCCGTCCGCGAAGAAGCGCGGCTTGCCGTGCCGCCCGCCCTTCCGGGGCAGGGGCCATTGCACCGGGGGCGCCGTGGCGTAGGCCGGGTCCGCGATGTCGGTGAGCGCGCCGATGTCGAAATCGCGGGTGCCGTTGTTCTCGAAGGCCGAGAGGCCGGCATGCTCGCGGAACACGGCGGCGGCGCTCTCGAAGGCGAAGGCGCGTCCATGCCCGAGCCGCCGCCCGACCTCGGCCAGCACCGCCCAATCGGGCCGCGCCTCGCCGGGGCTCGGCAGGAAGCGGCGCTGGCGCGAGATCCGCCGCTCGGAATTCGTGACGGTGCCGTCCTTCTCGCCCCAGCCCTGCGCCGGCAGCAGCACCGTGGTGCGGGCCCTGGCCTTGGCCGTGTCCGCGTCGGCCATGATGTCGGAGACGATCAGGAGGTCGAGGCCTTCCATCGCCGCGCGGACATGGTTCGCCCGGGGCATCGACACGAACGGGTTCGTGCCCATCACCCAGAGGGCCTTGATCTTGCCGCTGCGCACCGCCTCGAACAGGGCGACCGCCTTCATGCCCTCGCCGGTGACGATGCGCGGCGCCGCCCAGTAGCGCCGCACCCGATCGACCTCCTCGGGCGCGAAATGCATGTGCGCGGCGAGCATGTTCGACAGGCCGCCGACCTCGCGCCCGCCCATGGCGTTGGGCTGGCCGGTGAGGGAGAACGGCCCCTGCCCCACCCCGCCGATCCGGCCGGTGACGAGGTGGCAATTGATGATGGCGTTGCCCTTGTCGGTGCCCTGCACCGACTGGTTCACGCCCATGGAGAAGGCGGTGACGACCCGCCGCGTCCGGGCGAAGAGATCGTAGAAGGCGGTGATGTCGGCGGGGGCGAGGCCCGTCGCGGCGGCGACCGCATTGAGGTCGGGGGCGATCTGGCGGGCGCGGTCGAGGGCGGTGTCGAGACCCGCCGTGTGCTCGTCCACGAAGGCGCGGTCGCTGAAGCCGTTGTCGGCGAGGTGGACGAGGAGGCCGGAGAACAGCGCCACGTCGCTGCCCGGCGTCAGCCCGAGGAACAGGTCGGATTCCTGCGCCGTCTGGGTGCGGCGGGGGTCGATCACCACGAACTTCGTGCCCCGCCGCGCCTTGGCCTCGGCCATGCGGCGGAACAGGACAGGGTGGCACCACGCGGTGTTCGAGCCCACCAGCACGATGAGGTCGGCCTCGTCGAGGTCTTCGTAGCAGCCGGGCACCGTGTCCGAGCCGAAGGCCCGGCGGTGGGCCGCCACCGCGCTCGACATGCACAGGCGGGAATTGGTCTCGACATGCGGCGTGCCGACGAAGCCCTTCGCGAGCTTGTTGGCGACGTAGTAATCCTCGGTGAGCAATTGGCCGGAGAGGTAGAACGCGATCGCCTCCGGCCCGTGGGCCTCGGCGATCCGTGCCATCTCCGAGGCGACGGTGCCGAGCGCCGCGTCCCAGGAGACCCGCGCCCCGTTGAGATGCGGGTGGAGCAGCCGGTTCTCCAGCGACAGCGTCTCGCCCAAGGCCGAGCCCTTGGAGCAGAGCCGGCCGAGATTGGCCGGATGCTCCGGGTCGCCCGCGATGGCCGCGCCCCCCTGCCCGTCCGGCGTCGCCAGGACGCCGCAGCCGACGCCGCAATACGGGCAGGTGGTGCGGACCTCAGCGGTCATGGCGGGTTCCTCGGGTGTCGGTCTCGTCGGTGAGGCAAGAGGCGGGCCGGGCCCAGTCGCTTCCCGGCCTTCCCCCCATCCTCCCCCTCATCCTGAGGCGCCCGCGTCAGCGGGCCTCGAAGGAGGGCTCCAAGGATCGCGGAGACGTCTGGAGCCCTCCTTCGAGGCGGCGTTGCCGCACCTCAGGATGAGGGGGAAGGATGGGAAGGGCGGCTACTCAGTACACGTCCGCCTGATACCGTCCGGCCTTCCTGAGGGCGGCGAGGTAGGCGACCGCGTCCTCGGGGCTCTTCTGGCCATGGGTGGCGGCGACGTCGATGATCGCCCGCTCGACGTCCTTGGCCATGCGCTTGGCATCGCCGCAGACGTAGAAATGTGCCCCGCCTTCGAGCCACTTCCACAGGTCGGCGCCGTTCTCGCGCATCCGGTCCTGGACGTAGGTCTTCTCCGATCCGTCGCGGGACCACGCGAGCGACAGGCGGGTGAGCACCTTGTCGTCCTTCAGCTTGGTCAGCTCGTCCTTGTAGAAGAAGTCGCTCGCCTGCCGCTGGTGGCCGTAGAACAGCCAGTTCCGGCCGGGCGCCTGCGTCGCCGCACGCTCGCGCAGGAAGGCCCGGAACGGCGCGACGCCCGTGCCGGGGCCGCACATGATCACGTCCTTCGACGGGTCCTCCGGCAGGCCGAACCCGTGGGCCTTCTGCAGGTAGACCTTCACCCGCGTCTGCTCGGGCAGGCGCTCGCCGAGATGGGTCGAGGCCACGCCCAGCCGCAGCCGGGAGCGGTGGTTGTAGCGCACGGCATCGACGGTCAGCGACACCCGGCCGACATCCATCTTCGGCGAGGACGAGATCGAGTAGAGCCGGGGCTGCAACTCGTCCAGCGCCTCGAGGAAGACCTCCGCGTCGGGCCGCGCCCCCCGGAACTTGTGCAGGGCGCCGAGCACGTCGAGATAGGCGGCGTCGCCGTCCGGGTCCTCGCCGGAGGCGAGCGCCTGCGCCTTCTTGCGCGCCTCGCCGGAGGTGAGGAGCGAGAGCAACTGGTAGAGGTTGTCCGGCGCGGCGCCCAGCGCATAGTTGATGAGCAGGTGGTCCCGCAGGGTCCGCTCGCCGATCATCCGCTCCGGCCGGGCGCCGAGTTCGGCGATCACCGCATCGACCAGCGCCGGGGCGTTGGCCGGGAACAGCCCGAGGGAATCGCCGACCTCATACTGGATCGGCGTGCCGTCGAGGCCGATCTCGATGTGCCACGTCTCCTTCTCGCCCCCCGGATCGTTGAGGCGGCGGCGGGACAGGAACAGGGCCTCGACCGGGTTCTCGCGGCAAAGGCCGAGGGGACCGATCTCCGGCGCCTTCGCCTCGGCGGCGGGCGCGGCGGCGGAAGCCGGAGCGGAGCCGCCGGCCGCGCCGAACTCCTCGTCCAGCTTCTTGAGCATCCGCAACGTCTCCTTGCCGCCGGGCTGGCAGAGGTTCAGTCGCGCCTCGTTCTTCAGGAAGATCGCGTTGGCGTAGTCCGCGCAGTTGTAGCCGCACTGGCCGCAATCCTGCTGCGCCATCGCCGCCATCAGCTTCTGGGGCTCGGGCCGCTCCTTGGCGAGGCTCATGCGGTCGGGCAGCGGCATCGACGGGTCGTGCCAGGGCGCGTCGTCGTTGTCGGCGAGCTTCGGGCCGGAGGCCGGTGCCTCGCCCGGCGCCAGCGCCGTGGCGCCCTCGACGGCCGGGCCGAGCAGGGCGGCGAAATAGCCGGACAGCCACGCCCGCTGGTCGGGGTCGAACGGGGCGGTCTCGGGGATCAGGACGAGTGGGGGCGAGACATGCTGGGTCATGCGGCTTCCCTCAGGGCGGGAACGGATTCGGCGGCGTCGCGCAGGGCCTCCGGTCCGGTGCGGGCGGTGAATTGCTGGAAGGTCTCGTCCGGGCCCTGGCGGCCGTCGAGATAGGTGCGCAGCAGCGCCTCGACGCGCAGCGGCGCCTCCTCGGCCTTCACCGCCTTCCAGATCTCGGTGCCGATCTTCGGGGTCTCCGCGAAGCCGCCGCCGACCACGATGTCGTAGCCCTCGACGGTGTCGCCCTCCTCCGAGACGACGACCTTGGCGCCGATCAGGCCGATATCGCCGATGTAGTGCTGGGCGCAGCTATGGTGGCAGCCGGTGAGGTGGACGTTCACCGGCACGTCCAATTCCTTCACCGTGCGCTCGACATGCTCGGCGATGAGCATGGCGTGGCCCTTGGTGTCGGAGGCGGCGAACTTGCAGCCCCGCGCCCCCGTGCAGGCCACGAGACCCGCCCGGATGCCCTCGGCCTTGATCGACAGGCCGAGCGCCGCGACGCGCTCCTCCACCTCGGCGAGCTTCGCATCCGGCACGCCGGAAATGACGAAGTTCTGCCAGACGGTGAGGCGGATCTGCCCATCGCCGCACTCCTGCGCGATCTTGGCGAGCGCCCGCACCTCGTCGCTCAGCATCTTGCCGACCGGGAGCACGACGCCGACCCAGTTCAGGCCCTCCTGGCGCTGCCTGTGCACGCCGACATGCGCGTAGCGGTTCGTCGGCTTGCGGGGGGCGATGTGGGCGGGATCGACCCGTTCCAGCTTGCGGCCGAGCTTCTCCTCGACGGCGGCGAGGTACTTGTCGAAGCCCCAGGCGTCGAGGACGTACTTCATCCGCGCCTTGTTGCGGTTGGTCCGGTCGCCGTTCTCGATGAACACGCGGATGATCGCGTCGGCGACCAGATTGCACTCCTCCGGGCGCAGCACCACGCCGGTATCGCGGGCGAGGTCCCTGTGGCCGGAGATGCCGCCCAGCACGAGGCGCATCCAGATGCCCGGCGCGACCGAGGCGCCCTCCAGCACCTCGACGGCCTGGAAGCCGACATCGTTCGTCTCCTCCAGCACCGCCATGACGCCGCCGCCGTCGAAGGCGACGTTGAACTTGCGCGGCAGGCCGTAGAGCGAGCGGTCGTTGACGATCCAGTTGTTCCAGGACTTGGCCAGCGGCCGCGTGTCCAGGATCTCCTGCGCGTCGATGCCGGCGGTGGGGGAGCCGGTGACGTTGCGGATGTTGTCCGCCCCCGCCCCTTGCGCGCCGAGGCCGATATCGGCGAGCCCGTCGAGGAAGGGCTGGGCGTGCTCCGGCGCGATCTCGCGGACCTGGAGGTTGGCGCGGGTGGTGACGTGGACGTAGCCGCCGCCATGGGCGTCGGCGAGATCGGCGACGCCCGCGAACTGCCAATGGTGCAGCACCCCGTTGGGGATGCGCAGGCGGCACATGTAGCTCATCTGGTTCGGCGCGACCCAGAACATCCCGTGGTAGCGCCAGCGGAAATTGTCCTCCGGCTTCGGGGCCTTGCCGGTGGCGGCCTCGGCCTTCAGCCGGTTGTGGCCGTCGAAGGGGCTCTCGGCCCGCTTCCACTTCTCCTGCTCGCAGAGCTTGCCGCCGGCCTTCACCGTGGCGTCCTGCGCCTTGAGATGGATCGCGTCCGGGCCGGTGGGCTCGGGCGCCGGGGCGGCGGCCCCCTGTCCGCCCGCGAGGCCGCCGGTCATCCGCGCCGCGCCGATGCCAGCCGCGAACCCTTCGAGGTAGCGCCGCTGCTCGGCGTTGAATTCGTCCGCCATGCCGGTCTCCTTACGCCGCGAGGGATTGGGGCGCCGGGCGCCCGAACATGAGATCGTCCACGTCACCGACCGGCTCGCCGGAGCGGATCAGCGCCTTGCAGGAGGCCTGCTCGGCGATGTCGCCGACGAAGACCGCGCCGACGAGGCGCCCGTCCCGCAGCAGCAGCTTGCGGTAGAGCCCGGCGCCGGGATCGAAGAGGGTGACGGCCTCGGCGTCGGCCGGGGTGTCCACGAGCCCGGCCGAGAAGACCGGGAGCCCCGAGATCTTCAGACTGGTGGCGAGGTGCGTGCCCTCGTAGGCGGCAGGTTGCCCGGAGAGGTGGCGGGCCAGCGTGTCGGCCTGCTCGTAGGACGGCTCCACGAGGCCGTAGACGAGGCCCCGGTGCTCGGCGCACTCGCCCAGCGCGAAGATGCGTGGGTCGGAGGTCGCCATCCGGTCATCGACGAGGATGCCGCGATTGGTGGCAAGGCCCGCCGCCTGCGCCAGCGCCAGGGACGGGCGCACGCCGACCGACATCACCACGAGGTCGGCCGGCAGCACGGTGCCGTCCGCGAGCCGCAGGCGCTCGACCCTGCCGTCGCCCTCGACGGCGGCGGTGTCGGCGCCGAGGATCACGCGGACGCCGCGCTCCTCCATGGCCCGGCGGACGAGGCCGGCGGCCTCGTGGTCGAGCTGGCGCTCCATCAGCCGGTCCATGACGTGGAGCAGGGTCGTGTCGATGCCGCGCTTGGCGAGGCCGGCGGCGGCTTCGAGGCCCAGCAGCCCGCCGCCGATCACGATGGCCCTGGCATGCTCCACGGCGGCCTTGCGGATCGCCGCCACGTCGGAAAGATCGCGGAAGGTGATGACACCCGGCAGGTCCATGCCGGGCTTCGGCAGGCGGATCGGCAGG
This sequence comes from Methylobacterium sp. TK26, assembly GCF_055361565.1. Classification (NCBI taxonomy): domain Bacteria; kingdom Pseudomonadati; phylum Pseudomonadota; class Alphaproteobacteria; order Hyphomicrobiales; family Methylobacteriaceae; genus Methylobacterium; species Methylobacterium sp. TK26. The sequence continues at coordinate 1,623,070 of NZ_CM143965.1, read as the reverse complement.
GAGCCGACCGCGAGCACCAGCGTGTCGAAGGGCAGGACATGGGCGTCTCCGACGATCGCCCGGCCGTTCTCCCGGTCGATGGCGGTGACGGGGGCGCCGGTGATGAGGCGGATGCCGTGGCTCTCGTACCAGTCGAGGCCGCGGAAGGCGGTGGCGGCCTCGTCGATCTCGCCGCCAAGCAGCGAGGAGAGGAGCACGCGGTTATAGGCGGCCTGGGGCTCGGCGCCCACACAGGCCACGTCGTAGAGACCGGGGCAGCCCTCGGTCAGGCGCTCCAGGAAGCGGAGCGAGGCCATGCCGTTGCCGACGACGACGAGGCGCTTGCGCCCCTGTCCGTCGTTCGCCCGCGAACCCGGCATCGCGGAGTCCCTATGGTCAATCGACATCGTTCGGTCGCGTCTCGAACCTCGAATCCAGGGATCGTCGGCGGACCGCCCACGAAAAAGCCGCTGCCGGGTCATGGCCCAGGGCAGCCGGTCGGGAGCCCCAGGAGAACCGGATCAGCGGCCTCGCTGACGGCGCTGCCCGTCGCCGTTGACGGACGCGAGGTGAGTTGCAGGACCCGTGCCAAATGCCGGGACCGTCGCGCGAAGGTTGCTGTCCGCTCTCGGCGGGTCCGGTCAGGCTTCGGGCGGGACGGGATGGGCGAGCCGCTTCGCGCTGCACAAAAAGCAGGCGGCTGACTGCCGAACGATCAGCGGGACGCCGAACGTGGAGGGATGTTCAGAGGAGGGTCGAGAGGGCGACGAGCAGGCCGACGGTCGGCATGGCGCCGACGACGATGGCCCAATACCAGCCGCTCGGCGCGCTGAGGCGGCGGTTGTCGTTGGCGGCGCGGGGGGCGCGGCGTCCGGTGCGGACGTAACGCTGCAACTCGACCCTTTGGGGAAGAGCGGGAGGGAGCGACGCTGCGTCGAACTTGCGGCAACCGGGCATGGTAACTGCTCAACGGGGGAAACCGCTGGCTGTTCCGTGCGCGTCACGCATGGCCAGGTCCCCAGCCCGCCACCCGGCGCGGGGCGGGGCGGGGCCCGTTACGAGAAGGATCGGTAGAGCGCCCGCGCGGCCTCCTCCTGGGCCGGATCGGCGTCGAGCTGACCGGCGGCGCGCATCTCGCGCAGCAGCCAGTCGAGCCGTTCCGGCGCCCGGGCCTGCGCCGCCCCGCCGAGGCGCAGGTGGCCCAGCGCGCGGCCGGTCGCGTCCGGCCCCCTGCGCTCGAAGGCGCGGGCGACGAGGCCGAGTTCCTTGTCGCGATGGGCGCGGCGCCCGAGCCGGTGGACGAGTTCGTCGCGGTGATCGGGATCGGCGCACCACAGGCCCGCCCGCGCGACGGCCCGCACCAGGGGCGCCCCGGCCTCGCCCACCCTGCCGGAGACGGCGAAGACCTTCTCGGGGGCGTCCGGGGCGATCTCGGCGCCCAGGGCCACGACCCGCCCGACGCCCGCCGCCATCGCGACCTCGTTCCAGGGCGCCCCCGCGCAGAATCCGTCCACGAGGCCCCGCGACAGGGCCTCGACCCCGTGCTGCGGCGGCACGACGACGGTGCGCAGCGCCGCCGGATCGAGCCCGCCCGCCTGCGCGAAGAGGCGCACCTGATAGGTGTGGCAGGAGAAGGGGTGGACGATGCCGAGCGTCACCGGCTTGCCCGCCTGCCGCCGCGCCGTCGCGACGCGGGCGAAGGCGCGGGCGACGCTGCGCCAGTCGCCGCCGAACCCGTCCTCCCCGGCGACGGCCGCGCTCAGGGCGTTCGACAGGGTGATGGCGTTGCCGTTGAGGCTGAGCGGCAAGCCGATGGCGAGGTCCGAGGGCGGACCCGAGATACCGAGGGCGCTGGCGAGCGCCAGGGGCGCGAGCATGTGGGCGCCGTCGAGATGGCCGAGCGCCAGCCGGTCGCGCAGGGTCGCCCAGGAGGGCTCGGCCGAGAGGTCGAGGTCCAGCCCCTCCTCCCGCGCGTAGCCGAGTTCCTGCGCCAGGATCACCGGCGCCGCGTCGCAGAGCGGGACGTAGCCGATCTGGAGCCTCATCACGGTGCTCCCCGGCGGCCTGTCCCGGCCGCGCCTGCCACGATCACGTTCATCCCAGGAGGTCCGCCGTGGTCACGATGGCGCGGGCGATGTCCGCGATCTTGCGCTTCTCGTTCATCGCCTTGCGCCGCAATTGCCGGTAGGCCTCGTCTTCCGAGAGGCCCTTGAGGTTCATCAGGATCCCCTTCGCCCGCTCGATGAGCTTGCGGTCGGCGAGTTCGCCCCGGGCCTCGGAGAGCTCCCGCTGCAGCCGGGCGAAGGCGTTGAAGCGCAGGATCGCGATGTCGATGATCGACTTGATCCGCTCCGGGCGCAGGCCGTCGACCACGTAGGCCGAGATGCCCGCATCCACGGCGGCTTCCATCATCTTCGTGTCGGAGCGGTCCACGAACATCGCCACCGGGCGCCCGGCATGGCGCGAGACCCCCGACATCTGCTCCAGGATGTCCCGGCTCGGGCTCTCCAGATGGATCACCACCACGTCCGGCTTGAGGGCGCTCACCCGCTCGTGAAGGTCGGCGGTGTCGGGCAGGACGACGATCCGCCCGATGCCGGCGGCGCGCAGTCCCTCTTCGAGGATCGCCGCGCGGGCTTGGCTCGGATCGATCACGGCGACGGTGAGACTCGATTCGGTCATCGCGGCCCGTTCTGGGGCGGGGTTCACCCATGCCCTACGGATGCGGGGCCGCGCTGCCGGACGCAAGGGACATGCCTTCGGCCAAGCTTGGCGCGTTGTCGCTGGCGGATACCCACAGGCAAAGATCCGGTCTAGCTTCTGCCGCAATGTCGCGGCCTTGTGTGACCTTCGGAGCGTGAGAGAGGGTCGAGAAGCGGATGCGCGGGCCTGATCGTACTTCGGTGGCGACGCCTTGCCGGCCTCAGGACCGGCCGGCCATGGCCGATACCGGCGGCCGCGTGACGATGCCGTTCCTGCCGACGCTGGCGACCGTGGTCGTCCTGGCGGCGGCCTCCTTCCTCTGCCCCAAGGGCGATGCCCCGGCGCCGGGCGCCGCCGCGCGGATGATCCCCGCCTCCGGCGCGGCGACCCTCGCCATGTCGGCGCCGGCCACGCCCGCCGCCGAGCCGGCCCCGCGCCTTCCCGCCGTGATCGCCTTCGGGGAGATCTTCCCCCTGACGGCCGATCCGAGCGTCACCTCCGCCCTCCCCGCGCCATCGCAGACCGCCGCCGCGGCGCAGGCGCCGCGTCCGGCGCGCCGGGTCGCCGCCTCCGTGCGCCGTCCCTGCCCCGGCAAGCGCTGCCAGGAGACCGCCCCCCACGACGCTGCGGCGCAGGACAACCCGTTCCAGGCGGCGCGCACCGCCTCCCAGGAGCCGTCCGCCCCGTCCGTGGTGCCGTCCGCTCCGTCCGTGGTGCCGGCCGCCCTCCCCTTCGCCGAATCGGTGGTCGAGGCGGTGGTCCCCGTCGCCCGCGAGGTCGGCGCGCGGGTCGAGCGGATCTCCGGCAGCGCGGGCGATCTGGTGCGCGGCGGACAAGCCGTCGTGAAGGGTTCCGTCGCGGTGCTGACCGACCGCCTGTTCTAGCGCCCTCTGGATACCGCGCCGCATCATCCTAGTTCGCGCTCAATCGCGGACCGGGGGTAGGCCTGTGGCCGAACGTATCGAGGATTATGCGCTCATCGGCGACGGCCGCACCGCTGCGCTGGTGAGCCGGACCGGCAGCGTCGACTGGCTGTGCTGGCCGCGTTTCGACGCCGCCGCCCTGTTCACCGCCCTTCTCGGGACGAGGGATCACGGCTTCTGGGAGATCCGCCCCGAGGCGGCCCATGTCGAGACGACCTGGGCCTATCGCGAGGGCAGCCTCGTCCTGGAGACGCGCCACAGGACCCGCCAGGGCGAGGTGCTCGTCACCGATTTCATGCCGACCGGAGACGGGCCGCATCTCGTGCGCCTCGTGGAGGGCATCCACGGCCGCGTCGCCATGCGCTCCGAGATGGCGGTGCGGTTCGATTACGGATCGGCGGTGCCCTGGGTCTCGCATTCGGAACTCGGCGACCTGCGGGCCATCGCGGGGCCGCACAAGGTCGTCCTGCGCACCGATGTCGACCTGCACGGCACCGAACGGCAGACCACCCTGGGCGAGTTCACGATCCATGCCGGCGAGCAGCGCCGCTTCGTCCTGAGCTACGGCGCCTCGCACGAGCCCGATCCGCCGCCGATCGAGCCGCGCCAGATGCTGGCCGACACCGACCGGGCGTGGCGCGACTGGTCGAAGCGCTGCGCGAAGGGCACGCCCTGGGACGGGCTGCTGCAGCGCTCCCTCCTGACCCTCAAGGCGCTGATCTACCACCCGACCGGCGGCATCGTCGCCGCGCCGACCGCCTCCCTGCCGGAAGGCTTGGGGGGCGAGCGGAACTGGGATTACCGGTTCTGCTGGCTGCGCGATTCGACCCTGACGCTCATCGCCCTGATGGACGGCGGCTACATCGAGGAGGCGCGCAACTGGCTGAACTGGCTGCTGCGGGCGGTGGCCGGCAACCCCGAGCAGGCGCATATCCTCTACGGGATCGCGGGCGAGCGGCTCCTGCCGGAGATCGAGCTCGACTGGCTGCCGGGCTACGAGAACTCCCGCCCCGTGCGCATCGGCAACGCGGCGGCCGCGCAGTTCCAGCTCGACGTCTACGGCGAACTCTTCGACGCGCTCTATCAGGCCCGCGCCCGCGGCCTGCCGGTGAGCGAGGACGGGCGCCGGGTCGGCCTCGCCCTCCTCGGGCATCTGGAGAAGGCGTGGCGCCAGCCCGACGAGGGCATCTGGGAGGTGCGCGGCGGCTCGCGCCACTTCGTCCATTCGAAGGTGATGGCCTGGGTCGCCTTCGACCGGGCCCTGCGGATGCGCGAGATCGACGAATCGGGCTCGACCCACGAGCAGGCCGAACGCTGGCGGGCGATCCGCGACGAGATCCACGCCGAGGTCTGCGAGAAGGGATTCGACCGCGAGCTCAACAGCTTCGTGCAATATTACGGCGCGAAGGCGCTCGATGCGAGCCTGCTGCTCATCGCCCATACCGGCTTCCTGCCGCAGCACGATCCCCGCGTGGTCGGCACCGTCGATGCCATCGGCAAGGGGCTGATGCGCGACGGGTTCATCCTCCGCTACGAGACGCAGGGGTCGTCCACGGACGGATTGTCGGGCAACGAGGGAGCCTTCCTGCCCTGCACCTATTGGTATGCCGACAACCTCATCGGCCTCGGCCGCCGCGAGGAGGCCCGCGCGTTGATCGACCGCCTGATCGGAATCTGTAACGATCTCGGTCTCGTGAGCGAGGAGTACGACGTGCAAGCCAAGCGTCTTGTGGGTAACTACCCGCAGGCGTTCACACACGTGGCCCTCGTCAACACGCTCCTCAGCTATGCCCATGGCGAGGGGCCCGCCGAGAAGCAGGGCGCTAAGTCTGATGGGGCGCCGCCTGCGGTTCACCGCCACCAGGCGGCCCAGCGGTCGCGCTAGAGAACAGGACGACGTGATACCATGAGCGGAGCCGACACACCCGCCCGCGCTGAGCTTGCCGCGATCGACAAGCTCAGCATCGACACGATCCGCACGCTGGCGATCGACGCCGTGCAGAAGGCGAATTCGGGCCATCCCGGCGCGCCGATGGCGCTGGCCCCGGTCGCCTACACCCTGTGGAACCGCTACCTGCGCTACGACCCGGCGCATCCGCACTGGCCGAACCGCGACCGGTTCGTGCTCTCCTGCGGCCACGCCTCGATGCTGCTCTACGCGCTGCTGCACCTGGCCAACGTCGCGGAAAAGGACGGCGGCAACGCCCCGGCCGTGAGCCTCGACGAGATCAAGCGCTTCCGGCAGATCGATAGCCGCACCCCCGGCCACCCGGAATACCACTTCACCACCGGCGTCGAGACCACCACCGGGCCGCTCGGCCAGGGTGTCGCGAACTCCGTCGGCATGGCGATGGGCGGCCGGTTCATGGGCCGGCACCTCAACCGGCCGGGGCTGAACCTGTTCGACTACAACGTCTACGCCATGTGCTCGGACGGCGACCTGATGGAGGGCGTCGCCTCGGAGGCCGCCTCCATCGCCGGCCACCTGCGGCTCGCGAACCTCTGCTGGATCTACGACGACAACACCGTCACCATCGAGGGCCACACCGAACTCGCCTTCGGTGAGGAGGTCGCCACCCGCTTCCTCGCCTACGGCTGGCAGGTGCTGCGCGTCGCGGACGCCAACGACCTCCACGCCATCACGGCGGCCCTGGACACCTTCGTCTCCAGCCAGGACCGGCCGACGCTCATCATCGTGAAGTCGGTGATCGGCTTCGGCGCCCCGAAGAAGCAGGGAACCTCGAAGGCCCACTCCGACGCGCTCGGCGAGGACGAGGTGAAGGGCGCCAAGCGCGCCTATGGCTGGCCGGAGGATTCGCAGTTCCTCGTGCCCGACGGCGTGCACGAGAACTTTCGCGATGGCATCGGCAAGCGCGGCGCCGCCCTCTACGACGCGTGGCAGGCGCTCTTCACCCAGGCGAAGGAATCCGACGCCACCCATGCCGAGCAGCTCGACGCGTTTCTCGAAGGGCGCTTGCCCGAGGGGTGGGACAAGGACATCCCGGTCTTCGAGGCGGATGCCAAGGGTGTCGCCACCCGCGAATCGTCGGGCAAGGTGCTGAACGCCATCGCCCAGCACGTGCCGTTCCTGCTGGGCGGCTCGGCCGACCTCGCCCCGTCGAACAAGTCGAACCTGACCTTCGACGGCGCGGGCTCCCTGACCCCGCTCGACCCCGGTGGGCGCAACATCCATTTCGGCGTGCGCGAGCACGCGATGGGCTCCATCGTGAACGGCCTAGGCCTCGTCGGGCTCCGGGCCTACGGCGCGACCTTCCTCGTCTTCGCCGACTACATGCGCCCGCCGATCCGGCTCGCCGCGCTGATGGAACTGCCGGTCTTCCACATCTTCACCCACGATTCGATCGGCGTGGGCGAGGACGGGCCGACCCACCAGCCGGTGGAGCAGTTGCTCTCCCTGCGCTGCATCCCCGGCCTCGTGACCATCCGCCCGGCGGACGCGAACGAGGTGGCGGAAGCCTACCGGGTGATCTTTTCGCTCAAGAACCAGCCGGCCGTGCTCGCCCTGTCGCGGCAGGCGCTGCCGACCCTCGACCGGTCGAAATACGGCGCCGCCTCCGGCACCGCGAAGGGCGGCTACGTGCTGGCCGATTGCGAGGGGACGCCGGAGGTGATCCTGATGGCCTCCGGCTCGGAGGTGCAACTGTGCCTCGACGCCTACGACGCCCTGACGGGCGAGGGCGTGAAGGCCCGCGTCGTGTCGATGCCGTCGTGGGACCTGTTCGAGCGGCAGGACGAAGCCTACCGCCACACGGTGCTGCCGCCTGCGGTGAAGGCCCGCGTCGCCGTCGAGCAGGGCAGCGTGATCGGCTGGGACCGCTATGCCGGCTCCGAGGGCGCGATCATCGGCATGAGCACCTTCGGCGCCTCGGCGCCCCTGAAGGATCTCCTGACCAAGTTCGGGTTTACCCCCGAGAAGGTTCTGGAGGCCGCAAAGGCGCAGGTGGCCAAGCACAGGGGGTAATCATCCCCCTCCCCTCCTCCCCGTCGCGGGGAGGAGAGCGCGAACCAATCGGACAACGAGGCTCGGACATGAACGCGCTCAAGGCCCTGCACGACCAACAGGATCAGGCCTTCTGGCTCGACTTCGTCGCCCGGGGCTTCATCGAGAAGGGTGAGCTCAAGAAGCTCGTGGAGGAGGACGGCCTGCGCGGCGTCACCTCCAACCCGGCGATCTTCGAGAAGGCCATCGGCCACTCGGAGGAATACGATGCCAGCCTCAAGGCGGTGCAGGAGACCGGCGACAGCCGCGTCATCGACCTCTACGAAGGCCTCGCCATCGCCGACATCCAGGCCGCCGCCGACGTGCTGCGCCCGGTCTACGAGGCGAGCGACGGCGCCGACGGCTACGTGAGCCTCGAAGTCTCGCCCTACCTCGCCCTCGACACGCAGGCGACGCTGGACGAGGCCCGCCGCCTCCACAGGGCGGTCGGTCGCGACAACCTGATGGTGAAGGTGCCCGCCACCCCGGAGGGCATCCCGGCGATCAAGCAGCTGACCGCCGAGGGCATCTCGATCAACGTGACCCTGCTGTTCTCGCAGGAGGCCTACGAGACGGTGGCCCGCGCCTTCGTCGAAGGCCTCGACGAGCGGGCGAAGGCCGGGCACGACGTCTCGCGCATCGCGAGCGTGGCGAGCTTCTTCATCAGCCGCATCGACGCGCTGGTCGACAAGATGCTCGACGAGAAGATCGCGCAGGCGAACGACCCGGACGAGAAGATCGCGCTGACCTCCCTCAAGGGGAAGGTCGCCATCGCGAACGCCAAGCTCGCCTACCAGCGCTACAAGCGCATCTTCGCCGAGCCGACATGGCAGGCACTGGCCGGGAAGGGCGCCAAGGCGCAGCGGCTGCTCTGGGCCTCCACCGGCACCAAGAACAAGGCCTATTCCGACGTGCTCTACGTCGAGGAGCTGATCGGCCCGAACACCGTCAACACCATGCCCCCCGCCACCATGGCCGCCTTCCGCGACCACGGCGAGGTCCGCCCGACGATCGAGGAGGACGTGCCCGGCGCCGAGGCGGTGATGGCGAGCCTCGCCCGCGCCGGCATCGACATCGAGGCCGTGGCGCGGCAACTGGTCGAGGAGGGCGTGCAGCTCTTCATCGACGCCGCCGACAACCTGCTCGGCGCGGTGGCCGGCAAGCGCGCGGCCCTGCTCGGCGCCCGCCTCGACCCGCTGGCGCTGGCCCTGGACGATGCCCTCGCCGCCGACGCGAAGAAGGCCGTCGAGGCCTGGCGGGCGAGCGGCGCGATCCGCCGCCTCTGGGCCCGCGACGCCACGGTCTGGACCGGCGCCGACGAGGCGAGCTGGCTCGGCTGGCTCCACATCGTGGAAGAGGAGCTGGAGAAGGCCGCCGACTACGCCGCCTTCGCCGAGTGGGTGAAGGCGCGGGGCTTCACCCATGCGGTGGTGCTGGGCATGGGCGGATCAAGCCTCGGCCCGGAGGTTTTGAGCCTCACCTACGGCCAGCGGCCGGGCTTCCCGGCGCTGCGCATCCTCGACTCCACCCACCCGGACGAGGTGCGCGCCGTCGAGGCCGGGATCGACCTCGCCAGGACGCTGTTCATCGTCTCCTCGAAGTCGGGCTCGACCCTGGAGCCGAACGTTTTCCGCGACTACTTCTACGACCGCGTGAAGCAGACCGTCGGTGACAAGGTCGGCGAGCATTTCGTCGCCGTCACCGATCCCGGCTCCGACATGGAGAAGGCGGCCAAGGCCCAGAACTTCGCCAAGATCTTCTATGGCGTGAAGCAGATCGGCGGGCGCTACTCGGTGCTCTCGGCCTTCGGCCTCGTGCCGGCCGCCGCCATGGGTCTCGACGTGAAGGACGTCCTCGACCGCGCCCGCATCATGGTCCGCTCCTGCGGTCCCGCCGTGCCGCCGCATGTGAACCCCGGCGTGCTGCTCGGCACCGCCATGGGCGCGGCGGCGCTCAAGGGCCGGGACAAGGTGACGGTGATCGCCTCCCCCGGCGTCGCGAGCTTCGGCGCCTGGGCCGAGCAGCTGATCGCCGAGTCCACCGGCAAGGTTGGCAAGGGCCTGATCCCGGTGGACGGCGAGCCGGCGGGCGTGCCGGCGGTCTACGGCCACGACCGGTTCTTCCTGTACCTGCGCCTCGATTCCCAGGCCGACGCGGCCCAGGATGCCGCCCTCTCGGCCCTCGAAAAGGACGGCCATCCGATCGCCCGGATCGGCCTCGACGGCGTCGAGCAGCTGCCGCAGGAATTCTACCGGCTTGAGATCGCGACCGCGGTGGCCGGCGCGCTGTTGGAGATCAACCCGTTCGACCAGCCCGACGTCGAGGCGAGCAAGATCGAGACGAAGAAGCTCTTCGCCGAAGCCGAGCGCACCGGGGCGCTGCCCGACGAGACGCCGCTCTTCGAGGACGAGACGCTGGCCCTCTACGCCGACGCGAAGAACGCCGAGGCGCTGCCGCAGGCGGTCGATGTGCTCGATGCGGCGATCAAGGGGCACCTCGCCCGGATGCGCAGCGACGATTACGTCGCCCTCCTCGCCTACCTGCCGCGCAACGAGGCGCACCACGCCGTGCTGCAGGAGGCGCGCCTCACGGTGCGGGACGCGCGCAAGGTGGCGACCTGCCTGGAATTCGGGCCGCGCTTCCTGCACTCGACGGGGCAGGCCTACAAGGGCGGGCCGAACAGCGGCGTGTTCTTGCAGATCACGGCCGACGCCGCCGAGGACCTGCCGATCCCCGGCCGGTCGCTGGGCTTCGGCACGGTGGTCGCGGCGCAGGCGCGGGGCGACTTCGCCGTGCTCGCCGAGCGCGGGCGCCGGGCCCTGCGCGTCCACCTCAAGGCCGGGCAGATGGAAGCCGGGCTGAAGCGTGTCGCGGCGGCGCTGAAGGCAGCCGTCGCCTGATAGGCGGCGGGAGAGGATGCAGGCGGCCAATCCCGCCTGCCACCTCATCCTGAGGTGCGGCGAATGCCGCCTCGAAGGAGGGCTCCAGGGATCGCGGAGGCTTCTGGAGCCCTCTTTCGAGGCCTGCTGACGCAGGCACCTCAGGATGAGGAAGTGAGTTGGATCAATTTCGCAACGATCTCCCTTGAGGGGGAACAGTTCGGAGGCCACCACGATGCAACTCGGCATGATCGGCCTCGGCCGGATGGGCGGCAACATCGTCCGCCGCCTTCTGCGCGGCGGGCATACGGCGGTGGTGTTCGATCAGAACGCCGAGGCCGTCGCGTCCCTCGTGAAGGACGGCGCGGTCGGCGCGACGAGCCTCGAAGACTTCGTCTCCAAGCTCGACGTGCCGCGCACCGCCTGGGTGATGCTCCCGGCGGGCAAGATCACCGAAGAGACGGTGCAGGCGCTGGGCACGATGATGCAGTCGGACGATTGTATCATCGACGGCGGCAATTCCTTCTTCGGCGACGACGTGCGCCGGGGCCAGGAGCTGAAGGGCAAGGGCATCCACTACGTCGATGTCGGCACGTCCGGCGGCGTCTGGGGCCTGGAGCGCGGCTATTGCATGATGATCGGCGGCGACACATCCGCCGTGGGCCGGCTCGATCCGATCTTCGCGACCCTCGCCCCGGGGGTCGGCGACGTGGCCCGCACCCCCGGCCGCGAGGGGCGCGATGCCCGCGCCGAGCACGGCTACATCCATGCCGGGCCGACCGGCGCGGGCCATTACGTGAAGATGGTCCATAACGGCATCGAGTACGGGCTGATGCAGGCCTACGCGGAGGGGTTCGACATCCTCCGCCACGCCAATTCCGAGAACCTGCCGGAGGAGCGGCGCTTCGATCTCAACCTCGGCGACATCGCCGAGGTCTGGCGGCGGGGCAGCGTGGTTTCTTCCTGGCTCCTTGACCTCACCGCCCATGCCCTGGCCGGCGACGAGGACCTGACCGACTTCTCCGGCTGGGTCGAGGATTCCGGCGAGGGCCGCTGGACCATCAACGCCGCCGTCGAGCAGGCCGTGCCGGCCACCGTCCTGTCGGCCGCCCTGTACCGGCGCTTCCGCTCGCGGGAGGACGCCTCCTACGCCGACAAGCTCCTCTCCGCGATGCGCAAGGGCTTCGGCGGCCACCAGGAACCCAAGAAATCCTGAAGTTCGCAATCGTGAGGCGCGCATGGTGAGGTTGCCGGAGGGCGCTCAGGTCCTGCCCGATGCCGAGGCGGTCGCCCGCGAGGCCGCCGAGCGGCTGATCGCCGCCTGCGGCGAAGCGCAGGGGGAGCGGATCGCGATCTGCCTCTCCGGCGGCTCGACGCCCAAGCGCCTCTACGCCCTCCTCGCCGGCTCCGACTACGCCGCGCGGGTGCCGTGGACGAGGATCCACTGGTTCTTCGGCGACGACCGCGCGGTGCCATGGGACGATGCCCGCAGCAACGTGCGCATGGTCCGCGAGGCCTTCGGCCACGGCAGCGAAATTCCGCCGACGCATCTGCACTTCATGCCGTCGGACGATGGCATCGAGGCCGGCGCCAAGGCCTATGAGCGGACCCTGCTCGACTTCTACGGCGCGGACGCCCTGGCGGCCGAACGGCCACTCTTCGACCTCGTGCTGCTCGGCCTCGGGGAGGACGGGCACACCGCCTCGCTCTTCCCCGGCAAGCCGGAGGCGGGGGAGGCGACCGCGCTGGCCGTGCCGGTGCCGGAGGCGGGGCTGGAGCCCTTCGTGCCGCGCATCAGCCTCACCGTGCCGGCGCTGACCTCCGCCCGGCACGTGCTGTTCCTCGCGACCGGCGCGGGCAAGCGCGCGCCGCTGGCCCGCCTCGCGGAGGGCGAGGATTTGCCGGCCGGGGCGATCCGGGGGGCGCAGGTGGCGTGGCTCCTCGACGAGGCGGCGGCGGGCTGAGCCGCCGTTACGCCTTGGCAAGGTAAAAGGGGTATTGTCGGATTCGGAGTCGCAGGGCCCGACCGGCCGTCCCTGGAGAGCCATGCAAGAGGGCACGCTCGTACTGTTCACCGACCGGGCGACGCAGCGCCTGGATCTCGTGCGGGCCCTGGACGAGGTCGTCCCCTGCCATGTCCGCGATGCCGCCTCGGTGCTTCCGGCCGGCAATTGCGTGGGCTTCGTCGCCGATATCGACCTGCTGCAGCCGGCCCAGTTGAGGGGCCTGCGCGCCCTCATCGCCGAGGCGCCGCAACTGCCCCGCCTGTTCCTGATGCGCAGCATGGGCGAGCGCAGCCTCTCCACCGCCCGCAGCCTCGGCGCGAGCCTCTGCCTCCCCTTCGACACCGCCGCCGACACCGTCGCGGAGGCGATGCGCGTCCACCTGACGAACCCGTTCCCCGGCATGGTGCGCGTCCACGCCCCGGAGCGCGGGCGGCCCCTCGTAATCGCCAAGGCCGCCGACGAGGCGGGCGCCGTGCTCGCCGGCCTCCTCGATTCCGCCCGGCAGACCGGCACGGTCGATCCGCGGCTGGTCGATCACGGGCTCGATCCGATCCTCGGCGCCGTGGGCGAGGCCGGGCTCGGGGCGTGGCTCGACACGGTGCGCGCCTACGACGACGCCACCTATCAGCATTGCCTGCTGGTGGCGGGGCTGGCCGCGACCTTCGCCATCGATCTCGGCTTCAGTCAGCGGGACCGGGAACACGTCGTGCGCGCCGCCCTGGTCCACGATGTCGGCAAGGCGCGGATTCCGCTGGCCATCCTGAACAAGGCCGGGCCCCTCGATACGGCCGAGCGCACGACCATGCGCACCCATGCCGCCCTCGGCCACGCGATCCTCGTGGAGGCGGGCGGGTTCGACGCGGCGATCCTCGCCGTCGTCCGGCACCATCACGAGTTGCTCGACGGCTCCGGCTACCCCGACAAGCTGGTCGGCGACGCGATCCCCGACATCGTGCGGATGATCACCGTCTGCGACATCTACGCGGCTCTGGCCGAGCGCCGGCCCTACCGCGAGCCGATGCCCGCGCCGGAGGCGTTCCGCATCCTGCGCGGCATGGAGGGCAAGCTCGACATGGCCCTGGTGCGCTCCTTCGAGCAGGCCGTGTCGAAATCCTTCAGATGAAGTGCTTGGAGAGCTTCAGGCCCTGGGCCTGATAGTTCGAGCCGGCCCCGGCGCCGTAGAGCGTGGCGGGAACCTCGCTCATGCGCTCGTAGACGAGGCGCCCGACGATCTGGCCGTCCTCCAGGAGGAACGGCACGTCGCGGGATCGCACTTCCAGCACCGCCCGCGCGCCGGTCCCGCCCGCCGCCGCATGGCCGAAGCCGGGATCGAAGAAGCCGGCGTAATGCACCCGGAACTCGCCCACCAGCGGATCGAACGGCACCATCTCGGCGGCGTGGTCCGGCGGCACCTGCACCGATTCCTTCGACGCGAGGATGTAGAACTGGCCGGGATCGAGGATCAGGCTGGCGCTGCCGTCCGAGGGCAGGCGCTCCCAGAAGGCGTCGATGCCGTGCTGGCCCGGCGCGTCCACGTCCACGAGGCCGGTATGGCGCTTGGCCCGGTAGCCGATCAGCCCGTCGAAGCCCGACAGATCCACCGAGACCGCGACGCCGCCCTGCAGCGAGGGCGCGGCGACGTTCACGAGCGGCGTCCGGGCATGGAGGGCGGCCAGTTCCGCCTCTCCGAGGCGCGGCTGGCCGGAGCGGAAGCGGATCTGCGACAGGCGCGAGCCCGTCCGCACCAGCACGGGGAAGGTGCGGGGAGAAATCTCTGCGTAGAGCGGGCCGGTATAGCCGGCCGCCACCTGATCGAACGCCTCCGCCCGGTCGGTGATCACGCGGGTGAACACGTCGATGCGGCCGGTGGAGCTCTTCGGGTTCGCCGAGGCCGCGAGCCCCGGCGGCAGGGCCAGCGTCTCCTGCAGTTCCGCGATGTAGACGCAGCCCGTTTCCAGCACGGCGCCCGGCCGCAGGTCGATGGCGTGGAGCGACAGCCGCTCGACGCAGGCCTCGACCGTGCGCGAGCCCCCCGGCAGGAAGCTGGTCCGCACCCGGTAGGCGCGCTGCCCGAGCCGCAGGTCGAGGCTCGCGGGCTGGATCTGGTCCGGCGCGTAGGGCGTGGCGGGGAGGATGCCGCCCGCGCGGGTGAGGGCGTCGATCGCCTGGGCCGGCAGAATGCCCTCGCCCGTCCTGTTCGCGCCCGCCCGCATCGCCCGCTCCGTTCGCGCGGCGGTGGACCGCGCCCTGTCTTGTCCACCACAGGCACCTAAGGCCGGTTTAATATGACATGACTTGGCCCGAGCCGGACGCGCGACGTAATCCGCCGCAATTGACGCCGATTCACCTGGGAATTACCACCGGGGCTCATGGCACGGCCAAGGCCGGGCGGGTCGAATCGCTGTAGTCCTCGGGGGCCATCAAAGGCAATGTACAGGGCCGAGACGCGCGGAATAAGCGTGACTGTACAGCCGCGCTTCGTGGAGGAAGAGTCTTCCCCCAACGAAAATCGCTATTTCTTCGCCTACACGGTCGAGATCGTGAACAACGGCGAGGAGCAGGTACAGCTCCGCTCGCGCCACTGGCGCATCATCGACGGCCGCGGCTCCTGTCAGGAGGTGCGGGGCGTCGGCGTCGTGGGCAAGCAGCCGGTTCTGGAGCCCGGCGAGTCCTTCTGCTACACGAGCGGCTGTCCGCTCACGACACCCGACGGGCTGATGGCCGGCAGCTACACGATGGCGACGGTGGCCGGCGAGAGCTTCGAGGCCGAGATTCCCGCCTTCTCCCTCGACAGCCCGCACGTCCGCCGCAGCCTGCACTGACGGCGGGCGCATCACCGGCGGGGAGCGCGTGAGCCGGGCGGCCCCGGAGGGATCATGGCTTTGAACGGCGAGCGGCTTTCCCCGCTCGAGATGCTGGCCCGCCTCGTCGCGTTCGACACCGAGAGCGACAAGCCCAACCTCGCGCTGATCGATTCGGTCTGCGCCTATCTGGACGGATGGGGCGTGCCCGTCCGCCGCTTCCCCGACGCCACCGGCACCAAGGCCGCGATCCTCGCGACGATCGGGCCGTCGCGCGACGGCGGGATCGTCCTGTCGGGCCATACCGACGTCGTGCCCGTCGCCGGCCAGCCCTGGACCTCGGACCCCTTCACCCTGCGCGTCGAGGGCGGCCGGGCCTACGGGCGCGGTGCCGTCGACATGAAGGGCTTCTGCGCCACCGCGCTGGCCCTGGTGCCGGAGATGCTGAAGGCCGACCTCGCGCGGCCGATCCATCTCCTCCTCTCCTACGACGAGGAGACCACCTGCCTCGGCCCGATGGACGCCATCGCCCGGTTCGGCGAGGACCTACCCCGCCCCGGCGCCTGCATCGTCGGCGAGCCGACCGGGCTCGACGTGGCGGACGCGCACAAGAGCATCGTCACCTGCCTCACCACGGTCCACGGCCGCGAGGCGCATTCCTCCCGGCCGGAACTCGGGGCCAACGCGGTCTCGGCGGCCTGCGATCTGGTCGCCGCCCTCAACCGCATCGCCGACCGGATGATCGAGCGCGGCGACGCCTCCGGCCGGTTCGACCCGCCCGCCACGACGATCCATGTCGGCACCATCCAGGGCGGGACGGCGCGCAACATCCTGGCGCGGGAATGCCGCTTCCATTGGGAGTATCGCGGGCTGCCCGACCTCGACCCGGCCGAGATCCCCACCCTGTTCCGCGCGGCGGTGGCCGAGGTGACGACCCGGCGCCTCAACCGCTACGGCGAGTTCGGCCGAATCGATACCCTGGAAGAGGTGGACATTCCCGGCCTCGCCCCCGATCCGGGCTCGGAGGCCGAGCGCCTCGCCCTGCGGATCGCCGGGCGCAACCGCACGGTGGCGATGCCCTACGCCACGGAGGCCGGGCGCTTCCAGGGGGCGGGCATCCCGACGGTGGTCTGCGGCCCCGGCGACATCGCCCAGGCGCATCAGCCCGACGAATATATTACCCTCGATGCCTTGACGGCCGGCGAGGATTTCCTGCGCCGGCTGATCGCGGAGTGCGCGGCATGAACCCGGTGCGGGCCAACGAGTATGTGAAGCTGCGGCCGCTGGAGCGCGAGGATCTGCGCTTCGTCCACCAGTTGAACAACAACGACAGCATCATGCGCTACTGGTTCGAGGAGGCCTACGAGTCCTTCGCCGAACTGCAGCAGCTCTACGAGCGGAACATCCACAACCAGACCGAGCGCCGCTTCATCGTCGCCGCACCGGACGGCGAGCCGGCCGGGCTGATCGAGCTGGTGGAGATCAACCATCTCCACCGCCGCTGCGAGTTCCAGATCGCGATCCACCCGTCCTTCCAGGGGCGGGGCTATGCGTGGCGGGCGACGCGGATCGTGATGGATTACGCGTTCAGCGTGCTCAACATCCACAAGCTCTACCTGCACGTGGATCGCGAGAACCAGCGGGCGGTGCGGATCTACGAGCAATGCGGCTTCCGCCCGGAGGGCGTGCTGAAGGACGAGTTCTTCGTGAACGGGCGCTACCGCGACGCGGTGCGCATGTGCCTGTTCCAGCCGGATTACCTCGCCGCGCGGGGCGGCGGCGATCCGAACGAGCCGGTGCTGAAGACGTAAGAAGGGGCCGGGCTCTCGCCCGACCCCTGTTTCCCAGAGTCAGTCGGCTCAGCGGGCCTGACCGCCCGCCGCGCCGCCGGCCTTCATGCCGCCGGCCTTGCCGCCCTTCTCCATGCCACCCTTCTCCATGCCGCCCGGCTGGCCGGACCGCTCGGAGACGTTGCGCATGTTGCCGCGGTCGCCCTCGCCGCGCATCCCGGCATTGCGGGCGCCGTCGTTCTTCATGTCGTTGCGGGCGTCGCGCTTCATGTCGCCCCGAGTCTCGCTCCGAGTCTCGCCCCGAGTCTCGCTCTTGGCCTGCACGTCGCCGCGCTCGCGGTCGTTGCGCACGCTGGCGCGGGTCTCGCTGCGGAAGCTCGCTCCGACCACGCCACCGCCGGACAGACGGCGGTACTCGGCCGAGCCGGTGCGCACGCGCTGGCCCCGGATCACCACCCAGCGCTCGCTCGGGCCGGTCTCGCGGATGCTCACGAGGCGACGGTACTCGGGTGAGCCGTACACGACGCGCTGGCCCCGGATCACGACGTAGCGCTCACGCGGGCCGCGATGCTCGACGATCAGGCGGCGATACTCCGGCGAGCCGTAGACCACCCGCTGGCCGCCGATGAACACGAAGCGCCCCTCGCGGCGGAAGCCGCCCTCGAACCGCGCGCTGCGGCTGTCGATCCGGGTGCGGCCGCTGCGGAAGTCGCCACGGGTCTCGGCCCGGTCGCCGTCGCGGCGGTCGCGGCCCATGCGCTCGCCCCGCTCGTCGCCGTTGCGGGCCGTGCGGTCGTTGTCGCGCTCGCCGTTCCGGCCATTGGCCGCCGAACGATCACCGGCCGAACGATCCCCCTTGGCCTCCCCGCGGCCCGCGCGGTCCTGGCCCATCTCCTTGCCCGGGGCGCCGGCCGTGGCGCCGCCGCCGGCGAGCGCATTGCCCCTGCCCCCGCCGTCGGCCTTCATGCCGGCCTCGGGACGGCCCTGGCCGCCGCCGGCACCGCCGCGCTCACCGCCCATGCCCTGCTGCGCGTAGACGGACGTGCTGAGCAGAAGCGCAGCCAAGCTGACGGACAGTCGTGTCGAGAATGTGCTCACAGCGTTCCTCCACATCGAATTGATGCTTCTGAACGCCGACCTGCCGAAAACGGTTCAAGTCGATAGAGATGGAAAATTACGAAACCAAAAACAGTACTTCAGCGTTTCGCGGGAGCAATCTTGGCCGTAACGCTCCTGTCTTTACGTCGTCTTGCTGGCTTCGATCTCCGCCTCGACCTCGGCCGGGTCGAGGTCATAGCGGCGGGAGCAGAATTCGCAGGTGATCACGATGCGCCCGTCATCGGCCACCATATCCCGGCGCTCCTCGTGACTGAAGGAGCGGATCATGCCCATCACCCGCTCGCGGGAGCAGCGGCAGGTCTCGTGGACCGGCTGGCGGTCGAAGACGCGCACGCCGCGCTCGTGGAACAGCCGGTAGAGCAGCCGCTCGCTCGACACGTTGGGATCGACGAGTTCGTGGTCCTCGATGGTGGCGGCCAGCGAGCGCGCCTCGACCCAGGCATCGTCCTCCGGCGCGTCGGGGCCGAGATGGGCGTGGCCCTCGGGAATGTCGCCCGGCGGCAGGTCCGCCAGCCGCGCCCGGTCGATGGATTGGGGCAGGAACTGCACGATCAGCCCGCCGGCCCGCCAATGGCCGGCGCCCTCCCCCAGGGATTCGGCGACCGCGAGGCGCACCACGGTGGGGATCTGCTCGGATTGCCGGAAATACTGGTGGGCCGCCTCCTC
Organism: Methylobacterium sp. TK26; assembly: GCF_055361565.1. Taxonomy (NCBI): domain Bacteria; kingdom Pseudomonadati; phylum Pseudomonadota; class Alphaproteobacteria; order Hyphomicrobiales; family Methylobacteriaceae; genus Methylobacterium; species Methylobacterium sp. TK26. Next base: position 1,604,204 of record NZ_CM143965.1, on the reverse strand, counting down.
CAGGCTCTGGCCCTCCATCGGCACCACGCCCTGGTAGCGGCTGGCGGCGCTGCCCTGGTCGATGGTCATGGCGAGGTAGCCGTTGCCGATCAGGTCGGCATCGCGCACGGGGGCGCTGCCCAGGGCCGCGACGCGCTCGGCATCGAAACGGGCGGTGGCGCGCAGCCGGTCGGGGGCCTCGAAATCGACCACGATCATCTCGACCGGGCCGTCGGTCTTGGTCTGGAGCTGGAAGCGCCCCTCGAATTTCAGGGACGCGCCGAGCAGGACGGTGAGCGCCGCCGCCTCGCCGAGGAGGCGCGCGACGGAATCCGGGTAGCCGTGACGGCGCAGGATCGTGTCGATGGAGGGCCCCAGGCGCACCACCCGTCCGCGCACGTCGAGGGCCTCGACGGCGAAGGGCAGCACCGCGTCATCGACGCCGGGGGTCTCGGTTCCTGCGGTCATGGTCTCTCCGTGAAGTCCCCCGTCATATGGTGACTCGGCAAGGGGTTCCCAAAGGGCCGGGCCCTCAGGCGCCGGCCGTCTGCAGACACCACGCGAGGATGCCCTTCTGCGCATGCAGCCGGTTCTCGGCCTCGTCGAACACCACCGATTGCGGTCCGTCCATCACCTCGGCGGTGACTTCCTCGCCCCGGTGGGCCGGCAGGCAATGCATGAAGATCGCATCGCGCTTGGCCGCCGCCATCAGCGCGGCATCGACCCGGTAGGGCGAGAGCAGGTTGTGCCGGTGGCTGTCGTCGTCGTCGCCCATCGAGACCCAGCAATCGGTGACGACCGCGTCCGCCCCGTCCACCGCCGCGCGGGCGTCGGTGGTGACGTTGAGCCTCGCCCCCTCGCGCTTCGCCCAGGCGATCAACGAGGCGGGCGGCGCCAGTTCCGGCGGGCAGGCGACGTTCAGGGTGAAGTCGAGCCGGGCGGCGGCGTGGACCCAGCTCGCCAGCACGTTGTTCGCATCCCCCGACCACGCGACGGTGCGGCCCTTGATCGGCCCGCGATGCTCCTCGAACGTCAGCACGTCGGCCATGATCTGGCAGGGGTGCGAGTGCTTGGTCAGCGCGTTGATCACCGGCACCGTGGCGTTCTCGGCCAGTTCCAGCATCTGCCCGTGGTCGAGGATGCGGATCATGATCGCGTCCACGAAGCGCGAGAGCACCTGCGCCGTGTCGCCGATGGTCTCGCCCCGGCCGAGCTGCATCTCGGAGCCGGTGAGCATCAGCGTCTCGCCGCCGAGTTCGCGCATCGCCACGTCGAAAGAGACGCGGGTGCGGGTCGAGGGCCGGTCGAACACCATCGCCAGGGTCTTGCCGACGAGCGGGCGCTCGGCCGCGCGCTCGCCCTTCCGGCGCCGGGCCTTCATGGCGGCGCTGGAGTCCAGCATGCGGCGGATCTCCCCCCCGGAGAAGTCCGAGAGGTCGAGGAAGTGGCGGGGCTGGGCAGCGGCGCCGGGACCGGCCGTGGCCGTTGCCCGGCCGTTGGTTTGGGTGGTCATGGGTCAGGGACTTTCCGGCGGCGCCTTACTCGGCCGCCCCGCGCAGCGCCGAGAAACCGTTCGCGGCGGCATCGAGCCGCCGGACCGCCTCTTCGACGTCCGACTCGGTGACGATCAGCGGCGGAATCAGCCGCACGACGTTGTCGCCGGCCGGGATCACGAGGAGGTTGGCCTCCCGTGCCGCCGCGGCGAATTCGGTGTTGGGCACGCCGAGCTTGAGGCCGATCATCAGCCCCTCCCCGCGCACGTCCTCGATCACGCGCGGGTGCCGGTCGCGCAGGGCTGCGAGCTTCTGCTTCAGCACGAGCCCGGTATGGGCGACGCGGTCGAGGAAGCCGTCGGACAGGATCACGTCGAGCACGGCGTTGCCCACCGCCATGGCCAGCGGGTTGCCGCCGAAGGTCGAGCCGTGGCTGCCGGCGACCATGCCGCGCGCGGCCTCCTTGGTGGTCAGGCAGGCGCCGAGCGGGAAGCCGCCGCCGATGCCCTTGGCCGCGCTGAGGATGTCCGGCGCGATGCCCGACCATTCGTAGGCGAAGAGCTTGCCAGTGCGGCCCATGCCGGTCTGCACCTCGTCCATGATGAGGAGCAGGCCGTGCCGGTCGCAGAGGTCGCGCAGGCGGCGCAGGTCGGCGGGGGGGATGACCCGCACGCCGCCCTCGCCCTGCACGGGCTCGATCATCAGGGCGGCGGTCTCTGGGCCGATCGCCTTCTCCAGGGCCGCGAAATCGCCGGTCGGCACCTGATCGAAGCCCTCGACCTTCGGGCCGAAGCCGTCGATGTACTTCTGCTGCCCGCCCGCCGCGAGGGTGGCCAGCGTCCGCCCGTGGAACGCGCCCTCGAAGGTCACGATCCGGTAGCGCTCCGGGTGGCCGCCCGCCGCATGGTACTTCCGCGCGATCTTGATCGCGGCCTCGTTCGCCTCGGCGCCCGAGTTGCAGAAGAACGCCACCTCCGCGAAGGTCGCCTCCACGAAGCGCCGGCCCAGCCGCTCGCCCTCCGGGATCTGGAAGAGGTTCGAGACGTGCCAGACCTTCGCCGCCTGCTCCTGCAGCGCGGCGACGAGGTGCGGGTGCGCGTGGCCGAGCGCGTTCACGGCGACGCCGGCCCCGAAATCGAGGTATCGCTGCCCGTCTCGCGTGAAGAGCCAGGCACCCTCACCGCGCTCGAACGCAAGGGGGGCGCGGGCATAGTTCGGCAGAAGGGCGGAAGTCACGGTCCGGTCTCCGTCGCGCGAGGGGTCGGCGGCACCAAATGAAAGTGCCGCCTCGATCACCGGGCGGCACGCGCGCGATTACTATGAATCGGGTCGGCGCTGTCAATCGCGCAAGGGATGTGCCGAACGCGCGGCAGGTGCGTACAGGGCCACAAAAGCCTATCCGCAACGGGGCCCCCTCCCCTTGCGCGTCCCGCCCCGCCCGTGTTCCAGAACCCCGGATTCCGGTGGAGATTCTCACATGAGCACGGTCAAGGAACGTCTGGCGGCCCTGGGGCTGAGCCTGCCCAAGGCAGCGGCCCCCGTGGCGAACTACGTGCCGTTCGTGCGCACGGGCAACCTCGTGATGATCTCCGGTCAGGTCTGCTTCGGCCCCGACGGCAAGATCGCCTCCACCCACACCGGCAAGGTCGGCGGCAACGTCTCGCCCGAGACCGGCAAGGAGGCCGCGCGGCTCTGCGCCCTCAACCTGCTGTCGCAGCTCGAGGCGGCGGTGGGCGACCTCGACCGCGCGGTGGTGCAATGCGTGCGCCTCGGCGGCTTCATCAACAGCGCCCCCGGCTTCTCGGCGGTGGCCGGGGTGATGAACGGCGCCTCGGACCTGATGGTCGAGGTGCTGGGGGATCGCGGCCGGCACGCCCGCTCGACGGTGGGCGTCGCGGAACTGCCCCTCGACGCCGCCGTCGAGGTCGAGGGCCTGTTCGAGGTGAAGGGGTGACGGGGTTCGGCTGGCTCACCGCCCGGCCGATCGCCCATCGCGGCCTGCACGACCGGGCGGCCGGCCGCCCAGAGAACACGCTCGGCGCCGCCCGCGCGGCGGTGGCCGGCGGGTTCGCCATCGAGTGCGACGTGCAGATCAGCGCGGACGGGGAGGCGATGGTCTTCCACGACCCGGCGTTGGGCCGCCTGACGGGGGCGAGCGAGCGGGTGAGCGAGACGAGCGCCGAAGCCCTCGGCCGGCTGACCGTCGCGGGCTCGGCCGAGGGCATCCCGACCCTGCCGGATTTCCTGGCGGCGGTCGCGGGCGCCGTGCCGGTGATCGTGGAGATCAAGTCGGCCTATGACGGCGACCTGCGCCTCGCCCGCCGCACGGCCGAGATCGCCGCCGCCTATGACGGCCCGGTGGCGCTGAAATCCTTCGACCCCGAGATCGTCGCGGCGCTCCGCGAGGGCCTGCCGACCCGCATCCCGCGCGGGATCGTGTCGGAGACGCGGCAGGACGACCCCGTCTATGCCACGATGACGGAGAACCGCCGTCGCAGCCTGCGCGACCTCCTGCATTTCGAGGAGACGCGGCCGGACTTCCTCTCCTGGCGGGTGGACGACCTGCCCTGCGCGCCGACCTCCCTCGGCCGTCTGCTCGCGGGGCTCCCGGTCATGGCCTGGACGGTGCGCAACCCGGACCAGCGCGCCAACGCCGCCGCCCATGCGGACCAGATGGTGTTCGAGGGGTTCGTGCCCTGAGGGCGCTTCACCGAACCGGTTGCAGCCCGTCGAGGAAGGCCGAGACCTCGCGCCGGTTCCACGAGGCGCCATTGGCCCAGAAGTCCAGCAACGCCTCGTGATTCCGACGCACCCAGGCGATCACCTGCGGTGCGGCGAGCCGCGAAACCGGCGAGCGCAGGAAATCGTCCCGGATCACCGGCTCCGGGCCGATGGAGATCACGAGGCAGGGAAGGTCTCGCCCCGCCCTGTCGGGATACCACTTCACGCGCGGCCCATGGGCGCCGAGGGCCGTCGAGACGAAGATCGTGCCCGGCACGCCCGTGTCCTGCTCGTCGAGATTCGCCATCTCGCTCAGCACGTCCTCGGCGAAATCATCCGGGAGTTGCGGAAGCTGAGCGTTGCGAAACTGAAGATCGAGAGATTCACGGGCCACGTCTAAATCCATGGGGCGGCACGATTCTTCTCTGAACGTGAGGGATCGGTCGGGCGATGGCAAGGGAGATCGACGGGACATCGACGCGATCCTGTTCCCGTCCGGCTAATCCCCGCCTGCATCGATCCGCCGCTTGCCCCGTCCCCGGCGACCGTTAGACTGGCGGGCATGAAGCAAGCCTCCGCGCCGCCGCCGGACGCCACCGCCCTCACGGTGAGGGCGCTCCCCGGCCTCAAGGAGATCGGTGCGCAGGCCTGGGATGCCTGTGCCCTGTCCCCCGAAACCCTGGCGGCGGGGGACGAGACCTACAATCCCTTCGTCACCCACGCCTTCCTCTCCGCACTGGAGGAATCCGGCTGCGTCTCGCGCCGCACCGGCTGGCTGCCGGTGCATGTCGTGGTGGAGCGCGAAGGCCAGTTGCTCGCGGCCGCGCCCTGCTACCTGAAATCCCATAGCCAGGGCGAATACGTCTTCGACCACGGCTGGGCCGACGCCTTCGAGCGGGCCGGCGGCAGCTATTATCCGAAGCTGCAGGTCAGCGTGCCCTTCACCCCCGTGACCGGGCCGCGCTTCCTCATCGCCCCCGGCACCGATCCGGACGAGGCGACGGCGGGGCTCGTCGCCGGCCTGCGGGCCCTGCGGGGCGAGGTCGAGGCCTCCTCGATCCACGTCACCTTCTTGCGCGAGGCCGAGTGGGAGCGCGCCGGGGCCGCCGGCTTCCTGAAGCGCACCGACCAGCAATTCCACTGGGAGAACGACGGCTATTCGAGCTTCGACGGCTTTCTCGAAGCCCTCTCCTCCCGCAAGCGCAAGACGATCAAGCGGGAGCGCCGCGACGCGCTGGCGCCCGGCATCACCATCGAGCACCTCACCGGGCCCGACCTGACCGAGGCGGTGTGGGACGCGTTCTACGGCTTCTACATGGACACCGGCGCCCGCAAATGGGGCCGCCCCTACCTGAACCGCCGGTTCTTCTCCCTGCTCACCGAGCGGATGGCCGACCGCGTGCTGCTCATCATGGCCAAGCGCGAGGGCCGCTACATCGCGGGCGCCATCAACATGATCGGCGACGCCGCCCTCTACGGGCGCAATTGGGGCTGCGTCGAGGACCACCCGTTCCTGCATTTCGAGGTCTGCTACTATCAGGCCATCGAGTTCGCCATCGCGCGCGGCCTCAAGCGGGTCGAGGCCGGGGCGCAGGGGGAGCACAAACTCGCGCGCGGCTACCGCCCGGTGCTGATGCACTCCGCCCACGACATCGCCGACCCCTCCCTGCGCAAGGCGGTGGCCGATTACTTGCAGCGCGAGCGTGCCCACGTGGCCGAGGCGGTCGATGTCCTCGACACCCTCACCCCCTTCCGGCGCGGCACCCCCGACGAGCAGGCATGATGAACCCGATCGAGCGTATCCAAGGCTTCTCCGACGAACTCACCGCCCTGCGGCGCGACCTCCACGCCCATCCCGAGATCGGCTTCGAGGAGGTCCGCACCTCCGGCATCGTGGCCGACCTCCTGGAGACGTTCGGCTGCGAGGTGCATCGCGGCATCGGCGGCACGGGGGTCGTCGGGCTCCTGAAGGGCCGCAGCGACAACGGCCGCCGGATCGGCCTGCGCGCCGACATGGACGCCCTGCCCATCGAGGAGGAGACCAACCTCCCCTACCGCTCGACCTATGCGGGCAAGATGCACGCCTGCGGGCATGACGGCCACACGACGATGCTGGTCGGCGCGGCCCGCTACCTCGCCGAGACCCGCGACTTCGACGGCACGGCGGTGTTCATCTTCCAGCCCGCCGAGGAGGGCCTGGGCGGCGCCCGCGCCATGCTGAAGGACGGGCTGTTCGAGAAGTTTCCCTGCGACGAAATCTACGGGCTGCACAACCAGCCGGGCGGGCGGCACGGGCAGATCAAGCTCTGCCCCGGCCCGATCATGGCGGCGGCGGATTTCTTCGACATCCGCATCCGGGGGCGCGGCATCCACGCGGCGCAGCCCCACCGGGGCAACGATCCGATCATCGTGGCCACCGGCCTCGCCCAGGCGCTGCAATCCATCGTCTCGCGCAATGCCGACCCGCTGAAATCCATCGTGCTCTCGATCACGCGGATCGCGGCGGGCTCGGCCTACAACGTCATCCCCGAGACGGCGCACATGGCGGGCACCGTGCGGACCTTCGACGCGGAGGTGCGCAAGCTCGCCGGCACGCGCATCCGCGAGTTGGCGGCGGGCTTCGCCGCCGCCTACGGCGCGGAGATCGAGGTCGACCTTCAGGACGTGTTCTCGGTGCTGGAGAACGCGCCCGCGCAATCCGCCGCCGCGACCGAGGTCGCCACCGAACTGCTGGGCGCCGAGAACGTCGATCCGCACGCGACGCCGCGCATGGGCAGCGAGGATTTCGCCGACATGACGATGCGGGTGCCCGGCGCCTATGTCTGGCTCGGGTCCGGGCCGGGACCGGGGCTGCACAACGCCGCCTACAATTTCGAGGATTCGATCATCCCCATCGGCAGCGCCTTCCTGGCGCGGATGGTGGAGCGCCGCACGGCGGCGTAAGCTCGACGGAAGCCGGGGCCGGCGGACCTTCCGCCGGCCGCCAGGACAACAGGGGGAGACGCGATGCCGTCCGACATGCAGGAATCGCGGGCGAGCCTGATCTTGCTCGGCGTCTCCGTCGCGGCGGTGCTGATCTTCGGCGCCCTCACCCTCCTGACGCAGCTCGGCTGAGCCCCGCCTACTGCACCAGCACGGCCTGTCCGCACAGGGTGCCGTCGACGCCGAAATCGGCATAGCCGAGGCGCAGGCCGACCACCTTCAGCACCGTGTTGAGGACGAGGTCCAGGGCCGGGGCCGCCGCCGTGAGGGTGAGGGTGAGCGCGGGCTGGAGCAGCGGCCCGGCGCCGATCCCGTTCACCGAGAGGACGAGGCCCCCGAGCAGGCTCCCCGTCAGGGATTGCGCCACGTTGCCGGAGGAGATGCTGCGCAGGGTCTTCGCGGTGATGTCCGCATCGGTGAAGATGAGCGATTGCGAGCCGGTGCCGAGCGTCATCTGCGTCCGGCCCGTGACCCGCACCAGCGGCAGGGCCAGCAGCGTCGCGGGTTGCGACAGATCCGGCCCGGTGTCGGCGGTCGTGATCGCGCTGCGCGGCACGTCGGCGATGGCCAGCGTCGCGATGCCGGTCTGGCCGTCGATCACCACCTGCCGTCCCCCCGAGGGCGAGCAGGTCAGGCTGCGCAGCGTGCCCTTGGCCGGGGCGGCCTGAACGAGGAGCGGCAGCGCGAGTTGCCCGAGCCCGAGGGGCGCCGTGAGGCTCGCCTCGATCAGCAGGCGCGTCTGCGCCGTGCGCACGGTGGCGTTGGCGGTGCCGGGGCGGACCCAGCCGGAGCTGCGCCTCCGCTCGCCGATGGCCAGCGTCAGCTTGGTCGAGAGCAGGCCGGGGATGGTCGCCCCGAGATCGATCGCCACCGGGTTCTGCCCGTTCGCGATGGCGGCGGCGGCGCTCACGAGCCCCATCACCGGCACCGCAGGCCCGGCGAGGCCCTTGCCCGGCGCGAGGGCCGCCGCATCGGCCAGGGCATCGAGCCGGCTCACCGGCACGAGGTTGCCGGCGTTGGGCAGGGCGTTGAGGAGGCCCGTCAGCGCCGAGACGGCGGCCCCGTTGCCCTGCGCGCCGACCCGGAGCGCCATCAGGATCTGTCCGACGCTGGCATTGGCCTGCAGGATCTGCGTGTAGCTCCCCGCCTGCAGGCCGAGGCTGGCGCCCAGGGCGTCGAGGACGCGCAGGCCGTCCACCCGTGCCCCGAGCAGGGCGTTGTAATCCATCACGCTCAGGGAGAGCTTGGCGCCGAGGAGCGAGCCGAGGACGCCGTTGGCGATTCCGCCATCCAGGGCCGCGAGCCCCGAGCCCACGGTGAAGGCGGCGAACTGCGCCGTCGCGGCGGTGGCCGTGACCGTGACCGGCACCGAGCCCGGCATCCCGATGACGCGGGCGAAGGTCGCGGGCGCGGCGGCGGTGAGCCTCACCCGCACGGCGTTGCCGGTGCCGCCCGTGGCCTCGCTGTAGCGCGCCCCGTTCGGCGCCGAGGAATCGTAGGTCCCGGTGCCGATGGTCGCCTGGGTGGCGGCATAGCCGTTATCCGCGAGGGACCGGCGCGCGATGTCGCCGGCACGGCCGACATCGATGGCCCCCAGCATGGCGGCGACGTCCGCCGCGCCCTGCGCCTTGCGCTTGGTCTGGACCGCGACGCCGAGATCGATCCCGACCGCGCCCACCGCCATCAGCATCGTCGAGCACAGGGCCACGAGGATGGCGACGTTGCCCCCCCGCGCCCGGCCGAAATGCCGTGCGGCCCTCACAGTCCGCCCCGGCGCACGCTCACCGTGCTCGACAGGATGGTCGGCAGTTGCGGCAGGATGCGCCCGAACAGGCCGAAGCCGAGGCTCGTGGCGTCGAGGGTCACGGTCACGACGGTGACGTTCGGATCGCCGGAATCGGCGCCGACCTGCACGATAACGCTGCCCGGCTTGAACATCGCCCCGTGGCTCAGGCTGCGCATCACCGTGTCCCGGACGAGGGAAGCCCGCTCGGCATCGGTGGTGCCAGCGATGGAGGCCCGGGCCGCCTCGGCTGCTACCAATCGCAGGTTGTGTGACGCGCCGAGGAAGATCCCGAACACGGTGATGCCGAAGAACAGGGTGACGAGCATCGGCGCAACCAGCGCGAACTCCACGGCCGCACCGCCACGGGTGCAGGACGCCCATCGACGCGGGCGTGACCAGGCCGAAACACTGCGCCGGGAGGGGGAATGGAGAGGGAGCATGGGTCGGATCCGGCCGGGGCTCGGTGGCGAGATACAACCCAGGGTAGAAACCGAAAACCTAATTTATAGTTGTTTCTGAAGAGACAAGGTTGCGATATCGTGCAGCCTGCGACGTCAGATCGCGATGGTCGGACGGCCGGTCCCGAAGCCGGCGGGATCGAAGGCCGCGCTTTTGACGATCGCCACGACCTCCCGGCCGGGGGCGAGGGCGAGGTCGCGCACGGCGGCCTCGGTCAGGCGCGCGAGCAGGATCGCGCCGTGGCAATCGATCTCCACCAGCACCCCCGTCCCGGCGGGGACGAGGCCGGCGACCCGGCCCGGCAGGGCGTTGCGCGCGGAGAGCCCCTGCGGGGGCAGGGTGGCGACGAGCACGTCGCGGGCGGGGATGCGCACGCGCAGCCGCGTGCCGGGGGGCTTGGCGAGGTCGGGGACCAAGAGCGGCCCCGCCTGCCCCGTCAGGCGGGTGAGGCCGGTGCCGGCGTCGGTGCCCTCCACCACCATGTCGAGGAGGGCGCCGGGCTCCCCGTGGAGGGGGATCAGGTCGGCCCGCCGCAGGAGGGTTTCGGCGGGGCCGGTCGCGGCGACGCGGCCGCCGTCGAGCACGACGAGGGTGTCGGCGAGCCGCGCCACCTCCGCGACGGAATGGCTGACATAGACGATGGGCACGCCCGCCTCGTCGCGCAGGCGCTCGATATAGGGCAGGATCTCGGCCTTGCGCGCCTCGTCCAGGGCCGCGAGCGGCTCGTCCATCAGGAGGAGCCGGGGCTTGGCGAGCAGCGCCCGGCCGATGGCGACGCGCTGGCGCTCGCCCCCCGACAGGCCCGCCGGCTGCCGGGCCAGGAGCGCTTCGATGCCGAGCATCCCGGTGACGGCGGCGAACTCCGCCGGATCGTGGGGCAGGCGGGCGAAGACGCGGCCATAGGCGAGGTTCTGCGCGACGCTGAGATGCGGGAAGAGCCGCGCATCCTGGAACACCACGCCGACCCGGCGGCGATGCGGCGGCAGGAAGCGCCTGGATGCCGTGTCCACGAGGACATGGCCGCCGGCCGCAATCCGCCCCCGGTCGGGCCGGGCGAGGCCGGCGATCAGGTCGATCAGCGTGGTCTTGCCGGAGCCCGAGCGCCCGAACAGGGCGGTGAGCCCCGGGCCGGCGGCGAAGGCCGCCTCCAGCGTGAACGCCCCCCGCCGGAGGGCGACATCGACGGCGAGGGCCGGGTCCGTCATCCCGCCCCCAGCCGGCGCCCGGCGCGGGCGGCCAGTGCCTCCGAGACCAGGAGGGCCGTGATCGACAGGGCGACGGAGACGAGGGTGAGGCGCAAAGCCGGCCCCTCCCCGCCCGGCACCTGGGTGAGGGTGTAGATCGCCGAGGGCAGGGTCTGCGTCTGCCCGGGGATATTCGAGACGAAGGTGATGGTCGCGCCGAACTCGCCCATCGCCTTGGCGAAGGCCAACACCGCCCCGGCGAGGCATCCGGGCAGGCTGAGCGGCAGGGTGACGGTGAGGAACACCATGAGGGGCGAGGCCCCGAGGGTTCCGGCCGCGTCCTCCAGCCGGCTATCCACCGCTTCGAGGGACAGGCGCATCGCCCGCACCATCAGGGGAAAGCCCATCACCGCGCAGGCGAGCGCCGCCCCGGTCCAACGGAAGGCGAAGACGATGCCGAGTTCCGCGAGCGGCGCGCCGAACACGCCCTTCCGGCCGAAGGCGAGGAGGAGCAGGTAGCCGGTGACGACCGGCGGCAGGATCAGCGGCAGGTGGACGAGCCCATCGAGGAGCGCCCGCCCCGGAAAGCGCCGCCGCGCCAGCAGCCACGCCACCCCGAGCCCGAGAGGCAGGGAGGCGAGCGTGGCCAGGGTCGCCACCTGGAGGCTGAGCAGGACGGCCTGCCACTCCTCCGGGCCGAGGCCGAAGGTCAATGCCCGCTGCCGGGCGCGCCGATCACCGTGAAGCCCTGCCGCTCGAAGGCCGCCCGCGCCGGGGCGCTCTTCAGGAAAGCCAGGAGGGCCTCCGCATCGGGGTTCCGCGACTCCTTCGTCAGGGCCGCCGGGTAGACGATGGGCGGGTGGCTGTCGGAGGGGAAGGTCGCCACCACCCGCACGCTGCGGTCGGCGGCGGCGTCGGTGGCGTAGACGATGCCGAGCGGCGCCTCGCCCCGGGCGACGAGGAGCAGGGCCGCCCGCACGTTCTCGGCCTGGGCCACCTGCCCCTTCACCGCGTCCCAGCCGCCGAGCTTGTCCAGGGCCGCCTTGCCGTACTTGCCCGCCGGCACCGCCGCGGTGTTGGCCATGGCGAGCTTGCCGCCGGCCAGCGCCTTCGCGAGCGTCGTGCCGAGGTCCGGCGCGAGGGCGATCTGCGGGTCCGACCCCGCATCGGCCCTCGCCGGGGCGATCAGCACCAGGGCATTGCGCAGAAAGTCGAACCGGCTGCCGGGCCGGATCGCGCCGGCCTTGTCGGCATAATCCATCCAGGCCTCGTCGGCCGAGATGAACAGGTCGGCCGGCGCCCCGGCCTCGATCTGCTTGGCCAGCGCGTTCGAGCCGGCATACGAGATCCGCGCCGTCTTGCCCGTGTCCCTCGTCCAGAGGGCGGAGGCGTCGTCGAGGGCGTTCTTGAGGCTCGCGGCGGCGAAGACCACCACCGGCTCCGCCGCCCGCGCGCGCGACCCCGACGCCACCGGCACCGCCGCCAGCGCCGCCGCGAGCCAGACGCGTCGTGTGATCGCCATGGAAACACCCCTCGCCAGCCGAACCGTTATATCCGGCCGGCTATCGCGATGATCTTATGACCGGTGCGGGATCCGGCAAGGGGTGATGAGGTCAGGCCTCGTCGGAGGTCTGTCCGGCGGGGCGGGAGGGGGCGCCCTCGGCGCGGTGGAGGCGGCTGAGGGCCACGAGGAGGCGGCCCGGCAGGGGCGAATCGGGCAGCGGCGCGCCGTAGCGGGCGTCGCGTCGGGCTCTGGCCGACTGCGCCAGAACGATCGGCCCGTGCGGGCCGGATTGGCCAGGGAGGGGACGACTCGAACGCTTCACTCTTACTCTTCCCTTGAACGACTTCGTGACGAAGCTCCCGAAAACGTCGGCACCCTGCACGGGTTCCGGGCTCATGGGGTCAACGCCTGGCCTCGATGCCGCAATCCTGTGCATGGCTTCGAAAGAATCGCGGGAGCGTGTCCGAACCGGCACGATTTCGCGCCAACCCCTGTGCCGCGACGGGCGGGCGCGCTAACAGGGCGATCATGCTCGAAGGCCTGCCGCCCCACCGCCCGACTCACGTCCTCCGCCTCGACACCGACGAGAAGTCGGCGCGGGCGATGACCGACCTCCTGGGCGAGATGTTCGACCCCACCGAGACGGCGGTCGCCGCCTTCGAGGACGAGGACGGCAAGACGTGGCGCCTCGAAGCCTACTTCGCCGATGAGCCCGACGAGGCGTTCGTCCGCGGCCTGATCCGGCCGGTGATCGGCGCGCAGGCCGACGAGGCCGAGTTCCGCACCATCGCGGAGCAGGATTGGGTGCGCTCCTCCCTCGAAGGGCTGAAGCCGGTGCGCGCCGGCCGCTTCCTGATCCACGGCTCCCACGACCGGGAGGCGCGGCGGCCGAACGACCTCGCCATCGAGATCGAGGCGGCGCTGGCCTTCGGCACCGGCCATCACGGCACGACGTTGGGCTGCCTGCGGGCGCTGGTGGCCGAGCGTAAGCGCCGCCGGCCGCGGCACGTCCTCGATGTCGGCACCGGCACGGGCATCCTGGCCTTCGCCGCCGCCAAGGAGTTGCGCCGCCCGGTCGTGGCGGGCGACCTCGACGGCGAGGCCGTGACCACCGCGCGGGAGAATGCCCGCCTCAACGGCCTCGGCCCCTGGCTGAAGCTCTACCATGCCGGCGGCACCCGCCACCGCATGGCGGCGCGGGACCGGCATTTCGACCTCGTCTTCGCCAACATCCTCGCGCGGCCCCTGCGGCTCCTCGCCCCGAGCCTCGCCCGCGTCGTGGCGCCGGGGGGCACGCTGGTCCTGTCGGGCCTGATCGAGCGCGACGTGCCGGGCGTCCTCTCGGCCTACCGCCACCAGGGTTTCGCCCTGTCGCAGCGCGGCGTCATCGAGGGCTGGGTCCACCTCGTCCTGCGGCGGGGCGGCGCCGCGCCGCGCCATCGGACGAACTCCGTGCGGACGCCGTGACCCGTTGCGGGCCGAGGCTCGCGGGCGATAGGCTCCGCGCATGACCGAGTCCCGCCGCCGCTTCCAGACCTTCGACGATCCCGGCCACCGCAAGGGGCCGGAGCGGATCGCGGCCCTGCGCGCGGCGCTCCGCGAGGCGGGGGTCGATGGGTTCGTGGTGCCCCGCGCCGACGAGCACCAGTCGGAATACGTCCCCGCCGACGCGGAGCGGCTGGCCTGGCTCACCGGCTTCACCGGCTCGGCCGGCACCGCCGTGATCCTCACCGACGCCGCCGCCCTCGTCGTGGACGGGCGCTACACCCTGCAGGCCCCCGCGCAGGTCGATACCGGCGTGGTGAGCGTGGTGCCCCTGGCCGAGACCAGCGCGGAAGCCTGGATCGGCGAGCATCTCGGCCGCGACCGGGTGCTCGGCTACGATCCGTGGCTGCACACGCCGGACGGGATCGCGCGGCTCGAACGGGCGGTGGCCAAGGCCGGCGGCTCCCTGCGGGCGCTGCCCGAGAACCCCGTCGATTCCTGCTGGGCCGGGCGGCCGAAGCCCCCCTCCGGCCGGGTCGTGGCGCAGCCCGAATCCCTCGCGGGCGAGGCGGCGTCCGGCAAGCTCGCCCGGGTGCGCGCGGCGCTCGTCGCCGATTCCTGCGACGCGCTGGTGATCTCGGACCCGCACAACCTCGCCTGGGCGTTCAACCTGCGCGGCGGCGATGTCGGCCACACGCCCCTGGCGCTCGGCTACGCGATCCTGCCCCGCGAGGGCCGGGCGCGGCTCTACCTCGTCTCCGGCGACATCGACCCGGCGTTGCGCGCGGCGCTCGAACCCATCGCCGAGATCGGCGCGCGCCCCGACCTCGACGAGGGCATCGCCGCCCTGTCCGGGGCCCGCGTGCGCCTCGACGGGGCGACGGGCGCCGTCGCCCTCAAGGAGCGGGTGGAATCGGCCGGCGGCACGGTCGATGTCGGGAAGGACCCGATCACCGCGATGAAGGCGGTGAAGAACGCGGCCGAGATCGCCGGCACCCGCGAGGCCCACCGCCGCGACGGGGCGAGCGTGGTGCGCTTCCTCGCGTGGCTCGACGGCGCGGCGGCGCGGGGCGACCTCACCGAGATCGCCGCCGTCGAGGCGCTGGAGGCGTTCCGCGCCGAGGGCGGCGACCTGCGCGACGTCTCCTTCCCGACCATCTCCGGCTCAGGCGCGAACGGCGCCATCGTCCATTACCGGGTGACGCGGGAGACCGACCGGGCAGTCCGGCCGGGCGAGTTGTTCCTCGTGGATTCCGGCGCGCAATATGCCGACGGCACCACCGACATCACCCGCACCCTCGCCGTCGGCGAGCCGACGGCGGAGATGCGCGACCGCTACACGCGGGTGCTGCAGGGCCACGTCGCGATCTCCCGCGCCGTGTTCCCCAAGGGCACGAACGGCGCGCAGATCGACGGCTTCGCCCGCCTGCCCCTGTGGCGGGCCGGGCTCGATTTCGACCACGGCACCGGCCACGGGGTCGGCGCCTTCCTCTCGGTGCACGAGGGGCCGCAGCGCATCGCCAAGACCGGCACCGTGGCCTTGGAGCCCGGCATGATCCTCTCGAACGAGCCCGGCTACTACGCCGCCGGGCGCTACGGCATCCGCATCGAGAACCTCGTCCTCGTGGAGCTCCGCGAGGTGCCGGGCGGCGAGCGGCCGGTCCTCGGCTTCGAGACCCTGACCCTCGCGCCCTACGACCGGCGCCTCATCGACGCGTCCCTGCTGGAACCGGGCGAGTGCGCCTGGATCGACGCCTACCATGCCCGCGTGCGCGACGCGCTGTCGCCGCTCCTCGACGCGCCGACGCGGGCGTGGCTGGAGGCCGCGACGGAACCCCTCGGGGCGTAAGGCCCTCCCCTGCCCCATAAAAGCCGGTGCGGAGGCCGAGAAACCTGCCGCCGCCCGGCACGAAGAGTCCCGCATGATCGCCCGCCTGCTCCTGATCCTCGCCTGCCTCGCTTGCGCCCCCGCTTCGGCGCAGGGGTTCCGCGCCCCGGCGGACCTCGTGCGGGCGAGCCTCGTGGCCGAGCCCTCGGCGGTGGCGGGGGGCACGCCCTTCACCCTTGCCGTGCACATGAAGCTCAAGCGCGGCTGGCACGTCTACTGGCGCAACCCCGGCGATTCCGGCCTGCCGCCGGAGGTGACGTGGGCCCTGCCCGCCGGCTTCGGCACCGGGGCGATCCGCTGGCCGGCGCCGCACCGCATCCCCATCGCGACGCTGATGAATTACGGCTACGAGGACGAGGTGACGCTCCTCGTCCCCGTCACGCCGCCGCCGAGCCTCGACCCGGCCGAGCCGGTGCGGATCGCGGGCAAGCTCACCTACCTCGTCTGCGAGACCGAATGCGTGCCGGGCGCGGCCGACCTCGCCCTCACCCTGCCGGTCGGCAAGCCGACGCCCGACCCCGCCAACGCCGCCCTGTTCAACCGGGCGCGGGCGGCGCTGCCCGTCGCCCCCGTCTGGCCGATGCGCCTGTCCCGCGAGGGCGACCGCATCCGCCTGGACTTCGCCACGAGCGGCCTGCGGGCGGATTCGATCAAGTCCGCCGCCTATTTCCCCTATGGCGAGACCGCCCTCGACAACGCCGCCGAGCAGGGTCTCACCGTCGATGACCAGGGCCTGCACCTGAGCCTGACACGGGGCGACGACAAGACCTTCCCCCTCTCCCTGCCCGGCGTGCTGACCGTGGAGGAGGACACGGGCAACGGCCCGATCCGCCTCGCCTTCGCCTATGGCGACGAGCCGGCGCAGGTACCCTCCACCGCCGTCGCCCCCCCGGCGGCGGCCGGCGTCCCGCCCGTCCCGGCGGCGGACCAGCCGACCCTGCTCGCGGCCATCGGCCTCGCCCTCCTCGGCGGGCTGATCCTCAACCTGATGCCCTGCGTCTTCCCCGTTCTCTCGATCAAGGTGCTCGGCCTCGTGCGCCAATCGGGCGAGAGCCGGACCCGCGTGCGCCTGCACGGCCTCGCCTACACGGCCGGGGTGCTCGCGAGCTTCCTCGCCCTCGCCGGGCTGTTGATCGGCCTGAAGGGCGGCGGGGCGAGCCTCGGCTGGGGCTTCCAGTTGCAATCGCCGCCGGTCGTGGCGGGGCTCGCCTATCTCCTCGTCGCGGTGGGCCTGAGCCTGTCGGGGGTGTTCAGCCTCGGGGGACGCTTCACCGGCCTCGGCGACGGGCTCGCGCGGCGTTCGGGGCTGCCGGGCTCGTTCTTCACGGGCGTCCTCGCGACCCTCGTCGCCACCCCCTGTACCGCGCCGTTCATGGGCGCGGCGGTGGGCTTCGCCCTGACGCAGGGGCCCGCCGTGGCGCTCGCCGTGTTCGCGGCCCTGGGCCTCGGCCTCTCCCTGCCCTTCCTGGCCCTCACCCTGTGGCCCGGCGCCGTGCGGGTGCTGCCCCGCCCCGGCGCGTGGATGGAGACGCTGAAGCAGGCGCTGGCCTTCCCGGTCTACGCCACGGCGGCGTGGCTGATCTGGGTGCTGGCGCAGCAGGTCGATGCGCGGGGGCTGTTCGCGGCCCTGATCGGCGTGGTGCTGGTGGGCTTCGCCGCCTGGGCCTGGGAGCGCAGCCGGGGCGCGACGGCCCTCGGGGAGCGGATCTTCCAGGGCCTCGCGGGCCTCGCCCTCATCGCCGTGGCGATGCTCGGCTTAGGGCTCGCGCAGCAGCGGGCGGTGCCGGCGGCGCAGGCCGCCGCGGAGGGCACCGAGCCCTACAGCCAAGCCCGCCTCGACGCCCTGCGGGATGCGCGGCGGCCGGTCTTCGTGAACCTGACGGCGGCGTGGTGCATCACCTGCGCCGTCAACGAGACCACCTCGCTCTCGCGGCCGTCCGTGCAGGCGGCGATGCGGGCGAAGGGCGTGACCTACCTGAAGGGCGACTGGACCAACCAGAACCCCGAGATCACCCGCTTGCTTGAACGCCACGGCCGCAGCGGCGTGCCGCTCTACCTGCTCTACGCGGGCGGCGGCGACCCCACGATCCTGCCGCAGATCCTCACCGAGGGCACGGTGCTGGAGGCGCTGGCCGCGATCCCCGACCGCACGGCCGAGGCGCGCTGACGCCTCACGGCTCCAGCGAGAAGGTCTCGTCGAAGGCGTAGCCCGAGCCGCGCACGGTGCGGATCGGGTCGGTCTGGCGCGGGCCGTTCAGCGCCTTGCGCAGGCGGCCGACATGCACGTCCACGGTGCGCTCGTCGATGTAGACGTCGTGCCCCCAAACCCCGTCGAGCAATTGCTCGCGGGAGAAGACCCGGCCGGGGCTGAGCATCAGGAATTCCAGCAGGCGGAACTCGGTCGGCCCGAGATGCAACTCGGCGCCCCCGCGCCGGACCCGGTGGCCGGTGCGGTCGAGCTCGATGTCCCCCGCCGCCAACCGGTCCGCCACATGGGCGGGCTTGGCCCGGCGCAGCAGGGCCCGGACGCGGGCGAGGAGTTCCGGCACGGAGAACGGCTTGACGATGTAATCGTCCGCCCCCGTGCCGAGGCCGCGCACGCGGTCCCCTTCCTCGCCCCGGGCGGTGAGCATGATGACCGGCATGCGCTCGGTCTCGCGCCGGGCGCGGATGCGGCGGCACAGTTCGATGCCGGACAGGCCCGGCAGCATCCAGTCGAGGAGGACGAGGTCCGGCGTGCGCTCGGCGAGGAGCAGTTCGGCGTCGTCGCCGCGCGCGGCGGCATCGACGCTGAAGCCCTCTGCTTCGAGATTGTACCGCAGGAGGGTGGTGAGCGCCTCTTCGTCCTCGACGATCAGGACACGCATGCTCGGGAGTCCATTCCACGCCCGTTCCCCCCGGCCGGGCTCGACCGAGGGTTGCGGGCAACGCTGATACGCCGGAGCCGTCACCGCCGGGGAGGCGATGACGGCGATGGTTCACGCGCCGGGGGTGACGGTCGCGTAGTTGGAGGCGTCGTTCTTCGGCCGGTCGCCCATGAAGATCTCGCCCGTGGCGAGGTAATGGATCGTCTCGGCGATGTTGGTGGTGTGATCGCCGATCCGCTCGACGTTCTTGGCGCAGAACAGCAAATGCGTGCAGAACGAGATGTTGCGCGGATCCTCCATCATGTAGGTCAGGAGTTCGCGGAACAGGGAATTGTAGAGGGCGTCGATTTCGCCGTCGCGCTCCCACACGTCATGCGCCGCCTTGGTGTCGCGGCTGGCATAGGCGTCGAGCACGTCCTTGAGCTGCCCCTCGGCCAAGTCGCTCATGTGGCGCACGCCGAGCACGATCTTCTGGGCGGGCGACTGGTCGGCGATGGCCGTGACGCGCTTGGCGACGTTCTTGGCGAGGTCGCCGATCCGCTCCAGATCGCCCGAGACGCGGATCGCCGAGATGGTCTCGCGCAGGTCCACCGCCAGCGGCTGGCGCCGGGCGATGAGCAGGACGGCCTTCTCCTCGATCTCGCGCTGGAGGGTGTCGAGGCGCTTGTCGGCGATGATGACGGTCTGGGCCAGGGCCTCGTCCTGCCGGGCGAGGGCGAGGGTCGCCTCGCCGGTCATCTTCTCCGCGACGCCGCCCATCTCCGAGATCGAGCGGCGCAGGTCTTCCAAGTCCGTGTCGTAGGACGTGACGATGTGGCCGGGCATGGCGAGACCTCTGCGGTTCTTGGTCGGTGGCTCAGCCGAAGCGGCCGGTGATGTAGTCCTGCGTCTTACGCTCGTTCGGGTTCATGAAGATCTTGTCGGTCTGGCCGAACTCGACCAGCTCGCCGAGATACATGAACGCCGTGTACTGCGAGATGCGGGCGGCCTGCTGCATGTTGTGCGTGACGATCACGATAGTGAACTCGTCGCGCAGCTGCTCCATCAGCTCCTCGATGCGGCCCGTGGAGATCGGGTCGAGGGCCGAGGTCGGCTCGTCGAACAGGATCACCTCCGGCTTCTGCGCCACGGTGCGGGCGATGCAGAGGCGCTGCTGCTGGCCGCCGGAGAGGCCGGTGCCGGGCTGCCGGAGCTTGTCCTTCACCTCGTCCCACAGGGCGGACTTGCGCAGCGATTCCTCGACGCGGACGTCGAGTTCGGCCTTGGGCAGCTTCTCGTAGAGGCGCAGGCCGAAGGCGACGTTGTCGTAGATCGACATCGGGAAGGGCGTCGGCTTCTGAAACACCATGCCGATGCGCGAGCGCAGTTCGTTCAGGTCGACGTTCGAATCGAGGACGTTGCGCCCGTCGAGGAGGATCTCACCCTCGGCGCGCTGCTCCGGGTAGAGGCTGTAGATGCGGTTGAAGCAGCGCAGCAGGGTCGACTTCCCGCAGCCCGAGGGGCCGATCAGCGCCGTGACCTTCCGGTCGTAGAAGTTGAGGTTGACGTTCTTCAGGCCGTGGAACGAACCGTAATAGAAGTTGAGGTTCTTGACGGCGATGCGGACGGCCCTGTCGGCGGCGGGATTGCCACGGCTGAGGTCCCCGGTCGGCATCGCGGAGGCGGCGTTCATCGTCATGTCCTCGTGATGGGTTCGGACGTCACGCCCTCAGCGGGCGTTCTGAGGCTTGATCACCAGGCGGGCGATGATCGACAGGGCCAGGATGGTCGTGGTGATCAGCAGGGCGCCAGCCCAGGCGAGGCCCTGCCAGTTCGGATAGGGCGAGAGGGCGAACTGGTAGATCATCACCGGAAGGTTCGCGACGCCGCCCATCAGGTTGGGGGAGAACCAGGAATTGTTGTTGAGCGCGGTGAAGAGCAGTGGCGCGGTCTCGCCCGCGATGCGGGCCAGCGCCAGGATGATGCCCGTCACGATGCCGGAGGAGGCGGCCCGCCACGTCACCGAGGTGATGACCTTGGAGGGCGGGGCGCCCAGCGCCGCGCCGGCCTCGCGCAGGGTGCCGGGCACGAGGCGCAGCATGTCCTCCGTGGTGCGCACGATCACCGGCACCGCGATGATCGCCAGGGCGACGCCGCCGGCCCAACCGGAATAGGTCCCCATCGGCCGCACCATCAGGGTGTAGACGAACAGGCCGATCAGGATGGACGGCGCCGAGAGCAGCACGTCGTTCAGGAAGCGGATGATGTCCGCGAGCTTCGAGCCCCGCCCGTATTCGGCGAGGTAGGTGCCCGCCATCACGCCGACCGGGGTCGCCACCACGATGCCGATGGTCGTCAGCACGAGGCTGCCGAGGATGGCGTTGGCGATGCCGCCGCCTTCCGAGCCGGGGCCGGGGGTCGGCTGCGTGAACAGGGTCGGGCTGAGGCCCCGGATGCCCTCGACGATGAGCATCAGGAGGATCGAGCCGAGCACCACCGCGCCCACCACCGTCGCGACGAGGCAGGAGATGCGCAGGGCCCGGTCCGCCACCCGGCGGCCGGGGCGGACGCGGCTCGCGCGGAGGGGGGACGGGGTCGTCACCATGGGGTTCGTGGCATCCATCGGGATCGGCTCCTCAGGCGGCCCGGACGCGGCGGGTCAACAGCCGCGCGACGATCAGCACGATGAAGGTGATGACGAACAGGATGCAGCCGAGCGCCATCAGGGCGTTCAGTTGCAGGCCGTCCGCCTCGTTGAACTCGTTGGCGATCCGCGAGGCGATGGTCGAGGACGGGTCGAAGATCGAGGCCGAGAGCCGGTTGGCGTTGCCGACCACGAAGGTCACGGCCATCGTCTCGCCCAGCGCCCGGCCGAGGCCCAGCATGACCGCGCCGATGATCGACACGGCGGCCTGCGGCACGAGGACGTGGCGCACCACCTCCCAGGTCGTGCAGCCGATGCCGTAGGCGCTCTCGCGCAGGACCGTGGGGATCTGGTCCAGCATGTCCCGGGCGATCGAGGCGATGAACGGCACGATCATGATCGCCAGGATGATGCCGGCGGTGAAGATGCCGACGCCCGAGGGCACCCGCGCATAGAGCAGCGTGCCGACCACCGGGAGCCCCTCGACGAGGTTCGAGAGGGGGATCTGCACGAAGCGCGCGAAGATCGGGGCGAAGATGAACAGGCCCCACATGCCGTAGATGATGCTCGGCACGGCGGCGAGCAATTCGATCGTCATGGCGACGGGCTTGCGCGCCCAGCCGGGGCAGAGCTGCGTCAGGAAGATCGCGATGCCCAGCGAGACCGGCACGCCGATCAGCAGCGCGATCACCGCCGAGGCGAGGGTGCCGATCACCGCGACCAGGGCGCCGTATTGCTCGGTGCCGATGTTCCAGGCGCTGGAGGTGAGAAAGCCGAAGCCGAATTCGCGGAAGGCGGGCCAGCCGCCGTAGAGGATCGAGCCGAGGATGCCGGCCAGCATCAGCAGCACGAGCAGGGCGGCGGCGTAGGAGCAGGTACGGAACATCGCATCGAGCCCACGGCTCGGACCCCGGCGCGGGGTGGAGCGCGTCTCGGCGATGGCGATGGACTGCGACAAGGCGGGCATCCGCGATTCTCTGGAATGGACGGACTTCTATCGTGGCGGCACCCGCGATGCGAGGGAGGGAGCCCGAAGCCCCCTCCCCGCGCGGGATCACATGTTCAGGATCACATGCCGAAGACGGGCTTGCCGTCCTTGCCCTTGATGGTCTTCCACTCGTCGTGGATCAGGCCGACGACGTTGTCCGGCAGCGGGACGTAGTCGAGGTCCGAGGCGAGCTTGTCGCCGTTCTTGTAGGCCCAGTCGAAGAACTTCAGCACGTCGGCCGCCTTCGCCGAATCGGCCGGCTCCTTGTAGACGAGGATGAAGGTCGCGGCGGTGATCGGCCACGCATCCGCGCCCGCTTGGTTGGTGAGCGAGATGCCGAAGCCCGGGGCGGCCTTCCAGTCGGCGCTGGCGGCGGCCGCCTGGAACGCCTTGTCGGTCGGCTCGGGGAACTTGCCGTCCTTGTTCTGGATGAGCGTGTAGGCCAGCTTGTTCTGCTTGGCGTAGGCCGACTCGACGTAGCCGATCGAGTTCGGGACCTGCTTCACGGTGGCGGTCACGCCCTCGTTGCCCTTGCCGCCCTGGCCCACGGGCCAGGAGATCGTCGTGGCGGCGCCGAATTCCTTCTTCCACGCCTCGGAGGCCTGGGCGAGGTAGGTCGTGAAGATGCTCGTCGTGCCCGAGGCATCGGAGCGGTAGACCGGCGTGACGTTCGCGTCGGGGAGCTTCACGCCCTCGTTCAGCTTGGCGATGCGCGGGTCCGACCACTTGGCGATCTTGCCGGCGTAGATGTCGGCGATGAGTTCGCCGGTCAGCTTCAGCTTGCCGGCCTCGATGCCGGGGATGTTCACCACGGTGACGACGCCGCCCATCACGGTCGGGAACTGGACGAGGCCGTCCTTGGCAAGCTGCTCACCCTTCAGGGGGGCATCGGTGGCGCCGAAATCGACGGTCTTGGCCTGGATCTGCTTGATGCCGCCGCCGGACCCGATCGACTGGTAGTTCAGGCCGGTGCCGGTCTCCTTGCGGTAGGCTTCCGCCCACTTGGAATAGACCGGGAAGGGGAAGGTGGCTCCCGCTCCGGTGATGTCGGCGGCGAGCGCCGCGGTGGCGAGCTGGGCCGTCGCGAGGCCGAGGGCGAGCGCGTAAGCGAAGGGTCTCAAGGGTGTCTCCGTCTCGGTCGGCTGCGCCGCCGTCCCTGGGGCGATACGGCGCAGATCCAAGGGGCGCGGAAGGGTCCGGCCGGCGCTCGGGGCGGTACGCCGGTCGTATGACAGCGCTATGACAACCCCGGCGCGCGCGGTCTTTCGCGCTGCGGTAAGAACCTGATTTCTCGAATCGATCCGGCCCGGACACAAACCGGCAACGGAGCCGCGGGGGCCTCTTTCCGAGGCGATGGCACGCTATGGCGGCCGGCTGCGTTGTTGTCGCATCGACCCGGTGCCCGGAGGCATAGGGCGATGGGGCCGAAGGGATCGCGGACGTGGTGACAGGGCCTGCGAGGGAGGACGACGATCCGGACGCGGCCTGGCGTGAGCTTCACGAGGAGCGCGAGGCGCTGGAGCGGGCGCTGTCCCTCTGCCAGACGCGGCAGCGGGTGGCGCGGGACGCGGCCGAGGCCAGCGAGGCCGCGCGCGAGGAGGCGGACCTGCTCCTCAGCCTGGACCGGGTGCTCACGCGGATCAGAGCGGCGGAATACGGGCGCCAGCCCGGCGCCCGGCGGTGGTGATCGCGCGTCAGAGGGCCTGACGGCGGTCACGCTCCTTGTGGCGCAGGCGCAGGAGCAGGTCGATCTGCGAATCGGGGATCGGCTGCGTGTCGATGCTGTCCTCGTAGACGCGGCGCAGGCTCTGGCCGAGATGGCCGGTATCGACGCCATTCCCCGGCTTCGCGGACGCGATGCGTGTTCCTGCCATGGCAGCAGTGCGGCTCATGGTCCTCTCCGATACCGAAAACCGGCTCGACCGACGATGACGGGGCGAGCAACGGTGACACTCCACTAACTTGGTTAACTACGCGTTACCGTCAACCTATCGTTAAGCTTGCGACGGAAGCTGCGACACTACCGTCCGGTTCAGACACCCAGTAACAATCGGGCGGCGGCGGCGCGGGCCTCGTCAGTCACCGTGGCGCCGGCGAGCATCCGGGCGATCTCCTCGCGGCGGTCTTCCACCGGCAGGGTCGAGACGCGGGTCGCCACCCGCCCCGCGCCCTTCACCGGCGCCTTGGCGATCAGGAGATGCGTGGCCGCCCGCGCGGCGACCTGCGGCGCGTGGGTGACGGCGATGACCTGCACCGTGTCGGCGAGGCGCGAGAGGCGCAGACCGATGGCGTCGGCCACCGCGCCGCCGACCCCCGTGTCGATCTCGTCGAAGATCAGGGTCGGGGCCGAGCCCTTGTCGGCGAGCACCACCTTCAGGGCCAGCATGAACCGCGACAGCTCGCCCCCCGAGGCGACGCGCATCATCGGGCCGGGCTTCGTGCCGGGGTTGGTCTGCGCCCAGAACTCCACCCGGTCGATGCCGGCGGCGTCGCGGGAGGCGGAATCGGTCGCGATCTCGGTGATGAACCGGGCGCGTTCCAGCTTCAGGGGCGGCAACTCGGCCTGCACCGCCGCGTCGAGCTTGCGCGCCGCCTTCCTGCGGCCGGCGCTCAGGGTCTCGGCGGCGGCGGCATAGGCGGCCTCCGCCTTCCCCTGCGCGGCTTCCAGGGTGGCGAGTTCGGCCTCGCCCGCGTCGATCGCGGCCACGTCGGCGGCGAAGCGCCCGGCGAGGTCGGCGAGGTCGTCGGCGGCGACGTTGTACTTCCGCGCCGCCGCGCGCAGGGCGAACAGCCGTTCCTCGACGCGCTCCAGTTCGCGCGGATCGAATTCCGCCTCCGCCACCGCGTTCTCGATGGCGGCCCGTGCCTCGTCGAGGGCGACGAGGGCCGCGTCGAGGGCGTTGACGCAGGGCTCGACCAGGGCCGGCAGCAGCGCCGCCCGTCGCTCCAGCTTGCGCAGGGCGGCCGAGAGGTGCGGCACGCCCGAATGCGGCCCGCCCGCCGCGTCCAGGGCCTCGTTGAGTTCCCGGGCGATCTTTTCCGATTGCTGCATCACCGTGCGGCGCTCGGCGAGGCTCGCCTCCTCCCCCGGCAGCGGGTTCAGTTCGCCGAGTTCCTCGACGGCGTGCCGCAGGAAGTCGGCCTCGCGGCGGGCGGTCTCGACCCGCTCCTTGTGCTCGCTGAAGGCGGTGCGGGCGGCGCGCAGGGCGCGGGCGGCGGTACCGACCTTGGCCGCCTGCGGCTGGAGCCCGCCGAAGGCGTCGAGGATCGCCCGGTGCGAGGCGGGATCGGCCAGGGCCCGGTCGTCGTGCTGCCCGTGGATCTCCACCAGGGCCGCGCCGATGGCCCGCAGCACCTGCACGCCCACCGCCTGATCGTTGACGAAGGCGCGGGTGCGTCCGTCCGCCATCTGCGTGCGGCGCAGGATCAGGTCACCCTCGGTGTCGAGTTCGGCCTCGGCGGCGATCCGCCTCGCCGGGTGGTCGAGGGGCACGTCGAACACCGCCGTCACGCCGCCCTGCGATTCGCCGGAGCGCACGAGGCGGCCGTCGCCACGGCCGCCGAGGGCCAGGGCGAAGGCGTCGAGCAGGATCGACTTCCCCGCGCCCGTCTCACCCGTGAGGACGCTGAGCCCTTCGCGGAAGTTGAGTTCGAGCTTGTCGATCAGAACGATGTCGCGGATCGCGAGCTGCGCGAGCATGCTGCGGCGGGGCATCCCAGGGGGCGGAAAGGACCGGGAGCACACCGCCGCGACCGGCGGCGCGCTCTCGGGAACGGAGTGCGTACATAAGCCGGCCGCCCCGGCGATTCACCCTAAAAGTTCGCGCGGGCCGCGCCGCCCCTACAGGAGAGCCCCCCGCGCCGTGACCGGCCACAGGGCCTCGACGCGGCCGTTGCGGACGCCCACCAGCCAGTCGTGGACGTTGACGGTCGGGTCGCAATGGCCGGGGATCAGGCGCAGCCGGTCGTTCAGCCGGAGCACGTTGCCGGGATCGGCGATCACCCCGTGCTCGTCGGAGGCCTTCAGGTACTCGACGTCGCTGCGGCCGAACACGATCGGCATGCCGCTGTCCACGCTCTGCGCCTTGAGGCCGGCATCGCAGATCGCGACGTCCCGCTTCGCCTTGCTCATCACCGAGGTGAGGATGAACAGGCTGTTCTCGAACTCCGAGATCGGCTTGTCGCCGGCATCGCGGACGCGCTGATAGTCGGCGTCCATGAAGACGTAGGAGCCGCATTGCAGCTCGTTGTAGACGCCGCTCGCCCCCTCCATCTCGAAGCTGCCGGTGCCCGCCCCCGCGACGATGGCGCAGGACAGGCCCTCGGCCTTCAGGAGATCGACGGTGCGCTTGGTGTCGTCGATGGCCTTCCGGATCAGGTCCCGGCGCTCGTCGTGGGCGCGGACATGCTGGGCCTTGCCCTGGTAGGCCTGCAGCCCGGCGAACGAGAGGCCCGGCCGGTCGGCGATGCGGCGTGCGATGGCGACCGCCGGCTCGCCCGGCGCGACGCCGCAGCGGCCCGCGCCGACATCGATCTCCACGAGGCATTCGAGGGTGACGCCGTACTTCACCGCCGCCGCCGAGAGGTCATCGACGTTGTCGAGGTCGTCCACGCAGACCAGCACCCGGGCGCGGGTGGCGAGCGCCGCCAGCCGCTCGATCTTCTTCGGCGCGACCACTTGGTTCGAGACCAGCACGTCGCGGATGCCGGCGCTCACCAGCGCTTCGGCCTCGCTGACCTTCTGGCAGCACACGCCGCAGGCCCCGCCCCGCTCCATCTGGATCATCGCGATGTCGGAGGACTTGTGCGTCTTGGCGTGCGCCCGGTGGCGCAGGCCCTTCTCCTTCATGTAGCGGCCGAGCTTCTCGACGTTGCGCTCGAAGGCGTCGAGATCGACCACGAGGCAGGGGGTGTCGACCTCATCGACCGGCATGCCGATGGCGGCGGGGAGCGTGTTGGCCATGGGGTTCCTCCTTTGTTGTTGTGTCTCAGCCTTGGGCGTCGAGCAGGTCGGCGATGCGGGGCGTGGCCTTGATGCCGGTGCCGGTGAGGACGACGACGCTCGTCTCGTCGGCGCGGATGGCGCCGCGTCCGGTCAGGTCGCCGAGCGCCGCCGCCGCCATGGCGCAGGTCGGCTCCACATAGAGGCCGGACCGGGCCAGCTCATGCAGCGCCGCCTCGATGGAGGCCTCCGACACCGCGACGGTGCCGCCGCCGGAGCGCCGCAGGGCCGCCAGCACCTCCCGCCCACGCACCGGCTGGGCGATGGAGGCGCCCTCGGCGAGCGTCGGGCGCGGATCGATGGGCAGGGCGTCCTCCGCTCCTGCCGCGAAGCCGGCATGGAGCGGCGCGCAATGGGCCGGCTGCACCGCGTAGAGGCGGGGCAGGCGGTCGATCTCGCCCCGGCGCAGCAATTCGCGGAAGCCGATGTCGCAGCCGAGGATGTTGCTGCCCGCCCCGCAGGGGATGATGACCGAATCCGGTGCGCGGAAGCCCAGATCCTCCCACAATTCGTAGGCCAGGGTCTTGGTGCCCTGAAGGAAATGCGCCTGCCAATTGTGGCTGGCGTAGAAGATCGACTCGGCCTGGGCGACGGCGGCGTCGGCCGTGTCCTGGCGGGTGCCGGGGATCAGTTCGATGGCGGCGCCGGCCGCGCGCATCTGCACGGTCTTGGCCGGCGAGGTCGAGGCGGGCACGAGGATCTTGGCCCGCATCCCGGCGGCGGCCGCGTAGGTCGCCACCGCCGCGCCGCCGTTGCCGGAGGAATCCTCCAGCACGGAGTCGATCCCCTGCTGCCGCAGGATCGAGAGCATCACCGAGGCCCCCCGGTCCTTGAAGCTGCCCGAGGGCGCGAACCATTCGAGCTTGAAATGGGCGTGCCCGCCCCGCCACGGCCGGCGGACGAGGGGCGTGCAGCCCTCGCCCAGGCTGATCGGGTCGGAGACCGCCACCGGCAGGGCGCCGGCATAGCGCCAGAGGGACCGCGCGGCGGTGTCGATGCCGTCCCGCCCGAGGCCCGGCAGGTCGGTGATCATCAGCGGTCGCCCCGCCTCCGAGCGCCAGCGGGGCGTGTCGATGGGGTAGGTCGTCCCGTCGATGGGATCGACATAGGCGGTTATCGTGGTCATGGCGCCTCCCGACGGCGACCGTAGCGCCGCACGAACATTATTCAAAATTACGAACCGATTCTGGAAGCCTCGCCGTCATTGCGAGCGCCAGCGAAGCAATGACGGCGAGGGTACGGGGAGCGACCCTGGCTTACGCCGCGAGGCGCAGGTCCGCCGTGCCGGGCGCGTGCTCGGCCGCGATGGCCTCGGCCACGAGTTCGGCGGTGGCGCCCGAGAGGGTCCAGCCGAGATGGCCGTGGCCGGTGTTGTAGAACACCCCCGCCCGGCGTCCGCGCCCGACCTTCGGCAGCATGTTCGGCAGCATCGGCCGCAGGCCGCTCCAGGCGATCACCCGGTCGGTGGCGACGCCGGGGAACTGCTCGCGGGTCCAGTCCACCAGGGGCTGGATCCGGTCGTGGCGGATGTCGCGGTTGAAGCCGTTGAACTCGGCGGTGCCGGCCACGCGGAAGCGGTCCTCGCCGAGGCGGCTGGTGACGATCTTCGTGGCCTCGTCGAGGATGCTCACCTGCGGCGCCGCCGCCTGGGCCTCCGGCGTGTAGAGGTTCACGGTGATCGAGTAGCCCTTCACGGGGTAGATGTTCACCCGGTCGCCCAGCATCGCCGCGAAGTGGCGGCTCGCCGTGCCGGCGCAGATCACCACCGCGTCGAAGCTCTCCTCGCGGGCCTCGCCCCTGCCGGCCTCGCGCCAGCCGACGACGTGGCCCCCCTCCCCGCCCGGCTCGACCGAGGCGACGACGGCATCGTGGACGAAGCGCACGCCCCTGCGGGCGCAGGCGGCGGCGAGGCCCCGCGTGAACTTGTGGATGTCGCCCGTGGCGTCGGAGGGGGTGAAGAACCCGCCGTAATACGTCCCCGCCAGCGTCGGCTCGAGGGCGCGGATCTCGTCGGGCGTGACGGCGTGGCGCTCCAGCCCGCCCTCGCGGAGCAGGGCGTTCACCCCTTCCGCCTTCCGGAAGGCCGCTTCGTCCCGGTAGAAATGCAGGATGCCGCGCGTCTTCAGGTCGAAGTCGATCCCCTCGGCGCGGGCCATATCGAACAGGGCCTCCCGCGCCTTGATCGCGAGCCGCACCGTCTCGACGGTGTTGGCCCGGTAATGGGCGATCTCGCGGACGAACTCGGCCATCCACGACAGCTTGTGCCAGGACGGGGCCGGGTTCATCAGCAGCGGCGCGTCGCGGCGGGTCATCCAGCGCAGGCCCTGGATCACCGTCGCGACCTTGTTCCACACCTCGGCGTTGCAGGCCGAGAGCTGGCCGCCATTGGCGAAGGAGGTCTCCATCGCGGCGTAGCGGTTGCGGTCGAGGACGGTGACGCGATAGCCCCGCGTGGCGAGGGCATAGGCTGTCGTCACGCCGGTGATGCCGGCGCCGATCACGGCGACATGGGTCATGGGTTTGGGACTCCGGGCCAACTGGACGCATGGGACCGGCCTCGTGTGAAGCCGGTCGGTCGCGCCCCATCTGTCCCGGTGCCTGAGAGCTTGATCCGGCGCCGCCTTGGCAGGGCGGTGAGACCGGACGTCCCCTTCGGCGGGTGCCAGCGGACGAATCCGCCGCACCGCTCTCCAGATTGCCCCGACGACACGGTTCTGGTGCCTGAGAGTTTCCGGGGCGGTTGCTCCGTCGGCGCCGGGCGGCCTCTGTCGGGCCGTCCCGGTCTCTCCCGCATCGTCATGATGGGCACTGCGACATTAGCGCAGCTTGCCCTGTCCGCCCAAGCCCGTTTTCGGGGCATCGCGCCCGACTTCCTTGCAATCGGCGGCGCCTGTCACACCTGCTCACGCGACCCCGTCATGGAGCCCAAGACCGGATGCCAAGCCTGAGCCTCGCCATCGCCTTCGGCACCCGCCTGCTCCTCGTCCTGCTGTTCCTGCCCTTCAGCGCCCTCGACAAGATCGTGAACTTCAAGGGCGCGGTCGGTCAGGCGAAGCAGGCGGTGCACGCCACCGCCCCGGCCGTGGTGCTCATCCTCCTCGGGCTCACCGTCGAGATCGGCATGTCGGCCTGCATCCTGACGGGGGCGTTCGACCGCGCCGCCGCCTTCGTGATGGCCGGCTATTGCGGCGTCACGGCGCTCCTGTGGAAGCAGTTCTGGACGCCGGGCGACTTCTGGTCCGGCGGCAAGGGCCGCGAGCTGTTCTGGGATTTCCTGAAGAACTTCGCGCTGGCCGGGGGCTTCCTGCTCATCACCTTCGGCACGGGGGCGAGCACGGTGGAGAGTTTCTTCGCCGACCCGCTCGCCTCCTCGCACCCTTACGAGATCCCGTCGCCGCGCTGAGCCTCAGCCCTGCGGCGGCACCGTCGCCGTCATGGACGGGCGGCCCTCGAACACGGCGTACCACGCAGCCGTGGCCGGGCGGCCGTCGCGCCACGCGAGGTCGGGGAAGCGGAAATCGAGGTAGCCGAGGGCGCAGGCGATGGCGATCGTGCCGATGTCGAGCACCGGCATGTCGGCGACGACGGCCTCGATCCGGTCGAGCCCCGCCACGATCTTGGCGATCTGGCCGGCGTCCCAATCCTGCCAGCGCAGGGGCTCGGGGCGCATCACGCGCTCGTAGCGGGTGATGAGCGCCGCATCGAGCATCCCGTCCGCCAGGGCCTGCCGGGTCAGGGCGTCCCAGCGCTCGGCGCCCTCGGGGAAGAGGTGCGCGCCCACGGAGCGCATGTCGAGGTATTCGCAGATCACCCGGCTGTCGAACAGGCAGGTGCCGTCCGCGAGGATCAGGGCCGGCACCTTGCCCAGCGGGTTGTGGGGGGCGACGTCGGGCGCGCCGGCCACGGGCGACGTGCCGGCGGTGACGACCTCGATCGCGCCGGCCTGGCCGGTCTCGTGGGCCAGCACCAGCACCTTGCGGGCATAGGGTGAGGCGGGGGAGTAGAGGAGCTTCATCGGCCAGTCCCGGATGTCACGGTCGAGGGGCACAACGCACCGTTCCGGCCGGGAAATCCAGCCCCGGCGCGGCGCCTATCCGCGGCATTCACCGATCAGGCGGCGGAGGAATCCGGCGCAGGCGTCGAGTTCGCCCCGGGTGACGTACTCGTCCGCCCGGTGGGCGCGGGCGATGGAGCCGGGACCGATCACCACGCTCGGCACGCCGGCGGCGTCGAACAGCCCGGCCTCCGTCCCGTAGGAGACCTTGGCGTGGGCGTTGCGCCCGGCGAGACGCTTGGCCAGCGTCGCGATCTCCGCCTCCGGCGCGGTGTCGAGGCCGGGATAGGCGATGAGGGGCTCGACCGTGATCCCGCAGGCGGGGTCGGCGGCGCGCATCAGGGGAACGAGGTGCCCCTCGGCATAGGCGACGGCCGCCGCCGTCAGGGCGCCGGCATCGTCGGCGCCGATGGCCCGCACCTCGAAATCGACGCTGCACGTATCGGGCACGATGTTGAGCGCCGAGCCGCCGCGCACCACGCTCGACAGGGCGGTGGTGTGGGGCACGTCGTAGAGCCCGTCGCGGGCGCCCTCGCGGGCCAGCCCCTCGGCCATCAGCCGGACATGCTCGATGAACCGCGCGGCGTATTCCACCGCGTTGACCCCCTGCGGCGCCAGGGCCGAATGGCAGGCACGGCCGGTGAACGTGACCCGCGCCGCCGACTTGCCCTTGTGGCCGAGGACGACCTCCATCCCCGTGGGTTCGCCCACGAAGCAGCCCAGCGGCTTCGGGAACAGGTCGCCCATCCGGGCGATGAGCGGCCGCACCCCGAGGCAGCCGACCTCCTCGTCGTAGGAGACCGCGATGTGGAGCGGCACGGCCAGGGGCTCCGCCGCCATCTCCGGCAGCAGGGCGAGGCACACGGCCAGGAACCCCTTCATGTCCGAGGTGCCGCGCCCGTAGAGCCGGCCGCCCTCCTCCCGCAGCCGGAACGGGTCCGAACTCCAGGGCTGGCCGTCGGCGGGCACCACGTCGCTGTGGCCGGAGAGCACGTAGCCCGGCCGGTCCAGGGGGCCGAGGCCGATCCACAGACCCGCCTTGGTGCCGGTCTCGTCGGGAACCCGCGTCACCGCCGCCCCGTGGCGCCGGGCGAACTCCTCGATCCAGTCGATCAGCGGCAGGTTCGAGCGGTCGCTCACCGTGTCGAAGGCGACGAGCGTCGCCAGGATCTCCGCCGCGTCCACCGTCTCTACCCCGTTCCCGGTCATACCCTGGTCCCTTACGTGCCCCTCGACACCGCACGGAAGTCTTACTACGCGCACCGGGAACCGGAGAGCCCCAAAGGCGTAGCTCGGCTGAACGCCTCGCGGTCTTCCGCCAACGTGGCGTCACGGGGATTCATCGATGCGCGTCCGATCCGCCGCCTTCCTCACCACCCTCCTCCTCGCGCTCGGCGCCGCGCCGGCCCGCGCCGACGTGGTCATCACCGTCGACAAGGATGCCCAGCGCATGTCCGTCGCCGTCGACGGCACGCCGCGCTATTCCTGGCCGGTCTCGACCGGCGCGGCGGGCTACGACACGCCCTCGGGGAGCTACCGGCCGTTCCGCATGGAGCGCACGCACTTCTCCAAGGAGTTCGATGACGCGCCGATGCCCTACGCGACGTTCTTCACCAACCAGGGCCACGCCATCCACGGCACGAACCACGTCCGCAGCCTCGGCCGCGCGGTCTCGCATGGCTGCGTGCGCCTGTCGGTGCGCAACGCCGCGACCCTGTTCACCCTGGTGAAGGCACAGGGCATGAACCGCACCCAGGTGCGGATCGAGGGCGAGGGCGCCGCCATGGCCGAGGGCGGCCCCCGGACCCGCACTGTCGCGCGCGGCCGGGGCTATGGGTACGGCGTCGACTCGTTCGACGACGACCAGACCGGCGCCCGCACCGTCTACTACGCCGTGCCCGACCGGCGCCCCGTCGCCATCGACCCGCGCGGGATCGACGGCGGCGGCTACGGCCCCGCCGGCTTCTACGACGGCTATTGAGAACTCAACTCCCGCGGGAATGCGCGGGCGTTAACTCTTCTTCTAAGCGAAGCGTTTACGGGCGGTCGCGATGGTGTTCCCCGCACCCGCGCCGCCCGTGGCGCGTGGTTGGAAGAGGGGGACGATTCGATGATGCGGCTCGCTGCATTCTCCACCGCGTGCCTCATGCTGGCGACGCCGGTTCTGGCGACACCCGTCTTGGCGAGCACCGCCGAGGGCGTGGTCTCGACCCGGGGTCCGCGCCTCGACGCATGGCTGCGCGGCATCGAGCCCGGCACGACCGGCTCGGTCCAGCCCGCCCCCGCCGCGCCGGCCAAGCCCTCCTGCCCGTCCGAGCGCCGGGTCGGCACGGGCGCGGGCTTCTGCCTCATCAACTGAATCCGGCTCACTCGCCGATCGCCGCCCCCGCCGGGCGGCGGTTGTCGTTGGCGCCGTAGAGCAGCCCCGGCCGCATGGATCGGGTGCGCGAGGCGTCGTTGCCGGAGGATGGCGCGCTCGGCTCCGGCGGCGCCGCGCCGTCCGTGGCGATCAGCTCCTGCGCCCCCCACGGCACCTGCACCTGCACGCTGTGGCCCATGCCCTTCAGGATCGCGAGGGTGTCCGCCGAGAGGGCGAAGGGCTCCGCGTAGACCGTGTCCGGCAGCCATTGGTGGTGGATGCGCGGGGCGTCGACCGCCTCCTGCGGCTGCATCCGGAAATCGAGCATGTTCATGATCGTCTGAACGTTGATGGTGATGATCCGCGAGCCGCCGGGCGAGCCCACCACCATCACCGGCTTGCCCTCCCGCAGGACGATGGTCGGCGCCATGGAGGAGAGCGGGCGCTTGCCCGGCGCGATGGCGTTGGCGTTGCCCTGGACGAGGCCGAACAGGTTCGGCACCCCGACCTTCGTGGTGAAGTCGTCCATCTCGTTGTTGAGGAAGAAGCCCGTGCCCGGCGCCATCGCCCCGGAGCCGAAATAGCCGTTGATCGTGTAGGTCAGCGAGGCCGCGTTGCCCGCCCGGTCGAGGACGGAGATATGCGTGGTCTCGGGCCGCTCGCGGGGCGGCTGCAGGGCCGGATCGGGGCGGATGTCGGACGAGGGCGTCGCCCGGTCGAGGCTGATCCCCTCGCGGAGGGTGCGGGCGTAGTCGGGCGAGATCAGCCGCGCCACGGGGTTGTCCACGAAGGCGGGGTCGCCGAGCGTCGCGTTGCGGTCGGCATAGGCGCGCCGCATCGCCTCGACCATCAGGTGCACGGTCCGCGCCGCGTTGAAGCCGGAGGCGGCGATGTCGTAGCCGTCGAGGATCGTCAGCGTCTCGCACAGCGTCGTGCCCCCCGAGGAGGGCGGCGGCGCCGAGAGGATCGTCGCCCCCCGGTAGGTGCAGGACAGCGGCCTGTCGTCGGTGATGGTGTAGTCCGCAAAATCCCGCGCGGTGAGGATCCCGCCCCCCGCCGACGAGGCCGCCTCGACGGCGCGCGGGATCTCGCCTTGGTAGAAGGCCGCCTGGCCGCCCTCGGCGATGGCCTGGAGGGTCTTGCCGAGGTCGGCCTGGACCAGCCTGTCCCCCGGCCGGAACGGCGTCCTGTCCGGCCGCAGGAAGATCTTGGCCACCGTCGGATCCCGTTCGAACTTCTTCGTGCCGGTCTCCAGGATGTCGGTGTCGCCCCGCGTCAGCACGAACCCGTCCTTCGCCAGGGCGATGGCGGGAGCCATGATCCGCGCGAGGGGGAGCGTGCCGTAGCGGGAGAGCGCGGTGGTGAGGCCGAGCACCGTGCCGGGCACGCCGGCCGCCTTCCAGCCGCGCAGGGTCGAGAACGGCACGAGGTTGCCGTCCGCGCCGAGATACATGTCGCGGCTGGCGGCGCCCGGGGCCTTCTCGCGGAAGTTGACGAAGCGGCTGCGCCCTTCCGCCGTGTGCAGCACCAGGAAGCCGCCGCCCCCGAGATTGCCGCAGCAGGGGTTCACCACCGCCTCGGCGAAGGCCACCGCCACCGCCGCATCGACGGCGTTGCCCCCCGCCGCCAGGATGTCCGCCCCGGCCTGCGAGGCCAGCGCCTGGGACGAGACGACCATGCCGTTCCGGCCCTCGACCGCCGGGGCCGAGGCCCCCCGCGCGAGGCCCGGCAGGGCCAGGGCACAGGCGACGACGAGGGCGCTCCACCAGCGTGTTTGCATTCCCGGCCCTTCCGATCCCGCCCGATGACAGGGGGGATCTAGGCCGGGATGCGCCGGAATCAGCCGTTGCGGAAGGTGTAGCTGTAGCCGTTCAGCGCCGGGGCGCCGCCGAGATGGGCGTAGAGCACCTTCGAGCCCTTGGGGAAGAAGCCCTTCTGGATGAGGTCGATCATGCCCTGCATCGACTTCCCCTCGTAGACCGGGTCGGTGATCATGCCTTCGAGGCGGGCCGAGAGGCGGATCGCCTCCACGGTCTCCTTCGAAGGCACGCCGTAGACCGGGTAGGCGTAGTCTTCCTTGATGACCACGTCCTCGTCCTCGACGCGGGCGGCGCCGATCAGCTCGGCGGTGTTGCGGGCGATGTCGAGCACCTGGGCGCGGGTCTGCACCGGGGTGCAGGAGGCATCGATGCCGATGACGTTGCGGGCGCGGCCGTCCGCGCCGAAGCCGACCACCATGCCGGCATGGGTCGAGCCCGTCACCGTGCAGACCACGATGTAGTCGAAGCGCACGCCCATCTCCTTCTCCTGGGCGCGGACCTCCTCGGCGAAGCCGACATAGCCGAGGCCGCCGTACTTGTGCACCGAGGCGCCGGCCGGGATCGCGTAGGGCTTGCCGCCCTCGGCCTCGACCTCGGCGAGCGCCCGCTTCCACGAATCGCGGATGCCGATGTCGAACCCGTCATCCACGAGCTGGGCCTGCGCGCCCATGAGGCGCGAGAGGAGGATGTTGCCGACGCGATCGTACACGGCGTCCTCGTGCGGCACCCAGGCTTCCTGGATCAGCCGGCACTTGAGGCCGAGCTTGGCCGCCACCGCCGCCACCATCCGCGTGTGGTTCGACTGCACGCCGCCGATGGAGACCAGGGTGTCCGCGCCCGACTTCAGCGCGTCCGGCACGATGTATTCGAGCTTGCGCAGCTTGTTGCCGCCATAGGCGAGGCCGGAATTGCAATCCTCGCGCTTGGCGTAGATCTCGACCTCGTTCCCGAGATGGGCCGAGAGCCGCTTCAGCGGCTCGATCGGCGTCGGGCCGAAGGTGAGGGGATAGCGCTCGAACTTTTCCAGCATCGGGTCTGTCTCCGGGTCTTGGACGCGCGGCCAAGGTAGCAAACGCCAGACGGAAGGTGCTCTCGATTTTGGCCGGCCGATGTGCTTCTGGTTTTCCCGAATTGCCGCGTCCCTCCGGAACCTTCCGCATCGGCCTCCGAAAATGAAAGAATCCACCGATCCGCCTGCGCTCGACCGCACCGATCTCAGAATCCTGCGCCTGCTCCAATCCGACGGGCGGATGGGCAATGCCGAGATCGCCAAGCGGGTGAACACCAGCGCCGCCACCTGCCACCGCCGGCTCCAGGCGCTGTTGACCGGCGGCGTGGTGCGGGCGGTGCGGGCGCTCATCGACCCCGCGCGAGTGGGGCGCGGCACCCTCGTCATCGTCGGCGTGGTGCTCGACCGCTCGACCCCGGAAGCCTTCTCCGCCTTCGAGGCCGCCGTGCGCGGAATCCCCACCGTCCTCGATTGCCACCTCGTGGCCGGCGACTTCGACTATTTCCTCAAGATCCGGGTCTCGGACATGGCGGATTTCAACCGCCTGCACAGCACCACCCTGCTCGGCCTGCCGGGGGTCCGCCAGTTGCGGACCTTCTTCGTGATGAAGGAGGTGATCGACAACGCGCCCCTCGATCTCTAGACCCGCACATGACGTGGGATTTTTGCCCACGCAATGGACCGGGACGGGTGGCCCTCGCGCCGGCCTCATGAAAACCGCATTGGAATCGTCACCAGCCCAGCCTGGAACATCGCTTGTCCGGATGAAGCCGCCCATGCCGCCCCCGCACCCGGAGACGGCGACCGCCGCCCCCGCGCCGGGGCTCGCGCGGATCGCCGCCGGGATCACCCTCTTCCACCCGACGCCGGCCCAGGTCGCGGCCCTGCCCTCGCGCCTGCCCGACGGCCTCGGGGCGCGGCTCGCCTATGCCAACTCCCCCCTCGACGGGGAGGCGCGGGACACGCTGGCGCAGGCGGGTTTCACCCTCCTCGGCGACGGCACGAATCGCGGCATCGCGGAGGCCCTGAACCGCCTCGCGGCGGCGGCGCAGACGGCGGGGACGGAATGCCTCTACCTCCTCGATCAGGACGCGGCGGCCGCCCCCTCCCTGCCGGAGGCGCTGCTCGCCGGGCGGGATCGCCTGCGGGCAAAGGGCCTCGCCCCGGCGGTCATCGGCCCCGCCGCCTCGGCCGCGCCGGGCCACAAGGCGCCCGCCTACCCGGCGAGGGCCGGCGAGGCCGCCGTGGCGGGCCTCAGCCCCGTGCAGTTCGTAGCGACCTCCGGCACGCTCCTCGACCTCGCCGCCTTCGCGCGCACCGGCCCGTTCCGGGCGGATTTCTTCATCGACGGGGTCGAGCTCGAATGGTGCTTCCGCGCCTGGAGCCTCGGCCACGGCACCTATTGCGACGCATCCGTCACCCTGCCCCACCGGGTCGGCGGCGGCACGATCCGGCGGCTCGGTCTCACGATGCCGCGCCAGCCCCTGTTCCGCATGGCGACCTACCTGAGGAACAGCGTCTACGCGTGGCGCCTGCCGCACCTGCCGCTCTCGTGGAAGCTCGCTCAAGGGCTCTACCTGCCCCTCCAGGCCCTCCTCTACTGGGCCGATTCCGGCTGGCGCCCCGCCGTGCTCGGACGCCTCGCGGGCGCGGCGCGGGACGGGCTGATGGGCCGCCTCGGGCCCCCTCGGGATCTGCCGCGATGAGCGATCTCGACGTGGTGATCGTCAACTGGAACGGCGGCGCCCTGCTGCGCGATTGCCTCGCCGGGCTCGCCGCCTCGGAGGGCGCGGAACGCCTCGCCGTGACCGTGGTGGACAACGCCTCCACCGACGCCTCCCTCGACCACCTGCCCGCCCTGCCCTTCCCGTTCCGGGTGATCCGCAACACGGACAATCTCGGTTTCGGCCGGGCCTGCAACCAGGGCGCGGCGGTGGGCATGGCCCCGGCGATCCTGTTCTTGAACCCGGACGCGCGGGTCGAGCCCGACGCCCTGCCCCGCGCCCGCGCCGCGCTCCTCGGGGAGCCGGGATGGGGCATCGTCGGGGCGCGGCTCGTCGAGGCGGACGGGCAGAATGCCCGCTCCTGCGCCCGCGCCCCCCGCCCGCTCGCGATGCTCGGCCGGGCCTTCGCCCTGGACCGGATCGGCCTCGTGCCCCCGCATTTCCTGCGCGACTGGGACCACGGGCAGGACCGCGCCGTCGATCAGGTGATGGGCGCCTTCCTGATGATCCGGCGCGACCTGTTCGCCGCGCTCGGCGGCTTCGACGAGCGCTTCTTCGTCTATTACGAGGATGTCGACCTGTGCCTGCGGGCGCGGCAGGCGGGCTACGCCGTGCGCCATCTCGCCGGCCCCGCCGCCCGCCATCTCGGCCAGGGCACCACCCGGCAAGCCAAGGCGCGCCGCCTGTTCTACATCCTGCGCAGCGAAATCCTCTATGCCGCCAAGCACCACGGGCGGCTCGCCGCACTCGGCCTGACCGCCGCCGCCTTCTGCGGGCAGATCCCCCTGCGCCTCGCGCAGGCGCTCGCCCGCCGCTCCGTCACCGAAGCCGGCGAGGTGCTTCGCGCCGCCCGCCTCCTCGCCGCCGCCCTGCCCGAGATCGCCCCGGCGATCCTCCGGGCCTGACCCGTTCGAAGACCCTGCCGATGCTCCACGGACACCGAATCGCCGTCGTCCTGCCCGCCTACAACGCGGCGGCGACCCTCGAGCGCACCCACCGCGAGATCCCCTTCGACATCGTCGACGACGTGATCCTCATCGACGACGCCAGCCGGGACGCCACGGTGGCGGTGGCCGAGCGGCTGGGCATCCACACGGTGCGCCACGCCAGGAACCTCGGCTACGGCGGCAACCAGAAGACCTGCTACCGCACCGCCTTGGAGCGCGGCGCCGACGTGGTGGTGATGCTCCACCCGGATTATCAATACGCCCCGCGCCTCGTGACCGCGATGGCCTCCATGATCGTCTCCGGCGAGTACGACGCGGTGCTGGCCTCGCGCATCCTCGGCAACGGCGCGCTCAAGGGCGGGATGCCGCTCTACAAGTACGTCGCCAACCGGGGGCTCACCCTCGTGCAGAACTGGCTGATGGGCCACAAGCTCTCCGAGTACCATTCGGGCTACCGGGCCTGGAGCCGCAGGGTGCTCGAAGCCCTGCCCCTCGACCGCTGCTCGGACGATTTCGTCTTCGACAACGAGATGCTGGCGCTCGCCATGCACCAGGAGTTCCGCATCGGCGAGATCTCCTGCCCGACGCGCTATTTCGACGACGCCTCGTCCATCAACTTCCGGCGCTCCTGCATCTACGGGCTCGGCGTCCTGCGCACGAGCCTCGCCTACCGCCTGCACCGTTCCGGCCTGAAGGCGGACCCGCTCTTCGCGGAGGCTTCCGCCCCCGTGGAGGCGCGTCCGTGAGGCGCCCCCCGCTCCGCCGCCTCGCCGGCCTCGCGCTGCTCGCGGGGCTCGCTGCCGCGCCGCTGGCGGTGGGTGTCCTCGCCCCCGACGCCGCCGAGCGGCTGACCGCCTCGCTGCGGGGCCTCGGCCCGGCGGGGCCGGCGATCATCCTGGCGGTGCAGGCGCTGGTCGCCGCCTCGGGGATCGTGCCGGCCTCCGGCGTCGGCATCGCGGCGGGTGCGCTCCTCGGCCCCGTCGAGGGATTCTGCGTCGCCGCCCTCGGCACCATGACGGGGGCGCTCATCACCTTCGGCCTCGCGCGGACGATGCTCGGCGCCCGGACGCTCGCCCGGTTCGGCGGCCGGCGGCTCGCCGCCCTCGACGGCGCCCTCAAGGCCGAGGGCTGGCGCCTCGTCTGCCTGATCCGGCTCTCGCCGATCATGCCCTTCGCGCCGACGAGCCTCGCCCTCGGGGCGAGCGCGGTCCCTTTACGCGACTACGCCCTCGGCACGCTCGCCGCCCTGCCGGCCCTGTTCGCCTACGTCGCCCTCGGGGCGCTGGGGCGCGGGGGCGGCCATCTCCTTTCCGGCGCCGGGCCGGCGGAATGGCTGCGCCTCGGCGTGCTCTGCGCGGGGGCGCTCGCGACCGTGCTGCTGATGCTGCGCCTGCGCCGGATCCTGGGCGACGCCCTCCCGCGGGAGAGCCTGCCGGACGGGGACATCCCCGCGTGATGCGCCTGCCCTCCGGCCCGCGCTTCTGGTGCCTCGCCTATCTGATTCTGTGCGCCCCGGTCTGCATCGCCCTCGCGCTGATCGTCCCGCCGGGGGAGGTCGCCGACGAGGGCGCCCACCTCGCCCGCGCCGCCGCGCTGATCCAGGGGGACATGGTCGGCCATCGCGAGAGCGTGCGCTATTCCGACGGCTCGACCCATCCGGCGGCGGGGGTGCGCATCGACCCGGTCTGGGACAGGATCGGCCGCTCCCGGCCCAAGGATTTCGGCGGCGCCATCTCGGCGGTCGAGAGCGAGCCCGACGCACGCGGCCGGATCTTCGTGCCGCTCTACACGGTCGGCACCTATCCGCCCTTCCTCTACCTGCCCGGCGCGGCGGGGCTCGGCATCGCGCGCGTCCTCGGCCTCGCGCCGGAGGTCGGCTTCTATCTCGGCCGGCTCGGCAACGCGACGGCGACCCTGGCGATCGCCCTCGCCGCCCTGGCATTCGCCCATCGCGGGCGGGTCGCCCTGTTCGCCGTCCTCGCCCTGCCGATGACCCTGTCGCTGGCGGCCTCGTTCAACCAGGACGCCCCGATCATCGCCCTCGCGGCGCTCGCCGCCGCGCTTCTCACCCCCCGGCCGCTCACCGGAGCGGGCGCCCGCTGGCGGCTCTCCGGCGCGATCCTCAGCCTCGCCCTCGTGGTGCTGGCCAAGCCCCCCTATGCCGGGCTCGCCGCCATGCTGCTGGTGCCCCTGCCCCCCAGGGGCGAGGGGATGCGCCACGCCGCACGACGCCTCGCGGCGGCCTTCCTCGCCGTCCTGCCCGCCATCCTCTGGACGGCGGCGGCGACGGCCTATGTCGCGACGCCGGTGCCCCGCGCCGCCTACGAGGCCGGGCCGCTCTGGTCCGGCCCGCGCCCGGCGACCTTCACCGCCACCGATCCGAAGGCGCAGGCGCAGGTCCTGCTGGAAAAACCCGCCCGGATCGCCACCCTGCCGGGGCATTTCCTCGGCACGGTCAAGCACCTGACCATCCTCTACAAGGGCGCCATCGGCATCTTCGGCTGGCTCGACAGGCCGCTGCCGGGCGTCCTCTACGGGCTCTGGGCCGTGGCCCTGCTCGTGCCGCTCGTCCTGCTGCGGCAGGGCACCCCGCCCCCCTGGCCGGAGCGGCTGATCCTGCCGGCGGCGGCCGCCGCCTGCCTGTGGCTCGTGGTGATCTCGCAATACCTCACCTGGACGAATGTCGGCGAGAACCGGATCGACGGCCCGCAGGGGCGCTACCTCCTGCCCCTCGTGCCGATGCTCGTCCTCGCCTTCGCCCGCACCCGGCGGGAGGAGGCCGGCGGGCGCTGGCCGGCGATGCTCCCCGTGGCGGCGGCGGCGGTCGATGTCGTCGCCCTGCCGCTGGCGGCCCTGGCGATGACGATCCCCGCCTGACGCTTGCCGGGATCGCGCAGCCGCCTACAATTCATGGTTGCTCCCCGGAGTGATCAGCCATGCGCGCCCTGTCCTGTCTCTTCCTTCTTCTGGGATGCCTCGGGTCCGAGGCGTGGGCCGGCGAGGCGGAACAGGCGGCGGCCCGCGCGGTCATCAGCCGGCAGGCGGAGGCCTTCGGCCGGGACGACGCCTCGACGGCCTACGCCCAGGCGGCCCCGGCGATCCGCGACATCTTCCCGAACCCGGACCTGTTCCTCGGGATGGTGCGCAACCAGTACAAGCCGGTCTACCGCCACCGCAGCTTCGTCTTCGGCACCGCCCGCGACGTCGGCGAGACCTCGGTAAGCCAATCGGTGGCGATCCAGGACGAGTTCGGCACGGACTGGACGGCGGAATACACCCTGGACCGCCAGCCCGACGGCGAATGGCGCATCACCGGCTGCCGCCTCATCAAGGCGCCGGGGATCAGCGCGTGAGGGACCGGTCCAGTTCTGCGTCAGAACCCGGCTCAGGATACGAAACGTAGCCGTTCCCCTCACCCTCCGCCCGGGTCGTCGCGACGCTTGTCCCAACCCGCCCCCTCATCCTGAGGCGCCCGCCTCGGCGGGCCTCGAAGGAGGGGAGTGGGTGGGATGATCCCTGGGCAGCGGGATGAACGGCGATCGAATTTCGACACGCAAGCCCGCATCGTGTAGAGGGACCGCCTTCCCACGGAGGCCCCTGTGCTCCACGTCTCGACCCGCGGCGAGGCCGCGCCGCTCTCGTTCTCGGATGCGCTGCTCGCCGGATTGGCCCGCGACGGCGGCCTCTACGTGCCCCAGACCTGGCCGCGAATCAGCCGCGACGAGATCGCCGCGCTGGCCGGCAAGCCCTATGCCGAGGCCGCCAAGCGCGTGCTGCGCCCGCTGGTGGACGGCGAGATCGCCGATGCCGACCTCGACCGGATGATCGACGACGCCTACGCCACCTTCCGGCACCCGGCGATCTGCCCGATCACCCAGATCGACGACAACCTGTTCCTGCTGGAACTCTTCCACGGCCCGACGCTCGCGTTCAAGGACGTGGCGATGCAGCTGCTCGGCCGGCTGATGGACCACGTCCTGCGCCAGCGCCGCAGCCGGGCGACCATCGTCGGCGCCACCTCTGGCGACACCGGCTCGGCCGCCGTCGAGGCGTTCCGGGGCCTCGATCAGGTCGACGTGTTCATCCTCTACCCGCACGGGCGGGTCTCGGAGGTGCAGCGGCGGCAGATGACCTCCGTGGACGCCCCGAACGTCCACGCGCTCGCCATCGACGGCACGTTCGACGATTGCCAGAACATCGTCAAAGCCCTGTTCCAGCACGGCGATTTCGCCGACGAGGTCCGCCTCTCCGGCGTGAACTCCATCAACTGGGCCCGCGTCGCGGCGCAGGTGGTCTATTACTTCACCAGCGCCGTGGCGCTCGGCGCCCCGCATCGCGAGGTCTCCTTCGCGGTGCCCACCGGCAATTTCGGCGACATCCTCGCCGGCTGGGTCGCCAAGAAGATGGGCCTGCCG
Source organism: Methylobacterium sp. TK26 (assembly GCF_055361565.1). Taxonomy (NCBI): domain Bacteria; kingdom Pseudomonadati; phylum Pseudomonadota; class Alphaproteobacteria; order Hyphomicrobiales; family Methylobacteriaceae; genus Methylobacterium; species Methylobacterium sp. TK26. The sequence continues at coordinate 1,560,915 of NZ_CM143965.1, read as the reverse complement.
ATCAAGCGCCTGATGATCGGCACCAACGCCAACGACATCCTCGTGCGCACGCTTGAGCACGGCGCCTACGAGTTGCGCGGCGTCGAGCCCACCACCTCGCCCTCCATGGACATCCAGATCTCCTCGAACTTCGAGCGGCTGCTGTTCGAGGCCCTCGGGCGGGACGCGTCGAGCCTGAAGCGGCTGATGGCCGGGCTGAAGCAATCGGGCGGGTTCCACCTCGACGACGCGGTGCTCGCCACGATCCGCGGCGAGTTCGACGCCCACGCGGTGCCGGAGAGCGCCGTGATGGAGGAGATCGCCTTCAGCCACGCGGCGACCGGCGTGACCCTCGATCCGCACAGCGCCATCGGTGTGAACGCGGGCCGGCGGCTGTTGGAAAAGGACCCGGCGACGCCGGTCGTGGCGCTCGCCACCGCCCATCCGGCGAAGTTCCCGGATGCGGTCGCCAAGGCGACGGGCGGCCGGCGCCCCGCCCTGCCCCCGCACCTCGCCGACCTGATGGGCCGGCCCGAGCGCCTGACCCGCGTCGCCAATGACCAGGGAGCCATCGAGCGCCTCATCCGCGAGCGCGCCCGCATCACGAAGGGCGGCTGAGCCACCGATGAACCAGCATTTCTCGACGCACGCCGCCTCCCCGACCCTCCGCGTCACCCGCCTGCCCAACGGGGTGAGCGTGGTGACGGAGCCGATGCCGGGGGTGGCGACCGCGAGCCTCGGCGTCTGGGTCGGGGCGGGCTCCCGCCACGAGCGCCCCGACGAGAGCGGCCTGTCGCATCTCATCGAGCACATGGCGTTCAAGGGCACCGCCCGGCGCACGGCGCGGGGCATCGCCGAGGAGATCGAGAATGTCGGCGGCGATATCAACGCCGCCACCTCCACCGAGACGACGAGCTACACCGCTCGGGTGCTCGGCGAGGATGCCGGCCTCGCCCTCGACGTGATCGGCGACATCCTGACGAGCGCCACCTTCGACGAGGGCGAACTCGCCCGCGAGAAGGGCGTGATCCTGCAGGAATACGCGGCCATCGAGGACACGCCGGACGACGTCGTCTACGACGCCTTCACCGAGGCCGCCTTCCCCGGCCAGCCGGTGGGGCGCCCGATCATCGGGCGGCCCGAGACGATCCAGAGCTTCGACGAGGCGGGCATCCGCGCCTACCTCGCCCGCGAATACACCCCGGACCGCCTCGTGGTGGCGGGGGCGGGCTGCGTCGAGCACGAGGCCATCGTGGCGGCGGCCGAGCGGCATTTCGGGAGCATGAAGGCCGTCGCGGCGCCGCCGATGGAGCCCGGCCGCTACGGCGGCGGCGAGCGGCGGATGAAGCGCAAGCTCGAACAGGCCAACCTCGTGATCGGCCTGCCCGGCCTCTCCTTCCGCGACGAGGGCTATTACGCCCTGCACATGTTCGCGCAGGTGCTCGGCGGCGGCCTGACCTCGCGCCTGTGGCACGAGGTGCGCGAGACGCGCGGCCTCGCCTACGAGATCCAGGCCTTCCACTGGCCCTTCTCCGATTGCGGCCTGTTCGGCATCGGCGCCGGCACCGCCGGCTCGGACGTGGCCGAACTCGTGGACGTGACCCTGGAGGCCACCACCCGCGCCGCCCGCGACCTCGACGAGACCGAGATCGCCCGTGCCAAGGCGCAGTTGAAGGTCTCGCTGCTCTCGGCGCTGGAGACGCCGGGCGGGCGGATCGAGCGCAACGCCCGCCAGATCCTCGCCTGGGGCCGGGTGATCCCCGCCGCCGAGGTGATCGCCAAGGTCGATGCGGTGACGGTGGAGGACGTGCGCAGGGTGGCGGCGACGATGCTCGCCGGCCAGCCGACGCTCGCCGCCATCGGCCCCATCGCGGGATTGCCGTCGCTGGAGCGGATCGCGGCGGGGCTATCGGGCGGGCACTGAACCGCCTTCAACTTGATTTGGCCGCAAAGGGGCGCGATCCGCGAACGGTGGACCGGCGCGCCCTCGGCCTTGCCGGGCCTTCACGTCGTCTTTACCAATCGCGGTCGCCAGGGCGGCCGATGCAGACACCCCCGGCCGGACACGTCAGCCCCTTGCGCATCCTCGCCCTCCTCCTGATCCTGGTCGGCGGCCTCGCCTCGGTCGGCCCCGCCCGCGCCGTGGAGGCGGTCAGGGTCGGCCTCGACCAGCCGGTGATCGACCTGACCGGCGCCATCGAGCGCTACCGGTCGGACGGCGACCTCGTTCAGATCTCCACCGCCGCCGGCAAGGACGGCATCAAGCGGCGCATCGTCGTGAAGGCCCGCGACGCGGGCGCCCGGCCCGACTGGATCGCCTTCGCGCTGACCAACGACACCGACGAGCAGATCGACCGCATCCTCATCGCCCCGCATTTCCGGCTGGTCGGCTCCGGGGTGATCTGGCCCGATCTCGGCGGCTCGCGCATCGCCGCCATCACCGCGAGCCAAGGCATCCGCCCCGAGCGCGACGAGAACCCGGACGCGGACCAGTTCACCATCACCCTCGATCCCGGCACGACGGTCACGTACGTCGCCGAGTTGCGCAACGCGAACGTACCGCAACTCCACCTGTGGGATCAGGACGCCTACCGCCGGAAGACGGCGGGCCTGACGCTCTACAAGGGCATCATCATCGGCATCAGCGGGCTGCTCGCCCTGTTCCTCACCATCGTCTTCGTGGTGAAGGGCGCGATCATCTTCCCCGCCGCCGCCGCGCTGGCGTGGTCGGTGCTCGCCTATGCCTGCATCGATTTCGGGTTCCTGCAGCGGGTCTTCCCCGTCACGGAACTGGCCGAGCGGGTCTACCGCGCCTCGGCGGAAGCGGTGCTCGGCGCGACGCTGCTGGTCTTCCTCTTCGCCTACCTGAACCTCGCCCGCTGGCACGTCCGCTACAGCCACGTCGCCTTCTTCTGGCTCGCCTTCCTCGCCGGACTCGTCGGGCTCGCGGTGTTCGATCCGCCCGTGGCGGCGGGCGTGGCGCGCATCTCCATCGCGGCGGTGGCCGGCATCGGCCTGCTGCTGATCCTCTACCTCTCCGTCCATAACGGCTACGACCGGGCGATCCTGCTCGTGCCGACCTGGCTCCTGCTGATGATCTGGGTGACGGCGGCGGGCTTCGCGGTGACGGGCCAGATCGGCAGCGACCTCGTCCAGCCGGCGCTCATCGGCGGCCTCGTGCTGATCGTGATGCTGATCGGCTTCACGGTGCTGCAGCACGCCTTCGCCGGCAGCGGCCTCTCCCACGCCCTCGTCTCCGACACGGAGCGCCGGGCGCTGGCGCTGACCGGCGCGGGCGACGTGGTGTTCGACTGGGACGTGCCCGCCGACAAGATCTTCGTCGGCCCCGAGATCGAGGTGCAGCTCGGCCTGTCGCGCGGGGCGCTGGAAGGCCCGGCCGCGAACTGGCTCGGCGCCCTGCACCCGTTCGACGTGGAGCGCTACTCGGCGGCCCTCGACACGGTGATCGAGGAGCGGCGCGGCCGCATCGTCCACGATTTCCGCCTGCGCTCGGCCGCCGGCAGCTATTTCTGGTACCGGTTGAAGGCCCGCCCGGTGATCGGCGCCGACGGCGAGGTGATCCGCGTGGTCGGCACCATCGCGGACGTGACCGAGGTGAAGACCGCCGAGGAGCGCCTGCTGCACGACGCCGTGCACGACAGCCTCACCGGCCTGCCGAACCGCGAGCTGTTCGGGGACCGGCTGGACGCGGCCCTGGCCTTCGCCGGGCAGGACGCGCGGCTGAAGCCCACGATCCTCGTCCTCGACATCGACCGCTTCACCGGCATCAACGACGCGATCGGCCTCTCGGCGGGTGATTCGATCCTGCTCACCCTGTCGCGACGGCTCGGCCGGCTGCTGCGCCCGCAGGACACCCTGGCCCGCCTCTCCGGCGACGAGTTCGCGGTGATCCTGCTCTCCGAGCGCGACCCGGACCGGATCCTCGCCTTCGCGAGCATGATCCAGCGGGCCATCGCCACGCCGATCACCTATGCCGACCGGGAGATCTTCCTCACCGTCTCCATCGGCCTCGCCCTCTACGAGGGCGGGCAGAAGCGCGACGAGGTGCTGAAGAACGCCGAGGTCGCGATGATCCAGGCCAAGCGCCAGGGCGGCGACCGGATCGAGGTGTTCCGCGCCCACATGCGCGCCGAGCGCTCCGACCGGGTGATGCTCGAAGGCGATCTGCGCAAGGCCATCGAGCGCAACGAGATGCGGGTGCTGTTCAACCCCGTCGTGCGCCTCGACGACCGCACCGTGGCGGGCTTCGAGACGGTGCTGCGCTGGGACCACCCGAAGCTCGGGCGCATCCCGGCGGCGACCTTCCTGCCGCTGGCCGAGGAATGCGGCCTCATCGTCAACCTCGGCATCTTCGCCCTGGAGCGCACCGCGCTGGAACTCGCGGCGTGGCAGCGCTCCCTCGAAGTCGAGCCGCCGATCTTCGCCGCCTGCAACCTGTCCTCGCGGCAGTTGCTGCGCCACGACCTCCTGCACGATGTGAAGACGGTGCTCGCCCGCTCCGGCGCGCTCCCCGGCTCCCTGAAGCTCGAATTCAGCGAGAGCCTCGTGATGGAGAACCCGGAATACGCGGCGCAGATGCTCTCGCGCATCCACGACCTCGGGGCGGGCCTGTGCCTGTCCGATTTCGGCACCGGCTACTCGGCGCTGTCCTACCTGCAGCGCTTCCCGTTCGACACGATCAAGGTGGACCGCGACTTCGTCCGCCAGATCGCCTCGGGCCAGACCGGCATCCTGCGCTCCATCGTGAAGATGGCGAGCGAACTGAACCTCTCCATCGTCGCCGAGGGCTGCGAATCGGAGGCCGACGCCGTGGCGCTGGTGGAACTGGGCTGCGAATACGCCCTCGGCCCGGCCTTCGGCGAGCCGATGACCATGCTCCAGGCCCGCCAGATCGTCGGCGCCGCGCCGGAGGCCGCGTAGGTCCGGTTAAGCCCGCCTTAACCACGTTCACCCAGAGTCATCCACAGGTCGCGTGTGGGGGATGAGCGGATGGCCGAGGCGGCGAGGCGTTTCCAACCGGCGGGTAGCCCGGATCTCGTGCGCCGCATGATCGCCCGGCCGGTGCGGCTCGCGCATCAGTCGCGCACCCGCCTGCCCGAGCACGAGGCTGCCCCCGTTCAGGCGCCGGCCACGGCCCGCGCCGAGGCCGCCATCGCCCGGCTCGAAGCCGAGCTCGGGGTGATGAAGGCGGTGGTGCGGGTGCAGCGGCAGGAGATCGAATCCCTGCGGGCGCAGCGCAAGCTTCTCACCGAATCCTCGCCCGACGACGACGTACGGGCGACCCGCGAGCGCTGGGCCGACCTCGTCGATTCCCTGCTGATCCGCGCCCGCTGAAGGCATCCGGCCGGCGTTCGCCCGTCCGTTCCCGTCCAGGATGAACCAGTGTCGCACGATGTCCGCGGGAACCCCGATCCCTTCCTTCCGCATCGTGCCGTGAGACGCGAGGGTTCCGCCATGCGCGCGCGCTGCTCGCTCGTCGTCAACGGCCGTGCCGTCCGCTGCTCGCCCGGCGACACGCCCCTCGAAGCCGCCGTGGCCGAGGGGATGATCGCGCCGGTCCCCGGCCTGCACGGCACGCATCTCCTCGGCCAGGGCGCCGCCCCGGCCGCCCGCCGCAGCCAGGGCCGCCGCGCCCGCGAGGCCCCCGCGCCCTTCGCCGAGGTGCCGGAAAGCCGCCCCGGCGAGGCGGCCCCCGCCCCCGCCCCGCAGGAGCGCGCCCGCCAAACCCTGAAGGGGACCGTGACGCAGGTGCGCCGCCTCGGCCCCGGCATCCTCGAAATCGTCGCGACCCTGACCCGCCGGCCGCTCCACGAGCCCGGCCAGCATTACGCGGTGAGCCTGCCCGGCCTGCCGACCCTGAATCTGTGCCCGACGCTCCGCGTCGATGGCGCGGCCGAGATCAACGAGGCGGTGTTCCACCTGAACCGCGAGGCGGAGGGCGACGCCCTCGACGCCCTCGCCATCGGCCGCGAGGTGAAGCTCAAGGGCCCGATGGGGCGCAGCCATTACCGGCCGGGGGGCGGACGGCTGGTGCTGGCTGCGTCGGAGGCCGGGTTCGGGCCGATCTGGGCCATCGCCCGGGCCGCGCGCTACATCGAGCCGGATCGCGACATGGCGCTCGCCATCGGCGCCCGCGATGCCCTCGACCTCTACATGCGCGAGAGCCTCGACTGGCTGCGCGCCACTGGGGTCGGGCGGATCGTGCTCTGCGCCGAGCGGGGCCGCCAGCGCCCGCCGGACGTGCGCCCCGGCCCCGTGGGCGCCCATCTCCCGCAATTGCGGGCCACCGACGTGATCCATGTCGCCGGCGACGTCGGCACGGTCGGCGCCGTGCAGGCGCTGGCCGGCGCGGTCGGGGCGCGCTGCTACCCGATCGTGGTGGAGTAGCGCCTCACTTCCCCTCTCCCACCGTCAGGCTCCCCGTGCCCGTCCGCCCGTAGCGGGCGGGGCGGTACATGTCCTCGACGCTGGCGCCGGGATGGACGTAGGTCCCCGGCGAGACCGCCCGCACCGCGTAGGCCACCGTGAAGACGGCCGGCTGGCTCGGCTCGCGGGTATAGGCCGCCACGAAGCGGTCGTCCCGGAACTCCGTATGGACCGGCTGCACGTCGGACTTCGCGAAGGCGAGGCCCTTGAGCGCGTCCGCGTCGAGGAGCTTCGGGTTGTCGATCTCCAGCCCGGCGGGGAGACGGTCCACGAGGAGGAGCCGCGCCGCCTCGGCCTTGGCCTCCGTGACCTTAAGCACCACCACGAGGCGGTCGTTCTGGCGGATGCCGGTGGCGGGATCGACCGCGCTGCCGTCGAGCCGGTACAGGCTGCGCTCCACGCTGTAGCCACGGGACTCGGCGGGCTCGGGATTCATCGGGTTGCCGGACACGCCCAGCGACACCTGGACCGGCGCCGCCCCCGTGTTCACGAGGAGCCGCCCCGCCCCCGCCAGATCCGCCTCCCGGAACGAGCGGGCGAGCGCCCCCTGCTGGGCCGCCCCGTCGAGGGTGAAGGAAAGGCCCTTCGCCTCGTCCGCCAGCCCCTGCGCGGCGAGCACCATCCAGGCGTTCTCCTGCGTGCTGGTCGGCCGCCCGTCAGCGCGCTCCTGGCCCAGCGCCGCGCTCGCGGGGGCGAGGGCGCCGTGGGTGAGTCCGGTCTCGGCGGCGAGCGCGATCAGCCCGGCGCCGTCGCGCAGGCGTGAGCCGTAATCGGCCCGGTAGGTGCCCCTGTCGCGCTCCGCCGCGAGCGAGGCAACCGCCGCCTCCATCACCCGCGCCGCCCGGCCCCGGTCGCCCAGCAGCGCCAGGGCGGCGGCGAGCTGCGCCCGGCCGAGCGCCGTGCGGAAGTCGCCGAGGCGGGAATCGGCGAGGTAGCGCAGATCGCCCATCACCGGGCGGCCGTTGCGGGCGAGCACATAGGCCGCGTAGGCGAGGTCGGCGCCGCCGTCGCGGACCTCGCTCGCGTTGGCGACCGCGTTGCGCAGCCGGTCCAGGGCGAGGGCGAACGGCCCCTGCGGCACGGCGAACTTGCGCTCGCGGGCACGGGTGAGGAAGTCGGCGACGTAGGCGTCGAGCCACAGGTCGTTCGACCCGTCCGCCGACCACAGGCCGAAATCGCCGCTCGAATCCTGGCGGGAGAGCACCCGGTCGATGGCCTCGCGCACCCGGCCGTCCACGTCCGGATCGAGGGAAAGCTGATCGAGGCTGGCGAGCCGGTTCACGTAGAGCAGCGGCATCGCCCGGCTCACCACCTGCTCCGAGCAGCCATAGGGATAGCGGTCGAGGGCCTGGAGGAGGGCCGGCACATCGACGCCGGGCAGCGTCGAGGCCGCGAGCGACACGCGCCCGGTGCCGGGGATCACGTCGGCGAGGAGGTCGGCCGTGACCGAAAGACTCTCCCCCGGCGCGAGGGTGCGGACCTGCCGCCGCAGCAGCGCCCCGGTGCCGGGGGCGATGCCGAGGCTGAGGCTGCGCGACAGGGGCGCGGCCAGCCCCGGCCCGGACAGCGCGACGTCGAGCCGGGCCACGCCCGGCCCCGCCGCCGTGAGCGGCACGACGAAGCGGGCCTGCCCGTTGGTCGCGAGGCGCAGCGTGGTGCGCAGGGCCTGCGCCCCCACGAGGACCGGCCCCGAGGGCACGATGTCGGCGACGTACTCGCCCGCCGGCCCCTCGACGTTGTCGAGGGCGACGAACAGGCGCGAGCGGTCGCCGATGTCGAGGAAGCGCGGCAGGGTAGCGCTCACCACCACGGGGTCGCGGATCGTGACGTCGGCCTGCGCCTGCCCGACGCGGGTGCCGCTCCACGCCGTGACCATCACCCGGCCGGTGCCGTTGAAGGCGGGCACGGGGAAGGTGACGCTGGCCGTGCCGTCCGCCCCCACCTTCACCACGCCGGAGAACAGGGCGAGCGGCGCCTCGGTCGGCGGCGCGTCCACGAGTTCCGCCCCGCCCGCGTCGCCGCCGGAGCGGATCGCCCCGGCGCTGCCCTGCATCCCGTCGATCAGGTAGCCGTAGACGTCACGGAACTCGGGGCCGAGCGCCCGCTGGCCGAGGAAGTAGCGGGTCGGGTCCGGGGCGGCGTAGCGGGTCAGGTTGAGGATGCCGACATCGACCATCGCCACCGTCACCCGCGCCTCCTCGCCGGGGGCGAGACCGGCGAGCGTCACCGGCAGGGTCAGGTCCTGCCGGGGCCGCACCTTCTCCGGCGCGGCGACGGAGACGGTGAGCGCGCGCCTGTCGCGATCGACCGAGAACCACGCGAGGCCGAGCGCCCGCCCCGGCTGGCGCCGGGCCGCCTGATCGAGGGGCCGGTAGGCGGTCGCGACGAGGTAGGCGCCCGCGCCCCATTCCGCCTTCACGGGCAGGCGGATCGTGGTGCCGCCCTCCGGCACGCTGACCTCGCGGATCTCGTGCACCCGGTCGCTCACCACCATCACGCTCGCCTGGCCCGCGAATTTCGGGCCGAGCTTGGCGCTCATTGTCTCGCCCGCCGCGTAGGCCGCCTTGTCGAGGGTGAGGTCGAGGAGGTCGGGGGCCTGCGCCGTCTCCGAGCCCGCCCAGCCGACCTCGAAGCCGAGGCTCGCCGCCGCCTCGGCGAGGCCGGGCACCGTCACGTCGAGGCGGTAGGCGCCGAGGCCGACCGGCGCCGCGATCCGGCCCATCGCGTCGGCGGCGAGGTCCAGCGTGCCGCTGGCGATCCGCTTCGTGGTCTTGGCCGCCTCGAAGGACCACCGCCCGTCCGCGCGGTACCATTGGTAGGTTTTTTCGATTTTGTTCAGCGTCCAGGATACGCCGGCCTTCGGGACGCGATGCCCGTCCGGCGCCGCCATCACCACGTCGAAGGCTGCGAGGTCACCCTCCTTGAGATCGGAAAAACCCTTGCGCAGGGCCAGCACCGGGCCCGACGGCAGGATCGGCAGCGTGACGCTGCGAGACAAGGCCCGCCCGCCGGGCTCGCCCACCGCGAGGGTGATCTTCGCCTCCAGCGGACGCGGGGCGACCACCTCCGGCACCGGCACGGCGACGCTCGCCGCGCCCTGCGCGTCGGTGGTGGCGTGGGCGGAGAGTTCCCGCGTCGTCGCCTCCACGGCCTCGTCGTCGAGGCCCACCGTGAAGCCGTCGAGCCCCTTGATGCCGCTCGTCGCGGCAGCCTGCACGGTGACGCTGCCCGACACGTCGAGCCCCGCCCCCGGCGCGCCGTAGAGGTAGCGCGCGGACACCGCCACCTGCGCCGGCTCGCCCCGCTTGAGGCTCGGGCCGGCGGGGGTGAGGGTCACGTCCAGCCGCTCGGGAACGTAGTCTTCGAGCAGGAAGCTCGCCTCCCCGACCGGGGGCGCCTTCGGATCGGTATAGGCCGCGATCCGCCACGTCCCGTGCATCGCCCCCGAGAGCAGCGGCAGGGAATAGGCCCGCCCGCCGAGTCCCTGGTCGGCCACCGAGACCCGGCGGTACTCCACGCCATCGGGGCGCTTCACCACCAGGGTGAGGGGCAGGTCGGGCACGGCGTTGCCCCGCGCGTCCCGCAGGAGGGCGGCGACCTGCACCGTCTCGCCGGAGCGGTAGACCCCGCGCTCGGTGAACAGGTAGGCGTCGAGCCCGCCGCCCTCGGGGCGGCCCTTCACGCCCCGGTCGGTGAGGTCGAAGGCGCCCTGGTCGAGGTCGAGGAAGCCGTAATCGTCGCCGAGCTGGGCCACGACGAGGCTCGGGGCGGTGCCGCCCTCGCCCCGGCTCAGGCCCGCTTCGAAGGCGGCGTGGCCCTGCGCGTCCGTCTTGCGGGTCGCCAATACCTCGTTGTCGCGGGCGACGAGGCGGATCTCGGCCCCCTCCGTCGCCTTGGCCGTGCCCAGCGAGCGCAGCACCACGTGGACGCCGTCGCGCCCTTTGGTCGCCGTCAGGCCGAGATCGGAGACGACGAACCATTGCGTGGCTTGGGTTTCGTAGCTCTCCTCGTCCGGCGCGGCGGTGCCGGAGGGCCGGGCGATCATCACGTAGATTCCGGGCTCCAGCTTCCCCACCGCCTGAAGCACGGGGAAGGCAGTGACGCTCTCCTGGTTGATCTCGGCCTTGGCGGTGTCGAGGCTCCCCTTCCAGACGCGCACGCCCTTCTGCGCGGCGATGCCCTTGGCCGTTGATCCGCTGAGCTGGCCGAGGAAATCCTCCGAGCGCAGGGTCGGCAGCAGACCGCGATCCCCGATGCGCAGCACCTCGACATCGAGTTTCGGCGCGTTCACCGCGACGATGGGAATGCCCGCCTGACCGGTGCGCGGCAGGACGTAGTTGCGGCCGGTGAAGCGCGCCTGCGGGGCGCGGTCGCGGACGTAGATCTCGTAATCGGCGGCCTTGAGCAGGGTCTCGCCGACCGACGAGGGCAGGCCGGGGCGCAGCACCACCGCGTAGCGGGTGCCGTGCTTCAGCCCATCGACGCAGACCTGCGACCCCTCCCCCGTCACCGCCGCCGAGGCGCTGCCGGAGACCGCGACGAAGGGCGCGAACTCCGCCTTCGGCGCCACCGGCTCGGAGAAGGTGAAGCACAGGCGCGGGGCGGCGGCGTCGGAATCGACGGTGTAGTTGAGGATGCGGAAGCCATGCTCCGCGCGAAGCGCCTCGTAGGTCGCGCGGGTCGCGGCATCGTCGGCGAGCGCGAGGCTCGCGGCATAGGCGTCGAGCGCCGGGCGCCATTCCTCCTGGTCGGCGGCGTTGGCGCCGAGCAGCGCCAGGGCGGCGGCGGCGTCCGGCGCGGAGCGGGCGCGCTCGTAGGCCCGGTAGGCGGCGGCGAGGGCCTGCCCCCGCAGGCGCGTGCGGCCCTGGTAATCGTTCTCCTCCGTCTCGCCCGCCGCCGCTTCCGCCGCGCGGGCATAGGCGCGCCAGTTGGCCGGATCGCCGGGATCGGCCGTCACGGCGGCGGCCAGCGGCGCCAGGGCCTCGGCGGGCTTGTCGGCTTCGAGCAGCCCCTCGCCCTTGCGGCGGGACTGCGCGGCGGGGGCGAGGGGCCCGCCGGCCTCGGCCTTCAGCGTGGCTTCGAGGCGGATGGCGTCGCTGGCGAGGCCGGGACGGACGAAGCTCCGCGAGAAGGCGGCGGGTGTCGGCTTCGTCTGCGCGAGCGCCGGCACCGCCAGGAGCAGGGCGGCGAGGCCGCCCGCGACCGCTTGGATCCACCACCGCGCCATGGGCCCCTCCCCCGCCGCCGCGACGCGAATCGCGGCGGACCCGCGAGGGGGAGATTACAGGGCGGGCGGGGGAAGGGAACCGGCCGGATCATCATCCAACCCTCCACCTCATCCTGAGGTGCCGCGAAGCGGCCTCGAAGGAGCCCTCCAGATGGTGCCGCGATCCCTGGAGCCCTCCTTCGAGGCCCGCTCACGCGGGCACCTCAGGATGAGGTTGGGGATGGGATCGCGGTGGTCGAGTCCTAGTGCAGTGACGCACTCACTCCGTTCATGCGCCTCTGCCCTAGCTTCTTGTTTCTGCATCAATTTTTCCCAGACACGGCTGACGCCTTCGTCTGGATCGATGCACTAGTAGACCTGGGCCGGCTCTTCCTGCGGGCGGTTCGTCTGGCCGTCCAGGGTCTTCTCGATGACCTTGGCGAGCCCGATCATGATCTGGTCGATGGCGTAGTCCTTCGGCGTGTAGACCGCCCGCACGCCCATGTTCTTCAGGACCAGTTCGTCGTCCGGCGAGATGATGCCGCCGACCACGACCGGGATGTGGTCGAGCCCGGCTTCGCGCATCTTGGCGCGCACCTCCCGCACCAGCGGGACGTGGCTCCCCGACAGGATCGACAGGCCGACCACATGGGCCCCCGTCTCCTTCGCCTTGGCGACGATCTCGGACGGGGTCTGGCGGATGCCGTCATAGGTCACGTCGAAGCCGACGTCGCGGGCGCGCAGCGCGATCTGCTCGGCGCCGTTCGAATGGCCGTCGAGGCCGGGCTTGCCGACGACGAGCTTCGGCTGCTCGCCCAGGCGCTCGCCGAGGTCGGCGATGAGGAGGCGCGCCTCCTCGGCCGCCCCCGCCGAGACGGTCTCCCGGGTGACGCCGGTGGGCGCCCGGTATTCGCCGAACACCCCGCGCAGGCAGGAGCCCCACTCGCCGGTCGTCACGCCCGCCTTCGCCGCCACGATGGAGGCCGGCATGATGTTGGCGCCGGAGCGCGCCGCCTCCTCCAGGCCGGCGAGCGCCGCCCGCACCGCCGCTGCGTCGCGGGTCTCGCGCCAGGTCTTGATGCGGCCCGCCGCCTCCATCTCCACCGTCTCGGAGACGGAGAAGATCGCGCCTTCGCCCGCCGTCAGCGGCGAGGGCTCGCCGTGCTGGTACTTGTTGACGCCGACCACGATCTGGTCGCCCGCCTCGATGGCCGAGATGCGCTTGGCGTTCGATTCGACCAGGGCGCGCTTCAGGGCGCCGGTCTCGACAGCGGCCACCGCGCCGCCGATCCCGCCGATCCGCTCCAGTTCGGCGCGGGTCTGGTTCTTCAGCTCCTCGACCTTGGCCTCGATGACGTGGGAGCCGTCGAAGATGTCGTCGTATTCGAGGAGGTCGGTCTCGAAGGCCAGGATCTGCTGCATCCGCATGGACCATTGCTGGTCCCACGGGCGCGGCAGGCCGAGCGCCTCGTTCCAGGCCGGCAATTGCACGGCGCGGGCGCGGGCGCGCTTCGAGAGGGTCACGGCCAGCATCTCGATGAGGATGCGGTGGACGTTGTTCTCGGGCTGCTGCTCGGTCAGCCCGAGGCTGTTCACCTGCACGCCATAGCGGAAGATGCGCTTCTTCGGGTCGTCGATGCCGTAGCGTTCCTGGGCGATCTCGTCCCAGAGTTCCGAGAACGCGCGCATCTTGCAGATCTCGGTGACGAAGCGCAGGCCCGCGTTCACGAAGAACGAGATGCGCCCGAACACCTCCGGGAAGCTCGCCTCATCGAACGCGGGATCGTCGCGCACCGTGTCGAGGACGGCGATGGCGATGGCGAGCGCGTAGGACAGTTCCTGGACCGGCGTCGCCCCCGCCTCCTGCAGGTGGTAGGAGCAGACGTTCATCGGGTTCCACTTCGGCACTTCCTTGGTCGTGAACAGGATCACGTCCTTGGTGAGCCGGAGGCTCGGGGCCGGCGGGAACACGTAGGTGCCCCGCGACAGGTATTCCTTGATGATGTCGTTCTGGGTGGTGCCCTGCAGGGCGCTCAACGGCGCGCCCTGCTCCTCGGCGACCGCGAGGTAGAGGGCGAGCAGCCACGGGGCCGTGGCGTTGATCGTCATGGAGGTGTTCATCTGCGCCAGCGGGATGTCCTGGAACAGGGTCCGCATGTCGCCGAGATGCGCGATCGAGACGCCGACCTTGCCGACCTCCCCGCGCGAGAGTTCATGGTCGGGGTCGTAGCCGGTCTGGGTCGGCAGGTCGAAGGCGACCGACAGGCCGGTCTGGCCCTTGGCGAGGTTGCCGCGGTAGAGTTTGTTCGACTCGGCCGCGGTGGAGTGACCCGCATAGGTGCGGATGATCCACGGCTTGTCGCGCTTCACCTCGGCGATTCCGGCGCTCGCGCCCATTCCACCCACTCCGTGACGACTTTTGATGCCGCGCTGAGAACGCCGCTTGCGGCGCAGCGTAGCCGAGCCTCATGCCGCCGTCATCCATGGTGGGTTGCACGAAAAATCGGGGTTGACGGTGAAGGGAATTTGAGACCGGCCCACGCGCCTCACCCCAGCAGTTCCGCCAGCCGCCGCGCCGCCGCGCCGTAATTGGCGAGGTGGACGCCGTCGCTCAGCGCCCCCGAGCGGGCGAGCCCTCCCCGTCCCTCGCGCAGATCGGAAAACGGGTCGGCGAAGGCGCAGCCATGCGCGGCCGCGATCCGGGCGAGGCGGGTCGAGTAATCCTCCACCGCCGCCGGCTCGCGCTCCTGGCCCGGCACCGAGTCCATCGGCGGCAGGGCGAGCACCACGACCCTGTCCGCATGGTCCCGCACCCCCCGGACGAGCGACGTCGCCGCAGCCTCGAACCGGGCGACCGCCTCCGGCGAGAGCGGACGCCCCCGCACCGAGAGGTCGTTGCTCCCGGTGACGAGCAATGCGACCCCCGCCCGCCGGACCGGGCGCAGCTGCGGCAGGCGCTCCGCATAGCCGCCGGTCGAGATCCCGCCGATGCCGGCATTCACCACCGACCGGGAGCCGAGGGGGTGCGCGCACAGGAACTCGGCATGGGAATCGCCGACGATCCAGGCGAAGCCCGGCGGCGCCGCCGCGAGGTCCCGCCGGATCTGCGGAATGCGCATCGCGATGCGCTCCCGGCAGATCCTGAGGAAGCGCCGCCGCTGGAGCCGCCGCGCCAGCCAGCGGAGCATCAGCGCCCGAACCGCTCGAATTTCGGGAAGCTGCGGGCCATCATCAGGCCGACCTCCGCCCGGTGGCCGAGCCACTTCTCCAGGATCGAGGCGTTGGCGAGCCGCCCCTCGGCCGAGCCGTCCTGCCAGGGCAGGCCGTCCTCCAGGCGGAAGACATGGGCCTGGGTGAGCTGCCCGCTGCGGCAGCGCTGCAACCGCACGCCCTTGCCGCGCGACAGTTCGGCGAGCTCCGTGACGGGGAAGACGAGGAGCAGCCTCTCGGTGTTCATCACCGCCACGTGGTCGCCGTCGGCCGGCACCATCACCGTGGCGGTGGCGTCGCCGTCGAGGCCGAGCACGCCCTTGCCCTTGCGGGTGTTGGCGACGAGGGCATCGGAGGGTGCGACGAAGCCCCGTCCGTCCGAACCGGCGATCAGCAGCTTGGTCTCCGGCCGGTAGGGCAAAGCGGCCACCACCTCGGTCCCGTCGTCGAGATCGACCATCAGCCGCACCGGATCGCCGAAGCCACGCCCGCCCGGCAGCTTCGAGGCGTCGAGGGTGAAGATCTTGCCGTTCGAGGCAAGCAGCAGGATCTTCTGCGTCGTCTCGCTCGGGAAGGCGATCTTGAGTCGGTCGTCGCCCTTGAAGGCCACGCCCGACAGGTCGGCCACATGGCCCTTCAGGGCTCGGATCCAGCCCTTCTCCGAGACGATCACCGTGATCGGCTCGCGCTCCACCAGGGCCGCCGTCAAATCGACGCCGGCCGTGTCCGGCGGGTTCTCCAGGCTGGTGCGGCGGCGGCCCAGCTTGGTCTCCGGCCCGAAGGTCTTCTTCACCGCGCGGATCTGCGCCTGGATCGACTTCCACTGCGCCGGCTCGGAGGCCAGCAGCCCGTCGAGTTCGGCCTTCTCGGCGGTCAGGGCGTCGAACTCGCGGCGCAGTTCCATCTCCTCCAGCTTGCGCAAGGACCGCAGGCGGGTGTCGAGGATGGCGTTGGCCTGCACCTCGGTCAGTTCGAAGCGGGCCATGAGGGCGGGCTTCGGCTCGTCCTCCTCGCGGATGATGCGGATCACCTCGTCGAGGTCGAGATAGACGATGAGCAACCCACCGAGGATTTCGAGGCGGCGGTCGATCTGGCCGAGGCGGTAGCGGGAGCGGCGCTGCAGCACCACCCGGCGGTGATCGACCCATTCCCGCAGGCATTCGGCGAGCCCGATCACCTTCGGCACGAGGCCGCCGACGAGGACGTTCAGGTTCAACGAGATCCGCGCCTCCAGTTCGGTGAGGCGGAACAGGGATTCCATCAGGATGACGGGATCGACGCTGCGCGAGCGCGGCTCCAGCACCACCCGCACGTCCTCGGCGGATTCATCGCGGACGTCGGCGAGCAGCGGCAGCTTCTTCTCCTGCAGGAGCTCGGCCATCTTCTCGATCAGCCGGCCCTTCGGGATGCCGTAGGGGATCTCGGTGACGACGATGTTCCACGTCCCCCGGCCGAGATCCTCCTTGTGCCAGCGGGCGCGGACCCGGAACGCCCCGCGCCCGGTGCGATAGGCCTCCGCGATGGACTCGGCCGAGTCCACGAGGATGCCGCCGGTCGGGAAATCCGGCCCCTGCACGAACTTGGCGAGCTGGCCCGAGGTCGCCTCGGGGTGGTTGATCAGGTAGAGCGCCGCGTCGCAGAGTTCGGCCGCGTTGTGCGGCGGGATCGAGGTCGCCATGCCGACCGCGATGCCCTGGCTGCCGTTGGCGAGCAGGTTCGGGAAGGCCGCCGGCAGCACGACCGGCTCTTCCTTCTCGCCGTTGTAGGAGGGCCGGAAATCGACCGTGTCCTCGTCGATCCCGTCCAGCAGCAGGCGGGCGACCTCGGTGAGGCGGGCCTCGGTGTAGCGGTAGGCGGCGGGGCCGTCGCCGTCGATGTTCCCGAAATTGCCCTGGCCGTCGACCAGCGGATAGCGCTGCGCGAAATCCTGGCTCAGGCGCACCAGCGCGTCGTAGATCGCCTGGTCGCCGTGGGGGTGGAAGTCGCCCATCACGTCGCCGACGATCTTCGCGCATTTCTTGTGCGCGGTGTTCGGGTCGAGCCGCAGGAGGCGCATGCCGTAGAGGATGCGCCGGTGCACCGGCTTCAGCCCGTCGCGGGCATCGGGCAGGGCCCGGTGCATGATGGTCGAGAGCGCATAGGCGAGGTAGCGCTCTTCCAGCGCCGACTTCAGCTCGACGCTTTCGATGCCGTCGCCGGACGGCGGCTCGAAGGGCTGGCCCATGGTGGTTTCCGGCTTTCAGACTGGAACGTAACGCGAACAGATTAACCGGCGGCGACGCCGAGCGCAACGAATCGCGCCCGCTCCTCCGGTGGCGTGAGGCCGCGCGGACCCCAGACGTGCCGGTCGAGGAAGTATCCCGTCAAGGTAAACCCTTGCGCAACGCCGTCCGGGCCGGGCGCCCCGCCCTCCCGCAGGAAGGTCGGCAGCGCGAGCAGGCGGTCCTTGTAGGGCTCGCCGGCCGCCGCGCTCACCGCCCGGCCGGTGCGGGGGGAGACGTAGGCGAGGCGGTCGTTGCCCCCGGTGGCGGCGCAGGCCGAGAGGTCGAGGCCGAAGCCGAGTTCAGTGAGCACGGCGAGTTCGAACCGCACCATCAGCGGCGGGGCGATGGCGGGGTCGTCCAGATGCTCCACGAGGATGCCGGCGGCTTCGTAGAGCGCCGGATGCGGGTCGCGCTCGGGCAGGAGGCGCAGCAGCGCGCCGAGGGCCCCGAGCCCGTAGAGGGCGAGGCCCGAGCCGATCATCCGCGAGACCTCGGAGGCCAAGGGCTCCACGGCGAAGGCGCCCAGCCCCTCGTCGAGCCGCGCCCGCCACGTCACGCGCACCCGGTTGCCCGGCTGGAGCACCGGCTGCATCCGGCGCGAGCGCCCGCCATGCACGAGGCCGAGATGGCGCCCGTGCTCGGCGGTCATGGCTTCGAGGATGACGCCGCTCTCCCCGTGCCGGCGCAGGCCCAGCACCAGGGCGTCGTCCGTCCATTGCATGGGAGGGATATAGGCGTTTTCCGCGTCGCTGTATCCGCCGCGCGGCGTGGCCGCCGCGTCAGACCCACGCCCGCTTCGTCGCGACGATGTTGCGCGCGCCGGCATGTTCGGCATCGGGGTTGCGGAGTTCGCGGAAGCCCGGCGCCCGGCCGTCGATGAGATACACGACGAGCATGAGGCCGAGGGTGATCTTGATGCGCATGGCCACGCCTGAGGACCTAAGCGTGGCGGTGTAGGATCGATCACTTTTGAATGAGTTGCTGCAGCGCACATTAACCCTGGGTTGAGAGCCCCTTTCCTCCTCCCGTGGTAAAGCGACCCTTCCCGGCCGCGATGCGGCGTTAACGGATCAGGCTTCCATGCGGATCGTCGCCCCCGCCCTGGCTCTCGTCGTTCTGGCCTCTCCCGTCCTGGCGGAGGAGGTGGGCTTGGTGGGCGAGGCGACGATCGGCGGCGCGTCCCGCCACGTCACCCTGCGCCTCGCCTGCGATCCGGCCCAGGCGGGGCTCTCGGCGGCGCTGACGATCCCGCGCTTCGCGGATGTCTCCGCCACCTTCGACTTCGACGCCTTCGAGGGGCCGGGCGGCACGGCCAAGCCCCTCACCGCGATCCGGGTCGCGGGGGCGAACGGCGTGCGCAGCATGATCGCCCCGGCGAGCGGCGCGGTGGCCGCCGATCCGGCCACCAGCTTCACCCTGACCGTCGCCGGCCCGAGGCGCACCGAAAGCCCCCTCCGGGGCATCGCGCCGGGCCTCGCGGAGGCGAATGCGCGGATCGTCTGGACGCAATCGAGCCCGCGCACCGGGGATGCCGCGATCATCGCGACCTTCCCCGTCACCGACGCCGCCGCCATGCGGAAGGTGATCGAGCCCTGCGTGCCGGGCGCGCCCACCTGAGCGGGTGCTGTGCTCGAAACCCGTTTCGCGGGACGATTCCGGGGACTGCTTCCGACCCGATACGGGCGCACAGCGTGAGGCGAGCGTCGCTCGCGAGCGGATTATCGAGCGAACCGCTTGGCGCCCGCCACGCAGAGCACAACGAGGCCGGTGACGGCGATCATGCTCGCCGGGACGGGCTCGTGCAGCAGCAGGCCGGCCAGCAGCAATCCGAAGAAGGGTTGCAGGAGTTGGAGTTGACCGACGCCGGCAATACCGCCGAGGGCCAGCCCGCGATACCAGAACACGAACCCGACCAGCATGCTGAACACGGAGACGTAGGCGAGGCTCGCCCAGACGGGCACCGCGATCCCGGCAAAGGTACCAGGCATGGCAGCCAGCGCGACCGCGCCCATGACGGGCAGGGACAGGAGCAGAGACCAGGAGATCACCTGCCAGCCCCCCAGGCGGCGGGAGAGGGTCGCGCCCTCGGCGTAGCCAAGCCCGCAGAGCAGGATGGCGGCCACCATCAGCAAATCGCCCGTCAACGACGCTTCGCCGTCACGTGAGAGCGCGAAGCCGACGACCGCCAGCGCACCGATGATGGAGAACAGCCAGAAGGCGGGCTTGGGACGTTCGCCGCCACGGAGGACGCCGAAGGTCGCCGTTGCCAGCGGCAGGAGGCCGATGAACACGATGGAATGGGCGGACGTGATGTGCTGAAGCGCGAGCGCCGTCAGCAGCGGAAAGCCGACCACCACCCCAAGCGCGACGATGGCAAGGGGCCCCAGGTCGCCGGCCGCCGGCCGCTTCTGCCTGAGCAGCAGCAGAAGAGCCGCCCCGAGCATGGCCGCGATCACGGCCCGCGCCGAGGTGAGGAACACCGGAGTGAAGCCACCGACGGCGATCCGCGTTGCCGGCAGCGAAGCGCTGAAGATCACCACCCCAATCAGGCCGCTGAGCCAGCCGTTGGTTGCCCGTCGCATCGTCTGAACTTTCTTGGGCCCGCTCGTCGGCGGCGGATCCACACCACGCCGCCGAATCCGCAGCGCGACGCCGACGACGTCAGACGTGAAGCCTGACCACGACCGCGAGGGCTGATGGAAGAAGCACGTTGAGCGTCGCCGGATGGCCCTGTCCGGCGGCGTCGCGTCCGTTGGTTCGGCGCGCCCGGCATTGACACCATCTCTCGCGGCATGTCGTCAAATGCTCAAAACGCGCGTCTCCATGCACGACAGGCATCATGAACCCAGGGCATCTCGACCTTTTCCGCGCGGTTCTGAGGCACGGCGGCATGACCAAGGCCGCGGACGCGCTCGGCATCGGTCAGCCGCATGTCAGCAGGGCGGTCGCGCAGCTCGAAGCGGAACTGGGGTTCGCGCTGTTCATTCGCGGCCACGGCAGCGCGACGCCGACCGTCGAGGGCGAGGCGTTCGCCCGCGAGGTCGAGCGGACCTATGCGGGGCTCGATCATCTGCGCGACGCCGCACGTCAGATCAGGGAACTCGGGACGGGACCGCTGAAGGTGGCGTGCCAGCCGTCGCTGGCATCGCGCCTGCTGCCGCGTGCGATCCGCCGCCTCGGCGTGGAATACCCGGGCGCGCGTGTGGCGCTCCACGTCCCAGCGCCGGACACGATCTGGTCTTGGGTGGCGTCCGGCCAGTGCGACCTCGGGATCGGGCGGCCACGCTCCGGCTATGTCGGCGTCGACAGCGAGCCGTTCCTGTCGGTCGACGCGGTCTGTGCGTTGCCGATCGGGCACGCGTTGGCGCAGGCCCCATTCGTGACGGTGCAGGATCTCATGGCCGAGACCCTGATCGCGGGCGCTCCCGGCATCTTCCAGCAATCGGTCGAGGCGGCCTTTGGTGAGGCAGCCACGGAGCCGAGGTTTCTGCACATGGCTCAGTACACGGCAGCACGCTGCGGCTTGGTGGCGGAAGGTGCTGGGCTGGCCATTGTAGACCCCATTCCGGCACGCGAACTGGCCCATCTTCCGATCGTGCTGCGCCCGTTTCGACCCTGCCTGCCCATCGAGTCGGTGATGATCCGCCCCGCTGGCCGACCTGTGGGGCAACTCGCCGGGCGGCTCATCAGCATCCTGAAGGCGGAGCGAGACACCGTTCTGGCAGAGCACGGACGGTGATCCGACCCGAGCTGCGGCCCACCGTGATCCGCGCGACTGTCCGGTTGCGCGGACATCCATCGCGAAAGCCGCCAGACCGCCTTCCGCCCCACGCCGGCCTTCGCACGGTCGGTCCCTAACTCACCTCCACCTGCGCCACACCGGGCATGGCGCGGAGCATGCCCGCGAGTTGCGGCGTCGCCTGGTAGCGGCCCGGCAGGCGGATCTCCACCTCGCGCCCGCCGCCGTCGAGGCGCAGCACCAGGGACACCTCCCCCTCCCCGCGCATGGTCAGGCGGCTCTGCACCGCCTGGATGCCGCGCGGGTCTTCCAGGTGGATGCGCATGCCCTTCTGGAACCGGGCGACGGCCGCATCCAGGGGCTCGGCGGTCATGATCCGGGCGCGGACATCCTCGCCCTCCAGGTTCGCCTGCAACTGGAGCACCAGCGGGCGGCCGGGTTCCAGGATGTCCCGGTACTGGCCGAGTCCTTCGGAGAAGATGATCGCCTCGAAATGCGCCGTCCGGTCCGACAGCGTGACGATGCCCATCTTGTTGCCGGTCTTGGTGCGCCGCTCGGCCCGGTCCAGCACCGAGGCCGCGACCCGGCCGACGCTCGTCGTGCCCGCCCGCACCGCCCGGCAGAAATCCGTCCAACTCTGCACCCGCAGCTTGTCGAGGAGGTCGCCGTACTCGTCCAGCGGATGGCCCGAGATGAAGAACCCGATCGCCGCGTATTCCCGCTTCAGCGTGTCGGCCATGGGCCACAGCTCATGGGGCGGGATGCGCAGGGACACGTCCGCCGAGGCGACGCCGCCGAACATGTCGGCGACGCCGGTCGTCTCGGCCTCGACCGCGCTGGAGGCGAGCCGCATCATCGGCTCAACCGCCGCGAAGGCCCGCGCCCGGTCGGGCTCGATGCCATCGAGCGCGCCGGCCTGGACGAGGCTTTCCATCGTCCGCTTGTTCACGAGGCGCGGGTTGAGGCGCCGCGCGAGGTCGGAGAGGTCGGTGAAGGGCTTCTGGCCCCGCGCCTCGACCAGCGCCCGCACCGCCTCCCGGCCGACGCCCTTGATGGCGGCCAGCGCGTAGAAGATCTTGCCGTCGCGCACCTCGAACACCTCGCCGGAGGCGTTGATCGAGGGCGGCTCGACGGTGATCTTCAGGCGCTGCGCGTCCTGCCGGAATTCGGCGATCTTGTCGGTGTTGTCGATGTCGAGGGTCATGGCGGCGGCCAGGAACTCGACCGGATAATTCGCCTTCAGATAGGCGGTCTGGTAGGTCAGCAGGGCGTAGGCCGCCGCGTGGCTCTTGTTGAAGCCGTAATCGGCGAACTTGGCGAGCAGGTCGAAGATTTCGTTCGCCTTGGCCTTGGTGAGGCCCCCCGCCTCGCAGCCCTTCACGAAGCGCTCGCGCTGGGCGTCCATCTCCGCGCGGATCTTCTTGCCCATGGCGCGGCGGAGCATGTCGGCCTCGCCCAGGGTGTACCCGGCGAGCACCTTGGCGATCTCCATCACCTGCTCCTGGTAGACGATGATGCCGAAGGTCTCCTTCAGCATCGGCTCCAGGCTCGGATGCGGGTACCAGTTGGCCTCGTTGCCCGCGTCGCGGCCGAGCTTGCGCTCGCAATAGACGGGGATGTTGGCCATCGGGCCCGGCCGGTAGAGGGCCACGAGGGCGATGATGTCCTCGAACCGGTCGGCCTGCATCTCGCAGAGCGCCTTGCGCATGCCGGCCGATTCCACCTGGAACACGCCGACCGTCTCGCCCCGGCCCATCGGCGCGTAGGTGTCCGGGTCGTCGAGCGGCAGGCTCGCGAGGTCGATCTCGATGCCGCGCTGCTTCAGCAGGTCTGTGCAGCACCGCAGCATCGTGAGAGTTTTAAGTCCCAAGAAGTCGAACTTCACGAGGCCGGCCTGCTCCACCCACTTCATGTTGAACTGGGTGACGCGCATGCCCGTCTTCGGGTCTCGGTAGAGGGGGACCAACTCTTCCAGCGGCCGGTCGCCGATCACCACGCCGGCCGCGTGGGTCGAGGCGTGGCGGTGCAGGCCCTCCAGCTTCTTGGCGATGTCGATGAGGCGGCCGACGATGGGCTCCTCCTCCATCGCCTGCTGCAACTTCGGCTCGCCCTCGATGGCCTGGGCGAGGGTGACGGGGTTGGCCGGGTTCTGCGGCACGAGCTTGGTGAGCTTGTCGACCTGCCCGTAGGGCATCTCCAGCACGCGGCCGACATCGCGCAGCACGCCGCGCGCGAGCAGCGTACCGAAGGTGATGATCTGCCCGACCTGACGCTCGCCGTAGCGCTCCTGCACGTAGCGGATCACGCGCTCGCGGCCCTCGACGCAGAAGTCGATGTCGAAATCCGGCATCGAGACGCGCTCGGGGTTCAGGAACCGCTCGAAGAGCAGGCCGAACCGCAGCGGGTCGAGGTCGGTGATGAGCAGCGACCACGCCACCAGCGAGCCGGCGCCGGAGCCGCGCCCCGGCCCCACCGGAATGTCGTGCTCCTTCGCCCACTTGATGAAGTCCGACACGATCAGGAAGTAGCCGGGGAACTTCATCGAGACGATGACGTCGAGCTCGAAGGCGAGCCGCTTGCGGTAATCGTCCTCCGTGAAGCCCGGCGCCGTGCCGTGCTGCTGCAGGCGCAGTTCGAGGCCGGCTTCCGCCTGGCGGCGCAACTCGGTCGGCTCGTCGGCGGCGATGGTCTGGGCCACGGCGCCGGACGCCTCGGCGAGCGTCGCGGCCTCGCTGCCGGCCACGCGGGAGAAGTTCGGCAGGATCGGCTTGCGGGTCCGCGCGCGGACGGCGCAGCGCATGGCGATCTCGACCGTCGCGGTCAGGGCATCGGGCAGGTCGTGGAACAGGGCCGCCATCTCGGCCCGGGTCTTGAAGTTGTGGCGCGGCGTCAGCTTGCGGCGGCGGTCGTCCGAGACGATCCGCCCGTCCGCGATGGCGAGGAGCGCGTCGTGGGCGTCGTAATCGTCGGATTTCGAGAAGAACGTCTCGTTCGCCGCCGCGACGCCGAGGCCGTTCCGGTCCGCCAGATGCAGGAGCGCCGCCTCGATCCGCCCCTCCTCGGGCAGGCCGTGGCGCTGGATCTCGACGTAGAGGTTGTCCTCCCCGAAGGCCCGCTTCAGGCTCTCCAGCCGGCTCGCGGCGAGTTCGGGGCGGCCGGCGCGCAGAGCCCCGTCGAGGGGGCCGCCCGCCCCGCCGGTCAGCGCGATGAGGCCGCCGGCATGATCCGCGAGCACGGCGGCGGCGACGCGGGGCGCCTCGCCGAGCGGCGAGTCGAAATAGGCCCGACTCGCCAGCCGCAGGAGGTTGGCATAGCCCTCCTCGTCCTGCGCCAGCAGCACCACGCCATGATAGGTCGGCAGGGTGCGGGCATGGGGGTCCGCCCCCTCGAAGGCCACGGAGAGTTGCACGCCCGCGATGGGTTGCAGCCCGTCCTTGGCCGCCTTCTCGGAGAATTCCAGGGCGCCGAACAGGTTGTTCGTGTCGGTGAGGGCCAGCGCCGGCTGCCGGTCGGACACGGCCGCCTTCACGAGGTCGCCGACCTTCACGGCGCCTTCGAGCAGGGAATAGGACGAGTGGACGTGGAGGTGGACGAAGCCGACCTCCTTCAACTGACGTGTCATGTCCGGCCTTGTTCGGGGGCCGTGGAGGATCGGCCCTGTCCGCCCGAGAGTCGACCGCCGGAGGGTCGCACCGGGCACTTATCCACTGCCCGCGCGTCGATTTCGCGGCCCTGTGGCCGCCCTGTGAAAAGCGGGGACAGCCTGTGGACAACCCCGGTTCCGCGGGAACTTCCGCCCGGTTGGAAGCGCGCCCTCAACGGATCGGTGCGAGGGCTACCGCCCAGGCGCCGAACGCCCCGAACAGAATCCCGAAGGCCATGAACTCCACCATTCCGGTCAGGATCGCCCGCTTGAGCATCATCGCCACCTCCCGCATTCGCTGAGGCAGTATGTTCTTGTTTTGTTCTTTTGGAAGCGGAGTTTTGCACGGCAGGCGGGTGGCTTTCGAAGATGGTCAATAAAGGGTTGCGAGGCCGCCCGGCCGCTTAATCCAGCGGCGTGATCTGCCCGTCGCGGATCGTCACCCGGCGGTCCATGCGCGCGGCGAGGTCGAGGTTGTGGGTCGCGACCAGGGCGGCGAGGCCGGAGGCCCGCACCAGGGACATCAGCACCGAGAAGACATGGCCGGCGGTGCCGGGATCGAGGTTGCCGGTGGGCTCGTCGGCCAGGAGCAGCCTCGGCCCGTTGGCGACCGCGCGGGCGATGGCGACGCGCTGCTGCTCGCCGCCGGACAGTTCCGCCGGACGGTGGGCGAGCCGGGCCTGGAGGCCGAGGAAGGTCAGGAGTTCGGAGGCCCGCGCCTTCGCCTCGCCGCGCTTCAGGCCCCGGATGAGCTGGGGCATCATCACGTTCTCCAGCGCGGAGAATTCCGGCAGGAGGTGATGGAACTGGTAGACGAAGCCCATCTCCTCCCGGCGCAGGCGGGTGCGCTCGGCATCGGCCATCGCGGAGGTCGGGCGGCCGCCGATATAGACCTCGCCCCCATCCGGCCGCTCCAGCAGCCCGGCGAGGTGGAGGAGCGTCGACTTGCCTGCCCCCGAGGGGGCGACCAGGGCGACGAGTTCCCCCGGCCAGATCGCGAGATCGGTCCCGCGCAGGATTTCGAGGGCGCCCTCGGCCTGGGCGTAGCGCCGCTCGACCTGCGCGAAGAACAGGGCCGGCACCGGCGGGGCATCGGCTGGCGGGGAGCCAGAGCTCATGGTGATGGCCTCAGCCGTAGCGCAGGGCCTGCACCGGATCGAGCCGGGCGGCGCGCCACGAGGGATACAGGGTGGCGGCGAGCGACAGGAGCAGCGTGGTCACGACCACCGCCGTGATCTCGCGCGGGTTCATCTCGGCGGGGATCTCGGCGAGGAAGCGCACCGTCGGATCCCAGGCGCCGGGGAAGAGGAAGCGCTGGATCGGCTTGATGTTCACGGTGATGAGGATGCCGAGCACCAGCCCCGAGAGGGTGCCCACCACGCCGATCAGCGCGCCGTTGATGAGGAAGACCCGCATCACCGTGCCCGGCGTCGCGCCCATGGTCCGCAGGATCGCGATGTCGCTCGACTTGTCCCGCACCAGCAGGATCAGGCCGGAGACGATGTTGAGCGTCGCCACCACCACGATCAGGCTGAGGATCAGGAACATCACGTTCCGCTCGACTTCGAGGGCCCCGAAGAAGGTCCGGTTGCGCTGGCGCCAATCGGTGAGGAGCAGGGGCCGCTCGGCCGCCATCTCCAGGGGCTCGCGCATGTCGCCGACATGGTCGGGGTCATCGACGTAGATCTCGATCAGCGAGACGTCGCCCTCGCGGTTGAAGAAGGTCTGCGCCTCCGCGAGCGGCATGAACACGAAGGTCTGGTCGAACTCGGTCATGCCGACCTCGAACACCGCCTTCACCGCGTAGCTCTTGGTGCGCGGCGCCGTACCGAAGGGGGTCGAGGCGCCCTTCGGCGTCGAGAGGGTGATCGTGTCCCCCGCCTGCAGGCCGAGGGAATCGGCCAGCCGCTTGCCGATCAGCACGCCGCTGCCGTCATCGAAGCCTTCCAGCGTACCGCCCCGGACGGAGGTGGTGACGGCCGCCAGCGAATCGAGATCCTGGGCGCGGATGCCCCGCACCAGCACGCCCGAGCCGCCATATTGCGAGGAGGCGAAGGCCTGCCCCTCCACCAGCGGCACCGCCGCCTTCACCCCCGCGACCTTCGACAGCCGGTCGGACAGGTCCTGCCAATCGGTGAAGGACCGGTCGATGGGCGTGGCGAAGAGATGGCCGTTGATGCCGACGATCTTCGAGAGCAACTCGGCGCGGAAGCCGTTCATCACCGAGAGTACGATGATGAGCGTGGCGACGCCGAGCGCAATGCCGAGCACCGAGAAGAAGGCGACCACCGAGACGCCGCCGCCCCGGCGCCGGGCGCGGAGGTAACGGCCGGCGAGCAGCCACTCGAAGGGCGCGAAGGGCGGCGTGCCCGCCTTCATGTTCGCGACGAAGCCGGAGGCCCATTCCGCCGCGCGGCCCCTTAGCCGGCCAACCATCGGTGCGAGCCCCGCCATCGGGCCGCCTTAGACGCGCTTGATGCGGGCCAGCAGGTCGATGGAAGCGAGGCTCTCCCGCTCGCCGCCGGCCCGCCGCTTCAGCTCGATCTTGCCTTCGGCGAGACCCTTCGGCCCGACGATCACCTGCCAGGGCAGGCCGATCAGGTCGGCGGTGGCGAACTTGGCGCCCGGCCGCTCGTCGCGGTCGTCGTAGAGGACGGAAAGGCCGGCGGCCTCCAACTCGCCCTGGATCTGCGCGCAGGCGGCATCGGTGCCCGCATCGCCGACCTTGAGGTTGATGAGCGCCACGTCGAACGGGGCGACCGCGTCCGGCCAGATGATGCCGGCCTCGTCGTGCGAGGCCTCGATGATCGCGGCGACCAGCCGGCTCGGGCCGATGCCGTAGGAGCCCATGTGGACCGGGCGCTCGATCCCGTCCGGCCCGGCGACCTTGGCGCCCATCGGCTCGGAATATTTGGTGCCGAAATAGAAGATGTGCCCGACCTCGATGCCCCGGGCGGAGAGGCGGCTCTCCTCCGAGACCTCGGCGAAGGCGGCCTCCTCGTGCATCTCCTCCGTCGCGGCGTAGCGCGAGGTCCAGGCGTCCACGAGGCCCTGGAGGCCGGCGACGTCGTCGAAATCCACCGTCTCCGGCGGAATCGCCATGTCGAGATAGGCCTTGTCGCAGAACACCGCGCTCTCGCCGGTCTGGGCGAGGATGATGAACTCGTGCGAGAGGTCGCCGCCGATCGGGCCGGTGTCGGCGCGCATCGGGATCGCCTGCAGGCCGAGGCCGGCGAAGGTGCGCAGGTAGGCGACGAACATCTTGTTGTAGGCGTGCCGGGCGCCCGCCTGATCGAAATCGAAGGAATAGGCGTCCTTCATCAGGAACTCGCGGGAGCGCATCGTGCCGAAGCGCGGCCGCACCTCGTCCCGGAACTTCCACGAGATCTGGTAGAGGTTCTTCGGCAGGTCCTTGTAGGAGCGCACGCTCGCCCGGAAGATCTCCGTGACCATCTCCTCGGCGGTCGGGCCGTAGAGCATCTCACGCTCGTGCCGGTCCTTCAGGCGCAGCATCTCCTTGCCGTAGGCGTCGTAGCGGCCGGATTCCCGCCACAGCTCGGCGGATTGGACCGTCGGCATCAGGATCTCGACGGCGCCCGCGCGGTCCTGCTCCCGGCGGATCACGTCGCACACCTTATTGAGCACCCGCAGGCCGAGGGGCAGCCACGCGTAGATGCCCGCCGATTCCTGGCGCACGAGACCCGCGCGCAGCATCAGCCGGTGAGAGACGATCTCGGCTTCCTTGGGCGTCTCGCGCAAGGTCGGCAGGAAGTAGCGGGAGAGACGCATCGATCGCTTCGAACGGGAGCCTTGCGGGGCTCGGTGGCCCCGGCGCGGGGCACACAACACGTCACTGTGGCAAAATACAAGCGGATCGTGGGGCCGGCGAAAGATCGCTCCGGTTTCTTACGGCGAGGACGCGCAACCAGGGCGCGAACACGCCGTTCCCCGTGGCCGGCAAAAAAGCGCAGATTTTTTCTCCAACCCCGGTGACAGCACGCATTGTTGTTCCTATAAGCAGGCCGCGATGTTTGCGACGCCCGAGAGGGCCGGCGCAGGGTCCGAGTCTCGGGAGGAAAAACCGGCCACCACGCAGGCAATGCGTCGGGAAAACCAAGGCCGAAAGACTGCCATTTCTAAAAGCAAGGCCTCGTGGCCTTGCTTTTTTGTTTGCGCGGACCCCGCCGAGATCATGGGGAGGCCGCCGAAGCCTTCCCGCCACGGCCACGCTTACTGCAACCCCACGCTGTATTATTGAGGCGGCGACCTCAGCGGATGCCGGCCTCGGCGAGCTCTCGGCGCCAGCATGAGGCGGAGATCTGCGCGCCCTTCTCGGTGGAGAAGGCGTAGGGCGAATGGCGCAGAGCGGTCCCGTCCGGCCGGCGGATGATCCAGCGGAAGCTCGGGAACGCGCCGGTGCAGGGCACGATCTCGACGGTGTGGCTCTGATCGATCTGTGTGCTCATGCAGCACTAACGTTCGCAACCGCGATATTGCTCCGCGTGGCGCTTGGCGGAGCCCGGGGATGTGGCACGGATACCACAATGCCTGGTTGATTTGATCCAGTAAGGATAAGCTGCCACACTCTGCCCGAACCGGCCCCGCAAGGATCGCTCATTCGAGGAACAGGAGCGGCGGAGCCGATGAACAAGCGCAGCCAGCAGGCGGACGAGGCGACGGTCGTGGCCTTCCCGGCCAGGCTCGCACCGACGGTCGCCGACGAAGGCGTCGCGTCGGTGATCGAGGTGTTGCAGGAGCAACTGGCCCTGGCGCGCGAGGGCAAGCTCCGCTCGGTGGCGGTGGTCTCGGTCTCGGCGGACGGCGAGGCGATCGGTACGCAATGGTCCTGCCGCAAGGGCGACCTGACCAGCCTGATCGGCAAGCTCACCGTCCTCACCCATGACATGATGGCCTCGCGCGAGTAGCGCGGGACGGGACGCTCCGCCTCTGGGAATGGGGCGTCCGCACAGCCGACTTGGAGCACACCTGCAACGCCTGGACCCATGACGGGGCCGGGCGTTGAATCGTGGCCGCGAGAGCCAGCCTCCGCGCCGCCCCTCCCCTCGCCACCCAGGACATTGCCGACGCCCTCGTCAGGCCGGAAAAACGGAGGACGAGGTCGCGCGCTTCGAGATCCGGTGGGCGAGCCCAACGCGTGGTTCGGATGGGCCGAGGGGAACCGCGAGAGCGCCGCTGACGTGCGCGGCGCCAATCGAACGACGCTCGCGGAGCGTATTGCCGACCGCTGGAACGGCGACGCTATTCCCTCACCTCAGCACCCGGTGCGGGAGCCAAAGCAAATAGACCAACAATGCGAGGGAGTTATTAGGGCGATGGCTCCCCGAGCAGGACTCGAACCTGCGACAAGGCGATTAACAGTCGCCTGCTCTACCAACTGAGCTATCGGGGATCGCGGGGGTGTCTCTACACAGCGCTGGCGGACCGCGCAAGCCCTGTTTGCCGGGATAAATGCCGGCGATGCCCCCGTGGCCGAAAGGCAACGCCCAGGGCGGGCGCCAGAGGCAGCGGCCAAACGCCGAAAGCCCCGGCCTTGCGGGCGGGGCTGCGTCGAACCAAGCGATAAAAGAGAAAGGATGGAGGCCTCGGAGGGAATCGAACCCCCGTACAAGGATTTGCAGTCCTCTGCGTCACCACTCCGCCACGAGGCCATCCGGTCGCGGCGCAAGGCCGCGCGGGGCCTGGCGGCTGGCCCCGGAGGCCGCGTCTCTAGCAGAGGTCGGCCCCGGCAGGCAACGGGCGAGACGCACCCAATTCAGGTCTGCCACACCCGCGGCATCGGCAACCCGCGATAGGCCGCCGTGAAGCGAGCCATGCGCTCCCGCAACGGCCCCACAATCGGCCCCAGCATCCGCAGGGCGAGATGCCCGTTCCAGGCGCTCGCCGCCGCCTCGATCCCCTCCTCCGGCCGCTCCAGCCCGGCGAGGATCGCGCGGGCCTCCTCCAGCCGGGGCTCGGCGCCGGGGGAGGCGTCGAGCAGGGTCGCCGCCGCCCCGGCGCCGCCGCCGATGGCGGGGCGGGCCAGCAGGTCCGTCACCGGGCCTTCGAGGAGGGCCGTGTCGGCATAGGCGAGGCGTCCGCCCCGCCGCACCCGCCACGCATCGGCGAAGAGCCCCTGCCCGATCCGCTCCCGCCGGGCCGCCCGGCCGAAGGCGACGATCTCCACCGCCAGCAGCCCCGCATCGGCTGCGAGATCCACCTCGAAGCGGCGGCGCAGCCGCGCGTGGTCGAACAGGATCGTCTCCTGCGGCAGCCACGCCAGCCGCGCGCCCTCCCCGATCCGCACCCGGTTCTCGATCACGCTGTCCGGCCCGTCGGATCGGTAGATCTTCTCCGCCGCCGTGGTGGTGAAGACGAGGTCGCTGCCCCCCGCGAGGTCGAGATCGACGTGGAAGACGTCGCCGCAGGCGATGCCGCCCGCCGTGTTGACCAGAACCGCCTCCGGCACGTCCCCGACCCGGGGAAAGCGCAGGCGCGAGGGGCCGGATTCGGCGAGGTCGCGCAGGCGCGTCGGCCCGCCCTCTCCGCTCGGCCCCACCGCGAGGCGGATCGTGCCCACGGAGCGCTGCCGCGAGGGGGCGCCGATTGCCTGTTCCGTGTGCATCGCCCTCACCCGCGCCCTGCCTGTTCCGCAGGCAACGGCTCCGGCGACGACGGCCGGTCGAGGATGCGGCGGCCGAACAGGCTGGCCACCAGCTCCACCAGCACCCGCGCCGAGCGCCCGCGCTCATCGAGGAACGGGTTCAGTTCGACCACGTCCAGCGAGCCGACGAGGCCGCAATCGTGCAGCATCTCCATGATGAGATGCGCCTCGCGGAAGGTCGCCCCGCCCGGCACCGCCGTCCCCACGGCCGGGGCGATGGACGGGTCGAGGAAGTCGATGTCGAAGCTCACATGGAGATGGGCGCGCGCCTCGGCCGCCCGTTCCAGCAGCCGGCGCAGGGGCGCGACGACGCCGAACTCGTCGATCTCGCGCATGTCGGTGACGCCCACTTTCCGGGCACGGACCAGGGCGCGCTCCCCGGCATCCACCGAGCGCAGGCCGAAGAGATGGACCCGGCGCGGGTCCAGCGGCGGCGGCGCCGGCTGGCGGAACAGGGCCGCGAAGCCGGGCTCGCCGCAGAGCGCCGCCAGGGGCATCCCGTGGACGTTGCCGGAGGGCGAGGTCTCCAGGGTGTTGAAGTCGGCATGGGCGTCGAGCCACAGCACCATGAGCGGCCGCCCGGTGCGGGCGCAATGGCGCATGGCCCCATCGACGGAGCCGAGCGACAGGCTGTGATCGCCCCCGGCGGCCAGCGGCACCGCCCCTTCGCCGAGCGCCGCCTCGACGGCCTCCGAGAGCGCCTGCGCCCAGGCGGCCACCGCCGGCAGGCCCGTGGCGCCGGGCGCGAGGCCGGCGGGGGCGATGTCGCCCCTGTCCTCCACCGCGTGGCCGAGGTCCCGCAGCGTGCGCACCAGCCCGGCGGTGCGCAGGGCCGCCGGTCCCATGAGCGCCCCGGGCTCATGGGTGCCGACCTCGATCGGCGCGCCGATCAGGGCGATGCGCTGCGGGGCCGCGTCGGACTCATGCATCATCGCTCTCTCCGGGCTGACCGCCCGGCTTTAGCAGAGACCGGACCGCGCCGGGATGACGGCACCGGCCTGTGATCGCTCCGGGGCTTCGATCCGCGGTTTTGCCCAAAAAACTGGCACGGCCATTGCCTCCGTCTGCGACGTCTCGCGCAGACGACAAGGGGATGACCGTGAAGACTTGGAAGACCTGGAGTTCGGCCGCCGCGCTGGCCGCCGGCCTCGCCCTCGGTGCGCTTTCGACGGGCGCCGCACGGGCGGAAGAGACCATCAAGGTCGGCATCCTCCACTCGCTGTCGGGCACGATGGCGATCTCGGAGACGACCCTGAAGGACGCCATGCTGATGCTCATCGCCGAGCAGAACGCCAAGGGCGGCCTCCTCGGCAAGAAGCTGGAGCCGGTGGTGGTCGATCCGGCCTCGAACTGGCCGCTCTTCGCCGAGAAGGCCCGCGAACTGATCTCGAAGGACAAGGTCTCGGCCGTGTTCGGCTGCTGGACCAGCGTGTCGCGCAAGTCGGTGCTGCCGGTGTTCAAGGAACTCGACAACATCCTGTTCTACCCCGTCCAGTATGAGGGCGAGGAGAGCGAGCGCAACGTGTTCTACACCGGCGCCGCGCCGAACCAGCAGGCGATCCCGGCGGTCGATTACCTGATGTCCGAGGATGGCGGCGGCGCCAAGCGCTGGGTGCTGGAGGGCACGGATTACGTCTACCCGCGCACCACCAACAAGATCCTCGAAGCCTACCTCAAGTCGAAGGGGGTCGCGGCCGAGGACATCATGATCAATTACACGCCGTTCGGCTTCTCCGATTGGCAGACCGAGGTGTCGAAGATCAAGGCGTTCGGCTCGGCCGGCAAGAAGACCGCCGTGGTCTCGACCATCAACGGCGACGCGAACGTGCCGTTCTACAAGGAACTCGGCAACCAGGGCATCAAGGCCACCGACATCCCCGTCGTCGCCTTCTCGGTGGGCGAGGAGGAACTCGCGGGCATCGACACCAAGCCGCTGGTCGGCCACCTCGCGGCCTGGAACTACTTCGAGTCGATCAAGACGCCGGAGAACGAGGAGTTCATCAAGAAGTGGCAGGCGTTCAAGAAGAACCCCAAGGCCACCACCAACGACCCGATGGAGGCCCATTACATCGGCTTCAACATGTGGGTGAAGGCGGTCGAGAAGGCCGGCACGACGGACCCGGACAAGGTCATCGCCGCCCTGCCGGGCATCGAGCAGAAGAACCTCACCGGCGGCACCGCCCAGATGCTGCCGAACCACCACATCACCAAGCCGGTCTTCATCGGCGAGATCGAAGGCAACGGTCAGTTCGACGTGGTGTGGAAGACCGACAAGCTGATCCCCGGCGAGGCGTGGTCGAAGCAGCTCGACGGCTCGAAGGACCTCGAAGCCGATTGGGTGAAGCTCAATTGCGGCAACTACAACACCAAGACCAAGAAGTGCGGCGGGGCGTGACGTGAGTCCCCTCTCCCCGTCCTGCGGGGAGAGGGCTGAGCCCCCCTTGTCGGGGGCGAAGCGAGGCGGCAGCCGGGGGTGAGGAGGCGTGCCGACCGAGACTCATCCGGTAAGCCCCCTCACCTTCGCTTCGGCTTCGCCTCCGCTTCCCACGGA
This sequence comes from Methylobacterium sp. TK26, assembly GCF_055361565.1. Taxonomy (NCBI): domain Bacteria; kingdom Pseudomonadati; phylum Pseudomonadota; class Alphaproteobacteria; order Hyphomicrobiales; family Methylobacteriaceae; genus Methylobacterium; species Methylobacterium sp. TK26. The sequence continues at coordinate 1,527,215 of NZ_CM143965.1, read as the reverse complement.
CACGCCAAGGTGTCCGTGGGCCTCTCCCCGCCAGCGGGGAGAGGGGTACCCGCGCCACTCCACGCGATCCCCTTGCATGATCCGCCTCCTCACCCTCCTGTTCCTGCTCCTCGCCGGCCCGGCGCTCGCCCAGGGGCCCGACCCCTACGCGCAGCTTGCCGGCGAGAGCTATGCCGAGATCGAGGCCGGCGTGGCGGGGCTCGCCGCGAGCGGCGATCCGCGGGCGGGGGCCGTGCTCTCGGCCCTGTCGGAGGGGCGCCTCCTGGCGCGGCCCTCGGACAAGGCCCTCTTCATCCGCCAGGGCAGCGCGCTCACCGACGCGAAGACCGGCGCCGCCGCGCCCGACGATCCCGCGCTCAAGGCCGTTCGCGCCAACAACCGCGTCCGTCGCGGCATCGAGGCGGCGCAGGGCCAATTGAACCTCGTGAGCCCCGATCCGGCCAAGCGCCGGGAGGCGGCGGATGCCGTGTTCAAGGCTCGGGACGCCGCCGCCCTCCCCGCCCTCGACACCGCGCTCGCGCGGGAGAAAGATGCGGGCGTCAAGCAGGTGATGAGCGAGGCCCGCGCCGCCGTCCTCCTGGCCAAACCCGGCACGTCCGAATCCGAAAAACTCGCGGCTCTACCCGCCATCCAGGCGCGGGGCGACGGCGACGCGATGGGCATCCTGCGCGGCCTCGGCGGCGATCCGAGCGAGGCGGTGCGCGCCGCCGCCGGACGGGGCATCGCGGCCATCGAGACGCGCCTCGCGATCCTCGGGGCGCTGCAGAACGTCTGGTACGGGATTTCGCTCGGCTCGGTGCTGCTGCTGGCGGCGATCGGGCTGGCCATCACCTTCGGCGTGATGGGCATCATCAACATGGCCCACGGCGAGATGGTGATGCTCGGGGCCTACACGACCTACCTCGTGCAGGAGGCGATCCGCACCAAGGCGCCGGCCCTGTTCCCGTGGTCGCTGGCCATCAGCATCCCCTGCGCCTTCCTCGTGGCGGGGCTGGTCGGGGTGCTGATCGAGCGGTTCATCATCCGCTTCCTCTACGGGCGGCCGCTGGAGACCCTGCTCGCCACCTTCGGTGTCAGCCTCGTGCTCCAGCAGGCGGTGCGCTCGCTCTTCGGGCCGACCAACCGCGAGGTCGGCGCCCCGGCCTTCATGAGCGGTGCCTTCGATTTCTACGGCCTGTCCGTCACCTGGGGCCGGATGTGGATCATCCTGTTCTCCCTGGCGGTGTTCCTCGGCCTGCTGTTCGTCCTGCGGAAGACCTCGTTCGGCCTGAAGACCCGCGCCGTCACCCAGAACCGGCGGATGGCCGCCGCGATGGGCATCCGCACGCCTTACGTCGATGCCCTCACCTTCGGGCTCGGCTCCGGCATCGCCGGGATCGCGGGGGTGGCCCTGTCGCAGATCGACAACGTCTCGCCGAACCTCGGCCAGGGCTACATCATCGACTCGTTCCTCGTGGTGGTGTTCGGCGGCGTCGGGAACCTCTGGGGCACGCTGGTCGCGGCCCTGACGCTCGGCGTCGTGAACAAGCTTGCCGAGCCGTATATCGGCGCGGTGCTCGCCAAGATCGGGCTTTTGATCTTCATCATCCTGTTCATCCAGAAGCGCCCGCGCGGGCTGTTCGCGCTCAAGGGCCGGGCGGTGGAATCGTGAGCGCCATGCCCCCCCGCACCCGCCTCATCGACCTGAAGGGCTGGATCTTCCTCGCTGTGCTGGCGGCCTTCTGCCTCGCCGTGCCGGTGCTGAACCTCGCCGTGCCGGAGGGCTCCGGGCTGCACCTGCCGACCTACCTCGTCTCGCTGTTCGGCAAGTACCTCGCCTATGCGCTGCTGGCCGTCAGCCTCGACCTCGTCTGGGGCTATTGCGGCATCCTCTCGCTCGGCCACGGGGCGTTCTTCGCGCTCGGCGGCTACGCGATGGGCATGTACCTGATGCGCCAGATCGGCAGCCGGGGCGTCTACGGCAATCCGCTCCTGCCCGACTTCATGGTGTTCCTGAACTACAAGAGCCTGCCCTGGTATTGGTACGGGTTCGACCATTTCGCGTTCGCCGCGCTGATGGTGCTCCTCGTGCCGGGGCTGCTGGCCTTCCTGTTCGGCTGGCTCGCCTTCCGCTCGCGGGTGACGGGGGTCTACCTGTCGATCATCACCCAGGCGATGACCTACGCCCTGATGCTCGCCTTCTTCCGCAACGACATGGGGCTCGGGGGCAACAACGGCCTCACCGACTTCAAGGATCTTTTGGGATTCAACGTCCAGTCCCAGGGCTTCCGCGTCGGCATCTTCGTCGCCACCGGCATCGCCCTGGCGCTCGGCTACCTGATCGCCCGCGTGATGACCGTCTCGGCCTACGGCAAGATCCTGATCGCCGTGCGCGACGCCGAGAGCCGCACCCGGTTCCTCGGCTACCGGCCGGAGCACTTCAAGACGCTCGCCTTCACCGTCTCGGCGATGATGGCGGGCGTGGCCGGCGCCCTCTACGTGCCGCAGGTCGGCATCATCAACCCCGGCGAGTTCGCGCCGGGCAATTCCATCGAGGCGGTGATCTGGGTCGCCGTCGGCGGACGCGGCACCCTGGTCGGCGCGGCGCTCGGCGCCGTGATCGTCAACTATGCCAAGACCATCCTGACCGGCGCGATGCCCGATGCGTGGCTCTTCGCGCTCGGCGCCCTGTTCGTCATCGTGACGCTGTTCATGCCGCGGGGCATCGTCGGGACGCTCATGGAGAAGTTCGGCAGCCGCCGGGCGGCGGCGAAGCTCCCGCCGGAGCCCGAGATCGCCCCGAAGCTCGCGGAAGAGGGACGAGGCTCGTGAGCGCCACCGCCGTGATGGACCGGCCCGCCGCCGGCCCGGCCAACAAGACGAAGGTGACGGGGGCGCTGCTCTACGTCGATGACCTGCGCGTCACCTTCGACGGCTACAAGGCCCTACGCGGCCTGTCGCTGACGCTGCTGCCGGGGGAGATGCGGGCGATCATCGGCCCGAACGGCGCCGGCAAGACCACGATGATGGATTGCATCACCGGCAAGACGAAGCCCGACAGCGGCATCGCCCTGTTCGACGGCGCGCACGACCTCCTCGCCCTCGACGAGCCGGCCATCGCCGACCTCGGCATCGGCCGCAAGTTCCAGAAGCCCACCGTCTTCGAGAGCCACACGGTGGCCGACAACGTCCTGCTGGCGCTGAAGGGCCCCCGCGCGGCGGCCGCCTCGCTGTTCGGCTGGCGCAACCGCGTGGCGGGCGAGCGCATCGACGCGATCCTCACCACGGTCGGCCTCATCGCCCACCGGGCCCGGCCGGCGGCGGACCTCAGCCACGGGCAGAAGCAATGGCTGGAGATCGGGATGCTGCTGGCGCAGGACCCGAAGCTCCTCCTCGTGGACGAGCCGGTGGCGGGCATGACCGACGCCGAGACCGCCCAGACCGCCGAGCTGCTGCGGCGGATCGCGGGGGACCACGCCGTGGTGGTGGTGGAGCACGACATGCATTTCGTGCGGGCGCTCCAATGCCGCGTCACCTGCCTGCACGAGGGCGCGGTGCTGGCCGAGGGCTCCATCGACGCGGTCTCGGCCGACCCGAAGGTGGTTGAAGTGTATCTGGGGCGGTGATGAACGCGTTCCTCCCCTGCCTCCCCCCTCATCCTGAGGTGCCGTCGCGCCGCGACGGCCTCGAAGGAGGGCTCCAGAGCCCGCCGCGATCCCTGGAAGTCTCCTTCGAGGCGGCGGACGCCGCACCTCAGGATGAGGTCGTGGAGGGGAGACGCAGGTCATTCGCAGCCGGGACGACACCATCATGCTGAGCGTCGAGGGCATCGACCTGTATTACGGCGCGGCGCAGGCCCTGCGCGGCGTCTCGCTCAAGGCCGAGGCCGGGCAGGTCACGACCGTGCTCGGGCGCAACGGCGTCGGCAAGACCTCCCTGCTCCGGGCCATCGTCGGGCAGCAGCCGGTCAAGGGCGGGGCGATCCGCCTCGACGGCCGGGAGATCCAGGGGCTCGCCCCCTACGACCGGGCGCGGGCGGGCATCGCCTTCGTGCCCCAGGGCCGGGAGATCTTTCCGCTCCTGACGGTCAAGGAGAACCTGGAGACCGGGTTCAGTCCCCTGAAGCGGCGGGACCGGCACGTCCCCGCCGAGATCTACGACCTGTTCCCGGTCCTGAAGGACATGCTGCACAGGCGCGGCGGCGACCTCTCCGGCGGGCAGCAGCAGCAGCTCGCCATCGGCCGCGCCCTCGTCACCCGCCCGAAGCTCCTCGTCCTCGACGAGCCGACGGAGGGCATCCAGCCCTCGATCATCAAGGATATCGGCCGGGCCATCACCTACCTGCGCGGCAAGGGTGAGATGGCGATCGTGCTGGTCGAGCAGTATTTCGAATGGGCGCGCGACCTCTGCGACAGCTACGCCGTGATGGATCGCGGCCAGGTCGTGCTGTCGGGCCCCCGTTCCGGGATGAACGAGGCCGACGTGCTGCGCTGGATGTCGGTGTGACGGAAAACCGGGCACTACATTCGTGAGAAAGCGCGGTTCTTAAATCTCCTTTCAAGGCCGAGCTGGTAGCGTCCCTCGCAATCAGGATTTGCAGGGATCTATCATGCTACTGTCTTCGCGGCTGAGTGCGCGCCTTCCGGCCATGACGATCGGCTTGGCCCTCATGAGCGCCGCGACCATGGGGGGCATCAGCTGGTACTCGGCGCGGACGAGCCTGCTGAAGGCGGCGGGCGAGCGGCTTCACCTCGCCGCCTCGGCCCGGCAGGACAGCATCGAACTCACCGCCGACCGGATGCAGGCGGATTTCGTCGGGGTGGCGGCGCATCCGCAGATCGTCTCGAACTTCCCCGACCTGATCGAGACCCTCGATCCCGCCAAGCCCGAGACCGCCGGCATCGTGGATGCCTTCCGCGCGCCGAAGAGCGTCGCGGAGCGGATCGCCCTCGACGGAGGCCCCGCGACGGGGATGTACGGGCGCCGCCACGGCAAGGTGCAGGAGATCGCCCGCAAGATCGTGGCCCAGCCGGGCTATGGCGACCTGATGTTCCTCGATGAGGCGGGCCACGTCGCCTACACGACCACGAAGGGCGAGGATTTCGCCGCCACCGTCGCGGACGGCCCGCTGAAGGCCACGGGCCTCGCCCGCCTCGTGGAGCGCCTGAAGGCCGCCGAGCCGAACGCGGTCCTGTACGAGGATTTCGCCCCCTACCCCGTGGGCTCCGGCCCCTCGGCCTTCATCGGCCGGGCGATGTCGAAGCGCGCCAACGTCGCCATGGGCACCTCGCAGGCGGTGGAGCGGATCGGCTTCGTCGTGATGCGCGTGACCCCCGCGCTGTTCGATCAGGTGCTCGCCAAGCGCACCGGGCTCGGCGAGACCGGGCAGGTGCTCGCCACCGGGCCGGACGGCGCCCTGCGCAGCAATCCGCCCCTCGCCCCGCAGGCGAAGGCCGGCTCGCCCATCTCGGCGCTCGGCCTCACGGTCGCCGACATCTCGGGCCGCGAGGGCTTCACCTACGAGGCCGCCAACGGCCCGCAGATGGGCGCCGCCGCCACGGTCTCGGTGCTGGGGGCGCCCTGGACCGTGATCGCGGAGCAATCCCAGGCCGAAGCCATCGAGGACGCGCGGGCGCTCTCTCGCACCCTGGTGATGATCGGCCTGATCGTGCTGGCGGCGACGGCCGGGCTCGGCCTGTGGCTCGCCCGCTCCATCGTGCGCCCGCTGGGCGCCCTCACCCGCGCCCTGAAGGCGCTCGCCGCCCGCGAGGACCTCGCCGAGGTGCCGGGCAGCCGCCGGGCCGACGAGATCGGCGACATCGCCCGCGCCGTCGTGACCATCCGCGACATGACGCTGGAGGAGGCCGCGCAGCAACTGAAGACCACCGAGGCCGCCCGCCTGCGGGAGGAGCAGGCCCGCCGGGCGATGCTCACCGACCTCGCGGACCGCTTCGAGCAATCGGTGGTGGGCATCGTCGGCGAGGTGACGGGGGCGGTGTCGAGCCTGGAGGGCACCTCCGGCACCATGCGCAACGCGGTCGGGGAGACGTCGAGCCGGTCGGCCAACGTGGCGAGCGCCGCGCACCAGACCGCCGCCAGCGTCAACACCGTGGCGGCGGCGGCGGAGGAGCTTGGCGCCACGGTCGCCGAGATCAGCCGTCAGGTCGAGCAGGCGGCCGGCATGTCGGACGCGGCGGTGCACGAGGCGCAGCGCGCCGGGCAGACGGTGGCGGACCTCTCCGCCGCCGCCACCCGCATCGGCGACGTGGTGCGGATCGTCTCGGCCATCGCCGGGCAGACCAACCTGCTGGCGCTCAACGCCACCATCGAGGCCGCCCGCGCGGGCGAGGCCGGGCGCGGCTTCGCCGTGGTGGCGAACGAGGTGAAGGAACTCGCCGCGCAGACGTCCCGCGCCACGGACGAGATCGGCCAGCAGATCGCCTCGATCCAGACCGCGACCGGCGGCGCCTCGGAGGCGATCCACTCCATCGCGGCGCAGATCGAGGCCATGAACCGCACCACCACCGGCATCGCCGCGGCGGTGGAGCAGCAGGGGGCGACGACGCAGGAGATCGTGCGCAACATGGGCCAGGCGTCGCAGGGCACCAGCGCCATGACCTCCGACATCGCCGAGGTCGCCCGCGTCGCCGACGAGGCGGGCCGCGCGGCCTCCTCGGTGGCCGCCGCGACGGGGCAGCTCTCCGCGCAATCGGAGCGGCTGCGGGCCGAGGTCGCGCACTTCCTGCAGAACGTCCGGGCGGCCTGAGGGCCATGGCTGAAGGGGCGGATCGCCCCTCTGTCCGCACCCACCCTCCACCTCATCCTGAGGTGCCCGCCTCGGCGGGCCTCGAAGGAGGGCTCCAGAAGGCGCTGCGATCCCTGGAGCCCTCCTTCGAGGCCTCCGCTGCGCTCCGGCACCTCAGGATGAGGTTGGGCGTGGAAAAACCGCCGACTTCTCGGCCAGACTCTCAGGGTGAGGACGAGGGTAGGATCGGGAAAACGGCTACGCCGCCCGCGCGGCCAGCGCTTCCCGCGCCGGCTCCGCCGGCTTGCCGCCGGAGAAGTCCCGCGCGGCCAGGGGCAGTTCGAGGGCCGCGCAGAGGCCGCCCTCGGGGCGGTTCTCCAGGATCAGGCGCCCGTCATGGGCCTCGACGATGGCCTGGACGATGGACAGGCCGAGGCCGAAGCCGCTCGCCGCGTTGAGGTTGCGCGCCCGGTCGCCGCGCACGAAGGGCTGGAGCATCGTCTCGCGCTCCGCGTCGGGGATGCCCGGTCCCGCATCGATCACGCAGACCCGCACCCCGCGATCCGAGCCCTCCATGACGAGGCGGGCCTGCCCGCCGTACTTCACGGCGTTGTCCACGAGGTTGGTGATCGCCCGCTCCAGCTCGTCGGGCTGCCCGCGCACGAGGACGTGGCGGCTCCGCTCCACGGCCACCGGGGCGCCGATATCCGCGAAGCCGTCGCAGACGGTCTGCACCACCGAGGCGAGGTCCACGAGGCTGTGGCTCCCCGCATCCCGCTGCTGCCCGTCGCGGACGAAGGACAGGGCCGCCTCCACGAGGCCGTTCATCTGGTCGAGGTCGCGCAGGGTCGCGGCCCGCGCGCCCTCGTCCTCGATGAACTCGGCGCGCAGGCGCAGCCGGGTGATCGGCGTGCGCAGGTCGTGGCTGATGGCGGCGAGCATCTGCGTGCGGTCGTCGATGAGGCGGCGCACGCGGGAGCGCATCCGGTCGAGCGCGCTCGACACGGCCAGCACCTCCTGCGGCCCGGCCTGCGGCAGGGCGACGTGGTCGTCCCGCGCGCCGAAGCCCTCGGCCGCGCTGGCGAGCCGGGCGAGCGGCGCCGTGAGCGCCCGCGTGGCCCAGACGCAGAGCAGGGCCAGCGTCAGCGCCAGGAACACGCCCGTGAAGATCAGCGCGCCCTGGCGGGGCGGGCGCAGGGGATCGTCGGCGAGCGTCGCGCGGAACATCGCGCCGTTGCCGGTGGCGATGCCGACATGCAGGTACTCGCCGTCCCCGGTGGGCCTGAGGCTCGTCACCGTCACCGGGCGCCCGGCGGCGGCGCGCAGGCGGCGGATCACCGCCCGGTCGGGCGCCGGCTCGGCCCCCTGCGGCGCCACCCCGTCCCAGGGCTCGACCTCGACGAGGGGCAGGGAGCGCGCCCCCGCCGCGATCAGCGCGGGGCGGACCGAGGGTTCGGCCACGTCGAGGAGGCGGGCCAGGACGCCGACCCGCGCCGCCGCCACGCCGGGCAGGGCGTCGGGGTTCTGCGGCTCGTGGAGCAGGAAGAACGAGGCGGTGGCGACCACATGCGCCACCGCGATGCCGGCCACCACGAGGAGGGCGATCTGCCCCGCGATGCTGCGCGGGCGGAGGCGGGCGCGCAGACCGGCCAGGGTCATGAGCGCGTGACCTCGGGGGTGAACAGGTAGCCCCCGGAGCGGATGGTGCGGATGTATTCGGGGTTGCGCGTATCGACCTCGATCTTCTGGCGGATGCGCGAGACCAGCACGTCGATGCTGCGCTCGAACGGGCCCGCCGCCCGCCCCTGCGTCAGGTCGAGGAGCTGGTCGCGGGAGAGCACCCGCCCCGGCCGCAGGCAGAGGGCGTGGAGCAGGTCGAACTCGGCGCCGGTGATCGAGACCCGCGCCCCCTCGGGGCTGAGGAGTTGGCGCAGGGAGACGTCGAGCGTCCAGCCGGCGAAGTGCAGGCGCTTGCGCTCGTCCTGCTCCGGCGCCTCGGCCGAGACCCGGCGCAGGATCGCCCGGATGCGGGCGAGCAGTTCGCGCGGGTTGAACGGCTTGGCGAGGTAATCGTCCGCCCCGAGTTCGAGGCCGAGGATGCGGTCGACCTCCTCCGACTTGGCGGTGAGCATCAGGATCGGGATCTGCGAGGTCTCGCGCAGGCGCCGGCACAGGCTGAACCCGTCCTCGCCGGGGAGCATCAGGTCGAGGACGATGAGGTCGATCCGCGCCTCGGCGAGCGCCCGCTCCATCTCGCGGCCGTCGCCGGCCAGCGTCACGCGGCAGTCGTTGCCGCGCAGGTAGCGCGCCACGAGGGCCGAGATCTCGCGGTCATCCTCCACCACAAGGATGTGGGGCGTGGCGGGAGCGGTCATCGCGCGGGATTCTAGGAGTGGATCGGCGAGCGTCATGCCCCGATTATGGACCGCCCGCGCCGATATTCGAAGATCGCGGAGGGAACCATTTTGTAAACCGGTGTTTCCGACCCCGCGAGATCAATCGGGGACCGTCCATGACAGGGACCGCACGCATCGAACCGCGACCGCCGGAACTGGCCTCTCCGTGGCGGACGGAGGCCCGCGCCGCCCTCCAGGCGGAGGCCCGCGCCTTCGCCCGCGACACCGTTCTGCCGCTGGCCGACGAACTCGACCGGCACAAGGCCGAGATGCCCCCGTCCCTGATCGCGGCGATGGCCGACCGGGGCTGGTTCGGCATCACCATCCCTGAGGACCATGGCGGGATGGGGCTCGGGGTGTTCGAATATTGCCTCGTCTCCGAGGAGTTGGCCCGGTCCTGGCTGTCGGTGGGCTCAATCCTGGCGCGGGGCCAGGGGCTCGGCACCCAGACCCTCGACCCGGAACGCCGCGCCGACCTGATGCGCCGCTCGGCGCGGGGCGAGTGGATCGGCTCGATCTCCCTGTCCGAGCCCAATGCCGGCTCGGACCTCGCGGGCGTGACGACGAAGGCCGTGCGCGAGGGCGACACCTGGGTGCTCACCGGCCGCAAGCGCTGGGCGGGCTTCGCCAAGGGCGCGCATTTCATCGAGGTGCTGGCCCGGACCCGCGAGCCGGGCCCGTCCGAATCGCGCTCGGCGGGGCTGGAGCCCTTCCTCGTGGTGAAGGAGCCCGGCACCTTCCCCGCAAACATGACCGGCCGGGTGATCGACAAGATCGGCTACCACGGTTTCGAGACCTTCGAGCTCGACCTCGACGGCGTGCGGGTGCCGGAGAGCGACCGCCTCACCGGCCTTTACGGCGACCAGGGGGCGGATGCCGATTCCGGCGGGTTCGCCGCCGTGCAGCGGGGCCTCAACATCGCCCGGGTCCACACCGCCGCGCGGGCGGTGGGCGTGGCGCGGGCCGCTGTGGAGGATTGCCAGCTCTACCTGCAGGAGCGGGAGCAGTTCGGCCACCCGATCGGCGACTTCCAGGCCTTGCGCTTCGCCCTCGCCGACATGGCCGCCGAGGTGACGCAGGCCCGCGCCTTCTGGCAGCAGGTGGCCCATCTCCTCGACCTCGGCGAGCCGGCGGAATCCGAATCCGCGATGGTGAAGCTCACCTGCACCGAGATGGCGGTGAAGGTGACGAACCAAGCGATGCAGCTTCACGGCGGCAACGGCTACACCACCGAGCGCCGGGTGGAGCGCTATTGGCGCGACGCGCGGCTCACCACGATCTTCGAGGGCACCAGCGAGATCCAGCGCCGGATCGTCAGCGACAGGATGCTGCCGCGCCCCTGAGCCCGTGCGGCGAATCGTCGAGCCGGACTCCCCCCTCCCCCGTTGCCGGCTACCTGAGCAGCGGGGGATGTCATCCGCTGCCCGTGCAGCGGCCCAACCGGTATGCCAGTGTCCAAGCCCATCAGCGATTACGCCCTCGTCGGCGATACCCATTCCTGTGCGTTGATCGCCCGCGACGGCTCGGTCGACTGGCTGTGCTGGCCGCGCCACGATTCCCCCGCCCTGTTCCTCAAACTCCTCGACGACGAGAAGGGCGGCTCCTGCGCCCTCGCCCTCGACGGGCTCGACCGGACCCATCGGCGCTACCGGCCCGAGACCAACATCCTCGAGACGACCTTCGAGACGCGCACCGGCCGCGCCGTCCTCACCGACGTGATGCCGGTGAACCCGCCCGCCCCCGAGCCCGAGGAGGGCCCGGACGGCGAGGGCGAGAGCCGGCTGATCCGCCGCCTCACCTGCGAGGAGGGCGTGATCGAGGGCCGCTTCACCGTGCGCCCGACCTTCGATTACGCCCGCCGGCCCTGCGAGCCGATGGAGGACAGGGGTTCGGTGCTGTTCGAGGCGGGGGATTGGCGGCTGCGGGTCAACGCCTCGCCCGGCCCGCGCATCGCGGACGGGAGCGCCCTCGTGACGTTCCGCCTGAGCGCGGGCGAGACCGCCTACCTCGTCCTCACCCATGGCGAGGACGACGAGGGCGCCGCCATCGAGGATCTGGCCGGCGCCGACCGGCGGATCGCGACCACGGAGGAATACTGGCGCCGCTGGAGCGCCCGCTGCACCTATCGCGGCCCCTACCGGGAGACGGTGCTGCGCTCGGCGCTCTGCCTGAAGCTCCTCACCTATTCGCCCTCCGGCGGCATCGTCGCGGCGGCGACCGCCGGCCTGCCCGAGGCGGTGCCCGGCAACCGCAACTTCGACTACCGGTTCACGTGGATGCGCGACGCCGCCTTCACGGTGACGGCCTTCGTGATGCTTGGCTACGTCCGCGAAGCCTCGGAATTCCTGCGCTTCCTGCGCGAGCGCGACGACACCTACGGCCGCGACACGCGGCTCATGTACGGCGTCTGCGACACGATCCCGCCCGAGGAGGCGCTGACCCATCTCTCCGGCTGGAACGGGATCGGGCCCGTGCTCATCGGCAACGCCGCCGAGGGGCAGGACCAGCACGACATCTACGGCGAGTTGCTGCGCGCCCTCTGCGTCTTCCTCGAAGCGGTGGATTACGACCCGCCCGAGAAGGTCCACGACCGCCTGCCGAAGGTGCTCGACAACCTCACCGACCGGGCGATCCGCCACCGGCACGACGCCGACAACGGCATCTGGGAATTGCGCACCGGGCCGCGCCAGCAGCTCCACACCAAGGCGATGCTCTGGGTGGCGCTGACCGACGCCGCCCGGATCGGCCGCCACATCCGGGGCGTGCCGGAGGACAAGATCGCCGCCTGGGAGCAGGCCGCCGCCGAGATCCGCGCCGAGTATCTGGAGAAGGGCTGGAGCGAGGAGCGCGGCGCCTTCACGGGCGCCTACGGATCGCACCATCTCGATGCCGCCGTGCTGCGCGTCGCCCTGTTCGGGGCCATCGACCCCTCCGACCCCCGCCTGCGCTCCACCCTGGCGGCGGTCGAGCGGGAACTCGGCGTCGGCGACCTGATCTACCGCTACCGGATGGAGGACGGGTTCGAGGGCGACGAGGGCGCCTTCACCGCCTGCGCCTTCTGGCGGGTCGGCTGCCTCGCCCTCGACGGCCGGACGGGGGAGGCCAAGGCCGCCTTCGAGCGGCTGGTCGCCCGGGGCAACGATGTCGGCCTGTTCGCGGAGGAGATCGATCCCGCCACCGGCGAGCAGCGGGGCAACACCCCGCAGGGCTTCTCCCACATGGCGCTCATCAACGCCGCCCTGCGGCTCGATGCGTCCATCGCGAAGTTCGGCCTGCCCGGCGACGGCGCGGCCGAACCGGAGCGGCGCGCGGCCGAATAGGTCCGTCATCAACTGGCCGTGATCCGCTATCGGAATGATCTAATTCCACTCACCGGAGACGATCTTCTTAATTCGACGACATCATGTCTTTAATTTTTGCCGACCAGCTTGGCGGCATCGATTGGAGACAGGCAATGTTACGTCTAGCGGATCTCAAGGTTCTGACGAAGATCGCGGGTGTGATCGGGTTGATCTCGGTGATCGTCGGGGGATGCGTCTGGTACGCGCAGGGCCGCATGACCCAGATCGACGACGCCTACAGCACCTTCATCGACCAGGAGGCGGAAGCCGCCATGCTGTCGCGCCGCACCAACCGGCTGATCTTCGAATTGAACTATTGGATCTACCGGGTCATCGCGGAGACCGAGGACGGCCAGATGCAGGCCGCCAACCGGGGCTTCGACGCGGCCGTGCCGAACATGAAGGAGGCGCTCGCCGAGTTCCGGCACAAGGCGCCGGCCTTCGCGGACCGGATCGAGGCCCAGGCCGCGCGCATCGAGCGCTTCGTCCAGGACGCCAGCGAGGTCCGCCGCCTCGGCATGTCCAACCAGAACGCCGACGCCATCGCTTTCGTCCACCGGGTCATCGACCCGAACTTCAACGCCATGGTCGATGAGGGCAACAAGCTCGGCGATGCCATCCGCGACGGCATGCGCAGCGGTTCGGGCCAACTCACCGCCCAGACCAACGCCACCCGCTACAGCCTGATGGTCTTCAGCGGCCTCGGCATCATGGTCGGGTTCCTGGTCGCGTTCCTCGTGGCCTCCTACGGCATCACCCGCCCCCTCGGCAGCCTCGTCACGGTGCTGCAGCGGATGGCGAAGGGCGAAATCGACGCGCAGATCCCGGAGGCGAAGCGCGGCGACGAGATCGGCGCCGTCGGCAGGGCGGTCGAGGGCATCAAGGCGATGGTCGCCCAGAAGGCCGCCGAGCAGGCCGAGATCAAGCGCATCGCCGACGAGGCGGCCGCCCGCGAGCGCAAGCGCACCATGGTCGAGTTGGCCGACGGCTTCGAGGCGGCGGTCGGCGGCATCGTCGGCATGGTCTCCTCCTCGGCCACCGAGTTGCAGGCCACCGCCCAGCAGATGAGCTCGGCCGCCGGAGAGACCGCCGCGCAATCCACCACCGTCGCCGCCGCCGCCGAGGAAGCGGCGTCGAACGTCGGCACCGTCGCGGCGGCGGCGGAGGAACTCGGCACCTCCGTGCAGGAGATCGGCCGGCAGGTGCACGGCTCGGCGACGCTGGCCCAGGCCGCCGTGGGCGAGGCCGACCAGACCGCCGCCCTGGTCCAGGCCCTGCGCCAGACCTCGGCGCGGATCGGCGACATGGTCGGGCTGATCTCGAACATCGCTTCGCAGACCAACCTGCTGGCGCTCAACGCCACCATCGAGGCCGCCCGCGCCGGCGAGGCGGGCCGCGGCTTCGCCGTGGTCGCGGCGGAGGTGAAGGAACTGGCCAACCAGACCGCCAAGGCGACGGAGGAGATCGGCAGCCAGATCGGCGAGATCCAGGGTGTGACGGATCAGGCGGTGACGGCCATCGGCGCGATCACCGGCCGGATCCGCGAGATCAACAGCGTGGCGACGTCCATCGCGGCGGCCGTGGAACAGCAGGGGGCGGCGACGCAGGAGATCGTGCGCAACGTGGCCCAGGCGTCGGCCGGCACCACGGAGGTGACGAGCAACATCGTGGGCGTGGCGCGAGCCTCGGAGGATACCGGCGCGGCGGCGGAGCAGGTCCTGTCGGCGTCCGGCGAATTGTCCCGCCAGTCCGAGCACCTGACGGCCGAAGTCGCGCGCTTCCTCAACAACGTCCGCGCGGCGTGAACGAGAGACGAGAAAGCCCCCCGCCCTGACCGGGCGGGGGGCTTTCGTCGTTTCGGGGACGCTGCTTCAGGCGGCGATGGCGATGCCGTCCTTCGCATCGTCCTTCACCGGGGCGATGCGGCTCGCGCGGAACTCCGCGATGAGCGCGGCATCGAGGTCGGCGAGGACCGCGTCCGGCACCGCCTGGGCGGCCGTCCGGTCCCGGCCGCTGCGGAACCATTCCAGGATCTGTTCGGGCAGGGTTTCGAGGATCGCGCCCACCGGGTCGGTGCGGCCCTCCCCCGCGGCGGGCGGCTCCACCGCCGGGGCCTCGGTGCCGGATTCGGCCCGGCGATGGGCCTCCAGCGCCTCGCGCCACGCGGCGTCGGCGGCGATCCGGCGGCGCTCGGCGGCCTCGCGGGCCGTCGCCTGGGCGAGGATGGCGCGGGTCGTCTCGCGTGCCTCGTCACGGGCGGCCTCGGCCTCGAAGCGGGTGAGCAGGGCGACGACGCTGCGGATCTCCGGGCTCTCCCAGCCCTCGCAGGCCGCGATGGCGTGCTCGATCATCCGCCGGGACAGGCCAGCGCCTTTCGCGCCGCCGCCCGGCGCCGCGCGGGCGGTCTCCCGCCACGCCGCGAGCACCGCGTGCATCGCCGGCAGGAGCGGCGCGGGCAGGCCCGCCTTCTCGTGCAGGTCCGCGACGGCGCGGGGATCGCGCATGGCGCGGGCGACGCTCGCATGGTCGAGGCCCGACAGGTCGGCGAAGGCGGTCTGGGCGAACTCGATCCGGCCGGACAGGATCGCCCGCAGGATCAGCCCGGCATTGAGCTGGTGGCTCGCGCGCAGGTAGCTCACGAGGCGGGAGGTCGCCGCCGCGCCGGCCCCGGCGCTGAGGTCGAGGGCCGTCCGCTCCGCGACCTCGCGGTTGATGCGCTCGCAGCGCGCCTCCCCGAGCCAGCCGCGCTCGGTGGCGAAGGCCGACAGGCTGCGGGCCAGGGCGACGGCCACGGCGTGGCGCGCCTCCGGCGGCAGGTCGTGGCGGGCGAGCAGCGCCTCGCGCAGGTCGGCCTCGTGGCCGAAGCGCTCGATCATCCGCAGGAGCCGCCCCCCGGTGATCCGGGCGGTCGGGTTGCCCGCGAGCGCCACGAGGGTCGGCAGGTCGGCGATCTCGGCGAGCGCCCCCGAGACGGCGGGGGTGAGGTGATGGCGCCGGGCGATGGCGGCCCGCGCGTCCTCGTCGCCGAGCGCCGCCGCCTCCACGAGGTCCGCCTCGGTGAGGACGGGGGAGCGCGCCAGGATCGGCTCGGCCACGGCGAACGCATCGCAGGACAGGGCGACCACGATGGGGCGCGGGCTGCGGGCGGAATCGGCGCAGACCTCCGCGAGCGCCCGGCGCACCGAGGGGGCCGGGTCGTCGAGGAGGCTGAGCAGCGCCGTCTTGGCCTCCCAGAGGGCGTCGGCGTCGAGGTCGCCGTAGAGATAGGCCCGCGCCAGCGCCGCCCCGCCCTGCGCCCGGCGGTCGGCCGGGGCGTTCAGGGTCAGGGCCAGGAATTGGCGGATGATCATGGACTTCTTGATCATGGGCCTCTCCGGGGCGCGAACAGGGAATTGGGAAGGGGCGCCGCGCCGAACTCCGCCGGGCGGCGGGGCGGCAGGGGCGCGTGGACGAGGGCCGGGCCGGGCGGCACCGGCCTGTCCGCGAGGCTGCCCGTCGTCGCCGGGATGTCCTCGGGATCGGCCGAGGCCAGCATCGCCGCCGGGGGGGCGCTCGGGCCTTCGTCGGAACGCGGGAAGTAGGAGGGCGCCGGCCGCGCCGTGGCGGTGCCGGAACTGCGCCCCTGCCAGAGCTTGGCGGCGGCGTCGGTGGCGGTGACGCGGCGGTCGGTCTGGAACAGGCTGCGCAGGTCCGATCCGCCGCCGAAGGCGGTCGCCGTCATGGCGTAGGCGGTGGCGGAGGCGGGCACCTCGCCCCCCTCGGGGCGGGACAGGACCACAACGGGATTCGCGCCTTGCGGGGCCCCTTGCGCGGCACCCTGGGCGGCGGCCGAGAGGCTGGCATAGAGTTCGGCGGCCGTGCGCGGGCGGCCGGTGCGGTCGTAGAACAGGGCGCGGTTGGCGGCGGCGGCCTCGGGCAGGTCGAGGGCGGCGGCGCGCTCCGGGAAGGTCTTGGCGGTGCCGATGAGGCTCGCCGCGCCCTTCGCCCCGAGGACGTGGGCGGCGTAGAGGTCCCCCGGCGTCGGCTCGTGGCCCATGGCCGCCTGGAGCGCCTGCGCGTTCTTCTGGGTGAGGGCGCCGGCCAGGACGGCGGCGACCTTCGGGTCGCGCCGCAGGTCGAGGATCGCCTGCTTCTGGCCGGGGTCGGCGACGGCGTAGGTGCCGTCGGACTGGCGGGAGATGGCATCCGCCTCGGCCTGCAGGCCGAGCTGCGGGCCGGCGTTCTTCATCGTCCCGAGCCAGGTCTGCTCGATGAACTGGAACAGCCCCGTGGCCGAGGAGGTCGGCGCCTTGGCGGAGGGGTCGAGGGCCGATTCGCGCCGCGCCGTGGCGAGGAGGTAGTCGAACCCGACCCCCGTGGCGCTCGCCCCGTCGCGGATCGCCTGCACGACCGGGGCCGGCGCCGGGCGCACGAGGGCCGGGGGCGTCGGGATCTCCGGGGGGCTGGCCGTGGTGGTGAACAGGAACATCCGGCGTCGGCCAGTCTGGTGGGACCGGCCGACCCTGCCCCCGTTATGGTAAACAAAGCCTCAAGGATGACGGGGACTTAACGGGCGCTTGCGCCGCTAACGCTCGGTAAACTCCGCCGCTCCCTTGGGTCGGCGCATGGTGAAGCGGGTTTCGGCGGTGGCGTGGAAGTAATCGAAATAGCCTCCGCGCATGATCGGATGCATCGCGCCGGTATCGACCATGCCGTCCGTGACGAAGCGGTCCTCGACGTAGATCGAGACCACCTGCCCGATCACGAGGAAGTTCTCGGCCTCGCCGCCGCCGAGGGGCACCAGCGGCACGGTCTGCAGCCAGCGGCATTCGAGGGCGGCGGGCGAGGCAGCCACGCGCGGCGGGCGGACCTTCTGCGAGGGCGCGGTCTCCAGCTTGGCGAAGGCGAACTCGCTCTCCCCGCGGGGCAGGGGCGCGGAGGAATCGTTCATCCCGTCGCGCAGGTCCCAGGTGGCGAGGCTGCACACGAACTCGCCCCCCTCCTCCGCGAAGGTCAGGGCATCCTTCCGCCCCGTCGAGGAGAAGGCCACCATGGCATCGCCCACCGCGTTGAAGAACGAGTAGGGCGCGAGGTTCAGGCGGCCCTGCCTGTCCATGGCGCTGATCCAGCCGATGGGCCGGGGCGCGACGATGGCCTTCAGCGGGTTGTGCGGCAGGCTGCGGGCGTCGCGGGGCAGGTCGAAATCGTAATGCACGAAGACCTCACAGGGTGGTGACGATGTCGGCGAGCGCCGGCCGGGGCCGGTCCGAGGGGATCTCCCGCCCCTTCCCGATATGCACGTAGCCCGCGAGACGTTCCTGCGGCGCGAGGCCCAGCGCGTCGAGCACCCGCCGGTCGTAGGCGTGCCATTCGGTGAGCCAGGAGGTGGCGTAGCCCATGGCGTTGGCGGCGACGACGAGGTTCATCGAGACCGCCCCGGCCGAGAGCACCTGCTCCCATTCCGGGATCTTCACATGCGGCCCGGCCCGCGACACGACGGCGACGACGACCGGCGCGTGCTGCAGGCGGCGGCGCTCCTGGTCGAGCCGGTCCGGCCCGGCCTCGGGGTTGTCGGCGGCGAAGGCGGCGGCGATGATCTCGCCGACCCGCGCCCGCGCCTCGCCCGCGATGACGATGAACCGCCAGGGGGCGAGCTTGCCGTGGTCCGGCACCCGCGCGGCGAGGGTGAGCAGGGTCTGCATCTCGTCCACGGTGGGGCCCGGCCCGTCGAGGAGGGGTGGCGGCACCGAGCGGCGGGTGCGCAGGAGGTCGAGCGTTGCGGTCATGGCTCCCGTCCGAAGGAGGTCGCGGCGTATCCGGCGGGTGTCGCACGGGGCGCCGCCGGGCGAAAGGTGCGGCCTTGCCGCCGCCATGGTCGCGCGGCACAGGGGCGGCGGCGGGCGAGAGGACGGACGGCATGGGCGCGGGACGGCGGACGAGGCGGGGCATTCTGCCGGCGGCTCTGGCGATGGCGCTCGCGCCCGCCCCGGCCCCCGCGCAGCAGAGCCTCGTGCCCGGCACGGGCACGCCGCTGCTGACGCCCTCGATCACCAGCCCCGCGCTGCCGCCCTCCCTCCCCCCGGCCGAGCCCGACGCGCAGCTCACCCTGTCGGCGATCTTCACCGGCAGCGGCACGCCCCTGCGCGACGGCCTCGCCTGGCGGATCTTCGATGACCGGGGCGAGGGCGCGCGGCCGGCGATCGTCGCCCGCTCCACCGAGGCCGAGCCGCATTTCACCCTGCCGCCGGGGGCCTACGTCGCCACCGTCACCTACGGCTTCGCCAGCGCCTCGAAGCGCATCGTCCTCGGCGGGCAGGCCGCCAGCGACACGCTGCGGATCGCGGCCGGGGCGCTGAAGCTCTCCGGCGCGGTGGGCGACACCAAGATCCCGCCGGACCAGCTGAGCTTCTCGGTCTTCGTGCCGGTGGGGACCAACTCGGAAGGGCGCCTCGTGCGCTCGGGCATCCACACGGGCGAGTTGCTGCGCCTGCCCGAGGGCACCTACCACGTGGTCTCGACCTACGGGGAATCGAACGCGATCCAGCGCGCCGACCTCAAGGTCGAGAACGGCAAGGTCACGGAGGCGACCCTCAACCACCGGGCGGCGACCGTCACCCTGAAGCTCGTGGCCACCCCCGGCGCCGAGGCCTTCGCGGGCACCGCCTTCTCCGTGCTGACGCCGGGCGGCGACACGATCCGCGAGGCGATCGGCGCCTTCCCGCAGGTGACGCTGGCCGAGGGCGACTACGTCCTCATCGCCCGCCACGACGGGCAGGTCTTCACCCGCGAGTTCAAGGTGGAGAGCGGCCTCGACCGGGACATCGAGGTGCAGGCGAAGTCGGAGCCGAAGTCGGAGCCGAAGCCGGAGCCCGCCCCGGCGAACTGAGCGTCCGCGTCAGCCCCCCGGCGACGCCCGGTCCGGTTCCATGTTCCGGCCATTAACATTTCCGTCAGACGGCGGAACGATCAGCGCGAACGGGCCATTCTATGCCGCCCGTTCCGGGTGGTTGGAGAATTCCATGCGCCGTCTCGTCCTTGCCTCGCTCGCCGCCGTGCTGCTCGCCGGTCCCGCCCTGGCCGCCGAACACAATGCCACCCCGCCGACCGTGGCGCCGAAGTTCGTCAACGTCCCGCAGGACGCGGTGCTCAGCTACAACCTGATCGGCCTGAACGTCACCGACGCGCAGAACAACACCGTCGGCGAGATCAAGGACCTCGTGATCGAGAGCCAGAAGCTGTCGGGCTACATCCTGTCCGTCGGCGGCTTCCTCGGCATGGGCGAGCGCTACGTGGTCGTGGCCCCCGATTCCGTGGCGCTGGGCTACGATGCCGACGCCAAGAAGTGGAAGGCGATCATCGGCGCCAGCAAGGACCAGCTGAAGTCCGCGCCGGAGTTCAAGTACGACGGCAAGTTCAAGCGGTAAGTGGCTGAAGGGTCTCGCAGGGCTCCGGCCTTTCGAGACCCGCCCGGCGGGTGAATAGCGAATAGCGAATAGCGAATAGTGTGAGGCGGGACGCGCGGCGCCCTGCCAACCAAACCCCTGCTACTCCCTATTCGCTATTCGCCCCGTCCCCACGCAGCAATTCCCCGGCGACGTCGGTGAGGCGCGGCGGCTCGATCCGCACGAAGGGCAGCGGGCGGCAGACCGCCAGGGCCGCGAGGCCGAACCGAGCGGTCATCAGCCCGTTCATCACCCCCTCCCCGAGCTTGGCCGAGACGCGGGCCGCGAGGCCGAGCCCCAGCACCTGCTGCATCATGCTCTCGCCGACCGCCATGCCGCCGGTCACGGTGAGATGCGCCAGCGCCGAGCGCGCGAGCCGCAGGAAGCCGAGGAAGCCCGGCCGTCCGCCGTAGATCGTCGCGATCCGGCGCAGGAGCCGCACGCCCGCGAACAGCACGAAGGCGACGTCCACGATGGCGCGGGGGCTGAGCGCCGTCACCGCCGAGACCTGCTTGGCCGTCGCCGCGATGGCGTTGCGCGCCTGCCGGTCGAGATCGGTCAGCAATTCCCGCTCCGCGAGGCCGATCCGGTCGTCCACGTCGAGGATCGCATCCGCCGAGGCGTCGAGGCGGGCGCGGGCGGAACTCAGCCGCTCGCGGCCGGCATAGAGGGCGGAGACCTCCTTCACCACCGCCAGCGCGCCGGAATGGTCGCGGGTGGCGATGGCGTCGATGGCCGTTTGGCGCAGGCGCTCGATCCGCTTCTCCCGCCGCAAGCCCGCGAGTTCCCGCCCGAGGATGACGGCGAGCGCCAGCAGCGCGAGGCCGAGCAGGGCGAGCGCCACCCAGCCGAGCCAGGGCGCCGCCTGGAACAGGTCGGCGATCATCCGCTCGAGGGAGAGGCCGATCCCGAGGGAGACGAGGCCGCCCGCCGCCGACCAGAACAGCGCCCCCCAGGGGGAGCCGCTCTTCGGCGCCACGGGCACGGGCACGCCGTCGGCGGCGTCCACGATCTCGAAGGGCTCCTCCACGATCACCGGGGCGGGGGCGGCGCGCTCCGGCGGCGGCGCGACGCCGGGGCCGGGCGGCGGCTCGGGGGAGAGGCGGAAGGCGCGGGGTTTCTGGCCTGAGGTCATCGCGAGGGATCCGAGAGGGTCAGGCGAGCCGGTCGCCGATCAGGAACTGCATCGCCCGGTCGAGGCGGATCTGCGGCAGGTGGCCGGGGCGACCGAGGGCGTCCGGCCGGACGAGCGGCGGGCGGAAGCGCGGGAAGCGCAGGGAGCCGGGCTCGACGGCGCCCTCCAGCACCGCCTCCGGCCGGGCGGGCAATTCGCCGGGGAAGATCGCCGCCTCGCTCTGGCCGTCGAAGGTCTCGTCGCCGACCACCTCCCCGGCCTCGGGCGTGCCCGCCACCGCGCGCAGCACCTCGCCGTCGTCGTGGACGGTGGTCTCGCGGGTCGCCCGCACGGAGGCCAGCGCCACCGTGCCGACGCGGGCGCCCGCGGCTTCCGTCCGGCGCATGGCGCGGGAGACGAGGAGGCGCAGCAGGGCGTCGAGGCGGTCGTGGCTCGTCTGGTGGAGATGGTCGGCCTTGGTGGCGGCGAACAGCACCCGGTCGGCGCGGGGGGCGAAGAGGCGCGACAGGATCGAGTTGCGGCCGATGTTGAGGCTGAGCAGAACCGCGTCGATGGCCTCTTCCAGCTCGGCGAGCGCGGTCGGCCCGGCATCCACCGCCGAGAGGACGTCCACCAGCACGATCTGCCGGTCGACCCGCTGGAAATGGTCGCGGAAGAAGGGCGTCACGACCTTGGACTTGTAGGCCTCGAACCGGCGCTGCATCAGCCCGGCGAGGCTGTCCGGGTCGATCGTGTCGGGCAGCCGGTCGAGGGGGGCGAAGGTCAGCGCCGGGGAGCCCGCGAGGTCGCCCGGCATCAGGAACCGCCCCGGCGGGGTGGTGGCGACCGCCTCTGGCCCGGCCCGCAGCGCCGAGAGGTAGGTCTTGAACGCGTCGCTCGCCCTCTCGGCGGCGACCTCGTCCAGGGGCGAGGCCGGATCGAACCCCTGGAGGGCGGCGAGCCACGGGGCGGCGATGGCGGCGCGGCCCGGCCGGCGGGTTCCGGCGATGGTCGAGCGCGACCACGCCACGTAATCGGTCTCGATGAGGGCGAGGTCGAGGAGCCATTCGCCGGGGTAATCGACCACGTCGAGCATCAGCGTCGCCGGGCCGGAGCGCCAGCCGGCGGCGCGCTCATAGGCGATCTCCAAACGGAACTGGCTGATCCGGTCGGTGGAGCGCGGCCACGCGCGGGCCTCGGTGAGGGTCGCGAAATGCTCCTCGAAGGGGAAGCGCGGCACGTCGTCGTCGGGCTGCGGCACGAGCCGGGCGCGGCGCAGGCGGCCCTCCTGCGCGACGGCGAAGGCCGGCAGGGCGTGCGTCTCGACGAGATGGTGGATCAGCGCTGTGGTGAACACCGTCTTGCCCGAGCGGGCGAGGCCGGTGACGCCGAGGCGGAGCGTCGGCTGGACGAGGAGGTCCTGGGACGCCTCGGCGAAGGCGCGCAGGGCCGAGCCGGCGCGGGAGGCGAGAGTGTGTGTGGGAGGGGCCAAGGGCCGACAAGCTCGGGGGGAGGGATCGCGGGCGTGAGGTGGCGCGGCCGGGGCGCCGTCGCAAGGGCGCGCCCGCCTATTGCTGCGCCGAGGCCGATTGTTCCTGCGTGAGCCGGCCGATGGCTCCGGCGACGAGGTCCGGCCCGGCGCGGAGCGTGCCGAGTTCCACCGCCGACATGACGAGCATCACGGCGGCGAGGTTCGGTAGGGGCGATCCGTCGGGGGCGAACAGGTGCAGGTCGTCGCCCGGCTTCACGCCGACGCTGCCCGCGATCCGCGCGGCGTAGGCATTGATGCGCACCTCGTCGCCGGAGCAGAGGGGGGCCGGCAGGCGCAGGTCGAGCACCGGAAGACCGGCGGCGATGGCCGGCAGCAGCGCCGATTCCGCCACCATCCTGTCCGGGCTCGGCACCCGGCTGCCCGACAGCAGCGCGGAGGGGTCCGCGACCGGGCGCGGGGCGGGCGTCGCCGTCGTCCCGATGCCGGAGGCGATGTCGGCCACCGGACGGGGCGCGGCGATCCGGGCGCGGGGGCGGCCGCCGAGGCGGGCGAGGGGCGACCAGGGCTGGACCCGCAGGGCGCCCGCAGGCGCGCGCCGCGCCGCCGCGACGCGGGGGGCGCCGCCCGGCCGGTGGCGGGCGAGGAAGCGGGCGCGCAGGGTCTTGCCGAGCCCCCTCGGCGCCAGCGCCGCCGAGATGGCGGGCGTCGCGACGGAGGCCCGGCCCGCGCTCGGGGCGGCGCTGCGGCATTCGGAGGGCGCCCAGCGGCGCACGATGGCGAGGGCGCTGCGGCGCTCGTAATCGCGGTAGTAGCGGCGCAGGAGCCGCGCGGCGGCGTCCGCCCCGTCGGCCAGGGTGGCGAAGGCCGTGTGCCCCTCCCCGTCCGCGCCGATCTCGCCGGGCCAGCGGGCCGACTTGATGCACCAGCCGTTGTTGAGCCGCACGCAGCGGGCGACGTAGGGCGGGTCCTTGCTGAGGCTCGCCGTGAGGGCCAGCGCCCGGGGCCGCAGGGCCTCGGCCGTCTGCGCGTGCCAGTTCGACACCGCCCGCGTCGCCGGATCGAAGCGCGGCGCCTCGGCCGGGGCGGGGCTCGCCGGGGGCAGGAGGGGGCGCGACGGCAGGGCGGCGTGCAGGCTGCCCCACAGGCTCGCGGTGGCGAGGAGGAGGCTCAGCAGCACGGACCGTCCATCGTGCCCCTCACGGGTTCAGCACCTTGAGGGCCGCCTCGTGCAGCCGGGGATCGCCCGCCGCGACCACCCTCCCCCCCTTGGCGGCGGAGCCGCCGTCCCAGGCGGTGACGCGCCCGCCCGCGCCCTCGATGATCGGGATCAGCGCGCAGATGTCGTAGGGCTTCAGCCCGGCCTCGACCACGAGGTCGACCTGCCCCGCCGCGAGCATGCAATAGGCGTAGCAATCGGTGCCGTAGCGGGAGAGGCGCACCCGCCCCTCCAGGGAACGGAAGCGCGTCGCCTCCTCGCCCTCGGCGAACAGGCGCGGGTCGGTGGTGGCGAGGAGCGCCTGGGCGAGGTCGCCGCAGCGGCGGGTGCGCAGGGTGCGCTCCCCGGCCGGGCCGCGCAGCCGCGCCGTGCGGCCGTCGCCCGTGAAGATCTCGTTCAGGTAGGGCTGGTGCATCAGCCCGCGCACCGGCACCCCGTGGCGGGTGAGGCCGATCAGCGTGCCCCAGGTCGGCAGGCCGGCGATGAAGGCGCGGGTGCCGTCGATGGGATCGAGCACCCAGACGCATTCCGCATCCTCCCGCTCGGTGCCGAACTCCTCGCCGAGGATGCCGTGGCCGGGGAAGGCCTTGCCGATCAGCGTCCGCAGGACGACCTCCGCCGCCCGGTCGGCCTCCGTCACCGGATCGAACGGCGCGCCGCCGCGCGCCTTGTCCTCGAGGGCGAATTGCGCCCGGAAGAACGGCAGGATCGCCTTGCCCGAGGCGTGGGCGAGGTCTTCCATGAACCGGCCGAGTTCGACGACGCTCATGCGGGGAGTGCTCCGACGGGCCGGCGGCCCGCCGACGGTCAGACGAAGGCTGGCGCGGGGCCCCGGCGTCAAGCCCCCTGCCCTACGACGTCGGGGGCCAGAGCCGCCGGCTCGGGCGCCTCCGGCCGGGGCCGCGGGGCGGCCGTCGCGTCCGCCCCGGCGGCGGCGAGCACCGCCTCCACCGCCTCGTGCAGGGAGCCGGCGGTGATGTCCGCGTCGAGGGTGAAGGTCGGGCGCCGCTCCTCCTGCCCGGCGAGCCACAGCCCGGCGAGCACCGGCACGGCGGGCATGCGCTGCCGCAGGCGGGCGATGAGCCGGTTCAGGTGCTGCGGCTCGCCGCCATGGGCGATGGAGACGACGCAAGCGATCCGCGCCGCCCCCGGATCGAGCCGGGCGAGCCGGGCCGAGGCGGTGTCGGAGAAGGGCACCGTCCGCGCGCCGATGCCCCGCTTGGCGAGGATCTGCGCCAGGATCGCCACGGCGGCGGCATCGAGGAAGCCCCGGCCGGAGACGCAGAGCACCGCGCCCTCACGGGTCCAGCCCTCCGGCAGGTCGCCGGGAATCGGATGCACCGGCAGGGGGCTGCAGGCGCCTTCGGCCTCGCAGGCGTCGGCGGCCGGCTTGTCCCTGTGCCCGCCCTCGACGGGGCCGTCCGCCCGGTCGGCGAGGTCGTCGATGAGTTCGGAGAGCGTGCCGCGCATGGCGCTCTTCTGGGCGGGGGTGAGCACGCCGCGCGCCGCGTCCCCGGCCGCCAGTTCGAGCGCCTTCAGCACCACGTCCTCATAATACGAGGAGAGCGAGCAATGCTGGAGGATCAGCTCGGCATGGCCCAGCACCTCCTCGGAATCGCCCGCGAGGATGCGCTGGTAGAAGTTCTGCACGGGTGTCAGAGCGGGCCTGTCGCCGAACAGAACGTCGAGGAACTCGAGATGGTCGGCATGGCGCCCGAGCACCACGAGGCAGGCGGTGAGCGGCGTCGAGAGCAGCAGGCCCACCGGCCCCCACAGCCATGTCCAGAACAGGGCCGAAACCAGCACGGCGGTGGGCGAGAGGCCGGTCGACTGGCCGTAGAAGATCGGCTCGATCACCTGCCCGGCCAGGGGTTCGAGGATCAGGAACAGGATCGCCGTGGCGATGGTCATGTTCCAGCCCGGCTCGATCGCCGCCGCCAGGAGCATCGGCAGCAGGGCCGAGAGGAAGGCGCCGAGATAGGGCACGAAGCGCATCAGCGCCGAGACGATCCCGCACAGGACCGGGTTCGGCACGCCGATCAGGTAGAGGCCGACGCCGATCACCACGCCGAAGGCGGTGTTGAGGGCGAGCTGCGCCACGAAGTAGCGCGAGAGCCGCTTGGCGGCGTCGTCCATCGCCACCGTGGTGCGGTGGAGGTCGCGGGAGCCCGCCAGCCGGATCAGCCGGTCGCGCAGGTCCTCCCGCTGCATCAGCACGAAGAGCAGCACCACGAAGACGATGCCGAGGGTCGCCAGGGGCTGCATGATCGGCGAGAGCAGCGTGCTCGCGGTCTCCAGCGGGCTCGGCGGCGCCGCCGTCATCTCCACCAGCATCGGCTTGCGCTCGGGCGGGGGCTCCCCCTTCGCGGCCGGCGGCGGGGGCGAGGCGGCGGGCTTCGGCTGCGTCTCGGCGTTGCCGGCGTTGTGGATCGCCCGGCCGATATTGGCGACGTAATCGGTCATGCGCCCGGCGGGACTGTCGCGCAGGCTTTCGAGCTTGCGCTCGATCGTGGCGCGGTAGCGCGGCACGTCTCCGGCGAGGTCGGCGACCTGAATGCCGATCAGCGTGCCCAGCGCCCCGACGATCCCGAGGGTCATCAGGACGGCGAGCCCCACGGCGACGAGGCGCGGCAGGCGGCAGCGGCGCAGGTAGTTCACCAGCGGCCCGAGGACGAAGGACAGCAGCAGCGCGATGGCGATGGGGATGAAGATCTCGCGGCCGAAATACAGCCCGGCCACGAGGATCGCCCCGACGATGAGGGGCGAGGCGAGCGCCGCCTTGGGCCGCTCGGCGGCTGTGACGCGGGTCGGACGGGGCCGGATCGACGGACCATCCATGCCGAGCCCCACGCTGCTCCTGTTCACCATCGACGACCCACGAGCCCCCACGACGCCACACGCGGCGCCGACCGGGGCCGGGGCGCCGGCTGAGGAACCGACCGGGACGCGAAAACGATCCCGGCCGCGAGACCCCCAGCCGTCAGGCGCGCGAATCGACCAGTAGGAGGGCGAGCAGGTCGGTGGCTTCGAGCGCGTCGATCCGGGCGAGCGCCTGCATCGCGCGATCCGCCGAGTCGCAGACATCCTGCGCGTCCGCCGGCCTGAAGACGGCCTGCGGATCGTAATCGGCGGCATGCCTGAGCGCCTGGAGGCGTTGGAAGTTCTCCGCGAATTCCCTCGCCGCCTCAGATGCCACGTCGCGCCCGAGGATTTCCCGATACCGGCGGGAGAGGGTCGGCCGCTCGATGGCGATGCAGATTTCCCTCATCCGCCCGTGGGAGAATCCCCGGTAGAGCAGTCCATAGGCCGGGCTCGCGCGGCCGGCCCGCCCCACAAACCGTTCCGCCGCCGCCTTCAGGGTCGCATGGAACAGGGCGTAATACGCGGTCGAGATCGACCGCCTCAATTCGCCGTCCCGGGCCGAACCACGCCCGGCCAGATCGCGCGCGAGCGCCAACAGCTCAGAGGGGTCGAGCACGGAGGTCGGCGGTCACGTCGCTTCGGGAGAGGAAGCGGACGAAGGGGTAATGCTCGTCCCCGCCATTCACGAGGACATCGCGAATGGTCCGCCGGATCCGGCTCTTCGCGGCCGGATTGAGGGGCGGATCCTCGTCCTCCTGAACGATCGTGATGTGCCAGACGAGATCCTGCATCCAATCCAGGCCGAGTTCGGCCTTCGCGTCGCCGGCCGAGCGGCCCGCGACGCGGTGGACCGAATCGAGGCTGATCTCGCGAACCTTCGCCGGATCGAATTCACCCATGCCGGGAGAGTGCCAACCGGCCCGAGACCGGTCAACACACGTTTAACGGGTGGGGATCAGACCCCCTGCACTCCCGCCCGCGCGACCTCGCCCGCGTCCTTCAGGTCGGGCAGGGAGCGACACAGGGCGAGCACGCGGTTCGCCTGCGCGGCGGGGAGGATGCCGTCCGCGAGGTCCTTGAACTTCGCGTCGAGCTGGGCGTCGGTCATCGGCTTCTCGACGCTGCCGATGGCGTGGTCGATGTGGCGGTGGATCGTGCGCCCGTCGTTCAGGGTGACGATCATGTCCACCTGCGCCGGGTCGACGCCCGGCGTGACCACCGGGTTCACCTTGCCCCGCAGCGCTACCACGCGCGGGTCGTTCACCGCCCGGTCGCTGAACTGCTTCTCGCCGCCCGCGCCCTCCACGAGGGCCACCGCCACCGCGTGGTAGATGCTGAACTTGCCCTCCAGCCCCGTCTTCGGCGCGGTCTTGCCCGTGAGCTCCAGCACCAGCGGATGGACCTTGAGGTCCACGGACTTGATGTCCTCCGGCTTCACGTGGTCCTCGTCGCGGATCTGGATCGCCGCGTCGATCGCCGGATGCATGACGATGCCGCAGGCGAAGGGCTTGTAGGTGTTGAGCGCGCTCTCGTAGCGGCTCCCGAGCCCGTCGGTGATCTGCGACCAATCCTGCTTGGTGGAGATGGTCTGCGCCCAGCCCCGGCGGACCTCGATCATCCTGTCCGAGGAGGTGAAGCCCTTCGCGGCCAGGATCGCCGCGAACAGCCCGTTGGCGGCGGCGCGGCCGGGGTTGAAGCTCTTGTTCATGGAGCCGAACGACTCGCGCAGGCCCACCGGCTGCGAGGCGGCGAGGCCGAGCGCGTAGATCGTCTGCTCCTGCGTGAGCCCCATCAGCTTTGCGGAGGCGGCGGCGGAGCCGAACACGCCGCAGGTGCCGGTGATGTGCCAGCCGGCATCGTAATGGTTCGGATAGACCATGTTGCCGATGCGGCACTCGACCTCGATGCCCACCACCAGCGCGTCGAGGAAGTCCTTGCCGGAGACGGGCTTCATCTCCGCATAGGCCAGGATCGCCGAGGCGACCGGCCCGGCCGGATGGATGATCGTCTTCAGGTGGGTGTCGTCGAAGTCGAAGATGTGGCTCGACACGCCGTTGAGGAAGGCGGCGTTCATGATGTCGAACCGCTCGGTGCGGCCGAACAGGCTCGCCTGCGGCGGCCCGGAGAAGGGCTGCAGCGCCGAGACCGCGATGTCCAGGGTCTCGTGGTGCGAGCCGCCGATGGCGACGCCCACCCAGTTCAGGAAGCTGCGCACGCCCTCCCGGCGGACGGTCTCCGGCAGGCCGTCATAGGTGGAGCCGCGGATGAACTCCGCGAGGATCTTCGTCACGGGCGGAGGCGGCGGAGCCTTGGCCGCCGGGACCTTGACCGCAGGGGCCGGCGTCTCGGCCGCCTGGGCCGCGGTCAGGGCGGGCGCGCCCAGCGCGAGGCCGGCGGCGCCGAGGAGCGAGCGGCGGTTCATACCCATCAGATTGTCCTCCCGCGCGGGCCGTCTCGGGCCCGTCGTGGTCGACCTTATACCCGCTGCGCGCGCTCAGACCAGAACGGGAAGGGCGGCCTGCTCGCCCACCCCGAACACGCGGCGGTAGCGGGCGACCTCGTCGGCAGGGCCCTGCGCCTTGGTCGGGTTGTCGGAGAGCTTCACCGTGGGATTGCCGTTCGCGTCGATGACTTTGCAGACGACGGAGATCGGATCGAGCCGCCCGTCCGGCATCAGGCCCCGGAAATCGTTGGTGAGCAGGGTGCCCCAGCCGTAGCCGATGCGCATCCGCCCGTGGAAGCGGGCATGGATGCGCTCGATCTCGGCGATGTCGAGCCCGTCCGAGAAGATCGCGAGCTTGTCGCGGGGGTCGCGCCCGTGCTCCTGCCAGAAGCGGATCGCCTCCTCCCCGCCCTCGATCGGGTCCTTGGAATCGATGCGGATGCCGGTCCAGTCCGCCACCCAGTCGGGGGCGTTGGCGAGGAAGCCGGTGGTGCCGTAGGTGTCGGGCAGGACGATGCGCAGGTTGCCCGCGTAATCCTCCTGCCAGTCGGCGAGCACCGCGTAGGGCGCCGCCGCCAGCGCGGCGTCGTCGGGGGCGAGCGCCGCGTAGACCATCGGCAATTCGTGGGCGTTCGTGCCCACCGGCTCGACCTCGCGCTTGGCGGCGATGAGGCAGTTCGAGGTGCCGAGGAAGCGCGGCTCGCCCAATCCCTCGGCCATGGCCTGCACGCACCAATCCTGCCACAGGAAGCCGTGGCGCCGCCGCGTGCCGAAATCGGCGATGGAGAGGTCGGGCAGGCGCTGCAGCCGCTCGATCTTCTCCCAGACCCGCGTCATCGCGCGGGCATAGAGCACCTGCAAGGTCAGCTTGCCGAGCCCGCGCAGCACCGAGCGCGCCCTCAACTCGTTGAGGATCGCCAGCGCCGGCACCTCCCACATCGTGGTCTCGACCCAGGGGCCGTGAAAGGTCAGTTCGTATTGCCCGTCGCGGGTGGCGAGTTCGTATTCCGGCAGGCGGAAAGTCTCGAACCACGCCACGAAATCGGGTTCGAGGATGCGGCCCTGGCCCCGGAACACGTTGCCCCGCAGCCACGTCACCTCGCCCTTCGAGAGGCGCAGGGAGCGGGCATGGTCCAGTTGCTCCCGCAGCAGCCCCTCATCGACCTCGTCGGCGATGCGCACCCGCGCGGTGCGGTTGGCGATGCCGAAGGTCGTCTCCACCTGCGGGTGCCGGCGCAGGATCGTCTGCGCCATCAGGAGCTTGTAGAAATCCGTATCCAGCAGCGACCGCACGATCGGATCGATGCGGAAGCTGTGGTCGTACACCCGCTTCGCCAGATCGAGCATTTTTGGGAGACTTCGGGTCGCGCCGGGGGAGAGGGAGGGCGCATGGTTTCGCGCCCCGCGTCAATGGCGGCGGCGGACTTCTCCCCTCCCGCCTGACGGGAGGGGAGACACGGACGGGCTTTACGACAGGCCGACCTTCTTGGTCTCGGTCTTCGGGCTCTCGCCGGTGAGGGCGGCCTTCACGGTGCCGTAGAGGTGCAGCATCGTGGCGTTCGGGCTGTCCCAGTACTCGCCCTTCTCGGGGCAGACGCGGATCAGGGCGACCTCGGGGTCGTCCTTGCCGTTGGGAAACCACGTCTTCAGGCTGGCATTCCACTTCTCGTCGATGAGCGCCTGATCGCGGATCACCTCGGCCTTGCCGGCGACCGACACGTAGTTCTGGCTCGACGGGTCCGAGTAGGCGAGGTTCACCTGGTCGTCGCGGCTGATCTCGGCCGTCTTCGGCGAGTGGAGCTTGGTGAAGAACCACAGGTCGCCATTGGCGTCGATGTCGTTGTTCCACATCGGCCGGCTGTTCAGCGTGCCGTCGGTGTCGACGGTGGTCATCATCGCGACCTTCACGTCCTTGATGAGTTCGAACAGCTTCTTGGCGCCCTCGTGGTCGCGATGGTTCTGGTGCACGGCGTCACTCCTGCCTGGACGGGGGCCGGCCTGATGGGGCCGGCCCGGATTCGCGTCTTCAACGGGCGAGGCCCGGGTTGGTTCAGGCCACGCGCCAGGGTGGTGTTTCGCTCGGGCGCGTATAGATGGAGACAAACGAGTTTCGGAGCCCCTGACCTTGGCCATCACCCGCGACGACGTGCTGCGCGCCCTGCAATCGGTGACGATCGACGCCGCCGGCACCACCCTGCCCGGCTCCGGCCGCCTCTCCCAGGTCGTGGTCGATCCGACCAACCGGGTCATGTTCTCGATCCTCGTGGACGCCTCCGAGGCCGAGAAGTTCGAGCCGGTGCGGCGTCAGGCGGAGGGCCGCGTCCTGCAGATGCCGGGCGTCTCCGGCGTGTTCGCGAGCCTCACCTCCGAGCGCGACGGGAGCCATCCGGCCCAGAGCAGCGCCGCCCCGCGCCCGGTGAGCCCGCCCCCCGTCGCGCCGCCCCGGCCCGGCGCCCCGCCGCAGCAGGGGCCGAAGCTGCCGGGCGTGCGCCACATCGTGGCGGTCGCCTCCGGCAAGGGCGGCGTCGGCAAGTCCACCACCGCCTGCAACCTCGCCCTCGCCCTCCAGGCGCAGGGGCTGAAGGTCGGCCTCCTCGACGCCGACATCTACGGCCCCTCGGTGCCGAAGCTGTTCGGTCTCACCGGCAAGCCCACCGTGGTCGACAACAAGGCGATGGAGCCGATGGTCGGCTACGGCCTGAAGGTCATGTCGATCGGCTTCCTGATCGAGCCCGAGGCGGCGATGATCTGGCGCGGCCCGATGGTCCAGTCGGCGATCACGCAGATGCTGCGCGACGTGCTCTGGGGCGAACTCGACGTGCTCCTCGTGGACATGCCCCCCGGCACGGGCGACGCGCAGCTCACCATGGCGCAGGCGACCCCGCTCTCGGGCGCGGTGATCGTCTCGACGCCGCAGGACCTCGCGCTCATCGACGCCCGGCGCGGGGTGACGATGTTCAAGAAGGTCGCGGTGCCGATCCTCGGCATCGTGGAGAACATGGCGACCTTCGTCTGCCCGAATTGCGGCCATGCCTCGCACATCTTCGGGCATGGCGGCGCGCGCAACGAGGCCCAGCGCCTCGGCGTGCCGTTCCTCGGCGAGGTGCCGCTCAACATGACGATCCGCGAGACCTCGGATGCCGGCCGCCCGGTGGTGGCGACCGATCCCGACGGCCCGCAGGCCAAGGTCTACCGCGAGATCGCCGCGGCGCTCTGGGCGAACCTCTCCGGCGCGGGCCCCGCCCGCTCGGCGCCGAAGATCGTCTTCGAGTAGGTGTTGGCACGATCCGGCCCGTGCCTTCCCCTCTCCCCGCCTGCGGGGAGAGGGGATGCGCGATGTGGCCTCCCGGTGGCGCTGATCCTCGGCCTGATCCTCGCGGGCGGCCTCGGGCGGCGGATGGGCGGGGTCGACAAGACCCTGCTGCCCCTCGGGGGACGGCCCCTCCTGGCGCGGATCGCGGAGCGCGTGGCGCCGCAATGCCCCGCCGGGCTGGCGCTCAGCGCCAACGGCGATCCGGGGCGGTTCGTGGGGGTGTTCGACGGGCCGGTCCTGCCCGATCCCGTGCCGGGCGCCGTGGGGCCGCTGGCGGGCATCCTGGCCGGGCTGGACCACGGCGCGGGCCTGCCCGGCGTGACGCATGTGCTGAGCGTGCCCGGCGATGCCCCGTTCCTGCCGGAGGATCTCGTGGCGCGGCTCGCCGCGTCCCCCGGCGCCGGGCCCATCGCGGTGGCGGCCTCGGGCGGGCGGGAGCATTACACGGCGGCGCTCTGGCCCGTCGCCCTGCGGGACGACCTGCGGGCATGGCTTGCGTCCGGCGAGCGCCGGGTCGGCGGCTTCATCGCCCGCCAGGGGGCGCGCGTGGTGGAATGGCCGGTCGCGCCGGTCGATCCGTTCCTCAACCTCAACGCGCCGGAGGATGTCTCCCGGGCGGAGGCCTGGCTCGGGGCCTGAGGGGTCCCTCCCCCCGCCGGGCGGGGGGAGGAGCCGGAAGCCTTACGCGGCGGCGCCGACGGTGGCCTTCACGATCTTGTCCGGCGAGCGCGGCGGCTCGCCCTTGTTGATCGTGTCGACCACGTCCATGCCTTCCACGACCTTGCCCCACACGGTGTACTGCTTGTCGAGGAAGCGGGCGTCCTCGAAGCAGATGAAGAACTGCGAGTTCGCCGAGTGCGGGAAGTTCGTGCGGGCCATGGAGCAGGTGCCGCGCACGTGCGGCTCGGCGTTGAACTCGGCCTTCAGGTCGGGGAGGTCGGAGCCGCCCGAGCCGGTGCCGGTCGGGTCGCCGGTCTGGGCCATGAAGCCGTCGATGACGCGGTGGAACAGCACGCCGTCGTAGAAGCCCTGGGAGGCGAGCGCCTTGATCCGCTCGACGTGGTTCGGCGCGAGGTCGGGGCGCAGGCCGATGACGACGCGGCCCTTGGTGGTCTCGAGGACGATGGTTTCGTTGTCCGCCATGATCGGTTCTCCGTTGGTCGGGTGGGGGATGGGGGTCGCCGGCCGGTCAGGCCGGGGGATGGTAGACGAAGCGCAGGGCCAGCGGGCGGCCGGCGATGGCCCGGCCGAGGCCGGGGGTGAGGTGCGCCGGGGTGCAGCGCCCGAGGGCCGCGAGGGTGGCGCGGGTGAGCGTGGTGCGGTCCCCGCCCGAGACGCCCGCCGCGTAGGTGATGCGCGGGGTGCCGATCACGCTGCCGTCGCGCCGCAGCGAGAACCGCGCCGTCACCTGCACGTCCGGCCCCTGCGGGGTGGCGGCGAAGTGGGGCGGGCTCCAGCAGGCGGCCAGCGCCGGGAAGAGCTGCCGCAGCGTGTCCGCCGCGCCCGGAGGCCGGTCCGCCATCGGCACGGCGATCGTCGCCGCCAGGGTCTCCGGCAGGGCCAGGGAATAGCCCCCGCCGGGTTCGTAGACATAGCCCGAGAAGAGATGCCCGCCGTCATAGGCGCGCGCCGGCAGCGCCGCGCCGAGGACGAGGGCGCCCCAGAGGACGGGCCGGAAGGCCCGCCTCACTGAGCCTTCCCGGCCAGCGTCATGCGCACGATCTTGTCGGGATCCTGCACCGCGCCGCCGGGGGCGCCGGGGGCCGCCTTCTTGATCTTGTCGAGGACGTCGAGCCCGTCCGTGACGTTGCCGACGACCGTGTACTGGCCGTTCAGGAACGGCGCGTCGCCGAGGCAGATGAAGAACTGCGAGTTCGCCGAGTTCGGGCTCTGCGAGCGGGCCATGCCCACCGTGCCGCGCTTGAACTGGGCGCTCTGCGAGAACTCGGCCGGGATGTCGGGCAGGTCCGAGCCGCCGGTGCCGTTGCCCTTCGGGTCACCGGTCTGGGCCATGAAGCCGTCGATCACCCGGTGGAACTTCAGGCCATCGTAGAAGCCGCGCGCGACCAGCGTCTTGATCTGCTTGACGTGCTTGGGCGCGAGGTCGGGGCGCAGTTCGATGGTGATGCGGCCGTCCTTGGTCTGCAGGTAGACGGTGTTCGAATCGGCGGCGAAGGCCGGCGCGGTGAGCCCGAGGGAGAGGGCGAGCGCGAGGAGCGTGCGGCGTTTCATGGCTCGTGTCGGATCCTTCTGGTCTGTCGGATGTCAGGCCGGCGCGAAGCGCGCCTTGAGCCGGGCGGCGACCTCGGCGGGCACGAAGGGCGAGACGTCGCCCCCCATGCCGGCGATCTGCCGCACCAGGGTCGCGGTGATGGGCCGCGCGCTGGTCGAGGCCGGGAGGAACACGGTCTGGACCTCCGGCGCCATGGCGCCGTTCATGCCGGCGAGCTGCATCTCGTAGTCGAGATCGGTGCCGTCGCGCAGGCCCCGGATGAACACCGTGGCGCCGCAACGCCGCGCCGCCGAGACGGCGAGGTCGTCGAAGGTCACGACGTCGAGGGCCGCCCCCTCGGCGCCCGCCACCGGCCCGCAGGTGATCTGCAGCAACTCGGCCCGCTCCTCGGCGGAGAAGAGCGGCGCCTTGCCGGGATGCACGCCGATTGCGATCACGAGCCGGTCCACCAGGCGGCAGGCCTGGCGCACGACGTCGAGATGGCCGTTCGTGACCGGATCGAACGAGCCGGCATAGAGGGCTATACGGGTCATCGCCGGTTGCCCTAGCCTGTTTTGGGGCAGGACGGAACCTTAGGGTGGCCCGGCCTCAAGGGACCGGAGCCTCCCCGTGGTGCGAATCGAGCACCGTTTCGCTGCTCAGGACGGTCTCGGCCACCGCGTCGGCGCGGCGCCGGTCGGGGCTGGTGGCCTCCTCCACGAAGCTCGCCACGGCCTCGCCGAGCGGCAGGGTCCGAGTCTGCTGGCTGCCGAGCCGGCGGATCGAGACCGTGCCCTCCTCCGCCTCGCGCTTGCCCAGCGCCAGCAGCACCGGCACCTTCGCCAGGGAATGCTCGCGGACCTTGTAGTTGATTTTTTCGTTTCTCAGGTCCGCATCGACCCGCAGGCCCGCCTTCTCCAGCGCCCGCACGACCTTGGCGGCGTAGGCGTCGGCCTCGCCGGTGATGGTGGCGACCACCACCTGCACCGGGGCGAGCCAGAGCGGGAAATGCCCCGCGAAATGCTCGATCAGGATGCCTGTGAACCGCTCCATCGAGCCGCAGATCGCCCGGTGGACCATGACCGGCGGCTTCTTCTGCCCGTCCGCATCGACGTAGAACGCGCCGAACCGCTCGGGCAGGTTGAAGTCCACCTGCGTCGTCCCGCATTGCCAGTCGCGGCCGATGGCGTCGCGCAGGACGTATTCGAATTTCGGCCCGTAGAAGGCGCCCTCGCCGGGGTTCACGGCGGTCTTGATCCGCCCGCCCGACTGCTCCTCGATCTGCGCCAGAACCTGCGTCATCACGCCCTCGGCGTGGTCCCACAGGGCGTCCGAGCCGACGCGCTTCTCCGGCCGGGTCGAGAGCTTCACGACGATCTCGCCGAAGCCGAAATCGGCATAGGTCGAGAGGATCAGGTCGTTGATCTTCAGGCACTCGTCGGCGAGCTGGTCCTCGGTGCAGAAGATGTGCGCGTCGTCCTGGGTGAAGCCGCGCACCCGCATCAGCCCGTGCATGGCGCCCGACGGCTCGTAGCGGTGCACCACGCCGAATTCCGCCATCCGCAGAGGCAGATCGCGGTAGCTCTTCAGCCCATGCTTGAAGATCTGGACGTGGCCGGGGCAGTTCATCGGCTTGAGGGCGAACCAGCGCTTGTCCTCGGCCTCGTCGCCCGCCGATTGCGCGGCGAACATGTTCTCGCGGTACCAGCCCCAGTGGCCGGAGGTCTCCCACAGGGCCTTGTCGAGGATCTGCGGCGCGTTCACCTCGGCATAGTCGCCCCGCAGGCGGCGGCGCATGTAGGCGATCAGCTCCTGGAAGATCGTCCAGCCCTTGGCGTGCCAGAACACGACGCCCGGCCCCTCCTCCTGGAAGTGGAACAGGTCCATCTCCCGGCCGAGCCGGCGGTGGTCGCGGCGCTCGGCCTCCTCCAGGCGGTGGATGTAGGCGTCGAGGTCTTCCTTCGTGGCCCAGGCGGTGCCGTAGATGCGGGTGAGCATCGGGTTGTTCGAATCGCCCCGCCAATAGGCGCCCGCGACCTTCATCAGCTTGAACGCCGTGCCGACCTTGCCCGTCGAGGTCATGTGCGGGCCGCGGCAGAGGTCGAACCACTCGCCCTGGCGGTAGATCTTCAGATCCTCCCCCGGCGGGATGGCGTCGACCAACTCGACCTTGAAGCCTTCCTTCTTCCCGGCGAACAGGTTGCGGACGTCGTCGCGAGTCCAGACCTCCCGGGTGAAAGGAGCATCCTTCGCGATGATCTCGCGCATCTTCGCCTCGATCGCCGGAAAGTCCTCCGGCGTGAACGGGGCCTCGCGGTGGAAGTCGTAATAGAAGCCGTTCTCGATGACCGGGCCGATCGTCACCTGCGTCTCCGGCCAAAGCGACTGCACCGCCTCGGCGAGCACGTGGGCGCAATCGTGCCGGATCAGTTCCAGGGCGCGGGGGTCGGCGCGGTCGAGGAACTCGATCCGGGCGTCCCGGTCGATCCCGTCATCGAGATCGCGGACGGTGCCGTCGAGGGCCATGGCCACGGTGCGCTTGGCGAGCGACTTCGCGATGCCCTCGACCACGCTGCGGCCGGTGGTGCCGGCGGCGACCTCTCGTGTGTTGCCATCGGGAAAGGTCAGGACGGGCATGGTCTGTCTCCTGGCTCACTCCTGCGAACGGGGCAGGTAAGCGGGTGGTCGGGTGTCGCGGCGAGGCCGGCCGTTTAGACCGTTTCGCGGCGTGAGGGAATGCGGGTCAGCCCTGGTGGACCAGCCGGCCCGCGAAGAAGCCGTCGAGGCCCTGGCTCGGCAGGGTGCGCAGGTCGCCCTCCCCGTCGATCAGGTCGGCCCGGCCGCCGACCTCCTCCGGCCGGAGCGGCACGCGGGCGAATCGCGTGTTGCGGGCGAGGAAGGCGGCGATCTGCGCCTCGCCCTCGGCCCGCTCCAGGGAGCAGGTGCAGTAGACGAGCCGCCCGCCCGGCCGCACCAGCGTCGCCGCCCGGTCGAGGAGCCGGGTCTGCAACTGCGCGAGGCGGACGATGTCGGATTCGTCCTTGGTCCAGGCGACGTCGGGGTGGCGGCGGATCGTGCCCGTGGCCGAGCAGGGCGCATCGAGGAGCACCGCGTCGAAGGGCTCGGCCTGGTAGGCGGTCGCATCGCCCACGGCGATCTCAGCCGTGAGGCCCAGGCGCGCGAGGTTGTCGCGAAGGCGCTCCAGGCGGGGGGCCGAGCGGTCCAGCGCCGTCACGGTCGCGCCCCGGCTCGCGAGCTGCATCGTCTTGCCGCCCGGCGCGGCGCAGAGGTCGAGCACGCGCTCGCCCTCCCCGACCCCGAGCAGGCGCGCGGGGATCGCGGCGGCGGCGTCCTGCACCCACCACGCGGCCTCGCCGAAGCCCGGCAGGTCGGGGATCGCCGCCCCGTCCGGCGGCATCCGCAGGGAGCCCGTCGGCAGCAGGGTGGCGCCGAGGCGTTCCGCCCAGGCCTGTCCCTCCCCCTCGTTCCGCAGGGTGAGGTCGATGGGCGCGCTGGAGAGATGGGCGCGGGCGATCTCGGCGGCCCGCTCCGGCCCGTAGGCCGAGACCCAGCGGCGGGCGAGCCAGTCGGGGGTGTTGTCGCGCAGCGGTTCGGTCGCCGCGAGGATCGCCTCGCGCTCCCGCGCCACCCGGCGCAGCACCGCGTTGACCATGCCCGCGAAGCCGGCGGTGCGGTGGTCGGCCTTGGCGAGGCGCACCGCGAGGTCGACGGCGGCGTGGTCCGGCACGGC
This sequence comes from Methylobacterium sp. TK26, assembly GCF_055361565.1. NCBI lineage: Bacteria > Pseudomonadati > Pseudomonadota > Alphaproteobacteria > Hyphomicrobiales > Methylobacteriaceae > Methylobacterium > Methylobacterium sp. TK26. The sequence continues at coordinate 1,488,930 of NZ_CM143965.1, read as the reverse complement.
GAGGTCGAGGATCTGGGCCGTGCCGGTGGCCAGCAGCGAGAACAGGCGCGGCTTGCCCACGGGCAGGCCCTTGTCGAGGCGGTCGGCCAGCACCCGGCGGATCTGGCCGAGGCGGCGGAAGGTCGCTAGGGCGATGGCCCGCGCGAGGGCGGCGTCGCCCGATTCGAGGCGTTCGGCGCGCAGGGCGGCGGCCAGCGCCTCATCGAGGGCGGGGGGGCGCTCCTGCCCGATCAGGTCGGCCACGGCCAGCGCCGCCGCCCGCCTTGCGCCGAGCCCCGCCGCGTCCTGACCCGTTTCACTCTCCGCCGCGTTGCGGACCTTGCCCCGAGATGCCACGTCTAGCCTTGAAAACCCTGTCGATCCCGACACGACCTCACACCCGAGCGAGTTCGATGCAAGACCGTCGCGACGATTCCACCCCCGAGCCGGCCCCGCCGCGCGTCCTTGCCCCCGCCGCCGAGCGCGCCTTGGCCGAGGCGGCCGAGCGCCGCGCCGCCATCGACGCCCGCGCCGCCGCGATCCAGGCGCGCCCCGAGCGCCAGGGCCGGGGCGGCCTGGAGCCGGTGCGCTACGAGGATTGGGAGGTGAAGGGTCTGGCGGTGGATTTCTGACGCGGGCCCCCGCGCGGAACAGGGCCGCATCACCCCCGGTTGCCCCGCCATTCACGGGAGAGCAACCATGGTCACGACGGTTTCGGCAAAGCAGGCGGTGACGGGTCCGCACGGGGAGATCGGCCTCGCCCAGGGCGAGCGCATCGGCATGCGGATGTGGCGCAACGAGGAGCCGAACGCCGACAAGCCCATGACCCGCTCGGAGCACGAGACGGTGGGCTACGTGGTGAGCGGCCGCGCCGAATTGATCGTCGGCGGCGAGACGGTGACGCTGGCCCCCGGCGATTCCTACCTCGTCCCGGCCGGGGCGGAGCACACCTACCGCATCCTCGAGACCTTCACCGCCGTCGAGGCGACCTCACCCCCGGCGAAGTAGGCGCGCCTCACGCGAAGCGCCGGGCTCCGGCGACGCGGAGCCCCACCCATGCGCTGACGGCGAGCCTCGTCCCCAAGACGGGCTCGCCGACGTTCATCGCGGCCGGGGGACATAGACAGACTGGGACCGACGCCCGGACGCCTGTCAGTGCGTCATGAGCACCGGCGTGCCGACATCGACCCGCTGGTACAGGTCGACCACGTCCTGATTGTACATGCGGATGCAGCCATAGGACGCCCAGGTGCCGATGGAGCTCGGGCGGTTCGTGCCGTGGATCGCGTATTGGCCGCCGGCCAGGGTCATCGCGGCGGCGCCCATCGGATTGTGCGGCGAGCCTCCGGCGATGACGTTCGGCAGGCGGGGGTTGTCGCGCTTCACCTCCCACGGGGGCGACCACGCCGGGGCGACGTACTTGCCGTCGATCTGCGCCGTGCCGAACCATTGCTTGCCCGGCTTGCCCACCGCCACGGGGTAGCGGATCGCCGTGCCGTCCCCGTTCACGAGGTAGAGCTTGCGCTGCGACACGCTGATCACGATCGTGCCCGCCGAGCCCTCGCCGAAGGGCACCACCTCCCGCGCCGAGGCCGACCCCGCCGCGAGCAGGGCGGCCAATCCCATCACAACCGACACCCGACCCGACATGAACGCGACCTCTCAAGCGTGAGTGTATGCGGGCGATCAATTCACGGCTACGCGGCGCCGTTCCAGCAAAAGCTATGGTTGATCCGGCCGGAACCACTGAAAGTCGAGGCGACGGTAAAGAAGATCGGTGAAAACTCATCGTAAATGCGGAGTATTACGCAGAGGGACGATTCACGCTCACCGCTCGTAGAGTTCCGCGCCCCTGCGGTCCTCCTCCTGCCAGCCGTGGCGTTCGAGCTCCGGGTCGGGATGCTCCTCCTGCGGCAGGCCGAGGCAGAGATAGGCGACGAGATGCCAGCCGGGCGGCACGTCGAGGATCCCCGTCACCGCACAGGGATCGAGGATCGAGACCCAGCCGAGGCCGATGCCCCGGGCGCGGGCGGCGAGCCACAGGCATTGCACCGCGCCCACCACCGAATAGGCCAGCGTCTCGGGCATCGTCGCCCGCCCCAGGCCGAGGCCCGCGCCGGTCTCGCCGTCGCAGAAGACGGCGAGGTGGACCGGGGCCTCGTTCAGCCCGGCGAGCTTGAGCGCCCGGTAGCGGGCGGCGCGCTCGTCGCCGTAGGCGGCGGCGGCCTGCGCGTTGCAGCGGCCGAAGCTCTCCGCCACCGCCGCCCGCCGGGCCGGGTCCGAGACGCGCACGAAGCGCCAGGGCCGGCTGTTGCCCACGGAGGGCGCCCGGTGGGCCGCCGCGACGCAGGCGCGCAGGGCCGCCTCGTCCAGCGGATCGGGGCGGAAGCGGCGCACGTCCCGGCGCCACGCGAAGAGGGTGTCGAGGCGATGCGCGAAGGCATCGTCGAAGGCGGGCGGGTCCGTGGTCACGCCAGGGGCATATCCTGTCGGAGGCGCGGACGGCAAAAGCAAAAAGAGGCCGCCCGCGAGGGGCGGCCTCAAGTCCCTTGGGTCTCGAAACCTCGGAGTGCCGGCTCACACCGTAATGGACGTCGGCCGAGGCTGGGGAGCACGGGTTCGGCAGACGGCCGGGCAGGACCCGGCGAGGTTCGAAGCATGTTGTCGGGCTGCAACACGGCCCGCGAAAGGCGCCAATGGGGCGAAAGCGTGGAAATTGTCGCTTGGATGTGTCTCGCGCATCACGCGTCTGTCAGCGCCGGGCCTGCGCTGCCTCCCCTTGCGGGCGGCCCGTGCGGGGACCATCATCCCGGCTAAGGACAGCGCGCCAGGAGCGACGATGAGCGAATGGACAGGTGCCGGGTCGCGGCCCGACGAGCCGGCAGGGCATGTCATCCCCTTCCCGTCCCGTGCGGAGCCCCCGCAGATCGCCTTCCAGCGCGACGAATTGCGGGTGATCTTCAACCTGTACGGCCGGCAGGTCGCCCAGGGCGAGTGGCGCGATTACGCCCTCGACTTCCGGCGGGACAAGGCGGTGTTCTCGATCTACCGCCGCGCCTCGGAGATGCCCCTCTACCGGATCGAGAAGGATCCGAAGCTCGCCCGCCGTCAGGGCGCCTACGCGGTGATCGCCGCCGACGGGCGGGTGCTCAAGCGGGGCACCGACCTCGCCCGCGTCATCGCGGTGCTGGAGCCCGGCCCTCGGGCGGTGTGACGGCCGCCAGCGCCCGCGCTCTCACCTCCTCCGGCAGGGGCAGGATCGGGCGCGGCGGCACCGCCCCGGCGAGCGCGTGCACGATCCGCAGGGACGAGTGGGCCTTGAACAGGTCCCAGAGGGGCGCCATCGCCTTGTCGAGGGCACGGGCGCGGGCCGCGTCCCCGGCCTGAACGGCGCGGACGATGGCGAGGCAGGGCTCCGGATACAGGCCGGCGGCGACGCTGTACCACGCGCCCCCGCCCGCGATCAGCGCCTCCGTCGCGTTCCAATCGCCGCTGAAGCCGAGGGGGAAGCCCTCCGGCACGGCCTCCCGCAGGCGCGCGAGCGTCTGCGCGGCCTCCTCCGGCGGGGGGCCGGGGCACTTGGCGGCCACCACCCCCGGCAGGCGGGCGAGGCGGCCGATCAGGGCCGGCGTGAAGCGGAAATGGGTGGTGGCGGGGTTGTCGTAGATGACCAGCGGCAGCCCCCCTTCCTCCGCCACGGCGGCGAAATGGGCGAAGACCTCGTCCTCGGTGAGCGGCGTGTAGGAGACGGGGGCGAGCAGCCCCGCATGGGCGCCGGCCGCCTTGGCATCGCGGGCGAGGCGGATCGCCTCGTCGGTGCGCAGGGCCCCGATCCCCACGAGAAGCGGCACGCGCCCGGCCACCGCCTCGGCGGCCACGGTCACGGTGCGGCGGCGTTCCTCGCGGGTGAGGTAGGCGTAGGTGCCGGTGCTCCCGAGAAGCCCGATCGAATCGACCCCCGCCTCGACCAGCGGCGCGAGGAGCCGGCGCAGGTGCCCGGCATCGAGCCGCCCCTCGGCATCGCAGGGGGTGATCGGGAAGGCGGAGAGGCCGGTGAACGCACCCATGATCTCGCTCGGTCGGAGAATCCCAGGCGCCGAGCTTAAACGAAGAGGCCCCGGCGGTCTCCCGCCGGGGCCTCTTCGTTCCGTCCGTTCGCTTAGCGGCGGTCGCCGACCAGCGAGAGCAGGAACTGGAACATGTTGATGAAGTCGAGGTAGAGCGTCAGGGCGCCGTTCACCGACATCTTGGCCGCCATCTCACCGTCGAAGCCGCCGTAGAGATACATCTCCTTGAGCTTCTGGGTGTCGTAGGCGGTCAGACCCGCGAAGATCAGCACGCCGAGCACCGAGATCGCGAACTGCATCGCCGACGAGGCGAGGAAGATGTTCACCAGCGAGGCGATGATGATGCCGATGAGGCCCATCATCAGGAACGATCCCATGCCCGACAGGCTACGGCTGGTCGTGTAGCCGTAGAGGCTCAGGCCGCCGAAGGCCGCCGCCGTGATGAAGAACACCTGCACCACGCTCGCCCCCGTGAACACGAGGAGGAGGGTGGACATCGAGGCGCCCATCACCGCCGCGAAGGCGAAGAACATCGTCCGCGCCGAGGAGGCCGACATGCGGTCCATGCGGAACGAGAAGACGAAGATGAAGGCCAGCGGCGCCAGCATCAGCAGCCACTTGAGGGGGCTGGTGTAGAGCATCGCGCCGAAGGGCGTGAGCACCGGCCGCGTGCCCTGGTAGGCCGCGACAGACGCCATGTTGAGACCCAGCGCCACGAGGCCGGAAATCCCGAGCCCCACGATCATGTTGTTGTAGACGCCGAGCATGAAGGAGCGCAGGCCCTGGTCGACTTCGACCTGGGTCCCCGCATAGCCGGCCGGCTGTTGCTGCTGGCCGTACCGGAAGGGGCTGTTTTCGAATGCCATGGGAGTTTCCTTGCGGAGGCTCTCTCAGCGTGGTGTTTCGGGCGAGGCCCACGCAGGACCTCTGGCGCCGGATGGCGCCTCGTCCCAGAATATGTTGCGGGACGCCCCGGCGCACAAGGCCCGGCCGAGGTTTCGGAAGCGGTTTTCGGCACCGCACGCATGTAAATTTGTCCATGTCGCCGGGGATTAAAACCCGTGGTCGATCAGATCGACCGCAAGACGACTGGTAGAGCGGTTCACGCGATCCTTATAACTCGCGCAGGTACGGTGCGGGCTTCTGGCCAAGGATCCGCGCGGTGCCGGCGAGCCCGAGGAGCACCGCCAGCAGCACCGCCGCCCCGGCCGCGAGCAGCGCCCCCGAGAGGTCGAGGCGGAAGTCGAGGTGCATCACCTTGGCGACGATGACCCAGCCGGCGAGGCTCCCGGCGATCAGCCCGAACACGGCCGTGGCGAGGCCGAGCGCCGCGTATTCAAGGGCATAGGCCGAGAGCAGCCGCGTCCGGCTGGCGCCGAGCACCTTCAGCACCACGGCGTCGTAGAGCCGCGCCCGGTGGCCCGCCGCCACCGCCCCGCCGAGGACGAGGAGGCTCGCGAGGATCGCCACGCCGCTCGCCCCCCGGATCGCCAGGACGAGGCGCCCCACGAGGTCGCCCACCGCGTCGAGGGCGTCCTTCACCCGCACGGAGGTGACGGAGGGGAACTCCTTGGCGACGCCGCGCAGGATGCGGTTCTCGAGACCCGCGTCGGTGCCGCCGGGCAGGCTGAGGGTGGCGAGGTCCGAATGCGGCGCGCCCTTGAAGGTGCCGGGCGAGAAGACCATCACGAAGTTGATGCCGAGGTTGCGCCACTCGACCTTGCGCAGGTTGAAGATCGTCGCGGTGACGTCGCGGCCCAGCACGTTGACGGTGACGCTGTCGCCGACCTTGAGGCCGAGCAGCCGGGCGAGGTCGCCCTCGAAGGAGACGAGGTGGCCGGCGCCCTCCCCGGCGTCCCACCAGCGCCCCTCCTCCACCTTCGTGCCCTCCGGCACCGAATCGGCGTAGGTGAGGCCGCGATCCCCGTCGAGCACCCAGGCGGCGTCCTCCGGCGGGCGGATCTGGCGCACCGGCACGCCGTTCAGGGCGACGATGCGCCCGCGCATCATCGGCACGTCCTCGATCTTCGCGGCGGGGGCCTCCGCGTGGAGATAGTCCCGGAACCGGGCGGCCTCGCGGGAGGGGATGTCGAGGAAGAACAGGTTCGGCGCCTTGGCGGGCAGCGTCGCGCTGATCGTGCGGCTGACATTGGCGTCGATGAGGCTCAGCGCCACGAGGAGCGTCACGCCCAGCCCCAGCGACAGCACGATGGTCGGCGTCAGGGCGCCCGGCCGGTACAGGTTCGCCAGCGCCATCCGGGGCGCGGCCCGCTTCGGGTGCGGCAGGCGCTTGGCGCCGGCCATCAGCCCGAGGGCGACGAGGTGCAGCAGCCCGAAGGCGATGCCGGCGGCCGCGATGAAGATCAGCGCCACCCGCCGGTCGAAGGCGCTCGCCAACGAGAGGCCGACGAGGAGCGCCAGCGCCGCGCCGAGCCAGATCCGGTAGCGCCGCCGGGGGGCGACGCGGGCGCGATCCACCGTGTCGCGGAACAGGCCCGAGACCGGCACGTCGTGGGCGCGGCCGAGCGGCGTGATCGCGAAGGCGAAGGCGGTCAGGAGGCCGTAGGCGGCGGCGAGCGCCAACTCGCCGGGGGCGAGCGACGGGTTCAGGGGCAGGGGCAGGCTGTCGGAAAACAGCGCGTCCACGAGGAAGGGCAGGCTCGCCCCGGCGGCGAGGCCGATCAGCGTGCCGAGGCCGGCGATGAGCATGACCTGCGTCAGGTACAGGCCGACCACGGTGGAGCCCGGCGCACCGATGCTCTTCAGCGTGGCGATGGAGCCGCTCTTGCGCTCCACGAAGGCGTGGACGGCGTTGGCCACCCCGACCCCGCCGACGATCAGCGCGGTGAGGCCGACGAGCGTCAGGAACTGCGTGAAGCGCTCAATGCTCTGGGCGAAGCGGGGATCGGCGTTGGCGCGGCTGCGGACCTGCCAGCCGGCCTCCGGCGCCGCCTGGCGCACCCGCGCCTCCACCGGATCGAGGGCGGCGCCCGGCGGCAATTGCACCCGGTAGCTCCACCGGCTGAGGCTGCCGGGCTGGACGAGGCCGGTGCCGCGGAGCGCCGCCTGCGACACGATCAGCCGGGGCCCGAAGCCGATGCCGCCCGCGATCTTGTCGGGCTCGGAGAGGATCGTCCCGCGCAGCACCAGCGGGTGGCCGGCCAGGGTGATCCGGTCGCCGGGCTTGAGGTCGAGGCGGGTGAGGAGCGCGGGGTCGGCGAGGGCTCCGGGCACGCCGTCCCTGTCGGCGAGGAGGTCCGCCAGCTTGCCTGAGGGCTCGGTGACGAGGTCTCCGGCGGCCGGGTAGGTCGCGGGGTCGACGGCCTTGAGTTCCACCAGGGTCGCGTCGCCGCCCGGTGCCACCGCCATGGCGCGGAGCGCCGCCACGACGTCGAGCGTACCCTCGCGGGCGAGGGTGGCCCGCTCCGCCTCCGTCGCCTCGCGGTTGATGAGGCTATAGCTGAGATCGCCGCCGATGATCCGCCGGCCCTCGCGCCCGAGCCCGTCCGACAGGGAGCGCGACACCGAGGCGATGCCCGCGATGGCCGCGACGCCCAGCGCGATGCAGGCGAGGAACACGCCGAAGCCGGACAGCCCGCCACGCAATTCGCGCAGCGCGAGGCGCAGGATGAGGGGGCTGCGGCGGGGGGCGGGATCGGGGTGGGTCAGGGTGCCGTGCATGATGTCCGACCAGTCATTCGCACCCCATCTTCGGCCTCCGCCGTCATCCCGGGGCGCCGCAGGCGAGCCCGGGATCCAGACACGCCGAAGGCGCAAGGTCCGGCGATGTCGGCGGCTCTGGATCCCGGGCTCCGCTGCGCGGCCCCGGGATGACGGAGGGGTTGGTCCGATAGCCTCACGCCGCCACCGCCTCCTCGACCACCCCCGAGCGCAGGCGCACCGTGCGGTCGCAGAGGCGGGCGAGGCCGTTGTCGTGGGTCACGAGGACCAGGGTCGCCCCCCGGTCGCGCTTGAGGCGGAACAGCAGGTCCACGATCTGCCGGCCGGTCGTCTCGTCGAGGTTACCGGTGGGCTCGTCGGCGACCAGGATCGCCGGATCGGGCGCCACCGCGCGGGCGATGGCGACGCGCTGCTGCTCGCCGCCCGAGAGTTGCGCCGGGTAATGGTGCAGCCGGTGCCCGAGGCCGACCGCCTCCAATTCGGCGCGGGCGCGCTCGTGGGCGCCGGGCCGGTCGGCGAGTTCCAGCGGGAGGGCCACGTTCTCCAGGGCCGTCATGGTCGGCACGAGGTGGAAGGATTGGAACACGATGCCGATCCGCCGCCCCCGGAAGCGGGCGAGCGCATCCTCATCGAGGCGCACGAGGTCGGTGTCCTCCACCAGCACCCGGCCGGAATCCGGCCGTTCCAGCCCGGCCATCACCATGAGCAGCGTCGACTTGCCCGAGCCCGACGGCCCGACGAGCCCCACCGCCTCGCCCCGCCCCACCGACAGGGAGATGCCCCGCAGCACATGGACGCGGGCGGGCCCCCGCCCGAGACTGAGATCGATGCCGTCGAGGCTGATCGCCGGAGGGGCGGGTGCCTTGCCGTCGCTCATGGTGTGTCCGATCTGTGGGCGATGACGAGCATGACACGCACGGCTCCGCGCCGGATTGGGTTGCGGCGCGATATGGGTGATGCATTGCGGCTCCGCCATGACAGGCGCCGCCGATTCCCCGTCTTCGCCGCGATTGCCGCACTGATGAGCCTGATCTTCGCCGCCGCCCCCGCCCACGCCGCCCCCCGCCCGCTCAAGCTGGTGGCCTTCGGCGACAGCCTCACCGCCGGCTACCGGCTGCCGGCCGACGCCGCCTTCCCCGCCGTGCTGGAACGGATGCTGAAGGCCCAGGGCCGGGACGTGAAAATCGCCAACGCGGGCGTCTCCGGCGACACCACGACGGGCGGGCTCGACCGGCTCGACTGGTCGGTGCCGGACGGCACGGACGGGGTGATCCTCGAACTCGGCGCCAACGACATGCTGCGCGGCACCGACCCCGCCGTCGCCAGGCGCAACCTGACGGCGATGCTCGACGCCCTGAAGGCCCGCCACATCCCCGTGCTGCTGGCCGGGATGCAGGCGGCGCCCAATCTCGGCCCCGATTACCGGGGGAAGTTCGACGCGATCTTCCCCGACCTCGCCCGGCAATACGGCGTGATGCTCTACCCGTTCTTCCTCGACGGGATCGTCGGCGATGCCGGCCTGCACCTCGATGACGGGCTGCATCCGAACGTGAAGGGCGTCGAGGCCATCGCCGCGCGGATGCTGCCGACCGTCGAGCGCTTCCTCGACAGCCTGCCGGCCGAGGCGACCCGCTGATGCCGCGCCTGTTCACCGCGCTGGCCGTGCCGCCGGAGATCGCCGAGGCGCTTGCCGTCTACCGGGGCGGGCTCCCAGGCGCCCGCTGGGTCGAGCCCGCCGACTTCCACGTGACGTTGCGCTTCCTCGGCGATGTCGAGCGCCCGGTCGCGGAGGATTTCCTGGATTGTCTCGCCGAAACGCGGGTGCGCGGGCCGCTCACCGTGACCCTCGACGGGCTCGGGGCCTTCGGCGGGGGGAAGCCCCGCGCGCTCTACGCCGCGATCCACCCCACCGCTGACCTCGCCGACCTGCAGGCCGAGCAGGAGCGTTTCGCCCGCCGGGCGGGCCTCGCGCCGGAGACGCGCAAGTTCACCCCGCACGTCACCCTCGCCCGGCTGCGGCGGGAGGCGAGCCCCGAGGCCGTGGCGATGTACCTGTCGCAAGCCCCGGTCTTCACGCCCCTGACCTTCACCGCCGACCGGGTGACGGTCTACTCGGCCCGCGAATCGACCGGCGGCGGGCCGTATCTCGCGGAGGCCGCGTTCCCCTTCGCCTGAGGGGCGGCCGACACCCGCTCCGCGACCGAAGGGCACGGACCTTTCCGGCCAGACTTCGAGGAGCGCCGGATCACCCCCAGACCTCTTCCAGATCCGTGAGCAGCCCCTTCGAGCGCAATGCCGAAACGGCGAAGCGGTGGACAGCCTCGGACGGCGCCGTGCAGAGGTCGCCGACCACGCGCACCCGCAAGCCGCCGGCCGACGGCGACAGGGCCGTGAACACCACGCAGTTCTGGGTCATCATCCCGCAGACCAGGAGCGTGTCCGTACCTGCCAGATGGGCGGCGAGACCGGTCTCCTGGAAGGCGTCGGCGTGGTGCTTCACCACCACGGGCGCGTCGCCGGCGGCGGCGAGGATGGACGGGCGGATCGCGGCGCCCTCCGAATCCGGGGCGAAGAGGCCCGTCGCGGTTGCGGAAACGTGGCGGACGAGGACGATCCGGTCCCCATGGGCCCGTGCCCGGCCGATCCCGTCGCGGATGCGCGCCTCTGTCTCCAGCGCCTGCCAGAGGGGCACGACGCCCCCGTCGAAATAGTCGTTCTGAACATCGATCACGAGGAGCGTGCGGGTCATCGGGGTTCTCCGGGTCGCCCCCCTCATTGCCCGTCGTCCGGCGATGCCGCGATTGGCCCGATGGACATTGTTCGTATAGATCGGGCCAATGCGTTTGGCCGTCCTCGCCTTCGAGGGAATCAGCCCCTTCATGCTCTCGACGCCGCTGGCGGTGTTCGGAGAACCCTTCCTCACCGGCGGCAACCGGGTGGAGGTCTGCGCGGCGACGCCGCGCTTCAGCGCCGGGATCCTTACTGTCGAGGCGCCCTCCCCGCTCCGGGCCGCTGCCGAGGCGGATGTCGTGATCCTGCCCGGTTGGCGAGACGCCAGGGAGCCGGTGACCGTCGACCTGGTCGATACGCTACGCACCGCGCATCGGCGGGGCGCCGTGGTCGTCGGCCTCTGCCTCGGGGCCTTCGGCGTCGCGGAGGCCGGGCTGCTCGACGGGCGGCGGGCGACGACGCATTGGGCTCACGCCGACACGTTCGCGGCCCGCTTTCCCCGGGTCGCGGTCGATCCGGACGCCCTGTTCGTGGACCAGGGAGCGGTGCTCACCTCCGCCGGGATTGCCTCCGGCCTCGATTGCTGCCTGCACCTGCTGGCCCGGCTCTCCGGAGCGGGCGAGGCGAACCGCGTCGCCCGCCATCTCGTCGTCGCTCCCCTACGGGCGGGCCCCCAACCACAGGTGATCGCCCGGCCGAGCCCCGGCACCTCGGCGGATCGCCGGGTGAGCGCGCTCCTGGAAGCCCTCTGGGCAGACCCATGCGCGCCGGCCCCGCTGGACGAACTCGCCGCAGGCGTCGGCTTGAGCCGCCGCAGCCTCACGCGCCACATCCGGGCACGGACGGGTGGAAGCCTCGGGGATTGGCTTCGGCGCGCCCGCCTCGCCCGCGCGCAGGATCTGCTCGCGGACGGGGCGCGGGGGCTCGATGACATCGCGCCGCGCTCCGGCTTCCCCGATGCCCACGCCCTCCGAGCGGCGTTCCGGGTGGAACTCGGCCTGACGCCGACGCAATGGCAGGCGCGGCAGAGGGCCGATTGGGCGGCGCGGCGGCTCCGCTGAGCGCCCGCCCCTCAGCTCGCCTTCAGGAAGGTCTGCATGCTGGCGCCGAGGCTGCCCGAATGCTCGGCAAGGCGCTCGGAGATCTCCCGGACCTTCTCGGCCAGCGACCCCGTCCCCTCGGCCGCCGTCGAGACGCCCGAGATGTTCACGGTCATCTCCTGGGTCGAGGCCGCCTGCTGCTCCACCGCGCCCGCGATGGCCAGGGTGAGCCGCGACAATTCCTCCACGGCCCCGGTGATCGTGCCGATGGCCGAGACCGCCTCGCCGGTGGCCGACTGGATGGCGTGGATCTGCTGGGTGATGTCGTCGGTGGCCCGCGCCGTCTGGCCCGCGAGTTCCTTCACCTCGGCGGCCACCACGGCGAAGCCGCGCCCGGCCTCGCCCGCCCGCGCCGCCTCGATGGTCGCGTTAAGGGCCAGCAGGTTCGTCTGGTCGGCGATCGACTTGATCATCGCCACCACGGAATCGACCTTGCCGGTCGTCTCCGCCAGCGCCCGCACGGTCCTGTCGGTGGCGCCCGCCTGATCGGCGATCTGGTTCGCCCGCTCCGAGACCCGCCCGACCTGGCCGGAGATCTCCTTGACGGTGCTGGCCATCTCCTCCGAACTGGCGGCCACCGTGGCGGCGAGCCCGCTCGCCTCGTCGGCGGAATGGTTCAGCCCCTCGACCGACTGGCGCATCTCGTCGATGGCCCGGCCCAGGGCCTCGACCACCCGCGTCACCTCGGACGCCATGGCGACCTGCGCCGTCACGACCGCCCAGGTCAGCATCGGGCCGAGGTATCTTCCCTCGGGATCCTTGATCGCCGAGACCTGCAGATCGAGGGTTTCCGGCCCGACCCGGATCCGCGTCCGGTGCGGCAGGCGGCTCGCATCGGCCAGCATGTTGCGCTGGTGGTGCGGGTTCTTGTGGAAGATGTCGAAGGACCGGCCGATCATGTCGGCGACCTTCACCGGCAGATGCTGCTCGATGGTGCCGAGGGTCTTGGTGGACGTCCGGTTGAGGTAGTTGATCTTGAACTCGTCGTTGATGTCGGCGGTCATCACCGCCACCGGCATGTCGTCGATCATGGTCAGCAGGCGGCTGACCTCGTTCTTCTTGGCCGTGATGTCGGCCGCGACCTTGATGACCTTGAACGGTTTGCCGTCCTGATCGAGGACGGGGTTGTAGCTCGCCTCCAGCCAGACCCGGCGCTTCATCTTGTCGAGACGCATGAATTCGCCGGAGACGAACTCGCCCGCGCGGAGCTTCACCCAGAACGTCTCGTAGTCGGGCGAGGCGGCCACGCTCTCTTCCATGAAGACGCGGTGGTGGCGGCCCTTCAGCTCGGTGAGATCGTAGCCGACCACGCGCAGGAAGTTGGCATTCGCCGTTAGGATCGTGCCGTCCATCCCGAATTCGATGACGGCCATCGAGCGATCGAGAGCATCCATCACCGATTGTGAATCATTGGACTTTGCGCGTCTAAATATCACCGGACCGCCCCCTACTCCTGGTTGATTTATCCTTGAGGCATAAAACTTAAAATTCCAGATCCCGGCTCCCCGAGCCTTCAGGCGATTTGCTGCAGTTCATGCCGCAAAACCGCTCATAAAATAATTTATTTCGGCAATTTGAGGCGGCGATTACAAAATTTGTGGAGCAATATTATACCAATTGATCCACCCGTATGGCTAATACGACGCAGACATTCCAAGCGACAGCCAGCGTCCTGACCGGCTGGTGTTGCGCCGCACCCTTATTCAACCCCCCGCCAATGCAGGCAGCGCGGGGCGGATAGATTGAATTTGCGCTCCTGGCCGCCACCCTATTCCGCCATGATGCTGCAACGCACCATCACGGGCCGACAGGGCCCGCCGCCGGAGGTTCTCATGACCCAGATCGCCAAGACCGTCGCCTGCGGCCTCGCGGGCCGGATCGGCCGCGCCCTCACCCGCTCGGTCGCCCAGCGTTACGCCGAGCAGCGCAGCCAGGTCGAGCGCACCGGCTTCGGCGGGATGCTCTGAGCCCCCTCCCCCCTCGGACCCGGAGCGCGACGGCGACGTAGTTTCGTCGCTTTCCCCCGCCATGTCCTCCCGCACCGGCCGCGCTGGGTCAGCGGCCGAGAGACGGGACCCTGAGGGCGATGGCGATAGGCCTGACGACGAGCGTGCGCGAGGGAGACCGGCTCAGCCCGCTGGAATCCTACCTGCACGTCCTCCACGCCCTGATGCTGCGCGACATGCGCACCCGCTTCGGGGGCACCCTGTGGGGCTACGGCATCGTGGTGATGTGGCCCTGCGTCCACGTCTTCATGCTGATCGGCATCTACACGTTCCAGCATTTGCCGGCGCCCGTCGGCAGTAGTGCGCCACTGTTCTTCGCCACGGGCGCGGTCCCCGTCCTGATCTTCCAATACATCTCCCGCGAGGTGATGAAGGCGACAATGGTCAACAGGCCCCTCACCTACTACCCGCAGGTGAAGCTTTTCGACCTGATCCTGGCGCGTGTGCTCGTGGAGATCGTCACGGGCTTCCTCGGCCTTCTGGTTATTGTCGCCGTGTTGACCGCCTTGGGCACCGACCCCCGCCCGGTAAACAGTTCCATTGCAGTCTTTGCCTATCTCGCATCCATCTTGTTGGGGATCGGCGTTGGCGTGGTCAACGTTGCGATCGTGGGATTCTTTCCCGGATGGCTGGTCGGCTACGCGCTGTTCAACATCCTCATGTACGTCGCCAGTGGGGTGATGTTCATGCCGAGCTTCTTGCCCGAGAAGATCTATTACTGGATGAAATACAATCCGGCGCTTCAGCTCGCCGAGTGGATGAGGTCGGCCTATTACCCCTCGGTAGGCCTGCAGGTCGATTATCTCTACGTGATCATGTTCGCCCTCACCTGCATGGTGTTGGGCCTGCTGATCCTGAAGCACGTCATCAGCAAGCGGAGCTGAGGCGGCATTCCTTGGCGCGCGGAACCACCGGGCGCGGATGCCGTTGGCGCCGTGCCCGGCGGCATCCTGTCGGGCTGGCCGAGGGCCCCGATGCGTCAGACCGTTCCGCTGCAGCACCTCCTGGCCTCGGCCCTGCGCGACAGCGCGGATCATGTCGGTCAGCTGCTGCGGCTTGCGCGAATCGAGACCGACGCGACCCTGCGGACTTGGCTCCGGCTGGCGGGGATCGTCGGAACGATCCCGATCCTCGCGATCGCGATCTTCTTCCTCGGGCTGGACGCGCTGGTGAAGATCATCGCCGCCTTGAGCGGCGCGCCGTTGATTTCCGCTCTGATCGTGGCGTCGCCCTTCATCGGCGTCGCCCTCGTGCTCGTGCGCCTCGGCGCACGACGGATGGCCCTGTCGAACCTCGAACCCTGGCGCACGTGGCGCCAAACGGGCCGTCCCTCATCCCCGGCGCGTGCGCGCCCGGCCGCATGAACGGCCCAGATCAGTGCGACGGGTCGTCCTTGGCGGCGGATTTCGCGAGGTGGAGGAAGCTCCGCTCTCCGGTCGCCGCCTCGGCGACGTGCTGGATCGCGTCAAGCAGTTCCGCGACGGGGCGCGCCTCCATGGGCCGGAAGCAAGCGAGCCCCGCGACACGGCGCGGCGAGATGCGCCCGACGGCCAATTGCGCTTCGCTCAGCGCGTCGAAGTTCCGATGTTTGACCATGCTCTCGAACCTCCACGGGAAGCCTGGGTCCACGATGGTTGACGAAAGGTTAATGCGTCGTCCGACAGGGACGGCATGACGAGCGCGGTCATCGTGGGAGCCTCCGGCGGGATCGGCCGCGCGCTGGTCGAGCGCATCGTCGCGGCCGGCGCCCATCAGCCGGTCTTCGCCCTGTCGCGATCGGGAGCGGACGTCGGAGGCGGCGCGGTTGCGGGCCAAATCGACGTGACCGACGAGGAGAGCATCCGGGCGGCGGCGGGCCGTGTGGCCGAGAGCAGTCCGGTGAGCCTCACCCTCGTCGCGACCGGCCTCCTGCATGGCCCCGGTGTCACACCAGAAAAGGCGTTGAAAGCCCTCGACCCGGCTGCGCTGGCCCAGCTTTTCGCGGTGAACACGACCGGCCCGGCCCTGGTGGCCAAGCACATTGTGCCGCTGATGCCTCGCACGGGCCGCAGCGTCTTCGCGGCGCTTTCGGCGCGGGTCGGCTCCATTGGCGACAACCGGCTGGGTGGCTGGTACGGCTACCGCGCCTCGAAAGCGGCGCTCAATCAGATCCTGCGCACGCTCGCGATCGAAATGGCCCGCACCCACCCGGAGGCGATCGTGGCGGGCCTGCATCCGGGCACGGTGCGTACGGCGCTCTCGCATCCATTCCGCCCCGATGCCGACAGTCCCGACACAGTGACACCGGAGGCCGCAGCGGCGCATCTTCTCGCCGTTCTTGATGGCCTGACACCGGCCGAGAGCGGGAGGATCTTCGCCTGGAACGGTCGGCCGGTTCCGCCTTGAGAGAAGGCTTGCCAGAGCGGGGATGGCCGTCTAGAGGATCGCCGGTCCTTGGGGCGTCGCCAAGTGGTAAGGCAGCGGTTTTTGGTACCGCCATTCCCAGGTTCGAATCCTGGCGCCCCAGCCAAACCTCCGCTAAGTCATTGATCTGATTGCATTCGGCTCTCGGCCGCTTCGGCGGCCATACCGATTGTACGCAGAGCTGTTGCACGCGCTTGTCCACAGGGGCAGGCCGTTGACGATTTGTTCTAACGTGTTCCGCCGCGGGGCGGTATACTGGTGGCGAAGGCGATTCCGTTGCGATGAGCGGACACGACCCTCTGGTGCCCCGTTTAGGGGGAAGTCCACCACGGTCGCTCTGAGCCTAGGCACTACCGACCCGGCAGGTGCTCGCACACTTGGCTGGGGGCTCAACGCGGAAAGCCTCCGCGTCCGGGATGACCCCGCCATGCAAACAGCGACTCAAATCCGCGACCACCTCCGCGCCTTCGTCGATCGGGAGCGAAGCGCGCGGATTGCACGCTTGCAGCGTGACCTCAATCCACCGCGCGCGCCTCTCATCGGCGACTGGTCCTCGCTCATGGTGAAACGGGAACGGGAGTATCGGATCTTTGGACGCCTTCAGGCACTAGCGGCCGAGGAAGGCTTCGAAGCGGGGTACGACAGCAAACTCGATGCCCGCCTGAAGCGGGAAGGCTTTAGCCTGACGGAGCGCGGAGCCATCCGACGGCGCATCGAGAACGGTTACCTGCGCGATCTCGGTCGCCCGGACGAGACTGGTCGGCTCACGCCACCGCGCTCTTATCTACAGACGATGCTGACCAGCATGAACGAGCCTTTGACGGAAGCTGGCCTCAATCGCTGCCTCCGTGGCCTCGCGGCGCTCTCCAGCCATGTTTCACGCGAGTTCGCCTCAACCTATGCCGAGGCGCGTGCAGATCCACGGGAAGCCTGGGCCAATCTCTCAGCGATGCGTGCAAAGGGCGAAGTACCCCGCGACACATTGGGCTGGGCCAAGTCGGACTTCGACGGCGCCGACAGCTTCGAATGGGGCAACTTCGAAGTCGACGTCCCTACCCCGTCGCAGCAGGCGATGGACGATGATGAGAGATCTAACGCTCGCCAAACCGAGCCTGCATCCTTTCGGACTTCCGAACAAGATGCTGTGCCTAGCAGGCGAGACCAGACCTCCGCCGCGCCGACGCCTCCTCATCAAACGGATAGCGCTGCGCCTGAGCAGGCCTCAGAAACCCTTGGCACTACGTCAGTGAATGAAGGTCGGAACCCGGTTGAGAACGCCACCATCGGCACCGAGGTTCTCAACCAAGAAAGCTCAAATTGTAACGACAATCAAACTGAGACGACCTCTGCCGAAAAGACAAATTCTCTCATAGAAATCGTCGAAGAGCTCATCGGCCACAAAGGTAAGACGTGGGACGAGAAGACCCAGCGTCAGCATCGGGCCGTCTCCAAGATGCTGGTCGCTATCGCGGGCACTGACGATCTGGGAGAGATCAAACACGCCCATTGCGTCGCCTATGTCCAGAATCTCTCGAACTTGCCGAAGTCTTACGGCAAAAGCCAACGAGATGCGGAACTCTCGATCGCGGATCTTCTCGAACGTGGGCAGAGGTTACGGGCTTCTGGACAGGCCGAGAAAGTCGGGCTCAGTCCTGCGACGGTCAACCGGCATATCACACAGCTTTCGACCATTTTGAAATACTGCCGCGCCAATCAGCGTCCGATCGGAGAAGTGGAGCTCTTACGCGACTTTCGCCTGATCGACCCCCAACGGGATTGCGACAAGCGACCTGCCTTCGAGGTTGAAGATGTCGAGCGGCTCTTCGCGCATCCCGTCTGGACGTCGACGACGTCCGAGGTGGATATGCAGCAGATCGCCAGCCGACAGCAGATTTTCGCGGCCGTCTATTGGCTGCCGCTTCTCGGCTACTACACCTGCGCACGCTTGTCGGAATTGACCTATCTCGAGATCGACGACGTTGATGTAACGCGGGGCACTCTAAGGATCAGGCCAACCCGCAGACGGCGTCTCAAGAATGCGGTGTCACAGCGAACTCTGCCGATCCATCCCGAACTTATTCGGCTCGGCTTCCTCGATTTTGTGCAGAGACGGTCGGGAAAACGAACGGACCTGATTTTTTCGGAGATTGAACAGCTTGGTGAAAACACCCCACTGTCGAACTTGTTTGATAAGCGCTGGAGCGTCGTCCTGGACGAAGCCGTGCCGTCGGCACGGGAAGAAGGAAAAACGTTTCATTCCTTCCGGCACTTCGGCAACATGGAAATGATCTTGGCCCTTGTCCTCGATCCGATACGCGAGTCGATGATGGGTCACGAGGGCGCCACAGTGAATTCGCGCCACTATAAAAAGACACTCAAGCCCGAGAAGCTTCAAACTGCTATCGCTGCCATACCGGAGGTCACGCGGAGCTTGATCGCGTACGACTGGTCGCTGATGGAGAAGGCGCTCATGGAAGACGCGCCGAAATCAAGAGCAGCACGACCTTGTGGGGCGCGACGTCCGACATCCAGCGGATCACCCCGGCATGCTTCAGGCAAGGATCGCATCATCGTGCCTGAACGTTCGCCACGTTCTGTCGAACCCCGCTCAGAACCACGCCGCAAACTGAAAAACACGACCTAACCGACTATGGATCGCGTCCGCTCAGTGTGTCCTTTGTCCGGAGCGGACATTCGGCTTTGCGCCCTTTGCGGCCATCCAGCCGAGTTGGTGGGTCATCCCGAAGCAGACGATATGGCGGGCAACGGCTTAGCCAAGGAGAACCGTGCGGATACCTCTGCGGTCGTGCCCCTCTTGACCCCCTCAGGAATTTAAAGATCGCTCAACGGGATCAGACTCGCCGGACCGCGCCGTGGGCGGCGCTGGTCGTGAGCATCGCGTAGGCGCGCAGGGCCGCGCTCACCTTCCGCTTGCGCGGCTTCGCCGGCTGCCAACCCGCTGCCTCCTGGGCGACCCGCCGCCGGTCGAGCTCTGCCTTGTCCACGTCGAGGTGGATGCTGCGGTTCGGGATGTCGATGGCGATCCGGTCGCCGTCGCGCACGAGGCCGATCAGGCCGCCCTCGGCCGCCTCGGGGGAGACGTGCCCGATGGACAGGCCCGACGACCCGCCGGAGAACCGCCCGTCGGTGACGAGGGCGCACGCCTTACCCAGCCCCTTCGATTTGAGGTAGCTCGTCGGGTAGAGCATCTCCTGCATGCCGGGGCCCCCCCGCGGTCCCTCGTAGCGGATCAGCACGACCTCGCCGGCCGTGACCTTGCCGTTGAGGATGCCGTCGACGGCCGCGTCCTGGCTCTCGAACACGCGGGCGGTGCCCGTGAAGGTCAGGATCGCGGCGTCGACGCCCGCGGTCTTCACGATGCAGCCCTGCTCGGCCAGGTTCCCGTAGAGCACGGCGAGGCCGCCATCCTGCGAGTAGGCGTGGGCCGCGTCGCGGATCACGCCGCCCTCCCTATCGAGGTCGAGTTCGTCGAAGCGGGATTCCTGGCTGAACGCGACCTGGGTCGGCACGCCGCCGGGGGCCGCGCGATAGAAGTCCTGGACCGAGGTGGACGGTTCGCCGCGCACGTCCCAGCGGGCGAGCGCCGCGCTGAGCGTCCCGGCCGAGACGTTGCCGACGCCGGTGTCGATCAGGCCGGCCCGGTCGAGCTCGCCAAGGATGCCCATGATGCCGCCGGCCCGGTGGACGTCCTCCATGTGGACGTTGGCCACTGCCGGAGCGACCTTGCACAGCACCGGCACCCGCCGGGACAGCCGGTCGATGTCGGCCATGGTGAAGGGCACCTCGCCCTCGTGGGCGGCTGCCAGCAGGTGCAGCACTGTATTGGTTGAGCCGCCCATGGCGATGTCGAGCGTCATGGCGTTCTCGAAGGCTTTGAAGCTCGCGACCGCGCGGGGCAGCACGCTGGCGTCGTCCTGCTCGTAGTGGCGGCGGGCGAGATCCACGATCAGGTGGCCGGCCTCGACGAACAGCCGCTTGCGGTCGGCGTGCGTGGCGAGCACCGAGCCGTTGCCCGGCAGCGCCAGCCCCAGCGCCTCGGTGAGGCAGTTCATCGAGTTTGCCGTGAACATGCCCGAGCACGAGCCGCAGGTCGGGCAGGCTGAGCGCTCGATGACGGCGACGTCCTCGTCGGAGATGCGGTCGTCGGCGGCCGCGATCATCGCGTCGACGAGATCGACCTTTTTAGCGATGCCCGGCAGCTGGACCTTGCCGGCCTCCATCGGGCCACCTGACACGAAGACGGTCGGGATGTTGAGGCGGAGCGTTGCCATCAGCATGCCGGGGGTGATCTTGTCGCAATTCGAGATGCACACCATCGCGTCGGCGCAGTGGGCGTTGACCATGTACTCGACGGAATCGGCGATCAGCTCGCGGGACGGGAGCGAGTACAGCATCCCGTCGTGGCCCATGGCGATGCCGTCATCCACGGCGATCGTGTTAAACTCCTTGGCGACGCCGCCGGCCGCCTCGATCTCACGCGCGACGAGCTGGCCGAGGTCCTTCAGGTGGACGTGGCCCGGCACGAACTGCGTGAAGGAATTCACCACCGCGATGATCGGCTTGCCGAAATCGGCATCCTTCATGCCGGTGGCGCGCCACAGGCCGCGGGCACCGGCCATGTTGCGGCCGTGGGTGGTGGTGCGGGAGCGATAGGCGGGCATGTGCGTCTCGTTGGTGTCATGCGCGTTCTGCCGGATAGGCGTCGGCGAACAAGCGGGTTCGGCTCGGTGCTGTCATGCACCTTGGCTGTTGGCGTCCCGTCCACGCTCCCGCCGGCATCGGTGACGGGAACCGAGCGGGCGCCGACCTTGGCTCGGCGCTACCGAGTGCGTCCGTAGCGCGCGAACGGGTTCTCGAAGCGCGCGCGGGCGCCGAGTTCGGCCTCGATGGCCAGCAGGCGGTTGTACTTGGCTAGCCGCTCGCCCCGGCAGGGCGCACCCGCCTTGATCTGCCCGCTGCCCATGGCGACCGCGAAGTCGGCGATGAACGTGTCCGTGGTCTCCCCGGAGCGATGGGAAACCATCGTCGCCCACCCCGCCTTCCGGCACAGGGTGATGGCCTCGACCGTCTCGGACACGGTGCCGATCTGGTTGAGCTTGATCAGCGCGGCGGTACAGGCCCTTTCGTCGATGGCCTTCGCGATGAAGCGAGGATTGGTCACCAGCAGGTCGTCGCCGACGACCTGTATCCGCTCGCCCTGCGCGGCCGTCTGGGCCACGAACCCGGCCCAGTCCTCCTCCCCGAACCCGTCCTCAATGGAGACGATGGGCCAGCGCTCGACCCAACGGCCGTAGAGCTCCAGGAGCTGCGCGCTGTTCAGGAGGCCGGTCCGCGAACGGGCGAGATCGTAACCGTCCGCCGCCGCGAACGAAGAGGCCGCGGGGTCCAGGGCGATGGCGACGTCGGCGCCCGGCGTGTAGCCGGCCCTCTCCGTTGCCTCCACGATCAACGCCAAGGCCGCCTCGTTGTCGGGCAGGTTGGGTGCGAAGCCGCCCTCGTCCCCTACGGCCGTGGCTAGCCCCCGTTCGTGAAGAATCTCCCGGATAGCCGCGTAGGTCTCGGCCGCGACGTGCATCGCCTCGGCCAGGCTCGACGCGCCGACGGGCACGAGCATGAATTCCTGGACGTCGAGCGAGCTGTCGGCGTGCTGGCCTCCGTTGAGGACGTTGAGGCACGGCATTGGGAGAAGGATGGCGGCCTCGCCGCCGAGATGGGCGTAGAGGGGATGGCCCGTCGCGCGCGCGGCCGCACGCGCCGCCGCCATTGAGACACCAAGCATCGCGTTCGCGCCAAGCCTGGACTTATTCGGCGATCCGTCGAGCTCGACGAGCGTCCGGTCGACGCCTTGCTGGTCGGATGCGTCCCATCCCCGGAGCGCCTCGGCGATCTCGCCTCGAACGGCCTCAGCGGCCCTCAGCACGCCCTTGCCCCCGTAACGTGCCGGGTCATTGTCGCGCCTCTCGACCGCCTCGTTTACGCCGGTCGAGGCGCCCGAGGGGACGCCGGCCTTGGCACTGACGCCGCCCTCCAGCGTGACGCGGACCTCCAGGGTCGGGCGGCCGCGGGAGTCCAGGATTTCCAGGGCTTCGAGGGCGCGGATCTTCGTGTCCGTACGCATCGGGTATTCCATCGGTTGATGAAGGTTCTTGGCGGTGGCCAAGCATGGAGAAGGGTGCCGGCGCGGAACCCGCACCGGCACCCTCATGTCGTCAGCGACGTGCCGCTGCTTAGTTCGGCAGGGCGAAGTCGGTCAGCGTGCCACCGAGGTTGGTGTACTGCGACAGGGCCGCGTAGCCACCCACCGCGCCGAGGCCGGCGTTCGGGTCGGTCAGGCCGGCCGCAAGGCCGATGCCCGCCCAGCCGCCGACGCCCGAGAGGACGGCGATGTGCTGCTTGCCCTTGATCGAGTAGGTCATCACGTTGCCGATGATGCCCGACGGGGTCTTGAACTTCCAGAGTTCCTTGCCCGTCTTGTCGTCGACAGCCTTGATGTAGCCTTCCAGGGTTCCGTAGAACACTACGTCGCCGGCGGTGGCGAGCGCGCCCGACCACACCGAGAACTGCTCCGGGTCGGACCAGACGATCTTACCCTTCACGCCGTCCCAGGCGATGAAGTTGCCCATGCCGCCGTGCGAGTTCGGGGCCGGGTACATCGACAGAGTCGCACCGACGTAGGGCTGGCCCGGGGTGTAGGTCACCCGGAACGGCTCGTAGTCCATGCAGACGTGGTTGGTGGGGACGTAGAACAGGTTGGTCTTCGGGGAGAAGGCCGCGGGCTGCTCGTCCTTCGACCCGAGGGCCGCCGGGCAGATGCCCTTGGAGTTCACGTCCTCGCCGTTCTGCTCGGTCGAGTATTTCGCCTGGACGAGCGGGCGGCCATAGTTCTTGGAGCCCTTGTCCATGTCGACCTTGGACGCCCAATTGACGGCCGGGTCGAACTTTTCGGCCACCAGCAGCTCGCCCGTGTCGCGGTTCAGCGTGTAGCCGAAGCCGTTACGGTCGAAGTGGGTCAGGAGCGGGGTCTCCTTGCCGTCGACCTTTTGATCCGTGAGGATCATCTCGTTGATGCCGTCGTAGTCCCACTCATCGTGCGGGGTCATCTGGTAGACCCACTTGGCCATGCCGGTGTCCGGGTTACGCGCCCAAATGGTCATCGACCACTTGTTGTCGCCCGGACGCTGCTTCGGGTTCCAGGTCGAGGGGTTGCCCGAGCCGTAGTACACGAGGTTCAGCTTGGGGTCGTAGGAGTACCAGCCCCAGGTGCAGCCGCCGCCGGTCTTCCACTGATCGCCTTCCCAGGTCTTCAGCGAGGAGTCCTTGCCGATGGGCTTTCCGAGCGAGGTGGTCTTCTCCGGGTCGACCAGGAGCTGGTCGTCCGGGCCTTCCGAGTAGCCGCGCCACACGCGCTTGCCGGTCTTCAGGTCGTAGGCGGTGATGGAGCACTGCACGCCGAACTCGCCGCCGGAGATGCCGACGAGGACCTTGTCCTTCACGGGGAGGACGGTGGCGGTGTTGGTCGCGCCCTTGCCCGGGTCGCCGTTCTTCACCGACCAGTTCACCTTGCCGGTCTTGGCGTCTAGCGACACGACGGTGGTGTCGGCCTGGTGCAGGATGAGGGCGCCGTCGGCGTAGGCAAGGCCGCGGTTGACCGTGTCACAGCACATGACCGGGATCACGGACGGATCCTGCTTCGGCTCGTACTTCCACAGGATCTTCTGCTCATGCTCAAGGTCGAGCGCGTAGACGATGTTCGGGAACGGCGTGTGCACGTACATCACCGAGCCGATGACGAGCGGCGCGCCTTCGTGGCCGCGCAGGACGCCGGTCGAGAAGGTCCAGGCGACCTGGAGATCCTTGACGTTCTTCGTGTTGATCTGGTCGAGCTTCGAGAAGCGGGTGTTCGAATAGTTCAGCCCCGGGAACGCCCAGTCGTTGGGGTTCTCCATCATCTTCATCAGGTCGTCGTTGGCCGAGGCCGGCAGCAGGGTGGCGGCATAGGCAACTGACGCCGCGAGGGCGATCTTTTTCATGAGCGTTCCTCCGTTCAGACGCCGCGGCCAGAATTCGGCGTGGCCACGCGTCATGTCACGCGTTATCGCCACTTTTCTATCCCTGAATTTCCTCCGTTCAGGTCGAAAGCGAGCAATGCAGGTCTATCAAGACCATTAGAGATTACAATAAGATTCTTCTAAGTGCGACAGTTTTTCTTGTGCCGTCAGCACATTTACTTGTTAAGGCATGGATAATCTACCCGGCAAGCGATGCGCTTTCCAGGACCAAGTAAAACCGGCTTTTAAAAAGATCTAAGATGCCAATTTTCTTCGATTATCGGCCTGTTACCGTTGACTCGAAGCTTGTTCTAGCTATCCTGACCTCTCCGACAAGTAAGACTGAGATCTAGCGAACGACTTAAGTTACCGCTCGGGAAGTTCGCTGGGTGCGGCGGGGTCTTCGGACCTCGCCGTTTTTTTTCGTTCGAGCACGACGAAACGCGCGCGAAATCGCGCGCGTGGGTCAGGCTCAGAGCGGCGGTTGGTGGGATCGCATCGGCACACGGCTCACGCAGGATCCCGGTGAAGGGATCGGGTTACGGGAGGTGCGCGGCCGGATGTGGGGACAGGCACAGCCCTACCCGCGCCCGGAAGCGCACGGTAGGAGCTATCGTCCGGGCGTAGGGCCCGGCAGTTGTCGGGGAGCTCCATCCCCATCCCACGTCCGGGAGAGTGGCTTAATCCACGGCGGCCGTCAATTCTGACGCAGGTGACAAGGCCGTGACGGCGCCAGTCCGCCTTTCGCGCCGCCCGGTCAGCCGTCCGTGAGCGCCGACGCGAGGAAATAGGAGCCGTAGGCGACGACCATGAAGGCAGCGGCGCCATCCAAAAGGAATGGCGGTACGCTTCGGAAAACCCCCGTTCGGCCCAACGTCGCCGCCAACGCGCCGATGATCGCGACGCCGAGCGCGACCCCGAGCGTCGCGGTCGCGGCCCCCTCACGCAGTGCGACGCCAAGCCAGACGACCAGGACTTCCAGCCCTTCCGTGACCAGCGCCCAGAACCCGACGCCGATGCCGGCCAAGTTGAGTGGACGCGGCCAGTTGCCGGAGAATACAGGCGGTTTCGGGCTGGTCCCGTCCCACTGACTAAGACCCTGGAGGAACTCCCAGAGCAGGTAGATCCCGAACGCCAGCAGCAGCGCGGCGGCGATGGCGTCGAGGAGATGCAGCGCGAACCGGTAGGCCGCAGCCTGTAACACCCAAGCCAGCACGGCGACGGCGGTTCCGCCGAGGACGCCGCCCAATAGGAGGCTCCGCCAACCGAAGCGGTAGGCTCCCGCGATCAGGACCGTGGCCGCGATGAACAGTTCGGTGAAGGTGACCTGGAAGGTGATGACCACGCCGAACCAGGAGACGTCGCCCATGCGCTCACCCCCGGAAAGCGACGAGGATCGCGCCGGCTGCGATCAGGCCGACGCCGAGCCAATTGGGTCCGGACAGCCGCTCCCCCAGGAACACGACCCCGAACACGGCGACGAGCACGACGCTGAGCTTGTCGATGGGTGCGACCCGCGCCGCATCGCCTAGCTTGAGCGCCCGGAAGTAGCACAGCCAGGAGCCCCCGGTGGCCAAGCCGGACAGGACTAGGAACAGGTAGGTCCGGCGGGAGACCGACGAGAGCGGCTCCCACTGGCCGGTCGCAATCAAGATGCCGCCGAGGACGAGCAGGATCACGGCGGTACGGACGAAGGTGGCGAAGTCCGAGCCCACCGCCTCGATGCCGACCTTGGCGAAGATCGCCGTCAGCGCCGCGAAGCCGGCCGAGAGCAGGGCCCAGGCCTGCCAGGACTGCAGCAGGCCCCTCACGGCGTTATCGGCTCGGGGCCGGCCGCCCGGTGGCGTTCCACGGCCGCCGCGATCATCGCCCGCGCCGCGGCCGCCGTGTCCCAGCCGGTGATTCGGACCCACTTGCCGGGCTCCAAGTCCTTGTAGTGCTCAAAGAAGTGGTGGATCTGGCTGCGGGTAATTTCCGGCAGGTCGGTATGCTCGTGGATGGCGTCGTAGCGGCGCGTCAGGCGTTGCGCCGGGACCGCGACGATCTTCTCATCCGGACCGTGCTCGTCTTCCATCAGCAGCACGCCGACGGGCCGGACCCGCAATACCGCACCGGGCAGAACCCCGCGGGTGTTAGCCACCAGCACGTCGCAGGGATCGCCGTCCTCCGAAAGGGTGTTCGGAATGAAGCCGTAATTGCCCGGGTAGCGCATCGGCGTGTGCAGGAATCGGTCGACCACGAGCGCGCCGGCGGCTTTGTCGAGCTCGTATTTGACCGGCTCTCCGCCGACCGGCACCTCGACCAGTACGTTGACCTCGTGGAAGGTCGGATCGCCGACTGCGATGGCTTCAAGCTTCACGTTAAAAACTCCTTCTGGGCCGGTTCAGGGTTGGGTGACGATCCAGACGGAGGCGAGCGCCAGGATCAGCAGGACGGCGACCGCGAACACGATCAGGGCGGTGCTGCCGTGACGCACGCGTGCGCTCGATCGCTTGCGCTCCCGCTCGGCGCGCCGCAGCGCGTCGACGTCGCTCAGTTCGGGGTCTGGGTCGTTGCTCTCGGGTCGATTGGTCATCGCGGCCTCCCTTGCCGGATTGTCCACGCCTCGCCGGAGGCGGCGGACGGGGTGTTGCCGGCGTACCGGCCGGGCTCACGTCGGCCCCATGCCCAGGAGGCCGCGCACCAGCGCCAGGGCCGCCAGGAGGCCGAGCAGTGCCGCGATCACGGAAGCGAGGACGTAGGCGAAGGCCGCCCCGGTCTGGCCCCGCTCGTAAAGCGTGATCGCGTCGAGCGAGAAGGTCGAAAAGGTCGTGAAGCCGCCGAGCACCCCGGTGGTCAGCAGCAGGCGCAGGGGATGCCCGCCGGAGCCGCGGAGCACGAAGCTCTCGGCGATGATGCCCATCAGGAACGAGCCAAGGACGTTGATGAACAGCGTGGCGACGGGGAACGTGACGCCGGGCAAGAGGCGCGACGTGGCGAGGTTGATTCCGTGGCGGATGGCTCCGCCGACACCCGCACCCAGGAATACGATCAAGAAGTTCACAGGTCGCCTCTCGTCACATCGAGCGAGGGCAACAAAAAACCCGCCTTGCGGCGGGTTGCGTCGGAAACGCTCCCGCCGCGAGCGGGCACGCGGTGCCCTCGCAGCAGGAGCCATCAGCCCTCACGGGCGGTTGTCGGGAAGCTCCATTCCCATCACACGCTAGCCCTTTAACAGCGGGCGATGCGAAGGGTCAATGACTTTCGGTCGCGGTTCGAAATCCCAGCATCCAACACTGCTCATCCAGTCCGCACGAGCGGCCGCTTTCCCCCTGCCTCTGCTCAAACGGACAAGCGGCTTTCGGCCAGCTTCGGCCTCGCCGTTAGGCGATCGGGATGACTGGGGTGGGTGGGAAGCAGCTTGGCTGCTTTCGGTCGCAAGACGTTCTAAAGCGGACCTAGGATGAATCGCCGTCTCCGGATGGACGGTCCAACCCATCTCAGGGTCGAAGTTCGTTAAAGCCGGATGCCGTTTTCATCAGAGGCGATGCGACCGACGCGAAAGTGCGTTGCCTTGGGAGACAGAGTGATTCACGATCGCAAAGCCCCAATCACGCGACGTCTCGTGCTGGTCCGGCATGGCCAGAGCGTAGCCAACCGATCCGGTCTGTTCACGGGATTGCTGGACTCGCCCTTGACCGAGCAGGGTCGGATAGAAGCCGTGGCAGCCGGGCGGCGTTTGGCCGAGCGCAGCTGGCGCTTTTCCGATGCCTTCACCTCGACGCTGACGCGGGCCGTCGTGAGCGGCCGGCTTATCCTCGATACGCTCGGGCAACCCGGATTAATCCCTCAACGCTTCGCCGCGCTCGACGAGCGAGACTACGGCGACCTCAGCGGGCTCGACAAGACCGCCGCCGATGCGCGCTGGGGGGCGGAGCGGATCGAGACCTGGCGGCGCTCCTACGCCGAGGCGCCGCCGAACGGTGAGAGCCTGCGCGATACCGTCGCCCGCATCGTGCCATGCTACCTCCGATCCATCCTACCGGCGGTCATGGGCGGGGACGTGCTCGTCGTCGCCCACGGTAATTGCCTGCGGGCGCTCGTTATGGCGCTCGACGACCTCAGCCCGGCGGAGGTCGAGCAACTCGAACTCGCGACGGGCTCCGTCAGGATCTATGAGTTTGCTGCGGACACGACGATCGAGGCCCGCTGGATCGACGGTTGAATCCGCCTGTAGGCCCCCAAGAATGGGTCGCCTCACGCTTCGAGGGGATCCCCATTTGATCTAATTAAGTGATTGGAATTATCTAATCATTCCGTTGGAGTGAATGAAAGGGAAGTGGGATTCTCCGGCATCACATCGGAGCCACCCATGTCCGCCCCCAGACTTGTCTCCCACCCTCGATCGATGCGTGCCCTGGCCGGCACGAGAGCCATCCTTCCAGGACTGGGCCTCTGCGTGGCAGTTACCGCCGCAGCGGTCGGCTTCGAAGCCGTCGAGACGCACCTGTTCGGTCGCGCTTGGCTCGAAGCCCTGGTGCTGGCGATCCTCCTCGGGAGCGCGATCCGCACCGCCTGGACCCCGTCGCAGCGTTTCTTTCCCGGCATCGCCTTCGGGGCCAAGACCGTGCTGGAGATCGCGGTCGTAATGCTAGGCGCGTCGCTCAGCCTCGCGACGATCCTCGCCGCCGGCCCGGGCCTGCTCTTCGGCATCGCGGGCGTCGTCGTGGTCGCGATCCTGTCGAGCTACGGCATCGGCCGGGCGCTCGGACTGCATTCGCGCATGGCGATCCTCGTCGCCTGCGGCAACTCGATCTGCGGCAACTCGGCGATCGCCGCCACCGCCCCGGTGATCGGCGCCGACGGCGAGGACGTCGCCGCCTCCATCGCCTTCACCGCGGTGCTGGGCGTGCTGGTGGTGCTCGGCCTGCCGCTGCTGGTGCCGCTGCTCGGCCTGTCGCCGATGCAGTACGGCGTGCTCGCCGGCCTCACCGTCTACGCCGTGCCGCAGGTCCTCGCCGCCACCGCGCCGGTCGCGGCGCTCAGCGTCCAGGTCGGAACCCTGGTGAAGCTCGTCCGGGTGCTGATGCTCGGGCCGGTCGTTCTGATGCTCTCCCTCGGCGCGAGCCGGCTGCGCGAGGAGACCGACGAGGCCGCCCCCGGCGTCACAACCGGCGACCGCCCGGCCCCCGGCGGCCTCGCGATCCACCGCCTGGTGCCGTGGTTCATCCTCGCCTTCCTGGCGCTCGCGGGACTCCGCTCGGCCGGGCTGATCCCGCAAGTCGCGCTCGCGCCGATGTCGGAGACCGCCAACGTGCTGACCGTAGTCTCGATGGCGGCACTCGGCCTCGGGGTCGACGTGCGCAGCGTCGCCAAGGCCGGGGCGCGGGTGACCCTCGCTGTGGTCGCCTCGCTCCTTGCCCTCGGCGCCGTCAGCCTCGGCCTGATCCATGTGCTCGGCCTCGTCTGATCCACGCTATGGCATCGATCCGACCCCTTGATGGAAGAATTGCCGTGACACGTTCGTCCCAATCTTCATCCGAGGCAGTCGCGCAGGCGACGGGATGGTTGATGGGGCCGGGTCGCGAAGCGGTGGACGCGGCAGCCCTTCTCGATGGGTTCAGTGCGTGCCTCTCGGGGCTTGGCCTGCCGCTGGCCCGCGCCACCACCCACGCGCCGACCCTGCATCCGTCGTTCCGGTGGGTGATGCGCGTCTGGCATCCAGGAACGTCGAGCCTAGCCCTGCGTCGCCGCCACGGCATCGAGGGCACGCCGACCTTCCACGGCAACACCGTCGAGCACGTGGTCGAGACGCGGACCCCACTCCAATGCCGTCTCGACGGGGATGGGCCGCTGCCGTTTCCCGTGCTTGGCGAGCTTCGCAACGAGGGTCTGACCGACTACCTCATCGCGCCGCTGCATGCCGCGCGTGGACGCATGGGTGCCGCCTCCTGGGCCACGGCGAGACCGGGCGGCTTCACGCCGATCGAGATCGAGACGTTGCTAGCGCTGGTCGAGCCGTTCTCGCTGCTGTTCGAAATCAAGGCGCTCGACGACATGCTTGGCGCGGTCCTGAGCGCCTATGTCGGGCGCGACCCGGCGCGGCAAATCCTGGCCGGCACAGTGCGGCGCGGCGACGTACGCCTCATGCGGGCCGCGATGATGCTGACCGATCTGCGCGGGTTCGGTGAACTGTCCGACCGGCAAAGCCCCGACCATGTCGTGGCCGCCCTCAACCGGATGTTCGATGCCATCGTGCCGGCCGTCGAGGCGGAAGGCGGCGAGGTGCTAAAGTATATTGGTGACGGGCTGCTGGCCGTGTTCGATGCCGATCGCGACGAGGCCGAGGCGCGCCGTGCCGCCTTGCGTGCCGCCGAGGCCGCACTCGATGCGCTTGCGACCCTGCGCGACGGTGACAGGGCTGCCTTTGAGGTCGGCGTCGCACTTCATGTTGGGGAGGTCGCCTACGGCAATATCGGCGGCGGCGACCGGGTCGACTTCACGGCGATCGGCCGCGATCTCAACGTGCTCGCTCGCGTCGAGCGCCTGTGCAAGACCTACGACACGCCGCTGATCGCCACCGACACCTTCCTCCACGGCCTGGCGCATGCCCTCGAACCGCTCGGCATTGTCGCCCTTCGCGGTTTCGCCGAGCGTCACGCCTTGTTCGGGTGTCGCAGGACCGCGCCTGTCGAAGCACCGGCGGTCTGACGTCGAGACGATATCTGGCACCACCGGCGCGGAGATCCAAAATTCTCAAATCATCGCATTGGGAGATCGTTCGCATCGCGAAAGACCGTTGGTGGGAATTAAACGCATCCCGTAGCATCTCCCTAGTCGCAAGGAATCGCCACGGGTCCGGTGCCCTCGAACGCATCGACGCCGACGAACTTTGAAGGGAGAGACCATGCACGGATTGGAAAGACCGACGAACCGCCGCCTCCTGTTGGGCGGGCTCGGGCTCGGCAGCCTTGCCGCCGCGATGCCGGCCTGGGCCGCGGGCTCGGTGAAGCTGCCGCTACCCGGCGGCCCGGATGTGCGGGATCTCACGACGGCCTTTCCCGGCAAGGGCGAGATGATCCTCCAGCGTACCCATCCGCCGCTGCTGGAGACGCCGTTTGCGGTGTTCGATGAGGGCGTGTTCACCCCCAACGACCGCTTCTACGTGCGCTGGCACTGGGCCTCGATCCCAACCGAGGTTGATGCCGGCACCTTCCGTCTCAAGGTCCACGGTCATGTCGAGAAGGAGCTCTCGCTCTCCCTCGATGCCATCGCCGGCCTGCCGCGCTTCGAGATCGCCGCGGTCAACCAGTGCTCGGGCAACTCCCGCGGGCTGTTCGAGCCGCGGGTTCCCGGCGCGCAATGGGCCAACGGCTCGATGGGAAACGCCCGCTGGACCGGGGTGCGCCTCAAGGACGTGCTCGAAAAGGCCGGGGTGAAGGCCGGTGCCGTGCAGGTGCGCTTCAGCGGCCTCGATGAGCCGGTCGTGGACGACGCGCCGGACTTCAAGAAGTCGCTCGATCTCGACCACGCCAACGACGGTGAGGTGATGATCGCCTACGCGATGAACGGCGAGCAATTGCCGCTTCTCAACGGCTTCCCGCTTCGCCTCGTGGTGCCGGGCTGGTACTCGACCTACTGGGTCAAGATGTTGTCGGAGATCGAGGTGCTGGACAAGCCCGACGACCAGTACTGGATGAAGACCGCCTACCGCATCCCGGACGTGCCGGGCGCCAACATCAAGCCCGGCCAGACCGGCTTCAAGACGGTGCCGATCAACAAGATGGTACCGCGCTCGTTCGTCACCAACCTGCAGGATGGCGCCAAGGTGACGGCCGGCGCGCCGGTGGCGTTGCGCGGCATCGCTTTCGGCGGCGATTGCGGGGTGAAGGCGGTCGACTTCTCCGGCGACGGCGGCGCGACGTGGTTTCCAGCACAGCTCGGCGCGGACGAGGGCCCCTACAGCTTCCGCCGCTTCGAGGGCAGCCTGCCGGCGTTGGCCGCCGGCACCCACACGGTGAAGGTCCGCTGCACCAACACCAACGGCGTCGCGCAGCCCACGGACCGGGTCTGGAACGGGGCCGGCTTCATGCAGAACGGTATAGAAACCGTGTCCTTCCAGGCCGCTTGAGGAGAACAGCCATGACCCCGATCCGCTCTGCAGCCCTCAGCGTCGCGCTCATACTGTCTCCCCTGGTGGCGCTCGCCGCCCCGGCTCCCGAGCCGATGCGCTTCACCTCGCAATCGATCGAGATGCCGACCTCCGACCGGATCTTCCCCGACGGGCCCGGGGCCGAGGCGGTCAACAACAACTGCCTCGCCTGCCATTCGGCCGGGATGGTGTTGACCCAGCCCAAGCTCACGAAGGCGCAGTGGACCGAGACCGTGAACAAGATGGTCCACATCTACAAGGCTCCGGTCGATCAGGCCGACGTGCAGACCATCGTCGACTACCTCACGGCGTTGAAGCCGACCCCCTGAACTCCCGAATCCCGAGGCCGCCGCGTTTTTTCGCCGGCCTCGGGGAATAGACCGCCCTCGCTGGCATCTCCTTAAGGCGATGCATGGCCGGACCGGTCCCGCACGACGCAATCCGATTTCGAACCCGCCCGCACGGCTGGCCCCGGCCGCCGAACGAGCGCGCATGCCCAAGAGACCCGCTTCATGACCCATATCCGCACCAGTCTCCGCGCCTTCCTCGCCGGAGCTGCCTTGCTTCTCGCCCAGGGCCAGCCCGGGTCCGCCGCTGGTTTCGACGGCGCGATCAAGAACAACGCCTTGGCGCTGAACGCTGCCGGGACCGTCGCCGCTGTATCGAACAGCGAGGAGAGCGCCGTCGTCGTCTACGACGTCGCCAAGGGCACGGTGCTGCGCCGCCTCGACGGCTTCGTCACGCCGCGCAACATCGTGTTCGCGCCGGACGGCGCCCGCTTCTACGTCTCCGACAGCGGCACCGGCCGGATCACGGTCTACGAGACCGGCACCGGCAAGGAAGCCGGCGTTCTCGCCGCCGGGCCCGGGGTCTTCGGCACCGTGCTCTCGGCCGACGGGGGCAAGCTCTACGTCAACAACGAGGCCGCGAGCACGCTGACCGTGTTCGACACCAAGACTATGCTGGCAGATGCCGTGATTCCCGGCTTCGCGCAGCCGCGCCAGGGCGTGAAGCTGTCGCCCGACGGCAAGACCGTGTTCGTGACGAACTTCCTCGGCGACAAAATCACGTTGGTCGATACCGCCACCAACAAGATCACCGGCGAGATCGCTGGGTTCGACAAGCTGCGCGCCATCTCGATCACCAAGGACGGCAAGACGCTGTTTGCCGCCAACAGCGGCCGCAATACCATCGGAGTGGTCGATATCGCCGCCCGCAAAGTCACCTCCGAGGTGGAGGTGGGCAAGGACCCCTACGGAGCCGCACTGACACCGGACGGTCGCTTCGTCTATTCCGGCAACCTCAAGGACAACTCACTCTCAGTGATCGACACCGGCACCCTCAAGGTTGTCGCCACGGTGACCGGCCTGAACGAGCCGCGCCAGGCGATCGCGTTCTCGGCCGACAACGCCCGCGCCTACGTCCTCAACCGCGATCTCAGCGTCGCCGTGGTCGATCGCGCGAAGAATGCGGTGGTCTCGACAATGAAGCCCTGAGGCGACGCGCGCCGGGGGCCTTATCGCCCCCGGCGCGTTCTCGTCGTCGACATGTCAAGTACGCAGGACAAAGACCCCATGCTCCGCCTGTTCCAGCGCAAGGACCGCCTCATCGTCCACGGAAAGGCGCCCTACAACGCCGAGCCGCCGCTCGATCGCCTGCGGGCGGCGTTCCTCACCGAACAGGCCGACTTCTACGTCCGCAGCCACGGCGACATCCCGGACCTCGACGCCGACAGCTACCGCCTGACGGTAGATGGCATGGTCACCATGCCGCTCGAACTCTCCCTCGCGGAACTCAAGGCGCGCTTTGCGCACGCCACCGTCACGGCGGTGATGCAATGCGCCGGCAACAGACGGGCCGACATGCTGGCGGTGGCGCCGGTCTCCGGTGACCCGTGGGCGCCCGGTGCCATCGGCAACGCGGAATGGACCGGCGTGCGGCTCGCCGAGGTGCTGCGCGCGGCCGGCATCGATGCAGATGAAGAGCGCTACGTCGCCTTCGAGAGCCACGACCGGATCGCGGACACGGACACGCGCTTCGGCGCCTCGATCCCGCTCGCCAAGGCGCTGGCGCCCGAGACGCTGCTTGCCTTCGCGATGAACGGCGAGCCTCTCGCCCCCGAGCACGGCCATCCGTTGCGCGTGGTGGTGCCGGGATTTGCCGGCATCCGCAGCCCGAAATGGCTCGCCCGGATCACGGTGCAGGACCGGCCCTCCGACAACCCGATGCAGGCCGACGACTACAAGCTGTTTCCGCCCGACGTGACGGCCGAGACCGCGGACCCCGCCCACGGCATCACCATCGAGGCGATGCCGCTCAACAGCGCGATCTGCGAGCCCGCCCGCGGCGCGGCGTTGAAGGCCGGCCGGCACGCGATCCGCGGCTATGCCATCGCCAGCGACCGCGCGGTCGCCCGCGTCGACGTCTCGACGGATGGCGGCCGCAGCTGGGCGCAGGCCCGGATCGACCGCGATGCCGACGCGCCCTACGCGTGGACATTCTGGGAGATCGAGCGCGAGCTGACGGCCGGCGAGCACGAACTTGCGGTGCGGGCCTGGGACTCCGCCGGCCAGACCCAGCCGGCCGCCCCCGACGACACCTGGAACTACAAGGGCTACCTTAGCGCCGCATGGCACCGGGTGCGGGTCACCGTGGCCTGATCATCACGCCCAGAGCAAGGCGGTGGCCGCGAGGCCCGAGATCGCGATCAGCAAGGCCGCGATCCCGATGGTGAGGATGCGCGGCATCATCGGGATCTCGGCATGGGCGAGACGCGCCCGGATCGCCCGGTCCCGCCATGCGGCGCCGGCGAACGAGGCAAGCGCGCAGCCGATCAACGTGAGCGACAGCACCTTCAGCGGCCAGACCGCCAGCACCTCCCGCAGGAAGCGCTGCGCGGCCAAGCCGACGCCCAGAAAGGCGAGCCCGGTTCGAAGCCACGCCACGAACGTACGCTCGGCTGCCAGCACCGTCCGGTCCTCGGCGAGCCTCACCCGCGGGTCGTCGGGGGGCACTGGTTTCGCGGGCTCGCTCATTTGATGTTCGCCGTCGCGATCAGGTCGAGAAGCGCGTCGGCGGCCCGGCTGCGGTAGCGCTCCTTGTGGCGCAGCACCCGGAACGGCCGGCTCGGTAAGTCGAACGCCGCCCGCACCAGGGTCCCGGTTCGAAGCGCTGCGGCGACCACGGTCTCGGACAGGACGGCGGCCCCGCCCCCGGCCTCGACGGCGGCGCGCACTGCCTCGTTCGAGGGCAGTTCGAGCATGACCCGGAGCTGGGCCGCGGCAAGGCCGGCCGCACCCAGGGTCGCCTCGAAGGCCGAGCGGGTTCCCGATCCCGCTTCGCGCAGCACCCAGTCGGCCCCGGCGAGGTCTTCGGGTGCGAGTGCAGCCGCCCCGGCGAAGGGATGGTTTGGGGCGACCACGAGGACGAGTTTGTCCTGGGCGATGGTCGTGCTTGCGAGCGTCGGGTCGTCCAGCGCCCCCTCGACGAAGCCGAGTTCGGCCTGCCCCGCGCGCACCGCGTCGGCGGCGTCGGTGGTGTTGCCCACCGCCAACCGGATAGCGATCTCAGGGTAGGCCCGGCGGAAGGCGACGAGGTGGCGAGGCAGCCAGTCGCTGGCGATGGTCTGGCTGGCAAAAAGCGCCAGCGTCCCGCGTCGTAGGCCGCTGAGGTCGGCGAGCACAAGTTCGGCGGCCTCGGCCCGGGCGAGCACGGCGCGGGCCTCGACGAGGAACACGCGCCCTGCTTCGGTCAGCTCGATCCCGCGGCCAACCCGGTGAAACAGCTTCGTCGCGTGCCGCCCCTCGATGTTGGCGATCGCCGTGCTGACCGCCGACTGGACGAGGTTCAGCGCCTCGGCGGCCCGCGTCACGTGCTGTCGCTCGGCCACCGCCACGAAGATGCGAAGCTGATCGAGGGTCATGGCTGCCGACGATCCGGCGCGAGGCCGCGGACGTGCGCATCGACCGCCTGCGCGACGGAGAGCAGCCGGGCCTCGTCGGTGCGGCCGGTGACGACGTATGACATGCCACCATCGACCCAGGAGAAGGCAGCGATGTCGCCCTCGCGGGCGAAGCGGAAGAGCGTGCGGCCGTCGCCGTCACCGACGCGGCTGTAGAGCGTCAGCCGGGTGCCGCGGTCGTCGTCGTACATCAACATCGCCGCGGGCTCGGTGCCGGCCGGCAACAGGCGCCCGCCCATCAGCCGGAAGCCCTGCGCCGAGAGGTCGGGGGCCGCGACCGCGTGACCGAGACGCTTCGAGAGCCACGTCACGAGGTGGGGCTTCTCGTCGGCGCGCACCTCCACCGGATGCACCGCCTCGACCACGAAGGTGCGGAAGGCTGCGACCGCGTCCTGCGTCGCCGGTGCCTCCGCCACCGCCGCCGCCGCGGGCACACCGTGCAGGGCATGGCCAACCCAGCCGCCGGCACTGCCGAGCGCGAGGCAGAGCACGGCCGCAGCCGCCATGGGGAACCAGCGTGCGCCAGGGTACAGGTGTCGCGAGCGGATGTTGGCCACCCGCAGTCGCGCCGGGATCGCCTCCTCGGCGATCGGCGCGAGGCGGGCGCGCAGGCGCTCGCGCAGAACTCGGTCCGTCGAGACTTCAGCCGCACGCGCGGGGTTCCCCACGAGCCACGCCTCGACCAGCGCCTGCCGCTCCGGTTCAAGGCGGCCGTCGATCAGGCCGTGCAGATCGTCCTCGCCGACCGGGCGCGGATCCCCGCTCATTTAACCCTCCTCAGCAGGCCTGTCCGGCCCGTCTCCACAAATCCGCGCATCCGCGTGCGCGCCCGGCTCAATCGTGACATCACCGTGCCGAGCGGCACCCCGAGCACCTGTGCCGCTTCGGCATAGGACAGGTCCTCCACCGCCACGAGGAGCAACACCGAGCGCTGCTCCTCGGGCAGGGTGTCGAGCCCTGCGAGTACGTCACGGGCTCCCAAAGCTGCCCCCGGGTCGGCGCTCGGATCGGGCACCTGCTCCAACGCTTCCGCGCCGAGATCGGCGCCGCGCCGGCCCCGGCGTCGGACGGCGGCGAGGAACAGGTTGCGCTCGATCGTGAACAACCACGCCCGCAGGTCGCCGTCGCGGCGACGCCCGGACCAGGCGGACAATGCCCGCTCCAGGGTGTCCTGGACGAGGTCGTCCGCCGCTTCGCGATCCCGAAGAAGCGCGACCGCGTAGCGCCGCAGGGCCGGGATCTGCGGTTCGATCAGGGGGGCGATCTCGTCCAACGACGTGTCCCAATCAGAGGGAGCCGATCCGGGCATTCACCGATCAGGGCTTTGCGATGTGCCACGCACCGTTGAGGAAGCCGTCACCGGTGGTGTCGCCCGGCTTGGTGTCCTTGGCGAAGGTGTAGAGCGGCTTGCCCTTGTAGGCCCACTGCATCGTGCCGTCGTCCCGGGTCACCGTCGTCCAATCGCCGGAGGCCGCCGATCCGGAGGCAGCCGTCAGGGCCGGCCAGTTGGCGGCGCAGGGGCCGTTGCACATCGACTTGCCGCCCATGTCCTTGTCAAAGGTGTAGAGGGTCATGCTCTTGGCATCCACGAGCGCCGGCCCCTTGGCGGTCTCGGCCGTCATGGCGGGCGCGGCGGCCTGGGCGGCCACGGCGGAGAAGGCGATAGCCGCGAAGGCGGTGCGGATCAGCAGATTGCGCATGGGTGAAGTCTCCCGCGGTCGAGCATGACCGCATCGGGAGGGATGCGAAACGGGCGCCTTTATTCCGCTGACACACGAAAAAAGGCGATCCCATCGGCGCGAACGCTTTTTCGGCCCCGCCGCGGAATAAAGGCGGTCCTCTGGCATCCCTTCCATTGATACCGGATCGCGAGGAGGCCGCATGCGCGGAGCACTGGGATTTGCCGTGACGTCGGCGCTGATGGCGAGCGGCCTCGTCGGCGGCCGGATGATGATGCGCCCGACGCTGGCCGCCAGCGAGCCTCCGGCCGCGTCGTCAACGTCGTTCGACGCGATGATGGCGCAGTCGATGACGCGGATGCACGCCGACATGATGGTCCCGCCCTCGGGCGATCCCGACCGCGATTTCGCCGCGATGATGATCCCCCACCACGAGGGCGCGATCGCGATGGCCAAGGCGGAGCTGCTCTACGGCAAGGATCCGGTCCTGCGTCGCCTCGCGCAAGGAATCGTCGTCGAGCAGGGCCAGGAGATCGATGTGATGCGCCGTGCGCTCGCCAGTCTTCCTAAAGCGCCGCAGCCATCGACTGGTGCGGCCCATTCCCACGACCACAGTGCAGCCCCCGCCGCCATGCCCTCGGAGACCCGCCGATGAAGACCGCCCTGACTATCCTCGCCCTCGCGCTGCTCTCCGGCCCGGCGCTCGCCGGGCAGGCCCCGGGCGCAGCTTCCGCCCCGGACGTGCCGGTTAGCGGCAAGGATCGGTTCTACACCTCCGACCAGTTCTCCAACACGGTCTCGGTGGTCGATCCCGCCGCCAACACCCTGCTCGGGGTGATCCGGCTCGGCGACCCGACGCCGATGAACCTGAGCCCGCTCTATCGCGGGCAGCTTCTGGTTCACGGCATGGGCTTCTCGCCGGACCACAGGACCCTGCTCGCGGTCTCGATCGGTTCGAACTCCGTGAGCTTCATAGACACGGCGACCAACGCGGTCCGCCACACCGCCTATGTCGGCCGCTCGCCGCACGAAGCCTTCTTCACGCCGGACGGCCGAGAGGTTTGGGTGAGCGTGCGCGGCGAGGACCATATCGCGGTGCTCGATGCCGCCACCGCCAAGGAGACCCGCCGGATCACCGTACCGAACGGGCCCGGCATGACGATCTTCTCGCCGGACGGCGCCTACGGCTACGTCTGCTCCAGCTTCAGCCCCGAGACCGTCGTCATCGACACCAAGACCCACACCATCGTCGGCCGCGTGAAGCAAGAGAGCCCGTTCTGCCCCGACATCGCCGCGACGCCGGACGGCAAGCAGGTGTGGTTCACCCTTAAGGATGTCGGCCGCACCCAAGTGTTTTCGGCGCGTCCGCCCTTCGCGCCGCTGAAGACGATCGAGACCGGGCCGATCACCAACCACGTCAACATCGTCTCGACCAAGGCCGGCCAGTTCGCCTACGTGACGATCGGCGGCCTGAACCAGCTCAAGGTGTTCCGCACCGACGACTTCTCTCAGGTCGCCACCATCGCGACCGGCGCCCTGCCGCACGGGCTCTGGCCCTCGGGCGACGGCAGCCGCGTCTATGTCGGCCTGGAGAACGCCGACATGGCGGCGGTGATCGACACGGCGTCGAACACGGTGATCGCTGAGGTGCCGATCGGGCAGGGTCCGCAGGGCGTCGCCTACGTCCCGAACGCCGTGCCGGAGGGCGACGGAAAGCAGAACCTCCAGCCGCTGGGTGCTGCCGGCAAGACCAGCGCGCTGACGCTCACCGGTTCCGATGACAAGCCGGCGACGCAGGTCACCCTGTTCGACCAAGGCGTGCTGCAAACGCTACAGGCCGCGGTCACAGGACTGCCCGCGAAAATGCCCTTCGTGCTGGCGCTCGCCGCCAATCCGAAGGGAGCGACCGGCCTGGAGCCGCTCGCCGCCTTCATGACCAACCCGGCCGGCGCGGCCATCGTCAACGCGATCGGCCCGATCCGACAGGTCACCCGCACGGATGCCGGCGCTAGCCGGCGCTACCTCGTGGTGGTCTCGGGCAAGCCCGGTGAACTCGGCAGTGTCGTCCAGATGCAGACTGTGGATTGATCGAGTGGGGGGCGCTAGTTCGGAAGGCGAACACTCATAAGAGTACCTTGGCGGCGCGAGCCCAGTTTCGATGTCTGCTTTCGAGAACGACGTCGGACTGCTTCTACGGCGCAGTTGGGTCGATAGGAGGCTGTCCGCTTTTCCAGCGGGCCTACTCCAAAGCGGTCATTCCGTTTTCGGCCATGTGCCGTCGGCGCCGATAACCCTCAGGGCGTCTCAGATGCGTGGTTTTCGGCTGGTCTGCTTCCAAACGGTGTGGGCACACCACCGGACGTCACGATGTAGGCCCTTTGGCTTTCCACCGCTTCTTCGTGCCCTTACCAAAGGCAGCGATCAGCCAACGAGACCGGCATGCAGCGCATCACGATCACGATTGACGACGAGTTGCTGCTCGCCATTGATCGCCTCTGCGTTCAACGCGGCTATGGCAGTCGGTCCGAGGCTGTCCGGGACCTTGTCCGTGATGCAGTTGCTCCCCAGCGGGCAGAGGCTGCCGGGTCGGCTCCTTGCTACGGGGCGTTGAGCTACGTCTACAACCACAGCATCCGCGACTTGGCACGCCGCCTGACCGACGAGGGTCACCATCACAGAGTTTCCATCGCCAGCATGCATGTGCATTTGAATGGCGACGATTGCCTCGAAGTCGCTGTACTCCGCGGGCCGGTCACTGCGATGCGGGCCTATGCCGATAGCGTCATTACCCAGCGCGGGGTGCGCTACGGTCACCTGCATCTCCTCCCCGAGAACGGCAGTTCGGTCGTTCCCACCCATGGCCACGGCGAAAACGCAGAGCCCTGAGGACTGCCGGCCACAGCCCACGGTGTGAACTTTGCGTATGTTTTGCATACGCAGGACGTGCGAGGAGTGCGTCCTGGTCCTGCTTCTGGAACGCCGTTGTCCCGCTCTACCCCGTCGCCCTCTCTCCGTGCGCATCAACGGATCCTGCTCAGTTCCGCCTGCGCTCTAGCGGTGGTGTCCCAAGCCTGGGCTGCCCCAGCGGCGACCGAGGCCGCTGGCACCATTGCCCTCTCAGAGATTTCAGTGGTGGCGGAAGCGCCGGCCGCTACGTTCACAGCGACCCCCAATGCCAGCGCCGCCTATGTCGGCGGGGTCACGGGTATTGGCGGCGGCCTACGCCCGGTCGATGCCGCGAGTGCGGGCATCATCACCGGAGCCCAGATCAACAGCCGCCCGGTCACCCGCCCCGGCGAGGTGCTGGAAGAGGTGCCGGGGCTGATCATCACGCAGCACTCCGGCGAAGGCAAAGCCAACCAGTATTTCCTGCGGGGCTTCAACCTCGACCACGGCACCGACATCGCGATCCATGTCGATGGCATGCCGGTGAACATGCGCACCCATGCCCACGGTCAGGGCTATGCCGACCTCAACTTCCTGATCCCCGAGCTTGTCAGCGCGGTCGAATTTCACAAGGGTCCCTACTTCGTACGCGACGGCGACTTCGCCTCGGCCGGTTCGGTGCAGATCGACTATCTGGACAAGCTCAACCGCAACATCGCGCTTACCACCTTTGGCAGCTTCGGCCTCAAGCGAGCGCTCTCCGCCGCGTCGGTGCCTCTCGGAGAGGGCAATCTGCTCGTGGCCGGCGAGGCGCAGACCTATGACGGCCCCTGGGTGGTGCCCGACGCCCTGCGCAAGCTCAATGGCGTGGTCCGATACAGCCAGGGAACATCCCTCGACGGCTTCGCCGTCACCGGCATGGCCTACTGGGCCAAGTGGAACGCGACCAACCAGATCGCGGAACGAGGGGTCAGTGAGGGGATCATCGGCCGCTATGGCACTCTCGACCCGACCGATGGTGGTGACACAGGCCGCTTCTCACTATCGGGGCGGTGGAGCCAATCGGACGCGGGAGGTGTCACGAGGGCCTCGGCCTACCTGATCCGCTACCAGATGAACCTCTGGAACAACTTCACCTATTTCCTGAACGACCCCGTCAACGGCGATCAGTTCCGCCAGCGCGACAGCCGCGTGCTCGGCGGCGGCGAGGTCTCACGGGTGTTCCTCGGCGATCTGTTCGGGTTGCCGATGGAAAACGAGATCGGGTTCCAGACGCGCACCGATGCCATCCGCGTCGGGCTGTTCAACACGACGAACCGGCAGTTTCGCTCAACGGTGCTGGATGACCGGGTGCTTGAGGCGAGCGCGGCGGTCTACTACGAGAACCGGATGCGCTGGACCGACTGGTTCCGCACCAGCGTCGGCTTCCGGGCGGACGGCTACTACGCCGATGTCCGTTCAGACACGCCGGCCAACTCGGGCAAGGCCCGGGACGGGATCGTCAACCCGAAGCTCGGCGCCGTGTTCGGGCCGTGGCTTGATACCGAGCTGTACTTGAACTACGGCGGCGGCTTCCATTCGAACGATGCCAGGGGTGTGACCGCGACGGTCGATCCAGTCAGCCCGTTGTTCAACGTCGCGCGCTCGCCGTTCCTCGTCCCGTCGACCGGCTACGAGGTCGGCATCCGCAACCGCAGCATCGCCGGACTGGAAACCTCACTGGCCTTGTTCCGGCTGGATTTCGCCTCCGAGAACCTGTTCCAGGGCGACACCGGCACCACGGAGCCGAGCCGGCCAACCCGCCGCTTCGGCATCGAGTGGAGCAACCACTACGCGGTGACGCCATGGCTGGCGCTGGAAGGCGACCTGACTGTCACCAATGCCCGCTTCTCTGACCGCGACCCGGTTGGCCAACGCGTGCCGGAGGCCCCTACTACCATTGCATCGGCGGGCATCACCTTTGGCGAAGGTCTAGGCTGGTTTGGCAGTCTGCGGTTCCGTTACTTCGGTCCGCGCCCGTTGATCGAGGACAACTCCGTGCGTTCCAAGCCCACCGCACTCCTGAATGGGCGGATCGGCTACAACTTCGACAACGGGATAAGCCTCTCGCTCGACGTACTGAACCTGACAAACGCCAAGGCCGATCAGATCACCTACTACTACGTGTCCCGCCTGCTGGGTGAGGGCGCTGATGGGGTGGCCGACCGCCATTTCCATCCTGTCGAACCGACCGCCGTTCGCCTGACGCTGGCGGGCCGCTTCTGACGCTGTGTTTCTTGGATCGGAAGGGACATCCTGATGCGTGCACTCGCTATCGTGGTCGGACTGTTGGCCGCCTCGTGGGTAGGCTCCGCCTCCGCCCACGGATGTCATCGCGGCTGGCAGCATGGTCAGTCTGACGGCTGGCATAGTCACGGATTGAAATGCGATGCCCGCAAGGGGCTCGGCGTATCCCGTCGTGGCAAGCCGCTTGGTCGTCGGGCCGCCTGAGCAAGGTCGGCGGCCGAAGTGGAAACTGTCTGCTTTCCGGTAGCGCAGACAGCTGCCTATGCGTCCAAGTTGGGTCGCAAGCAGACCGTCCGCTTCTGCAACAGATCGTTTCCAAGCCGAACGGCGGCGTTCGACCGTCGTAATCTGCTCCAGAGAGAGCATGTACGGAATGGCGACTTCAGGCGCCCGATCCGACCACAGCTACGGCTTTGTCCACGGTAGAGGTAAATCGGCCCTTTTGGGGTTTGGATCAGTACGCACGCCTCTGCTGAGGCTGCTTCTGCAACGAGTGTCGCGGGCGCATTCCTGCAGTGATCACCGCCGACGCTTTGGCATTGGCGGTGATGTGAATTGCCGTCTTATGCTGCCCGGCGGCGCAGATCCGATATCCGTGCGTTCAGCACGGCGCGCAGCTCCTGCACCTCGACATAAGCGGCCTCGGCCTTCTCGAAGGCGGCCAAACCGCCCTTCTGAATTTCCTGGGTCAGCGCCTCAATGCGCCGAACTGCGGTCAGGAAAGTCGGGGTCTCGGGTGTGCGGGTTTGAGTCATGGTCAATCTCCTGGTTGTGTAATCAGTTGTAAGTGACGAAGGTCGGAATGATCCGGACGAAGATCGTCCCGTCGCGGAAGTGCAGGAACAGCGGCATGTTCGACGTGAGTTCGTCGTAGCGCTCGATGACAAGGCCAGTGTCGGCCGACGTCACCAGCGCCCAACCCGGTTCCCAAGCCGGGTCATCGCCGTCGCCGAAGTCGAGCACCTCGACAGGTGCGGCGTGAGGCTCAATCTCGATCGTCGCGCCGGTCGCCATGCCCGACGCCGCAGCGAGGCCGGTCAGCAGGCTGCGCTCGACGCCCCGATCCAGCTGGCGCAGCCGCCGTTCGGCGAGGTCTGCGAGATCGCGCAGGCCCTGGTCGAAGCCATGCGAGGCCCAGGCCAGGGCGATGCGCCCGGCCGCCTCTAGATCCTCCGCGACGGCGGCGTCGTAGGCCATGAGCGCGCGCTCGGCCCGGACGCCGGTGTTTTCGAGAAGCTGGCGCACCAGCATCGCCGCGGCC
This sequence comes from Methylobacterium sp. TK26, assembly GCF_055361565.1. NCBI lineage: Bacteria > Pseudomonadati > Pseudomonadota > Alphaproteobacteria > Hyphomicrobiales > Methylobacteriaceae > Methylobacterium > Methylobacterium sp. TK26. The sequence continues at coordinate 1,444,691 of NZ_CM143965.1, read as the reverse complement.
GTTGGTGTCGGTTCCGATCGCGCCGCGACCGCATCCAGGGCGGTGAGCGGCGTCCCGGCATGGCCGAGCCCGGCGATGATGTTCGGAGCCTCGGTGGCCGCGCGCACCGTCGCGTAGGCGTTGAGGGCCTGGAACCCCCCGACCGGACCGCCGCCCCGGCACACCAGGGTCGCCGACAGGCCATGCTCGCGGTGCAGCTCGCCCGCTCGGGCGAACGCCTCGCGCAACGAACGCTCCGCCGACGGTCCCTCGAACATCGCGTAGATCCGGTGGAGCCGGATCAGGCCGCTGTCCTCTAACGGACACAGGACGTGCTCGACGTCTCGAAGGGCATCGCCGAACTCGGCAGCGATCAGCGCGATGTGGCGCGGATCCTCCGGCTCCACCCAAGTCCCGGGGCCGAAGCAGCGCCCCTCGCGCCGTAGGCGCTGCAGCGTCTGCTCCCGCTCGATCTCGCCCTCGATCGACACCGCGTCGACCGAGATGACGGCGGTGACCCGGGCCTGCACCCCGGCCCCGCGCCCGAAGCGCTGGCGCAAGCTGGTCTGCAGCCTGACCACGATCCGCCTGTTTACCAAGGCTACTGGATCGAGGGCTTCGCCGATCGCATCCCGGAAGGCGGCGAGGTCGGCGGCGGCGAGCCGAACCTTGAGCCGGGGCGGCTCGAGGCTACTGCTTGGATCGGCTTCGCCGAGCAGCAGCAGAGAGCCGTCGGACCCGAGGGGCTCGACGGTCAGGACGCTTGCCCGCACCGTGTGCTCGCCGCGCAGGCGCTGGCGCAGCCAGCCGAGCAGATCGCGCAACTCGCGGATCTCTTCGGCGGGCCGGTCCGGCTCCCTGTTGTCCATCAGGACGGGAGGAGGACGGACATTGCCCGGGCGAGCCGAGGGTACAGCCCCCCCATGGGTCGTATGGAAGAATTTGTGGTGTCGCATAGTGTCATTCGCATAATTCAAGCTGGAGGTGATCCGCCGGCCAGCGTGCCGGCGGCCGGATCGTCGAGGGTGGCGTCAGTCGAACAGCGGCCCCTGCTTGCCGCGCGGCGTCTTCGCCTTGCGCTTGGGCTTGGGGATCGCCTCGATCAGCTCGGCGATCGCATCGAGCCGCGCCCGGTCGGCCAGCCGCAGCTCCTGCCGAAGGATGCCGGCGAGGAAGGCCAAGATCTCGTCCGGGTGATCGAAGCACCGGTGGGCCAAGCCGTCGAGCAGCGTCGGCGACGAAGCGCGGCGCGTGATCACCGGCACCGGCAGCACGGCGACCTGACGCATCAGCCCTTCCTCCGAGAGTTCGCGGAACGCGAACCCGGAGCCAGGATCCACGACCACCACGTCGAGCGAGCCCCACTCGTACTGATCGATGGCGCAATCGAACGCGTGGCGGAGCGCAGTAACCGAGCCCAGCTGCTCGAACGCGATCGGATGTCGGATCAGCTCGATGGCGCCCTGATCCCACCAATGGGCGAGGGCATCGACGAGCGGATGCGGTGCGCCGTCATCTGGCTCGATCAGGAACACCCGCCGGAGCCGGCGCGGGATTGGCAGGTCGTGCTGCCGAACCCAGAGATAATCGGCTTCCAGGCCATCTCGGACCGCAGCGTCCTGCTCGGCCCATCCCGTCAGGAAGGCGTCGCGCACGAAGCCGGCGACCCCTGCAGTGAGGTTGCCCGGCAGCTCGGCCACGAAGGTCAGTGTCACATCGTGGTCGCCGACGATGGCACCGGCATCGAGCAGGATCCCGGTCGCGTCCTGGATCTGGCGGATGAGGTCGCCGGAGAGGAAGGCGTGAAGCCGCCCGGCGCGGTCGGGATCGACGGGCTGGAGTTCGAGGACGAGGCCGTCCTTGTTCCGGCGCGGGCGCTCGACCCGTGCGCGCACCTGCAAGCCCGACGGCTCGTGCGGGCGACCGGGCTCGTTCGCGCCGGCGGGCGCGTCATGATCTGTATCCGTCATTTGTGGTGTCCATCATCAGGGGAAGGGGCGAAGGCGCCTCACCGACCGTCCCGCGAGCGCTGTCCGAGCGCCGCGTTCTGCCGTCCCCGTCCTCCATGGGCTTTTGGGGCGCAGGGCCTTCGCCAAATCCGTGTCGCTTGACCTCATCCCTCCGCTCCCGCGGCCGCAGAGGCCCGGGAGCGCGTCGTCTTCCATTCTTTCGTCATGTCTGTTGGCTGTCTGAGTGACCGCTCATCTGAGTGCTCGATCACCCTCCGTTGCCTGGACCGGCGTCGCCCTCTATCCATCTAATGAGCGACCACTCAGGATATTGAGGTTGCGATAGCGCGCGGACGCTCTTGGCGCTTCGATCGGGAGCGGGCCCTGGAACAGGCGATGCTGCTGTTCTGGGAGTGCGGCTACGGCGGCGCCTCGTATAAGGCGCTGCTGTCGACAATGGCCGTTCCACATCCCCAGAGCCTGATTGCGGCGTTCGGATCGAAGGCGAAGCTGTTCGAGGCTGTGCTCACCGCCTACTAGGAGCGTCATCTCAGGCAGTTCTGGCGTGTCTCGACGCCGCCGGTCCTGTCATGGCATTCGACAATCTGCTTGATCAGGCCGCGCGCCTGTTCGGTGCAACGAATGCATCCCCGCCGTGCCGGATGCAGAGCTCCCGGGATGGGGATCGAGCATCCGCAGCGCTCCCGCGCTGGAACGCCGTGATGCTGGAGCGCTATGATCCCGGAGCATCACGACGTCGGAGGCCGGTGATGCCCTGGCGCCGTGGCGCCAGCGCGAAGGCATCGACGGGTTCAGCGCACGTCGCGAGAGGTCGTAGTCGGCGTGTGACCGCTCTCCCGAATTACGGACGCTGCCCCTTCGACCAGGAGGTCGTTCACTTTGCAGTCGCGAGCGATCGCGAGTTCCTTCAGCCGTCGCAGCATCGCGGCAGACAGATAAACCGAGGTTCGCCGCATCGTGTCCGAGGGGCGGCCGCTCGGGGTCCGGACCTCGCGAGGAGGCTCTGCCGTAGCACGGTCATCCGTAGTGGTGGAGTGATCGGCCAGAGTGTCTGCCACGCCTAGGTCGGGTTGCGGCTCAGACAGATCGAGGCCGCTGAGCAGGCCGAGGCGCTTCAGGGGGCGGCGGGTCGTCTCGCTCATGGGCAGGATTCCTTTAGGCGCTGCTCTATCCAAGCCCACAGGGCGCGGATCTCCCCGGCCGCCTTGCCGGCTGGAGCGAACTCGGTGACGCCCTGCCCGCCGAGCAGCGCGTCCTGGTAATCCACGCGCTGGGTCAGCGGTGGCTCGGCGAGATGCCCCCAGCGGCGAAGTCGCTCGGCATAGGTCGCCGCGCGTGCCTGACCTTGCGTCGGGCACTGGTTCAGCAGCAGGGCCACGCGGTCGGCGAGGCCGATCTCAGCGAGCGCGCGAAGTGTCGGCTCGGTCGCGAGCAGATCGAGCAGGGTGGGCCGGGCGGGGATCAGGACGAGGCTGGCCGCGCGCAGGGCGAAGTACGCTGTGGGGTTCAAGGCACCGGCGCTGTCGAGGACGACTAGGTCGTAACCCTGCCGCTCGAGTGCGGCGAAAATCTTGGGCAACTGCCCGATCCGCTCCAACCCGAGATGGTCGACGGCCGGATCGTCGGCCTCGCGTCGGGCGGCCCAGCCGGCGAGCGAGGCCTGCGGGTCGAGATCGAGGGCGGCGACGCGCCGTCCTACCTCGGCGGCGGCGACCGCAAGGTTGACGCTGACTGTGGTCTTGCCGGTACCGCCCTTTTGGGTCGCAATCGCGAGCACGTCCATCACGCGATCCCCTCGCGCGAGAGACAGCTCCAAGATGCCACCTCACGGCAGTTCAGCGCTGCGGCATCACCATTCCATGCCACCCTTGCGCTCCGACGCCTTGGCCTCACGGCATCAAGGCGCCATGGCATCGGAGCGTCACGACGCCGTTGCGCCATGATGCCGTAACGCGGCAGCGCTTTTCTGCTTGGCGTCAACGACCAGCACCTGCCGCTCGCCGCGCGCACTGCGCGAAGGCGAGATTCGGCTCGAAGGGGATGAGGTGTGTTCATCTCAATCTCCGATCTCGCGTCCGTTTCGTGATCGTGTCGAGCGCCGCCGGACGCCCGTACGGTTCTTGGTCCGTGAGGCAGACTGTTCCGTTTGGTGGACGGCCGAGAACGGCACGCACCGTCGCAAAGCCTCAGTCGGCGGTGGGGTCGGAGGCGTCACCCGAACGGCAGGAGGGGCCGCCTCGACCCGCGGCGGAAATGGCCAGGGGGCATCGCCTTCGTCGTTGCGCTCCACCATCTCGATGGGCACCTGGACCGCGATAGGTTCGCGAGGTGCCATCGGCGTCTCCATTTGAGAGTCCAATCCGCCTTCCGACGTGGAGGTCGAGAGATGCAGCTCGATCTCGATCACTGGTTTATGGGTCGGCGGGAGCGAGACCGGATCGGACATTGCGGGCGCGGGCATTCGGTCAGCGATGTTCCGCGCAGTCGGCAGTTCCGATGCGACCTGCTCGACGGCGGCGGCGACCGGAGCCGGCTCGACGGACGCGATTTCGACCGTCTGCCGTGGCAGTGCATGCACGATCGGCGGTGGCGCGATCGCCGCGTCCGTCGATGCAGCGGTCATCCGTCGGGTTGCGCTTGCGGGCATCGAGGCCGAGGCCATCCTCGCCGTGCTCTCCGTCGCAGCCGCTGCGGCGGCTGGATTTACGTCTAATGCCGGGAGCGAAGCTGGACGAGGAGCCTCGGTCTGTGGAGCGATCGGCAGGTCGCCTCGGGCATTCCCAGCAGGGCGGGGCGCGACACCAGCGGTGGCGGGACGGCCGGGCGGGATCAGCGGCGCACCGTTGGAACGGCCAGCCTGCCCGAGCCCGAGAGTGAAATCGAACGGTGGCTGTGGACGCTTGCGCAAGGCCGGTTCGCCGGCACCCGGTCCTGCGGGCTTCGAACGCGCGGCGTTCCGTTCGGCCGCGCGGTCGACGGCATTGGACCAGGATGGGGCGTGCGAGGCGGCGCGTTCGACCGGAAAACGGTTGGGCGGAAGACCTGCCGCGGGGGCGAACATGGGCGTTGGCGGGCGAAAGATGGTCGACGGCGACGGCGTCACGGCGACCGTTTCGGTCACCTCCGGCTCGACCGCGGCGAACCGCGCCCAGAGCGCGGCGGTGCCGGGATCGAGGCTCGCCCGCACGCGAGCGGCGAACAATGTCTCTGGGACCGGATCGATCGAAACACGTGACGTCGCAGGATCGGCACCCGAAGCAGGATCGCCGTCCGCCGTCAGAGCCGGAGCGGTCCGATCAAAGCTCGAAGCCGAGCCCCGAACCGAGCCGGTCGTTGGCTCTGGCCCGGCGAGGTCGGTCCGAATGCGTTTCAGTCGCCCGCGCTGCTCGGCGATCAGCGCGTCGTAGGCCGTTGCGAGCTGAGCGGCACCCTTCTCGAGGTCGTCGCAGAACCGAACGAGGTCGCTGCGGTCAGCGTCACCGGAGAGCCCGCCCCCCGGTACCGCAGGATCCTCCGGTGCGGGATGGCCGGAATCGATGGTCGCATGGGGACCGCGCACGAGCGCCGCTCCGGCTGCGAGGAGCAGGCGGGGCCGGGAGAGGGTCCGCGTGAGAACCAGTGCCGCCAGATCCCGTGCGAGTTCCACCCGGCCGATCTCCTCGACGAGGGCGAGGCCACGCCGGATCAAGCCGCGCACAGGCCCGACCAAGGTGTCCCCCTTGCGGTCCGCCGTCCCTCCGCGATCGAACGCGGTAAGCTCGGCATGCCGGCCTTGCACCAGCAGCAGGCTGAGCTTTTCCCCGGTTATCCGTGCCCGGTCGTCGAGGATCCGGTCCGCCTCGGCCTGCCACTGGCGCCGAGCGAGATCGGATCCCGCCTTTGTCAGGCTGCCCTTGCGCTCCTTGTTGTACTGGCGTGCCGGGATGTGGACGCCCGGAGCCTGATCGATGCCGATCGTGGCGTAACTGCGCAGATCGTAGCGCTTGCCGATCCCGGCTTCCGACAGCACCGCGTTGCAGCACCTGCCCCAGTGCGTGCGCAGTTCCTTGATCCAGGCGCGATCATGGCTCGCCCGGTCCTTGGGTTGCCGGTAGGGCCGCTTCAAAACCTTGGTGCGGTTCGCGCGCCGCTTTTCCTGCGTGATCGCGAAGTCCCAAGTGGCGACGCCGGTCTCCGGGTGCAGCATGCGCCGGGCGGGGCGGTCGTAGTACACGACGTGGAGGTGGAAGTTGCGCCGGTCGTTGTTGGCGTCGGGCGCGTGCACCACGGCCCAGTAGGGAAAGCCCCGGGCTGCAAGTTTGCCCGTGAACGCTTTCACGATGGCCAGGCGTGCGTGGCCGTCGACCTCGTGCGGCAGTTCGGCGATGATCCGGGTCTGCGTGCGGCCGCCGCGTCCCGGCACGATCTTGATCGGCGCCCCGGTACCTACGCCCTCCGCCCAGCGCCACAGCGCCAACGCGTCCTCCGTCGACAACGTCAGCTCCAGGAGAGCTGAAGCCCCCGCGGCCGCCGCCCGCAGCTGGGTCCGGGCCGTCTCCGGTGCTTCGTCGATCGCGCCCCGGGCTTTCGCCCACCAGTCCGGATTCTGCGCCGGTTCGATCGTGATGCGATCGCCCTGTGGCGAGCGTTCGGTTGCTTCGACGAGATCCCAGAAGTGCGTGCGTGCCTCGAACGTGTCACCGATGGTGCCGAACGAGGCCAGCGCGAGGCTGTCGCCTGGGTCCGCCTCGACCGCCCCGTCCCGCTCAAGATAGGCCTGCTGCTGAAGTCCGTCGCGCCCGCTAACAGGCCGGCCCTGTGGCAGGGCAAGCCGCTCGGCAGCGCCCGGCCGCTCGATGTAGCCCTCGTACGCACACGCCCCAGATCCGCTGTAGCGCCGGCCCGTACTGGCGGCCCGGATCATCGCCAGGATCGGCGAGGTCTTGGAGATCGAGGTTTGAGCAAAGTGGCACGTCACGGCCCCGTCGCGCGACAGCGGGCGCTCGCGGTTCTCGCGCGCGGCGAACCGGATGCCCGGCTGCTTATGGAAGCCCAGAGCCGTCTCGAGCGCGCGAGGGCGGTCGAGACGGAGGTCGGGTGCTCCGCGATCGGTCGCGACGCCGCAAACGGACGCGAGGGTTCGCCGCACGAACGGGTGCGTGTGGGCGTGATCGAACATGTTTGGTGGCTACCGGGAAGCAACGCCTCGTGATGGAAGCCAAGCTTAGGCAGGTGTGTTCGATTCGAGCAACAGACGTCCAGTATCGCGGCTCGCAAGAGCGAATCGAGGCCATCATCTTAACAAATGACAAGACAAACGTAACGAATTGCTAACCGTCGTAACCTGGAAGTCCGGTTTAGACGGGGTTCAAACTACCTGCGTAGTTCTGCCGCACCCACCGTTTTTGCGAGCCGCCGGACGCGCGCGGACCGCCCGGCGGCAGGTCTTCTGCGGAAGGTCGTGGATCCTCGTCGGACAGTCCAAATCGGCCCGCTGCCGAGCCGCCGGCCGTGCCTCATTGTTCGGGATGACGGCCCAGTCACACTATCTCCGTTTGGGAACTCGAAGCCGGCTTGCAGGAGCCGCTTAATCCGGAGCCGCCACCGGGCTGCTCCGGATTAGGGGAGCTGAGCCCTGTTCCGGTTCGGCTCGGACACGCGAGGCGAACCGGAACGTCTTTTTGGGATCGTCCTTCCCGGGATCGCTGTCCTTCCGGGGTCCTGGCCGGGCTTTGGTTCGCGCGCCCGAGCGAACGGCAAAACCCGGCCGCCGCCCGTCGGGGCGGCCGTCTTCCGGGGTTCCCTTCCGGGGTTTTAACGGCTGTTCAGGCTACCCGCCGTGGCTGGTCAGCGGGCCGAACCGGAGCACGCGCGGTCCGGCATGAGGCTTGACCGTTCGCTCGTCCTCTTGTCGCCTTCACGCATGAGGCGATCGATGAGGTTGGAGACCCGTGGAACCCCTGTCGTACACCCAGATGATCGGGACGGCGTTTGCGGCCGTTCGGATCGAACTTGGCTTGAAATCACGCACGCTTCAGCCCGACGACCCTCACCCGTGGGGCCAGCAGAAGGTCGGCGCTCGCCGGGCCACACTGAAGAAAGGCATCGCGGAGACGAACGCGAAGGTCGAGGCTCTTAAACGGGAGTTCCTCGAGCGTTCTCAGGCCCTGATGCACAAGCAGATCTCCTACGCGGTCAAACTCGCCGAGGTCGAGACCTTCACATCAATCATGAACGGGGAGCGTGCTCGCCGCGGGGGTCGCAGGATGCGATCGGCGCAATCCGCAGGTTCGGCGGAGCATCTTTCGCTATCCGGATGCCATTCCGAATGGGGAGCCTGGGACGATCCGGACCCTGAGGAGGACCCTTGGGAACAGGACGACTATGACAGCCCCGACGACGTTCCCAGTCTTGCTGCCATCATGGATCGCGCCGACGAGCTGGACGAGGAGGAACCTCGCTTGGATCTGCAGGGGCTGTACGCGCTGGTCGCGGCATCGACGCCCGGTTGGCTGGATGTCGACGCGCCGCCGCCCTGCGTCAGGGCGCGGTTCCCGCTCTGCGGGATGCGCCTTGGTAACCAATGGAAGCTAAGCCCTCTCAATATTGGTGAGCTCTTACCGCTGCTCCCGGAGATCGGCGACATCCCTTCGTCTGCGCTGCCAGCCGCTGAGGATGAGGTGCTGACTTGGCTCTTGTCCGGTGAGGGAGCTGGCTACCGAGAGCCGGTCCAGCAGGCGATCTGGCGCGAGCAGGCGCGACGCCACGTCTGGCCCGATCTCCTCGAATTGTATGGGTTGATTCTGGCAATCGCGCCGGGCGGCCCCGGCGGAATTAAGACGCTTGAGGAGGCTGAGGAGAAATTTGCTTACTACAAAGACTGGTGTTGCATTCCCATTGACCCCGTTTTGCATCCGGTCTGGGACGAACTCGTGATGCTCCTTCCGAGGCGTCCTTGGCTCACGTCGGGCGCCGGGCTGCAAGCGGTGCCCGAAGGCGACGGCAGCGACGCCTCCGCCTACGAGGACGACGATCCCAGGGACGCGGGGTCGACCTGAGGCCGATGAGCTCGTCGAGCATCTGTGGCGGCTCCGTTGCAAAGCCAGCAACGGAGCCGAGTCGACCATCGGTCCACTGGATACATACCTCTGGCCGGTCCGACCCCGACGAGAGGTGATAATTCGACGTCCGGCATTTAGCCGTACGAGTGGAGATCCCTGAGGCCGACCTCTACGACATGCCCGGAGACGCTAGCAATGGCTACACTGTCCAACAGGATGACGACGAAGTCGAGGGTTGAGGCGAGCTAAATTTATAATGACATCGCACCCTGCGCTGCCCCGGCGCGCGAGTATGTTGATGACTGCCATCGGACGAGAAACAAGCTCCCTGCAATCTTGAGTGAGCGCCCCTGGTCCCGGCATTAGGAGCTTCGAAAAGGAAAATCCCTTGCAGCACATAACCGCTGATTCTGAATGGCAGACGAAGCTTCTTCGCGCGGTGCGCTCGCCTGAGGAATACCGGATCTACAAGGCAGCCCTCGAATGGGACCTGACCGATCCGATCGTGATTGAGTCACGCAAGGACGTTAAATCGGAAGCGCAGTGGCGTGACCGGGTCGAGCCGTTCCACCATCAAGTCAGCAATCTGATTACTTTTTGCCGCCGCTTGCCTGTAACGCTGCTCGCGGACGATGTTGGGCTCGGCAAGACGATCAGTGCGGGCCTAGTGATGAGCGAGCTCATCACGCGTTCACGGCTGTCGCGGGCCCTGATCGTCTGCCCCAAACTTCTTGGACCACAGTGGAAGGAAGAGCTGGAGACGAAGTTCGATATTGCGGCCGAGGTCGCAACGGGTCGCGACCTTCTGAACGCGAACCCAGACGGCGTCGGCGCGATCATCACAACGTACAATTCAGCGCGGCTCTACCTGGAGAAACTTCCTGCCGATCGCTTCGAGATGCTGATCCTCGACGAGGCGCACAAGCTACGAAATCTCTACGGTACACTGGAGCCGCCCAAAGTGGCGCAGGTCATTCGGAGTGCCTTAGCGGCGCGGCGGTTCCGGTTCGTGCTGATGCTGACGGCCACGCCGATCCAGAATCGGCTTTGGGACCTCTATTCGCTAGTCGATCTGCTCACCGTGGCGAGGGGACACGAGAACCCGTTCGGCAACGAAGGCCAGTTTGCCCGGCGCTTCATCGCAGGTGACCGAGAGCAGGCACGCCAGCTGAAGCCGGAGGCGGCCGAGGCGTTCCGGTCGATCGTCTATGGTTACATGTCTCGGGTGCGTCGCGGCGACGCCAAGCTCCATTTCCCCGACCGCAAGGTGCAGCTGCACCGGGTGCAGCCGACACCAGCCGAGCTCGAACTGATCGCAATCGTCGCCAAGGGTATCGAGAAGCTTAATCGTCTGGCGCAGATCGGCATCCTCCAGGCGCTGACAAGTAGCCCGCACGCGCTCAGCGCCCAACTCGATAACATGGAGCGCAACGGCACGATTGCGCCCGATTTCGCGGGCGCGGTGCGGGCAGTCGTGCGGGGCATGACGACGAGCGCAAAGCTGGATGGCCTCGGACGATTGATCACCCAACTGAAGCACGAGAATCCGGACAGCTGGCGGCTCGTCGTCTTTACGGGGCGGCGGGAGACTCAGACCACCATTCAGGAGTTTTTGGAGGGGCACGGCCTGACGGTGGGGATTATCAACGGCACGTCTGGTGCGCGCAACCAGGAGACAATCGGACGTTTCCGCGCCAATCCGCCCGGCTATCGCGTCATCGTCTCGACCGAGGCTGGGTCAGAGGGCGTGAATCTGCAAGTCGCCAACGTGCTGGTGAACTACGACCTACCCTGGAATCCGATGATCGTGGAACAACGCATCGGCCGGGTCCAACGTCTCGCGTCCCAGCACGCCCATGTCAGCATTCTGAATGTCACGCTGCAGGGAACTTTCGAGGAGTACATCGTCGGGCGGCTCATGGAGAAGCTGCAAATGTCGACGAGCGCCATAGGCGACATCGAATCTCTGCTGGAAGGCTCCGTGGGGGGCGAGGATGGCGCCGCGGGCTTCGAAGAACGGATCCGCGAACTTGTGGTGGCAGCGCTCAAGGGTGCGGACGTCAAAGCAAGCGTGGCGATGGCCGAGCAAAGCATCGCGGCGGCCAAGCAAGCGCTCCTTGAGGAAGAAAAGCGCATCGATGCGATGCTAGGGGACACGGACGGCCAGGGCTATGTCGGGCCGCGGGCACCGAGTCTGCCGCCGCAGACGCGTTCGATGGAGTACCAGCCCTTTGCTCTTGGCGCTCTGGCTCAGCTCGGCGCGCGGGTAACGCCATTGGCCAACCGTCTGTTCGCGATTGAGGATGATGGCGGCCAAGAAGTGATCCGCTTCGAGCGCGAGGCGATGAGCGGGCTGCGGTCCTCGCTTTACCAGCCGGGGTCGCCTGCTTTCAGCCGGATGGTACAGCGGATGGTGATCAGCGGCCGCTATGCGGTCCGTGACCTCGACGAGGATCCACGGCGTGGGGCAGATTCAGCGGCGAGGCAATGGGTCGAAAGCTTCGGGGGGACTCTGGTCGGCACGGAAAGCGCTGCCGCGCGCCGCTGGTTCGAAGGGGTTATCCTGGTTCGCGTACGGGCGATCGTTGCGCACGACGCCTACGAGCGGCTTATCGAGGTGCGTTGTGCCCCGCGTAATCGGGCAGAGTTTCCTTTCATCCGTGATGCTTTAGCTCCGCTCCCTCTGGTTCTCGATGCAGCCTCGGATGCGTTGGGGCTTAGCGTCGACCAAGTCATGGATGCGGCCCGTCAGGACCCGGGCATCGCGGAGTTCACGCGCTTCTACCTGGAACGGCGCGGACAGGAGATGGCCTCGGCGGGCCAGGACGCCCGGAAGCGTGCCAAGATGGAGGAGGACTTCACACCGCGTCTGTCGTTCGTGCTGGCAGGCGCGGAAGGCTCTGTTCGCCGGGACGTGCAGCTGCGGGTCAGCTATCGGGTCGGCGACGGCGGCTACGCGGATGAGCTGACGATCGTCCCCTCCTCTAGCCACGTTTTAGCGGCGCCGGCACTGGTATCATGCGGCACTAATCAGCGGACCGTACCAGAGACCTGCCTTGATGCATGCGCGATCAGCGGGCAGCGGGAACTGCGGCATCGCTTAGTGGCGTCGGAACTTAATGGCCGTCGAGCGCTGCCCGAGTACGTGGTCCGGTGTGCGCTGACAAATCGTTGTCTCCTGACCGATGAGGTCGAGCGGTCGGCCATGTCCGGCAAACTCGTAGGACGGGACCAGCTCAAAACATCAGCAGTCAGCGGCAAGCATGCAGAGGCCAACTATTTTGGGCGCTGCGTCTTCTCGGGCGACGAAGCGTTGCGAAGTGAGCTGCGGACGAGTGATCTGTCAGGCAAGCTGTTCCGGGAGGATCGGGCCGCGACGTCGGCCGTATCCGGGCGCATTGGCCATCAGGACGAATTCGTGGCCTGCCACGAGACGCGAGGCCTCCTCGCCCCGAGCGAGGGCGAACGGTGCAGCGTGACGGGACATCTGGTTCGCTCCGGTATCCTAGAGCCCTGCGCAGCCACGGGAACTCGCTCCCTCCCATCGGAGCTTGGCCGCTGCGTCGTTACCGGAAGCCGGGTGTTGAAGCGCCTCCTCGTGCCGAGCAGCGTTTCCGGGGCCCTGATGCTTGAGGAAAAAGCCGTGCGCGCTGCCCATGGCGTGTATTGTCTACCTGCCGAAGCCCAACCGTGCGGCTGGAGTGGACAATCCGTACACCCAGAGGATTTCAGAATCTGCGCGCTTACCGGAATCGGGATCCACTACACGTTCGCAACGAATGCTGCTCCGCCGCGCCTCGCCCCACTTGTTGCCCTGCTCGACGGCGTCAACCGTGCCACTGATCGGCAAGATGCCTGGACCTTGGCAGCAGCTCAGCAAGCAGCGGTCCTTCGCAAAGGAAAATGCCGGGTCGAAGCCGGTGTCGCGTCACCGAACGGTCTACGCGTTGCCATGGCGTCGGAGGTCCGCACGCTATTAGGCCTGAAGTCGCGCCAAGCAGGGTTCGTCTACGAGCCGTCCACCAACCAGATCCTGGGTCGTGTAGCGATGGGAAAGCGGGGTACTACCGGCTGGTCGGCAGATGATATGACTTTGTAGTTGGAAGCGGGCGTGAGTGAGCCAGCCTCGATGGCTCAATCCCGGTTAGGCACTGCATGTTGGCTTCTCACCCGAAGCGGACTTCCGGACAGACCGTTACGAAAGTCAGCTTCGCGCCCTATTGTCGTCGTTATCGTGCCTCTGCATTGAAACTGGAGGCTGACGTTCGTTCACGCCGCATTGCGAAATACCTGTCCGAATGGTTGTGATTGCCCTTGTATTCGGACAGATCGAAACAGAAACGTAGGGGTAACGGGGGGGGGGCAATGCAGCTCGAGCGCGCGAGGATCAAAAATTTCAGATCGCTTCGAGATATCGAAGTCAGTTTTGGCTCGCATACGGCGTTCATCGGTGGCAACGGCGCAGGCAAGTCGTCGATATTGAAAGCGCTCGAGAAATTTTATTCGGCATCGAAAAACTGCGACGCCGACGATTTCTTCGCGCGCGAACAAGAGCAACCGATCGAGATAGAACTCACTTTTCATCAGCTGAGCGATCAGGAAGCGGCATCTTTCGAGGACCGCATTCGCGACGGAAAGCTTGTTGTCACCCGAGTCTTCGATGGAGGCCCTTCAAGCGGTCGCTATCACGGTGTCGTTCCACAGATCCCCGATTTCGCTGCGATTCGATCGCAATCCGCCGCGACGCCGAAACGCGCGGCCTACAATGCCCTGCGCGAAAACAATCCACTCTACGCGGATCTACCCAACGCCGGCAGCGCCGCTGCGGTTGATCAGGCGCTGCTGGACTGGGAGGCAGCCCATCCGGCGCAACTGGTCCTGTTGCCCGACGACGGGCAGTTCTTCGGTTTTCAGAACAATAGCCGCGGCAAGTTACAAAGGCATACAAGCTTCGTCTTCATCCCGGCCGTGCGCGAGGCCTCGGCCGATGCGGCCGATGGCAAGACGAGCGTTATCGGCAAGCTGCTCGAGTTGCTGGTGCGTAGCCAGATCTTGCAGCGACCAGACGTCCAGGCCTTCAAGGCGCAGATGACGGAAGCCTATCAGGCACTGGTGTCGGCGGAAAACATGCCCGAGCTTGGCACATTGGCGGGAACACTCACCGCCGACCTGCGCGGCCTGTACCAGGATGCGGAGGTAGCCCTGAACTGGCGTGAGATCGGAGAAATGCCGGTCCCGTTGCCGATGGCGGACGTGTATCTCAAGGACGACGGTTTCGGCGGCCCGGTCGATAGACAGGGACACGGCCTGCAACGAGCGTTCATCTTCACACTGCTCCAACATCTGGCGCGCACAGTGGTCCCGGAACCTGATAATACAGGTGCCGGGGATGCGGGTGGCGGCGCTCCAGACGGTTCGGCGGTGGTCGCCCAGGCACCAACACTGATCCTCGCGATCGAGGAGCCCGAGCTTTACCAGCATCCCACCAAGCAGCGACATTTCGCCGAGGTGCTCCGCGGGCTGAGCAGTGGCACGCTTCCGGGCGTCGAGGGGCACACTCAGATCATCTTCGGCTCGCATTCGCCGATGTTTATTTCGATGGGCAAAGCCGATGAGATCCGGCTCACCCGCCGCTCAACCTGCCCCGACAGCCCGTTCAAGCAGTGCAGCTTGCAAGCCCTCGATCTAGGTATCGTGGCGCAGAAGCTTGAGCGCGGCTGGGATAAGCCCCCCGGCTCCTACAGCGCCCAGACCTTGACGCCGCGGCTCCATATCCTTGGAGCAGAACTGGCCGAGGGCTTCTTCGCGAAGGGGGTGATCCTAGTCGAGGGGCGCAGCGACAAAGCAGCGCTCGCGGCGGCCGGACGGATGCTCGGCGTTAATTTTGAGGCGGCCGGGATCGCTATCCTTTCGGCCGAGGGCAAGGCTAACCTCGACCGTCCCTATGTTATTTTCCGTGAACTGGGCATTCCGACCTTCCTGCTCTGGGATTGTGATCAACATCTGCCCGACTCTAAGCGTTCGCCCACAACAGATCTTGCCTTGAGCAGACTCGCTAAGCCAAACGAGGTGTTCAATGGCGCCCCGACTGATGACCTTGTCTGCGATTGTTACGCGCATTTCGGAAAAACATTGGAACATCGTCTCAAAGAGGATGTCACCCCGGACATTCACGCCGCGTGCCTTGCTTCTGCTTGCGAACTATTCGGCGCGCACCCAAGCAACGACACTCAAAAAATCCCCGAGGTCGTTTATCAGACCTTGCTGCGCGCCAAGGAGCACGGTCGCGAGAGCGATATGTTGAAGAATGTGATCCGCGCAGTGTGGCGCTTTTTTCGCGACGAGGATCTGCCTGACCCGCCACAGGCGCAAGCGCCAGTGGCCATCCCGTGAAGGTCGGTCATGACTTGAGTGAGATTGTGCCGGTCCGAGAGCGCCGCGCGCACGGTCCGTGGAGCGACCTAGCACTTCATACGATCGGTTGGCGTGCATTCCAGGATCTCTGTTCGCAGGTTTGCGAGGTCGTGCTTGGCCGTCCGGTCGAGATTTTCCGCGAAGCGCAGGATGGCGGGCAAGACGCTGTCTTTCTCGTTCCGTCGGGATCGGATGCGCCTTCCATTGGCACAATCCAGTGCAAGCATACCTCGGAGGCGGGTAAGGCGCTGAAGGCGGGCGACCTATCGGGCGAGATCCAAAACGTTGGGGAACTGGTTAAGGCCGGTCTGGCTGACAGTTATGTCTTCATGACTAACATGAGCGTCGATGCGCTTGTCGCTGCCGCGATGCGCGCGCGATTGCGGGCGCTCGGCGTGCGTAAACCGCATATATTAGGTCGCCAGTACATCGTTCGGGTGATCAGGAGTAGCGCCCGCCTGCGCGCACTCGTGCCACAGGTCTATGGTCTCGGTGACTTGACCTCGATTGTCGACGAGCGGCTCAGCGAACAGAGCCGGGCGCTCCTCGACAGCTGGATTCCGAAGCTGCGGACTTATGTTCCTACCAAGGCCCATCGAGACGCCGTTAACGCGATCTCGGATCATGGTGTTGTGCTTCTGCTCGGCAATCCGTCGAGTGGCAAATCAGCGATCGGCGCCATCGTCTCGACGATCGCATCGGAGAACCCGGATAACACCGTCCTTGCTCTTACAAGCCCACGCGATTTCGAGGCGGGATGGAATCCAAACGATCCCGGGCGGTTTTTCTGGATCGACGACGCCTTCGGTTCGAACGTGCTACGCGATGACTATGTCCAGGACTGGGCCTCTGCCTTTTCAAAGCTGCGTGCAGCGATCAATCACGGTAATCGCTTCCTGCTGACGTCGCGCAAGCACATCTATGAGGGAGCGCGGCGGCGGCTCGGCCAGCGCAATCTCACGCAATTCACGGACGGAAGCGCCGTGGTTGACGTGGGCGATCTGACCTTCGAGGAGAAAGCCCAGATACTCTACAACCACGTCAATTTCGGCGAGCAGAGTCAGAGTTGGCGGTCGAGCGTGAAGCCTCACCTTGCGGCCGTAGCCGCCGTAGAGGAGTTTCTTCCCGGTATCGCCGAACGGCTTGGGGATCCTAACTTCACCAAAGGGCTGGCGCCGCGCAAACCCTCGCTCGTCCGCTTTATGGAAGAGCCAACCGAGCACCTTATCGATACCGTCAATGCATTGGACGATCAGCTACAGGCGGCGCTCATGCTGGTCTATGTCCATCAAGTCGGCTTCGATCCAAGCGACCACGATCCGTTGGCAGCGCAGGCGGTTGCAGAACTGACCGGCTATTCCATTGCCAAAATTCAGGACTGCTTTGCTGAGTTGAAGGGCTCGTTCTTGAAGCTCTCTGGACCAAGGTGGACCTTCGCACATCCGACGATCTCGGACGCTCTGACAGAAATCATGAGGCAAAAGCCGCATATGATGGCAGCGTTGATCCGCGGCGCGCCTATCGATACGATTCTCGGAAGCTTCACGTGTGAGGGATCTCCGCTCATCCGGGACGCGCTGGTCATACCGGACACACTGGATGACGCTTTGGTCGCCCGTCTCGGCCGTACGCCTGACGAAAGCCATCGCAATTGGATGCTATTCCAGTTTCTATCCTATCGCGCCAGCGAGGTAGTCTTCTCGAAGGTGGTTCGGCAACACCCGGATTTATTGCGGCGATCATGTTGGCGGACGGATCCCGTTAGGAATGACCCGCAGCTTGCTACCTACGGTCGGGCAAATCGCCTTGGCCTCCTGCGCGACGATCTGCGCCTGGAAGCAGCGGACAGGCTTGAATCGGCGGCGCACAATGCGCTCGACGCTTCTTTCTTCGAGCAAGAGGACATGCTCGGGATATTATCGCCGTTACGCTTGGTTGGCATGGGCATGGGATTGCGGACCACAGTCTTGCCTTCCCTCGGAGATCGGATCGAAGAGATTGCGGCGGATGCCGATCTCGACGAGGAGCCCGAAAGCCATTTTGAAAAACTGCTCGACGTTCTGGATCGGATAGAGGCGATTGGCGTCGACGCCGACGCCGCTGCTTTGATCGACGAAGCACGTGATCAGGTCCGGCACTCGGTCGAGGCGATTGAAGAGCGCAAACGCGAGCGGGATAAAGAGGACGAAAGCGCCACGGACTGGACTCACATTGTGACGCAGAAGAAGGAAGAGGCGTCAGTGGCGCTTGCGCCCACGGCGACGCGATCGATATTCGACGACATCGACAAATGAAATCGACTGATTCTAAATGCCCAGTTGACGCACGGCCCTCTGAGTAAGCGTCCGCAATCTACTTCCGGACTTCTGAACCCAACAAAACGCAATCGGCCAGATTGCATTGGCTGTATAACGGCTCGTTTGCGCCCGGCAATGCATCGTTGGAAGTCCGCGTCGCTAGTATCTTCCTGGCACTGCCAGTCCGCAATCGCGCCCATACCGGAAGTCCAGACGTGCGGTTGGCAAGGTCTGCTTATGGCGCTTTGCCGACGACACTTTCGTGATTTCGTGGGGCTCGGAGTGCCAGTCTAAAACCCTGGTATTCTGCCTGCGGCAATCCCTTGTGGAGCACCAAAATTCAGCATTGGCATTGAGCGCGGGATCGTATCAACTGCTTGTACGCACGAAGCTGAGGCGCGTGTAAAAACAATGACTTAAGTCAAACGCTTTGCTGAGTTGGACCTGGGTGAGAATCCTGGCGCCCCAGCCAAACCCTTACTAAGTCATTGATTTATTCAACCTGTCCCGGGGCTGCTTGAACGGTGGGGTTGGTTGCGCGTACTTACCCACAGGGGCAGGCCGTTGATGACTTGTGTTAACGTCTACCCTCGTCGAGCGGCATACTGGTAGCGAAGACGATTCCGTTGCGATGAGCGGATTCGACTGCCCACTGCTACTGTGCGGGGAACGTCCACTACGGTCGCTTCGGGCCTGGTCGCCACCGACCCAGCAGGCGCGCGCACTCGGCTGGGGGCTTAACGCGGAAAGCCTCCGCGTCTGGGATGCCCCCGCCCCGCGAACGATGCCTCAAATCCGCAATCACCTCCGCGCTTAGGTCGACCGGGAGCGGAGCGCGCGATCCCCTAGAGCCGTGTCCGGCTGGGTTGAATCGTTGGGGGTAGCGGGCAGTCTGCGGATCTGATTCGATGTTGGGCTTTCCGAGGAGGTCGGGATGCCGTCAGCGCTATCGATGGATCTGCGAGAACGCGTGATCGCGGCGATCGAGGCGGGAGCTTCGCGCCGACAGGCGGCCAAGCGCTTCGGGGTCGGCCCATCCAGCGCGATCCGCTGGCATGAACGCTTCCAGGCGGAGGGCGCGATCGCGCCCCGGCCCTCGTGCGGGCAGCGACCCGCACCGGCCCTCGAAGCGCACGCTGAGCGGATCCTTCAGGTCGATCGGGAGCAGCCGCAGGCCTTCCTGCACGAGGTGCGTGATATCCTGGCCGAGCAGGGTGTCCGCACGAGCGTCAGCGGGCTGTGGCGGTTCTTCGCCCGGCATCGGATCACCCGTAAAAAGGGGCTGTCTACGCGGCCGAGCAGGAGCGTCCGGACGTGAGAGCCGCACGGGAGGCGTGGTTCGAGGGCCAACTCGACTTCGATCCCGACACCCTCGTCTTCATCGATGAGACGGCGACCGCCACGAACATGGCCCGCACCTATGGTCGGGCTCCACGCGGCGAGCGTTGCCGGCTCCTCGTGCCCCAGGGCCATTACAAGACCACCACCGTCACCGCCGCCCTGCGCACCAGCGGCTTGGTCGCCACCACCCTGTTCGACGGGGCCACCAACGGCGCGCGCTTCCGCGCCTACGTCACCGACACCCTGGTCCCGGTGCTGAAGCCGGGTGACACCGTCATCCTCGACAACCTGCAATCCCACAAGGTCGTCGGCGTGCGCGAAGCCATCGAGGCGGCCGGCGCGCGGCTCCTCTACCTCCCGGCCTACTCGCCCGACTTCAACCCGATCGAGCAGGCCTTCTCAAAGCTCAAGGCGCTGCTGCGCACCGCCGCTGCCCGAACCGTCCCAGACCTTTGGGCAGCCATCGCCCGGGCCTTCGCAGCCTTCACCCCAGCGGAATGCCGCAACTACATCGCCGCCGCCGGATACGACGCTTATGACCCAACCTAAACGACAACAGCCCTAATCGGCGGTTGGTCCTATCCCATGAAGAAGCGTTGAGTGCTTCAGCGGCTCACTCTTTGCCTCGAACCCCAACTGCAGTGAAGCAGCAGACACTGGCTCGCGCCGTGGCCAAAATCCTCGCCCGGTCACTCCCCAACCCATGATTTGTTGCAATGCAACATTCGCGGCAGCCAGCTGTTGTCTGATTGCTACCCTCGCATCGCCGCGTGAGGGACGGCACCGGGTCGCCCGTTCGTCGGACGGGGCCGCGGCGCTGCCATCCTCCGAAAGCGACACGATGCGCCTCGCAATGAGTCTGGCCGCCCTGGGGCTCGCCGCCCTTCCGATCCCCGCCATGGCATCCTCCTGCGCCGAGCAGATCGGAACCATCGAACGCCGCCTCGACAGCGCGGGCGCCGTCCAGGTCACAGGCCTGCAGGCGGGGCATACCCTGCGGACGGGCTCGCCCCGCGGCGTGACCACGGTCCGCCTGGACGCGCCGAGCGACCCCGATACGGTCTCCACTGCCGTCCACGTCGCTGCCGCACGGACCCTGATCGCCCGGGCGGTCGCGGAGGATAGCCGGGGCGACCAAAGGGCCTGCGAGAACACCATGACCGTGGCCAAGGGCATGATCGGCGCCCTCCCGTAGCGTCTCGTTCGCCGGGCGGCTCGCGCGCGGACCGGCTAGCACAAGCACGAAGGAAGCGTGAGATGATCGGTCCCGCCGAAATTGAGGACATGCGCCTCGACCTCCTGGCCATGGACGAACGGGCGCATCTCTACGATGCCGCCCTGGTGCCCCTGAACCGGCATTGGGAAGAGCGGGGCGCCGCCTCGGTCGGGAGCGTCACCCGGATCTGCGAGCTCGTCTTCGCCAGGGCCGCGGACCGCCCGCTCGAGGACTGGAAGGCCGTCGTGACGGAGGCCGTCGAACAGGCCGGGTTCGGCATCGTCTGGAACGGCGACGCCGTGGCCTCCCTCGAAGCGCGCCGCTAGCCTTCTCAGGGTGGGACGCATGGGCGTCCCACCCTTTCCGGACCTCGCCGCCGGGTTCGTGCGTCCCGGCGGTACGAAGATCACATGCGATGACCGCGGTGGTGGCCCATCATGTGGCCGCGCATGTGGTGACGGCCCATCATGTGGTGGCCGCGATGGTGGCGCATCATGTGACCGCGCCTGTGACGGTGGCCCATCATGTGATGGCCGCGATGGCCGTGCATGCCGTCCATCCGAACCTCGGTCACGGCGGTCGGTGCCTCGACCGCGCCGACCATGCCCGGGGCGGCAGATGCGGGGGCGACCGAGGCGGCACCCAGGGTCGCCAGGATGGCGGCGGCGAACAGAGACTTCCTCAAGAGCGTCCTCACATCGTTATGGCCGGCGGGAAATTGGATTTGATCTCGGCCGGGATCGGGGAACGGCTCAGCTTCGATGCCCGTTCCGTGGGGTCCGTTGTCCTCCTCACCAGTCCGTCCGGTGCCGCGACCCCAGTGTCGGACCCATCGCCGGGGGCCGGCGCTCAGCCTTGCCGAAACGGGGCCGCACCGGCGGCATGATCGGCCCGTTGCCGGTCGATGCCCTGCCAGCCCAGCCAGCCGGTATAGACGCCGACCACCACGATCAGCGCGGCCGAGGCATAGGGGGCCCGCCGGGCGAAGGCGCCGAACCCAGACCAGCGGGAGGCGACGTGCTTGACGCTAAGGGCCGCCAGCACGCCCGCCGAGACCATCGTCAGCGCGAGGCCGATGCTGAAGCACACCACCAGTGCGAAGCCGAGGCTCAGCTGCTTCAGCTGGATGCAGAGCAGCAGCACGGTGATCGCGGCCGGGCACGGGATGAGCCCGCCGGTCAGGCCGAACATGACGATCTGGCCCGTGGTGACGCTGCGGCCTGCGAAGCGTCGCCGGATATCGGCGGCATGGGCGCGGGCATGCGCGTCGTCCTCATCGCCAAGGTTCATATGAGCGTGGTCGTGCTCCTCGAACGCGATCTCGTGCGATTCCGTCCCGCCCGGGGCGTCGATGCAAAGCCTCGCCGTGAAGGCATGCGGCTCCGGGATCTCGTCGAGGCTTTCCAGATGGTCGCCGTTGCGCGCGAACCCGAAGGTCTGCCGGGCGCCGTCCGGGCGCAGGGTCTCCACGGTCAGCGCCGAGGCGGCCGGCAGCGGTCCGCGCTCGCCGCGCACGCGCCAACGGGGCGGAACGCCGTCCTCGAACACGTCCAGCGTTAGGGTCCCGTCCCGCGTCGCGATGCGGCGCGCCTCGTCGTGCTGATGGTGGTCATGATCGTGCTTGTGGTGCTGCTCGCGCCACGTCCGCCATGCCATCCAGAGGGCGATGCCGACGATGATCACTGCGGAGGCGAGCTGGAAGTACGGTTCCGTCGCCTCCGTCCCCCATTCCTGCCCGAGGTACTGGCCGCCCAGGGCGACGACCCACACCACCGCCGTGTGCGAGAGCGTGGCCGCGAGCCCGAGCAGGACCGCCTGTTTCACGGTCCCCCGCACGGCGATGATGAAGGCGGCCATCATCGTCTTGGAGTGGCCGGGCTCCATGCCGTGGAGGGCACCGAGGAGGATGGCGGTCGGCACGAAAAGCCACGCGTGCGCGGTCCCCTCCCGGAGCAGGTCGGGCAGTGAGGTCATGGGTGCGGCCTGCGTTATTTGAGGTAGGTCCGCACCACCTCGATCAACTCGGCGGCTCCCCGGGCGCGCTCGGCGTCCGGTTCGGCGTCCGGGTTCACGACGTGGTGGCGGATGTGGTCTTCCATCAGTTCGGCGGTCAGGCCGTTGATGGCCCCGCGCATCGAGGCGACCAGCATCAGGACGTCGGAGCAGCCGATCTCCGCCTCCAAGGCGCGCTCGACGGCTTCCGCCTGTCCCTTGATCCGGCGCACCCGCGCCAGGAGCTTGGTCTTGTCCTTGATCGTATGGGCCATCGGACGGTTCATCCTTCCGCTGAATGTATAGGGGGGTACCCTATCTGCTGTCGAGCCCTCGGTTGCGTTCCGGGCCAGGGAGGCCCCCTATCATGAAGGCGGGACGGATCGACCGATGATCGGGGCACCCTCGCCCTGCAGGTCGCCGGGAAACCTCGCCGTCAACACGGTGTCCGGGGCCTCTCTGGTCTTCCTGGCCGTGCTCGGGGCGCTCAGCGCCAAGGTGGGCGGCGCGCCCATCGCGTGGGCCACGGCGCGCGTGACCTTCTGGGGCGTGCTGGCCATGGCCGTCACGGCCGGCACCGGGAGCTTGGTCGGCAAGGCCGTGCGATCACCGCCTCGGGTCGTGGCAGTGCATCTTCGGCGGGGCCGTCCCGCAATCCAGCGAGCAGGTCTGGTCCGGTCGGCAGAACCATTGCAGGGCACCGGACTTCAGGCAGGCGCCGGAGCAGTGCAGGTGGGCGGCGTCGGTCGGCTCGATGAAGGTCGGCGGTGCGTCCGGCGATGCGGCGGGTTGCTGGGCCCCGGCTGCGGGCATGGCCGCCAGTTGGATCAGCACAGCCCAGCGCCATCGACCGGCCACGTCCCACTCCTCGGCCGTCAGCGCCATGCCCGGCATGACACCGTTGCATCGGAGCCGCTGACTCTTCCGCCTCATGCAAGGAACGCGGATGCCTGGAATTCAACTAAAATCCGTTTCATTCTGGATATCGCACCCGCCGTCCTAAATATCGCGAAGCACTCCGCAGATCATACCGGAGATGAGATTGACCAGCCACGCTTGAACCGGAACGGCTTTCCGGCGGGTAGTGTTTCCGGCGGCGCTTCCGTCCGCGCTTTTTCGGGGACGGGATGCGCCGTTCAAGGATAGATCCCGTCGATGGAGCAAGACAGTCGCTGGCCTGATTGGGGCCGTCAGCCTGCTCGCAGTCGCCGATCCGGCGCAGGCCGCGATGCCCGCCCCGACCGGGCTGGAGGCGGCCGTGCACGCAGGGAGCTACGCCGACCTGCTCAAGCCGTCCACGCGTGGCTCGGGACGGCCGGCCCAGCCGGGGATTTCCAGGCGCGTCCGCCGGGTTCGCAATCCCGGCTCGATCAGCCTGACCTTCACCTGTCGCATGCTTGACCGTTCCTTCGCTCTGTCGATGGGTCATCGGGCGATGGCATCCCCCGCATGCCGATGGCGGCCGCGTCGAGAAGGTCGACCGATCGTCCTCCGTATCGCCGTGTTCGTGGCGTAGAGGGCGTTGCCGTCGGTCCAGGTCCACCTCGGGCGATCAACCCCGGCAGGGAACGCCCCGATGCTCAACACGGCGCTGGCCATCCTCGCAGTGCTGGCGGTCCTGCTCGTCCGGGCCGTTCTGAAGCTCGTGTTACTGCCGTTCCGAATCCTGCGGGGGCTTTTCCGACGGCGCCCCTCGGCCCCAGGTTCCCGGTAACCGTGGCGGGAGGGATCAGGAACGCGAAAGCCCAGCTTCGAGTTTAGGGGCCTCTGAATCGGGGGCTGCCCTTGAGACCGTTCGCTCTCGCAACGCTGGGTATGCTGGTCCTGGCCTGTCCGCATCCTTCCCTGGCGCAGGCCAT
The DNA here is from genome assembly GCF_055361565.1 of Methylobacterium sp. TK26. NCBI lineage: Bacteria > Pseudomonadati > Pseudomonadota > Alphaproteobacteria > Hyphomicrobiales > Methylobacteriaceae > Methylobacterium > Methylobacterium sp. TK26. The sequence continues at coordinate 1,420,583 of NZ_CM143965.1, read as the reverse complement.
CCAGGAGGCGCCCGCCGCGACCGTCGAGGTGGAGGAGCCCCGCCCGGGCCCCCCGCCCCCGCTGCCCGACATCTCGGACCCGAACGGACGGGCGGGCGAGGCCCTCAACGAACCCGGCGAAGACTCCGGCATCCCGAAGGCCCTGCGCGCCTCCGGCTCCAGGGCCGGCGGGCCGGCGAACGAACTCAACCCCGGCGGCAGCGCGGAGGCGCCCACGCCGCCGAAGGGCGACCTCGGTCGGGTCATCGCCGGGAAGGAACTGTTCCACGGCAATTATTGCGGGAAGGGCCAGCGGGGCGAGGGATTGCCGCCGACGGACGACCTCGACGCCGCCTGCATGCACCACGATGCCTGCTACGACGCGGCCGGGTACAGTTCATGCGCCTGTGACGCCACGCTCAAGCGGGAAGCCTCCGTGGTCTCGGATAGTCCGCGCGTGTCCCTGGAGGTCCGTCGCAGGGCACTGAGCGTGATCGAGGCGTCCGATGCGATGGAGTGCCGAACGCCCTGACGGTCAGTCGCGGCATCTCGCGAGCCCGTGATGCCGCCGCCGGAACGAGAGCGATCCCCCCGCCGTTCCTGCGCACCTCGACCGGTCCCGGTCCCAGGTATGGAGAACCGCCATGAGCAGCACCACCGACAAGATCAAGGGCCTCGCCAACGAGGCCGTCGGCAACGTGAAGCAGGGCATCGGCAACGCGACCAGCAACGACAAGCTCAAGGCCGAAGGCAAGGCCCAGGAACTCAAGGGCGACGCCCAGAAGACGACCGGCGACGTCAAGGACGGCGCCAAGCACGTCGCCGACAAGATCACCGGCAAGGCCTGATCCGCGTCGGGGTGAGATGATCTGACCGTCTCGCCCCGATCCGGCAGGGGCGCCGCGCCGCCGACGCCCCCCCGCACCGCCTCACGCCGCATGGACGCGGTGGAGAAAAGTCTCGATCGCGGCCTGCATGGTGTTTGCGCTGGCCGCGACGTGATTGGCCCCATCCCACACCGTCCCGGCCTGCGTCTCGTTCGAGGCTGCCGCCTCGCGAACGCTGGCGATGCTGCCCGAGATTGTGCGGGCCTCGACCGCCGCGTTCGCGATCGCCTGGGCGATTTCCTGGCTGGCTTGGCCCTGCTGCTCGGCGGCGGCGGCCACGGTGGAGGCGGCGTCGCTCATCTTCGCGATGGTCTGCCCGATCGCCCCGATGCCCTCGACCGTCCCGTCGGCGGCGGCCTGGATCGCCGCCACCTGCGCGGTGATGCGATCCGTCGCCGAGGCGGTCTGCCCCGCGAGCGCCTTGACCTCGGCGGCGACGACGGCGAACCCCTTGCCGGCCGATCCGGCCCGCGCCGCCTCGATCGTCGCGTTCAGGGCGAGGAGGTTGGTCTGCTCCGCGACGCTGCGGATGAGGGAGACCACGGCCTCGATCTCCATGGCCGCCCTCGCCAGTCCGGCCACCGTCCCTTCGAGGGCCTGTGCATCCGAGAGGGCGGTGCCCGCGATGTCGCTGGTATAGCGGACCTGCTCCTCGATCGCCCGGGCCGCGCTGGACAGTTCCTCGGCGGCTCCGGCGATGCTGTTGACGACCTCGACGGATTGACCGGAGGCGAGGGTGGCCCTGCCGGCTTCCTCGGTCGTCCGCCGCGCGGTGGCGGACACCGTGTCGGCCGCGCCCTGCATCGTCTCGGCCGCGCCGGCGAGGTCGGCAAGGGTCCGTCCGGTCTCGACCTCGAAGGCACGCGTCGCCTGGGCCAGGGCATCCGCCCTGAACGCGTCCCGGCCGGAGCGGGCCACGGCGTCGGCATCGAGCACTTGCTTCTCGATCAGGGAGGCGCGGAACCCTTCGATGGCCCGGGCCATCTCGCCGATCTCGTCGCGCCGCCCGGTGAACGGCACGCACTCATCGAGCCTGCCGGCGCCCAGCGCCAGCATCGTCGCCCGGAGGCGATGGAGGGGGCGCCGAACCTGCGTGGAGATGATCCAGAATGCGGCGAGGAGGCCGAGGATCAGCGCCACGGCCGGCACGGCGAGCAGCATCAGGGTCGTCCAGCGGCGGGCCTCCTCGGCTGCGGCGCGCTGGGCGTCCAGACGGGCCAGGGTCTCGCGCCCGAGCGTGCCGATCTCGGCCACCATGCGCTCGCGATTCTTCACCGTGGCCTCGTCCGTGGCCTGGATCAGGGCGGCTTTGGGCGACAGGGTGAGCCCCATCTCGGCGGTGTCGGTCTGGTAGGCGATGAACTCCTTCACGGCGAGGTCGAGCTTGCGCTTCCGCTCGGCCGACACTTGCTCGTTCATGGCCGCGAGGAAGGGCCCACGGGCCTGCTCGACCGCGGTCAGGGCCTCCTGAAGCGCGGAGAGCCGTGTCTTGGCCTCGTCGATGTCGGTGGCGATGTAGATGGCGGTGGCCTGGACGACGGCGTGCTCGATCGCCTGCGCCAGCGTCTTGGCCTGAAGGCTGGCGTTCCAGGTGGCCTCGGTGGCGACGGCCTGCCGCCTCTCGCCCTCGGCCTGGCGGAGGGCGAAGGCCGAGATGCCGATGGCGACGAGGCCGAGCAGGCCCACGACGCCGGTCAGCTTGTGGCCAAGGGTGAGGCGCATGGGGTGTCCGTAAGCAACTGAGAGATGATAGCGCCTAAGAGCACAACCACGCGTTGCCGACGGGTTAAGTGTAGCCGAGCACATATCGCTGAATCTGTGAATTATACTTTCTCGATGCGGATCATTCACGCGACCTTGCTTGATCCGCCCCAGCGTCCATTGCGGCTCGACTTGACATCGGCGGAAGGGCTGTACGGTCCTATCGGGCAGCCTGCCGCCAGTTCGTCGGATCCTCGAAGATTCCGGCCCACAGGCCGACACGCTGTCCCCAGGCGCGATCGGCCGCCTTCCTGTAAGACGCGGGCGCGTCGCTGGTGGGGATCGCGTAGCCACGGGCGATCATCCAATCGCCGAGGTCTTCGGCCCCCATCCGGCAGACCGCCACGGCCGATCGATCGTCCGGGTGCCCCGACCGCTCGCAGGTCAGCCCTTCCGTTCCGATATGCGCGGTCAGTTCGGCGGCGGCTCGGCGTCCGCAGGTGTAGGGGGCCTCGTGGGCATCCCAACAGGTCGTCTCCGTTGCCGGCGCGACGATCCCGCGTAGCGTCACGGAAACGCCCCCGACCACGAGGGTCGATCCATCGACGACCGTGGCGCGTCCCTGAAGCAGATCCCCGGCTTCCGCCGGCCTGCCGGCGAGGGCGAGGGTGGCGGCCAGGGCCAGCGCGAGGCCGGGAACCCGGTTGCGGTTCGAGGAGGAAGGCGGCGGCGACGGGCACAGGAGGGTGCCGGCGACCGCGGCGGCGGCGGTGAGGAGGATACCGAGGATGAGGGACATGGCCGGTCAGTTCCGCAAGCGAGGTTTCTGCGGAGCGTTCTGCCGGATGCTGCCCCCACCACCCTGACGGATCCTGTCAGCCTCCCGTCAGGTTCAGTGTCCCAAAGCGCCTGGACCCATGACCAACCGCCGAAGCCTCCTTGTCGCCATCCTGTGCTCCGGCTTCGCCGGGGCCGCTCCGACGCGCGCGGACGACGATGCCGACCGGGCCCGGGGGGCCCTCGAACGCGGCGAGATCCGGCCCCTCGAAGAGGTTCTGCGGGCCGCCCGGACAGCCGTGCCCGGCGATGTCGTTTCCGTGGACCTGAAGCGCCACGACGGGCGCTGGCTTTACAAGCTGCGCATCCTGGACGCGGACGGCAAACGCCGCACCGTCAAGGTCGATGCCCGCACCCTCAAGATCCTCGACGAGGACGACGATGCCTGACTTCACAGGGGAGTCCGTCCGGTGCGGGTGCTGATCGTCGAGGACGAGCCCCGCATCGCTGCGGACGTGAAGGACGGCCTGGAACGGGCCGGGTATGTCGCCGACGTGGTCGCCGACGGCGAGGCCGCGTGGTTCCGCGCCGACACGGAGATCTACGATGCGATGGTGCTCGATCTCGGCCTGCCCCGGCTCGACGGCCTGGGCGTCCTGCGCCGCCTGCGCGCGGCCGACGTGGCGATCCCCGTCCTGATCCTCACGGCCCGCGACGGCTGGCGCGAGCGCGTCGAGGGTATCGATGCGGGCGCGGACGATTACCTCGCCAAGCCCTTCCGGATGGAGGAGCTGACGGCGCGCCTGCGCGCCATCCTGCGGCGCACCGCAGGCCATGCCTCGCCGGTCCTCCGCGCCCATGCCGTCGAACTCGATACCCGGACCCGCGCCGTCAGCGTCGCCGGCCGCGAGATCGACCTGACCGCCCTGGAGTACCGCCTGCTCAGCTTCCTAATGCACCGCCAGGGACAGGTGGTGCCGGCCGGCGAACTCCTCGACCACCTGCACGGGGTGGGCAGCGACCGCGAAGCCAACGCCCTCGAAGCCCTGCTGACGCGCCTGCGGCGCAAGCTCGGTTCCGGGGTGGTCGAAACCCGGCGCAGCCAGGGGTACCTCGTGCCTGCGGATCACCCGAAGGCGCCGGCACCGTGAGGGGGAATTCCCTGCGCCTGCGGCTCGGGCTCGCCGCCGCCGCGTTGATCGGCCTCGCCCTGGTGCTGGCGGGTTTCGGCCTGACGATCATCTTCGACCGCGTGCTGGATGCGCGCACCGCCGACGAACTCGACCGCGCGGCCAAGCTCCTTATAGGGCGTGTCGGGCTGGCACCGGACGGCGCCCCCACCCTGTCGCGCGAGCCCCCCGATCCCCGGTTCGCGACGCCCTATGGCGGTCTCTACTGGCAGATCGAGGCCCCGGACCGGAAGCTGCTCCGCTCGCGCTCCCTCTGGGACAAGCAGCTCGACTTGCCCGACGATCGCGGCGGGGATGCACCGACGGTCTCGGACGCGACGGGTCCGGACGGAGGGCGGCTGATCGCCCTCTCGCGGTCCATCGAGATCGGCGGAGCCGGCGGGACGGCGACGCGCCTGCGGGTCGCCGTGGCCGAGGATCGGCGTGGCCTGGCCGCGAGCCGGGCGACGTTCCTGCGCCTGCTGGTGCCCTCGCTCGCGGCTCTGTTCGGGGCCCTCACTTTGGCGATGGCGGTGTTCGTGCATCGGGCGCTCGCGCCGTTCCGCGCCCTCCGGGCCGACCTCGCGGCGATCCATGCCGGGACGCGGGAGCGGCTGCCCGAGGCCTTTCCCGACGAGGTGCGCCCGCTGGTGTCCGATCTCAACCGGTTGCTCGACGCCCAGGAGCGGGCCCTCGTGCGCGCCCGCGCCGGTGCGGCGGACATGGCGCACGGGCTGAAGACGCCGCTGGCCGTGCTCGACGCCGTCAAGCGCCGCCTCTCCGCCGCGGAGCCGGTGCTGGCGGAGGAGATCGCCGAGCAGACGCGGGCGATGAACGGGCAGGTCGAGCGCGCCCTGGCCCGCGCCCGCCTGACGGAGCGGGCGAATCTGCAGAAACGGGTCTGTGCGGCGGCGCCCGTCGCCGAGCGGCTGATCGCGACGATGCGGCGACTGCCCGAGGGGGGCTCGCTGAGTTGGGATGTCGCGATCCCGGCCGAGCTGATCTATCCGGGCGACGAGGGTGAGTTGATGGAGGTGTTGGGCAACCTCCTCGACAACGCCCGGAAATGGGCCCATCGGCGCGTTCGGGTGACCGGCACGGGGGACGGGTCACGCGGCTGCCTGTCCGTCAGCGACGACGGACCGGGGATGAGCCAGACGGCGCTGGCGGGGTTGGGGCGCGGGGTACGCTGGGACGAAAGCCGTCCGGGCACCGGATTCGGGTTGGCCATCGCCCGCGACGTGGCAGAGGCGGCGGGCGCGCGGATGGAGTTTGGCGTCGCTCCCGCTGGGGGGCTGGCGGTGCAAGTGCTCTGGAATGCCGACTGACGTCACCAGCCCCTGCTCCAGGTGACAGGCCGCCCGGCCGGCGGTGTCGGCGAGGCACGCGGCCTGCTTGTCCTGTCGTCGAACGGTGATGAAGCTGTGGCGTTGCTCGCCCGTCCCATCCAGGCCGGAGATTCGAGGTGCGTTCCGCGTCCCGCATCATCCTCTGTTTCCTGGCCGCGTTCGGCCTGTGGCTTCAGTCCGGCCCCGCCGCAGCGCAGACCGAGGCCGCCCGGGTCGCTGCCGAGGGCATCGCCATCGGCGCGCCGACCGGCGCGGGCGGCGATCCGCAGACATCGGTGGCCCAGCCGGTCTTTTCGGTGGGACGCGCGGCGGAGGTGACGACCTCGTTCCAGCCGCTCCTGGGTCCGGCGGGCGACCCCGGCGGCTATCGCGCCTTCCTCGAGCGGCACGGGATCACCTTCGGGCTGATCGCGGTGGCCGAGACCTACCGCAACGTGCGCGGCGGCCTGCGGCGGGGTCCCACCGGCCTGACGCTCCTCGATCTCGACGTCGATGTCGATCTCGACACCGTCGCCGGCTGGAAGGGGGCCACGGCCCACGCCACGCTCTACCAGATCCAGGGGAGCGGGACCTCGCGTAGCCGGGTCGGCAACCTCATGACCGCCAGCGAGATCGAGGCCCTGCCCGCCTCGCGCCTGTCGGAGATCTGGCTGGAGCAGAGCCTGTTCGACGACACTTTGTTCCTCCGGGTCGGCCAGCTCTCCGCCGACACCGAGTACATGGTGAGCCAGACCAGCATCCTGTTCGGCAACGGCACGTTCGGCTGGCCGGAGATCTTTGCGGCGAACATGGTGGATGGCGGCCCGTCCTATCCCCTATCCGCGCCGACCGTGCGCCTGAAATACGTGCCGACGCCGGAACTGTCCTTCCAGGCGAGCCTGATCGACGGCACGCCGGGCGGCGGCGATCCGCGCTCGGGGATCGACCCGCAGCGCCGCAACCCGAGCGGCCTCCGCTTCCCCGTCTCCGATCCGCCGCTCGTCATCGGGGAGGTCTCCTACGCCTACAACACCCGCCCCGGTGCCCAGGGCCGGCCGGGCACCGTGACGCTCGGAGGCTGGCACCGGTTCGGCCGCGTCGAGGCCCTCACCCCCGATCCGGCGAGCGGCCTCTCTCGACGGGTCTCGGGGGATTCCGGTCTCTATGGGCTGATCGACCAGACGGTCTACCAGGAGCCGGACGATCCCAACGACGGCGCCAGCGTCTTCCTGCGCGCCTCCGCCTCCCCCGGCGACCGCAACCTCGTGGATCTCTATCTCGACGCCGGACTCGCCTATCGCGGCCTGTTCCCCGGCCGTTCCGACGACACGCTGGGCCTCGCCGTCGGCCTCACCCGGATCTCCCGCGCCGCACGGCGCCTCGATACGATCGCCGCGGTGCTGGGTGATGCACCCACCCCCCGCCGCAGCGCCGAGACGCTGGTGGAGGCGACCTATCAGGCCGTGCTCGCCCCCGGCATCGCCCTGCAGCCGATCGTTCAATATGTCGTCCATCCGGGCGGCGGGATCGCCAACCCGCGCGATGCGGACGGCAAGCGGGTCCGCAACGCCACGGTGTTGGGCCTGCGCTTCATCACCCGCTACTGAGCGGGCGGTTCAGTCCCGCGGGGGGCGGATGCCGAGGCCGCGGATCACGCCGAAGGCCGCGAGCGCGGAGAGGGCGGCGAAGGCCATCGCCACGAAGGAGCCCCCCTCGGCTTCGGTGAGCGGCAGGCTCTTGGTGTTCATGCCGAACAGGCCCGTCACGAGGGTCGGGGGCAGGAACAGGGCGGTCATCACCGACAGGGTGTAGAGCTGCCGGTTCGAGGCCTGCGCAAGGTAGGAGGACAGTTCCTCCTGCATCAGACGGCTGCGGTCGGCCAGCATCATCATGTCCCGGTCGAGGGCATCGAGGCGTTGCGCGATCCGCGCGGCCGCAGCGGTCGCGGCGGGCGGAACGTCTTCGTCGGCGGTTTCGAGGCGGTGGAAGACGGCCCGCAGGCCGAGCAATTGCCGGTGAAGCCGCACGGCATCCCGCCGGATCGGCCCGAGCCTGCGGCGCTCGCCGCGCACGCGCTCGTCGAGGATGTGATCCTCGATCTCATCGAGTTCGTCCGCCAGGCGGCTGCCCGTCCCGACCATGGCGGTGATGACGTGATCGACGATCCCCTCCAACAGGTGGACCGGCGCGAGGATGCAATGCCCCTGGGCCGCCGCGTCCCGGGCGAGATCCGGACCGAGCACGGGATGGCGGCGGCCGCTGGCGAGGAGCCGAGGCCCCATCACGAAGTGCAGCCGCCCGCCCGCATCGACGGTGCGGCCCTCGCCGGCCTCGCGGACGAGATCGGCGACCACGCCGCCGATGTGACCCGCCTCGACGACGATGCGCTGGTGCGGATCGCTCGCGAAGGAAGCCGCCGCGAGATGCGGCGGGCCGAGGCGCCCCTCCGCGACCAGGGCCGGCAGGCGCGCGTCGTTCAGGTTGAAGTGCAGCCAGGTGAAGCCTTCGCCGAAGCCTCCCGGATGGAGCGGCGGCGCCTCGCTGTCCACGGGATGCCCCCGTCCGGTGTCATCGAACCGCATCGCCCAGAGCAGCCCCGGCAGGGGCGGCTCGTCGCAGAGGCGGCGGGGAGCCGCGCCGGCCAGGGCCTCCATGACCGTCAAAAGACGTGGCGGAGGATGAAGAACAGCGTGCCGGCGATGAGGATGGCGGCCGGCAGCGTCGTCACCCAGGCGAGCGCCATGTTGCGCACGGTGGCGACCTGCAATCCGGAGCCGTTGGCGGCCATCGTCCCCGCGACGCCGGAGGACAGGATGTGCGTGGTGGAGACCGGCAGGCCGTAGAGCTCGGCGAGCCCGATCGTGCCCGCCGCGACGATCTCGGCGGACGCGCCCTGCGCGTAGGTGAGGTGGGTCTTGCCGATCCGCTCGCCGACGGTGACGACGATGCGCTTCCAGCCGACCATCGTGCCGAGGCCCAGCGCCAGGGCGACGCAGACCTTCACCCAATCGGGGATGTAGCGCGTCCCGGCGTTGAGGAGGTCGGTGTAGCCCTTGAGGGTCTTGGTCTCGGCCTCCGAGAAGCTGGCGCCGGTCTTCGGCAGCAGGCGGATCGCGTCCGAGGCGAGGTACATGTCGTTGCGGATGTTGGAGGTCGCCGCCGCCGGGACCTGCCGGATCGAGCCGTAGCCCTGCACGGCCTTGGCGATGTCGGTGGAGAGGGCGGCCAGCGCCGCGTAGACCGGCGGTGTGTCCAGTTCCTTGGCCTTCAGGGCGTCGCTGACGACCTTGCGGGCTTGGGCCGGATCCGGCTGGGCCGCGCCGTTCGCCCGTGGCGCGAAGACGCCGCTCGCGGCCTGCGAGGATTGCACGAAGGCCGGCGTGGCGTCGGCGGTCATGGTGCGGTTCAGGGCGTAGGCGGTCGGGGCGGCGCCGATCAGGATCAGCATGATGAGGCCCATGCCCTTCTGCCCGTCGTTGCCGCCGTGGAAGAAGGAGACCAGCGTGCAGGTCAGGATCAGCAAGCTGCGGATCCACAGGGGCGGCGGGGCATCGCCCTTGGGCGCCTCGTAGAGGTCCTTGCGCCGCACCGTGAACTTCAGGGCCAGCAGCAGCAGTGCGGCCAGCACGAAGCCGCAGACCGGGCTGAAGGCGAGCGCCTTGAACACCCCGAACGCTTGGTTCCAATCGACGCCGGAGGTGCCGTCCTGCCCGCCCATGAGCTGGTTGGCGAGGCCGACACCGAGCACCGAGCCGATCAGCGCGTGGGACGAGGAGTTCGGCAGGCCGAGGGTCCAGGTGCCGAGGTTCCAGATGATCGCCGCGAGGAGCAGGGCGAAGATCATCGCGTAGCCCGCCCCCGAGCCGACCTGGAGGATCAACTCCACCGGAAGGAGCGTGACGATGGCGTAGGCCACCGCGCCCGAGGAAAGCATCACGCCGAGGAAGTTGAACGTCCCCGACCAGATCACCGCGACGAGGGGCGGCATGGAGTGGGTGTAGATGACCGTGGCGACCGCGTTGGCCGTGTCGTGGAAGCCGTTCACGAACTCGAAGCCCAGGGCGATCAGCAGGGCGAGGCCCAGCAGGGCGAAGGCGCCGTAGGCAAGCGGCGCCTCGCCGACCGCGCTCATGTCGGTGATCAGGCTGACGACCGCGTAGGCCAATCCCGCCACGAGGACGAGCAGGAAGGCGATCACGCCCCCCGGATGCATGCCGTGGTCGAGTCGAGACTTGCCCGCAGGCGAAGGTCCAACCGCTCCGCTCGGAGCAAGGGCGGCGTCGGCCATGGAAACCTCAAAAATCACGGTTGCCAAGGGATTAAAGTCGGACGGTGACGCTTGGGTGACGCGCTGTGGACAGCATCGCAGTGCCGTTCCGCTGGACAGGCCGATCACAGCCCGACCGGGACGATGCGTTGATTGCTCACCGCCAGGCCATCCGCACCCGCATGAGGGGCGCTTGATTTTTATCAATGCGCCTAATCCCAGGATCCGGCACTAATATCTCCGATTCATACGCCAGTTTTAGCAGATGATAGCCGGAGACAAGGATTGTCATCTAGACATGGCGTAGCAAGAGTATGCAGAGTTCCGGAAGAATCGCAGGAATGGGTGAACCGTCCCGTTCCCGGCCGATCGAGGACGATCCTCTCGGGCCTCATGGACCGCGATATCCTGCCGACGCTGCGCGGCCTCCATCGCGAACAGCTCCAGGTAGCCGATCAGGATTCCCGCAAGCTGGCGAGGCTCCTGCTCGATGATCCCGCTCGTTTCCGGGCGGAGGTCACGCGGCAGACGCTGCGCGGGACCCCTTGGCCCGTCCTCGCCGCGGAGATGCTGGCTCCGGTGGCGCGCGATCTTGGCGTGATGTGGGAGGAGGACCTCTGTGACTTCCTCGACGTGACGGAGGCGATGGGCCGACTCCAGTCCGTCCTGCGGGATGCGATCGGGCCCCAGGTCGGGCGCGGCGGAGCACGGCCCGGCAGCAGCATCCTCCTCGCCGGGGCGCCGGGGGAAACCCACACCTACGGCCTCTGCCACGTCGCCGGGCTGCTCCGCGATGCGGGCTGGACGACGACGATGGTCGCGGGAACCGGCCGCGATCCCCTGGCGGCCCTCGCGGCGGCGCTCGCCACGGGCTGGTACGACGTCCTCGGCCTCTCCCTGGCCAGCGACGCCCATTCGCCCGCCCTGCGGCGGGCGATGCCGGTGATCCGCCGGGCTTCGCGCAATCCCGCCTTGCGCGTCGTCGTCGGAGGCGCCCTCGTCGCCCGGGGCGGAGCGGAGCCCGGCCTGTGGGGCGCCGACGCCTGCCTCACCGACCCTGCCCTGCTGTCGCCGGTGCAACCGGCCGTGTGAATGGCCCCGGCCGACCTGCAACCATTCCGGTCATGCCCGGTTGGCCCGGACCATCACGCCCCGAGACCGTCGCCTTGGCCCGCTACTTCTTCGAAATCGAGAATGGCGGCCTGCACAGGGACGATACGGGCGCGGAATGCCGCGACCTCGACGAGGTCCGGGCCATCGCCGTGCGGACGCTCACGGGCATCGCGGCGGAAGAGGCCGTCCTCCACGACCGGCATACGATCGCGGTCGCCGTCCGCGATGCGGCCGGGGCCTCCGTCCTCGATGTGACCCTGACCTTGACGGCCGCGTGGTCGCGCCGGGCTGAGGCGTAGCCGTGGCGGGATCCCACCCCCAGACCCTGACGCCCCTCCTCCGCAAGCTCGACAGCGTCATCCGCCTCGACGACGAGGAGCGGCGGGCCGTGCTCGCTCTGCCGCACACGATCCGGCAGGTCGGCCCCCATGAAGACGTCGCCACGGTCGGGGAACGGGCCGCCCATTGCTGCCTCGTGCTGGAGGGCTGGGCCCATCGCTACGGCTACACCGTGGCGGGCGACCGCCAGATCCTATCCTTCTATATCGCCGGGGATATCCCCGACCTGCAGCATCTCTATCTGCCGGTGATGGACCATTCCCTGGCGAGCCTCACCGCCTGCACCCTGGCCTTCATCCCGCACGAGGCGATGCGCGCCCTCGTCGTCGGCCGGCCGGGGGTCATGGCGGCGCTCTGGCGCGACACGCTGGTCGATGCCTCGGTCTACCGCGAGCGGATCATGACCCTCGGCCGCCGTCAGTCCATGGGCCGCACGGCGCATCTGTTTTGCGAGATGTACCTGCGCCAGCGCGCCGTGGGCCTCGCGGACAATTTGTGCTGTCCGCTGCCGCCGACGCAGGCGGAACTCGCCGACGCCGTCGGCGTCACGGCGGTGCATTTCAACCGGTCGCTGCGGACGTTGCGGGCGCAGTGCCGCATCGTCCTCCAGGGCGGCCACCTGACCATCGGCGACTGGCCCGGCCTCGTGACCACGGCCGAGTTCGATCCCGTCTACCTGCATTTCGATGAGGATCGGCGCCGCTCCGGCGAACGCGCTTCGGCCTAGGAGCTCCGGCGTCGCCAGAAGGGCCCGGAGCATCGGCATCGGCGGGAAGACGGGTCGCGGTAATGGACACGCCTGCCTCGGGCAGGTCGGCAGCGAAACAAATCAGCTTACGGTGTAGAGGCGTCATCCTCTCTTCTGCTCATTGCTAGAAATGGATGATTGCGGTTCATTTCTCGCACACGGATTTTTAATCGACTTGCGAGAAATCCGTAGCGTGAAACTCGGTCTGGCACGGCACCGGCGTGACTCCGCACTTCGAGAAAGGGTGGGTTAGAAGCTCGGTGAGACGATGCTCCCCACTGGTAGCGTCGCGCGGGCCGTCTCTGCCGCCACGCAAGGATGGCAAATCATGCGGCTGATCGTCGGCACACTGGTCGTCTTCGCCTGCGTCTTCGGCAGCTACTCGCAGATGGGTGGCCATCTGGCCGTCCTGTGGCAGCCATACGAGTTCGTCATCATCCTCGGCGCGGCCATCGGCGCCTTCATCATCGGGAACATCGGGCCGGTGCTCAAGGCCGTGCCCGGCATGCTGCTCACGCTCGTGAAGGGCCCCAAGTACAACCAGCAATCCTATCTCGAATTGCTGGGGATGCAGTATTCCCTGTTCAAGTTCGTGAAGTCGAAGGGGGCGATGGCGCTCGAGCCGCACATCGAAAACCCGAGCGAATCGACGCTGTTCAACGCCTTCCCGACCTTCGCCGCGAACCATCACGCGGTCGAGTTCGTCTGCGATTACATGCGGATGGTGACGCTGGGCGTCAACAACGTCTACGAAATCGAAGTCCTCATGGATGAGGAGTTGGAGACGCACCACGAGGAGCAGGAGCGTCTCGTGTCGGCCATGCAGTCCCTCGCCGACGGCACGCCGGCCCTCGGCATCGTCGCCGCCGTGCTCGGCGTCATCAAGACGATGGGCGCGATCAAGGAGCCGCCGGAGGTGCTGGGACACCTGATCGGCGGCGCCCTCGTCGGCACCTTCTTTGGCGTGTTCGTCGCCTATGGCTTCTTCGGGCCGATGGCGCAGTCGCTGAAGAGCCTCTTCGCGGCCGAAGCCAAGTACTACCTGTCCCTCAAGGCGGGCCTGCTCGCCCATATCGGCGGCCAGCCGCCGGTCATGTCGATCGAATTCGCCCGCAAGTCCCTGATGAGCGAAGTCCGTCCGACCTTCAACGAAGTCGAAGAAGCGACCGCCGCGCTGCCCGCCTAGACCGGACTCAATCTCCAGCAGGGACGTCCATGGCCACGATTATCGTCAAGAAGGTCAAGAAGGCCGCCCATGGCCATCACGGCGGGGCCTGGAAGATCGCCTATGCAGATTTCGTGACCGCCATGATGGCGTTCTTCCTGCTGATGTGGCTGATCAGCATGACGACGCAGGAGCAGAAGATCGGCTTGGCGGAATACTTCGCGCCATCGGCGCTGAGCCCCACGAGCAGCGGCGCGGGCGGCATGATGTACGGCACCGCCCTCGATTCGTCCGGCAAGAAGTCGTCCACGCCCCGCGACGCGGAGACGGGTTCCGACGAACCGGACGACACGGCGCGCATGACCAAGCGGTCGCGCTCCGGCGAACTCGATACCTCCCGCTCGGCCTCCATCGCGCAGGCCAACTTCAACGCCATGGCCAGCCTTCGGCAGGCGCTCCAGACGATGCCGGACATCAACGAGCTGTCGCACAACATCGTCATCGAGCCGACCAAGGACGGCGTGAACGTGTCCCTCGTGGACGAGAACGGCCGCTCCATGTTCCGCGACGGCTCCGTCCAGCCCTACGAGCGCACCCGGCGCGTGCTGGAGACGATCGCGCCCACACTGCGCCGCCTGCCCAACCGCCTGACGATCACCGGCCACACTGCCACCGCGCGTCCGGGCGCGGCGCCGGCCGTCGAACCCTGGAACCTTACCGCCGGGCGTGCCCTCGCCGTGCGGGAGATCCTGTCGGGTGCCGGGGTGCCCAACGACAACTTCGCGTCCGTGGTGGGACGCGCCGACACCGAGCCGGTTTTCCCTGACGATCCCTACATCGCGTCGAACCGTCGGGTGACGATCACCCTGCTCAACGCGAGCCCGCCGGCCCCCCCGAACCTCCTCCGCTGACGACGCGGCGGGTCGCACCGACGCCAGCGGCCCGAAATCCCGGCTCCGGAGCCGTCGCACCGCGCGTGGCCTACCGGCCGAAGGCGATCCTCAGGCTGTCAGCCCCGTACGGCTTCTTCACCACCGGGACGTCGCCGAGTTCGGGCGGGACCTTGAAGCTCTCGCCGTAGCCGGTGGCGAAGGCGAAGGGGATGCCGAGGGCGGCGAGCTTGGTCGCCACCGCCACGCTCGTCTCGGAGCCGAGGTTCACGTCGAGCAACGCCCGGTCGGGCGGCGACGTCTCGATCAGGCGGAGCGCTTCCCGCACGGAGGCCGCCATGTCCACCGTCTCCGCCCCCATGGCGGTGAGCACCTCTTCCGCCTCCAGGGCGATGATCATGTTGTCCTCGACCACCAGCACCGTGCCCGACAGGGCGAACGGCACTTGCTTCTCGGCTTTCGCCGTCCGCACGGCCCGGGGCGGCGCGGCCCGGACGAAGGTGGCGGGGATCGCGAAGCGCGCGGTCAGCCCGGTCAGGGCGTAGCGGATTTCGGCCTCGCCGGTGAGTTCGTAGGGGATCGAGCGCTCGATGATGGTCGAGCCGAAGCCCCGGCGGCGGGGGGCCGTGACGGCGGGGCCGCCCGATTCGGACCAGTGGATGACCAGAGCGTCGAAGGCGTCCCGCTCCCAGCGCACATCCACCCGCCCGGCGCTGTCGCTCAAGGCGCCGTACTTGGCCGAGTTGGTGACGAGTTCGTGGACCACCAGCGCCATCGTCGTGAAGGCCTGCGGCTCGAGCAGCACGTCGGTCCCGTCGAGGACGACGCGGTCCGCCTTGGCGCCGAGATAGGCGGCGGCCTCGACGGTCAAAAGCTCGGCGAGGGAGCCGGGTCCCCAATTGGCGGACGTGACCTGATCGTGGGCCCGGGCGAGCGCCTGGATGCGGTCCCCGACCAGGGCGGTGAAGGTCTCCGCATCCGCCGCGCCGGCCCGGCTCTGTGTGACCACGCCCCGGATGAGGTTGAGGATGTTGCGCACCCGGTGGTTCAACTCGGCGATCAGGAGTTCCTGCCGCTCCTGCGCCTCCTTGCGCTCGCGCTCCGCCGAATCGCTCAAGCGCAGGATCACTTCGAGCAGCGTCACCCGCAGCGCCTCCGCCGTGCGGGCCTCGGCCTCCGACCAGGGCAGCGAGCGCCCCCGCACGACCTCCTGCCACGCCTCGAAGCTCTTGCGCGGGCTGAGGCGCACGCCGTTCGGGCCGGGATTGGCGGGCTTCTCCGGGTTGCCGGCCCAGGTCACCGTGCGCGCCACCTCCTTGCGGAAGAACACGAGGAAGTAGCGCGGGGTGCGCGAGACCGGCACCGCGAGCATCCCGGCCGCACGCTCGGTGAAGTCGCGGGCCGGCTCGTGGAAGCGTCCGATCTCATCGACGGCGTAGATCCGGCTCGCGGCCGTGCGGTTGAGGAAGCGGACGAGGCCGGTGAACTCCTCGCGGGTCGGCGTCATCCCCTGCAGGGTGATCGCGCCGTTCACCCACAGGCCGAGCCCGTCGCAGGCGACGATGCCGGACAGTTCCTCGGCGAAATCGGACAGGCCGTCGAGGCCCGTGCCGCCGGAGGCCATGGCGCTCATCAGGCGGTTGTGCGTCTCCCGCGACAGGGCTTCCTGCGCGGCCACGACCTCCCGTTCGCGGCTCTCCAGGATCCAGGAGAACATCTGGCCGAACAACTCCGCCGCCGTGCGCCGCTCCAGGGAGATGTGGCGCGGCTCGGTGTGATGGCAGGCTAACAGGCCCCACAGGCGCCCGCCCCGCATGATCGAGACGGAGAGCGAGGCGGCCACACCCATGTTGCGCAGATATTCGAGATGGATCGGCGAGACCGTACGCAGCGTCGAGAGCGACAGGTCGAGGGGCTCGCCCGTGGGGTCGCGGGGCGGCACGACGGGGATGGCCGGGGCATCGACGTCGGCGATGATGCGCAGCCAGTTCCGCTCGTAGAGCGCCCTCGCCTGCTTCGGGATGTCCGAGGCGGGATAATGGAGGCCGAGATAGCGGTCGAGACCGGAGCGCACCGCCTCCGCGATGACCTCCCCCGAGCCGTCGGGGGCGAAGCGGTAGACCATGACGCGGTCGAACCCGATCAGCGCCCGCATCTGGCGGGCGGCCTCGCGGCACAGGGGCTCGAAGTCGGCCGTATGCTGGAGACGGGCGACCATCGAGCGGACGAGGTTGCCGGCGCTGAGGTGCTCCGTGGCGCAGGGCTCGGCCTCGATGACGATGGATCCGCCGGACACGTGCAGGGCGACGTCGAAGGGCGGCCGGCCGGGAATCAGGTTCACCCCGAACACCCGGTCGAAGGCGTCCGGGCCGCGCAGGGTTTGAAGGTGGCCGCGCAGGAGGTGGATGGCCTCGCCGTCGAGGATCGCGTCGAGGGGCAGGCCGAGCAGGTCCTCCGCCGCGCGTCCGAGCGGGTCCGCCACGTTGGCGCTGGCGCGGGTGACGATCCAGTCGGCCGAGACGGCGAGCAGGAAGCCGAACGGCTGGATCGCGCCGAGCACGTGGATCGGCTCGCGGTCGCAGGTGGTGAGGTCGATGGTCTGACCGCGTTCGTCCGGGCTCGGCTTCATCCGCGCCGCGGCGTTTCGGGACTGGTCACGGGAAGTCCTTGCAGCGTCGATCGAGTCCGGCGCGGTCGAGACGGGACGATCGCCCGAGATTATCATCATCCCGGGCGATCGTCCCCCTCGTGCGGTCAGGCCAGGGTGCGGACCTTCGGCTCGCGGTCCCAGTACCGCTTCTTCGCCGCCTCGACGAAGCCGCCGAGATCGGTGACGCCCTCGTCCGCCTCGACGCCCGCCTTATCGAGCAGCGGCTTGGCGGCGGCGTTGGCGCCGATGGCCTTCAGGTGCCCGAAGGCGTCCATCACCCACTGCACCGCAGCGGCTTCCTTCACGAGCTTGCCGGCGGCCTTCTCGGAGAGGATCACCGCGCAGCCATCGACCGTCACCGAGGGCTGGCCGAACAGTTGCGCGTCGGCGGCGATGGCCGAGCCGTCGGAGAGCGGCACCTTGCCGACCTTCGGGGCGATGGTCATCGCGTGGCCGCCCGCCGCCTTGATCGCCTTCTTCAGCGCCTTCAGCTCGCCCGCATCCGTCCCGTCGGCGATCAAGATGCCGATGGTGCGGCCTTCCAGCGTGTGCCGCTCGAGGGGACCCCGGATGATGCGCAGGGCCGGCGACGGCGCCATGTCCAGGACCGGCGCGGCGGTCGGCGAGGCGGGGGGCAGGTCCATCGCCAGCCCGTCGGCGACGCGGGTCGCCAGATCCTCATCGACGTTGCGCAGGTTGGCGAGCATCGTCAGCCGGATGTGCTCCAGGCTCACCTTGGACAGTTCGAAGACCAGCGCGGAGGCGATGTGCGCCTGTTCGGCCGGGTCCATGGACCGGAAGAACAGCCGCGCCTGGCTGTAATGGTCGGCGAAGCTCTCCGGCCGGATGCGCAGCTTCTGCCCCTCCTCCTCCGACGGGAAGGTCACGTAGCCCTTGGAGGCGTCCTCGCGGGCGCCGCCCGGCTCGCCCGCGCGGGCGAGGCTGTTCGGCTCGTAGTTGGCGCGGCCCTTCGGCACCGCCATCTGCATGTGGCCGTCCCGCTGCTGGTTCATGAACGGGCAGCCCGCCGCCGCCGCGCGCCCCTTCGCGGCGTTGATCGGCAGCTGGTGGAAGTTCACCGAGCCGAGCCGCGAGAGCTGGGTGTCCGTGTAGCTGAACAGCCGGCCCTGGAGCAGCGGATCGTTCGAGAAGCCGATGCCCGGCACCACGTGGCTCGGCACGAAGGCCGCCTGCTCGGTTTCCGCGAAGTAGTTGTCCGGGTAGCGGTCGAGGACCATCTTGCCGACGATGCGGACGGGAAGCACCTCCTCGGGGATGATCTTGGTGGCGTCGAGGACGTCGTAGGGCTGGCTGTTGGCGAATTCCTCGTCGAACAGCTGGACGCCGAGTTCCCAGGTCGGGAAGTCGCCGCGCCCGATGCGCTCGAACAGGTCGCGGCGCTGGAAGTCCGGATCGGCTCCGGCGATCTTCACGGTCTCGTCCCAGATGGTCGAGGCGAGGCCGGCCTTGGGCTTCCAGTGGAACTTGACGAAGGTGCTCTTCCCTTCCTTGTTGATGAACCGGAAGGTGTGGACGCCGAAGCCCTCCATGTTGGCGAAGGTGCGCGGCAGCGTCCGGTCCGACATCGCCCACATGATCATGTGGGTCGATTCGGGCATGAGGCTGATGAAGTCCCAGAACGTGTCGTGGGCGGTGGCCGCCTGCGGATAGCCCCGGTCGGCCTCCATCTTGGCGGCGTGGATCAGGTCCGGGAACTTGATCGCATCCTGGATGAAGAAGACCGGGATGTTGTTGCCGACGAGGTCCCAGTTGCCCTCGCGGGTGTAGAACTTGACGGCGAAGCCGCGCACGTCGCGCGGCGTGTCGATCGAGCCCGCGCCGCCCGCCACGGTGGAGAAGCGGGTGAACACCTCGGTGCGCTGGCCCTTCTTCTGGAACAGGTCGGCGGCGGTGACGTCCGCAAGGCTCTCCGTGCACTCGAAGTAGCCATGGGCGGCCGAGCCGCGCGCATGGACGATCCGCTCCGGGATGCGCTCGTGATCGAAGTGGTTGATCTTCTCGCGGTAGACCTCGTCCTCGAGGAGGACGGGCCCGCGCGGCCCGGCCTTGAGCTGGTTCTGGTTATCGGAGACCGGCGTGCCGTGGTTGGTGGTCAGCACGGGGTGGTCGGCGTCGGCATTCTGGTGGGTCTCGCCACCGTGGCCGGCGTTGAGCGAGGTGAGTTCGGTCATGGCATCCCTTCATGGTCCAGGTTGCCAACCGAGGCCGAGCCCTCAAGTATCCCGGCCATCGAACGTCGCGGCCACGGTTCTCACGCGGCGCCCGCCGAAGGGCGGGGCGAGGCGCGATGCGGGTCGCGCTCCTTCCGCTCGCTGTAGCGGTCCACGAGGGCGTCGGCCCGCTCCCGGGTCAGGAGCGTGAACTTCATCAGTTCCTCGCACACGTCCACGACGCGGTCGTAGAGCGGCCCCGGCTTCATCCGGCCGGCCTCGTCGAACTCCTTGTAGGCCATCGGCACGCTGGACTGGTTCGGGATGGTGATCATCCGCATCCAGCGGCCGAGGATGCGCAGGGCGTTGACGGCGTTAAAGCTCTGCGAGCCGCCGGACACCTGCATGACGGCGAGGGTGCGCCCCTGGGTCGGCCGCACGCTGCCCTCGCCCAGGGGGAGCCAGTCGATCTGGCTCTTCATCACGCCGGTCAGGGTGCCGTGCCGCTCCGGCGACACCCACACGTGGCCCTCGGACCAGAGCGAGAGACCGAGGAGTTCCCGCACCTTCGGATGATCGGCGGTGGTGTCGTCGGGCAGCGGAAGGCCGTCCGCGTGGAAGATCCGCACCTCGGCGCCCATGGCTTCGAGGAGCCGGGCGGCCTCGTAGGCCAGGAAGCGGCTGAACGAGCGCGTGCGGAGCGACCCGTAGAGGATCAGGATACGCGGCGCGTGCGCGAAGGGCGCCGCCTCCCCGTCGTCTCGGGCTGGCACCGCGAAATGCGCCGGGCTCACGTTCGGAAGGCCATCCGTGAAGGGCTGCGAGGGCTTGCTCAAGGACGCTCCTTTTCATACGATCAAACGATCGTTTGAAGATTGTAGCGAAAATGGACGAGCCGCAAGCCCTCGCCGCGTTCGCGGCCCTGGCCCAGGAACACCGCCTGCGTCTGGTGCGGGCGCTCGTGATCGCCGGCCCCGAGGGCCTGGCGTCCGGCGTTCTGGCCGAAGCGGTGGGCGTCTCCGCCGCCAGCGTGTCGCATCACCTCAAGGAGTTGAGCCATGCCGGGCTGGTCGCCTCCCGGCGGGAGGGGCGCTCGATCATCTACAGCGCCGCCTACCCGGTCCTGTCCGACCTGATCGCCTTCCTGATGAGCGATTGCTGCCAAGGCCGCCCGGAGGTCTGCACCCCGGCCCTGGCCGCGTTGGCCACCTGCTGCCCCGCCGCCGGAGACACCGCCCATGCCTGAGCCGTTCGATGTCGTGATCTACCACAACCCGGAATGCGGCACGTCCCGCAACACCCTGGCGATGATCCGCAATGCGGGCGTCGAGCCGCATGTGATCGAGTACCTCAAGACGCCGCCCGCGCGGGCGCTGCTCGTGCAGCTCCTGGACCGGGCCGGCCTGCCGGTGCGCGCCGTGCTGCGGGAGAAGGGCACGCCCTTCGCGGACCTGAACCTCGGCGATCCGGCGCTGACGGACGCGCAACGGCTCGATGCCATCGCGGCCCACCCGATCCTCCTCAACCGACCGCTGGTGGTGAGCCCCAGGGGCGTGCGCCTGTGCCGGCCCTCCGAGGCCGTGCTCGACCTCCTGCCGCCGCAGCGGGGCGAGTTCGTCAAGGAGGATGGCGAGCCGGTCGTGGACGCGCACGGCCGCCGCGTCGCCACCGCCTGAGCCCCACCCCAGCCCAGCCCACACGAAGACACCGCCCGGATGCTCGCGCTCGCCCTCTTCCTCGTCACCCTCGTGTTCGTCATCTGGCAGCCCGGGGGCCTCGGGATCGGGTGGAGCGCGCTCGCCGGCGCGGGCGTGGCCCTCGCCACGGGCGTCATCCAGCCGGGCGACATTCCCGTGGTCTGGCACATCGTCTGGGACGCGACGTTCACCTTCGTGGCGCTGATCGTCATCTCGCTGCTGCTCGACGAGGCCGGGTTCTTCCACTGGGCGGCCCTGCACATCGCACGCTGGGGCGGCGGCCGGGGCCGGCTCCTGTTCCCGCTGGTCGTGCTCCTCGGGGCGGCCATCGCGGCGGTGTTCGCCAACGACGGGGCGGCGCTGCTGCTGACCCCGATCGTGCTGGCGATCCTGCTCCGGCTCGATTTCCCGCCGTCGGCGGCCCTGGCGTTCATCGTCGCCTGCGGGTTCGTGGCCGACTCGACCTCCCTGCCGCTGGTGATCTCCAACCTCGTCAACATCGTCTCCGCCAACTTCTTCGACGTGACCTTCGGCCGGTACGCGGCGGTGATGGTCCCGGTGAACCTCGTCTCCCTGGCGGTGACGCTGGGGGTGTTGTGGGCCTATTTCCGGCGCGACGTGCCGGCGGCCTACCCGGTGGAGGCCCTGGAACGCCCGGCCTCCGCGATCCGCGATCCGCTGGTGTTCCGGGCGGCGTTCCCGCTGCTCGGCCTGCTGCTGCTCGCCTACTTCCTCACGGCGCCGTTCGGCGTGCCGGTCTCGGCCGTCACCTGTGCCGGCGCGGCGGTGCTCCTGCTCCTGGCGAACCGGGGCGGGATCATTCCCATCCGCAGGGTGCTGGCCGGCGCCCCCTGGCAGATCGTCCTGTTCAGCCTCGGCATGTATCTCGTGGTCTACGGCCTGAGGAATGCCGGCCTGACGGAGGCGCTGGCGACGGGGCTGGTGTGGCTCGCCGGGCATGGCCCGTGGATCGCCACCCTCGGCACCGGCTTTGCCGCCGCGATCCTGTCGTCGGTGATGAACAACATGCCGAGCGTGCTGATCGGGGCGCTCTCGATCCAGCAGGCGCCGGACCTGTCGCCGCTGACCCGTGAGTTGATGGTCTACGCCAACGTGATCGGATGCGACCTCGGGCCGAAGTTCACGCCCATCGGCAGCCTCGCCACCCTGCTCTGGCTGCATGTCCTCGCCAGCAAGGGCCAGAGGATCACCTGGGGCCAGTACATGAAGGTCGGCCTGGTCATCACGCCGCCCGTGCTGCTGGTCACGCTGCTGGCGCTGGCGGCCTGGCTGCCCCTCCTCGGTGCGCGTTAGTCGCGCGGCCGGATGATTCGGCCCGACATCAGGCGAGGAAATCGATCACCTTTTCATCTGTCGCCACACACCAAACGGCAGGAATAACGGCAAATTGTCTTAGCAATGGGACCGATCTGAGAATAGAAATAAAGTAAGTTGTATACGTGGGGGCTTCAGCCTACTACTCTGTGGCATGTCCCAGGGATCTGGTTCTGCAGCCCAGTTTGGGATGCATTCAAAGGAAATCGCGTCCGTTCTCGGCATCACTGTCGAGCAACTTCACGCCGAAACCGCGCCTGCGGCCGTGGAAGAGATGATCGGTCTCCTTCGCGCCTATATCGGCATCGCGGACGTGCAGGGGCGTCGGCGGGTGCTGAGCACGGTCCGGCAGGAGGTCAAGCGAAGCGTCCCGGCCCTGCTCGACGGGAGCGAGGACGGTCGCCCGGGCGATCACGCGGGACACGCGGTCTTCGAGCCCCTCATCAGCAAGCTCAGGCACGGCGCGGACCTCAAGGAGGCCGATTGCGACCGGCTGGCACGGCTCGCGGGGATCCGGCGGATCGGCGCGCGCCAGCAGATCGTCCTGCAGGGCGACCGCCCCGAGAACGTCTACGTCGTCCTCGACGGGTTCGCCTGCCGCTACAAGGTCCTGCGCCAGGGCAAGAGCCAGATCATGGCCCTGCTCGTTCCCGGCGACTTCACCGACCTGCACGGCGCGGTCCTCGGGACGATGGATCACGGCATCATGGCCGTGTCGGCCTGCACCGTCGCGGAACTGCCGCGCACCGCGATCCTCGAATTGATCGAGAACCATCCGCGGATCTGCCACGCCTTCCACTGGGCGACCCTGGTCGACGGGGCGATCCTGCGCGAATGGCTGGTGAACATGGCCCTGCGCGAGGCGCCGCAGCAGATCGCGCATCTGTTCTGCGAGTTGCTCGTCCGCCTCCGGACGGCGGGTGTGGGCGATGCGAACAGCTATCCGTTCCCCCTCACCCAGCAGGAACTCGCGGAGGTGCTCGGCCTCACATCCGTCCACGTCAACCGGACGCTGCAATATCTGCGCGACGATGGACTGATCGTCCTGCGCAGGCGCCGGCTCATCATTCCCGACGTGGATCGCCTGAAAGCCTATTGCGACTTCAATCCCGATTACCTGCACCTCAGCCGGCGCATCGAGTGACGCCGGCCGGTCAGCCGAAGGCGTCCGTCTCGACCTCGGGTATCGGCGTGTCGCCCATCCACAACCCGGCGAAGGTCAGCGTCGCCGTGTAGACGGTACTGTCGTTCTCGTCCCGCACGAGCACGGTGAAGGCCTGCCGGTCGCCATCCATCGGAATCAGGTCGCAGGCGATCTGCGGCAGCGTCTGCATGGCCTCGAAGCGAACGCCGCGGAAGCCATCGCATTCCAACCCGATCGCGTCGCGACGCAGCGATAGGCCGTCGTGAATATCGAAGAAGTAGCGAGGCATGCCTCTCCCACTGTTCGGGGCGGGAGCGCATGCGTCTACCAGCCGCCGGCGCCCATATTACGCTGCCCGCGATAATGCAGTTATATAGCAGTTCCTCAGCCGTTTCACTCACAATAGTGAGTTTTTGCGAGCATGCCGCCGCTATCGCGCCAGTTCTTTAAAGGTGCTCCGCCAAGATCATTTTCTCAAGAGCGCAGCTTTTTTTGACGAAGCCGGATCATAGGGGGCCGGACGGCCCCTCCCCGATCATGACTCTTCGCGCAGGTTGGTGAAGTTCGCGACGATTCCGGGCAACCGGTTGCCCTTCCGGGTCGAGGCGATCAGCCGGACCCGGTATCGCGCGCCATCCGCCCCATCGACCGTCCGCTCGCACGGCTGGTTCTCCATGAGCACCGCCGGGATTTCGTCCTCCAGCCAGGACAGGGGGATCGGCGCCGAGAAATTGCGCAGAGAGCGGCCGACATCGCTGGGCTGAAGGCCGAAGATCTGTGCCGCCGCATTCGTGAACATGCGGATCCGGAGATCGGGCGTCAGCAGCACGCTCGCCATATTCGTGCCCTCGAACAGCAACGACTGGTCGTCGGTCATCTGGTCGATGGCTTCGATCTTCGCCGCCAGCTCGGAATTGACCGTCTGAAGCTCCTCGTTCAGCGACTGCGTCTCCTCCTTCGAGGCTTCGAGTTCCTCGTTCGCCGCCTGCATCTCCTCGTTGACGGAGTAGAGTTCCTCGTTCGAGGATTTCAGCTCCTCCAGGGACGTCTCGTACTCCTCGATGACGGCCTGAAGCCGCTCGCGCATGCTGGTCAGTTCGCGCTCCAGCCCCTGGATCACGGCGTCCCGCTCGTCCGACTCCAGGCTCTGCTGCCGCTCCCGCGTGACCGGGGGGGCCGCCTCATTGAACACGACGAGGAACAACGGCTCGGTCTCGCCGGGCGAGGGCAGCGGCTTGACGACGAGGGAGACCGTCTGGAGACGGCCATCGGGCAGTTCGACGCCGATGCCCCCGCGCACGACCCGCGTATTCCCCTCGATCGCCTCGCGCAGAGCCGTCCGCAATTCCAGGCGCAGCCCCTTGCGCGCCATCGCGGCCAATTCGCGGGTCGGCTGGCCCGCGACGACCTCCAGGTGGTCGCCGATCCGCGACGAGTAGTGCACGGCTTCGCCCGTCCGCGTCACGACCGCGTGCGGCGGGGTGAACTCGGCCAGCATCTGGGCCTCCACCGCGTGCCGCAGGGCCATGTGTGTCGTCGCGTTGCGCCGCCGGTGCTGTCCGACGCTGGCGAAGCTCGGCGTCTCGGGGCCGGACATCGCCGGCAGCCGCGCGAGCACCACCGCGTCGCGGGCCTGGAAGATGCGGTGCCGCTTGTCGATCGTATCGAACAGGTCCTCGAAGCGCGTCACGTTCTCGGCCATGCCGATGAACAGGTATCCGCGCGGACGCAGCGCATAGTGCAGCACCGGCATCAATTGCTGCTGCGCCTCGACCCCGAGATAGATCAACAGGTTGCGGCAGGAGACGAGATCGAGCCGGGAGAACGGCGGATCGCGCAGGACGCTGTGCGGGGCGAAGGTGCACAGGTCGCGCAGGTCCTTGCCGACCATCACGCTGCTGCCCTCGGTCACGAAGTTCCTCGCGATCCGCTCGGGCGAGACGGCGTCGAGATAGGCCCGCGGGTATCGCCCGGCGCGGGCGACGGTGAGGGAGCGCTCGTCGATGTCCGTGGCGAAGATCTGCACGCGCGGCGGATCGGAAAGGGCCGCCATGTGCTCGCGCAGGAGGATGGCCAGCGAGTAGACCTCCTCGCCCGTGGAGCAGGCCGGCACCCAGATCCGCACCACGTCGGACGACGACCGGTTCTCGAACAGCTTCGGGACGACCTGCGTCGCGAGGGCGTCGAAGGCGGCGGTGTCGCGGAAGAAGTTGGTCACGCCGATCAGCAGGTCCCGGAACAGCGCCCCGACCTCGGCCGAATCCACGCGCAGCAGCTTGAGGTAGCCGCTCGGCCCGGAGGCCCCGATGATGCTGATGCGCCGTTGCAGGCGGCGGATGAAGGTGCTGGGCTTGTAGCCGGAGAAGTCGTGGCCGACCTGCCGCCGCAGGATGCCGAAGGTTTCCTTGAGGAATTCGGCGTCGATCTCGTCGTTCGCCAGGTCCTCATCCGAGGCCGGGGAGGCGGCGCGATCCGTGAGGATGTGGGCGGCGATCCGGTCCCCCATCCGCTCGGCCGTCTCGCCGAAATCGACGAAGCCGGTGCGCATCGCGCTGATCGGCATGTCGGCGGCTTCCGGGCCGTAGCCGTCCGCCACCTGGGCCAGCGTCAGGCCGCCATATTCCTTGATCGCCTTGACGCCGATGGCGCCGTCGCCGTCCCCGCCGGACAGGATCACGCCGACCGCACGCTCGCCCTGGTCGATCGCCAGGGCGGTGAGGAACAGGTCGATCGGCTTCGTCTCCCGGCCTTCCGGCCCGAGCGGCCTCAGGGTCAGCCGGCCGTCCGCGATGCCGAGGGTATGGCCGGAGGGCATGACGTAGACGTGGCCCGGCCGCACCGCCACGCCGGCGGTGGCGGCCACGACCGTGAGCGGGGTGAAGCGGGCCAGAACATCCGGGAGGAGGCTTTCATGCTGCGGGCTGAGATGCGTCACGACGACGAAGGCCGCCGCGAGCGTCTCCGGCACCCCGCGGAAGAAGCCGCGCATGGCCTCGATGCCGCCGGCCGACGCGCCGATGCCGATGATCGGGAAGTGATCCTGGTCCATGATCGTGTTCTAAACCTCACGGCCGATGCCACGGCGCCGATCGAGCCGAGCATCGCCGGGCTTGGCCATGTGTCGGGGACGGCGTTCCCGATCAACCGTCGTGAATGGCTTCCTGCACGACATAGGACAGGCAGCGGGCCCGTGCCTCGGGACTTTTCAACCGCACGAACAGGCGCAGCAGCGCAAGGACCTGGGCCGACGCGTCCAGGTCCATCCCGGCCGTCGCGATGTCCGGACCGGCCGCCGGGTCGGCGGCGAGGAAGGCCTCGACCGGCACCCCGAGGGTGGAGGCGATGCGGCCCAGCGCGTTGGCGTGACCCTCGCCGTGCGGATCTTCACCGATCATGTGCCCTCTTCGCTGGCGGCCGCAACGGTGCGATCAGTGCACGGCGATACCCATCCCGTTCGGGCCGACCGTATTCAGGATGCGCCGACCCAGATGCTGGAGCACATGGCCCAGGAGCAGGCAGGTCTGCGCGTCCGCCTCGTCCTGCGCCGTCTCGTAGGCGTCGATGACGGACTCCACCAAGTCCTTCGAGGGCGGGAGGTCGTCGTCGCGGCACGGCGCGGGTGCCGCCGCCGAGAGCGACTGCTCCGACGAGCGCCGGACGAGATCGCGCGATGTCTGAAGCGTCCGCCGCGTCTCCTCGGCCGCCGCGCGCAGCGCGCGGGCGACTTCGAGGCACCGGTCTGCGCGCATGCGGTCCATCGTGACGCTCCAAGCCTCAGTGAACGCGCATGAAGAGACGACCCACCGGCCGTATCGACCATGCACTCAATCCGCGAATGTGGCAAATTGAGTAGGCGGCCAACACAACTGATGGGGCCGAATTTGTATTCAGTCGGCGAAAGTCATAAAGATAATTTTCTTAAGATTGGCGAGCGATAGACTTGTCATTGAGGCGCGCGCTGCCGGCCGCATTCAGGCCATGTCTTCCCACGAGATGCGCTGGACGCCGTCCGCGTTTCGAAGGGTGGCGATGAGGGACAGCGCCCAGTCCGGGTCGTCCCCGCGATGGGCGCCGAGGCAGCGCAGCGTGCCTTTCCCGGCCTCCTGCTCCAGGGTGCTCGACCGGATGGCGAGCCCTTCGGCGCGCAGGCGCTTCAAGAGGGCGGCGTGGGATGTCTCCCCGGCGTCGAACGCGAGCGTGACGGTGCCGTAGCTTCTCTGTCTGAGACGCTGTTCGACCAGGCCGAGCCCCTGCAGCGTGGCGAGGGAGAGAAGCGTCGCCGCCAGTCCGAGCGGCCAAGCGCCGGCCCCGAAGCAGAGGCCGACCACCGTCGCCAGCCAGACCGTCGCGGCCGTGGTGACGCCCCGCACCGTGCTACCCTGCTTCAGGATCGTCCCCGCGCCGATGAACCCGATGCCGGCGAGGATGCCGTGGGGCAGCCGCATCAGGTCGAGGCGGGACAGGCCGGCGGCGTCGCCTCGGGTTTCGGTGAGGAGCGAGCTGCCGAGCAGCATCGCGGTGCACGCCGCGAGGCAGAGCAGCACGATGGTACGCATGCCCGCCGGATGACCCAACTCCTCCCGGTTCCAGCCCAGCAGGAACGCGGCGGCGAAACTCAACGCGAGACGCACCATCACGACATCGAAGGTGAGATCGGCTGTCACTCAAGCTCCATGGTTTGCACTGTCGATGCCCGGCCTCGGCCCTTCGGGGGCACGGGCGATGACAGGAAGGCTGAGCCCACCCCCGCGTTCCTGAATGAACCGGAATTTAGGGGCTCCCGAGCCCCTGCGTCGCCCGCGGCTCAGACCCGGTCCCGGATGTTCCGGGTCATGGAGCGTCGAGGCCTGCGGCGGGTAGGCGGACGCCGCGATCCTTCATCACACCGTTGCACAGCGGATCACGCCGGGAACCAGTTGCCGTGGAAGCCCGGCGGGATCCGGTGCGCGAGGCGCACCGTGGCGACGGGCGGCGCCGCGAACGCGCGCGCATCGAGGATGGTGAAATCCGTCGTGTCGCGGGCTGTGTCGAGGACGAGCCCGACGAGCCAGCCTTCGTCCTCGCCGGCCCCGGCATGGGCGGGCACGAAGACGAACTCCCCCGGGATGCGGTCGGGGCCGAACGCGTGAACCTGCCGCTCCCCCATCGCGAGGTCGTGCTTGTAGATCTCCGTCGCCCCGGCAAGCTGCGTGTTGCCGTCGGCGGGGACGCTGACCGTGTAGACGAAGCGGTGAGGCTGCCCGAAACGCCGCTCGTCGATGCGGGGAAATTCCTGCGCGTCCGGATCGAGCAACCGCCGCGCGACCCGCCGCGTCGCGGGGTCGACGGTCCAGCGTTCGAGCCGGCCCGGCCGGTCGAGGCCGCCGCCGACGGCGGTGAACACCGACTCGTAGGCGACGACATCGAGGATCACCCGCCCGTCCGCGTCGTCGTAGGCGTTGGCGACGTGGAACACGAAGCAGGGATCGACGTCGCACCACAGGATGTCGCCACCCTCCCCCCGCCGGGGGAGGAGACCCACGCGGGCCTTATGCGCCGGATTCCAGCGGAACGGGAAGCGATAGCCCGCGAGCAGGGCGCGGAACGAGAACGTGACCGGCAGGTCCAGAACGATCGCGTAGCGCGCGGTGATCGCGCAATCGTGGATGCAGGGCCCGTGCTCGACCGCGACCGGCACCTCCCGCACGACCTGCCCCGTCGGCGCGAGGACGACGTGGCGGACGCTGTCCCAGACGCGGCCGTCATAGGCGATGGCGTGGGTCTCGCCGGTGAGCGGGTCGCGGTGCGGATGCCCCGTGAAGGACCCGGCCAGCGTCCCGTCGAACGGGTTGTAGCGCTGCTCCTCCAGGGTCCGGGAGAGTTCGACGGGAAAGCTGCCCGCCTCCACCACGGCGAAGATCCGTCCGCCGATCTCGACGACGTTGGTGTTCACGGTGTCGTTGCCGGCCCGGCGCGGTCCGGGCGCGGCGGGGCGTCCGAGGGCGGCCGAAGCCGTGCGGGAGCCGATCCACCGGTTGCGGTACCACGGCGCCCGGCCACCCTCGATGGCCAGACCATGCACCATGCCGTCGCCGAGGAACCAGTCGTGGCCCCGCGTGGTCGGAGCGACGGGGTTCGCCCCCATCTTGAGGTAGAGCCCGTCGAACCCGGGGGGGATGGCTCCGGTGACGGGCAGGTCCGTCACCGTCAGTTCCTCGCGCATCGGCGCGTGGACGCCGACCACGAAGGGGTTCGCCGTTCCCGGCAGGCGCAGCCGGTTGCAGGCCGCCCACAGGCCGACGCCGCCCTCGGCCGCGAGCCGGAGCGCCGACTGGACGCGGTTCGGCACCACCGGCCGCGATCCGTCAGTCCGCCCCGTCCATGTGCGGATGCCCGGCATCCGCGAGGGCGCGGTCCAGCGCCTCGATCGCGGTCAGGATCTTCCTGAAATCCTCGGCCATGGACACCGGCGCCAACTCGATCCCGCCCATGCGCTTGGCGATGTAGTTGCGCTGGCGGGCCAGGGCGCCGCGCGCCCGTCGCAGGTCTTCGACTTCCTCGGTGTTCATGGGTGTCGGGTCCTCGCTGCACGTCGTGACTGGTGCGGCGTGGATCGCCGGTTCGATCCCACACCGCCGTTCAGGCCTCCGGGCGGCCCGCCTCGCCGCCCGTCCCTGCCCCGAAGGCGTTCGGACCTTCGTTCGGTCCTGACGACTTGGCCTGATCGGCGGCAAGATCAAGCAGCCGCTGCGCAAGAAGCACGGCGGTGGCCGCATCGACCGCCGAGGCGTCCGCGCCCACCCGGTGAACGAGGTCCGGGTGCCGCAGGAACATCGGGCCGCCGACCATCACGCCGATGGCGCGGTTGCACGAGGCCTCCCGCACGGCGCGGATGATCGCGGCGAGCGGCTCGACGCGGGTGACGCTGCTGAGCGTCAGGCCGACCACGCCGAACCATTCGGCGGCGACCCGGGCGGCGATCTCCTCCCGGCTCGCGGACAGGCCGATCACCACGTCCCAGCCCGCCCTGCGGAGGAATTGCTCGACGACCCGCACGCCGAGCGTGTGTTGCTCGTCCGGGGCGCCCAGCAGCAGCAGGCGCCGCCGCTCATCCGGGGAGGCCGTCCCCTCCCCCAGGCGGAACCGCGCCACGAGGCGCTGGAGCCGGGCCACGCCCGTCGTCACCTCGATGAAGTCGCACAGATCCTCGTCCCACATGCGGCCCAGGAGGGCCGCGCAGGGCGCCAGCAGGTCGAGGAACAGGCGGTCGGCGCAGTGCCCCGCCGCCATCAGGGCCGTGAAGGCCGCGACCACGGGCTCGTCATCCGCCGCCAGGGCGAGATCGGTGAAGGCGGCGACCTGTCCCTCGGCGAAACCGGCGGCCGGTTCGGCGGGCTCGGCCCGCGAATCGCGATGGCGGAGAACCAACTGCGGAATGATCTCGGCCTGGACGACCTGTCCGAGGGCGAGGCAGCGCAGGCGCGCGGCCTCGGCGGCACGCTTGCGCACGTAGCGTTGGCGGGCTTCCGCCGCATGGTGGGAATCGCGAGGAGGAGCGTCCTCCCAACGGCGTCCGGACGAACCGAAGTCGCGCATCGTCCCCCCTTTGCGGAGGCAGCGGCGGCCTTACCGGCCGCTCGATCACCGCAACCTATGAGAGCCGCGCCGGACGCCGATGTAAAGACCGCCCCAATATTCCTACGGACAGTCAGAGCCGGGTGGTCAGGGCGGTGAGCCAGTCCGGCGAGGCATTCACCAGGGCGGTCTCGGCCGCCTTGTCGTAGCCGGTGGCGATCATCAGGCCGGTCGCCACGAGGATCAGGCCGAGGGCGGCCTTCAGCCCCTTGCCGAGCCCCATCATCCGGTCGCGCCAGCGCATCAGCACTTCGCGGGAGAGGAGGCCGAGCAGGAGCAGCGGCAGGGCCGCACCCAGGCCGAACAGCAGCATCGTGAGCGCCACGGCGCCGAGGTCCCGCCCCTGCGAGGCGAGGAGCGAGGCCGCCCCGAGGGTCGGCCCGACGCAGGGGCTCCACACCGCCCCGAGCAGCAGGCCGACGCCGAACTGGCCGGCGAGCCCGGCGGAGGAGAAGCCGCCGAAGCGGCGTTCGGTCCAGTCGCTCACCGGCCCGGCGGCGGCGGCGAGGCGCGTCTGCGCGGCGGGCACCATCAGCACGAGGCCGACGAGCACCAGCAGGAGGGACGCGACGAGGCGGAAGAGGCCGGCATCGAGGCCGATGGTGAAGCCGATCGTCGCCACGAACAGCCCGATGGCCACGAAGGAGAGCGCCAGCCCCGCCGCCAGCGCCGCCGGCCCGAGCCGGTGCTCGGACGCCGCCGCGCCCAGCACCAGCGGCAGCAGGGGCAGCACGCAGGGGGACAGGACCGACAGGATGCCGGCGAGGAAGGCGAGGCCGAGGGTGCCGATCATGGGGGAGGTCAGGTCGCCGTGGCGAAGAGGGCGGCGAGCAGGACGCTTAAGGCGAGGCGGCGCATCGTGTCACTCCCGAGGGACCGGACGGGCCCGACGCTCGTAACATTTCCGGTGCGGGGTGATGCCATGCCGATCCGCCGCAGCGGGCCGGCGGCCCGGGCCCTTCGAGCCGGGCGCGCCGGCGAAAGCCTAGCTGTGCGAGGCGGTTCGGATCGTCAGCTTCAGGATCGCCGCCATGACCTCGTTGCCGTCCTCGTCCAGCGCGTGGATCGAGAAGCTCTGCAGCGCGTCCTCGCGGTTGCACTCGGCGTCGAACATGTTGGCCAGCGTCGCGCGAACCATGTCGTGCAGCGCGTCCGTACCGGACAGTTCGGTCCCTTCCTCGTCCTCCAGAACGAGCCGTTCGCTCGCGGTGTTGAAGAAATAACGCGGCATCGGCGTTCCCGTCCGACTGGAATGCCCCCCTGCCGACGCGCCGGGCGTCGACCGGGACGAACCTGACCCCATTCCCGGACGGGCGCGCTCACCTGGATCAGCTTGCGTCTTCCTTCGGATTTGCGAGCTTCATCCTATGATTACTGTTTCATTGCGATCATCACCTCAAGCGCGGCCGAAGAACGAGGCCGAGGCGGGGCTATCTTTGCGGTGCACGAAGGCGCACAGTGCCGGCATCACCGGATCGGTTGATCCAGGCTCCGGTGGCTGAGGGTCCGTGCCCCCGCCTGCAAGGGACAGGCGCGCGTGGCAGACCTCATCGCATTCCCCGCCCAACCCCGCTCCCGGCACGCGCGCCGCGCCTATCAGGTGCATCGGCTCGCCCCGAGCGGCGGCGTGGTCACGACCTGCATCATCACCGCCCGCAACGACGGTGACGCGCAGCGCCAGGCGAAGGGTTTGACCGCGGGACACCGCACCGAACTCTGGGCCAGCAACCGCCTCGTCGCCGTGCTCGGCGGGTTCGACTTCCCGATCGCGACCACGATCCGGATGCTCGCGGAACGGCCGACGACAGAGGCGTGACGTCGGCCCTGTCGGGCCTGCCACGCGGAGCGAGGAGCGAGACCATGGCGATCGAAAAGAAGCGCGGGAACCGCGAGACCAAGAAGCCGAAGAAGCCCGTGCCGAAGTCCAACGCGGCGGCGCCCTCGGCCAAGGGGACCGTCGCCTCGGTCATGAAGACCGCCGGCCGGAGCTGAGCCGATGCGCGACCGTCGAGACGCCGCCGCATGAGCGAGGCCACACGCGCGCGGATCTGCCCGCTGATGCGCAGGCTGATCGCGATGATCGGCCAGATGTCGCTGCACCCCGGCCTGCAGGAACGGGGGCAGCTGATCGACCGGCTGACGGACCTCGAGGCCGAGAGCCTCGCCCGTAACGTCCCGTGGCGGACGGTCGAGGCGATCCGGGCCACCCGCTTGAAGCTACGCGTCGAGAGCCTTATGCCGAGGCCGTCTCTCCCGCGCGGTCATTGATGGACAAGAGCATGAACGAACGCGACGCGGGGCTCGACGCCCTTCGCACGCTCGCCGACAGGGCGGACCGGAACGATCTCGCCGCCGCCCAGGACATCCTGCTGCAGACGATCCTGCGCGAGGACGGCGCGGAGCGGCGCAACCAAGCCCTCGACGCGCTTCTGGCCGAATTCCAGGACGACGACCGCGCGGGGTCCCGCTCCCAGGAGCAGGACGCCTTCCGCGCGGTTCTGTGCGCGATGATCGAGCGGACCCGCGAGATGGCGGGAACGCGGCAAGGGTGACGCCCCGCGCCGTCTCCTCGCCTCAGATGCCGACGCTCTCGGCGCCGGCCTCGGCGGCCTGCTGGACGGTGGCGCCGTTGCGCAGAGCCATGGCGATGGCGACGGAGATGGTGTCGATGGCCTGTGCCCGGTCCTGCCCGTAATCGTAGGAACTGTTCCGGCCCGGGCTCAGCCGCGCGTAATAGGCGTCCGGGAATTGCCGGTCGATCCGCGTCCTGAGAAGCCTTGCGGCCGCCGCGTAATTGTCCTCGAAGGTCCTGGCCTGGGGCGCGGACGCACCCTCGAAGGTCCCCTCCTCCTTCTCCTTCGCGATCACGTCGGATTTCCGCTCGTGAGCGCTGCCGAAGAAGAACTGGATCGCCTTGGTGAGCAGCCACCGGATGACGGACATCGGATCCTCCTGGGCAGGCCGCATGGGGTGCGCCGCCGGGCGTTACGAGGGGAACCGCGGGCCCGGATGCACCAGGGTCGCCCCCCGCTCGGAGACCTTCCACACCGGCAGGGAGCCCTCGCGCACGAACATGGCGAAGGCTTCGGCAATGTCCGGCCCGTCGACGTCGGCGGCGTCACGCACGGCGCGGCCGACGATACAGGCGCCCTCCGGCGCGTCGGACGCGGGCGGCCGGTTCTCCAGCGAGAACATCACGCCGGATCGGTCGGGCCTGAGCCCGTCCGGCAGGGCGTCGATCCTGCGCCACAGGCAATTCCACCGTGCGCAGACCTCCGGGCGGTCGCGGTAGATCCCGCATCCAGTCCCGGTGTTGTGGCGGCACAGGACGCCCGCCGGCTTGTCGAGGACCTGGATCTCCAGGACGGAACAGCACAGGGTGCAGGGCCCACAGGCCCGTGTCTCGCTCGCGATCGTCTTGGTCCTCGCTGCGCGGCCGCGTGCGACCGGTCGAACCGGTCAGCTCGCGTGCGTGAGCTCGCCTTCCCGCACGGCGCGCTCGCCGCTCGCGGACTTGATCCGGTAGGTCGGCTCGCCGGAGCGGTCGTCCGGCGTCAGGCGCACCACCTCGAAGAGGCCGTCGACGATGCTCTTGCTGCCGGCATAGCTGGTCCCCAGCTGGCGGACATGCTGGCCGATCTTGAACTTGTGAGACATGACTCGTCCTCCAGGGTGATGGCGGGTGCGGGCACTCCCGCCTAGCGGCGGGCGCGCGCCTTGCGGGCCGCGAAGCGCGCATCGCGCGCGGCCTTCTGCTCGGCGGCGAGCGCCGCCTGCCGTTCGACCTTCTCGGCCGCCTGGCGGATGATCTCGGCCTCGGCCCGCTCCTTCTCGGCGAGCGCCTCGGCCTCGCGCGCGGCTTCGGCGGCGAGCCGCGCCACTTCCCGCTCGGCCGTCCGCACGTCCCGCGCCTCGACGATGGCACGACGCGCCGCCTGGCGGGCGATCACGGCCGGATCGTCGGCGGCGGGGCGAGACCGGAAGCGGGCCAGCATGGCCTCCCGCGCCTTGGCCGTGGCTTCGAGACGATCGACGAGCTGGTCTGTTCTGGATTGACCCACAAGGATTCCTTTATGCACCGCGGCTCAACCGGGGTGCCGAAAAACAGGTGAAGCCGCTCCCGACGGAGCGGCCTCGAAATGACTCGCTAACAGGCGAGCGTGGCTCAGACAGCCTGGAGGCTGCCGGCCGACTGCTTGCCGGTGCGACGGTCGGACTCCATCTCGTAGGAGACCTTCTGGCCCTCGACCAGGTTGTTCATGCCGGCGCGCTCGACGGCGGAGATGTGGACGAACACGTCCTTGCCGCCGTCATCCGGCTGGATGAAACCGAAACCCTTGGTGTCGTTGAACCACTTAACGGTGCCGATGGTCATAGGTATTCCGTATCTATTTTAGGCGAACGAATGTGCCGAGCGCATGGGGTCCACGCGCTCAATCGCTGATCGTCGAAGATGGGAGAGATGCAGAGCGCTCGCCCCTGAGGGGCGATACGGCCGAATATCTGGCCAAAGATCGATGTATTTGTTGTACGCCACCGACGAGACAATCACAAGCACTAAATTCATTTCGACGGAAATGAGCGGCCGCGCTGTGATAAAGCGCGTCTCGCCGCGCATAATAAAACTGCCAAAAAGAAAGATAAAACTGCGCCTGTTTCTCTCGTGAAAATACCGCTCAGCTCTCGATGAGTGCGGCAGCGAGAGCAGGATTCAGGCGACCAGGGCGCGTGCCGTCGCCGAGACCTCGCTCAGGCTGAAGGGCTTGGGAAAGAACCGCGCCTTGTCCGGGAGGGTTCGCGGCCGGAACGTCACCGGACCGGAGCACACCATCACGGCGGTCTCGGGCCAACGCTGGGCGATCAGCTGCGCGAGACGCAGGCCGTCCACCCGGCCAGGCATGCGCACATCGGTGAACACCACCTCAATGTGCGGTGAGTTTTCGAGCAGGAGCAGAGCCATGTCCCCGGTCCAGGCTTCGATCACCTCGAATCCCGCATCGGCGAAAATGTCCACCGTCTCCATCCGAGTGATGTTCTCGTCCTCGACGATCAGAGCGGTCGGCTTTGAAACAATTTTTTCCATAGCCTAGAGCAAGCGCTCCAAATAATTTTTGTTCAATTTAAAATCTCGGCTTTTTCCTGAAAACCTGCGAGGGGCGCCACGAGATCGCAGGTGACGCCGCCTGGGAGATACGCCAGCTTGACCACCCCGCCGATGGTCCCGGCGAGGCCGCGCTCGATCAGGCGGGTGCCGAACCCCGCCCGCGTCGGCGTCGCCACGGGCGGGCCGCCCTCCTCGGTCCAGCTGAGCCGCACCTGCGGGGCGTCGTCCGCCTCCTCGATCCGCCACCGGATGCCGATATGCCCCGTCTCGGTCGAGAGCGACCCGTACTTGGCGGCGTTCGTCGCCAGTTCGTGGATCATGAGGGCGAGCGCCAGCGCGGCTTTCGGGCCGATCTCCAGGGCCGGCCCCTCGATCCGGAAGCGCCCCGCCTGCTGGTTGTCGTGCAGCGCCAGCGCCCCCCGGATCACGGCCTCCATGCCGGCCTGCTCGGTGTTGCTGGCCAGGAGGATGTCGTGCGCCTTGCCGAGGGCGATCAGGCGCCGCAGCAGGGCGTCGCGCGCGTCGTCGAGGCTCGCGGCATTGCGCAGGGTCTGCGCCGCGATGGCTTGCACCATGGCGAGCGTGTTCTTCAACCGGTGGCTGAGTTCGTGGTTGAGCAGGGTCTGGTGCTCGTCCGCCGCCACCCGCGCGCTGTTGTCCAGCATGACGCCCGTCATGCGCACCACGCGGCCGGCCTTGTTGCGGATCAGGAACGCCTGATTGAGCACGTCCGCGTAGGAGCCGTCCGCCCGCTGGAAACGGTATGCGTCGGCCCACCGGGAGCCGGCCTCGTCGGCGCCGAGGACCCTCCGGCGGACGCGCTCGCGATCCTCCGGGTGGATGCGCTCGAACCACCATGCGGCCGTGGGCGCGACGGTCGAGGCCGCGTGGCCGTAGACGCGCGTCAGGGCGCCGTCCCAGTGGAACGTGTCGCCCTCCCGATCCCAATCCCACATCACGTCCGTGGTGGCGCGCGAGGACAGCCGGAACCGCTCCTCGCTGACCTGCAGGGCGTCGCGGACCTCGTCGGAGAGGGTGAGCGCGCGGTCCCGCTCACCGATGGCCCGCCGCAGTTCGAGCTGGGACATCACCTGACGGGCCAGAGCCTGCAGGCCGGACCTCTGCTGCGGGGTCAGGCCGTCCGGCCGGGGCACCGTGTCGATCACGCACAACGTGCCGATCGCGACGCCGTTGTCCGCCTTCAGCACGGCGCCCGCGTAGAACCGGATGAACGGCTCGTCCGTCACGAGTGTGTTGTCGCGGGTGCGGGAGTCCTGCGTCAGATCGGGGATGATGAGGATATCCCCCTCGGCCAGCGCATGGGCGCAGACGGATTGGCTGAGGGGCGTCTCGCAGGGGGCGAAGCCGATCCGCGCCTTGAACCATTGCCGGTCGCTGGACACGAAGCTGATGAGGCCGACCGGCGCGTCGCAGATCTGGGTGGCGAGGGCGACGAGGTCGTCGAAGCCGTGCTCGGCGGGTGTCTGGAGGATGTCGTAGCTGGTTAAGGCGGTTTTGCGCGCGTGCCCGCTCGGGTCATTCATCGATCAAGTGTGTGCCAGGGCGGAGAGTATTCGTAGCCGGAAGTGCCGATCTTCGCCACCCGGCAAACTTCATCTTCATCAGGATCGACCGCGGAGCGGCGCATCGGTCACAATGCAGCCTGTTCAATCGACGCTCACTTCCACCGCCATGTCGAGGAACGCGCCGGCCGGCCCGGCGTAGCTTCCGATCAGCGGCATGGCGAGGCGAATGTCGCGGGCGACCGCCACCGGGATGAGGTTCGCACCGCCGACGGCCCGGTTCGTAGGATCGAACGTGATCCAACCCGCCCCCGGCAGGAAGATCTCCACCCAGGCGTGGGTGGCGCCCGCATCCGCCGAGCCGAGCAGGGTCCGTGTCGGATCGTGGAGATAGCCCGAGACCAGCCGGGCCCCGAAGCCCAGGCTGCGCACCGCCTCGGCGAGGAGCGTCGCCAAGTCCCGGCAGGAGCCCGTCCCGCGCGACAGGGTCTCGCTCGGCGATTGCGTGCCCTCGTCCTCGCGGGCCTGATAGGTGATCGCGCTCCCGACCCCGGTATTCAGGTCCTTGAGCAGGGACAGGGTGTCGGTGGGCCAGGACGCGACGAATCCCTGGGCCCAGTCCCGCAGGCTCGGATGGCCCTCCGGATATTGCAGGATGGTCAGAGCCCCGAGATCCGCCCAGGCGTCGTCGGTGTACCGGAACGGGAAGGTGATCGCCGAGGCGGCGATGTCGAAGACCGGATAGGCGCTGGCCGAGAGTTCCACCCGCGACAGGCATTCCACGACCAGGGTCTCGGACGGCGATCCGAACAGGGCTGTCGCCACGGCATTGCCGGCGACATCCTGCGCCCAGGTCACGCTGGCCTCCGGCGCCAGGGTGAGCACGCTCGACAGGAGGCGCAGCTCGCGGCTTTCGCGGGGCCGCATCATCAGCTGGTGCGGCCCCAGGCTGACCGGCTGGCGGTAGCGATAGGTGGTCCGGTGCCGGATGCTGACCTCGACCAACGGACCATCCCCGGATCTGCCATGGCCGGGCATGGACGCCCCGACCTTCGCCCCCGAGCCTTAGCACGACGCCGAGGCCGACCCAGGGCCCAATTGCCGTCCAGACGCTCACTTCATGTATTTTATGCAGGCAGGATGCTTTTTCGGCCGCGATGCGCGTTGAATGACGTGACACAGAAAAATTCGCGCGATGCGCCCCACGCCGTTGTCGTCGATGACGATGCCCTGATCTTGATGGACGCGACCAGCATCCTCGAAGATGCGGGCTTTCAAGTGTTGGAGGCGATGAACGTCGCCCAGGCACTTGATGTCCTCGAACGGCACCACCCCATGGTGCAGTTGCTCTTCACCGATGTGCAGATGCCGGGTGGCCAGGACGGCTTCGACCTGGCCCGCCAGACCGCCGAGCGCTGGCCCCACATCGCGGTCGTGGTCGCCTCCGGCCGCGCCGCGCCGACGCCGGGCGACCTGCCCCAGGGCGCGACCTTCATCAGCAAGCCGTTCAGCGCCGAGATCGTGCGGCATCACGTGCGGAATTCGATGCCGGACGAGAGGCAGCCGAGGATGCTCAAGGAGTAGCGCCCCTATGCCGATTTCTGGGTGATGCAACTTAAATCTCTTGCGTCCGTTGGTGAGTATCCACGCAATCGACTGCATGAGGCGCAACTTCCGCAAGAAGTCGCGAGGTAGAACCTATGTCTTTCACTCCGACGCCGCGGGTGAGTCGCACCACCACGCACATCGATATTCACGATCGCGCAGTGCGCTCGGCATGGATTCAGCGCTACGGGATCACAGAGGCGCAACTGCGCAAGGCCGTGCGGATGGTCGGCTCGCGGATCGGCACGCTCTCGAACCATCTTCGCATGGGGTCCGCGTCATGAGTGCCGCGCTCGCCCCGGATCAGCAGGCGTCCTCGTCCGCGCGGAAGATCGGCGTCCTTCTCGTGGACGACGACCCCATCGTCTTGATGGACATGGCCCAGTCCCTCACCGATGCCGGCCTCGTCGTGTTCGAGGCCCGCAACGCCGACGAGGCGCTACAGGTGCTCGCCACCGAGCCCGACGTGCTGATGACGATCACCGACGTCGACATGCGCGACGGCAGCCTCGACGGATTCCAGTTGGCGCGACTGATCGCGATGCGCTGGCCGGAGATCGGCCTGCTGATCATCTCCGGCCAGAACCGCCCCAGGGCGAGCGACCTGCCGGAGGGCGCGCGCTTCCTGACCAAGCCGTGCGAACCCCGTTCCCTGGTCGGAAGCGTGTTCGCTTTCGTGTCTCAGCAGAGCGGGTCGATCTAGGACGCCGCATCGGCCCGACGCCCTGTTCATATTCAACGACTGATTGAAGCCAGGCTGGCTTCTCCAATCAGCCCGTGCCGGCGCGCGCGGCGCGCGGGCCACACTCGGCCAAATCCGTTTACCGTCTGGGAACCATAGGCAATCCGGTCGTTTGACGCAGGTAATCGCCCTGGGGGACGGCATGAAATTTATAGTTGTACCCACGCGTCAGGGCGACGCGCCAGACGATGCGGTCCTGCGTGGCGTCGCCGACGGGTTGAGCGAACTCTTTCCGGTCCCCCAGCATCCGCGCCACGTGCTCCGGTGGCTGAGTTCAACCGCTGGCGATCAGGCCGGCGGCGAGCAGGCCCCCCGTCCGGATGGGCCGTCCCGCGACATGCTCCACGAAGCGTAAGCCGTCCCAGAGGTCCAGGGCACAATCCCGCACCAGCGTCTCCGCCTGCGCGATGGCCTCCGAATCCGACCCGGCCCACAGCAACCGGACCTCCCTCACGCGCCCGTCATGGGCAAGGGTGATCGCGCGGTATTCCCGCGCCACGGCCTCGTTCGGATCGGGCAAAGGGTCGGTGTCCATGGGCAGGCCCCTGACCGGTGAACGAGAGACATCGCTTGTATCCGCTTTGTTCTCGTGCGCAAGCACGGCGGCAGGATATGTGAATCGGCGATACATTGGCAATGCGGACGGGGCGGGCCCCCGCGTGGCCGAGCCCGTCGCGGCGAGGGATGTCGCGAGGGGACCAAACCGTGCGGGCGACGTTGTCCTGCGAATGTGTTTTCCCTGGTGCCCACGAGCCGACGACACGGCCGCCGGATACCGAGCCGCGGGTGCCCGATGGCCGACCTCCAGACGATGACGGCCTTGAGCCCGCGAGACACCATTCCGGTGGGCGTGCCCGGCCTCGACGAGATCCTCGCGGGCGGGCTGACCCGGGCGCGGCTCTACCTCCTGGAGGGGACGCCCGGCACGGGCAAGACCACCCTGGGCCTGCAATTCCTGCTCGAAGGCGTCGCCCGGGGCGAGAAGGCCCTCTACGTCACCCTGTCGGAGAGCGCCGACGAGTTGCGGGCGAGCGCCGCTTCGCACGGGTGGAGTCTGGACGGCCTCGAACTCTACGAACTCGTCAACGAGATGGGGCTCGACCCCGACAGCGAACAATCGGTGCTGCACCCGTCCGAGGTCGAACTCGGCGAGACCGTCCGGGAGGTGATCGCGCGGATCGACGACCTCCGGCCGGATCGCGTGGTGTTCGACAGCCTGTCGGAGCTGCGCCTCCTCGCCCAGAACCCCCTGCGCTACCGCCGCCAGATCCTGGCGCTGAAGCAGATGTTCGCCGCGCGCGGATGCACGGTCATCATGCTCGACGACGGCACCGCCGACACGCAGCTGCACAGCATCGCCCATGGGGTGATCGTGCTGGAGCAGTCGCGGCGGGGGTTCGGGGCCGCGCGGCGGCGGCTTCACGTCCTGAAGTTGCGCGGCGTCAAGTTCCACGGCGGGATGCACGACTTCACCCTCGATACCGGCGGCGTCGAGGTCTTCCCCAGCCTCGTGGCAGACGATCACGGCGCGGTCTTCTCGATGGCGCCCGCCTCCACCGGCTCGCGGGAGCTCGATGCCCTCCTGGGGGGCGGGCTGGTCCCGGCGACCAACACCCTGCTCCTCGGCCCCTCGGGCGTCGGCAAGACCACGACGGCGATTCGCTGCATGCTGGAAGCGCTGGAGCGCGGGCAGCGGGCCTCCTACTTCCTGTTCGACGAGGGGCGCCAGACGATGCTGGCGCGGGCCCGCTCCCTGGGGATGAGCCTCGATGCCCATCTCGCGAGCGGCGCGCTGGTCATCGACGAGATCGAGCCGGCGGAGTTCTCGCCGGGGGAATTCGCCTGCCGGGTCCGCAGGACGGTCGAGGCCGGGGGCGCCAGCTTCGTCGTCTTCGACAGCCTCAACGCCTACATCCACGCCATGCCCGGCGAGGAATTCCTCGTGCTGCAGATGCACGAGCTCCTCAACTACCTGAACCAGAAAGGGGTCACGACCCTGCTGGTCCTCGGCCAGCACGGGGTCGTCGGCGACGTGCGCTCCGACATCGACCTCAGCTATCTCAGCGACGGCATCCTGCTGTTCCGCTACTTCGAGGCGAAGGGCGAGGTCCGCACCGCCCTGTCGGTCCTGAAGAGCCGGGTCAACGCGCACGAACGCACCATCCGGGAACTGACCCTCACGCCGGTCGGCCTGAAGGTCGGCGACGCCCTCACCGACTTCCTCGGCGTCCTCTCCGGCGTGCCGACCTATGGCGGCGACGGCCCGCTCCTCGCGGGCGGGGCGGCGTTGCCGGGGTCCAATCCCCCCGAGACGCGGTGATGGACGAGGACCGCATCCTGATCCTCGCCCCGCG
The DNA here is from genome assembly GCF_055361565.1 of Methylobacterium sp. TK26. NCBI lineage: Bacteria > Pseudomonadati > Pseudomonadota > Alphaproteobacteria > Hyphomicrobiales > Methylobacteriaceae > Methylobacterium > Methylobacterium sp. TK26. The sequence continues at coordinate 1,378,281 of NZ_CM143965.1, read as the reverse complement.
CGGGCGGGACGCCGCCGTGGTGTCGAGCCTGCTGGCGCGGTCGGGCCACGCCGTCGCGGTCTGCCCGGACGCCACTGCGTGGCTCGACGGCCTCCGCGACGCGGCGGCGACCTCCATCGTCACGGAGGAGGCGCTTCTCGACGTCGACCACGACGCCCTCGATGCCTGGATCGCCGATCAGCCGCCCTGGTCGGACTTCCCGTTCGTGGTGCTGGCCACCCGGCAGCCCGGCCGGCGCACCGCGAGGGCGGCCACGGTCATCGACCGGCTCGGCAACGTCGTGCTGCTGGAACGGCCGGTCAACGCCGAGACCCTGGCCAGCGCGGTGTCCTCGGCCCTCCGGGTCCGTCGGCGCCAGTACCAGGCGCGGGCCCATATCCGCGAGCGCGAGGAAGCCCAGGAGCGGCTGCGGGCGGCCAACGACCTGCTCGAACGGCGGGTGGAGGACCGGACGCGGGCCGTCGAGGCGGCGCGCGAGACCCTGGCCTTCGCCCTCGATTCGGCCGGGATGGGCTCGTGGGACCTCGATCTCATCCACGACACCGTGCGGCGCTCGCGCCGGCACGACGCCATCTTCGGCTACGACGCGCCGTTGCCGTCGTGGCGCCGGGCCGACTTCGTGACCCATGCCGTCCCGGAGGACCAGGGCGTCGTCGAGGCCGCGTTCGCCCGCGCCGTCGAGAGCGGCTCCCTCGATCTCGAATATCGCATCCGCCGGCCGGACGGCAGCGTCCGCTGGATCGCCGCCAAGGGCCGGGCCGAGTACCGCACCGACGGGCAGCCCGTCCGCATGGCCGGGATCGTGCTGGACAGGACCGACCAGCGCAACACCGAGGAGGCCCTGCGGCAGGCGCAGAAGATGGAGGCCATCGGGCAATTGACCGGGGGCGTCGCGCACGATTTCAACAACCTGCTCACCGTCATCGTCGGCGGCCTCGACATGATCCTGCGCCGGCCGGACAACCTCGACCGGGTCGTGCGCCTGGGGGAGGCCGCCATGAGCGCGGCCCGGCGCGGCGAGCAGCTCACCCAGCAGCTCCTGGCCTTCTCGCGGCGGCAGATGCTGCGGCCGCAGACCCTGAACCCGAACCGGCTCCTCATCGACTTCCGGCCCCTGGCCGAACGGGCCGCCGGGGGCGCCATCGAGGTCGCCTTCGACCTCGACCCGGCCCTGGACCCGATCCGCATCGACCCGGCGCAGTTCGAGGCGGCCGTGCTGAACCTTGTCGTCAACGCCCGCGACGCGATGGAGGGGGACGGCTCGCGGATCGAGATCCGAAGCCGGAACGTGCATCTCGATACCGCCGCCGTGGCGGATTACGGCGTCCAGCCGGGGGCCTATGTCGAAGTCTCGGTCGCCGACCAGGGCAGCGGCATGACCCCCGAAACCCTCGCCCGGGTGTTCGAGCCGTTCTTCACCACGAAGGAGGTCGGCAAGGGCACGGGCCTCGGCCTGTCGCAGGTCTACGGCTTCACCCGCAGCGCCGGAGGGTTCGTCGGCATCGCCACCGAAATCGGCCTCGGGACGACCTTCCGCCTCCTGTTCCCCCGGTCGCGCGACCCGGCGGGCGAGGAGCGGGGGCCCGGCGCCATGGGCAGCCTGCCGCTGCGCCGGGCGACCGACGGCGACACCGTGCTCCTCGTCGAGGACGACGAGCAGGTGCTCGGGATGGCGGTCGAAAGCCTGGAAGAACTCCATTACCGGGTGGTGGTGGCCCGGAACGCCCCCGAGGCGTTGATCCACCTCCAGGGCATCGGGCGGATCGACATCCTGTTCTCCGACGTGATGATGCCGGGCGGCATGAACGGATCGGAACTCGCCGCCGAGGCCAAGAAGCTGCGGCCGGGTCTCAAGGTCCTCCTCACCTCCGGTTACGTGGCCAACCTCGACGAGGGGCAGGTCCTCGGGCGGGGCGACCTGCCGGTCCTCAACAAGCCCTACCGCCGGGACGAGCTGGCGCGCTCGCTGCGGATGGTCCTCGGGGGCAAGGCCTCGTGATCGCCGTGGCCCTCGCGGGACCCCGGCGCCGATCGGCGCGTTGACCGGGATGAGCGCCCCCTCCCTCCCCTCACCCAACCCCGACCGGCTCGGCCTCACGGAGGCGGCGCTCGCAACGGCCGACCGGCGTTGGCGCGCCGAGATGCGCCGCAGCTACGGTCCCGACGGGGTCCTGATCCACGGCTTCACGCCGGAAGCCCAGGGCGACCTCGGAACGGATCTGCGCCGCAGCTACGAGGCCCGCCGGGTCGCAGTCGCCCTCTGGCGCCACGAGCGGCGCCGGTAAGACTGAGTTGCCCGCAGCCTTGAAAACGGCAGTGGATCGACCGGCAAGACGTGGGCATCATGGCGCGTTCGACAAGTTTTACCCGCGCTTTCAGCGATTGTAATTGGTCGTTACAACCCGATATATGATGGACCCTTCGCGCAATATCGTGCCTGGGCCGATGATCGAGAGGCCGACATGGCACGCGAACTCACCACCGGGCGCGCTCAGGGCGTTTCCACCCAGGACTTCAACGAACGTGTGAAGCGCCTGATGGCGGACAAGCCGGATCCCCGGAAGGCCGAGGTGAAGACCAAGGGCTTCAAGAACAGCAAGCCGCCCGTGAAGGACTGACGTCCCGCCGGGCACAGAGGGTGCGGGGAACGGGGTCCGTCCCGTCCCCGCTAGAGGGCCCGTGCGTAGCCCGGAAGCAGTTCGATCGCCTGGGCCGTCGCCTGGGAGAGGCGCACCTCGGTCATCGTCACCTCGGCGCCTTCCTTGACGGCGCCCCGGACGATCTCGACGCCGCGGTCCGAACTGTCCGCAATGACGGCATAGAACAGCGTGATCGCGTTCTCCGGTGCGGCCTCGTCCGGCAGCGCGACCTTCACGATGAAGGCGGTTTGATTAGGCTCTATCATCCGCCGAACTTACACGAAGCGGCCGTTTCTTCCAGAGACGACGGTCTGTTCCGGGTCGCGCTCACACGCCGATCTTCGGGGTCGGCAGCGGCGAGCGGGTCAGGCTCGCGATCTCCCGGACCGGTCGCCCCGACTTCTGGGCGACCTCGCTGTCCTGGGCGGTGATGAGATCGCGCGCGGGCGCGTCCCCATCCAGCCCGCCGAGGATCTCGACGGGCACGCGCCGGTTCGAGGCACGGCTGCCATCCTCGTACACGACATCGAAAAGGACGAAGCCCTGGAGCTTCGGTGCGGATTTGGTGCGCTTGGTCATGCGCGGCTGATATCCGCTCCGCGCTCACGGCGACAGCCTCTGCGACGCTTGGCCTGTCTGTGCTGGCGTGATGGCGGCGCCTCACACGATCCCGCCGTCCGCGCCGATGATACGTGCGTACCACGATCATAACATAAATTTTGGAACCGCCTTGCGCGCAACCAGTTCTTGGCACGCTGCCGCATGGCGCGCGGCGATCCGTGCGGGCTCGGTGCTCGCCGCAAGGAGGCGGATTTCGAACCTACAATCCTGGAACAAAATGATCATTTTACTAGTATGGAATGCTCATTGAATTCCAGTAGCGAGCCATCATCTCACGGTCGGTCCCGGGTTTTCTTGCTGATTACGGAGCGCCCATGGCCGGAGACAGACATTCTACTTCCGTCGAGCACCTCAGGGGCTCGGTCAAGGAAGCCCTCGGGAAGCTCACCGGCGACACCCGGATCGAGGCCGAGGGCCGGCGCCAGAAACGGGGCGCCCCCTCCCCCAAGCCCGGCCGGTCCAAGCCCCACGGGCGGGACAGCGGCTGACGCTGCCATCGCGATACGAAGAGACAGGAGCACGAACATGGTCGATACGGACCGGATCACGGGTGCCGCCAAGGAGTTCGGCGGCAAGGTGCAGGGCGCGGTGGGCGACCTCACCGGCTCGAAGCGGGACTCGGTCGAGGGCCGCGCCCACGAGGCGGCCGGCAAGGCCGAGAACCTCTACGGCCAGGCCAAGGACACGGTGCGCGACGCGGCCGAGCAGGTCGCCGACACCGCCCGCGACCTCGGCGGCCGGATCCGCGAGACGGTCGGCGGCATCGTCGGCTCCGACGACATCGAGGACCGCGCCCGCCGCGCGCAGGGTGCCGCCGAGGACCAGTTCGACCGCGCCCGCCACTCCGCGCGCCGTACCGCCGGCGAGGTCTCCGACTACGCCCAGGACGCCTACGGACGCGGCAGCCGCGCCCTGCGCCATGGCGGGGTCAGCGGACAGGTCGCCGAGTATCCCCTCGCCTCGCTGCTGATCGCGGGGGCCGTCGGCTTCGGCCTCGCCCTTCTCGTCAAGACGACCCGCGACTGAGCCGCCGCCCCCGGCGACCACGGTTTGCCAACACCCGGAGTGACAGTGTGACCACCATCCAGACCACCGGTACCCCCCTCGCCGCCCCGTCGGCGGAAGCCCATACGCGGGCCGTCCTGCTCAACGAGGTGTCCTGGGGCGCCATCTTCGCCGGCGCCGTCACGGCCCTCGTGACCCAGGTGATCGTGAACCTCGTCGGCGTCGGGGTGGGCCTCGCCAGTGTCGGGGTCAACGCCACCGACAACCCGGCCGCCTCGACCGTCTCGGCCGGCGCCGGGATCTGGTTCGTGGCCTCGGGCATCGTCGCCTCGCTGGCCGGCGGCCTCATCGCCGGCCGCCTCTCCGGCAAGCCCCTGCCGGGCGCGGCCGCCCTGCACGGCCTCGTCTCCTGGGCGGTGACGACCCTCGTCGTGCTCTACCTGCTGACCTCCGCCGCCAGCGGCCTCGTCGGCGGCACCCTGAGCACCGTCTCGGGCGCGCTGGGCGGCGCGGGCAACCTCGTCGGCGGCACCGTCCAGACCGCCGCGCAGGCCGCTGCGCCCTCGCTGTCGAAGATCTCGAACCCGATCGACGGCATCGAGCAGACGGTCCGCCAGCAGGCCGCCGGCCAGGACCCGCAGGCCGCCAAGGACGCCGCCGTGGCGGCCGTGCGCGCCGTGCTGACCGGTGATCCGGCCCAGAAGGAGCAGGCCAAGAACCGCGCCGCCGACGCGCTGGCCAAGGCCCAGGGCATCTCGCCCGATCAGGCCAAGACGCAGATCAACGACTACGAGAAGCAGTACGATCAGGCCGTCGCCACCGCCAAGCAGAAGGCCGAGGCCGCTGCCGTCACGGCGAAGTCGGCCGCCACGCAGGGCGCCTTCTACGCCGCCATCGCCCTGGTCCTCGGCGCGCTGGCCGCGTTCCTCGGCGGCCGCCTCGGCGCCCCGAAGCCCGCGACGCTGCTCTCGACCTACGACGCCCGCCGCGTCTGATCCCCTTCCACCGGCCCCCGCCCCAGGGCGGGGGTCATCCCCGGCCGGAGCCTCCGGCCTTCTTCCACCAAGCAGGAGCGCACACGATGAGCAGCACCACCGACAAGCTCAAGGGCCTGGCCAACGAGGCCGTCGGCAACGTCAAGCAGGGCGTGGGCAACGTGACGGGCAACGACAAGCTCGTGGCCGAGGGCAAGGCGCAGGAGCTGAAGGGCGAGGCGCAGAAGACCGTCGGCGACGTCAAGGACGGCGCCAAGAACGTCGCGGACAAGATCACCGGCAAGCACTGATCCCCTCTGCGGCGCCGGCCCGGCCGGCGCCCCCCCAACCCGCACAGGAGAGACTCATGAACCGCGACCAGATCCGTGGCGCGTCCCGTCACCTCAAGGGTCGCGCGCAGACCACCCTCGGTGGCCTGACCGGCGATCCGGCCCGCCAGGTGCGCGGCGCCGTGAACCAGGTGGCGGGCGGTGCCCAATACGCCTATGGCCGCGCCCGCGACCGCGCCGAGGACCTCGCCGAGGATGGCCGCCACCTCGCCCACGAGGCCCGTGAGCGGGCCGACCATCTCATCGAGGACGGCCGGCACTACGCCCAGGAAGCCCGCCGCCGGGCGACCACCCACGGCCGGAGCGCCGTCCGCTACGCCGACGCCAACCGCGGCACGACGCTGCTCGCGCTGGTGGGCGTCGCCTTCGCCCTGGGCTGGCTCGCCCGCCCCTCGCGCTGACATCCTCGCATCCTGGAGATCCCGATGATCCGCAAGATTCTCACCGCCTTCCTGCTGCCGAAGCTGATCGCCTTCGTCACGCGCCGCGTCACCGGCCGGGCGACCACCCCGCCGCGCCGGGGCTACTGACCCTCGCCCCCCACGACGCCAGGAGCCCCACGATGCCAGCCCTCATGAAGATCGTATCGTATGTCGTGGCGGCGGCGGCCCTGTGCACGCTCGTCGCGGTCGTGGTCCAATCCGCCGGCCTGCTCGCCGGATCGTAGGGAGAGCGCGGGGTCCTCGGGTCCCCGCCTCCGTCACACGGCCTTCAGGAGCCATCGCAGCGGCAGGGCGACCGCCGCGAGGCTCGCGACGCTCAGGCCCCAGAGCAGGACGAACCAGCCGAGCCGGCGCATCAATGGTACCCCGCTTCCGCCGTGACCTTCCCGCGGAACAGCCAGTAGACGTAGGCCGTGTAGGCCAGGATCAGCGGCACCAGCACCGCCGCCCCGTAGAGCAGGAAGGCCTGGGATTTCGGGTGGGTCGCCGCCTGCCAGATCGTGACGCTCGGCGGCACGATGTAGGGCCACATGCTGATGCCGAGCCCGATATAGGACAGCAGGAAGAAGCCCAGCGCGCAGAGGAAGGGCGAGACCTCCTCCCGCCGCTCCAGGGCCTTCGCGAAGCGCCACGCCAGCACCCCGACGAGGAGCGGCACCGGCGCCCCCACCAGCATGCCCGGCAGGCCGAGCCAGCGCGCGCGGAAGGCGGCGCTCACCCCGAGCATCGTCGCCGAGACCACGGCGATGAGGACGAGCGTCGCCACCGCGAGGGGCTTGGCGAGGCGATAGGCGCGGATCTGCAATTCGCCGCCCGTCTTCCAGATCAGCCAGCAGGCGCCGAGGAGGCCGTAGCCCACCACCAGGGCGATGCCGGTGAGCAGCGAGAACGGGGTCAGCCAGTCCCACCACCCGCCGGCATAGGCACGGCCCTCGATGCGGATTCCCTGGACGAAGGCGCCGAGCGCGATGCCCTGGCAGAAGGCCGCGACGACGCTTCCCCAGGAGAAGGCCCGGTCCCACCAGAGCTGCCCGCGCGGCGTGGCGACCCGGAAGCGCATCTCGAAGGCCACGCCCCGGAACACCAGGGCGAGCAGCATCAGGATGAGCGGCATGTAGAGGGCCGGCAGGATCGTGGCGTAGGCGAGCGGGAAGACCGCGAACAGCCCGCCGCCGCCGAGCACCAGCCACGTCTCGTTGCCGTCCCAGACGGGGGCGACCGAGTTCACCATCACGTCCCGGTCGGCCTTGGCGCGGATCGCCGGGAAGAGGATGCCGATGCCGAGGTCGAACCCGTCCATCGCCACGTAGAGGAACACGGCGGTGGCGATCAGGAAGGCCCAGATCAGGGTGAGGTCGATGTCCATGACAGCCTCCGTCACTCGGCCGCCAGGGCGGGGGCCGGGGTGATGCCGGCGGTCCGCACCGGCTGGCCGACGGGCGGGCCGGATTCGTGCGGGCGCGGGGCCTGGTCGAACAGGTGGAACAGGTACCAGATGCCCGCCCCGAACACGGCGAAGTAGACCAGCGCGAAGGCCGCGAGCGAGGCCGCCACGGCGGGCGCCGCGATGGGCGAGACGCTGTCGGCCGTGCGCAGCAGGCCGTAGACCGTGAAGGGCTGGCGGCCGGATTCCGTCACGACCCACCCCGCCGTCACGGCGATCAGGCCGGAGGGTCCCATCGCCACGGCGAAGCGGTGCAGCCAGGGCGTCTCGTAGAGCCGGCCCCGGGCGCGCAGCACGAGGGACCACAGGCCGAGGGCGATCATCATGAGGCCGAGGCCGACCATCACGCGGAACGCCCAGAAAACGAGGGGCAGGTTGGTGGGCCACGTCTCGCGGGGCAGGTCCTTCAGCCCCGTGACCTTCGCGTCGAGGTCGTGGGCGAGGTAGAGGCTCGCGAGGCCGGGGATGCCGATCTCGTACTTCGTCTCGGCGGCCTGCGCGTCCGGCCAGCCGAACAGGATCGAGGGGGCGCGGGCCACGCTGTCGAAATGGCCCTCCATCGCCGCCACCTTGGCGGGCTGGTGGTGGTAGGTGTTGCCCCCGTGGAGGTCGCCGAGCACCATCTGGCAGGGCGCGACCAGGGCCGCCATCCACATCGCCATGGAGAACATCAGCCGGGCGCGGGGATTGGCGCGGTCGCGCAGCAGGTGCCACGCCCCCACGGCGCCGACGATCATCGCCGTCGTCAGGTAGGCCGCCGTGACCGTATGGGCGAAGCGGTAGGGGAAGGACGGGTTGAACACCACCGCCCACCAATCCTCCGGCACGAACCGGCCCTCGGCATCGAGGCTGTAGCCGGCGGGCGTCTGCATCCATGAATTGGCCGAGAGGATCCAGAAGGCGGAGATCAGCGTGCCGAAGGCCACGAGCCCCGTGGCGAGGAAGTGCAGGCGTGGCCCGACCCGCTCCAGGCCGAACAGCATCACCCCGAGGAAGCCCGCCTCCAGGAAGAAGGCCGTCAGGACCTCGTAGCCCAGGAGCGGGCCGAGGACCGGGCCGGTCCTGTCCGAGAAGACCGACCAGTTGGTGCCGAACTGGTAGCTCATCACCAAGCCGGACACGACGCCCATGGCGAAGGCGACGGCGAAGATCTTCAGCCAGTAGCGGTAGGTGTCGAGGAAGACGTCCCGCCCCGTGGCGAGCCAGAACGCCTCGAGCACGCAGAGGTAGCTCGCCAGGCCGATGGTGAAGGAGGGGAACAGGAAGTGCCAGACCACGGTGAAGGCGAACTGGCTGCGGGCGAGATCGAGCGCGCTCGGGAGATGGTCGGCCAGCATCGGATCTGTCCCCCACAGGGATGGCCGGAGACGGCCGGACCCGGCCGACTCAGCGACACATCGCCGCGCAGTGTGCGCCGCAGCGCCGCGCTGTCAATCCATGTTTCTCATGGGCGAGCTTCGCCATATCGCGAGAAGATAGATTGACCCTTGGGACGGCGGCCGCCATCATTGCGGCCGCCATGTCCGAGAGCCTTGCGTCGTGACCATCGAAGCCGCCGTGCCGCCCGGCCCGCCGCCGCTGATCGGGGATGCCGCGCCGTCCTTCCGCGCCCGCACCACGATGGGGCTGCGCACCCTCAATGCCTATCGCGGGCGCTGGTTGGTGTTCTTCTCGCACCCGGCGGATTTCACCCCCGTCTGCACCAGCGAGTTCATCGCCTTCGCGCAGGCCCATCCGGCGTTCCAGGCGCTCGGGTGCGATCTCCTCGCCCTCTCGGTCGACAGCCTGTCGTCGCATCTCGCGTGGCAGCAGAGCATCGCGCAGAATTTCGGCGTGCGGATCCCCTTCCCCATCGTGGAGGATCCGGGGATGGGCATCGCCCGCGCCTACGGGATGCTGCCGGCGGGGGCGACCTCCACCGCGACGGTGCGCACCACCTACGTCATCGATCCCGAGGGCGTCGTGCGCGCCCTCACCGCCTACCCGCTCACGGTCGGGCGCAGCGTCGCCGAGATCCTGCGGCTGGTGGGGGCGCTCCAGGCGAGCGACGCGGCCGACGTCTCGACGCCCGAGGGCTGGCGGCCGGGCGAGCCGGTCCTCTCCCATCCGCCGATGACGGGGGACGAGGTCGGCGCCTGGGGGGCCGATTGGTATCACCGGCTGGAGCGCCTGTGACGCTCCCCGGCCCCGACGAGGCGGCCGCGACCGCCGCCGCCGAACGGCTCAAGCTGGTCGCCAACCCCAACCGCCTGCGGATCCTCGCCCTGCTGGCGCGGGGCGAATGCGCGGTCTCGGAGATCGAGCAGCGCCTGGGCATCCGCCAGCCGACCCTGTCACAGCAGCTCGGCGAGTTGCGCAACGCCGCGATCGTCGCCACCCGGCGGGAGCACAAGGTGGTGTTCTACAGCCTGACCGACCCGCGCATGATCGCCCTCCTCGGCGCGATCGAGGACATCCTGATCGCGGGCCGCCCCCAGCGCCGGGCGACGGCGCGGGGCCCCGAGGCGCGGGCCCGCGCCCTGGGGCAGGCCGCCATGTTCGGACAGGTCGGGGACGAGCCTTGAGCGCCCCTCCCCGGCCGGCGGCCTAGCCGGCTGCCTTCGCCTCGCGGCGGCGGGCGGTGAGGACCCACTCGGTGTAGCCGTTCGGCTGCGCCCGGCCCTTGAGCACGAGGTCCTTCGCCGCCTGGAAGGCCGGGCCGTCGAAGCCGGGGGCCATCGGCGTGTAGAGCGGGTCGCCGGCATTCTGGCGGTCCACCACCTTGGCCATCCGCTTCAGCGTCTCCATCACCTGCTCCTCGCTCACCACCCCGTGGTGCAGCCAGTTGGCGATGTGCTGCGAGGAGATGCGCAGGGTCGCCCGGTCCTCCATCAGGCCGACATCGTGGATGTCCGGCACCTTGGAGCAGCCGACGCCCTGGTTCACCCAGCGGACCACGTAGCCCAGGATGCCCTGCGCGTTGTTGTCGATCTCCTGCTGCACGTCGTCGGGGGCGAAGTTCGAGCGGGCGAGGGGGATCTCCAGGATCTCGTCCAGGGCCGAGCGGGGGCGTCGGGCGAGCTCCGCCTGCCGCGCCGCGACCTCGATCTCGTGATAGTGGAGCGCGTGCAGGGTCGCGGCGGTGGGCGAGGGCACCCAGGCCGTCGAGGCGCCGGCCCGCGGGTGGGCGCCCTTCTGCATCAGCATCTCGGCCATGGCGTCGGGGGCCGCCCACATGCCCTTGCCGATCTGCGCCCGGTCCTTCAGGCCGCAGGCGAGGCCGACATCGACGTTGTTCTCCTCGTAGCCCTTGATCCAGAGCGTCGCCTTCATGTCATTCTTGCGGATGACCGGGCCGGCCTCCATCGAGGTATGGATCTCGTCGCCCGTGCGGTCGAGGAAGCCGGTGTTGATGAACACCACGCGGCTCGAGGCCGCCGCGATGCAGGCGGCGAGGTTCACCGTGGTGCGGCGCTCCTCGTCCATGATGCCCATCTTGAGGGTGTTGGCCTCCAGGCCCAGCATCGCCTCGACCCGGTCGAACAATTCGACCGCGAAGGCGACCTCCTCCGGCCCGTGCATCTTCGGCTTGACGATGTAGACCGAGCCCTTCCGGCTGTTGCGCAGGCCGGAATCGCCCTTCAAATCGTGGATCGCGATCATCGCCGTCACGGCGGCGTCGAGCATCCCCTCGGGGATCTCGCGGCCCTGCCCGTCGAGCACCGCGTCGGTGTCCATGTGGTGGCCGACATTGCGCACCAGCATCAGTGAGCGGCCGGGCACCACCACCTCGCCGCCGTTCGGGGCGATGTAGTGCCGGTCGGGGTTGAGGCGGCGCTCCTGGCGGCGGCCGTCCTTCTCGAAGCCGGCCGCGAGGGTGCCGTTCATCAGGCCGAGCCAGTTGCGGTAGACGACGACCTTGTCCTCGGCATCCACCGTCGCCACCGAATCCTCCAGATCCATGATCGTGGAGACGGCGGATTCGAGCAGGATGTCGGCGACGCCCGAGGCGTCGAACCGGCCGATCCGGTGGGTGCGGTCGATCACGACCTCGATGTGCAGGTTGTGGTGGCGCAGGAGCAGGGCCGAGGGCATGCTCGCCCGGCCGCGATAGCCCGCGAACAGGTCCGGCCGCGCCAGCGGCACGGTCTCGCCGGTGTTCATGTTGCCGACGAGCTGCCCGTCCTCGACGGCATAGGTCACGACGTCGGCGTGGCGTCCGCCCGCCAGCGGCACGAAGCGGTCCAGCGTGCTGCGGGCGCGGGTGACGACGCGGGCGCCGCGGGCGCGGTTGTAGCCGCCGCCGCGCACCGCCCCGCCCTCCTCCGACACCGCGTCGGTGCCGTAGAGGGCGTCGTAGAGGGAGCCCCAGCGGGCGTTGGCGGCGTTCAGCGCGTAGCGGGCGTTCGAGACCGGCACCACGAGCTGCGGCCCGCTGATCCGGGCGATCTCGTCGTCCACGTTCTCGGTGCGCACCTGCACCGGGCCGGGGGGCGGCAGGAGATAGCCGATCTCGGTCAGGAACGCCTTGTAGGCCGCCGGATCGACGGGCTTGCCCGCCCGCTCCCGGTGCCAGGCGTCGATCTTGGCCTGAAGCTCGTCGCGCTTGGCCAGCAGGGCCCGGTTCTTCGGGGTGAGATCGCGGACGATGGCGCCGAGGCCGCCCCAGAACACCTCGGGCGAGATGCCGGTGCCGGGCAGGGCCTCCTCCGCGATGAAATCGTGGAGCACCCGCGCGACGGCGAGGCCGCCAATGGTCAGTCGATCCATCTTCGAAACACTCGGGGGGTTCGGCGGCCGGGGCCGCCCGTTGCAGACGGTGCCGAGAGCCCGAACCTGTCGGCGCGGCAGGGTCCGGGCGGGGTCCGCATAGCAAACCCCCGGCCGGATGGCACCCGCCGTATACAGCATTCAGATTGCGACGGCCGCCGTCTGTAGCCCGGCGCCGCACGGGGTCGGCCCGCCGGTCAGGCCGTCAGGATGGCCGCGAGTCCGCAGAGGACGGCAAGGCCGAGGGAGGCCCCGCCGACCGCGTGCAGGGTCCAGGTGATGGCGTGGTGGCCGTTGTCGTTGGCGGCGCGGGGCGGCTTGCCGGAGGGGCGGACCCCGACGGAACCGGGATCAAACGGACGCGGACAGGTCATGTCCGGCATCGTCCATTCCGTCATCGATGCGGCCGGCGTGGAGGGGGGCCCCCTGCTCCGCGAGGTCCGGGGCGACGAGGCCGCCGCCGTAGCGCGCCCAATCCTCGGGCGAGGCGTTGCGCATCGCCTGCGCCACCGCGCCCGCCGCGTCGGGAGACGCATCCCGGTCCCGCTGACGCCAGCCCAGGGTGAACCGGGCGGTGAAGGCCTTCGCTGTCGTCATGTCGCTCCTCGTCCATGCGATGCGGTGCAGAATCCCAGGGCCATGCTTAACGCTTCGTCAATCGACCCCACCCTCGCAACCCCCGCCCGGAGGGGCGGCAGAGGGGCTGTCAGGGTTGTCCCGACAGGCTCGCGGGTCTCTCCGACTGCGAGAGCGGCCCCCCGCGCCCAGATCAGGGGTGGTGAAGACAAAGGAGCCATCCCGATGAAACACCTTGCGATCGCCCTCGCGGCGGCATCGAGCCTCGTCCTGTTCTCGCCGTCGAGCGAGGCACGGCCTGTCCGGGGTCACGGGCTCGGCGGGCATCACGCCGGGCACCATCACGGATTCCGCGGGCGCCATCACGGCCTGCGCCACCACCGCCATTTCGGCCACCGGCATCACCGTCGGCATTACGGCCGCCATCCTCGCGGCTTCCGGGGCATCGGCTTCGGCTACGGGCCCTACAGCTACTGAGCGCGGCCACGAAGGACAGTCATCGGCAGGCAACGGTCAAGACGATTCATCCGTCGATCCTGTCGGGATGACCCCGACAGGTGTCGGAGAGACCGGTGCTTACGCCGAAAATACTTGTCCGAACGACGATCATGGGCCCTCCTGTTACCGCTACGTTTCGACAGGCGGGAGGATCGGGTCCATGATCATGGAAATCATCAAGCAGGGCGCCCGTGCCCGCACCCTCGGACGGCCGCGTGACGCCTGCCCCTATCCGGGGGAATCCCGCGAGCGGCGCGCGTGGTTCGAGGGGTTCGACGGGTCGGTCAGCGACCTCGGCGCGCGGGCGCCCCACCCCGCCCTCACCCGCCCCACTACCGCACCCGCCCGGGTGCCGGCTTGACCTGACGCGCCCCGGACGGGGTAGGCTCGCGGGGATTGTCCCGGAGGGAAGGTTCGCCCGGCGCACCCCATGAACATCCGCAGAACAGGAGGGGTCCCGGGCGGCGAGCACCACCTGAGTCGCGGCAACGGCCGCACCTTCGTCGCCCTGGTCTTCGCCGCCGCGATCCCGGTCCTGCTGCTCAGCGGCTGGGTCGCGACCCTGATGGCGCAGCAGCAGCGCGACCTCGACCGGCGCGCGGCCGTGGCCAGCGCGACCCGCGTCGCCGAGCGCGTCGCCTCCGACATCGCCTCGCAGGTCACGGTGCTGGAGGCGGAGGCCGCCTCGGCCACCCTCGACACGCCCGACCTCGCCGCCTTCTACGCCGAGGCCGAGCGCCTGCGGCAGGCTCATCCCCTCTGGGAGACGATCGAGCTGGCCGGGCCGGACGGCGGGCAGGTGGTCAACCTCCTGCGCTCGCTGGACGAGACCCTCGGGCCCACCTCGGACCGGACGAGCTTCGACGCCGTCGTGCGCACGGGCAAGCCGGCGATCGGCGGGATCGGGCCGGTGGGCACGGTCTCGGGCAAGCGCCTCATCGCCCTGCGGGTGCCGGTGATCCGGGACGACGGGCTGCGCTACGTCCTCTCGGTGCGCCTCGCCACCAACGCGGTCAGCTCGATCCTGCGGGATGCGGGGGCGCCGGAGGGCTGGGTCGGGACCATCGTGGATTCGGACGGCATCACCATCGCCCGCACCCGCGCCGAAGCGGAGGAACTGGGCCAGCCCGCGAACGCGGCCCTGCAGGCGGCGATCCGCCGGGCGCCGCAGGGCTTCTACACCGGCCCGACCCTGGAGGGCGCGAATGTCGAGGTCGTCTACCGCACCCTCAAGGACACGGGCGGCTGGTCGGTGCATTTCGGGATGCCGGTCGCCGCGCTGAACGCCCCGGTCTCGCGCTCCTACGCGGTGCTCGCGGGGGGCAGCGTCCTCAGCATCGGCCTCGCCCTGGCCCTCGTCGGGCTGGTGGGGCGCGACATGGCCCAGCGCCGGGCGGGCGAGCAGGCGCGCTTCACCCTCGCCCTGCGGTCGAGCGAGGAACAGGGGGCCGTCGCCGCCGAGGCCGCCGAACTCGGCACCCTGCGCTGGGATGCCGGGCGCGGGCGGGTGACGGCCTCCGCCCGCGCCGCCACGCTGCTCGGCTGGCGGGGCGAGGTCGCGGAGGGCCGCGAGACCGAGACCGGCCTCGCCGGGGCCCTGGGCGCCGTCCTCGCCGAGGACCGGGCGCGCCTCGCCGACGCCATCGGCCGGAGCCTCGCGGAGGGCGGGCCCGTCGATGAGGAGTTCCGCGTCGCCGACGGGACGGGCGGGCCGCGCTGGGTGCGCCTCGCCGGCCGGGCGCCACAGCTGCACGGGGAGGCGCCGGCCGGGCTCATCTACGGCGTGGTGTCGGATATCGAGCCGCGCAAGCGCGCCGAGGCCGAGCGGCTGGAACTGCTCCGGCGCCTCGGCGAGGCGCAGGAGAACGAGCAGCGCCGCATCGCCCGCGAGCTGCACGATCAGGTCGGGCAGACGGTGACGGGCCTGTCGCTGGGCCTCAAGAGCCTGGAACGGCTCGTGGCCGGCAGCGGGCCGGAGGCGGGCCGGCAGGTCCAGTGGCTGCAGGGGCTCGCCGGGGAGATCGGCCGCGACATCCACCGCGCCGCCGTCGACCTGCGCCCGACCGCCCTCGACGATCTCGGCCTGCGCGAGGCCCTCGCCACGCTGCTGCGGGAGTGGAGCCGGCGGCACGGCATCCGGGCCGACCTCGAATTCCTCGGCGACGCGGCGCGGGTGCCGGCGCCGGTGGAGACCGCCGTCTACCGCATCGTGCAGGAGGCGCTGACCAACGTGCTGAAGCACGCGGGGGCGGCGACCGTCAGCGTCGCGGTGGAGCACCGCGCCGACGCGATGCGGGTGATCGTGGAGGATGACGGGATCGGCTTCGACGCGGACAATGCCGCGCGGCCCGGCGGGGCCGGGGCGCCGGGCAAGCCGCGCCTCGGCCTGTCGGGGATCCGCGAGCGGCTGGCCCTCCTCGACGGCACGCTCACCCTGGAGACGTCCCCCGGCATCGGCACGGCGTTGTTCGTGGACATCCCCGTGCCGCAGGCGGCCTGAGGCGCAAGGAGACCATCATGGACCGCATCCGCGTCGCCCTGGCCGACGACCACCCGATCGTGCTCGCGGGCATCCGCACGCTCCTGACCGCCGACCCGGAGATCGACCTCGTGGGCGAGGCGACGAGCGGCAGCGACGCCCTGCCGATGATCCGTGCCGCCGGGCCGGACGTGGCGGTGATCGACGTCTCCATGCCGGGGCTCAACGGGCTCGAACTCACCGAGCGGGTCACGGGCGAATGCCCCGGCACGCGGGTGCTGATCCTCACCGTCCACGAGGACGCGGCCTACGTGCAGCCGCTGCTGAAGGCGGGGGCGCGCGGCTACCTGCTGAAGCGCTCGGCGGCGGACGACCTGCTCCGCGCGGTCCACGCGGTGGCGGCGGGCGGGGTCTATCTCGACCCGTCCATCGCCGGCCATGCCCTGGACCCGTCCGGCGCGGCGGGGCGGGCGGAGGCGGCCGAGGGCGGCGAGGCCCTGAGTCCCCGCGAGACCGAGACCCTGCGGCTCATCGCGCAGGGCTTCAGCAACAAGGAGATCGCCCGGCGCCTCGACGTGAGCGTCAAGTCGGTCGAGACCTACAAGGCGCGGGCCGCCGAGAAGCTGGGCCTGCGGACGCGGGCCGAGATCATCCGCTACGCCGCCGCGCGGGGCTGGCTCGACGCCCTCGCCCTGCGGACCTGACCCGCCGCCCGGCTCAGGCCGGCTTCACCTTGGCGAAGCGCTTGAGCAGGCGATCCCGCTTGAGGCGCGAGAGGCGGTCGATCCAGAACAGGCCGTCGAGTTGGTCGATCTCATGCTGCAGGATCGCGGCCGAGAAGTCGGCTGCCTCCTCCTCGTGGGCGTCGCCCGCGAGGTCCCGGTAGCCGAGGCGGATACGGGCGGGGCGGGTGATCCGCTCGCGGACGCCCGGCATGCTCACGCTGCCCTCGTCGTGGGTCGCCGTCTCGGGGGAGGCCCAGAGGACGACGGGGTTCACGTAGACCCGCGGCGCGTCCTCCGGCGCCATGCGGGCGACGACGACCCGCCGCAGGATCCCGATATGCGGCGCCGTCAGGCCGAGGGCCGAGACGGCGAGCAGGGTCTCCCGGACGTCGTCCGCCACGGCCCGGAGGTCGGGGCCGAACGTCTCCTCCGGCGCCGCCCTGGCGGAAAGGCGGGAATCGGGGAACAGGAGGAGGGGGCGCGCGGGCATGGCGCCCGTTTACGCCGTGCGATCCGTAAGGGCGAGGCCGGGAGGTTGCCGTCAGCTTCATGCCTCAGGCTGGACCGTCTTTACGGAAGGAACAGGCCACGGCCTCCTCGATCGGTGGATTCCGCAGTCGACTTTCCCGTTGAGCAACCAGGGCCCACAGGGATCGTCCAACCCCATGGACGCACGGCCTTTCGGACCCAACCTGCCACGTGTTCGTCAACGCGATCAGTGACAGCCTTCCGGCCTTCGCCTACGGCGCCGACCCGACGCTCCGGAGGGTGATGTTCGACGCCATAGCGGTCGACTCGTATCCGAACGATCCAGAGGCCCAAGCCCGCGCGGTCGAGGAGTGGGAAGACACGTTGGTCTAGCGTCCCGGGGGGCGCACCCGCGCGTCCTCACGCCGCGTAGCGGGCGACGGCGAGGTCGTCGCCCGCGATCTCCGGGGTGCGGCCGGTGACGATGTCCGCGAGCAGCCGCCCCGAGCCGCAGGCCATGGTCCAGCCCAGCGTGCCGTGGCCGGTATTCGTGAACAGGTTCGTGAGCGGCGTCGCCCCGACGATGGGCGTGCCGTCCGGCGTCATCGGGCGCAGGCCCGTCCAGAACGTCGCCCGCGAGAGGTCGCCGCCCCCGGGGAAGAGGTCGCCGACCGAGCGGGCCAGGGTCTCGCGGCGGGGCTCGCGCAGGAGGCTGCTGAACCCCGCGAGTTCGGCCGTGCCGCCGACGCGGATGCGCTCGCCCAGCCGGGTGATCCCGACCTTGTAGGTCTCGTCCATCACCGTCGAGACCGGCGCGGCCTCCGGGTCCGTGACCGGCAGGGTCAGGGAATAGCCCTTCACCGGATAGACCGGCAGGGCGATGCCCAAGGGCCGCAGCAGGGCCGGGGTGTAGCTGCCGAGTGCCGCGACATAGGCATCCGCCGCGAGCCGTTCGCCGGCACTGGTCTCCACCGCCGTGACCCGCCCGCCCTCGTGATGGAGCCGCGCGATGGAGACGCCGTAGCGGAAGGTGACGCCGAGGCCCTCGCAGAGCGCGGCGAGGCGTTGCGTGAAGAGATGGGCGTCGCCGGTCTCGTCGCCGGGCAGGCGCAGGCCGCCCACGAACACCCCGCCGACCCGCGCGAGCGCCGGCTCGGCGGCGATGCAGCCGGCGGCGTCCAGCACCGCGTAGGGCACGCCGTAGGCGTCGAGGACGCGGGTGTCGTCGCCCACATGGTCGAGCTGCTTCTGCGTGCGGAAGAGCTGGAGCGTGCCCTTCTCGCGGTGATCGTAGGCGATGCCGGTCTCGGCGCGCAGGTCGCGCAGCACGTCGCGGCTGTATTCCGCCAGCCGCACCATCCGGCCCTTGTTGCGGGTGTAGGCGTCCTCCGTGCAGTTCGCGAGCATCCGTGCCAGCCAGCCGTAGAGGCGCGGCTCCAGCCTCGGCCACAGGACGAGGGGGCGGTGGCGCATCATCAGCCACTTCATCGCCTTCACGGGGATGCCCGGCGCCGCCCAGGGGGCGGAATAGCCCGGCGAGACCTGCCCCGCATTGGCGAAGCTGGTCTCCAGCCCCGCGCCGGGCTGGCGCTCCACCACCGTGACCTGATGCCCGGCGCGGGCGAGGTAATAGGCCGAGGTGACGCCGACGACGCCGCCGCCGAGGATCGTGACATGCATGGCCTGCCTCAGGCTCCGGTATAGGTGCGGTGGAAGCGCTGGCCGAGGCGCGTGAGCACCTCGTAGCCGATGGTGCCGGAGGCCGCCGCGAGGGCATCCACCCCCTGCTCCGGCCCGATCAGGTCCACGAGCGCCCCCGGCCCGATGGCGCCGGGGGGCAGGTCGGTGGCATCGAGGACGAGGCTGTCCATGGAGACCCGCCCGACGAGGGGCAGCCGCACCCCGGCGAGGAAGCCCGCCGCGCCCTCGGTGCCGCGCGGGAACCCGTCCGCGTAGCCGACCGCCACAGTGGCGAGGCGCGAGTCCCGCGCCGTGACGCCCGCATGGCCGTAGCCGACCGGCGTGCCCGCCGGCACGGCGCGCAATTGCATCACCCGCGCGCGCAGGGAGACGACCGGCCGCATCGGGTTGTCCCGGCCCGGCTGGGGCGCGATCCCGTAGAGGGCGGCGCCGGGGCGGACCATGTCGAAATGAAAATCCGGCCCGAGGACGATCCCCGACGAGGCGGCGAGGCTCGCCGGCACGCGGGGCAGGCGGGCGCGGACGGCCGAGAAGGCCGCAAGCTGGGCCGCGTTGGCCGGATGCTCCGGCGTGTCGGCGCAGGCGAGGTGGCTCATCACCAGCGTGAGGGTGAGCCCCGCGAAGGCATCGGGATCATCGAGCAGGGCGAGGGCTTCCGCCGGGTCGAAGCCGAAGCGCGTCATGCCGGAATCGACCTGCAGGATCGCGGGCAGGCGGCGCCCGAGATGCCGCGCCAGCCCGGCCCAGGCTTCCCGCTGCGCGCCGTCGTTGAGGACGGGGACGAGGTCGCTCGCGGCGCAGGCCGCCTCGCTGCCGGGGGTCGTGCCGTTGAGGATGCCGATCGCAGGGCCGGGCCCGAGGATCGCCCGCAGGCTCACCCCCTCCCCCACCTGGGCGACGAAGAACTGGCGGCAACCGGCCTCTGCGAGGACCGGGGCGACGCGGGCGACCCCGAGGCCGTAGGCGTCGGCCTTCACCACGGCGGCGCAGGCGGCCGGGCCGGCGCGGCGGGCGAGGAGGCGGTAATTGTCCCGGAGGGCGCCGAGGTCGATGCCCAGGAAGGCGGCGGCGAGGCTCGTGTCCTGCCTCATGACCCGATCGACAATGCCCATGCCCGCCTCCGCGACGACAGGGCTACGCTACACGCAGGATCACCGAATTTCCGGCGATTCCGCTGCAGGTGATTGCGTTCTAAGCGTGGCGGTGCAACTTTCTGCGGATATTCGGACGTTTCCGCCATGGACGAGATCGACCACCGCATTATCCGGGCCCTGCGGGCCGACGGGCGCATCAGCAACGCCGACCTTGCGGGGAAGGTCGGCCTGTCGGCGTCCGCCTGCCACCGCCGGGTGCGGGTGCTGGAGGAGAGCGGCGTGATCCGGGGCTACACCGCCATCATCGGCGGCGTCACCGACGAGCCGGGGCTGGTGGTGCTGACGCAATTCACCCTCGACCGACAGACGGAGGATTACCTGAACCGCTTCGAGGCCGCCGTGCGGCGCTGCCCCGAGGTGCAGGATTGCTACCTGATGACCGGCACGGCCGATTACCTCGTGAAGCTCAAGATCAGCGACGCGGCCGATTACGAGCGGCTGCACAAGGAGGTGCTGTCCCGCCTGCCCGGCGTGGCGCGGCTGCAATCGAGCTTCGCCATCCGCACCGTCGTGGCGGCGGGGCGCGCATGAGCGCCGCCCCCGACCTGCGCCTCCTGCGCGCGAATCTCGACGGACGGGAGCGGGTCATCGACATCGCCGGGGGCCGCATCGCGGCGATCCGCGTGCCCGGCGAGGCGCGCCCGGAGGCGGCGCGGGAGATCGACTGCGCCGGGGCGCTCGTCCTGCCCGGCCTCACCGACGCGCATGTCCATCTCGACAAGTGCCTGCTCGGGCTCCCCTGGCGCCCCCACCGGGCGGCGGGCTCGGTGCGCGCGCGGATCGAGGACGAGAAGGCCTTCCGCCGGGAGAGCCGCGTGCCCCTGGCCGAGCAGGGCGCCGAGGCCCTGCTGGAGCGGATGCTGCGCGGGGGCACCACGAGCCTGCGCACCCATGTCGACATCGACGACGTGACGGGGACCGGCCATCTCGCGCAGATCCTCGACCTGCGCGCCCGCTGGTCCGGCCGGATGCGGATCGAGATCGTCGCCTTCCCGCAGAGCGGCCTCCTCGCCTGCCCCCCGGCGGCGGATTACCTCGACGAAGCGATGCGGATGGGCGCCGACCTCGTCGGCGGCCTCGACCCCCTCGGCATCGACGGGGACGCGCAAGCGCCCCTCGCCCTCGTCTTCGCCCTGGCCGAGCGCCACGGGCGCGGCCTCGACATCCATCTCCACGATGGCGGGGAGGGCGGGCTGTCCGAGATCGAGGCGATCATCGCCCGCACCCTGGCGGCGGGCCTGCAGGGCCGGGTCGCGATCAGCCACGCCTTCGCCCTGGCCGAGGCCGACGATCACCGCCTCGGCCGGATCGCTGAGGGCCTGGCGCGGGCGGGCATCACCCTAGTGAGCAGTGTGCCGGGCGGGGCCCGCTGCCCTCCCCTGCCCCGCCTGCGGGAGCTCGGCGTCGCGATCTGCTTCGGCACCGACAACGTGCGCGATTCCTGGAACCCGGCCGGCGTCACCGGCATGATCGACCGGGCGATGCTCGCCGCCCACCGCTTCGATTGCCGCACGGACGCGGCGCTGGCCGCCCTCCTCGACCATGCCACGGCGATCCCGGCCGGCGCCCTCGGCCTCGGCCCCGGCGCGGTGGCACCGGGCCTGCCCGCCGACCTCGCCCTGTTCGAGGCCTCCTGCGCGGCCGAGGTGATCGTGGAGCGGCGCCAGCCCCGCCGCGTCATCGCCCAGGGCGCGACGGCCTGGGAGGCCCCATGACCGACCGGGCCCTGCGCTACTTCCTGGCCGTGGTGCGCGCCGGATCGGTGCGGGCCGCCGCCGAGACCCTGAACGTCGCCGCCTCGGCGGTGAGCCGCCAGATCATCGACCTGGAGGCGCAGGTCGGCGAGGCGCTGCTCGAACGGCTGCCGCGCGGCGTCGTGCCCACGGAAGCCGGGCGGATGGTGGCCGAGCACGCCCAGCGGCAAGCCGACGAGGCCACCCTGTTGGAGGACCGGCTGAAGCGCCTGCGCGGGGTGCAGCAGGGCACGATCCGCCTGCGCTGCGGGGCGGGCTTCCTCATCGACCTCGTGGACAACGCCCTGGCGGATTTCGCGCAGGCCCATCCCGGCATCGCCTACCAGATCGAGGGCGGCACCACGGACGGCATCCTCGCCGCCGTCGCGCAGGGCGAGGCGGATCTCGGCCTCGCCTACAACCCCCCGGCCCGGCCGGATGTCTGCGGCGTGGTCTCGGCGCGCCAGCCCCTCCTCGCCATCCTGCCGAAGGGCCACCCCCTCGCCCGCGCCTCCGGCCCGGTGCCCCTGCGCGCCTTCGCCACCGAGCCCGCGATCCTGCTGCCGCCCGATCACGGGGTACGGCAGATGCTCGGCCGCGCCGAGGCCGATGGCGGCTTCCGCCTCGTCCCGCGCCTAGAGACCGGCGCCTTCGAACTGCACCGCCGCTTCGTCACGGCGGGGATGGGCATCGCCTTCCTGCCGCGCTTCGTGGTGGCGGCGGAACTGCAGGCCCACAGCCTCGCGGCCGTGCCCCTGCGCGAACCGATCCTCTCCGAGGCGAGCGCGCATCTCGTCGTGCGCGCCGGGCGGCGCCTGCCGGAGGCGATGGGGCGGCTGATCGGCTGGCTCGCGGAGCGGATGGTCGCCTTCCGGCCCACCGCCGCCTGAGCGACCGTTCGCGATTTCCGCACGGCTCGTGCCGAATTCCCTTCTTGTCGCAACACTCCCGCGGAGGGACATTCGAAGCTGACCACGGGAATCGATCGGCATGGACATCGCAACGATAGGCGTCGTCGGGCTCGGCAACATGGGCCGGGGCATGGCCGCGACGCTGGCCCGCAAGGGCTTCACGGTGCTGGGCTTCGACATCGCGGCCGACCGCCGGGCGGCGGTCGAGGCGGCGGGCGTCGCCTTCGTGCCCTCCCTGACGGAGGTGCTGCGCCGGGCCGACGCCCTGGTCTTCTCCCTGCCCTTCGCCAGGGACGTTGAGGCGGTCGTGATCGCCGAGGGCGGGCTCCTCGCCCGCAGCGACCGCAAGGTCGTGGTGATCGACACCTCGACCTCCGATCCCGGCACGACGCGCCGCCTCGCCGCGCGGCTGGCCGAGGCCGGGCACGCCCTCCTCGACGCCCCCGTCAGCGGCGGCCCGTCCGGCGCCGCCGAGGGGACCCTCACCATGATGGTCGGCGGCGCGGAGGAGGATTACGCCCTCGCCCGGCCGGTGCTGGAGACGATGTCGGCCCGCGCGCCGCATGTCGGCCCCTCGGGGGCGGGCAACATCGTCAAGCTCGTGAACAACCTCCTGGTCGCGGCCCATCTCGTCACCACGGGCGAGGCCCTGCGCCTGTCGCAGGCGGCGGGGCTCTCCGCCGAGGAGGCGGTGAAGGTCGTCAACACCGCCACCGGCCGCAGCGCCGTCAGCGAGGTGATGGTGCCCCGCTGGGTCGTGCCGGACACCTTCGACAGCGGCTTCTCCGCCGGGCTGATGCGCAAGGACGTGCGCCTCGCCCTCGAACTCGCCGCGCAGAGCGGCGTCGAACTGCCCCTCTCCGACGAGGTCGGGCGGATCTGGCGAGAGAGCCGCGTGAGCATCCCCGACACCGCCGATTTCACCCGCATGGCCGATTACCGCGCGAACGAGGGAGTCCTCTGATGTCCGCACCCACGCGCTCCGACGCCGCCGCCCGCGTCGCCGACCTCCTCGCCGACCTCCTGCCCGGCGGGAGGATCGGCAGCGTCGTGGCCGGCGAGGTGCTGGCCGGCACGGGCGAGGCCCTCGCCCTGGTCAACCCGGCCGATGGCGGCGTGCTCGCCCATTTCGCCGATGCCGGGCCCTCCGTCGTGGAGGCCGCCATGGCGGCGGCCCGCGAGGGCCAGCGCGCGTGGGGGGCGATGAGCGCCGCCGCGCGGGGCCGGGCGATGTGGGCCGTCGCCGCCCTGGTCCGCCGCCACGCCGAGGCCCTGGCCGAACTGGAGACCCTCTCGGCCGGCAAGCCGATCCGCGACACGCGCGGCGAGGTCGCCAAGGTCGCGGAGATGTTCGAGTACTATGCCGGCTGGTGCGACAAGCTCCACGGCGAGGTCATCCCGGTCCCGACCTCGCACCTGAACTACACCCGCCACGAGCCCTACGGCACCGTGGTGCAGATCACCCCCTGGAACGCACCGATCTTCACGGCGGGCTGGCAGATCGCCCCGGCGATCTGCGCCGGCAACGCGGTGGTGCTGAAGCCCTCCGAACTCACCCCCCTCACCTCCCTGGCCCTGGGCGTGCTCTGCGCCAAGGCCGAGGGGATGCCGCGCGGCCTCGTCTCGGTGCTGGCCGGCGCCGGCCCGACCACCGGCGCGGCGGCGGTCGCCCATGCCGACACCCGCCTCGTCGTCTTCGTCGGCTCGGCCGAGGCGGGGGCGCAGATCGCGGCGGCGGCGGCGCGCAACATCGTCCCGAGCGTCCTCGAACTCGGCGGCAAGTCCGCCAACATCGTCTTCGCCGACGCCGATCTCGGCCGCGCGCTGCTCGGCGCCCAGGCGGCGATCTTCGGCGGCGCCGGGCAGAGCTGCGTCGCGGGCTCGCGCCTCCTCGTCCACCGCTCGGTCCACGCGGATTTCGTGGCCCGCCTCGCTCATGCGGCCGGGCGCATCCCGGTCGGCGCCCCGACCGACCCGGCGACGCAGATCGGGCCGATCAACAACCGCCGCCAGCGGGACAAGATCGCCGGCATGGTCGAGGCCGCCGCGGCGGCGGGCGGGCGCATCGCGGCGGGCGGCGCCTGCCCGGACGCCCTGCGGGACACGGGCGGCTTCTATTACGGCCCGACCATCGTGGACGGGGTCGGCCCGGAGGCGGAGATCGCCCGCGAGGAGGTGTTCGGCCCGGTCCTCACCGTCCTGCCCTTCGACGACGAGGACGAGGCGGTGGCGCTCGCCAACGCGACCCCCTATGGGCTCGCGGGGGCGGTCTGGACCGGCGACATCGGGCGCGGGCACCGGGTCGCGGCCGCCGTGCGGGCGGGGACCTTCTGGGTCAACGGCTACAAGACGATCAACGTGGCCTCGCCCTTCGGCGGCTTCGGGCGCTCGGGCTTCGGGCGCTCCTCCGGCCGGGAGGCGCTGATGGCCTATACCCAGACGAAGAGCGTGTGGGTCGAGACGGCCGCGCAACCGGCGGTGGCCTTCGGCTACGTGGGATAATCGGGACGGACGGGGGAGACGGCGATGACGACGGACGTGCTGGCGGCGGGGACGAGGGCGCGGCCCGTCACGGGGGGCGGGAAGCTGCTGCTGTTCCTGCTGGCTCTCGTCATCGTCGTCATCGCGGAGGCGATCGGCAACGTCAGCATCCCGGTGGGGACGGGCAAGATCATCCTGCTCCCCCTCCTCTGGGCGCTGCTGCTGGGCGGGGCCATCGGCCTCCTGAGCCCCCGCCTGCCGCCGCCGCTGCGCCTCTCCGGCGCGATGCAGAACGCGGCCTCCGCCTATCTGCAGCCGGCGCTCCTGATCTTCATCGCCAAGCTCGGCCTGCTGGTGGGCGGCTCGCTGCCGAAGATCCTCGCCTCGGGCTGGGCGCTGGTCTTCCAGGAATTCGGCCACTTCTTCGGGACGATGGTGTTCGGCCTGCCGGTGGCGCTGCTGCTCGGCATCAAGCGCGAGGCCATCGGCGCGACCTTCTCGGTAGGCCGCGAGCCGAGCCTCGCCATCATCGGCGAGCGCTACGGCATGGATTCGCCGGAAGGGCGCGGCGTGCTGGCGGAATACCTCACCGGCACGGTGTTCGGGGCGGTGTTCATCGCCCTGCTGGCCGGGCTCATCACCAGCCTCGGGATCTTCAACCCCCTGGCGCTCGCCATGGGCGCCGGGGTCGGCTCCGGCAGCATGATGGCCGCCGCCTCCGGCGCCATCGCCGCGCAGCAGACGCCCGAGGTGGCCAAGGAGGTCGCGACCTTCGCGGCGGCGAGCAACCTCGTCACCACTACCATCGGCACGTATTTCACCCTGTTCCTGTCCCTGCCCTTCACGATCTGGGCCTACGGCAAGCTGGAGCCCATCCTCGGCCGCAACCGGCCCGACGCGGCCGGTCCCGCCCCGGCGGCCCTGGACGCGCCGGTCCACGAGGAGGCGCGGATCGGCCTGCCCGAGACGGTGCTCGCCTGGGTCCTGATCGGCGCCTACGGCCTCATCGGCAACTGGCTGACCTACGGCGTCGCGCCGGACCGGAATGTCGTCGCGGGCATGGCGATCATCGTCGGCGCGGTGCTGGCGGGCTACGGCCTGTACCTCGCCTGCGGCCGGAAGCTGCCCGCCGTGCTCTGGGTCTCGCTGATCGGCATGGCGCTCACCTATCCCGCCACGCCCTATGCGGCCGAGATCGCGGCCATGACGGGCAAGATCAACTTCCTCGCCCTGGCAACGCCGATCCTCACCTTCGCGGGCCTGTCGGTCGCCAAGGACGTGCCCGCCTTCCGCCGCCTCGGCTGGCGCATCGTCGTGGTCTCGTTCATGGCCAATGCCGGCACGTTCCTCGGCGCGACCCTGATCGCACAGTTCTTCCTGCACGCGCCTTTGGGGTAGCAAGGCGGGCGGGGGCGGCAACGGGAGTGACGGAATGAGCATCGCGGCGGACATCGTCGAGCGCATGGTGGCGTGGCGGCACGACCTCCACGCCCATCCCGAACTCGCCTTCCAGGAGACCCGCACGGCGGATCTCGTGGCGCGGGAACTGGCCGCCTGCGGCTACGCGGTGAAGACGGGCCTCGGCCGCACCGGGATCGTCGGGACGCTGAGCCGGGGCGCCGGCCCCGCCATCGGCCTGCGCGCCGACATGGACGCCCTGCCGATCCGCGAGGCCACCGGCCTGCCCTACGCCTCGACGACGCCCGGCGTGATGCATGCCTGCGGGCATGACGGCCACGTGGCGATGCTGCTCGGCGCGGCGCGCCACCTCGCGGCGCGGGACGACCTCGCGGGCACGGTCCACGTCATCTTCCAGCCGGCGGAGGAATGCGAGGGCGGCGGCCGGGCCATGGTGGAGGACGGGCTGTTCCGGGACTTCCCCTGCGAGGCGGTGTTCGGCCTGCACAATTGGCCGGGCCTGCCGGTCGGCACCTTCGCCACCCGCGTCGGGCCGATCATGGCCTCCCTCGACACGTTCGAGATCACGATCCACGGCTACGGCACCCATGCGGCCATGCCGGAGCGCGGCATCGACCCGCTCGTGGCGACGGCCGAGCTCGTCCTGGCCCTGCAGACGGTGGTGAGCCGCCGGATCGCCCCCACCGAGCCCACCGTGCTCAGCGTGACGCAGATCCATGGCGGCGAGGCCTACAACGTGATCCCCGACCGGGCGGTGATCCGGGGGACGGTGCGCTGCCTCGGCGAGGCGACGCGCCAGCGCATCGCCGGGCTTGTCGAGGCCCTGGCCAAGGGCGTCGCCGCGACCCACGGGGCGACGGCCGAGATCACCTACACGATCGGCTATCCGGCCACGATCAACGCCGCCGGCCCGGTGCGCCTCGCCCTCGACGCGGCCGGCGCCGTCGGCGGCCTCACGGACGTGAAGGACGAGATCGCCCCCTCCATGGGCTCGGAGGACTTCTCCTACATGCTCGGGGAATGCCCCGGCGCCTATGCCTGGATCGGGGCGGACGGGGCCGAGCCCGGCGTGCCGCTCCACAACCCGGCCTACAATTTCAACGACGCGGTGCTGCCCCTGGGCGCGGCGTATTGGGCCACCCTGGCGACGCGGTTCCTGCACCCGCGCTGATGCCGGATCGCGGCGCGGGCCTAGATGAGGCCCATGCCGCATCCGCTCCCCCTCACCCGCGACGCCGGGCTCGCCGCGCTCGCCGCCTTCCTCGACGGCCCCGGCGCGGACTACGCCGCCGCCCGCAACACGGATCGCGGGCGGGGCGAGACGCCCACGACCTCCGCGCTCTCGCCCTACCTGCGCCGCCGCCTCGTCACCGAGGAGGAGGTGGCGCGCGCCGCCCTCCACGCCTACGGCGACGAGGGCGCGGAGAAGTTCGTCTCGGAGGTGTTCTGGCGGACCTACTTCAAGGGCCATCTCGAAACCCATCCCGCCGCCTGGACCGGCTACCGCGAGGGGCGCGACGCTGCCCGCGCCCGCCTCGACGCCGAACCCGGCCTGCGGCGCATCCACGACCAAGCCATCGCCGGGGAGACGGGGATCGACGGGTTCGACGCCTGGGCGCGGCAGCTCGTGGAGGAGGGCTGGCTGCACAACCACACGCGGATGTGGTTCGCCTCGATCTGGATCTTCACCCTGCGTCTGCCCTGGGAGCTCGGGGCCGCCTTCTTCCTGGCGCATCTCCTCGATGGCGATCCCGCCAGCAACACCCTGTCCTGGCGCTGGGTCGCCGGCCTGCACACGCGGGGCAAGCACTACCTCGCCCGGCGCGACAACATCCGCCGCTACACGAGCGAGGGCTACGATCCCGACGGCCTCGATGAGGACGCCGACTCCCTGGACGAGGCGACGCCGCCCCGCGAGGTAACGCTCGCGCGGGCCGATGCCCCGCCCGCCGGGGAGGTCGCCCTGCTCCTGCACCTCGATGACCTGAACCCGGAGAGCCTGGATCTCGGCCCGGCCCGGGTGACGCGGGTGGGCGGCCTCGTCGTCCATGCCGAGGAGGCGGTGGCGCGGGTGCGCGAGGCCGACGCGGCGGCGATGGCCGACGCCCTCGCCCGCGCCGGGGCGCATTTCGGCTGCCCGGCCGCGCCCGTCTCCGAGGGGTGGGCGGAGGGTCTTCCGGTGGTGACGGCCTGGGCGCCGGTCGGCCCCTCGGCCGACGCCCTGCCGGCGGGCTGCCTGCGCCTTCGCCGCGACTGGGACGAGCGGGCGTGGCCGCGCGCGAACCGGGGCTATTCCCGCCTGCGCAGCGCCATTCCCACGATCCTGCACGGCTGACGGGGAGGTTCGGACGGATGGAGCGGATCGCGATCGTCGGCGCCGGGATGGCGGGCCTCGCTTGCGCGGAGGCCCTGCGCGAGCAGGGCTTGGCGGCATCCCTGTTCGACAAGGGCCGCAAGCCCGGCGGGCGGATGTCGAGCCGGTCGGGGGACAGCCCGGCCGGGCCGGTCGGGTTCGATCACGGCGCGCAATACATGACCGGGCGCGATCCCGCCTTCGTCGCCCGGCTGGCGGCCTGGCGGGAGGCGGGGATCGTGGCGCCCTGGCCCGCCGCCGGGGCGGATGCCTGGGTCGGGGTGCCGGCCATGAACGCGCCCCTCGTGGCGCTCGCCCGCGACCTGCCCGTGCGCTGGGAGACGCGGGTCGACGCCCTCGTCCGCGAGGAGGCCGGCTGGCGGCTGCGGGGCGACGGACTCGACGAGGGCGGGTTCTCGGCGGTGCTCACGGCGATCCCCGCCGAGCAGACGGGCCCCCTCCTCGCCGAGACCGCCCCCGCCCTCGCCGAGGTCGCGCGGGGCACGCCCTCCGCGCCGTGCTGGACGGCGATGGCCGCCTTCCCCGAACGGCTCGATGTCGCGGGGGACGTGCTGCGCACGGACGGCGCCATCGGCTGGGCGGCGCGCAATTCCGCCAAGCCCGGCCGCCCGGCCACCGAAGCCTGGGTGATCCAGGCGGGGCCGGACTGGTCCCGCGCCCATCTCGAGGAGGAGGCGGAGGCCGTGGCGCAAGCCCTGCTCGCAGCGTTCTTCGCCGCCGCCGGCCTCGCCCCGGTGGCGCCCGCTTTGCTGAAGGCCCATCGCTGGCGCTACGCGCGCTCCGGCGCCGCGCGGCGCGAGGTGCTGTGGGACCCGCGCGCGCGCCTCGGCGCCTGCGGCGACTGGCTCACCGGCCCCCGCGTCGAGAATGCGTGGCTCTCCGGCCGCCGCCTCGCGGAGGCCGTCAGGACCGGGTGAGGACGAGGCCCGGCAGGTTCAGGACGAGCTTGAGGCCGGTGTCGTCGTGCTCGCGCTCCACCGAGGCTTCGAGCTGGCGCAGCGACATCTCCACCAGCAGCGAGCCGAACCCCCGGCCGGGGCGCGGGCTGGCGACGCTGGTCACGCGCTCGATCCAGGTGAGGGTGAGCCCGTCCGGGACCCGCTCCCAGGTGACGGAGAGGGACCCGTCGTTGGAGCCGAGCGCCCCGTACTTCACGGAGTTCGTCGCCCATTCGTGCAGGATCATCGCCAGCGACGAGACGTGGCGCCAGTCGACGGCGACCAGCGGCCCGTCGATCGTCGTCGGGACGTGATCGCGGTAGGGCCTGAGCGTCGCGTTGATGAGCCCCGCGAGGTCGCTCATCCCCTGCGTGCCCGTGGGGTCGGCCAGCGAATGCGCGCGGCCGAGGGCGGAGATGCGGTCGCGCATGTCCGAAGCGAACACGCCGATCTCCTTGTGCGTGCGCGCGCCCGCCGAGATCATCCCGCCGATGATGGCGAAGAGGTTCTTCACCCGGTGGTTCATCTCCCGCAGCATCAGGTCGCGGGTCTCGGCCAAGGCGTATTCCGGCGACACGTCGATGCAGACGCCCACCACCCGCTTGCGGTCGCCGCTGCGGGTCAGGCGTCCGTAGCTGCGGATATGGCGGGAGGCGTGCTTGCCCGCCCGCACCCGCAGCCGCGCCTCGAACTCGTCGAGCCCGTGCGCGACCTCGCCCAAAGCCGTCTCCAGCGCCTCGCGGTCCTCGGGGAAGACGCGGGAGACCAGGGTCTCGGTGCCGTGCGGCGTGTCGGGGGCGAGGCCGAACATCCCCCCGGCCGTGCCGTCGAAGACGATGGTCGCGGAATCGGGGCTGTATTCCCACACGCCGATGCCGCCGGCCTTGACCGCGAGGTCGAGCCGTTCCCGCTCGGAGGCGAGCTGGAGCTCCAGCGCCAGGGCCTCGGTGATGTCGGTGAGGACCAGGGTGGCGCCGTCGATGCTGCCGTTCTGCTGCCGGTAGGGCAGCACGCGCAGCGACAGGGTGCGCGCGCCGTCGCGGGTGAGGATGCGGCGCTGGATCACCGTGCCGCCGGCGACGATCGCCTCGGCGTCGTGCAGGTAATCCTGCCCCGCGAGCCGGCTCGACACGTCGGCCAGCGGCCGCCCCCGGTCGCCCGGCTGGAGCGGGAAGATCGTGGTCGCCGCCGTGGTGAAGCTGCGCACGCGCAGGGCCCGGTCGAGGACGATGACCGCGAGGTCGGTCGATTCGAAGAAGTTGCGCAGGTCGGCGTTGGCGATGGTCAGCGCCTCGACCTTGGTCTTCAGCTCGTCGTTGACGGTGGAGAGCTCCTCGTTGGTCGATTGGAGCTCCTCGTTCATCGACATCATTTCTTCGTTGGAGCTCTTCAGCTCCTCGTTCGTCGTCTCCAGTTCCTCGACGGTCGAGCGCAGCTTGTAGCGGGTGCGCAGCAATTCCTCTTCCAGCGCTTCCACATGGTCGCCGCCGGTGTCCATCTCCATCAGGTCGAGGTCGCCCGCCGGCTTGAACGGGCCGATGTCGCGGATGATCAGCAGCATCGAGCCGTCCGGCAGGGGATCGCAGATCGCCTCCACCGTCTGGATGCCGTATTCCGACTGGACGTCGACGTCGCGCACCACCACGCGCTTGCGGGCGTCGCGGGTCTGGCGCAGCAGCGGGCCGATCACGTCGCGCAGGCCGGGCCGGGCCAGGGTGATGGCGCTGGTGCCGCCCGCGCGGCTCACGGGGAAGTCGAAGTAGCGGCTCAGCCGTCCGTAGGCACTGATGATGCCGCCATCCTCGTTCAGCACCATGCTCGGCGGGGCGTAGCGCTCCACCACCCGGCGCACGGCGACGGTCTCGTCGCCGATGGAGGGCTCGCGGCGCTCCGGGCGCTCGCCGCGCGGGACCTCGCCCCGGCGGGCGCTGCCGGGCAGGTCGATCGGGTATTTCGGGGCGCCGGGCGGGCGCTCGAACAGGCGGACATGCTGGTCGATGGCCGGGAAGAGCTGCTCGAACCGGCTCACGCTCTCGGAGGGGCCGAGGAACAAGTAGCCGCCGGGCCGCACCGCGTAGTGGAACAGCGGCACCACCGATTGCTGCAGCCGGTCATCGAAATAGATCAGCAGGTTGCGGCAGGAGAGAAGGTCCACCCGCGAGAAGGGCGGGTCCTTCACGAGGCTGTGGCTGGAGAAACGGATCAGGTCGCGGATCTCGGGCGCGATGGTGAAGCGCTCGGCATGGAGCACCACGTAGCGCTCGCGCAGATGGGCGGGGATGTCGGCGAGCGCGGCGGCCGGATAGGTCGCGTCGCGGGCGATCTGGAGCATCCGCTCGTCGATGTCGGTGGCGAAGATCTGCACCGCCGCCGGCCCATCCATCCGCCGGGCGGCGTCGGCGAACAGCATGGCGATGCTGTAGGCCTCCTCGCCGCTGGAGCAGCCGGGAATCCAGACGCGCAGGTCCTCGTCGGGGTTGCGGGTGCGCAGCAGGGGCTCGATCGCCCGCTCGCGCAGCACCTCGAACATCTCCGTGTCGCGGAAGAAGCGGGTGACGTTGATGAGGAGGTCGCGGAACAGCGCCTCGCACTCGTCCTTGTCGGCCCGGACGCGGGCGAGGTAGGCCCGGCCCGAATCGAGCCCGAGGACGTGCATCCGCCGCTCGACCCGGCGCACCAGGGTGGTGCGCTTGTAGCCCGCGAAATCGTGCCCCACGGCGGCGCGGATCACCCGGCAGAGGTCGTCCACGTGGTCGGCGACGAGGTCGGCCTGCTCGCCCGCGCCGTCGTGGCTGCGGCGGCGGAAGAAGGCGGCGAGGCAATCCACGATCTCGCCCGGCGGCTGGACGAAATCCACGAGCCCCGTGCCGACCGCCGAGAGCGGCATGCCGTCGTAGCGGGCGGAATCCGGCTGCTGCACCACGCAGACGCCGCCATGCTCCTTCACGGCGCGCAGGCCCGTCGTGCCGTCCGCCCCCGTCCCGGAGAGGATCACGCAGGCGGCGTTCGCCTGCTGGTCGACGGCGAGCGAGAGGAAGAAGTCGTCGATGGGCCGGCGCAGGCCGCGCGGCTGCACGAACTGCGTGAGTTCGAGCACCCCGTTCTGGATGGCGAGCCCCCGGCCCGGCGGGATGATGTAGACGCGGTCGCCCGCGATCCGCTCGCCGCCCTCGCACTGATGCACCGCCAGCTCGGTGTGGCGGTCGAGGAGCTGGGCCAGCATGCTCTCGTGGTTGGGGTCGAGGTGCTGGACGATGACGAAGGCCATGCCCGTCGGGAAGCGGGCACGGGCCAGCATCTCGCGCAGGGCTTCCAGGCCGCCGGCGGAGGCGCCGATCCCGACGACGGGGCCGGCGAACGGCACGGATTCGGCCTCCTCGGGACCGTCGTGGATTTCGGAGGCGCCCGCCCCGGCGTCGTCAAGGAAATCCTGGTGCATCGAGATCCGCGAGGGTGAGCTTCGCCTGCGCGACGGTGGCGACGGTGTTGGCGATGGTCATCAGCGACCCCTCGATGACCATGCCGCTTTCGGCCAAGGCCGGGCCGAGCCGGGAGAGGGTCCGTCCCAGTTCGCTATCGTAGGCGGAAAGTAGCTCCGGTTGCGAGCGACTGACATCGAATTGGGATGCGAAAAGAAAGCGCACCTCCCCCGAGAGAGCCGTCAGTTTCGACATGTAGAGGAGGTTGACGAAGGGCTTCCCGTCCTTGCGGAAATTGAGGATCGTGGTCCGCACCGAGGCCTGCCGCCCGGCCTCGAGGAAGCTGCGGATCTTGGCGCGCGGCTGCCGGTTCTCGGCGTCGCGCTGGAGCATCCGGCAGTTCCGGCCGATGACCTCGGCGTCGTCGTAGCCGGTGAGCGTGCGGAACGGCTGGTTGACGAGCAGCAGCGGGTTGTCCTCGGTCACGTCCGCCAGGGCGAGCGCGATGTGCGAGGCCTCGAAATACTGCCGGAGTTCGCCGGGAATGTCTTGGCTGGGCACGGCCGCTCCTCGATCGCCTCCGCTCGCGGGATCCGCGCAGGCGCCGCCCGAACAACCAGCGCGTGCAGGCGGAAGCCCGTCGCCTCATGCGGGCACGGGGCGGATATGGCAAGCATCGCCGCCTTGGCCAGGGCGGGCGGTCGATGCGCCACGGGCGGGGGCGGGCCGTCCCGTCAGGCGGTGAGGCGCAGGGGCTCGCCCCGGGGCCCCTCTGCGGCGAGGCGGGCGAGGAGGTCGCCGATCGGCATCGGGCGGCCGACGAGGTAGCCCTGGATGTAGCGGCAGCCGTGGCGGTGGGCCGCGTCGCGCTGGTCCTCCGTCTCGATCCCCTCCGCGATCCCGTCGAGGCCGAGGTTGCGGCACAGGCTGAGGATCGTGGCGATCACGCTCCCGCCGACCTCGGTGTCGGCGGCGGCCATGAAGCTGCGGTCGATCTTGATCTTGTCGAGGGGCAGGCGGTGGACGTAGCCGAGGCTCGAATAGCCGGTCCCGAAATCGTCGAGGGCGATCTTGATGCCCAGCGCCCGCAGGGCGACGATCGCGGTCTTGGCCTGCTCGAAGTCGCGCATCAGCGCGGTCTCGGTGAGTTCGAGGGTGAGCCGCCGGGGGTCGAGGCCGCCCTCGCGCACGGCGGCGATGATCGCGTCCACCGTCTCGGGGGTGGCGAGGTCATGCGCGGAGAGGTTGAAGGACAGGCCGATCCGGTGCGGCAGGCGGGCGGCGTCGGCGAGCGCCTTGCGCAGGAGCAGGAGCGTGACGGCGTGGATCATGCCGCAGCGCTCGGCGGCGGCCACGAAGCGGTCCGGCGGAACTGGCCCGAGGATGGGGCTCGTCCAGCGCGCCAGGGCCTCCACCAGGGTGATCGCCCCGGTCTCGGTGTCGAGGATCGGCTGGTAGTGCATCTGCATCTCGGCGGGCAGGTCGGCGGTGCGCAGGGCGGTCTCCACCGCCTGCTCGGCGCGGATCGCGTCCTCGTGGACCTGCGAGAACAGGGTCGTCCGGCCCCGGCGGTGCAGCTTGGAATGGTAGAGCGCGTAATCGGCGCGGTCGAACAGGGCCGCCGCCTCGCGGCCGGCGCTCGGGAACTTGGCGAGGCCGCAGGAGCATCCGGCCACCACCCGGATCTCCGCCAGCCGGATCGGCTCCTGCAGAGCCGCGCAGATCCGGTCGCAGAAGGCGATCACCGTCGCGGGCGCGGCCGGATCGCGGATGAGGACGCCGAACTCGTCGCCGCCGAGGCGGGCGAGGGTCACGCCGGGCCCCGCGAAGGCGGCGAGGCGCCGCCCGGTCTCGGCCAGAACCCGGTCGCCCGCCGTGTGACCGTAGGTGTCGTTGATCGGCTTGAACTGGTCGAGGTCGAAGATCGCCAGGGCGAAGCGCTTGTCCTCGGGGGCACAGGACCGGGTCAGGTCTTCGAGGTACTGGAAGAAGTAGCGCCGGTTCGGCAGGCCGGTGAGGCTGTCGGTATGGGCGAGGCGGGCATTCTCGTCGGAGAGCCGGCTCGCCTCGGCCTTCGAGGCGACGAGTTCCACGAAATCCCGGTAGTTGTTGGTGAGGATGCGCACCATCACCGCCGTCACGAAGGCGGTGTCGATGGCGACCGCCAGGAAGACGTCGTTCCCGCTCAACAGGCAGCAGACGAGGAAGATGCCGAGCACCGTGCCGGTGCTGACATAAGCGGCGGCCGGCAGGTGCGTCAGGCAGAAGGTGCAGGCGATGATGGTGACGTTGATGAAGAGCGCCACGTGGCATTGCTCGTAGGGGCCGCCATAGCCGAACAGGGCCACCGCCCAGACCACGAACACCGCCGAGAGGATGCCGGTCAGGCTCGTCGTGACGTTCAGTTGCCGGATCGCCTGCGCCTCGGTCAGCGTCTCCGGCCGGATCCGCCACCACGTCGTCGCCCGCACGATGCAGATGACGGCCGCGAACGCCGGGAAGACCAGGGTCAGGACGGCCGGGGCGACGCGCAGATGCGTGGCGGCGAGCGTCCAGGAATTGACGCAGAGCAGGCCGTAGAGGGTCGGGATCTGCTTGCGCAGCTCCGACACCTGCCGCGTGGCCGGCAGCGTCTCGGCGCGCCGGACGAGGAAGGCGGACAGCGGGTGGTGGAAACGAATTCGCCTGAACATTGCGCCCGCGCCGAAATGGTCGTTCGCAATGTGATCTCGATTAATTAATGTTCGCTTGCGCGATTCCGCGACATCGCATTGGAAGATATAGAATTTATCATTTCATCATCAATCTATCGCGCAAATGTGAGAATCCATAACTATCCATTCGCGGGATCGATCGGGCGGACTTGGGGTGATCTGGGACCGCCTTCGTGAAGACGGAGGGCCGCCCGCCCGGATCGGAGCATCCCGGCGGGCGTCGTGGTCAGAACCGGTAGGTGAGGCCCGCGCCGACGATCCAGGGATCGATGTCGACCCGGCCGCGCACCGCGCCGGCATTGAGCTTCACCTTGGTGTCGAGGAAGAGCTTCTTCACGTCGACGTTGAAGCCCCAATGCTGATCGATCATGTAGTCGAAGCCGACCTGAAGGGCGGGGGCGACGCTGCTCGTCAGCCGGAAGCTGGTGAAGGGACCGCGCTCCTTCTCGCCGAAGAAGACCGAATAGTTCACGCCCGCGCCGACATAGGGCTTGAACGCGCCGAACCCGTCGAAATGGTATTGCAGGGTGAGGGTCGGCGGCAGGATCCAGGTGGAGCCGATCTTCGTGCCCGCCAGCGTGCCCGCGCCCTCGATCCTGTGGCGGGTGACGCCGAGGATGAGTTCGGCGGCGAGGGTGCGGGTGAAGAAGTAGGAGATGTCGAGTTCGGGGATGACCGAATCGCTGATCGACACCTTCGCGCCGTTGAGCGGGGCACCGCCGGCACTGAGGCGCGCACCCGGATCCGGCAGCACGCCGAGCACCCGCACGCGCACCATCCAGGGCGACCATTCGGCGGGGACCGGGGCCGGCACGGGGGCGGCGGCGAAGCGGGGCAGGTCGGCCGCCTGGGCGGCGGGCGATCCGAGGGCGAGGGCGGCCGCGGCGAGGACGGCGATCCTTCTGGACATGGTTTCGGTCGTTCCGGGAATCGGGGACGGGAATGCCGGGCTGCCGGCCCGCCCAAGAAGACCCCCGGGGTGGAGCGCGTCCTTGATCGGGATCAAAAACAGATCACGCCGCGCGGCTGTGCAGCGCCGCCGCGGTGCCGAGATAGGCGTCGAACGCCGCCGCCACCGCGCGGACGAGGCCCCGCGCCGGGTCGGTGACGACGAGCCTGTCGCCCTCGCGCCGCACGAGCCCGTCCGCCACCAGGGCGGGCAGGCGGGGCAGGCCCGCGAGGAAGGGTTCGGCCGCGCGCCCCTGCGCCCGGCAGAGGGCACCGACATCGACCGCGCCGTCGCACATGATGCGCTCGATCAGGGCGGTGCGCAGGCGGTCGTCGGGGGTGAGGGCATGGCCCCGCACGGTGGCGAGTTCGCCGCGCGCGATGCGCTCGGCATAGGCCCGCAGGCCCGGCTCGTTCTGCACGAAGCCCTGCGGCAGCCGCCCGATGGACGAGGCGCCCAGGCCGAGGAGGAGATCGCACGGGTCGGTCGTATAGCCCTGGAAGTTGCGGCGCAGGCGCCCCTCCCCGTGGGCGACGGCCATGGCATCCTCCGGCAGGGCGTAATGGTCGAGGCCGATCCGCCGGTAGCCCGCCGCGACGAGCAGGTCCGCGATGGCCTCGGCCTGGGCGCGGCGGGCCTCCCCGTCCGGGAGGGCGGCCTCGTCGATGCGGCGCTGGTGCCGCTTGAAGCCGGGCACATGGGCGTAGCCGAACACGGAGAGCCGGTCCGGTTTCAGGGCGAGGCATTGCCATACCGTGTCGCGGCAACTCTCCACGTCCTGATGCGGCAGGCCGTAGATCAGGTCGAGGTTGATGCCGCCGATCCCGGCCTCGCGCAGGCCGATCACCGCCGCCTCGGTGACGGAAAAGCCCTGCCGGCGGCGGATCGCCTCCTGCACCGTCGGAT
Organism: Methylobacterium sp. TK26; assembly: GCF_055361565.1. Classification (NCBI taxonomy): domain Bacteria; kingdom Pseudomonadati; phylum Pseudomonadota; class Alphaproteobacteria; order Hyphomicrobiales; family Methylobacteriaceae; genus Methylobacterium; species Methylobacterium sp. TK26. Next base: position 1,340,611 of record NZ_CM143965.1, on the reverse strand, counting down.
CGAAGCTCTGCACCCCGAGGCTCGCCCGCGTCACGCCGGCCCGCCCCAGGGCCGCGATCATGGCCGGGGCGAGGGTGCGCGGGTCGATCTCGAGGGCGATCTCCGCATCGGGACTCACCAGGAACCGCGACCGCAGGGCGCCGACGAGACCCTCGAACGCCTCCGGCCGCATCACGGTCGGCGTGCCGCCGCCGACATGGATGTGCCCCACCGGCATCGCCCGTGGCAGGAGCCCGGCCACGAGGTCGATCTCCCGCCGGAGCAGGCCGACATACTCCGCGATCGGGGAATCGTGCCGGGTGATGGCGGTGTGGCACCCGCAATACCAGCACATCGACCGGCAGAACGGGACGTGGAGATAGAGCGACGCCCGCGTCCCCGGCTCCTGCGCCCTGAGCCAGGCGGCGTAGGTCCTGTCCCCGACGGCCCCGGTGAAATGCGGGCTCGCCGGGTAGCTCGTGTAGCGCGGCAGGCGCTCGTCCGCGTAGCGCGCCCGCACATCGTCCCGCATCGCGCGTCCCTCCCCCGTGATCCCGATCGCGTTCAGTCGTCCCGCAGCGCGCGGTGCTCCGCGCCCTCGATGTCGTCGTACTGGCCGTTGCGCAGCGCCCAGAGGAAGGCGGCGAGCCCCGCGAGGCCGAAGGCCAGCGCCAGGGGGATGACGAGGAGCAGGACGGTCACGGGCGGCCTCGGGCGCGCAGGGCGTTCAGGGTGACGGCGACGGACGAGCCCGACATGGCGAGCGCCGCGATCAGCGGGGTGAGCAGGCCGATGGCGGCCAGCGGCACCGCGAGCAGGTTGTAGGCGCCCGAGAACCACAGGTTCTGCAGCATGAGCCGCCGCGCCCGGCGGCCGGCCTTCAGCACCGCCAGGACCGGCGTGAGGGAGCGCCCGAGGAACAGGGCGTCGGCTGCCGCCTGGCTGACATGGGCCGCCGTGGCGGGGGAGAGCGAGGCGTGAGCGGCGGCGAGCGCCGGGGCGTCGTTGAGCCCGTCGCCCACCATCAGCACCCGCGCCCCGCCCCGCTGCAACGCCTCGATCCGGGCGATCTTGTCCTGGGGCGCGAGGCCCGCCTCCCATTCCGCCACGCCGAGCCGGCCCGCCACCGCCGCGACGGCGGCGGCGCGGTCGCCGGAGAAGATCAGCACCCGGCGTCCCGATTCCCGTAAGGAGGCGACGACCTCGGCCGCGTCGGGCCGGAGATCCTGGCGCACGGGGAAGGCCATGGGCACGCCCTCCCCCGCCCGGAAGCAGATCACCGAGGCGTCGGGATGCGCGGCCAGCGTAGCGGCGGCTTGCGTCTCCGCCCCGCAGAAGGCCGGCGAGCCGAGGCGCAGCGCGACGCCCTCGACGCTCGCGCGCACCCCGAGGCCCGCCGCCTCCTGCGCCCCCGGAAACGGCGCCGCGCCCCCTGCGGAGGCCGCCAGCGCCAGGGCCATCGGGTGCCGGCTCGACAGGGCGAGGCGGGCCGCGCGCGCGTCGGTCAGGTCCCCGGCGAGGACGGGTTCGGGCAGGGTCAGGGTGCCGGTCTTGTCGAACACCACCGTGTCGATGGCCGCGAAGCGTTCGAGCGCCGTGCCGTCGTTGAGGAGCACGCCCTCGCGGAACAGGGCGCCCGCCGCCACCACCTGCACGGCGGGAATCGCGAGGCCGAGCGCGCAGGGACAGGTGACGATCAGAACCGCCACGGCGTTCAGGAGCGCCCCGTGCCAGCCGGCCCCGGCGGCGAGCCAGCCCGCCAGGGTGAGGGCCGCCGCCGCGTGGACGAGGGGCACGTAGAGGCGCGTGGCCCGGTCGGCGAGGACGAGGGCGCGGGAGCGCGCCTCCAGCGCCCGGCCCATCAGCGCCTCGACCTCGTCGAGGAGGCTGCGCCCCGCCGGGGCGGTGACGCGGATCGTGAGCGCGCCGCTGCCGTTGAGCGCCCCGGCGAAGACCCGCGCCCCCGCCCGCACGGTGACGGCGGCGGTCTCGCCGGTGACGAGGCTCTGGTCGAGGTCGGAGAGGCCCTGCTCCACCACGCCATCCGCCGGCACCCGCTCGCCGGGGCGCAGGAGGATCCGCGCGCCGGGGTCGAGATCGGAGACCGGCACGTCGCGCAACGACCCGTCCGGGGCGACGAGGGTGGCGCCGGTGCTGCGCAAGGCGGCGAGGTTCTCCGCGAAGGCGCGGGTGCGCCGCCGCATCGCCTGATCGAGCACGCGGCCGATCAGCAGGAAGAACAGCAGCATCACCGCGCCGTCGAAATAGGCGTGGGTCGCCCCCGACAGGGTCTCCACCACCGACATGGCCAGCGTCAGGACCACGCCGAGGGTGATCGGGAAGTCCATGGTCACGCGGCCCGAGCGCAGGCCCTTCAGCGCCCCCTCGTAGAAGGGCCGCCCGGCATAGGCGGCGGCCGGCAGGGCGATCACGGCCTGGATCCAGTGGAAGAGGTCGCGGTTCTCAGGGGTCATGTCCGAGAGGGCGCCGGCCCAGACCGAGACTGCGAGCAGCATCACGTTCATGGCGGCGAAGCCCGCCACCGCCAGCGCCCGGATGAGCCGCTGCGTCTCTTCCTGCTCCTCCCGCGAGACCCGGCCGGGATCGAAGGGGCGGCCGGTGAAGCCGAGCGCGTCGAGTTCGGCGAGGATCGCGGCGATGTCGGGCTCGGCCTCCGGCACCCAGGTGACGGACAGGCGCCGATCCGAGAAGTTCAGCCGCGCCCGCGCGACGCCCGGCACCCGCGCCAGCCCGCGCTCGATCGTGGCCATGCAGCCGGCGCAGCGGATGCCCTCCACGGCGAAGGCGGCCCGCGCCGCGCCCTCCCCGTCGCGGGTGACGAAGGCGGCGTAGTCGCGGCCCAGCGAGGGCGTGGTGTTCGCCTCGCTCCACGAGGCGTGGGCCTCGATATAGGCGAGCGCGGTGTCGGTGCAGCACATCGGGCCGATCCCTCAGTCCAGGAACAGACGGTGGCGGCGCCGGAACGCGACCCCATCCTCGCCCATCACCTCCACGACGAGGTCCCACTGGCCGGGCGGCACGGCGGCGGTGCGGACCGCGTAGGCGCCGGGCCGGCCCTCCGTGAGATCCACCGCCCGGTCCTCCCGCTTGTCGGTAGGGCGCTCCAGCCGTGCCCGCACCGCCCTCCCCGCCAGGGGAAGGCCGTCGCGGGCGGCGAGGGTCGCGGCGATCGCGGTCCCGCCCTCGGGCAGGCGGGAGGCGGCGGCGTCGAGGCTCCAGCCGAGGCCGTCCTGCGCCCGCGCCCGGCCGAGTTCGGCGTTGTAGCGCTGGCTCGCCTGATAGGGCGAGGCCTCGTCGAGCCCCGACCACGTCCGCAGCGCCGAGGTGACGAGGACGGCGTCCGCCGCCGCGACGGTGCCGAAGAAGGCGGCGAACATCGCCAGGATGCGGGTGCCGGTGAGGGGGGCGCTCATGTTCAGCGGGCCTTGAAATGGTCCTGCGCCGCCGCGCCCTCGCCGGAGGCGTCGGCGATGCGGAAGGACAGGGGCGAGACGGGGGCCTCCAGCCCCGCCGGGGCGAAGACGAGGATGCGGAATTCCTGCGTGGAATCGGCGGGCACCGGCAGGTCGTCGGCGGTGCCGCCGACCACCTCGACACGGGCGCCCGCGACGCCCTCCACCGCGAGGGCGAAGTCCCGCGCCACGGGGCGCTTGTTGGCGATGCGCAGGGTGAAGCCGTTGCGCACGGAGCCGTCCGAGAGGGTCACGAATTGCGGGTTGCGGTCGTGCAGGACGCTCACCCCCGTGACGCTGCGGGTGGCGAGGCTCATGAGCATGAAGCCGCCGGTCCCGGCGACCAGCACCGCGTAGAGGATCGTCCGGGGGCGGACGATGCGGCTCACCGGCCCGTGGCCGGCGGCGCGGCTCCGGCGGTTGGCCTCGGTGTCGTAGCCGATGAGGCCGGTGGGGCGCCCGAGCTTGCCCATGGTGGTGTCGCAGGCATCGATGCACAGGCCGCACTGGATGCAATCCATCTGCAGGCCGTCGCGGATGTCGACGCCCATCGGGCAGGCCGTGACGCAGGCGAAGCAATCGACGCAATCGCCGGCCTTCTGGCCCGCCGCGCGCAGGGCCTCGGTCTTCTTGGCCGAGACGCGGGGCTCGCCGCGCTCGTCCCGGTAGAGGATGTTGTAGGCGTGCTCGTCGGTGAGCGCCGCCTGGATGCGCGGCCAGGGGCACATGTAAGTGCAGACCTGCTCGCGCATGTGGCCGGCCAGCAGGTAGGTGGTGGCGGTCAGCGTCAGGATCGCGCCATAGGCCACGGGCGGGGCCTGATAGGTCGCGAGCCTCACGACCAGCGTCGGCGCGTCGGCGAAGTAGAGCACCCAGGCGCCGCCGGTCCACCACGCGATCAGCAGCCAGATCGCGTGCTTCATGGTCCGCAGGGCGATCTTCTCCATGGACCACGGGGCGGCGTCGAGCTTCAAGCGCTCGCGCCGGTCGCCCTCGATCAGCCGCTCCACGGCGAGGAACAGGTCGGTCCAGACGGTCTGCGGGCAGAGGTAGCCGCACCAGAGGCGGCCCGCGACCGCGTTCATCAGGAACAGGATGAAGGCCGCGAGGATCAGGAGACCCATCACGTAGGTCACGTCCTGCGGCCACAGCTCGATGGAGAAGAAATAGAAGCGGCCCTTGTCGAGATCGAGCAGCACCGCCTGGGACGGCTCGTTCGGCCCGCGATGCCAGCGCAGGAAGGGCACGAAGTAGTAGATGCCGAGAGCAACGGCGAGGATCATCCACTTGATCCGCCGGAAGGTGCCATGAACCAGCCGCGGCTGGATCTTGGTCCGCGCCGCGTAGAGCGACCCGTCGGCGGCGGGAATGGCGGCGCGGGTCGCCGCCGTGCCGAATTGCTTCCTGGGGCGGACGGCTTGCGTGTCTGTACGCTGGGCGAGGGGCATCGGCGGACCATCCTCCGTCCGCGAGTGGACGGGGTCCGGAAGCCCTAGGCCGCGCGGGCGAGCGGGGCTTTGATCTCGCTCAAACGGGGCCCCGGCCGGGCGCCGTCGTAGGCTTCGGTGGACGCCGGCTCAGTCGGCGTAGTGCCAGCGGCACTGGGCGATCTTCAGGGCCTGTTCCTCGCCGGCTCCCCTCGCCCGGTAGACCAGCCGGTGGGTGCCGGTGATCCGGCGCGACCACCCGCCTTTCAGGCCTTCTCAGACCAGATGAGCCTCACGGCTCGATGAGCCCCCGCTCCGTCTCGGCTCCGGCATCGAGTTCGGCGATGCTGTCGAGCAGGCGCCGGGCATTCGCCGGAGTCGAGAGCAGGTGCATCGTTTCCCGCAGGCCCTCCAACTCGGAGAGCGGCATCACCACCATGTCGGCGCGGTTCTGCTGGGTGATCACCAACTCGGTCCGGTCCCGCTCGACCTGATCGAGATGCGTTGCGAGGTGCGCCCGAAACTCGGTGTAGCTGACCTGCGCCACGCCCGGCCTCCCTCTGTACAGCTTCCTGTACAGAGGAAGACTCGGAGCCCCTGCCAAGCCCTACCGTCCCCCACCCAGCCCGTGGACGTAGACGGCCAGGGACTTGATCGTCGCCGGATCGAGGCGGCCTTCCCAGGCGGGCATCACGCCCCTGCGGCCGCCGGTGATCGTGGCGACCACCTGCTCCGGCGCCGAGCCGTAGAGCCAGATCGCGTCCGTGAGGTTCGGGGCGCCCATCTCCGGGTTGCCCTTCGCCTCGGCGCCGTGGCAGGCGGCGCAATTGCCCGCGAAGACCTCCGCGCCCTTCTCGACACTCGCGCCCGCCACCCCCGGCTTGCCCGAGAGCGAGAGCACATAGGTCGCCGCCGCCTCGACCTCCGGGCGGGTGAGGATGCCGTCGCGGCCGAAGGCCGGCATGTCGCCGAGATGCGTCTCCCCGTGGGCGGAGCGGGCGCCGAAGCGGATCGTGCGCTCGATCTCCTCCGGGGTGCCGCCCCACAGCCAGTCGTCGTCCTGCAGGTTCGGGTAGCCGATCCGCCCCGTCGCTGAGGTGCCGTGGCAGGCGGCGCAATTGTCGCCGAAGGCCGCCTTGCCGGTGGCGAGCGCGAGGCGCAGCAGGGCCGGGTCGGCGCGGATCTCCGCCACCGTGGCGCTGGCGAGCTGCGTCCGGCCGCGGGCATCGCGCGCGTGGCGCACCGCCTCGATCTCGCCCAGCACCGTCGCGCGCTGGGAGTAACCCAGCAGGCCCGCCGTGTAGCCGCTCACCATCGGCCAGGCCGGGTAGAGCACCCAGTAGCCCATCGACCAGACGATCGTCGCGTAGAGCGTGTAGAGCCACCAGCGCGGCAGGGGGTTGTTGTATTCGCGGATGCCGTCCCAGGCATGGCCCGTGGTCTGCGGGCCGTCGGCGGGCTGGCCCGAAGCGCTCGTCTCGGCCACGGCTCAATCCTCGATCAGGGGGAGATGGGCGGCCGCATCGAACCGGGAGCGGTTGCGCGGCCAGAAGGCGTAGGCGGCGACGGCGGCGAAGACGCCGACGAAGTAGAGGAGGCCGCTTGTCTGCGCGAAGGCGGCGGCGCTTTCGTAGGTCATGGCGCTCACCTCAGGTTCTTCTTGTCGTCGTAGATCTTGAAGTCGACCATCGTGCCGAGCACCTGCAGGTAGGCGACGAGGGCGTCGATCTCGGCGACGCGGCCCTTCTCGCCCGAGACAGCGTGCAGGGCGGCGCCGGGATAGCGGCGCTGGAACTCGGCGGCGCCGGGCCCTTCGGGATCGAGCTGGGCCTTCAGGTCGGCGGCGGCCAGCGCCACCATCGCGTCGTCGTAGGGGACGCCGAGCGCCCGGTTGGCCTTGAGGTCGTCGGCGATCGCGTCGGCGTCCAGCGGCCGGTCGAGGAAGGCGTAGGGCGGCATGATCGAGGCCGGCACCACGGCGCGGGGATCGCGCAGGTGCTCCCGGTGCCACTCGTCCGAATACTTGCCCCCGACGCGGGCGAGGTCCGGCCCGGTGCGCTTCGAACCCCATTGGAACGGGTGGTCGTAGAGGCTCTCGGCGGCCAGCGAGAAGTGGCCGTAGCGCTCCACCTCGTCGCGCATCGGCCGGATCATCTGGCTGTGGCAGAGGTAGCAGCCCTCGCGGATGTAGATGGAGCGGCCGGCGAGTTCGAGGGGCGTGTAGGGGCGGACGCCCTCCACCGTCTCGATCGTGCTCTTCAGGTAGAAGAGCGGCGTGATCTCCACGAGGCCGCCGATGGCGACGACGAGGAGCGCGCCGAGCAGCAGGACGATGGAGTTCTTCTCGAAGATCTCGTGCCTCTTCCAGAGGCCGGGCTGGGCGGTGGCCATCGGGCTGGTTCCGTGATGCGCGGGAGGTGGGGGCCGCCCGGGTCGGCGGCCCCGGGTCGGGTTCACTCGGCCGGGGCGAGGGCGACCGGGCCGGGCAGCGCCTCGTCGGCGGAGGCCGTCTTGCCGGCGATCGTCATGGCGAGGTTGTAGGCCATGATCAGCGCGCCGATCAGGAACAGCACCCCGCCCATCGCCCGCACGAGGTAGTAGGGCTGCATCGCCTCGACGGTCTCCACGAAGGAGTATTCGAGGAAGCCGAGCGCGTTATAGGCGCGCCACATCAGGCCCTGCATGATCCCCGCGACCCACATCGAGGAGATGTACAGCACGATGCCGAGCGTCGAGATCCAGAAGTGCCACTCCACCAGCTTGAGGGAGTAGACCTCCTTGCGGTTCCACAGCCAGGGCACGAGGCAGTACAGGGCGCCGAAGGAGATGTAGGCGACCCAGCCGAGCGCCCCGGAATGGACGTGGCCGATGGTCCAGTCGGTGTAGTGCGACAGGGCGTTGACCGCCTTGATCGCCATCATCGGCCCCTCGAAGGTCGCCATGCCGTAGAAGGCGAGCGAGACGACCATGAAGCGCAGGATCGGGTCGGTGCGTAAGCGGTCCCAGGCGCCCGAGAGGGTCATCAGCCCGTTGATCATGCCGCCCCAGGAGGGCATCCACAGCATGATCGAGAAGGTCATGCCCAGCGTCTGCGCCCAGTCCGGCAGCGCCGTGTAGTGCAGGTGGTGCGGCCCCGCCCAGATGTACATGAAGATCAGCGCCCAGAAGTGGATGATCGACAGCCGGTAGGAGTAGATCGGCCGCTCAGCGCGCTTCGGGACGAAGTAGTACATGATGGCGAGGAAGCCGGCGGTGAGGAAGAAGCCGACCGCGTTGTGCCCGTACCACCACTGGATCAGGGCATCCTGCACCCCTGAGAAGACCGGGTAGGATTTCGAGCCGAACACCGTCACCGGCAGGGCGAGGTTGTTCACGATGTGCAGCATCGCGACGGTGACGATGAAGGCGAGGGTAAACCAGTTCGCCACGAAGATGTGGGGTTCGCGGCGCTTCCAGATCGTGCCCAGGAACACCAGCAGGTAGACGACCCAGACGAGGGTGAGCCACAGGTCGGCGTACCATTCGGGCTCGGCGTATTCCTTCGATTGGGTCACGCCCATCAGGTAGCCGGTGCCGGCGATGACGATGAACAGGTTGTAGCCGAGCACCACGAACCAGGGCGCGAGGTCGCCCGCGAGCCGCGCCCGGCAGGTGCGCTGCACCACGTAGAGCGAGGTCCCGATCAGCACGTTGCCGCCGAAGGCGAAGATCACCGCCGAGGTGTGCAGCGGCCGCAGGCGCCCGAAGGTCGTGTATTCGAGCCCGAAATTCAGGGCCGGCGCCCAGAGCTGGAAGGCGATGATGCAGCCCACCGTGAATCCGGCGATGCCCCAGCCCATCGCGGCGATGGCGGCGAACTTGACCGGCCCGAGGGTGTAGTTCGGCCGGCCGTCGATCTCCTGCGGCGGGGGCGCGAGGGGCCGCGCCTCGTAGCGCTTGAGCAGCACCGCGAGCCCCGCCGCCCCGGCAAGGGCGAAGACGGCCATATGGATGCCGAAGGGCGTATCCACCGCCCGCGCCGAGGCGATGGCGCAGAGGAAACTGCCGACGAGGAGGAACAGGCTCAAGCCCGCCTCCCCCTCCGTCATGTATTTGCGACCGGAAATGGCGGCCATGGCTCGCTCGTGACGCCTCGCGGAGGGATCGATCCTGTCGCGCTTAGGCGGCGGCCCGGCCGCGGGCCTTGACCTGAATCAAAAGGTCCCGCAGCCCCTGCGAAAGGGGGCGGAAGGGCCGGGCGAATGCCCTATAATCGCTGCCGTCACGAAGGGGGTCAGCGATGGCAGAGACGATCCGGGCGGACACCAATCCCTTCGTCCGCAAGATCGAGAGCGTGGCGCTGTTCGACCTGTCGGACTCCGAGCGGGCGGCGCTGGTCGGGCTGCCGCTGCACGTCGCGGAGTACGAGACCGGGCAGGACATCGTGGTGGAGCACGACCGGCCGAACCGGTGCTTCGCGGTGCTCAGCGGGATCGCGGCGACCTACAAGACCACCGAGGACGGGCGGCGGCAGGTCACGGCCTACCATGTCCCCGGCGACGTGCCGGATTTCCAGAGCCTGCACCTGGAGGTGCTCGATTTCAGCATCTGCGCCGTGGCGCCGCTGCGCATCGGCTTCGTGCCGCACGAGGCCCTGCGCGCGCTGTTTGCCGCCGAGCCCCGCCTCGGCGACGCGTTCTGGCGCACGACGCTGATCGAGGGCTCACTCGCCCGGGAATGGATGCTCAACAACGGCCGGCGGGAATCCTACCCGCGCATGGCCCACCTGTTCTGCGAATTGATGATCCGCCTGGAGATGGTCGGCCTCGCGGCCGGCAATTCCTGCGGCCTGCCCCTGACGCAGTACGAACTCGGCGACGCGCTCGGCATCACCTCGGTCCACGTGAACCGGATCCTGAAGGAGTTGCGCGAGAGCGGCCTCATCACCCTCGGGAGCGGTCGCCTGACGATCCACGATTGGGACGCCCTCGCCAAGGCCGGCGAGTTCGATCCCACCTACCTCCACCTGCGCCACACGGACGGCTGAGCCTCAGCCGGCCGCCGAGAGGCGCGGCGGGAGGTGGCTTTCCTGCGCCCCGGCATGGCAGACGCGGTCCCGCCCCTGCCGCTTGGCGGCGTAGAGGGCCGCGTCGGCGGCGTCGATCCAGCCCTGCAGGCTCGCGGCGGGGGCGAGCCCGCCATGGGCCATGCCGACGCTGAGGGTGAGGATGCCGCGCGGATGGTCGGCATGGGGCAGGGCCAGGGCGGCGACGCCCGCGCGCACCGATTCCGCCAGCATCGCGGCCTCGCCGGGCTCGCAGCGGACGAGGAGGGCGAATTCCTCGCCCCCGACCCGGAAGGCGCTGCCGCCGGCCTGCGCCGCGCGCCCGCACAGCACGGCGGCGACCTGCTTCAGCACCCGGTCGCCGGCCGGGTGTCCGTAGCGGTCGTTGAAGCCCTTGAAATGGTCGGCGTCGATGCTGAGCAGCGCCCAGCGCGCCCGCTCGGCGGGCTCGGCGCAGCGGGCGACGCTCCGCTCGAAATGCCGCCAGTTCCACAGGCCGGTCAGGGCGTCGGTGGCGGCGAGCCGTTCGAGTTCGGCCCGCGCGGCCAGGGCCTGCCGCTCCGCGCGCTCCCGCCGGCTGAACTCCCGGTGCAGCAGCCCGACGACGCCAAGGATCCCGAGGCTCAGGAGCAGGGCCAGCGCCAGGACGATGCGGGTCTGCGGCCTCCAGGCCCGGTCGATGGCCGAGGCCGGCAGGAACACCGACAGGCGCAGCGGCCAGGGGGCGACCTGCCGTTCCTCCCGCAGGCCCGGCGCGTCGGCGGCGGCGGCGGGCTGCCCGATGTTCATCACCTCGCTCCCGTCCGTGAAGTCGAGGGTGACGGTGAAGTCGCGGCTGCCCTTCAGACGGTCGAGCACCTCCCGGAAATAGGCCAGCTCGATCGCGCCCACGATGACGCCGGCGAAGCTGCCGTCCGCGTAGGCGAAGCGGCGGCTCAGGGGGATCATCTCCCGCCCGCTCAGCCGCGTGCGCCACGGGCGGCCGATGAACAGGCCGGTCTCCGGCGCATCCCGGTGGATCGTGAAATAGAGCCGGTCGGACCCGTCGAGGCGGCGCGGCACGATGGAGCCGGAATCGAGGAAGGCCTTGCCCGACTCGTCGAGGACGAGGATCGAGCCGTAGCCCCGCGCCTGCGACACCCGGTCGAACAGGCCGAGGTGGCGCAGGTCCGGCGAGGCCCCGTCGAGGGCCGGCAGGTTCAGGCGGCTCGACACGGTCATCAGCGACAGGTCGTAGAGTTCGATGTCGCGCGCGATCGCCCGCTCGCTGGTGCCGAGCAAGCCGAGGGCGTCGTGGCGGGCGCTGTCCCAGGCCTGCCGGCGCATGTCGTGGATCGTCCAGGCGGTGTAGATCCACATGCCGCCGACGACCACGAGGGCGAGGGCGGCCAGAAGCCGGCGCGGGGTGGCGGGCGCCGAAACCCCCGCCGCCTCGTCGAAAGCCCCCGTCTCTGCAGCCCCGCTATCGCGCATCGTCCCTCGTCGGCTCGGCCGAATGCAGCCCGTTCCTCACCACAGGTTGCTCACCGGAGGTTAGGGAAGACTTGCGGATTGCGGTCCCCTACGCCCTTATCCCCTCGACCGGCCGCTCTTGCTGTTCGCTTTCCGCCGATCTCTTCGCGCCGGGGGGCCGGCCGAACCGGGCATAGAGGCCCGGCAGCACCACGAGGGTGAGGAGCGTCGCGCTGATCAGCCCGCCGATCACCACCGTGGCGAGGGGGCGCTGGATCTCGGCCCCCGTCCCGGTGGCGAGCGCCATCGGCACGAAGCCGAGCGAGGCGACGAGCGCCGTCATGGCCACCGGCCGCAGCCGGGTCGCGGCGCCCTCGCGGATCGCCTCGCGCAGGGGAAGCCCCCCGGCGGCGAGGTGGCGGATGGCGCTGATCATCACGAGGCCGTTCAGGACCGCGACGCCGGACAGGGCGATGAAGCCCACCGCCGCCGGCACCGAGACCGGCATGTCCCGCAGCCACAGGGCGAGGATGCCCCCGGTCAGCGCCAGGGGCACGGCGCTGAACACGAGGAGTGCGTCGCGAACCGAGCCGAGCGCCGAACCGAGGAGCAGGAGGATCAAGAGGAAGCAGGCCGGGACCACCGCCGCGAGCCGTCGCTTGGCCGAGGCGAGGTTCTCGAACTGCCCGCCCCAGGTCAGGGAGGAGCCGGCCGGCAGGGACACCTCCCGTCCCACCCTGGCCTGCGCCTCGGCGACCACAGAGCCGATGTCCCGCCCGCGCACGTTGGCCGTCACCACCACCCGGCGGCGGCCGTTCTCGCGGCTGATCTGGTTCGGCCCCTCGGTGACGGAAAAGGACGCGACCTGCTTGAGCAGGACCGAGCCCGCCCTCCCCCCGGCGCCGGGCGGCAGGGGCACGGGGATGTTCTCCAGCGTCTCGCGATCCTCGCGGACCCGGTCGGTGAGGCGCATGACGATGGGGAAGCGGCGGTCGCCCTCGAACACCACCCCGGCCTCGCGCCCGCCGATGGCGGCGCCGATCACGTCCTGGATCGCCCCGGTGCTGAGGCCGTAGCGGGCGGCCTCGGCCTTGTCGATCGTGATGTCGAGGACCGGCAGGCCCTCGATCTGCTCGACCTTCACGTCCTCGGCGCCCGCGATGCCGCGCAGGATCCCGGCGATGCGGTTCGCCGTGGCGAGCAGGGGCTCGAACTCGTCGCCGAACACCTTCACCGCGAGGTCGCCGCGGGTGCCCGCGAGCAACTCGTTGAAGCGGAGCTGGATCGGCTGCGAGAACTCGTAGACGTTGCCCGCGAGCTGCCCGACCGCCGTCTCGATCCGCTCCTGCAGCTCCGCCTTGGGCAGGGCCGGATCCGGCCACTGCCCGCGCGGCTTCAGGATGACGAAGGTGTCCGAGGAGTTCGGCGGCATCGGATCGGAGGCGACCTCGGCCGTGCCGGTCTTGGAGAAGACCGTCGCGACCTCGGGGAAGGCCAGCACCGCCTTCTCGACCTTCAGTTGCATCGCCTGAGACTGGGTGAGGGAGGTCGAGGGGATGCGCGTGGCGTTCAGCGCGATGGCCTCCTCGTCGAGTTGCGGGATGAACTCGGTGCCGAGCCGGGTCGCGAGGATTCCCGCCCCCGCGAGGAGCGCCAGGGCGAAAACGGCGAAGGCGGAGGGCGCCCGGATCGCGGCGTCGAGGACCGGCCGGTAGGCGGCCTTCATCCCCCGGACCAGGGCGTTGTCCGTCTCGCTCACCCGTCCGGTGAGGACGATGGCGAGGAGCGCGGGCACGAAGGTCAGCGACAGGACGAAGGCGCAGGCCAGCGCGATGATGACGGTGAGCGCCATCGGCTCGAACATCTTGCCCTCCACCCCGGTGAAGGTGAGGAGCGGCACGTAGACGAGGATGATGATCGCCTGCCCGTAGAGGGAGGGGGCGATCATCTCGCGGGCCGAATCCCGCACGGTGTCGAGCCGTTCCTCCAGGGCGAGGGGCCGCCCGAGGGCGTGCTGGCGCTCCGCGACGTGGCGCAGGGCGTTCTCGCTGATGATCACGGCGCCGTCGACGATCAGCCCGAAATCGAGGGCGCCGAGGCTCATGAGGTTGGCCGAGATCTTCGCCTCGACCATCCCGGTCATCGTCATCAGCATGGCGACGGGGATGACGAGGGCCGTCACCAGGGCGGCGCGGATGTTGCCGAGCAGCAGGAACAGGATCACGACGACGAGGAGCGCCCCCTCGGAGAGGTTCCTGCCCACCGTCCGCACCGTGGCCTCCACGAGTTGCGTGCGGTCGAGGACGATGCGGATCTCGATGCCGGGGGGCAGGGAGCGGCGGATCGCGTCCATCCGCGCCGTGACGGCCTCGGCCACCGTGCGGCTGTTCTCGCCGATGAGCATGAGCGCGGTGCCGATCACCGCCTCGGCGCCGTCCTCGCTGCCGGAGCCGGTGCGCAGGTCGCGCCCGATACGCACGCTCGCCACGTCCGAGATCCGCACCGGCACGCCGCCGCGGGTGGCCACGACCACGTTGCCGATGTCGGCCATGCCCTCCAGCCGGCCGGCGGCGCGCACCACGTAGCTCTCGCCGTTGTCCTCCAGGTAGCGGGCGCCCTGGTTGGCGTTGTTCGCCTCCAGCGCCCGCGCCACATCCGCGAAGGACAGGTCCAGCGAGGCGAGCACGGTCGGATCGGGCTGGACGTGGTACTGCTTCTCGAACCCGCCGATGCTGTCGACCCCCGCCACCCCCGGCACGGTCCTGATCTGCGGCCGGACGATCCAATCCTGCACGGTGCGCAGATACGCCTTCCGTTCGAGGTCGCTGGCCAGGCGCTGGCCCTCGGGGGTGCGGTAGCTGCCATCCTCCTGCCAGCCGGGCTTGCCGGCGGCGGCGGGCCGGGGCGCGCCGGCTTCCGCGAAGCGCACCGACCACATCACGATCTCCCCGAGGCCGGTGGAGATCGGCCCCATGGCGGCCTGGGCGCCGGGGGGAAGGTCCCGCGCCACCTGCGCGAGGCGTTCGGCCACCTGCTGGCGGGCGAAGTAGATGTCGAGCTTTTCCGCGAAGACCGCCGTGACCTGCGAGAAGCCGTTGCGCGAGAGCGAGCGGGTGTAGTCGAGCCCCTTGATCCCGGCGAGGGCGGCCTCGATCGGGTAAGTGACCTGCTTCTCGATATCGACCGGCGAGAGCGAGGGGGCGATCGTGTTGATCTGCACCTGGTTGTTGGTGATGTCGGGCACCGCGTCGATGGGCAGGCGCGTCGCCGCGTAGAGCCCGAAGCCGGCGGCGAGCAGGGTGAGGAGCAGCACCAGCCAGCGGCGCTGCACGGCGACGTCGAGGATGCGGTCGATCATGTCCGGTCTCCTCAGTGGCCGTGCTCGGCTTCGCTCTTCCCGAGCTCGGCCTTGAGGAGGAAGCTGTTGCCGACGACGACCTCTTCCCCCGGCGACAGGCCGGAGACGACCTCCACCGCGTCGTCGTCGGCGCGGCCGAGTTCGACCTCGCGCTTGGCGAAGCCGTCGGGCACCCGCACGAAGACCACGCGCTTGCCCTCGATCGTCTGGAGCGCCGACTTCGGCAGGCGCACGGCGACGGCATCCTCCGCGATCCCGATCTCGGCGGTGACGTAGGTGCCGGGGCGCCACGCCATGTCCTCGTTCGGCAGCGCCACGACGACACGCGCCGAGCGGGTCTCGGTGTTGAGGAGCGGGCTCACGAAGATCACCCGGCCCCGGCCGACCGGCGCCTCGGCCCCCTGCCCCCGCCGCACCGCCACGGGGGCGCCGTCGCGCACGTCCGGGAGGTCGGCGGTCGAGACCGCGAGGTCGATCCAGACGCTCGACAGGTCGGCGACCGTGTAGAGGTCGGCGGGGTCGCCCTCCTTGCCCACCGCCGTGCCGACATCGACCTTGCGCTCCACGATCCGCCCGCCGAGCGGCGCGCGCAACTCGTACTGACGCAGGGTCGAGGCGTTGGGGGTCGCCTCGTCGCGCTTCTGCGCGGCGGCGACCTCGGCGGCGTTGAGGCCGAGCGCCGAAAGCTTCTGCCGGGCGAGGTCCAGGCGCAGCTGGTTCTCCTGGAACAGGGCGCGGGCGTTCTGCCACGCGGCCTCGGAGACGGCGCGGGAGGCGAGCAGCTTCTCCTGGCGCTCGAAATTGGCCTTCTGCAGCTCCGACTGGACGAGGGCCGTCAGGTAGTCGCTCTTGGCGTCGGCGACCTCGCGGCTGTCGAGGATCGCCACCACGTCGCCCTTGGCGACCGTGTCGCCCAGGCGCTTGCGCATCTGCGAGACCGTGCCGACCACCCGCGCCGGGACGCGGGCGATGCGGTCGGCGTCGGGCGTCACCGTGCCGGGTACGAGAACGTGACGGGACAGGATCCCGCCGCGCACCGGCACCACCGCGATCTCCTGATCGCGGATCTGCTCCGGCGTCATCCTGACGAGCCCTTCGCCCGCCTCCGCCGGGCCGTGATCGTGATCGTCAGTGTGGGCGGCCGGGGTCGGGGCCGGCGGGGACTCCCTGGCCGGGCCGAGGGACAGGGGGATGGCGGCGCCCGCGAGGAGGCCGGCGGCCACGAGGGCCGCGCTCGGAAGGATGCGCATGGAACAGGCTCGGCCGGGATCGCGGGCGTCAGGGCCTCGCGCGATCGGTTGCACGGAAGGGACGGATCGGACCCACGCGGGTCCGCGTCGCCTCAGGCGCGGGGGGGCCGGGGGAGCCTGTCGGGGACGACCGAGGAGGCCGTCGCATGGGTGCGGGCGTAGCGCGGGCGCGGCGAGGCGGCGGGCGGGGCGAGGCCCGCCTCGCAGGGGGTCGCGCTCACGTGGCAGCCGCAATGGGCATGGCAGACGAGGCCAGGATCGGCTGCCTGATGCGCGGCCTCCGCAACGGCGCCGGCCTGTCCGAGGGCGAGTTCGGCCCCGTCATGGTGCCCGTGGAAGGCCAGATCCTCCGCGAGCCCGGCCGCCGGCGCCGCGAGGGCCAGGGCGAGGACGAGCGCGATCATCCGGGCGGCGGCCTGCCACCACCCGCCAGCCGCTCCTGGGGCACCGAAGGCCCCCTGTCGACGTGCCGCGATCATCCTCCCTCCTTATGGGCGATGTGCGGCGTCGGCACAAGCAATGCCCCTCTCATTGCTTGAGTTACATTGATAGAACACGCGAAATAATCAACAAAGATGATATATGATGCCACGCCTAAAACCGACGCCAAGAATGATCTCGGCACAATTCAGACCGTGTTAATGAGATTGCGCGGCGGCGCTGTATAGGAATTGTCAACAACAACCGGGCATTGTGTCCGGCGGGAAGCGGCGCGGCCGTGCTCCCCGGTGTCGCTCTCGCGCAGGCCACACGCCGGCCAGGGGTTTCAGGATGTTCAGCACGGCAGGCATCTCCGACGAGGCCGAGGCGGCGGCGCGGATCGGGACGGTGGCGTCCATCGACGGGCTGAAGGTCAACCTCGCCCTCGAATCGCAGGCCGGCCGGCCGAGCCACCGGGTCACGGTCGGACGGTTCGTGCGCGTCCAGGCCGGCGGCGCGATCCTCGTCGGCATCATCACCGCCCTCACCTCGCGCAGCGAGCCCGGCGGCGGGCTGTCTGCCTTCGCGGGCCTCGACCTCCTGGGCGAAATCCTCACCGAGGGCGGGGAGAAGCGGTTCCGCCGGGGCGTGGCCCGCTATCCGGCCATCGGCGACGAGGTCGACTTGCTTCCGCGCGCCGACGTGCGCGCGATCTACCAAGTGTCCGGCGGCGACAACGTGCCGGTCGGGACCCTCTACATGGACCCCGAGACCCCGGCGAGCATCCGGGTCAACGACCTCCTGTCCAAGCACTTCGCCGTGCTGGGGGCGACCGGGGTCGGCAAGTCGAGCGGCGTCGCGGTGATCCTCGACCGGGTGATGGGGGTGCACCAGTCCGTGCGCGTCTTCCTCCTCGACGTGCACAACGAATACGCTTCCTGCTTCGGGGACAGGGCGAACATCGTCACCCCGCGCAACCTCAAACTGCCGTTCTGGCTGTTCAACCTCGAAGAGATCACCGACGTCATCTATGGCGGCCGCCCGCCGGTCGACGAGGAGATCGAGATCCTCGCCGAGGTGATCCCCCTCGCGAAGACCAAGTACCTCCAATACAAGGAGGTCGCCGACCGGCAGATCGTGAAGCGGGGCCTCAACAAGAACGCCGGCTTCACCGTCGACACGCCGGTCCCCTACACCCTCCAGGACCTGACGCTCCTCATCGACGAGCGGATGGGCCGCCTGGAGAACCGCGCCTCGCGGATGCACTACCACCGGCTGATCTCGCGGATCGAGACGATCCGCAACGATCCCCGCTACGGGTTCATGTTCGAGAACGCCAATGTCGGCGGCGACATGATGGGCGAACTCCTGGCCCACCTGTTCCGGCTGGAACCGGACGGGCGGCCGATGACCATCATGCAGCTCGCCGGCCTGCCGACCGAGGTGGTCGATGCGGTGGTCTGCGTCCTCTGCCGCCTCGCCTTCGAGTTCGGGATCTGGAGCGAGGGCGCGGTGCCGCTGCTCCTCGTCTGCGAGGAGGCCCACCGCTACGCCTCGGCGGACCGCTCCGTCGGCTTCACCCCCACCCGCCGCGCCCTGTCGCGGATCGCCCGCGAGGGCCGCAAGCATGGGGTCTTCCTCGGCCTCGTCACCCAGCGCCCGGCCGAGCTCGACCCGGCGATCATCTCCCAATGCAGCACCCTGTTCGCCATGCGCATGACGAACGAGCGCGACCAGGCCTTCCTGGCCGCCGCCGTGTCGGACGCGGTGAACCTCCTCGCCTTCGTGCCCTCCCTCGGGACGGGCGAGGTGATCGCCTTCGGCGAGGGCGTGCCGGTGCCCGCGCGCATGACCTTCAGCCAGCTGCCCCCGGGGCGCCAGCCGCGCAACGACGTGAGCGGGCGGATGCCGGAGGAAGGGCGGGCGCAGGCCGGCGGCCCCTTCGTCGGCGCGGTGGTGGAGCGCTGGCGCGCCGCCACCATGAGCAAGCCCTCCGGCCTCGACGGCGAAGGTTCGGTCGCCGCGCGGCTCGCCCGCGAGGCCGGCCCGGAGCAGGGCAACGCCCCCGCCCTGGACCAGGCCCACCGCCGGCTGCTGCGCCGCCCGCTGGAAGCCGGCGACACCGTCTCCGGCCCGGCCGAGGCCGGCAGCCGCCTCGTCCGGTCGCTGTGGCAGCAGGAGTGAGCGTGAGCGAGCCGGCCCATCCCAGCCACCGCCGTCACCTCCTCGAGTGCGCCATCCAGGCGCTGCCCGTGGGCATGGTCGTGCACGACGCGCAGGGCCATTGCATCCTGGCGAACGCCGCCGCGCGGCTCCTCGACCCCGAGGCGACCCTCGACCTGCCTGCCCCCGACGGCCCCCCGGCCGCCGGCCGCGCGGTGGCCGAGGTCGGCGACCGGGTCGTGGAGGCGCAGGCACGTCCCCTTTCCGTGGACAGCGAGGACTTCACCCTCACCACCCTCCTCGACGTCACCCAGCACCACCGCATCCAGCGCGACCTGATCGGCCGGGCCTATATCGACGCGCTCACCGGCCTGCCGAACCGGCTGATGTTCGAGCAGAGCATCGAGGAACTGATCGCCGGGGCGCAGCTCTCGGACCGCTTCGCCCTGGCCTTCATCGACCTCGACAACTTCAAGCACATCAACGACTATTACAGCCACGCGGCCGGCGACACGCTGCTGCGCAAGGTGGCGGACCGGATCCGGGGCTCTCTGCGCCCGAGCGACATGCTCGCCCGCCTCGGCGGCGACGAGTTCGTGCTGCTCCTCAACCCGGTCCTCGACCGCGACGCGACGCTCGCCTGCGTCTCCGAGATCTCGGAGCGGCTGAAGCAGCCCTTCTTCATCGACGGCCACGAGATCTTCGCCTCGGCCTCCATGGGCCTGAGCCTCTTCCCCGA
Organism: Methylobacterium sp. TK26; assembly: GCF_055361565.1. Taxonomy (NCBI): domain Bacteria; kingdom Pseudomonadati; phylum Pseudomonadota; class Alphaproteobacteria; order Hyphomicrobiales; family Methylobacteriaceae; genus Methylobacterium; species Methylobacterium sp. TK26. The sequence goes on along the minus strand of NZ_CM143965.1, from coordinate 1,321,306 downwards.
CCACGGCACCGCCTACGAGACCCTGCGGCGCCAGGCCGACAGCGCGATGTACCGGGTGAAGGGCAGCGTGAAGGGCGGCGTCAGCGTCTTCGAGGAGGCGATGAGCCAGGCGGCCACCGCCCGCATGGCGGTGGAGCAGCGCCTACGGCTTGCCATCCGCGACCGCTGCTTCTGCTGCGCCTTCCAGCCCAAGGTCGACATGCGCACCCATGCCGTGAAGGGCGTGGAGGTGCTGCTGCGCTGGCGCGACGAACTCGGCGTGATCCAGGCGCCGGGAGATTTCGTCGGCCTCGCCATCGAGCTCGGGCTCATCAACGAGATCACCCTGCAGGTGCTCGCCGAGACGGTGCGCGCCATCCCCGACCTCGACGACATGTTCGGGTCCGAGATCACGGTGAGCCTCAACATCGCGGCCAAGCAGGCCTGCGACGTGCCGTTCATGACGGCCTTCTGCGAATCCCTCGGCCAGACCGGCCTCGCCCCGCGCTTCATCCTCGAACTGACCGAGGAGGCGTTCTTCACCAAGGGCCGGTTCCAGCGGGAGGTGCTGCCGCGCATCCGCGCCATCGGCGCCCGCGTCTCCATCGACGATTTCGGGGTGGGCTATTCCTCGCTGGCCGCGCTGGCCGAGATCACGGCGGACGAGTTGAAGATCGACCGGTCCTTCATCACGGACATCCACAAGCGCCCGCGCAGCCAGATCGTGCTCAAGGCGATCGAGTCCCTCGGGATGGCGCTCGGCATGTCGGTCGTGGCCGAGGGCGTCGAGACCCACGAGGAGCTCGCCTACCTCCTCGCCGCCACCCAGATCCGCTGCGCGCAGGGCTATTACTTCGCCCGGCCGATGCTGATCGACCAGATCCGCATGGAGCACGTCCGCCATACCGGCGAGCGCCCGGTGGAACGCCAGCGCCGCGCCGGCACGATGCGCGAGCCGCTGATGCGCCGGCACGGGTGAGGGATTCGACCAGTATCGCCGAGGGCGCCAACACGTTTGAAGCGCTTTTCGATTTTGCACGATAGTATCGCGCAAATGATATATCGAAGATAGATCTTCAGCGCGACGATTGGTAAAAGCGCGGGTGTGCGATTCGGGGAGCGTCGCCATGCCCTATACGATCCGCGCCGAGCGGAATGCCCAACCCCGCTCGGAGACCCGGGTGCAGCCATCGAGCGCGGTGGTCCTGGCCATGCGCTGGGCGGAGGAGGGCTACCAGACCATCCGCATCATCGACGAGGCCGGCCGCACTCTCGACATCCGGACGGCGCAGCAGCGCCTCGCCCGGGGCCTTCGCCTCTGAGGGCGATCCCCCCGGTTCGAGGGCCGGCCGGGGTCACGCGGCCGCCGGGATCGCCTGCGCCGGATCGAGGAACTGCACGTTCATCGTCGAGGCCGCGCGGTGCCGCGTCGCGCAGGCGAAGCGGCGGCCATCCGTGTCGATGACGAGGTCGAACCGTTCCGGCACCCGCCCGTGCGCGGGCACGTGCAGCCGGGCGCCGCCCTGGGTCAGGTCGCGGATCGAGCAGGCGAGCGGCTCCTGCCCCGCCGCGTGGATATGGGCCGGCAGGAGGACACGGTTGCGGCGCTCCGAGCGGCGCTCCTCCATGCCCGCCGTCCAATCGTCCAGGCTGGTGCCGATGGTGGAGACGCCCTCCGCCGCCTGCCGCATGCTGGCGAGGATGTCCCCGGTGGCGCGCGACTGGTCGTCCATCGAGGTCTTCACCCCATCGACATGGGCGCTGATCGTGCCGATCGCGGCGGTGATCGAGGCGAGCGTCGCCGCCACCTCCGCCGAGACCGCCTGCATCCCCACCACCTCGCCGCCGATCCGGGCGGTGGCGGCGGCGGCCTGCCCCGCCAGGGCCTTCACCTCCGTGGCGACCACGGCGAAGCCCCGGCCGGCCTCCCCCGCCCGCGCCGCCTCGATGGTGGCGTTCAGCGCCAGCAAATTGATCTGCTGGGCGATGCCCGCGATCATCGTCGCGACGTCGCCCATCGCGCCCGCCGCCGCCGTGAGCCGTTCGGTCGCCCGGTCGGCCTCGCCCGCCCGTCCCTGGATGTCGTCCACGACCTCCTTCGAGCGGGCCATGCTGTCCGTGATGGCGTGCGCGGCGATGTTCATGTGCTCGGCCGCGCCGGTGATGGCCTGGACATGCGCCAGCGTCCCCTCGGCCGCGTCGATGGCCGTCGAGCGCGCCGTCATGTTGGCGGTGACGTCGGTGGCGTATTTCACGATCTTGGTCAGCCGCCCGGCCGGATCGAAGATCGGGTTGTAGCTCGCCTGGATCCAGACCGCGCGGCCGCCCTTGCCGACGCGCTGGAACAGGCCGGCGGCGAAGGCGCCCCCGCGCAGCCGGTCCCAGAAGGCGGCGTAATCGGCGGATTGCGCGTAGCCGGGCTCCACGAACATCGCGTGCGCGCGCCCCCGCACCTCCTCGATCGTGTAGCCGACCGTCTTGAGGAAGTTAGCGTTGGCATCGAGCACCGTGGCGTCGGGCGCGAACTCGATGACCGCCTGGGAGCGGTGCACGGCGGCGAGCTGGCCGGTGGCGTCGGCGGTGCGCAGCTTCTGCTCGGTGATGTCGGTGGCGAACTTCACCACCTTCATCGGCACCCCGTCGCGGTCGCAGATCGGGTTGTAGGTCGCCTGGATCCAGATCTCCCGCCGGCCCTTGGCGATGCGCCGGAACTCGCCGGAGGCGAACTCGCCCCGGCCGAGGCGGTCCCAGAAGCCGCGATACTCCGCGCCCGCCTGCTCGGCGGGATCCACGAACAGGCTGTGGTGGCGCCCCTGGATCTCGTCGAGCCGGTAGCCGACCGCGGCGAGGAAATTGGCGTTGGCGGTCAGGATCGTGCCGTCGAGGGCGAACTCGATGACCGCCTGGGAGCGGTGCAGGGCGTCGAGCTGGCCGTCGTGGTCGATGGCACGCAGGACCTGATCCGTGACGTCGGAGGCGAACTTGACCACGCGGACGACCCGCCCGGCCCTGTCGAGCACGGGGTTGTAGGTTGCCTGGATCCAGACCGTCCGCCCGTCCTTGGTGATGCACCGGAACTCGCGCGTCTGCGCTTGCCCCTGTCGCAGCCCGTCCCAGAAGGCGCGGTAGGCGTCGCTCGCGTGCTCGGCCGGGGGCACGAACAGGCTGTGGTGCCGGCCCTCCACCTCCGCCAGAGTGTAGCCCATCAGGGCGAGGAAGTTGGCATTGGCGGTCTGGATGGTCCCGTCCGGTGTGAACTCGATCCGGGCCCGCGACCTGTCGAGCGCCGCCATCAGGGCGCGAAGGTCTGTTTCGAAGAGGCGCACCCGAACGTCCCCACCACCGCAACTCTTGTAAGACGAGTTCTAGAGGATGGACGTTAAACGATCATCACCGGAACTATCTTCACTATCTCCTGTGCTGCGTGCTGTTGACGCAATATAACTCAGATCAGCAAGATGTCGTGAGAGGGGACTTGCCTCCCTGAAGATGGCGTGAGCGGCGCCGTTCGGCCGGCGCCCGCCGTCGGCGCCGGCCCCGGGCGGGGTCTAGAAGTCCCGCTGCACCCGCGCCCGCACCTGGACCGCATCGACCTGGCTGGCGGTCGCCACCGGGTTGGCGGCGTTGTTGACGAAGGCCGGGTTCTGGTTGGGAAACCGGCCGAGGTCGAGGATGCGGCCCTTCTGCGGCCCGTAGCGGGTGTAGATCGCCTCGACGCCGATATCGAACTCCTTGACCGGCGACCAGATCAGGTTGGCGCCGACGACGAAGCGGTAGCTGTCGCGCAGCACCTGGCTCAGGTCGAAGAACCGGGTGCCGGGGGTGCCCGGCCCCGTGTTGGTGAAGCTGAAGAACGCACCCTGCGCCTCGCGCGCCCCCCGGGCGAAGGTCATGGCGCCGTAGGAGCCGAAGAGGGCCGAACGCACCGAGGGCGTCCAGTAATGCAGCATCGCGGCGGTGAAGGAGATGCTCGACGTCAGTTCGAGGCGGTTGGTGAAGGGGTTGATCACGCCGTCGTTGAAGAACTGCGAGAAGGCCGCCCCCTGGATCGCCGTGGCCGCCTGCGCCCAGGGCCCGTTATAGGCCGGCAGCCCCGTATACAGCGCGGCGCCCTCCCCGTAGGCGGCCTGCAGGTAGAGGGAATCGCCCGCCGCGATGAAGGGCAGGTTGACCTTCAGGCCGCCCTGCACCGCGAAGCCGAGGGCCGAGGCCGGGCCGCGCGGCGCTTGGTTGTTCCCGAGCGTGACGGGTGCCCCGAGATTCGTGCCCGTGAAGGAGAAGCTGTCCATCTGGCCGTGATTGACCTCGTGCAGGGCGCCCGAGACCTGCGCCGAGCCCCAGGATTGGTCGTAGCGCAGCACGCCGATCACGTCCGGCATGCGGTTGCGCTGGACCGTGTCCACGAAGCCGAGGCCGGTCGGGCGGCCGGCGGCGTCGAACCCGACGAAGATCGGCGTGACCGGGTTCGCCGGGCCGAAGACTTGGGCCCCGGAATCGACCACCGACCGGGGCACCGCGTTCTGGGCCGAGTAGACAGGCGTGTGGCGGAAGGAGGGATCCTCCACCGAGAGCGTCGCGGACAGACCCTTGCCCATCGTCGCCGTGTAGGCGGCGAGGTTGGTCGAGGGGATGTCCGAGCCCATCGTGGCGACGATGAACTCGAAATCGTGGGCGTAGAAGTCGAAGAACGACGAGGCGCGGCCGGCGGTGACTCCGGCGAACTGCACGAAGGCCTTGTCGACGGTGAATTGCTGCTGGACCCGCCCGATTTGGTCGAGGCCGGTGGCGGGGAAGGCTCCGCCGATCCGGTTCAGCGCCCCGGCATGCATCGTGGCGAAGCCGGTGCGGCTGCCGGTATCGAGGCGCAGGAAGGAGCGCAGGGTGCCGTAGTCCGTCTGGGTCCGGGCATCGAGGTTGATGCGGGCGCGGGCTTGGTAGCCGCTGTAATCCCCCGGCGTGGCGCCGGCATTGTTGCCGCTGCGGCTGAAGGAGGGCTGGTAGGCGTATTCGAAGCGCGCCCGGCCCGAGAGGCGCAGGCAGGTATCCGTGCCGGGAATGTAGAAGAAGGCGACGCCGTAGGTCGAGCAGATCCGCACGCTTTCGAAGGCCGGCGCGCCCCGCCGGTCGGGCAGTTCCGCCGCCTGCGCGGGCAGGCTCAGCAACCCCGCCGCACCCGCCAGAAGGCCCCTGGTTCCCCGCCCTGCCCGGTGCCCCGGACGTCTCACGCCACGCACACGCCTCTTGCCCACCATTCCACCATCCGCATCTTGCCCCCTTCAACAGGACGTCTCGCGGCGACGGAACAATCCCGGCCTGGGGCCGTCCCCCGGCGGTGGGAACCGCCTGCAAGAGCGCGATGGCACCTCGCCGTGCGGGCTCCCTATTCGGCGAGCACGAAGACGAGGCCGAGGATCGCGACGAGCAGCGCCCCGCCCGCGAGATACTCGCGCGAATCCTCCGTCAGACGCCTCCCCGCGCCGACGCCCGCGAGGCCGGCCACCGCAAGGGCGAGGATCAGACAGCCGAGCCCCAGCAGGTCGGTGATCTGGACGGGCGGCAGCATGGGTCGGTCCTCCCTCGGACGGGGCGTCAAGGCGACGAAAAGGGCCCGGACGCCGGTCCGGACCCTCCTCTTCGTGCAGCGAGGGGTGAACCCCTCGGATCAGGCCGTCGCGACCCGGTTCAGGGGGGTGATCGTGGCGGGGAGCTGCGCCTCCGCCACGACGCGCTTGCGCCAGGGCTTGAGCACCGCGATCGCCAGGACCGAGGCGAGGATGTTGGCCCCGGCCGCCGCCAGGAACACGCCGTCCCAGTTGCCGGAGCTCTGCTGCAGGTAGTTGGCGAAGGGCACGAGCAGGGCGGCCGTCCCCTTGGCCGTGTAGAGCAGGCCGGCATTCGTGGCGGCGAACTTCGAGCCGAACGTGTCGGTGCAGGTCGAGGGGAACAGCGAGTAGATCTCGCCCCAGGCGAAGAACACGAACCCCGACAGGAGCACGAACCACAGGGGATCGCTGCCCCAGAGGTAGAGCATGTAGATGCCGAACCCTTCCATCGCGAAGGCGATGAACATCGTGTTCTCGCGCCCGATCCGGTCCGAGACCCAGCCGAAGAACGGCCGCGTCAGGCCGTTGAGCACGCGGTCGATCGTGGCGGCGAAGGTGATGGCCACCATCGTCACGCCGAACAGCGTCACCGGCACCTTGTCGACGTGGATGTCGGCGGCGATCGGCTTCAGGTTGGCGGTGATCATCAGGCCGCCGGCGCCCACGATGACGAACATGAAGTACATGAGCCAGAAGATCGGCTGGCGCACCACCTCGCTCGGCGTGTAGTTGCGCCGCGTCTGGATGACGGCGGAGTTGGTCGTCGCCTCCGGGACCTGCCCGCTCTTCGGGGAGAGCAGGAAGAAGGCCAGCGCGGCCACGATCAGGCCCTGGCCGATGCCGAAGTAGAAGAACGCGGCCTGGAAGCCCTTGTCGGCGATCATCCACTGGATCGGGGCGACGGTGAGGGCGGAGCCGGCGCCGAAGCCCGCCGCGGTGATGCCCGAGGCCAGACCGCGCTTGTCGGGGAACCATTTCAGCGCGTTGCCGACGCAGGTCCCGTAGACCGCGCCCGCGCCGATGCCGGCGACGATCTGGCCGAGATAGAACATGCCGAGCGTCCCGGCATAGGCATTGATGACCCAACCGATGCCGCAGAGGGCACCGCCGAACAGGACCACGACCTTGGGGCCGTACTTGTCCACGAACCAGCCCTCGACCGGCACGAGCCAGGTCTCGAACAGCACGAACAGGGTGAAGGCCCATTGGATCGCGGCGCGGTCGAAGCCGAACGTCTTCTGGATCTCGGGGACGAAGAAGGTCCAGCCGTACTGCAGGTTGGCGATCATGACCATGCAGACGACGCCGAGGACGAGCTGCATCCAGCGGAACCCGTCGCTGACCCGTTGCGGAACTGCCTCAGTTGGTTGTGGCATCGGATAACCTCCCTGCTGAGTGACTGAACCGCAGCCCGCAGCGTTAGATTCTGTTTTTTGATGAGTCTGACAAATTCTATCAGCGTGTGCGATGCTAGTTTGGCGTAATCACAAGCATAAAGCGCATCGATACCGCCGGCCGAAGCAGCATCGAACGAGTGCACAAGTCTTCACTCCGTCCGGAACACGGCGGACGACAGACCCCATACGACGACAGACTCACCTGTCGACTCTTGTATGTGGTATACCAACGATATCGCATGACAGGTCAGCGTCAAGCGCATGTCGCAACAATTCGTTTTTGCGATGCGAAAGACCGGCGCGGATCCCACTCTGGCCGCCAAATCAGCATTCGACGATGTGGGGGTATTGCGGACTTAGAGATGGGCGACAGAAGGCCGTCCCGAACCGCTCTCGCGTTAGGATTTTGCTGAAATAAGGAAAACTTATAATATTGCTTGCTTCAGACGGGCCTGAAGCAAAGTCCGAACGTCCGGCGAGGAAGGCTTACGATCCGTCTCGCTCAGCGCCGATTGTCGGGCCTAAGAACGAGCGCTGGCGGAGGGAGCGGGACAATCGTCCCCGGCCGCCAGCATCAGTGAAATCAACGACTTAAACAGGAGAGCTGCGCTTGCGGTGTAGCAGCCCGGTGTAGCAATTATCAATCCCGGCCGATGGGCCATTTACCTATGCCGCATCCCAGTGAAACCGGTTTCACTGACTTCCCGAGTGGGCTGACCAATCGGGCTTCGAACTGGTGTTCGCGGCCCGTACTCGTGGCGGGGAGACCGATAACTAGTGGCGAGTACCTGTCCCAGCGCTCGGAGCCACAGGATGCCTAGACAGAGTACCCTTGAACGGCTGCTTCCGATCCAACACAGCACCTCGTCGGGCAATCGGGAAAGACTGCCCCTGGCTTTGCGGAGAATGTCTGCCTCGGAACAGGCTGATCGCAACTGCGGACGGTCCCATTCCGACCCAACACAGTCGTTCACACGCGACCAAACTGTTCCCGAAAGCAGACGTACACTGGGGCTTTGTTATGGCGGTGATGTACCCACGCCAGCCATCCATTGTAATTTGTGCCCCATCCTAGAGCAGACGCGATGCTTCTAAAGGCTAGGATCTTTCGTCAGCATTCGCAAATTTCGGTGTTATCGGTCAAAGCGAGCGCTCGATGAGGATGCGCCGGCGGGTGGCGTGGCGAACGGCATTGGCGATGGCCGCGTGCAGGCGACTGCGGCGATCTCGCTGAACCCCTTGATGGCCAGCGGGTTCACACGGATAGGCTCGCGCTTGCCATTCCCACTTACACAATCGTCGCGGACAACAAGTCGGGGATTGGGAGGTGCGCCTCCGTCAAAACCTACGCGGCCGGATCATGCTGGAGATCAAAGCTCTGATGTCTTACCAGAAGAGGACCAGCTGGCCAAGATTATGACGGCGCGACATCCGTGAAGTAAGGCCGATTGGCTGTGCCCCCAATCAAGGTGCTGCAAAAACCTCATCGTCATCGCGATTAGAGGTCGGCAATTGATGAACTTTACGTTTTGAAACGCTCCACTGCCTGCGGCTGCTGCGCCCCGGCTGCAAATTCAATATTCAAACGGCGCGGCAAAAGTAAATATAGCTCAGGTGGGATGTTTAAGACGATAAAACATACGTGAACGGAGTCTGGTCAGGCGAACCGTGCGTCGACTTTGGCGCGGCCGGCCGCCCGGCGCGCCGCTTTCTCCCCGCTCAGAAAGGCTGCATCGGTCCAGATGTAGCCCCAGACTCCGAAGCGGCCGCAATAGGCAATGCCCACGTCGTCGAGGTAGCCGTGGACGATCTCGAGGGCGGGGCGCCGATCGTGATCGAAGATCACGTTGCCGAACGGGATCCAGATCGCGCTCTGGTGGATCACCTCGCTACGGTCGGCCACGAGACCACAGCGGACCATGGCGTCGATCGTCGGCTCGATCCAGTCCTCCGGCCTGCCGGTCATGGGGCGGTACTTGTCGGAGAAGTAAATTTCGGCCTGGAAGGCACCACAGCCCGGCGGTACCGCGTTCGGTGAGAGGTTCGCCCGGTAGCTAATCCGGGCGAAGGGGATGTCCTCGTCGTAGAAGTAGGACCATTGCGGCTTGGTGATGACCGGTCGGTTGAGGCCGATATTGACCACCACGGCTTGCGAGCAGGCGAGCCGTGCCGCAGCATCCTGCACCTCGCGGGATGCGTCGGCGATCAGCGGTATGAGCTTGGGCAGGGGGATGGACGAGATCAGCGTCCCGAAATCGGCACTGGTGCCGTTGCGGAACCGTAGCTGGCGCTCGCGCATGTCGATGCGTGTCACCTCGTGGTCGTTGTGGATGTCCGCCTTGTCGAACAGCCCACGCATGAAGCCTTCGAACCCGCCCTCCGTTGGGTAGCGGAACTCGTTGACGTAGAAGACGTCGAGCGGTTCATGGGAGAGCGCGCCGCGCAGCACCTCGTCGAGGTCGGGCCGGTAGAGCCTAGGACCAAGCCAGTCGGTCGTCATGTTGGCGGCGTCGGTTGTGTGGTATTTGCGCGTGTAGACCATCGGAAAGGTCTTCGCGAAGGTCGGCCCAAAGGTCGCCAGCAGCCAATCCTCGTAGTTGTCAATGACCGGGACCTTGATCTGGCTGGCCGCGACAAAATCCTTGATGCAGTTGACGACCAAGTCGGTCGGCAGGCCGTGCAGGTTGACCTGGGCCGGATGCTTGATCCAGTGGCCCTTCCAGTAATTGTTGCAGTAGACGTTGCCCTTCTCGAAACGCCCCTCGACGGAGCGCGCGAAGATCTCTTTAACGCGCTCGCTTTTCGTGAACGAGATGTGGACGCCCTCATCGAAGATAAATTTGTCGCCGAAATCGAAGCTTGAGGTCAGGCCGCCCGGGCGGGGACGAGAGTCGTAGAGCTTGGGGCGAATGCCGAGTTCGTGCAGCTGGTTGGCCGCGCCGAAACCGCCCATGCCACCGCCGAGGATCGCGAAGCCCTTGTCGTTCATGATGCGCAAGCTTTCCTGTTCGTGTTGATCGTCACGCGACCTGCGCGGCTGGGACGGGTTCGGCCGGCGCGCGACGGGCGTCGGTCCAGCGGATGTCGCGGTCGAGCCGGCCGGCCTCGATGTGGCGCTTCAGCGTGTAGAGGCGCATCGCATCTGAGTTGCGGAAGTCGGCCAAGAGCAACCGTGTCCCGCGAAGGCCCGCGGAGAGCTGGTCGACCGAGGTGGAGAGAGAAACCTGGGGCTGGTGCGTGGGCGCGAGGGCGCGATAGAGGCCGAAATCGACCTTGTACGAGCGCCGGTCCGGGGGCGCCTCCCGATTGATCGAGACCGTGGTCCCCGGGACCGCCTTCGCCACGGCCTCGGCGAGGTCGCAGACCTGATAGTTCTGTCGGTCGGCCCCGGTGTTTATGGTGAGAAACCGGCCGCCAGCCGCCGGGTCGCGACCCACCGCCCACTCGATGGCGCGCGCCATGTCGGCGACATCAATCAGTGGGCGCCAGGGAGTGCCGTCGCTAAGGACGCTGACCTGGCCCGTGGTCAGGGCCGCGGCGACGAAATCGTTGAGCACAAGGTCGAGGCGCAGGCGCGGCGACATTCCGCAAGCAGTGGCGAAGCGTAAGCAGGTGATTGTCATCGCGCCCGCCTCCATCCGCATTAGCGCCTCCTCGGTGCCGATCTTGGAGCGAGCATAGGCGGTGAGTGGGTTCAGGGCGTCGCCCTCGCAGCGGGCGGGACCGTCGGCAGCGCCGTAGACGCTGCAGCTCGACGCGAACACGAAGTGCCGGACCCCGACCGCCTGGGCGATCCCGGCCAGCCGCACGCTCGCCGCGCAGTTGATGCTCTCGGTGGGGGCCTCGAAGAGGTTGCCCATCGGATCGTTGGAGATGGCGGAGAGGTGGACGACAGCGTCGACCCCTTCGAGGAGCGCGGGCGGAAGGTCGCGCACGTCCCCGAACACCTGCCGCGACAGGTGCCGCTCGGGGAGCGGTTCGTCACCGACCATCTGTGCACCGAACAGTGCGGTGTCGTACCCGGTTAGCTCGGCCCCGGGAAACACCGTGCGGAGGTGCGCGACTACGACGGGGCCGACATAACCCATGTTGCCGGTGATCAGGACGCGCATGGTCGGGCCCTCCAATCAGGGAAAACTGATGCGTGAATGCAGAGCGTCGGCCGCATGGGGGGCGGGGGCCGTCCGGAAGCGCACTGGGGTGGGGCGGTAGCCCGCCTTGGTGACAATTTTCGCGATCATGCCGAGACCGGTGCGCCGGACGCCGAACGGATCCCGCGCGGCGGTCGAAACACGCAGGAGATGCTGGGCAGTGAGTAGGTTGGTAACCGTCTGGCCGAGGTGCCCCCCGTCGCGGAGGATCCCGCCATAGGCGAACCTTCCCTGCGCCACGTTCGTAAAGTTCGCCAGGATGTCCTCGACCTCCTGGTGCACATTGAGGCCAAGCGCGCGGAAGCTCGTGTAGATGGCCCCCGTATGCAGGGGCCGGACATGCAGCATCGGCTCGCTGTCAATGATGGCGGCCGCCCGGTACGGGTTGTCCATCACCAGGGTCCAGAAATCGTCGAGTCCCCAGCCTGTCTGCCAGCGAGAGAAGTAGGGCAGGATCGTGCGCAGGTGCTGCGTGCTGATGACGGGGCCCATCGGCTCGACGAAGTTCGTGAAGCGTAGGCGGAAGGCCGGGCACTCGAACAGCAGGGGATACGATGCGTAGCTGGACAGGCGCAGGGCAGGCTGGGCGATCGCAAGGCTGTGCTCGCGGCAGACGGCGAAGATGCGCGAGATCGCCCCGGTCTCGAACAAGAGGTCATCGTCGGGAAAGAACACGCAGTCGTAGCGGTCCAGGAGATCGGGATGCTCCGCGAAGAAGCGTCCAACACAGCCCCACTTCACCCCGGTATCGAGGTGCATGGGGAAGTCGCCGTCGGTGAGGCCGGCGAGATCTTGGATCCAGGTACTGAGTTGAAGGTCCCAGGTCCGGTCGGCCGCGGGCTCCGCGAGCCAGTAGGGATGGACCGAACTCTGTCCGACCCGGGCGAAGACGAGGTTCCGGTGCGGGCCGGTTCCGGTGCTCATGGGGTCATGACTCGCGGTGTCGGGATCGCGCACAGGAAGGTGCCTCCCGCGGCGTGGTAGCCGCTCTGCTGCTCGACAATCTCCGCCGCGAAGTTCCAGGTCAGGATCAACAGGTAATCCGGGGGCGTCGTACGGAGGGCGGCAACGTCGCGGATCGGTATACGAACGCCTGGCATCCACTTGCCGACCTTGTGCGTGTTGCGGTCTACTATGAACCCGATCGTCCCGTCCGCGAGATCCGCGTAGTTGAGCAGGGTCGCGCCCTTGGCGGCGGCGCCGTAGGCGGCGATAGTCTTGCCTTCTGCCCGGTAGGTGCCGAGCATCGTGCGCAGGTTGGCGCGGAGCTCGGCGACCCGGTCCCCGAAGTCGCGGTAATAGCCAACCCGATCGATCCCGAGGGCGCGCTCCTCGGCCTGCAGCGCCTCGAGCCGCTCGCTCTTCCCCTCCTTCAGGCTGACACGCAGGCGTAGGGACCCGCCGTGGATCGACAATCGCCAGACGTCGTTGAGATGGAGGCCGTGCCGTGCGAACAGGGGTTCGAGGGCCGTGAGTGAGTAGTAGAAGACATGCTCGTGGTAGATCGTGTCGAAGGCGCAAATCTCCACGAGGTCCCGAACGTAGGGGAACTCAAATTCGGCGATACCGTCGTCCGCGAGGAGAACAGCGAAGCCCGAGACGAAGTCGTTGATGTCGGTCACGTGGGCCAGCACGTTGTTGGCGAGCATCACCGTGGCCCGCCGACCCTCCGCCGCGAGGCGCCGGGCCGTTTCCCCACCAAAGAAGGCTTGCAGCGTCGGCACGCCCGCCGTGTTGGCTGCCTTCACCGGACCGGCCGCGGGATCGATGCCGAGGGCGGGGATGCCCGCATCCACGAAGTTGCGCAGCAGGTAACCGTCGTTGCTCGCTACCTCGACGACGAGGTCGTCCTGCCCGAGCCGACGCTCCTCGATGAGCATCAGCGCGTGCTCCCGGCTGTGGCGCAGCAGGGTGGGGATGAACGAGGAGAAGTAGGGATAGTCGTCACTGAACAGGACGTCGGGGGGGATGGTCTCGCTGACCTGGGCGAGACCGCACGCCTCGCAGACCATAACCTCCAGGGGGAAGACTGGCTGTGGCCGGTCAAGCTCCTCGGCGCTGAGCAAAGCGTTGGCGATGGGCTGGTGCCCAAGGTCCAGGACTAGCGCGAGGTCGGTCCCACCGCAGGAGCGGCAGGCGGTCAACCGCTGGCCACCGGCGAGCCTGGGCGCAGACGAGGAATCGTTCAAAGGCAGCGGGGTCACGGAGCCTCCTGGACGAGATGGGCCTCGCGGGCGAGCCTGGCGGCGGCCGCGATGCGGTGGAAGGGGATGTTGGCACGTTCGGCCATGTCGAGCAGGCTGTGCCGGCCGTCAGCAAGATTGAGGAACCAGAGAAGGTCGAGCTGGCTCGCGCCGCCCGCCTCTGTCTGGCCGGCGATCGCCCGATAGAGGCCGCGCCGCCCGAGCTGAGGCTCCCCACGCCCATCGACGCGCCGGTAGACGCGGTCCGCGTCGAGGAGGTCGAGGAGTGCGCAGAGCACGCCGAAGCTGGCATCGAGGGCCTCGGGTTGGACGAAATTGAGGTCATCGCGAGAGGTGTGGTACTCCGGGAACGTCCCGTGGACTGCTCGCATCAGGCAGCCGACCGGCAGGTCGAAACCCGGCGAGGCGTACTGGCGCTCGTCGTAGCCGTAAGGCGAGAACGGCAGCACCGCGAAGGGATGGCCTGCCCCCCGCAGGACATGGGCGACGGCCCGGTCAATGGGTGCCCCGCTGCGGCTACTCTTGTAGTGGAACGGCCCCGCATCCCCGAGGCAGGTTAGCACAAGCCCGTGCCGGATGCGGCCGAGGCGCTCCTCGTTCCGCGCCAGCCACGTGATCGCCCCGATCGTCGCGGGAAGGAACAGGAACCGGAGGCCGAGGCGACGACTGGGCGACCGGGCCGCCCAGTTCGCCAGCGCAGTGGCGAGAGCGATTCCTGAGAGGTTGTCGTTGGCGAGGCTCGGGTGGCAGACGTGCACCGAGATCAGGATCTCGCCTTCGCCGGTTCCCGGTAGGAACGCCTCCCCGTAGGTCAGGAATCCGGGGGCGAGGGTAGTGTCGATATCGACCAGATAGGCCTCATCCCTCATCCGCGACCAGACGTCGTGGGCAAGGCAGAAGCCCCAGTCCCGGGCATAGTACCCGGTGCGGTAGGGAATCGCGTCCGGCTGCTCGGGCAGCGTGTGAACGTGGGCGGCCAATTCCTCGCGCAGGAAGATCCCCCGAACAGGCTGGCTGTAGCCTAGGACGTGGAGGTTGTTCTTGGCGAAGTCGACGAGGGTCTCACCCGCGAGACTGCGGATCGTAGCCCCGCGGATGGTCCACTCGTCCGGCACCTCCCAGTCGAGGACGGGGGTGCCGCTGGCTACTTCGACGATTTCGAGAGGAGCGAGCGCGGCTACCGCGGCAAGGGTTTCGCGGACCCCGTTGCCGGTCAGACTGCGGGCGAACGGGAAGATGTGCCGGATGAAGGCATGCAGATCGAAGGGCGGAGCTTCCGCCGGGCGGGGGTCGCCCCCACTCACGGGGCACCTGCCCGCGCCGCGTCGGCAAGCCAGGGCATGCGAGGCGCGAGATGGGGCCAGTCCCGGTCCCGGTCGGAGATGGCGCTGACCGGTTCGGGCCAGGCAACCGGCAGCGCCGGGTCGTCGAAGCGAAAGCCGTCGTAGAGGTCTGCGTCGTAGGCCTCCCCCATCAGGTACTCAACGAGGGTGTCGTCGGCCAGGGTCTGGAAGCCGTGCGCGAAGCCGCTGGGGATGTAGAGCATGGCGCCCGTGGCGGCGGTCAGTTCCAAGGCGTAGGCCCTCCCCCGGGTGGGGGAGCCTGGGCGCAGGTCCACGATCACGTCGTAGATGCTTCCCCGGCTGCAGCGCACGATTTTGGCATCCGCCTTCGGCGCCCGTTGGAAGTGCATGCCGCGGACCGTACCCCGCGCCGTGCTTTGGCTGCTGTTGCCCTGCGCGGGAACGAAGGCGATGCCCGCTGAGGCGAAGGTCCCGGCGCACCACGTCCGCGCGAAGCTGCCTCGCTCGTCGCGATGGACGACCGGATGGATCAACCGTGCATCCGTATCAGCCAGGACCTCGATCATCATCGGTGGTCCGCCAGTGACCAGATCTTCCAGGGCGCTTTGCCTTGCTCCCAGAGTGTGTTGAGCACGGTCTTGTCGCGCAGCGTGTCCATCGGATGCCAGAAACCGTGGTGGCGGTGGGCGACGAGCTGCCCGCTCTCGGCCAGCGTCACCATCGGCCCGCGCTCCCAAACTGTGTGATCGCCGTCGATCAGGTCGAGGGTCGCTGGATCGAGCAGGAAGTACCCGCCACTGATCCAGGCGCCGTCACCCTCGGGCTTCTCGTTGAAAGAGGTGACGGTGGGGTCCTCCTCCGTCAGGAACATCGCCCCGAAGCGTCCAGTCGGCTGCACCGCGGTGACGGTGGCGAGCTTGCCGTGACTCTCGTGGAACTTGCGGAGGGCATTGAGGTCAATGTCGCCGACGCCGTCGCCATAGGTCATGAAGAACGGCTCGTTGCCGATTAGCGGCGCGGCGCGTTTGAGTCGGCCGCCAGTCATCGTGTCGTAGCCGGTATCTAGCAGCGTGACACGCCAATTCTCGCCGCGATAATTAAAGTACTTAGCCTCCGATGAAGAGACATCAAAAGTCACGCTTGAGTGTCGCTGTCGATAGTCTCGAAAGTATTCTTTGATCAGGTGGCCCCTATAACCGCAACAGACGATGAAATCGGTAACCCCATGTGAGGCAAATATCTTCATGATGTGCCAGAGAATCGGCTCCTGGCCGATCTCGATCAGAGGTTTCGGGGTCAGGGAGGTTTCCTCGGACAAACGCGTTCCGAGCCCCCCTGCGAGGATCACCGCCTTCATGTCAAAACCCCACAGTTACAAGTGTACTCCCGATCGACAAAAAAGCGCGCTCAGAACACGATATCATCGGAATTGGCGGCGATAGCGCATGCCCCGATATGATAAATATACTTAGATAATTCCGACTAAATAATATTCTACACCGAACCGTGCCATAAAATCAAGCATTATTTACAATATTAACATATATTACACGTGAAATAAGCAAAACGAACCTGGATTTATTTGTATAATACAAAAATAGATAATAGTGATGGGCCTGTGTATTTTTAGGTTATTTGCCCAATTTGCTTAGTTGAGAGAAATGATAATTAGCTCAGAGAATATTCGAAAGATACGCCTGAAATGGCGGGCTGCTCGCGCCACTAGCGCTGATTTTGTGTAGATTATGTACTCTATATTTTGGATTTAGATCGCCAAGGGTGCTTCCATTGCCGGGTTGCGTCACCATTCGGCGCAGTCATTGCACCGAACTTGATCAATAATTTCACCTGGTGATGCGGGTCGGCCCGCTAATCCGCACAGTGCGTCAGGATCGACTGAAAACAGCACCGCAGCGAATGTTTTAATACTAAATCCGGAAAGTGCGCGCTACCATCGATCTGCCTGGGAAATGTTGAAGTGGCCTTGCCCATCCTTGGAAAATCATACACACAGGAGAGATCGTGTCGGATCCAGGGCGTGCGGTGGACGTGCGTCTCGCATCGAAAAGCTTAGGCGGTTACACCCTCAAGTGGCGGTTTGGCATCAGGCCGAAATCTCTAACCTAGACAAGTATATTGCGGCACGCGGATCGGTAAGATTTTACGTTTTCGTCTGCTCACATCTGACTTGCGGAATCCGCTATTCAACGTACTTCAGTAACCCAGGCGCGCCTGGTAGCGAGTTTGGACGACAAGCAGCCGGTTTGTTGTACTTTGGGATTATTCCTGGGCGGTGCGCCATATAAATTATCGATAGTCGCAGGACCTGCATCGCAATGCATCTCGATAAATATTTTAGGCAAGAGGGGTGCGTCCATCATGGCCGATGGTCCGATTCATGCGGGAATGTCGAAATTGATCAGCGGAAGCGCCGGCTTGTTTAGGAGCGGGACCAGTAGGTTGGAGAGCGATAGTGGCCCGCCTGCACTCGCTGCCGCCCCAGAGGCAAACCCCGGGGCCGTCGTTCCTCTCGATGCGGCGGTGATTGTCGCTGGTGCCAGCCCGGCCTCCAGGGCGGTCCAAGAACGGACCGTGCTGTTTCTTAAGAACGTGGGCGCGGGTAGCATCGCCAGTATCTCAAAAATTCTTATTCAGTTCGCGCTGCTGCCCATCATGGCACTTCTACTCGGCCCTAGAGAGTTCGGTATCTACGCTCTGGCAATTCCCGTGGTGGTTTTCCTCACCGTGATCGCGGATGGCGGCATTGGCTTGTCGCTCGCACGTGAGAGGACGGACGCGCCCGAAATCTGGTCAACGGCATTCTGGCTGCTCGTCATCTCTGGCTTGGCAATGGCGGTGATCGTCGTCGCGTGCGGACTTCTTCTCGCCAGGGCTTCGTCCGAACCGCAACTCGTGACTATTATGCTGATTCTAGCGGCCAGCTTTCCCTTCCTCAGCCTTCGGTTTTACCGATCGCTCGGTTGAACCGTCAGGGTAATCTCGTAACCTGCGCCTTCGCCGACTTCGTCTCCACGGTGGTTGGCGCCGCCTGCGCGATCGGGTTGGGGCTACTCGATTTCGGAGCAAAGAGTTTAGCCGTACAGTATTTGGCCGCCTCCGTCGTCCGGGCCATCATCCTGAGCTTCTACGCATTCGAGCGGCCGAGAGCGGTCTTCCGCCCGTCCGCGATGCTCGGCCACTTATCGTCCGGCGGTATCCTAATGGGGAGCCGGGTCGCCGACCTGGCTTGCCGCTCAAGTGAGAGCTTGCTGTTTGGCAACGCCTTCGGCCCCGCGAGCCTCGGCGCATACAACTTAGCGACTCAGATCCCCCGATTCCTGTTCGAAGCCTTCGGCAATCCATGCTGGTCCGTGCTGTTCGCTCATGGCCTCAGCGAGGAGCGCGGACGTCTAGTTCAAATTTATTATAAGGTGAGCCGCTTCATGGCGTTCATCACCTTTCCCACGGCGGCAATCCTAACAGCGGCAGGTCCGGAGCTGATGGCTTATAGTCTCGGTCTGACCTGGAGGCAGGCGGGCACTTTCGCGCAGATCCTTGCGCCAGGTTATGCGCTTGGCGCTACGGCCTCAATTGGGACGGCGCTGCTGCTAGCCTTCAACGCTAATCTCGTATTCTTTCTATTAACGGTCTTGCTTGCTGGAGGCCGAGTTATCGCCGTAGGTGCCGGAATTTACCTTGAAGCGTGGCAGTCCGTTATGCTGGTAACCATCGCTCACATCATCTACAGTATCGTCGTCTGGCTTTCCTTGAAGAATATCGTGGGAGCGAAACTTTCGGACCTGCTACGGGGAGTGGGTAGCTCGTTCTGCGCCAGCTTTCTGGCCGGTGCCGTCTGCTGGGGAATCTTGCTAGTTGGCGAAACCAGCCTTGGGACGCTGTGTGGTGCCATCGGCGTGGCAGCAGCTGTCTTCATCGCAGTCATGATGCTGACGGAGGGCACTAGCATTAAAAGTGACTTGATGTCCCTGAAGCGATCTCCGGATGCAAAGGCCCAGTAGGTCTAACGTCCCCCCATAGCTTTGGCCTGGCGTGAGTGCAAATCTTCCGGTTTCGTGAAACCCTGAGGGGGGAGCAGAGCAGTGAAGAAGTGCATATTCACCGAAAATGAGATCGCCTTTACACTGAAGCAAGTTAATCCATGACAATCAGACAGCGCGGCAGCCTAACAAAGAAGGGCACGACCTGCGCCCGCCTCAGAGCTTGGCGCACGATGACGCGCCCAGCCGCGTCGATGGCATGAACTTGGAAGATGCTCTTGGCTAGGTCGATACCGACGGTGGTGATCTCCATGGGAATGGATCCTGCCTCTGCATGACTGCTGCTTCGGCAGCGACCACATCTTTGCACCGAGATGCCGTCAGTCGGAGCGGGAGCCATCCACCCCATCTGCTTTTTAGATTCTGCACTCGAAAGCCGAATGGCAGAAATCCACCCGACCCGGTCTTAGGTCGATGTCCATCAAGCCGCCGCGAAGCGGACCTTCCGCGGGTCTGTTAAGGATCGCTGGCGGTCCCCACAGCTATGTCCGCTTCGGCAGTCGCTCCCTCTATAGAAGCCCACTGGTATCGCCATTCCGCATGCCTGAACCGAAGAGCCCGCCCCCACGGTATCGCGAGCGTATCCAAGCCCTCCGCTCATTCTCCGTCAGTGAAACCGGTTTCATTGGCCGAAACGCCGAGCGTGACCCCCTCTGGATCGACCGCGTCCGCTTCCACATGCCTACCATCGGCATCCGCCGCACCGCGGGGGACCTCTACCCGTATCTAATGGAGCGAAAGGGGATCGGGCCATTCCAGTTTGGGCGCACCCCAGCCCGCCTGCATACTATCGAGTTCCAGGGGAGCCAGTGGCTCTTCAGCGCGAAGCTGGCGTTCTGGCCTGTTCCTTCAAGGGCAACTGGAGCTGGAAGTCGTGCGAGGGCCCAGGTCCACCCGTACAAGGGACAGGCTGACATCACGCTGAACCCCACGCGCCTTTTTGCCCACATGGCCCCCGAGGTCGTGGCCGGTGCCGTACCTGCCCTTTCAGACTGGGATTTGCGATCGTGTTCTGATCGCGCCGAAACGCTGCGGGGCTGTACCCTCGACGGCTCGGACAACGTTATCCCCGAAGACCTGATCGGCGCTGCGATCCGTCTGGATTGGCCGAGGTTCTGCCACGCCTACGCCCAGCGTGTCATCGACTGCATCTCCAGCGCCATCGGCACCGTCTACGATGTCGGCGCCGAGCGGGAGGATGGTCCGGACAAGTTCGAATGCCTGTTGGACATGCCTGCGCCCCAGCGATGGGGCCTCCGGCAGACCGAGTTTTACCACGAATACGCGACCGAGGACGCCGTCGAGGCCGTCCGACGCGTCGAACCCTATGCTTTGAGCCTGAGCCGCGAGGTCGGGGTCCGCCAGTACGGAAAGCACCTGCTCTCCGAAACAGCCCGTCAGGAAAATGCGCGATCCCTGTCGATGAGTTTGGGCCGCAAGGGGGCCTACATGGTCCTATACGCCAAGACGCTAGACCGCGTGCGCGCGGAGATCCGCTACCAGATGACGCCCGCGACCATCGCTGGCCTGCGTTCGACCGAATACGAAAAGCGCCACAGCGGGATGACGGATCTCATTCAGGACACGTCGTTGGAGGCCGCTCAGCGCATGGCGCAGTGGCTGAATGAACTTCATGCGAGCCTCCCGAAAGGGCGGCCAACCCGAGCTCAGCTTGTCGTCTTCATCAGCACCTTGTCTTCTATCTGTGGAACTGGCCCTCTCCTGACGCAGGTGCTGAACCTTCTGCTGGCCCACGGGGGGATCATCCGTACAGGACACGTCGACATAGATCGGCTGGTTCCGCAGATGGTTAGACGCCGACTAATTGTTCGGGTCCGATCTGCACAAACGCGGAACGTGATCCACTACCGTCTGAGCCCTCACTACGCGTCCGTCGTGCGGCTGATCCGGGCCCTAGACGAAGCCCAGCCCGCGATTGGAGCACAGCACTTCCCGCCCTGAATGGCGCGTTGCGCTGATGCATCCTGCCACTCGCTGATCTTCGAAAGGGTACATGTCAGCAATGTGGAGCGTTCGTGCAACCGCCGAGAATGGACGGTCCAACGCGGAAAACCTTTCAGCCATTTTCCGCATCATACTAGAGCGGAAAGGCCGGCTATCATGCGGCAAGCCTGCCTGCGCCGGAGATCGGTGGCCGATTCCACAGGCGGGGTCGAGGATGCGCAGCCCGCAGAGGCGGTCGTGAAAGGCGCGCACTGTTGCGATAGCATCCCGGCTCCGGCCCTCCACCTTCTGCCGTTCGGCGGTCGAGAGCACCGTCGCCCAGTCCGTCCGTAGAGGCTCGATGACGGTGGCGACCACTAGGCGCTCGACGTAGGCTCGGGGCGTATAGTGTGTTTCGGCGTGCAACTTTGGCTCTGATGCAATCTCGCTGATCATGGAGGCGTGAGGCCGATCAGGCGAGCTTGCAGCAGGTCAATCTTGCCGCGGCCGTACATCTGACGCTTCACCAGCTTGAGTTTGGTGATCTGCCCTTCAGTCTGGCCGTTCGACCATGGCAACGTGATCGCTGCCAGAACCGCAGCTCGGTCCTGACCGACACCGCGGGCGAACGAGGCGACGAGGCCTGAGCCAGCACGTGTGAGCCACCCTTCGAGCCTGTCCGGCGCCATCGCCCGGACCATCGTCTGGAAAGCGCCCACCACCTCGCGCGCCTCGACCAGCGCCGGCACGCCGTCCTCGACGGCAGCCACGGTCAGCGTCTCCGCCTTGGTCAAGCGGTCGCGACCCATCGTCAGCCATCGCGCCAGGGTTCGTGCCGACGGCACACGCTGCAGCCGTTCGATCTTGGCCTGCTCGGCGCGTCGACGCCGCGTCGCCCATTCCCCGACCACGCGCAGCGATCCCCGGAAGCCTTGTCCCTTCGCCCTGCGCCAAAGTTCGGTCGCGTTGCGGCTGCCAGCATCACACTGGGCATCGAGCCAGGGTAGGTAGGCGTCGAGCGAACTCTGGCGGACCCGGAAGACGTCGGTACGCTCCCCACGCAGGACCGCACGCACCACCTTGCGGCTGTGGCCAAGACGTTGGCAGATCCGGCGGATCGGAACGCCCGCCTCGGCGAGTGCGCGGATGGCCGCGTCCGCCTCCTCCCGTCGCAGGTAACCCTCGTACTGGATGCGCTCGGCTGCAGTAAGCAGCGCCGGATCGATCGTGGTTGCGCCGACGACTTCGCGAACCTGTCGCATCGACCTGCGCACAGCATCGAGGAAGCCACGGCTGGCATTCTCCAAGAGGTGCCACCGGTCGGCGACTTGGATAGCCTGCGGCAGAGCACGGGCGATGGCCTCACCATATCCGCCCCCGCGGTCGCGGGCGACGATCCGGATCGAGCCGTTCATCTTCAGCCATGTCTGTGCGGTGGCCTGCTCGCGGTCGGGCAGGAGCGCTACGATGCGGCGGCGTTCGAGATCGCAGACGAGAGTGCCGTAGCGGTGATTGCGCCGCCAGGCGAAGTCGTCGATGCCGATGACGCTGAGTGGATCGGAGTGTGTCGTCGCCCGACGGCGGATCACGCGCAGGAGCGTGTCGCGGCTGACGGGCAGCATCAGGCGCTGAGCGAGGCCTGCACCGGGCCGACCACCGAGTGCGAGCCCGAGGTGATGGACGATCTACTCCAGCCGCGAGGTGCGTCGCGCGAAGGTAGGCAGGACGTCCTCGGAGAAGCGCTCGGCGAAGATCTTCCGCCCACAAGCCGCTGCGTCACACCAGAAGCGTCTCACCATGACTCGGAGTTCGACGCGCCGACCACCAAGCGGCAGGTCGGCGGCACGGCGCTGGTAGCGGCTTTGGATGCGACGTGAAGAGGTTCGGCAGTTTGGGCACGTCGCCGTCGCAGATCCGGACCTCACGACCAGACTGATCCGATCGGTGCCGATATCGAGGTGATCGACGACGAGTCCGGCAGGTACGAGGCTCGACGGCCTGAAGCGAGGGCTCATGCTGCGGCTCCATCTTGGATATCCGCAACCTCAACGCCGCCGGCATCAGCGAAAGTGAGTCAGAGCCAAAGTTCGACGCCGATCCAGGGTCAAAGTTCAACGCCGTTTGACACCCGGTGCAGATGGCAGTCCGTGACGCGTTGATCGGCTTCATGGCCGCGACCGCCCAGGCCCAGGCTGAAGCTACCAGGGACGCGCAACGAGCCGGTATCGACCACGCCAAGGGCAGGGGCGACGCCTATCTCGGTCGCAAGCCCTCATACTCTGCTGGCCAGTTCGCCGATGTGGTCGCCGGCCTCGATCGTGGCGACGCTGTAGCAGCCATCGCCAAGGCCACCGGGCTCACCCGGCAAACCGTCTATAGGATCAAGGACAACCGGGCGGAAGCGGAAGTTGCCCTTGCCCGGTGGGCCGCCTGAGTGAAACCGGTTTCACTCACGAGACTTGGCAAGCCGCCTCCGATCTGCGGCCTGGCTCGTCCGACTGCGTGACGGATCTGCCTGTGGGTGCAGGGATCGCCGCCGCGGCGTTAGGCAGCGGTTCGCTTGACACCCCGACGGCGATGAACCTTATTCGCCCGAGCAATCGCCGTGGGACAACGGACAGCCATGCCGCTCGCCCCGCTACCCAAATATGGGAGCCCCCCCGTTACGGAGGTGGTGTGCGGCGTCTACTTCCAGTCCCTCGACGATCTGCAGGTCGCCCATGTCGGTGCCCTTTGGGAGCGTCTAAGACGGGACTTCCCCCGCACGGAGACGTTGCCACCCCTGCCGCCCGCTGTCGTAGCGAACGGGTTGGCGGACTTCCAGATCCAGTTCCAGTTCGGTCCGATTGAGGCGAGCCCTTTTCCGCGCGTCTGGTTCGTGTCCGCCGACGACGCCACACTGGTGCAGTTGCAGCGCGACCGGCTCATCATCAACTGGCGGCGCCGCGCCGAGGACAGCCCGTATCCCAGCTACGACGCCATTGTCGCTAGGCTGCGCAACGTACTCGGGCTACTGGTCGGCTTTCTCGAAGAGCAGTCTCTCAGGACGCCGGACCTCGTCGGCTTGGAGCTAGCATACGTCAACGCCCTCCAGTTCGGCCGCGACCTCGACGGCCCGACAGACATCGGATCGGTCGTCCCGTTCCTCGCTTGGCGCCCCCCGGTAGGCCCCCTCGACCGCCTGGCGCTGTCCGGGCTCAACTGGAACGCGCAGCTCGACCTCGCTGACGGCGAAGGACACCTCCACATCGGGCTCAACACAACTCAGCGCCCCAGCGACGGGCAGGGGCTGGTTCGCCTGGACCTGCTCGCGCGCAAATTCTCGCCGGCGCTGGAAACTCATGCTATATGGAACTGGTTCGACCTCGCGCACGCTTCCATCGTGACAACCTTCTCGGACATCACAAGCCGGGACGTGCAGAACAAGGTCTGGGAGAGGCACACATGAATTTCGCCCGAGCGAGCTTCGCGGACGCGATGCCCGTCATATCCACGGGCACGCCGTTCGAACTGTATTCGGACCTCGATTTGACCGCCGACGGCGCTTCCGAGCGGCAGCGCCGCGCGCATCTCTTGGATGCGATCAGGCAATTGCCGGCATACGCGGACGCCATGGGATACCCGAAGGTGAAGCCGATGACCCTTTGTCTGGCACAGGACTTCGTCCTGCGCCTCCCGCACAACCGTGCGCTGCCCAAGGTTGCGGTCGACGACGAGGGCGATATCCTGATGCGGTGGTCCGGCCCGACCGGCCGTTGCGCGTTGACCTTCGAGGGGTCCGTGCTGCACATGACGGTCAACCCCGGCGCTACCTCGCAGCACGTCGAGCCCACCATCTACAATGGCGGACATATCCCCCCCGGGCTCGTCGTCCATATCCCCACCCGCGGCTGACGACACACCGCCGGTCCCTGTGCCGGCGGTGCGCACCATCGAAGACGCCGACACCGTTTCCCGGCACGTCTACGCGCCCCGCATGCTCGGGGCGGCCGACGAGTTCGTCTGGCACGAAATCTTCCAGTTCCCCAGCGACCGCGGCATGGCCGAGAGTGTCGCCGTACGCAACGTAGTGCCCGCAGACGCAGACGTGCATCGGCTAGGGTGCGAGAAGCAGGACAAGGATCGCGAGCGGGAGCGTGCGAAGGGACGGGCCGGTCCAACCTACCGTGGATGCACCGACGCCCTGGCCGGAGGGATCCGTAGGCAGTCCTCGACTAGAGGACACCGCTTCTCCGTCACCCATGAGCCAGCTGAAGGCGACTGGCACGGCCACGTCACCGTCATCCTCGCCGCGGGCTGCAGCAAGCTCAGCAAGTCGGACAAGGACGACGTCCGCGAGCTGATGGCGGAGGTATTCGGTCCCCTAAAACCGCACGCCTGTCCGTAAAAGGCCACGCTTTGTTCATTGCCGCGCCATAGGCTACCATTGGCTGGTAGGCCTGCGCCTAGAACCTGCCCCCGCGCCGGCGCGACGAGAGGCCATGACCCGACGCGATCTGCTCCTGTCCATTCTGGCTGCCGCCAACGGGCAACCGTACGAGCCGGTGCAGGTCCAGAAGGCGACGTTTCTCGTGCTTACGAACCTGCCCTGGTTGGTGGACGAGGGCCCGGCCTTCGCGTTCGAGCCTTATGATTACGGCCCTTTCGACAGGGCCGTCTACGCTGAAGCCGAGCAACTTGCGCGCGATGGCCTTGCCGTTGTCCGTCCATCCGCGTCCGGCCGCTGGAAGACCTATGCCGCCAGCGAGATGGGGGTCGCCCGCGGCCGCGAGGTCCTTAACGGCCTCGCCCCGCAGTTCGCCCGGTACATCGACGACATCGCCCGCTGGGTCCGCGCCCAGGAGTTCGGCAACCTCGTCCGCTCGATCTACGCGGCCTATCCAAGCATGAGGGCCAACAGCGTGTTCGTGGACCACGGCCATTGACAGTCATCGTGGGAGCGCTGTGTTCCGATGGCATCGTCATCGGGGCCGACAGCATGTCGACGTCGGGGAACGGCCGGAACCCGCTGATCCAGGTCCGCTCCGACGACAAGATCCGGATCATAGACGACAAGGTCATTGTCGTGGGCACCGGCAGCATCGGCCTTGCGCAGCGGTTCGAGGCAATCGTCGAGCAATCCTGGCGGGACGAGGTGTTCGAGCGCGGCTGCCAGGAATGTGGTGCATCCATCGCCGCCCACGCGCGCCAAGAATTCACCAGCAGCGGGGTCCACTTCTCGTCCAACGCAGGACTGGATTTTGGTGCTATGGTCGCCGCGCCGATCCACGACGCCCCGGAACTCGTTGAGTTCAACACGTTCGACCTGCAGCCTGAACGGAAGACGCGCCGGCGGCACTGGGTAGCGATGGGGGCCGGACAGACACTCGCCGACCCATTCCTCGCCTTCGTCAGCCGCGTGCTTTGGGACGGCCGCGAGCCGACGGTCGCAGCGGCCACCGTCGGCCTATGTTGGGCGATCGAGCACGCCATCCACTACGCCCCCGGTGGGGTAGGCCCCCCCCCGTGCGGCTAGCAGTCTTGCGGCGCGAGGCTGGCGAATGGCGGGCCACACTATTGGAGGATGACGCGCTGCAAGAACCGAGGCAGCACATCGCGGAGATCGAGAAGCGCATCGGCTTCTACGCTGCTGATGGCCTCGCAATCGCGCCCCCGCCCCCGCCGCCCGCCCCGGTAAAAGGAACCCACGAACACGGCTAAGTCCCCTCAACGGCGGCCCGAGGGCTCGGCTTTCCGGACCCATCCATCCGGTAGGCCGAGCCCTGCGCCGTTCGTGCCGCCGCGAGAACCCACGGGCCGGGCGTCAGAGATGAGTAAGATGAGAAAGGTCTAGCCCGTCGTAGCGGATGCGCGTCATATGCTCCTGAAGCACCCGCGCCGTGATCCGTCCGCTTCCGTAGTGCTCTTCAAGGCCACCACGAACCCACCCGCCCAAGGCTGTCACTACATCCGGCGGAACGCTCGCCTCACGCATCGCGTCCCGGAACGTGTGGCGGAACGAATGGAACGCGTTCCGATCGCGTTTCACGCCAGCTTCCGCAAGGAAGCGCGAGAACCATTTCGAAAAGGGGCTAAAGTAGCCGTCAGCCCCGCGTACGATGTCTGGGAATAGGCGCTCGTTGCCGGCTGTCCGCATCCGCTCGACGTGTTGGGCGAAGCCAATCCGCTCCAACACTGGATGAACGGGCACATAGCGCTCGCCTGCCTCGGTTTTGACGCGCTTCCGATCGGCCTCATCCACGTCGTCACCGTCCGCCGCGATGAAGATGCATAAGATGCCCTGGAACAGGCGAACATCCTCTGTTCGGAGTTGCGCGATCTCGCCCTGCCTCATTCCGGTGTAGAGCCCAATCAAAGGGATCCAAAAGCGCCCCCTACGCGGCCTATTCGGTCCCGGCTTCGCATAGCCGTTCTGATCGTCCAGACAGCCGGTGAAGAGGGGCGCCTGAAAGATCTTCGTCAACTCGGCGCCCGTAAACGGGTCCCGGCGATGGCGCTTTTTGACCCCCTTAATTGCGAGGCTCTTGCTAGGGTTCTGAACGATCCAGCCCTCGTGTTGAGCGTAGTTCATCAGCGCGGAAAGGCCGTGGATATAATGGTTCACGGTAGTAACGTGCAGCCGGTCTATGGCTGGCAGCTTCAGGTTCGCAACTTCCACAAGCGGCCTTCCTGGGAAGCGCTTGGCAGCGTTCGGCGGCAACGCCTGGACGGTCGCCCGAAAGGTCTTGCAGTCCTCGCGGCCGATCTTGCGGATGGGCCGATCGCTGCCGAACAACTCCCCCGCGAGGCGGAAGACCACGTCGTACGTCTGCTGTGATTTGGCGATGAGGGTGGCGCGCTGAGGCTCGGCACGGAATGCCGCGATAGCCTGTGCAAGTGTCTTCCCGCTCGGCTCGGCTCGGGGCCGGAAGACGGGATCGAATGCCACCGCTTGGTAATCACCTGCGAGACGCGCTTGGCTGCGGTGCAGGTCCTCCAACCGCCCTCTGCGCAGGAGGGCCAAGAGCTGCCGGAACTGGCCAGACGCGGCGTCCTCTTTGCTCACCACAAACGGCAACGGCGATCCGGCAGCGCGGATCGAATTGAGCTGGCGCCGAAGCAATCGAACGTCGTTGGCTCTGAGAACGCGGATCGCGGTTTGATATGATGCATCGAGACCTAAGTCATTCGGATCGTTCAGCGCGGCCTCTTCCTGGTTCAAGCGGATAAGCGCTTCATCCCTATCAAGCGGCACCGCCATCCGCGCCCGCGGCTCCCCATCGGCAGCTACGGCTGTGAACCAGCCGATTGCCATTTGCTCGATCGCGGCCTCGCTCAGCGAAATGAGTGGGACACTGCCGATCGTATCGCAGTCGTCGGCTGCAGCCCGGTCACGCAGCGCACGGCACTGCTTTTCGAAGGCGTCCGCCTCATCGCGGACCCGACGCTTCGCCTCCGCGAGATCAGCGGTGCGGAGCGACTTCCACACCTGTTCCCGCCCAAAGGCGGCTACGAGATCTCTGGGGACCTTGGCCTTAAAATACCAACTGGCGCTGTTCTTACGCTGCGCAAGGTAGGTGTGGCGGCTCACGTCGCTCATGCTCCCGGATAGCACCGTGGGGTAGCAGTCGACTAGTCGTAAGCCATTGATTTCGGCGAGCTTCCTAGTGGATCAACCACTTACAGAAGCGTTGGCGGAGGGAGCGGGATTCGAACCCGCGATACGGTTTCCCGTATACACACTTTCCAGGCGTGCGCCTTCAACCACTCGGCCACCCCTCCGGTCCGGGGCCAGGCGCCCGGCGCGGGGCCGGGCGCGGATCGGCCGCGCGGAGGGCGTCCTGTATCCTGCGCGAGGGGAGTCACGCAAGGCGGGACGGGAGGAAAATCACGCCTCCCGTCCCGATCATGGTTCCCGTCACTCGTTCTCGGCGAGGTGGAACCGCACCTGCTCGACATTGGCCCGCTCGAAGGACTGCATCACGTGCTGGTACGAGCGCTCCATCTCCGTCGGCGCATCGCCCGGCGTGTCCTCGGGCTTCAGCACGAACATCAGCATCGACCGGCCCGTCACCTCGTAGGGCTGCGCGAAGCCGAAGCTCTCCGCGTCCTGGCTGTCGGGCAGGTTCGTGTCGAGGAGCCGCGTCCAGGCCTCGCCGCCCACCGTCTCCGGCAGGTTGAAGGTCACGAGGTCGTGGTAGGCGTTGAACAGGAGGAGTAGCGTCGCGTCGCCGCCCTTCCGGTGCAGGCCGGTCGCCTGGGCGCGGCCGTCGAGGCGCACGGCGAAGGCGCGGGCCTCCCCATCGCTCCAGTTCTCCGGGGCCATCTCGCCCCCGTCCGGGCGCAGCCACGTCACGTCCTGGACGCCGAACTCCTCGTCGTAGCGCCCGGTCAGGAACCGGCCACGGTTGAGGATCGGCAGGGCGTTGCGCAGGATGATCAGGCGCTGCGTGAACTCCGCGAGGTCCCGCTCCTCCTCGCCGATGGCGTCCCAATCGAGCCAGGAGATCTCGTTGTCCTGGCAATAGGCGTTGTTGTTGCCGTTCTGCGTGCGGGCGAACTCGTCGCCGGCCAGCAGCATCGGCGTGCCCCGCGAGAAGAACAGCGTCGCCAGCATGTTGCGCATCTGGCGCAGCCGCACCGCGCGGATGCCCTGGTCCTCCGTCGGGCCCTCGACCCCGTAATTGTAGGAGAGGTTGTGCGAGTGCCCGTCGCGGTTGTTCTCGCCATTGGCCTCATTGTGCTTGTCGTTGTAGGCGACCGTGTCGTGCAGGGTGAAGCCGTCATGGGCGGTGAGGAAGTTGACGCTCGCCCACGGCTTGCGGCCGCGCTTGTCGAACTTGTCCGCCGAGCCGCTGACCCGCGCCGCCATGTCCGGCAAGAGGCCGCCGTCGCCCTTCCAGTAGCCGCGCACGTCGTCGCGGAACCGGTCGTTCCACTCGGCCCAGCCCGGCGGGAAGCCGCCGACCTGATAGCCGCCCGGCCCGCAATCCCACGGCTCGGCGATGAGCTTCACCGAGTTCAGCACCGGGTCCTGGCGGCAGGTGTCGAGGAAGCCGCCGCCCTCGTCGAAGCCGTAGGGCTCGCGGCCGAGGATCGTGGCGAGGTCGAAGCGGAAGCCGTCGACGCGCATCTCCGTCGCCCAGTAGCGTAGCGAATCGGTGACGAGCTGCAGCACGCGCGGATGCGAGAGGTTGAACGTGTTCCCGGTGCCGGTGTCGTTGATGTAGTAGCGCTTCTCGTTCGGCAGCAGCCGGTAGTACGAGGCGTTGTCGATGCCCTTGAACGAGAGGGTCGGCCCCTTCTCGTTGCCCTCGGCCGTGTGGTTGTAGACCACGTCGAGGATCACTTCGAGGCCCGCCCCGTGCAGGCGGGAGACCATCTCCTTGAACTCGGAGAAGGCGAAGTCCGGCACCGCCGCGTAGCGCCGGGCGGGGGTGAAGAACGAGATGGTGTTGTAGCCCCAATAGTTCACGAGGTTCTTTTCCTGCAGGTAATCGTCCTGCACGAAGGAGTGAACCGGCAACAATTCCACCGACGTGACGCCGAGGCTCTTGATGTAGTCGAGCACCTCCGGCGTGCCGAGGCCGGCATAGGTGCCGCGCAGCTTCTCCGGCACCTTCGGGTGGAGCTTGGTGAGGCCCTTCACATGGGCCTCGTAGATGATGGTCCGCTCCCACGGCACGTTCGGCTTCTGGTGGCGGCCCCAGGTGAAGGCGGGGTCGATCACCCGCGAGCGGCGGGTATACGCGGCGGAATCGCGGTCATCGAAGGTGGTGTCGTCGCCGGTTTCCATCTTGTAGCCGAACAGGGCCGGGTTCCACGTGATGGAGCCGACGAGACCCTTGGCGTAGGGGTCGATGAGGAGCTTGTTCGGGTTGAACCGGTGCCCGGCGGTGGGCTCGTAGGGGCCGTGGACGCGGAAGCCGTAGATCGTGCCGGGGCGGGCGTCGGGCAGGTAGCCGTGCCAGATCTCGTCCGTGTATTCGGGCAGTTCGATCCGCTCGATCTCGCGCTCGCCCTGGTCGTCGAATAGGCACAGTTCGACCTTGGTGGCGTAGGCCGAGAACACGGCGAAGTTCACCCCCAGCCCGTCCCAGGTGGCACCGAGCGGATAGGGCAGACCCTCCAGGATGCGCGAGCGGGCCGCACGGGCCTGAAACGTCGAACGAGGGGAATCGGACATGGGGTCTCCGGTGCTCGGCCCGCCACGTCACGGCGGGGGCAGTGCGGGAACGTGCCGGACACGGCGAAGCTCCCCGCCACCCGGCGAAAATTTGGTGCGGGTCCGATCTAGCCGAAGGCGCCCGCCAGATAGACCCGCACGAAGCCCGGCATGCGCTGCGGATCGAGGTCGGCGGGCCCCCGCAGGAGGCGCAGGGCGGCGAGTTCCGGGTCGGCCTCCGCCCGGCGGTGGGCCTCGGCCCACGCGCGCAGGGCCTCGCCCGCCTCGGGGAATCGCACGGGGCGCAGGAAGGCGAGTTGCCCCTCCCCGTCGAGGAGGATCCACTCGCCCGCCGGGTCGTCCGGCAGCGACAGCCCGGTCTCCTCGGTGAATTCCCGCGCCGCGCTGCCCGCGAGATCGACCGTCTCGCCCCGCAGGTCGTCCCGGTCGGGGGTGCCGCAGGGGAAGTAGAGCTGGCCGGCATTGGCGGTGTGGGCGCCCATCTCGCCCACCAGCACCGCCCCGTCCGCGCCCCAGGGCACGATGGCCGCGAAGGCGTTGGCGACCGCGCCGTCGAAGGCCCCGCCGTCGCGATAGGCCACGAATTGCGAGAACCGCGCCTCGAACAGGTCGACACGGGCGACCCCGCCCTCGACGGTGCAGGCGCAGGACAGGAGGACGATGCCGTCGAATAGCGCGGGCCGCGCCGCGCGGCGCCGCTCCCAATGGGCGGCGATCCGCTCCGCGTTGTCCCGCGCCCAGGGCCATTCGTAGGGCACGAGGCGCCCCTCGATCCCCCGCAGCCGCGTGGTCCGGAAACCGTCAGGCACGCAGGGTGCCCTCCGACACGAGGACCGCCGCGCCGCCGATCTCCACCGAGCGCAGGGCACCGGCCACGATGTCGATCTGCAGGGCGATGGTGCTCGGGCGGCCCATCGCCTGCCCCTGGGCGATGGCGATGTCGTGGATTCCGTCGCCCAGCGCCTCGAACTGCATCAGCACCCCGGCGAAGGCCGCCGCCGCCGAACCGGTGGCGGGGTCCTCCGGCACGCCCATCCGGGGGGCGAACATCCGCGTGCGGAAGGCGAGGCCCGTCCCCTCCGGGTCGGGGGCGTAGAGATAGAGCCCGTCGCCCTCCTCCGGCGCGGCGGCGGGGCGGGCGGCGTCGAGGCGCGCGGCCGAGGCGACCGGCACGCAGGTGAAGCGCGGCCCCGCCCCGTGCCGGCTCGGGCGGTGGCGGCCGAAGCCGATCTCCCCCGGCTCCAGGCCGAGGCGGGCGGCCAGCCCCTCCGGCTCCGGCCCCGGCCCGAGATACTCGGGCAGGGCAGGCAGCTTGAACCGGGCGCGGCCGCCCGTGCCGTCGGGCAGGGTCTCGACGACGCAGGGCACGATGCCGATCCCCTCCTCCAGGCCGAAGGCGCGGGCGTCGGCGCCGGGCGGATCCCGCAGGGCGAGGAGCACCGCCGTGCCGACGGTGGGATGGCCGGCGAAGGGCAGTTCCCGGGCGGGGGTGAAGATGCGCAAGCGCGCCCGGTGGCGGGGCTCGTCCGGCGGGAGCACGAACACCGTCTCCGACAGGTTGAACTCCCTGGCGATGGCCTGCATCGCCGCCCCGTCGAGACCCTCGGAGTCGAGGACCACCGCGAGGGGGTTCCCGGCGAGCGGCTGCGTGGTGAACACGTCGAGGGTGGCGAAGCGGCGCGTCATGGCAACACCTCTCTGGTGGGGGCCGTCCTCAGACCGCCTCGGCGGGAAACACGGCGGAGGGGGCGACGAACTCGTCCTGCGCGGCCACGGTGAGGATCTCCCGCGAGCCCGCCTCGGCGGTGGCGCGCAACAGGCCGTAGACCGAGGCCGCCGCCTTCTCCAGCGCCAGGGCGGCGGAGCGCTCCCTGGCGTAGTGGACGAGGAACAGGGCGGCGATGCAATCGCCCGCGCCGTTGATCGCGAGGTCGAGGCGCGGGGTGCGCACCCGGAACAGCCGCCCGCCCTCCCCGGCCAGCAGGTCGATGCGGTCGGCGGGCGTCTCGGCGGTGGCCGCCGAGGTCACGACCACCACCTTCGGCCCCCGCGCCTGCAGGGCGGCGATGGCGGCGCGCGCCTCGTCCAGGGTGCCGCTCGGCAGGCCGGTGAGGAGGTTCAGCTCGAACTGGTTCGGGGTGAGGATGTCGGCGGCGGGCACGGCGCGCTCGCGCATGAACTCGGTGATGCCGGGGCGGACGTAGACGCCCTCCTCCGTGTCGCCGAGCACGGGATCGCAGCAATAGAGGGCGGCCGG
Source organism: Methylobacterium sp. TK26 (assembly GCF_055361565.1). Classification (NCBI taxonomy): domain Bacteria; kingdom Pseudomonadati; phylum Pseudomonadota; class Alphaproteobacteria; order Hyphomicrobiales; family Methylobacteriaceae; genus Methylobacterium; species Methylobacterium sp. TK26. Next base: position 1,288,244 of record NZ_CM143965.1, on the reverse strand, counting down.
GTTCTCGGCGCGCACGGCGGCCACCGCCTCCAGGATCGCCTCGCCGATGGCGGCCGAGCCCATGTAGCCGGAGAGCACCGCGTCGCAGCGGGCCAGCGCCCCGCGCTCGCCCACGCCCCGCACCACGTCGCGGATCGTCTCGGCGGCGAAGACCTCGCCCCGCCAAGCACCGTAGCCGGTGTGGTTGGAGAACTGCACGGTGTGGACCGGCCACACCTCGACCCCGAGCCGCTGCATCGGGAACACCGCCGAGGCGTTGCCGACATGGCCGTAGGCGACGTGGGACTGGATGGAGAGGACGTTCACGGAAAGGCTCCTCGACACGCCGTGGTTAGCCCGTTCCACGCGCCTTCGCATCCCCGGACTTGCCGGGCAGCCATGTCGGACTCAGATGGGACCGACGTAAGGAGAGTTTTCCGCCCCCATGGACATCGAAGCCCTCAAGGATTCGACGATGGCCTTCGTCGAGACCCACAAGGCCTGGGCACCGCTGATCGCGGCCGGGCTCGCCTTCTGCGAATCGATCGCCGTCCTCTCGATCTTCGTCCCCGCGACGGTGATCCTCGTGGCCGTGGGCGCGCTGGTCGGCGGGGCCGGGCTCGCCTTCTGGCCGGTGGTGATCGGCGCCGCCGTCGGGGCGGCCTTGGGCGATTGGGTCTCCTACGAGTTCGGGCACTGGCTGGGGCCGGGCGCCAAGCAGAAATGGCCCCTGAGCCGCTACCCCGAGATGACCGCCAAGGCCGAGGGCTTCATCCAGCGCTGGGGCGTCGCCGCCGTGGCGCTCGGGCGCTTCTTCGGCCCGGCGCGGGCCCTCGTGCCGCTGCTGGCCGGGGTGCTCGGCATGAGCCGCCTGCCCTTCCAGTTCGCCAACGTCGCCTCGGCGCTGGTCTGGGCCTTCGTGCTGCTGGCGCCCGGCGCCGGGCTGCTCGCATGGTTCGAGAAGTGAGCCGCGTGATGCCGCGCCGCAGGTGACGCGGCCGGCGTGCGCCTTCACCATGTCCCGATTCGGCACGATACCGATTCGGTCATGACATCCACCGCCAGCCCCACCGCCACATCAGAACCCGCGCTGATCCTCCCCCCGGACCGGCGCCAATCCCCCACCGCCCTGCGGATCCAGCGCGGGGTGCGGCGGCTGTTCTCGGAAATGGGCTGCGTGACCCTGCCGGAATTCTCCCTGGTGAACGGCCGCCGGGCCGACGTGATCGCCCTCTGCGGCGCCGGGCGGCTCACCATCGTGGAGATCAAGTCGAGCGTGGCCGATTTCCGCGCCGACCGGAAATGGCCGGATTACCGGGACTTCTGCGACCGGTTCTTCTTCGCCATCCCCGACGACGTGCCGGAAGACCTGATCCCCGAGGAATGCGGCCTGATCGTCGCCGACGCCTACGGTGCCGCGATCCTGCGCGAGGCGCCCGAGCATGCCCTCAGCGGCCCCCGGCGCAAGGCGGTGACGCTCCGCTTCGCCCACAGCGCCGCGAGGCTCCTGCACGCGCTCGCCGACCCCGGCGCGATCCGCGAAGGCGCGCTCTGAGAGTTCCGCCGGGAGGGAGCCTCCTTCCCTCGCCCTCCTTCGAGGCGGCCGACGCCGCACCTCAGGATGAGGTCGTGGTAGGGATGTCCGGCTTCCCGGCCGGACACCGAGGAGGCTTGCTCCGAAGCGCCGCCGCGTCCACAGCGGGGGGATGACACCCGTCGCCCTGTTCGAACTGGTGCTCGCGCTGCTCGCGGCCGCGCTGGTCCTGTCCCTGGTCGCCAGCCGGCTCGGCCTGCCGCCCGCCGTGGCCCTCGTGGTCGGCGGCATGGCGCTCGCCGTCGCGCCGGGCCTGCCGGCCTTCGACCTCGACCCAGAACCTGATCCTGGTCCTGTTCCTGCCGCCGCTCCTGCTCGAATCGGCCTATTTCACCGTCTGGCGGGATTTTCGCGCCGCGATCAGGCCGATTCTCTCCCTGTCCCTCGGGGCCGTGCTGTTCACGACGCTGGTCGTCGGGGTGGTCGCCCATGCGGTCGCCCCCGGCCTGCCCTGGGCCGCCTGCTTCGCGCTGGGCGCCATCGTCTCGCCGCCGGATGCCGTCTCGGCCAAGGCGGTGCTCGCGCGGGTGACGCTGCCGCGCAAGACCGTCACCGTCCTCGAAGGCGAGAGCCTCGTGAACGACGCCTCCGGCCTCGTGCTCTACCGCTTCGCGGTGGCCGCCGCCCTCACCGGCGCCTTCGATGCCTGGGCGGCGCTCGGCAGCTTCGCGTGGCTCGCCGTGGCGGGCGTCGCGGTGGGCGTGGCCCTCGGCTTCGTCGCCACGCGGGTCGTCGCCCGCCTTCACGATGCCAACGCGGCCACGATCGTCACCTTCCTCGTCGCCTACCTCGCCTATCTCGCGGCGGAGGAAATCCACGCCTCCGGCGTCCTCGCCGTGGTGGCCTGCGGCCTGATGCTCGGAGGCCGCGAGCACGAGACCTTCGACGCCCGCACCCGCACGCATGCGCTGGCCGTGTGGGGCTTCGTGGTGTTCGTGCTGGAGGCGCTGGTCTTCGTGCTGATCGGGCTGGCGCTGCGCGGCGTGCTCGACCGGATGGGCGGCAGCGCGGACGCGCTCATCGCCGGCCTGCCCCTGGCGCTGGCAGCGACGGCCACCTGCGTCGCGGCGCGGCTCGCCTGGGTGTTCCCCGCCGTCTACCTGTCGCGGCTCTTGCCCCGGCCCTGGCGGGACCCCCTCCCCGCGCTCCGCCCGGCGATCCCACTGGTGGTCGGCTGGGCGGGGATGCGCGGGGTCGTGACGCTGGCGGCGGCGCTCGCCCTGCCGCTCGGCTTCCCCGGCCGCGACCCGATCCTGTTGGCCGCCTTCGCGGTGATCCTGTTCACGGTGCTGGTGCAGGGCACGACGCTGGGCCCACTGATCCGGCGCCTGCGCCTCGACGCGCGCACGAGCCTGCCGGACGGGCATCTCGACGCCGCCATGGCCCGCGTCGCGGTGAACGAGGCCGGGCTCGCCGCCCTGGAAACCCTGCTGGCCCCCGACTCGGGCGAGCACCGCCACCCGGTGCTGGTGGAGCAATATCGCCGCCGGGTCTGGGCGACATCGCGCCTGCGCGACGAGCGCTCCGTGGCCGAAGTGGAGCGCGACGCGCACATGCTGGCCGCGCTCGGGGCCGTCCGGGCCGGGCGGGCCGCCCTCGCCGCCCTGCACCGGGAGGGCCGCATCCACGGCTCGGTGCTGAGGGCCATCGAGGCCGAACTCGACCTCGAGGAATTGCATCTCCGGCGGCTCTCGGGGGAGGCCGCCGGGCACGGTTGAGGCTTAGCGGAGGGCGGCGCAGCCCTCCGGCGTGCCGTAGCTGCCGTAGACGACGCGCACCTTGTGCGGGCACGCCGGCTTGGCGACCGGGGCGATGGGGGCGACCTCCACCGGCTCCACGCGGAGCGTCGCGGCGGGGACGGGGTCGTCCGAGGTCGCCAGCGCGCGGCTCGCATTCATCACGACGGGCGTCGCGGCCATCGCCGAGAGGGCGAGGGTGGCGACGAGGGCAAGGTTACGACGGGCGAACGACTTCCTGGGCGACGTGGTCATGGTCCATTTCCGCAACATTCGGCAGCACATCGGGCGCCGGATAACCCCTGGTTGCGCGAATAACTTGGCTGTGGGCGTCCCGGTTCCGGTCGTCGCAGCAATCTTGACGGTTCGTGCCGGCGCCATAGGGCGCCCGCCCCGCCTTGCGCCGACGGCCCCGCTCTCCTAGACCCCCGGCCGAGTCCGAAAGCACCGACCGAGCATGCCGAGCGCCGCGCCCACTCCCAACCGATCCTTCCAGGGGCTGATCCTGGCGCTCCAGACCTACTGGGCGGACAAGGGCTGCGTGATCCTGCAGCCCTACGACATGGAGGTCGGCGCGGGCACGTTCCACCCGGCCACGACCCTGCGGGCGCTGGGGCCGAAGCCGTGGAAGGCCGCCTATGTGCAGCCCTCCCGCCGGCCGAAGGACGGGCGCTACGGCGAGAACCCGAACCGGCTGCAGCATTATTACCAGTTCCAGGTGATCCTGAAGCCGAACCCGCCGAACCTGCAGGAACTCTACCTCGCCTCCCTGGCGGCGATCGGCGTCGACCTGAAGCTGCACGACATCCGCTTCGTGGAGGACGATTGGGAGAGCCCGACGCTGGGCGCCTGGGGCCTCGGCTGGGAATGCTGGTGCGACGGGATGGAGGTGAGCCAGTTCACGTACTTCCAGCAGGTCGCGGGCTTCGAATGCGCCCCCGTGGCGGGGGAGCTGACCTACGGCCTGGAACGGCTCGCCATGTACGTGCAGGGCGTCGAGAACGTCTACGACCTCGACTTCAACGGCGCCGAGGGCGAGGACCGCGTCACCTACGGCGACGTCTTCCTGCAGGCCGAGCAGGAATACTCCCGGCACAACTTCGAGGCGGCGGACACGACGATGCTGTTCCGCCAGTTCACCGACGCGGAATCCGCCTGCCGCGCCTATCTCGACGCGGGTGCGCCGAACGAGGGCGAACGCCACCGCATGGTGCAGCCGGCCTACGACCAGTGCATCAAGGCGAGCCACGTCTTCAACCTGCTCGACGCGCGCGGGGTGATCTCGGTCACGGAGCGCCAGAGCTACATCCTGCGGGTGCGGGAACTCGCCAAGGCCTGCGGCGCGGCGTGGCTGAAGACGGCGGGCGGCGGGGCGTAAGCGGATCCGCCTCGTCAGATGTCCCGCCCCTGATAGATCTCGGGCGGAAGCCGTCGCCGATGCCGGCCCATGGCCAAGAGGCGCCCATCGATGGCGGCAAGTCCGCAACCGATCAGCGCCATGCCGAGGCCATGACGCGGATCAAGCCTCTCCCCCAGCGCGAGAGCCCCTGCGAGGATGGCCGACACCGGGATCAGGAAGGTGACGAGGAGCAGGTTCGTCGCTCCCGCCGTCGCCAGGATCCGGAAGTACAGCACGTAGGCGAGAGCAGTCGACAAGGCCGCCGCCCCCGCGATCGCGCCCCACACCGATGCGCCCGGCATGGCGAGCGTCCAGGGTCGATCCACCATGAGGACGATGGGCAGAAGCAGGATCGTGGACGCCGTGACCTGCCCCGCCGCCGTCGCAAGCGGCGGAACACCCATCCGACGGAAGCGTCGGCCGAAGACGCCTGCGCAGGCGTAGGATAGGGCCGCGCCGAGGACGGCCACTTGCGCCAGCAGATTGGTCCCAAAGCCCGAGAGGACGACCGGCCCCACCATCACGACGACGCCGGCGAGGCCGACGAGGACGCCCGCCAGCCGCTTGCCTGTCATCCTCTCGTCGGACGTGCCCACATGGGCGACGAGGACGGCGAACAGTGGCGTGGTGGCATTCAGGATCGCGGCGAGTCCGGAGGCGATGTGCGTCTGCCCCCAGACGATGAGGCTGAGGGGCACCACGTTGTTCAACAGGCCCATGAAGAGGAAGGCCGTCCAAACCTCGATGCCACGCGGCATCGCGAGGCCGAGCACTGGCACGACCGCATTCAGGATCAGAGCAGCGAGGCCGACACGCAGAACGACGAGCGAGAGCGGCGGCAGGGCGGAGAGCGCGACATGCGTGAAGAAGAACGATCCGCCCCAAAGCACCGAAAGGCTGAGGAGCATCGCCCATTCGGGCGTCGACATCGTGCGATTCATTGCTGGCGGCATGACGAGCCTCCCGTGGGTTCGACCCGTGATACGAGGCGACCTGGGAGGCGGGCGTCCCGAATCCTGCTTTCGAATCCCCCCTCCGCAACCGGCGCCTGCTGCCGGAAGATCGGACTGCTGAGACAGCCTCAAGGGAGCCCGTTGGCCCCTCGCGCGTTCCACACCCCGCTCAGGCAGGCGTCTCCGGCGCCTCTCACAGCGGGATTTGCATCATGAAACAGACCGCCTTCGCCCTCGGCTTCCTCGCGCTGGGCCTCGCCCCGGCGCTCGCTGCCGAGCCCGGCCCGGAGGCCGTGGTGAAGAAGCTCTATGCCGAGCCGCACCCGAATCACTCGGCCGTCTACACCAAGCGCCTGCAGGGGCTGTTCGACGCGGACGCGAAGCAGGCGAACGGTGCCACCGGCAACCTCGATTTCGACTTCCGCCTCAACGGCGAGCCGATGAAGCCCGACACGGTGAAGAACCTCACCTTCAAGGAGGCCACCGAGGGCACGGACCAGGCGAAGGTCACGGTCCAGCGCAAGGGCGGCGACGGCGCGAAGTCCATCGTCTACGACCTCGTGCGCGAGGATGGGGCGTGGCGGGTCTCGGACGCCCATTCCATCGGCGACCGGAAGTGGCAGCTCTCCACCATCCTGAAGGGCGAGGCGCGCTGAGGCCGGCCTGAGCCCTCGACAGGGTTGCGGCGCGGCGATATGGCCGCGCCATGCCCGACCTCCTGCTCGAACTCCGCTCGGAAGAGATCCCCGCCCGCATGCAGCGGCGCGCGGCCGAGGATCTCCGGAAGCTCGTCACCGACGCCCTCGTGGCGCGCGGCTTCCTCTACGAGGGCGCCAAGGCCTTCGCGACGCCCCGCCGCCTCGCCCTGCACGTCGCCGGCCTGCCGGCGCGCGGCGAGGCCGTGCGCGAGGAGCGGCGCGGCCCCCGCGTCGGCGCCCCCGAGGCCGCGATCCAGGGCTTCCTCAAGAGCGCCGGGCTCACGAGCCTCGATCAGGCGACTACGATCACCGACCCGAAGAAGGGCGAGTTCTACCTCGCGGTGATCGAGAAGGCCGGGCGCGAGACGCTGGACGTGCTCGCCGAGATCCTGCCGGAGATCGTCAAGAGCTTCCCCTGGCCGAAGGCGATGCGCTGGGGCGTGGCCTCGGCCCAGCCCGGCGCATTGCGCTGGGTGCGCCCGCTGCAATCCATCGTGGCGACCTTCGGCCCCGAGACCGAGACGCCGGAGGTGGTCCCCTTCGAGGTCGGCGGGATCAAGGCCGGGACCACGACCTACGGCCACCGCTTCCTGGCGCCCGGCCCGATCGAGGTCCGCCGCTTCGACGACTATATCCAGGCGCTGGAGAAGGCGAAGGTCATCCTCGACGCGGACCGCCGCAAGGACGTGATCCTGCACGACGCCCGCGACCTCGCCTTCGCCCGCGGCCTTGAACTCGTCGAGGACGAGGGCCTGCTGGAGGAGGTCGCCGGGCTGGTCGAATGGCCGGTCGTGCTGCTCGGCTCCTTCGACGAGGCGTTCCTCGACATCCCCGCCGAGGCGATCCGCGCCACGATCCGCGCCAACCAGAAGTGCTTCGTCCTGCGGACAGCCGGCTCCGAGGAACTGGCCCCGGCCTTCATCCTCGTCTCGAACCTCGTCGCCAGCGACGGCGGTCTGGCCATCACCGCCGGTAACGAGCGGGTGGTGCGGGCGCGGCTCTCGGATGCCAAGTTCTTCTGGGAGACCGACAAGGCGATCCGGTTGGAAGACCGCCTGCCGAAGCTCGACAACATCGTCTTCCACGAAAAGCTCGGGACGCAGGGGCAGCGGGTGGCTCGCATCGCGGCGCTCGCGAAGGAACTAGCGCCCCTCGTCGGCGCCGACCCCGCGCTCGCCGAGCAGGCGGCGCGGCTGGCCAAGGCCGACCTCGTCACCGAGATGGTCGGCGAGTTCCCCGAGTTGCAGGGCCTGATGGGCGCGAAATACGCGGCGCTGGAAGGCCTTCCGCCCAGCGTCGCGACCGCGCTCGGCGACCATTACAAGCCGCTCGGCCCCTCCGACCGGGTGCCGAGCGACCCCGTCGCCATCGCGGTGGCGCTGGCCGACAAGCTCGACACGCTGGTCGGCTTCTGGGCCATCGACGAGAAGCCCACCGGTAGCAAGGACCCCTATGCGCTCCGGCGGGCGGCTTTGGGTGTTATTCGGTATGTTCTCGAAGGCAAGCGGTTAAAACTCTATAGCATTTTCAACAAGCATTCAGCGCTTGTCGGAAATGATATTCATCGAGTCGCCCTTGACAAAATGGCAGGCCGGCCAAGTCTTGTTGGAACTCTTTCAGTTGGCGACAAGAGCTTCGACCTTCTCGCCTTCTTCGCCGACCGCCTGAAGATCACCCTGCGGGACATGGGCGCCCGGCACGACCTCGTGGACGCGGTCTTCGCCCTGCCCGGCCAGGACGACCTGCTGCTCATCGCCCGCCGGGTCGAGGCGCTGCAGAAGTTCCTGGAGACCGAGGACGGCAAGAACCTGCTCGCGGGCTACAAGCGCGCGGCCAACATCCTGCGCATCGAGGAGAAGAAGGACGGCCGCGCCTACAACGCCGCGCCCGATTCCGCCCTCGCGGCCTCCGGCGAGCCGGCGGAGCGGGCGCTGGCCGAGGCCTTGCAGTCGGCCCGCGCGGAGGCATCGAAGGCGGTCGCGGCGGAGGATTTCGCCGGCGCCATGCGGGCGCTCTCGACGCTGCGCGCCCCGGTCGATGCGTTCTTCACGGACGTCACCGTCAACGCGGACGACCCGAAGCTCCGCGAGAACCGCCTGGCGCTCCTCAACGCGCTCCGCGCCGCCACGCGGGAGGTCGCCGACTTCTCGAAGATCGAGGGTTGAATCGCCACTTCATCAGTGGGGGATAGCGGTGCGATAGCCTCGTGCACAGCGCTGATCTTGAAGACAAGGCTCGTATAAAATCCCCTCTGCTTCTTGCTACCGCCTCTCAAGCCCAAGACGTGCGAGGCTTGGGCAGCAGAGGGGAGGGGATCAGCGCATGGCTTTACAGGCAGTATCGTGCCTCACGATAGGTATAATCTTAATTCTTATCTGGCGGGAAGAGAGACGGTCACGAAATTCAATAAATCGTCGTTACGAATTTCTGAGTGATCTTGCAGATTTATACGGTGCGCCAGAGGCTTGTGGAGACTACATTCAGTCTTTAAGCCGCCCCGAAGATTCACGATCGTTACTTGAATGGTCGGGAGTAGATAAGCACTCGAAGATCGATGAAGTTAGATGGGCTATTTTTATAGATAAATGCGATCATTATGGCCTTGTGAAATATATAGACTGGTCGGAAGATTATTCATCTATACTGGAAGAATTTGAAAAACTAATGAAACCACTTGTTGGCCCCATGCCGCAGGATCAGGTTGAATCCATTCTCGCCTACCTGGACAGCAAGCAACCGATCCAGCGCGGCAGTGAAATGGGCTGGCTTTTCGGCCCATTAGCTGCCTATGCAGCTGATAATGGTCTAAAAATCGTAAATATAAACAACAATTCGGACACATTTGTTTTTGCCATTCTGACAAATTTTTTGGCTAAAAAATGGATTGGGGAAAGGCTGGGTTACTTGATCAACGTTGAAGACCCGGCTTGGCAATTTAAAAGTTATCTCAAGAAATCGCCGTACGAACACATCCTGAAGCGATAGGTTTCTTATTAGAGTTTTTCCGGGGAAACTCGGTTCATGTTGCGCCTTCCGTCTTCGCGAGCGAAGCGACGCAATTTACGCCCCCTCGGGGAGAGGCGAAGCCGGCGGCTGGCGCCCGCCCCTCCACCCTCATCCTGAGGTGCGGCGATAGCCGCCTCGAAGGAGGGCTCCAGACGGCGCTGCGATCCCTGGAGCCCTCCTTCGAGGCCCGCTGACGCGGGCACCTCAGGATGAGGCGGGGCGAGGGTTTCGGTGTCCTCTTGCCCCACGCGACGCGAGAGGGTCGTCCCTCACCCGTGATCGTGCCCGTGATGCTCCGGCAGGGTCAGCCCGAAATGGCTCACCAAGTCCTGCACCTGCCCCGGTGACAGGTGACGCGGGTTGAGGTTGCGCAGGAGGAGGTAGAGCTTGGCCGTCTCCTCCAGTTCCTCCGTGGCGAAGACCGCCGCCTCCAGGCTATCGCCCGCCACCACCGGCCCGTGGTTGGCCAGCAGCACCGAGGAATAGCGCCCGGCCAAGCCCCGGATCGCGTCCGCGACCGCCGGGTCGCCGGGGCGGAAGTAGGGGACCAGAGCCGTGCCCCCGGTGCGCATCAGGTAATAGGGCGTCATCGGCGGCAGCACCGCCTTCGGGTCGATCTCCGGCAGCATCGACACCGCCACCGCGTGCGTCGAGTGCAGGTGCACGATGGCCTTCGCGCTCCCCCGGCTCTCGTAGAGGGCGGTGTGGAGGGGGATCTCCTTCGTCGGCTTGTCGCCGGACAGGAGCCGCCCCGCCCCGTCGAGGCGCGAGATCCGCGCCGGGTCGAGGAAGCCCAGCGACGCGTTGGTCGGCGTCACCAGCCAGCCGCCGTCGGGCAGGCGGAGCGAGATGTTGCCCGAGGAGCCGGGCGTCAGCCCGCGCTCGAACAGGGACCGGCCGTAGCGGCAGATCTCCTCGCGCAGGCGGGCTTCCTCGCTCATGCGGTGGCTCCTTCGATGAGGTCGAATCCGAGGTCGATCCGGGCCGGGCCGTCGCCCGTGAGGCAGGCGGCGGCCTCGCGCCCGATGGCGAGGCGCGGCGTGCGGATCGTCGAGAGGGGTTGGGGCATCGCCTCCGTGAAGTCGAGCCCGTTGAAGCCGAACAGGGCGATCCGCTCCGGCACCGCGAGCCCCGCCGCGAGGCAGGCGAACCAGCCGCCGAGCGCCATGTCGTCGTTGGCGAAATACACCGCGTCGAGGTCCGGGTGGCGCGCCAGCAGCGCCTCGAACCCCGCCCGGCCCATGGCGGCCGAGGACCGGCCCTCCCGGACCTCCCGCCCCGCGAGGGACAGGGCCGCCTCCGCCAGCACCGATTCGAAGGCCGCGAGCCGCTTGCCGCTTCGGAGGTCGCTCCCCGGATCGAGGCCGATATAGCCGATCCGCCGGTAGCCCCGGGCCAGGAGATGCCGGGCGCTCGCCTCCCCCGCCGCCCGGTTCGAGAAGCCGACCACCCGGTCGATCCCCTCCCCGTCCGTGTCGATCATCTCCACCACCCGCACCCCCGCCGCGCGGGCGAGGCTCACCGTGCCGGGACTATGCTCCAGCCCGGTGAGCAGCAGGGCCTCCGGCCGCCAGGACAGGAGCGCGGCGACCAGCGCCTCCTCCCGGTCGGGATCGTATTCGCTGACGCCGACGACGCTCTGCATCCCCGTGCCGTCGAGGGCCGCCGTGAGGCCGCGCAGCAGGTCCGGGAACACGATGTTGGCGAGCGAGGGGATCACCACCCCGACGAGGCCCGACCCCGTGCCCGCCCCGCCCCCGGCGAGGCTCCCCGCCAGCCGGTTCGGCACGTAGCCGAGGCGGGCCACGGCCTCCGCCACCCGCTCGCCCGCGCGCTTCGAATAGGAACCGTGGTTGCGCAGCACCCGCGAGACCGTGCTCTCGCCGACGCCGGCCTCCCGCGCCACGTCGGTGAGCGTCACGAGCCGTCCCGGCGGGTCGAACCCTGTCATCCCCGCACCCTCCCGGCGCCCTTCCCCGGGACCGGCATACAGGGCTGCATTTTGTTTCACAACAGAATTGGCAGCGCTGCCAAAGAGAGATATAGCGCGATTCACAGCCGCCGGGGAGCGGTGGATCGGCCCACCCACAACGGGGGGCGAGGGAGGGACACAGCCATGCCAGTGCAGGCCGCCGCGGCGCCGGGGAGCACCGCGTCCAGCGACAAGGGCTTCATCGACAGGACCTACGCCAAGGTCTTCTGGCGGCTCGTGCCGTTCCTGATGCTCTGCTACATCGTCGCCTATCTCGACCGGGTGAATGTCGGCTTCGCCAAGCTGCAGATGTCGAAGGAGCTCGGCTTCTCCGAGACCGCCTACGGCCTCGGCGCGGGCATCTTCTTCCTCGGCTACTTCCTGTTCGAGGTGCCCTCGAACATCATCCTCCACCGGGTCGGCGCGCGGGTCTGGATCGCGCGGATCATGATCACCTGGGGCCTGATCTCCGGGGCGTTCGTGTTCGTGAACTCGGAGGCGAGCTTCTACGCGATGCGCTTCCTCCTCGGGCTGGCCGAGGCCGGGTTCTATCCGGGCGTCATCCTCTACGTGACCTCGTGGTTCCCCTCCCACCGCCGGGCGCGGGTGATCACCGTGTTCATGGCGGCGATCCCGGTCTCAGGCGTGTTCGGCAACCCGCTCTCGGGCTGGATCATGGACACGTTCCACGAGACCCACGGCCTGTCCGGCTGGCAGTGGATGTTCCTGCTGGAAGCGATTCCCGCCGTCCTCGTCGGCATCGCGGTGCTGTTCTACCTCGACAACCGCCCCGCCGAGGCGAAGTGGCTCGACACCGCCGAGCGGCAGGTGCTGGAGCGCGACATCGCCGCCGAGGAGCGCACCAAGACCGACAGCCCGCACTCCCTCGCCACCGTGTTCCGCAACGGCCGCGTGTGGTTCATGAGCCTGATCTACTTCCTGTTCGTGGCCGGGCAGTATGGGCTCGCCTTCTGGGTGCCGACCATCGTCAAGGCGTCGGGCATCCAGGGCAACTTCAACATCGGCCTCGTGAGCGCGATCCCGTTCCTCGTGGCGACGGTGGTGATGGTGGCCCTCGGCCGCAGCGCCGACCGGTTCCGCGAGCGGCGCTGGCACCTCATCATCCCGGCGCTGATCGGCGCGGTGGGCTTCACGGTCTCGGCCTCCAGCACCGACACGGTCGTCGCCATCGCGGCGCTCTCGGTGGCGGCCGGCGGCGTGCTCGCCTGCTCGCCCCTGTTCTGGTCGCTGCCGACCGCCTTCCTCAGCGGCGCGGGCGCGGCGGCGGGCATCGCCCTCATCAACTCGGTGGGCAACCTCGCGGGCTTCGCCGGCCCCTACGCCATCGGGGCGCTGCGCGACTACACCGGCAGCACCGCCGCCGGCATGTACGTGCTGGCGGTGACGCTGGTCCTCGGCGCGGCCTGCGTGTTCGCGGTGCCGGCCCGCCTCGTGAACAAGTGAGGAGCCCGCGATGACGGACAACGGACAGCGCCGCGCGGCGGTGATCGGCCTGGGCTCGATGGGCTCGGGCATGGCGGCCTCGCTCCTGCGGGCGGGCTTTTCCGTCGCGGCCTGCGACGTGAACCCGGAGGCGGTCGCCCGCTTCCGGGAGGCCGGCGGAGAGGCGGCGTCCACCCCCGCCGAGGCGGCGAAGGGCGCCTCGGTGGTGGTCGCGGTGGTGGTGAACGCCGCCCAGACCGAGGCGGTGCTGTTCGGGCCGGACGGCGCGGCGGCGGCGATGCCGGAGGGGGCGGTGTTCGTCTCCTCCGCGACGATGGACCCGGCCATCGCCCGGCGCCTCGCGGCCCAGTTGGAGGAGACCGGCCGGCATTATCTCGACGCGCCGATGAGCGGCGGCGCCGCGCGCGCCGCCGAGGGGGAACTGACCTTCCTCGCCTCGGGCTCGCAGGCGGCGTTCGCGGGGGCGCGGGACGCGCTGACCGCCATGGCCGGCACGGTCTACGAACTCGGCGACGAAGCGGGGCAAGGCGCGGCGTTCAAGATGATCAACCAGCTGCTGGCGGGGGTACACATCGCCGCCGCCTGCGAGGCGATGAGCTTCGCGGCCAAGCAGGGCCTCGACCTGCGGCGCGTCTACGAGGTGATCACGAAGTCGGCCGGCAATTCGTGGATGTTCGAGAACCGCGTGCCGCACATCCTCGATGCGGATTACGCCCCGAAGAGCGCCGTCGACATCTTCGTGAAGGATCTCGGCATCGTGCAGGACATGGCGCGGGCGGAAAAGTACCCGGTGCCGGTGGCCGCCGCCGCCCTGCAGATGTTCCTGATGGCCTCGGGCGCCGGCATGGGCCGGGACGACGATGCCTCCGTGGCAAGGCTCTACGCGCAGGTCTCCGGGGCCGTGCTGCCAGAGAAGTAGACCGCCGTCCTCGACCCAGGGAGTCCGAAACCCATGCCCCGCTTCGCCGCCAACCTCACCCTGATGTTCAACGAGGTGCCGTTCCTCGACCGGTTCGCGGCCGCCGCCAAGGCGGGGTTCGCGGCGGTGGAGTTCCTGTTCCCCTACGAGCATTCGCCGGAGGCCATCGCCGAGCGCCTGCGCGCGAACGGTCTGACCCAGGCGCTGTTCAACATGCCACCGGGGGATTTCGCGAGTGGCGAGCGGGGGTTGGCGGCGCTTCCTCACCGGTTCGATGAAGTGAGGGCGGGCGTCGAGACGGCGCTCCGCTACGCCGAGGCGACGGGGGTGAAGCGCCTGCACCTGATGGCCGGGCTCGCCGACCCGGCGGATCCACAGGCCCGGGACGCCTACCGGAAAGCCGTGGCCTACGCCGCCGAAAAGCTCGCCCCGGCCGGGCTCGACCTCGTGCTGGAGCCGATCAACAGCCGCAACATGCCGGGCTATTTCCTCAACGATTTCGGGGCGGCGGCGGCCCTGATCCGGGAGCTGGCCCTGCCGAACCTGAAGCTCCAGTTCGACCTCTACCATTGCCAGATCCTGCACGGCGACGTGACCATGCGCCTGCGCGACCTGATGCCGATGGTCGGCCATGTGCAGACCGCGAGCGTGCCCGACCGGCACGAGCCCGGCACCGGCGAGATGGACGACGCGTTCCTCTTCGCGGAACTCGACCGGCTCGGCTACGACGGGTTCGTCGGCTGCGAATACATCCCGGCGGGGAACACCGAGGCGGGCCTCGGCTGGTTCGCCCCCTACAGGAAGGCCTGACCCCGATGCCGCTCGCCCTCGGCTGCGTCGCCGACGACTATACCGGCGCCTCGGACCTCGCGAACACCCTGACCAAGGCGGGCCTGCGCACGGTCCAGACCATCGGCATCCCCGCCCCCGACCTCCCGCTGCCGGAGACGGATGCGGTGGTGGTGGCCCTCAAGAGCCGCTCGATCCCGGCGCCGGAGGCGGTCGCCCGCTCGCGGGAGGCGGAGGCGTGGCTGCGCGGGCGCGGCGCGGCGCATGTGATGTTCAAAATCTGCTCGACCTTCGACTCGACGGACGAGGGCAATATCGGCCCCGTCACGGACGCCCTGAGGGAGGCGGCCGGCGAGGCCATCGCCCTCGTGACCCCCGCATTCCCGGAGACGGGCCGCAGCGTCTACCAGGGCAACCTGTTCGTCGGCGCCCTGCCCCTGAACGAGAGCCCGCTCAAGGACCACCCCCTCAACCCGATGCGGGACGCCAACCTCGTGCGGGTGCTGTCGCGCCAGAGCGCGAGCGGGGTCGGGCTCATCGATATGGCCACCGTCACGAAGGGGCCGGAGGCCGTCGCCGCCAAGCTCGACGCGCTCGCCGCCGAGGGCAAGGGCGCGGCCATCGCCGACGCCATCTTCGACCGCGACCTCGAAACGCTGGGCCGCGCCATCGTGGCGAGGCGATTCTCGGTCGGCGCCTCAGGCCTCGGTCTCGGCCTCGCCCGCGCCCTGGCGGAGGACGGCCGGGGCACGCGCGACGCGGCCGGCGCCGCCGTGGGCGAGCCGGTCGGCGGCCATGCCGCCTGCCTCGCCGGAAGCTGCTCGCAGGCGACCCTGGGGCAGGTCGCGGCGGCGGAAGCCCGGATGCCGGTCCTGCGCCTCGATGCCGGACGGCTGTTGTCGGAGTCGGAGGCGGTGGTGGCCGAGGCGCTGGCCTTCGCCAGAGAGCGGATCGCGCAGAGCCCGGTGCTGATCGCCTCGTCGGCCGAGCCGGAGGCGGTGCGGGCGCTCCAATCCCGCCACGGCTCGGAAGCCGCCGGCCATGCCGTCGAGGCGGCCCTCTCGGCCATTGCCGAAGGGCTGGTCGCGGCGGGCGTGCGGCGCCTCGTGATCGCAGGCGGCGAGACCTCCGGCGCCTGCGTCGACCGCCTCGGCCTGCGCGCCTTCCTCGTCGGGCCGGAGATCGCGGCCGGCGTGCCCGTGCTGCGCAGCGCCGGCCGCCCGGAGCCGATGCTGCTCGCCCTCAAGTCGGGGAATTTCGGCGGCCCCGACTTCTTCGCCCGCGCCCTCGACATGATGCAGTGAGGTTTCGATGCACGCTCTGATCCTCGGTGCCGCCGGCATGATCGGCCGGCGCCTCGTCGACACCCTCGTGAGCGAGGGGATGGTCGGCGGGCAGCCGCTCACCGGCCTGACGCTCCTCGATGTGGTCGCCCCCACCGCCCCCGACGGCGTGCCCGGCCCGGTGCGGGCGGAGGCCGCCGACCTGTCGCGGCCCGGCGCCGCCGAGGCGGCGGTGCGCGACCGGCCGGAGGTGATCTTCCACCTCGCGGCGGTGGTCTCCGGCGAGGCGGAGGCGAATTTCGACCTCGGCTACCGGGTGAACCTCGACGCCACGCGCTTCCTGTTCGAGGCGATCCGCGCGATCGAGGGCTACCGGCCGAAGGTGGTGTTCACCTCCTCGCTCGCCGTGTTCGGCCCGCCCTTCCCGGGGGTGATCCCCGACGACCACATCCTGCGCCCGGCCACCTCCTACGGCACGCAGAAGGCGATGGGCGAGATGCTGCTCGCCGACTATGCCCGCCGGGGCATCTTCGACGGGATCGGCCTGCGCCTGCCGACGATCTGCGTCCGGCCGGGCAAGCCGAACAAGGCGGCCTCGGGCTTCTTCTCCGGCATCATCCGCGAGCCGCTGGCCGGGCAGGAAGCCCGCCTGCCGGTGCCGGACACGGTGCGGCACTGGTTCGCGAGCCCGGCGGCGGCGGTGGGCTTCCTCACCCACGCGGCGGGGCTCGACCTCACCCGTCTCGGCACCCGCCGGAGCCTGACCATGCCGGGCGTCTCCGCGACGGTCGCCGAGGAGATCGAGGCCCTGCGCCGCGCGGCCGGCGACAAGGCGGTCGCCCTGATCCGCCGGGAGCCGGACGAGGCGGTCCTGCGCATCGTGGAGACGTGGCCGGAGGCGTTCGACACCCAGGCCGCGACGGAACTGGGCTTCCGGGCGGACGCCTCGTTCGACGCCATCGTGGCCCAGCACATCGCGGAGTTCCACGGGGGGTGAGGGGGGCTGGGTCCGCCCTTCCCGCTTCATCGTCATTGCGAACGAAGCGAATCCATCCAGGGAGGCGGGACGTTTCCGACCGTAGCGCTGCTGGATGGCTTCACTGCGTTCGCAATGACGGTGCGGGGGATAGCCGCCTCGCGCGCACCCTCACGATTGTCTTGACGGCCCTCCGTCCAGATTGTCGTCGAACGCCTTGTCCGCCTTGACGCCGGTCTTGGGGTTAGGGTGCCAACTCGTCCTGGATCGGCCGGATGCGCTCGGCGAGCGTCTTGCCGGTCCGCGCCAGTTCGTGCACCAACGCGACCCGCACCGCCTTAGCCTTGCTCACGCCCGTCCGCGATGCCAATTTCTCGGCGAGCCGATCGACCTCGTCGCTGGCGATGGTGAGCGGCATGGCTGCCTCCGTGGCGAGCGCAAAAAACGTAAGCCCGCCCGCCCCTTGCCGCAAGCATACCAGACATTGAGAGAACCCGGATGACCCGCCTCGACGAGGCCCGCGCCGCGCTGAAGGAGACCTTCGGCTACGAGGATTTCCGGCCCGGCCAGGATGAGGTGATCGGCGCGGTCCTCGACGGGCAGGACGTGTTCGCCGTGATGCCCACGGGCTCCGGCAAGTCGATGACCTACCAATTGCCGGCCCTGGTCGATGCCGGGCTGACCGTGGTGGTCTCGCCGCTCATCGCCCTGATGCACGATCAGGTGCAGCAGATGCGCAGCGTCGGCATCCCGGCGGCGACCCTCAATTCCACCGTGCCGGAGGCCGAATCCCGCGAGGCATGGCGGGCGATCCGCTCAGGGGAGATGCGCCTGCTGTTCGTCTCCCCCGAGCGCCTCCTCATGGATGGCTGCATGGAGGCCCTGCGCGGGGCCGGGGTCCAGCGGCTCGCCGTGGACGAGGCGCATTGCGTCTCGCAATGGGGGCACGATTTCCGCCCCGAATACAGGGAGATCGCCCGCGCCCGCGAAGCCTTGGGCAACGTCCAGACCGTGGCGCTCACCGCCACCGCCGACGCGGCCACCCGGGCTGAGATCGCCGAGCGGCTGTTCCCCGAGGGGCGGCACCCGAGGATCTTCGTCCACTCCTTCGACCGGCCGAACATCCGCCTGACCTTCCAGCCGAAGGACAACCCGTCCCGGCAGATCGAGCGCTTCCTGCGGCACCGCCGCTCCGAGAGCGGCATCATCTACTGCTCGTCGCGCAAGCGCACGGAGCAGCTGGCCGAGACCCTGAGCAAGGACGGGTTCACCGCCCTGCCCTACCATGCCGGCCTCGACCAGGGCACGCGGGCCCGCAACCAGGACCGCTTCCTGCAGGAGGACGGGATGGTGATGACCGCCACCGTCGCCTTCGGCATGGGCATCAACAAGCCCGACGTGCGTTTCGTCATCCACGCGGACATGCCGACCAACGTCGAGGGCTACTATCAGGAGATCGGCCGCGCCGGCCGCGACGGGCTGCCCGCCGACACTCTCACGCTCTACGGCCTCGACGACATGGCGCTGCGGCGCCGCCAGATCGACGAGAAGGAGATCTCCGACGAGCGCCGCCGGGTCGAGCGGCGCAAGCTGGAGGCGATGATCTCGCTGTGCGAGGGCGCCTCCTGCCGCCGGCAATCGCTGCTCGCCTATTTCGGCGAGACCAGCGGGCGGTGCGGCCGCTGCGACCTGTGCCGCGACGGGGTGGAACTCGTGGACGGCACCGTGCCGGCGCAGAAGCTGCTATCGGCCATCGTGCGCACCGGGCAGCGCTTCGGCGCGGCCTATGTCTGCGACGTGGTGCACGGCAAGGAGAGCGACCCGATCCGCCGCAACGGCCATGACGGGCTCAAGACCTTCGGGGTCGGCGCCGACAAGCCGGTGGCGGCGTGGCGGGCGATCCTGCGCCAGCTCTTCGCGGCCGGGGCGGTGGCCGAGAACGCCGACGGGTATGGCGGCCTCAGCCTCACCGAGAAGGGCACGGACATCCTCTACGGGCGCGAGCCCATCACCCTGCGGCCGGACCCCGAGCCCAAGCCCGAATCCCGCGAGCGCCGCCGCACCGCACCCCGCGCGGCCGAGGAACTGGGCCTGCCCGAGGCGGACGAGGCGCTGTTCCAGCATCTGCGTGGTCTTCGCGCGACCATCGCCAGGGCCGAGGGAATCGCCGCCTTCATGGTGTTCCCGGACCGCACGCTGATCGAGATGGCGCGGCAGAAACCCGTGGATCTCTGGGCGATGCGCAGCATCCACGGCGTCGGCGAGCGCAAGCGCGAGGCGTACGGAGACCGTTTCGCCGAGGCGATCAAGGAGTTCCTGACCCATCCCACGGCCGCCTGATCCCCTGTTCCGTGAGGCGATACTCACCCCAGATGTTGCATCGCAGGTCAGGAAGGCACTAATCCGTCGCGGCCCACTCCAGCACCTTGTCCGGGTCCGCCGTCGTAGGCCTGTTCGTCGAGACCGCCGCATGTTCCGCAACGATGTCCCGATCACGCCCGAGCTTGTGGCCCAGCACGGCCTCAAACCGGACGAGTACGACCGCTTCCGGGCGCTCATCGGCCGCGACCCGACGCTGACCGAGCTCGGCATCGTCTCGGCGATGTGGAACGAGCATTGCTCGTACAAGTCCTCGCGCAAGCACCTGCGCGGCCTGCCGACCTCGGCGCCGTGGGTGATCCAGGGCCCCGGCGAGAACGCGGGCGTCATCGACATCGGCGACGGGCTGGCCTGCGTCTTCAAGATGGAGAGCCACAACCACCCAAGCTTCATCGAGCCCTACCAGGGCGCGGCGACCGGCGTCGGCGGCATCCTGCGCGACGTGTTCACCATGGGCGCGCGCCCCATCGCCGCCCTGAACGCGCTGCGATTCGGCGATCCCGAGCATCCCCGCACCCGGGGCCTCGTCTCCGGCGTGGTGGCGGGCGTCGGCGGCTACGGCAATTCCTTCGGCGTGCCCACCGTCGGCGGGCAGGTCGGCTTCCACAGGCGCTACGACGGCAACATCCTCGTCAACGCCATGGCGGTGGGCCTCGCCAAGCAGGACGGCATCTTCTACGCCGCCGCGGCCGGCGTCGGGAACCCGATCGTCTATCTCGGCTCCAAGACCGGCCGCGACGGCATCCACGGCGCCACCATGGCGTCCGCCGAGTTCGACGAGGGCACGGAGGCCAAGCGCCCGACCGTGCAGGTCGGCGACCCCTTCGCCGAGAAGCTGCTCCTCGAAGCCTGTCTCGAACTGATGGCCTCGGGGGCGGTCATCGCCATCCAGGACATGGGCGCGGCGGGGCTGACCTGCTCGGCGGTGGAGATGGGCGCCAAGGGCGACCTCGGCGTCGAACTCGACATCGAGAAGGTGCCCGCCCGCGAGGAGGGCATGACCCCCTACGAGATGATGCTCTCGGAGAGCCAGGAGCGGATGCTCATGGTGCTGAAGCCCGGCATGGAGGCTGAGGCCGAGGCGATCTTCGTGAAGTGGGGGCTCGACTTCGCGGTGATCGGCAAGACCACCGACACCCTGCGCTTCGTCATCAAGTGGCACGGCGAGACGGTCGCCGACCTGCCGATCAAGGAACTCGGCGACGAGGCGCCGCTCTACGACCGGCCGCACCTCGCCAACACCCACCAGGACGTCATCCATCCGGCCGATGTCGCCGTCCCCGCCTCCCTGGCCGACGCCCTGAAGCGCCTCGTCGCCTCGCCGGACCTCGCCTCGAAGCGCTGGGTCTACGAGCAGTACGACCACTTCATCCTCGGCAACACCGTGCAGAAGCCCGGCGGCGACGCGGCGATCGTGCGGGTCGAGGACGGGCCGAAGGGCCTCGCGATCACCTGCGACGTGACGCCGCGCTATTGCGAGGCCGATCCCGTCGAGGGCGGCAAGCAGGCGGTGGCCGAGGCGTGGCGCAACATCACGGCGGTGGGCGGCAAGCCGCTCGCCATCACCGACAACCTGAACTTCGGCAACCCGGAGAAGCCCGAGGTGATGGGCCAGCTCGTCGGCTGCCTGAAGGGCATCGGCGAGGCCTGCCGCGCCCTCGACTTCCCCGTCGTGTCCGGCAACGTCTCCCTCTACAACGAGACCAACGGCGTCGGCATCCTGCCCACCCCGACCATCGGCGGCGTCGGCGTGATGGACGACGTGGCCCGCCACGCCACCATCGCCCTGAAGCGCGAGGGCGATGCCCTGGTGCTGATCGGCGCGGGCGAGGGCTGGCTCGGCCAGTCCGCCTACCTCGCCGTGGTCGAGGGCCGTGAGGAGGGCGCGCCGCCGCCGGTCGATCTCGGCCTGGAGCGCCGCAACGGCGACTTCGTGCGCAACCTCATCACCTCCGGCGTCGCGGACACGGTCCACGACCTGTCGGATGGCGGCCTCGCGGTGGCGCTCGCCGAGATGGCCATGGCCGGCGGCATCGGCGCGGCGCTCCCCGAGGTGCCGGTGGACCTGCCCGCCCACGCCTACCTGTTCGGCGAGGATCAGGCCCGCTACCTCATCGCCATCCCGCCCGAGGCGGCGACCGATTTGCTCTACAGCGCCTCGGCGCAGGGCATCGACGCGGCCGTCATCGGCATCACCGGGTCCGACCGCCTGACCCTGCCGGGCGGCGAGACCCTCGCCATCGCCGACCTGCGCGAGGCCCACGAGGGCTGGCTGCCGGCCTACATGGCGAGCCAGCCGGCCGCCCCCGCCGCCTGAATCCGGAGAAACCCCATGCCGATGGATGCCCGCGAGATCGAACGCATGATCGTCGAGGCCTTGCCCGACGCGAAGGTGGAGATCCGCGATCTCGCCGGGGACGGCGACCACTACGCCGCCACGGTGCTGAGCCACGCCTTCAAGGGCAAGACCCGGGTCGCCCAGCACCAGATGGTCTACGGCGCCCTGCAGGGCCGGATGGGCGGGGTGCTCCACGCCCTTGCGCTGACGACGGGCGTCCCGCAGGATTGAGACCGACCCCCGTTGGAATCCACGCCCGACCGTCACTAGATCACGGATCAGGAACGAGGACGGAAGACCCCATGACCGACGCCAATTCGACCATCCAGAACGAGATCGCCTCCCAGGACGTGGTGGTGTTCATGAAGGGCACGCCGCAGATGCCGCAATGCGGCTTCTCGGGGCAGGTGGTGCAGATCCTCAATTACCTCGGCGTGCCGTTCAAGGGCGTGAACGTCCTGGCCGACCAGAGCATCCGCGAGGGCATCAAGGCCTTCTCCAACTGGCCGACCATCCCGCAGATCTACGTGAAGGGCGAGTTCGTCGGCGGCTGCGACATCACCCGCGAGATGTTCCAGTCCGGCGAGCTGCAGACCTTCCTGTCCGAGAAGGGCATCCCGGTGAAGACCGCCGCCGCGTGAGCCGGGGCCGCCCTCCTCTGGGGGAGATCCCACTCTCCTCCTCATCCTGAGGTGCGGCGTCAGCCGCCTCGAAGGATGAGGAGCTGCTCGGGAGAAAGCTGGCATGCGGCCCCCAAGGTCGCATCCGCCCGCGAGATCGACTATATGAACTCCCTTCACACGAAGGGATATGCATCACCATGGCGACGCCGTCGCTCGACAGCGCCCGCGCGGCCGCTTTCTCCGCGATCGAGAAGACCCCCGAGTTCCGGCCCGAGGCCTTGCCCGGCCGGAAGCTCTCCCTCGTCGGCCTCACCCGCGACGCCTTGAAGGCCCGCCTCATCGAGGCCGGCGTGCCCGAGCGCGAGAGCCGGATGCGGTCCGGCCAGATCTGGCACTGGGTCAACCTGCGCGGGGCGCAGGACTTCGCCGAGATGACGAATGTCGGCAAGGGCCTGAAGGCCGAACTCGCCCAGCACTTCACCCTGGAGCGGCCCGAGGTCGTCACGCGGCAGGTCTCCCGCGACGGGACCCGCAAGTGGCTCATCCGCATGGCGCCGACCAACGCGCAGGAGCACAATCGCGGCGCGGAGATCGAGTGCGTCTACATCCCCGGCCCGGATCGCGGCACCCTCTGCGTGTCGAGCCAGGTCGGCTGCACCCTCACCTGCTCGTTCTGCCACACCGGCACCCAGCGCCTCGTGCGCAACCTCTCCTCGGCCGAGATCGTGCAGCAGCTCGTCGTCGCCCGCGACGAACTCGGCGACTGGACCGGCCAGATGCCGAGCCGCGACGCCGGGGGCGCCGGCGAGGTCGGGCGGCTCGTCACGAACATCGTCTTCATGGGCATGGGCGAGCCCCTCTACAATTTCGACGCGGTGGTCGATGCGGTCGGCGTGATGTCGGACCAGGAGGGCCTCGGCCTGTCCCGGCGGCGCATCACCGTCTCGACCTCCGGCGTGGTGCCGCAGATCCCCCGCCTAGGGGCCGAGGCGAACGCGATGCTCGCGATCTCCCTCCACGCCGTGCGCGACGACCTGCGCGACGAGCTGGTGCCGCTGAACCGCAAGTATCCGATCCGCGACCTGCTCGCCGCCTGCCGCGCCTATCCGGGCCTGAACAACGCCCGGCGCATCACCTTCGAGTACGTGATGCTGAAGGGCGTCAACGATTCCGATGCGGATGCGCGGGAACTGGTGCGGCTGCTCAAGGGCATCCCGGCCAAGATCAACCTGATCCCGTTCAACCCCTGGCCCGGCAGCCGCTACGAATGCTCCGACTGGGAGCAGATCGAGCGCTTCTCAGAGATCGTGTTCAACGCCGGCTACGCCTCGCCGGTACGCACGCCGCGCGGGCGAGACATCCTGGCCGCCTGCGGCCAGCTCAAGAGCGAGACCGAGAAGCTGCGCGCCCGCGCCCGGATGATGATGGAGGACGGCATCGCCGAGGGCCTCTATCTCGGCTCCGACGAGGACTAGGCCCCGTCAGCCGGCCTTCGGGCGCGGGGCGAGCGCGGTGATTGCCCTCGCCGCGAGCCAGCCGGCGACGCCGCTCGCGGCCTTCACCAGGAAGTCGCCGATCCGGCCGTGGCGGGTTGCCGACAGGTTCTGCCCGGCCTCGAGCAGGCCCGCCGCGACGACGACGAACACGAGGATCGCGAGGCGCTGGCGCGGATAGGCCAAAGCCGCCAGCGTGCCGAAGGCCGCGTAGGCCAGGGCGCGCTCGACGGTGGCCGGGCCGACCTCCGGCCGCAGCCCGATGGGCGAGAGGGTGACGAAGGCCAGAAGGCCGAGCATGCCCCAGAAGGCCAGCCGGAACACGGTACGCATCACTGTCCTTCCACGCCGACGATGCCGGGGCGTCGCCCCGGCACCCCACCCAAGGGATCGCCCTTGGGGATCGCCCTCAGTCCAGGCGGACGCGCCAGATCTCCCGCGCGTATTCGCGCATCGACCGGTCGGAGGAGAACCACGCCATCCGGGCGGTGTTGTGGATCGCCTTGGCCCACCACGTCGCCGAATCGCCCCAGGCGGCGTCGATGGCGCGCTGGGTCCGCCAGTAATCGTCGAAGTCGGCGGTCAGCAGGTAGGGGTCGCGGTTGCGCAGGTCGTCGGTGAGCGGGCGGAAGCGGCCCGGCTCCTCCGGCGAGAACCGGCCGGAGGCGATCATGTCCAACGCCGCCGCGAGGCGCGGGGAGGCCGAGATCGCCGCCCTCGCATAGCCCGGCACCGCCTTGCGGGCGGTCACCCCGGCCGCGTCGAGGCCGAAGATGAAGATGTTCTCCGCGCCGACGTGATCCTTGATCTCGATGTTGGCGCCGTCCAGCGTGCCGACCGTCAGCGCGCCGTTCAGGGCGAACTTCATGTTGCCGGTGCCCGAGGCTTCGAGGCCCGCCGTCGAGATCTGCTCCGACAGGTCGGCGGCCGGGATGATCGCCTCCGCGAGGCTCACCGAGTAGTTCGGCAGGAACACCACCTTGAGGCGGCCCGCCACGTCGGGATCGTCGTTCACCGCGCGGGCGACGTCGGCGGCGAGCTTGATGATCAGCTTCGCCTGGACGTAGCTCGGCGCCGCCTTGCCGGCGAAGATCTTGACGCGCGGCGTCCAGTTCCGGTTCGGCTCGGCCTTGATCGCCTGATACAGCGCCACCGTCTCCAGCACGTTCAGCAGCTGGCGCTTGTACTCGTGGATGCGCTTCACTTGCACGTCGAAGAGCGCGTCGGGGTCGATGTCGATCCCGGTGCGGTCGGCGACGATCGACGCCAGCGCCTCCTTGCGCTCGCGGCGCACGGCTCGGTAGCGCGCGACGAAGCCCGCATCCTGCGCGAACCGGTCGAGGCCGGTGAGCAGTTCGGGATTGTCGAGCACGCCCTCACCCACCGCCTCGACGGCGAGCTTCGTGAGGCCGGGATTGGCCGTGTGCAGCCAGCGGCGGAAGGTGATGCCGTTGGTCTTGTTGACGATCTTGTCCGAATCGAGCGCGTGCAGGTCGGAGAAGACGGTGGAGCGCATCAGGTCGGTGTGGAGCGCCGAGACGCCGTTCACCCGGCGCGCGCCGTGGAAGGCGAGGTGGCCCATCCGCACCCGCCGGCCATTCGCCTCGTCGATCAGCGAGACCGAAGCGAGGTGGGCGGCATCGCCCTTGCCCGACTGGCCCTGCTCCTCGAGGTGCATCCAGTTGATCAGGTAGATGATCTGCATGTGGCGCGGCAGCAGCCGCTCCATCAGCTCCACCGGCCACGTCTCCAGCGCCTCCGGCAGGAGGGTGTGGTTCGTGTAGTGCAGGGTGTTGGTGGTGACGTGCCACGCATCCTCCCAGGAGAGGCCGTGGTCGTCGGTGAGGAGGCGCATCAGTTCCGGCACGGCGATGGCCGGGTGGGTGTCGTTGAGTTGGATCGCGGCATGGTCCGGCAGCGAGCGCAGGTCGCCGCGCTCGGCCTTGTGCCGGGCCACGAGGTCCTGCAGCGAGGCCGAGGTGAAGAAGTATTCCTGGCGCAGGCGCAGTTCCTGCCCCTCGGCGGAGGCGTCGCTCGGATAGAGGACGCGGGAGATCGCCTCGGCGCGCATCCGCTGGGAGAGGGCGCCCACATGGTCGCCGCCGTTGAACCGGGCGAGGTCGAGGGGCGCCTCGGATTCGGCCTTCCACAGGCGCAGGCTGTTCACCTGCCGGCCGCGCCAGCCCACCACCGGCACGTCGTGCGCCACGGCGAGGACGGTCTCGGCCGGCTGCCAGCGCCGCTCGATCCCCTCGCCCGAGAGCGACATAGTCACGCCGCCGCCGAAGCCGATCCGGTAGGTCGCGTCGCGGCGGGCGAACTCCCAGGGGTTGCCCTCGGCGAGCCACGTCTCCGGCGCCTCCTGCTGCCAGCCGTCCTTGAAGGACTGGCGGAACAGGCCGTGATCGTAGCGGATGCCGTAGCCGATGGCGGGGATAGACAGGCTCGCCATGCTCTCCATGAAGCAGGCGGCCAGACGCCCGAGGCCGCCATTGCCGAGCGCCGCGTCGGGCTCGGCGTCCTGCACGGCGTCGAGGTCGATGCCGAGTTCGGCCAGGGCCTCGCGCACGGTCTCGGTGAGGCCGAGATTGTTCAGCGCGTCCGACATCAGACGGCCGATGAGGAATTCGAGGGAGAGATAATAGACGCGCTTGTGCGGGATCTTGCCCGCGTTCGGCAGGCCGGCCTCCGCGATCCGGTCGCGCAGGGCGAGCGCCGTCGCCACGAACCAGTCGCGCGGGCGGGCATTCTCCGGCGTCGTGCCGAGGACGATGCCGAGCTTGGCCCGGATCGCCTCCCGCAGGTCGACCACGGGATCGCCGGTTCCGGCGAGGACCGGACGCACCTTCGCCGGGATGACGGCCGCCTTCATGGAGTCGCGTCCGGTCTCGGACGGGGCACTGGGCGAAGCGGCACGCGTCTGAACTTCGGTGAGCACAGTCGAACCCCCAATAACGTCGGCGGATTATGTTCTGTTCCAGATTGCCGCCGCATGAACGGGCCGGCATCCGGGCCCGATCGCACCGATCCTGTGGACGGTCTCGGGCAAAGTCGAGGCAACACCTTGTGACGCCGCTATTTCCGGCCTCAGTGCCTCGATGCTGTGTCTTTATAGGCACAGTGACTTGACGATCAAGGGCAGACCCCTGGACGGCTCTGCACAAAAGACTAGCAAGCCCGGCCCAACTGCTTTTCACAGCGCAGGCGTGATTTTTATTGACGCACTGCAACCACCAATAACCGAGCCTTAACGGAAAAAGTGGCCTCGTTTGTGCGTCGCAGCGGAACCGTCGCGCACAGGGAGCGTTAGGCGTGGTTGAGATCGCGGCAGTTTCGTTTGACCCGGTCTTTGCGCATCCGGGGCATCTCTCCCGGGCTGGAAGACCGCCCATGCTTCACGTGCACCGCTCCGGACTGACCGCGCGGACGTCCGACATGTGCACGTACACGCCCCTGCCCTCTGCGATCCCGATGGGCCGGCGCATCCTCTACGCCACCCCGGAAATGGCCGATTTCGTGAAGACCGGCGGCCTCGGCGAGGTCTCGGCCGCCCTGCCCCGGGCGCTGCGGGCGCATTACGACGTCCGCGTCCTGATCCCCGGCTACCCGCAGGTGCGCGCGGCCTTCCCGGACATGCCGGTGGTGGCCCGCCTGGAAGGACTCGCGGGCATTCCCTCCTGCGACCTCGGCCTCGCCGAGACGGCCGACGGCCTGCGCGTCTACGTGCTGATCGCGCCGGAACTCTACGAGCGTCCGGGCACGCCCTACGGCGACGCCGCGGGTGACTTCGCGGACAACGACGTGCGCTTCGCCCGCCTCAGCCTCGCGGCGGCGGACCTCGCGCTGGGCGTCGATGCCGGCTGGGCAGCGGACCTCCTGCACCTGCACGATTGGCAGGCCGCCCTGGCCCCGGCCTATCTCGCATGGCGCGGCGTGCGGCTGCCGAGCGTGCTGACCGTGCACAACCTCGCCTACCAGGGTCTCTTCCCCCGCGACGGGATGCACCGGATCGGCGTGCCGGACTCGGCCTTCCAGGTCGATGGCTGCGAGTTCTACGGGCAGCTCTCCTTCCTGAAGGCGGGGCTCTATTACGCCTCGCAGGTCACGACGGTGAGCGAGACCTATGCCCGCGAGATCCAGACGCCGGAGATGGGCTGCGGCCTCGACGGGCTGCTGCGGGTGCGCGCCGGCCAGGGGCGCCTCGCGGGCATCCTGAACGGCATCGACGAATCCTGGGATCCGCGCACCGACCCGCACCTCGTCCTGCCCTTCGAGGCGGACGACTGGAAGGGCAAGCGCGCCAACGCCGACTCGGTGCGCAAGGATTTCGGCATGGCGGTCTCGCGCGGGCCGCTCTTCGCCATCGTCTCGCGGCTGGTGCACCAGAAGGGTATCGACCTCAGCCTGGAGGCGGCCCAGACCATCGTCGCCGAGGGCGGCCAGCTCGTGGTGATCGGCCAGGGCGAGGGCCGGTTCGAGGGGGCGCTCCGCGGCCTCGCCAAACGGCATCCCGAGCAGGTCGGCGTGCATGTCGGCTTCGACGAGGGGCAGGCCCGCCGGATCTTCGCCGGCAGCGACTTCCTGCTGATGCCCTCGCGCTTCGAACCCTGCGGCCTCGCGCAGATGTACGCCCAGCGCTACGGCTCCCTGCCGATCGTGCGGCAGACCGGCGGCCTCGCCGACACGGTCGAGGACGGCGCCACGGGCTTCTCCTTCTCGGACCCGTCCCCCAGCGGGCTGACGGGTGCGGTGCGCCGGGCGCTCGACACCTTCGGCCAGAAGAAGCGCCTCAACACCATGCGCCGCAGGGCCATGGCGACCCGCTTCGGCTGGGACCGCGCGGCCGACAACTACGCGGACCTCTACGCCAGGGCGATCGGCAACAGCGTCGCCCTGCGGTGGAGCACGGTCTAAGGCGCCGCCCTCTCCCCGCGAACGGGGAGAGGGAACCCCCTCACCCCTCTCTCACGAGGATCACCGTCGCGAGCGGCGGGATCGTCAGGCTGAGCGAGTGCTGCTGGCCGTGGCTCTGTTGCGCCTCCGCCGTGCGGCCGCCGCCGTTGCCCAGGTTCGCGCCGCCATACTGCGCGGCGTCCGAGTTGAACGCCTCGCGGTAATGGCCCCCCGCCGGCACGCCGACGCGGTAGCCCTCGCGCGGGATCGGCGTGAAGTTCGAGACCACGATGGCGATCTCGCCCCCCGCGCCCTTCCGCGCCCAGGCGATGACGCTGTTGTCCTGGTCGTCGGCCACGAGCCACTGGAAGCCGGCCTGCTCCGAGTCGCGGCTGTGAAGGGCCGGCGTCGCGGCGTAGAGATGGTTCAGGTCGCGCACCACATCCTGCACGCCCTTGTGCAGGGGATCGTCGAGCAGGTGCCAGTCCAGGCTGGCATCGTGGTTCCACTCCCGCTCCTGGCCGAACTCGCCGCCCATGAAGAGCAGCTTCTTGCCGGGGTGCCCCCACATGAAGCCGAAATAGGCCCGCAGGTTCGCGAACTTCTGCCAGCGGTCGCCCGGCATCCGGGACAGGAGCGATCCCTTCCCGTGCACCACCTCGTCGTGGGACAGGGGCAGGATGAAGTTCTCGGAGAAGGCGTAGAGCAGCCCGAACGTCAGGTTGTGGTGGTGGTAGCGGCGATGGATCGGGTCTTCCTGCATGTAATGCAGGGTGTCGTGCATCCAGCCCATGTTCCACTTGAAGCCGAAGCCGAGGCCGCCCGTGTAGGTCGGGTGCGAGACGCCCGGCCAGGAGGTCGATTCCTCGGCCACCGTGATCGTGCCGGGGGCGTGGCTGTAGGTGGCTTCGTTGGTCTTGCGCAGGAAGTCGATGGCCTCGAGGTTCTCGTTGCCGCCGTAGCGGTTCGGGATCCACTCGCCCTGGCGGCGCGAGTAGTCGAGGTAGAGCATCGAGGCGACGGCATCCACGCGCAGGCCGTCGAGGTGGTAATGCTCCAGCCAGAACCGTGCGTTGGCGGTGAGGAAGGTCGCGACCTCGGTGCGACCGAAATTGTAGATGTAGGTGCCCCAATCCTGGTGGAAGCCCTGGCGCGGGTCGGCATGCTCGTAGAGATGCGTGCCGTCGAACTGGCCGAGGCCGTGGGCGTCGAGGGGGAAGTGGCCGGGCACCCAATCGAGCATCACGCCGATGCCGGCCTCGTGGGCGGCTTCCACGAAGGCCGAGAACTCATCCGGCGTGCCGAAGCGGCTCGTCGGCGCGAACAGCGACACCGGTTGGTAGCCCCAGGACCCGTCGAAGGGGAACTCGGTGATCGGCAGCATCTCGATATGGGTGAAGCCCATCTCCTTGACGTAGGGGATGAGGCGCTCGCCCAGTTCCTTGTAGGTGAGGTAGCGGTTGCCCTCCTCCGGCACCCGCATCCACGAGCCGAGATGGACCTCGTAGATCGAGATCGCGGCGTGGCGCGGATCCTTGGCGCCGCGGCTGTCCATCCAGCCGTCGTCGTGCCAGTCGAAGGCCCCGAGGCCGTGCAGGATCGAGCCCGTGGCCGGGGGATGCTCGGCGGCGAAGGCCACCGGGTCGGCCTTGAGCGGTATCAGGGCGCCGTCCGGCCCCCGGATCTCGAACTTGTAGCGCCCGCCGGGCTGGAGGCCGGGAACGAAGAGTTCCCACACCCCGCCGTCCTGCCACAGCCGCATCGGGTGGCGCCGGCCGTCCCACTCGTTGAAGTCGCCGACGACGCTGACCTTCTTGGCGTTCGGCGCCCAGACGGCGAAGCGGAACCCGTCGATCCCGTCGAGGCGCCCGGCCTGGGCGCCGAGGATGCGGTAGACGAGGTTGGTGCCGACCTCGCGCAGGCCGGCGACGTCGTATTGCTCGATGGAGGAGCCGAAACCGTAGGGGTCGAAGCGGCGGCGGGTGGCGCCGTCCCAGGCCTCGATCTCGATCTCGTAGAGGGGCCGCCCGTCGCCCTCGACGCGGGCGACGAAGAAGCCGTCCGCGTGCCGCTTCTCGAAGGGCACGGTGCGCTCGCCGAGGATCAGGCTCGCGGCGCGGGCCTCCGGCAACACGGCGCGCACCTCCCAGTGGTTCGGGCCGACCTTATGCGGCCCGAGCACGGAGAAGGGATCGCCGTGGCTGGCGCCCATGATCGCAGCGATCGCATCCGCGTGGACGGTCGGGATCGTCGGGGACGCGGCACGCTCGGAGCCAGCGGGCGAGCCGGAAGCTCCCTCTCCGGCCCGTAGCGCGAAGGTCTCGTCGGTCACCGTCATTCGGTACGCTCTCCGTCCTCATCCAAAATGGACAGAACCCCACGTGCGGGAATTTCGATCCAGTCGGGGCGGTTGTTGGCCTCGTAATCGACCTCGTACAGCGCCTTCGTGAGGAGGCAGAGCCGCAGGAGACGGTCACGGGTCGGCTCGTCGGTCACGGCGGCCCGGGTGCCGTCCACGGCCCCCTGGTAGCCGTCGAGGAACGCCGCATCGATCATGCCACGCCACGCCGTGGCCGCCGCGCGGGCGCGGTCCTGCGAATCCGCGAAGCGGCTCGCGATCTCGCGGATCACGGTCTCGGCGCCGTAGGCGAAGGAGCGCATCATCCCGGCGACGTCGCGCAGCGGCATCGACTTGGCCCGCCGCTCGTCCGCCGGCCGCGAGGGCTCGCCCTCGAAGTCGACGATGATGAGGTCGTTCTCGGCGACCAGCACCTGCCCGAGGTGATAATCGCCGTGGATGCGGATCTTGTGCGCCCCCCGCAGCGGGCCCTGGGTCAGGCGCTCGATCAGCGCCTCGACCTCGGCCCGGCGGCCGAGGAGGTCGGCGCAGGCGTCCTTGCCGGCATCGAGGCCGCGCTCCGCGAGGCCCTTCAGGCCCCGGAAGGCGCGCTCGGCCTGGTGGCGGGCGTCCCTGGCGAGGATCGCGAGGTCGTCCTCCTCGAAGGCTTCCGCCGCGAAGGCCGGGTCGTCCGTCTCCATGGCGAAGGCGGCGTGCATCTGCGCCGTGCGCTGGCCCAGCAGGTCGGCCCAGCGCATGTGATCGCGGAACGCCTCCTGCGGGCTCAGGGCCTCGCTCTCGGGGGCGAGCACCACGGTCTCGAAGTCCCGCCGCAGGCCCTCCAGCATCAGGGTCCATGCGTCGCCCTGGTTGAGGACGAACTTCTGCAGCACGGCGAGCGCGGTGCGGGTGCCGTCCTCGGCGACGTGTTCCAGGGTACCGAGAAGCGCCGGCGTGTGGGGGAAGCCCGCCACCTCGGTGAGGAAGCGCCCGACCTCGATCTCGGGATGCGTGCCCGGCTGGAGCCGGCGCAGGAGCTTGAGCATCAGCTTCGAGCCCACCGCGATCGAGGTGTTGCTCTGCTCGGCCCTGAGGCGGCGGATGTCGGCGACGTCCACGCTCACGCCCGGATCGAAGGCCGAGGTGGTGGCGAAGACGAGCCGGCCGCGCTCGGTCGGGATCTCCCGGTGCTGGCGCATGTCCTCGATGAGGCAGGCGGCGAAGTCGTTGGAGCCCGCCGCCCCGAAGAGCAGGCCGGTGCGCGGCCCGCGCCGCACCCGCGCCACGGCGAATTCCATCAGGTCCACGTCCTCGCGGCCCTCATCGACGCCCACCGGCACGAAGTACTCGTGGGTCTCGCCGTTGGAGAGCGAGACGGCCAGGCGCGGCAGCAGGTAGCGCGGCTCACCGCCCTCGCGGGGGCCGAAGGCCGCGCAATCGACCACCTTCACGCCCTTGATCCGCGAGCCCTTGGCCCCGAACCAGCGGCGGCTCATCAGGAAGGGCGGCACCACGGTGCGCTCGAAGGCGACGCGCTCGCGCCCCGCCATCAGGCTCTCGATGCCCCCGGTGAGGACCATCGTGAACAGTTCCGGCGGCTCCTGCTGCGGGCCGACCACGCCCGATTGGGCCGCCGACAGGGAGAACCAGTAGAAGCCGTAGGCCGGCAGGGTGAGGAGGTAGGGCAACTCGCCGATGGCCGGGAACTCGGTGCCGCCGGTCAGCTCGATCGGCACCGCCGTGCGGAACTCGGAGAGGTCGAGCTGCACCGCCTGCGGCGCCCGCGACAGGTTGGCGACGCACAGGATGCGCTCGCCCTCGTGCTCGCGGATCCAGGCCAGGACCTTGCGGTTCGAGGGGTAGAGGAACTGGATCGAGCCCCGCCCCAGGGCGACGCTGTTGTTGCGGATGGCGATCATCCGCCGCGTCCAGTTCAGGAGGCTGGTCTGCGCCTGGGTCTGCGCCTCGACGTTGATCGCGTCGAAGCCGTAGATCGGGTCCTGGATCGCGGGCAGGAACAGCTTCTGCGGGTTGGCGCGGGAGAAGCCGCCGTTGCGGTCCGGGCTCCACTGCATCGGCGTGCGCACGCCGTCGCGGTCGCCGAGATAGATGTTGTCGCCCATGCCGATCTCGTCGCCATAGTAGAGCACCGGCGTGCCGGGCATCGACAGGACGAGGGACTTCATCAACTCGATCTTGCGCCGGTCGTTCTCCAGGAGCGGCGCGAGGCGGCGGCGGATGCCGAGGTTGATCCGGGCGCGGCGCTCGGCGGCGTAGAACGACCAGAGGTAGTCACGCTCCTCCGCCGTGACCATTTCGAGGGTCAGCTCGTCGTGGTTGCGCAGGAAGATGGCCCACTGGCAGCCCTCCGGGATCTCCGGGGTCTGGCGCATGATGTCGGTGATCGGGTGCCGGTCCTCCCGGGCGATCGCCATGTACATGCGCGGCATCAGCGGGAAGTGGAACGCCATGTGGCATTCGTCGCCGTCGCCGAAATACTGCGCGGTCTCCTCCGGCCACTGGTTGGCCTCGGCCAGCAGCATCCGGTCGGGGTAGCTCTCGTCGAGCGCCGCACGGATCGCCTTGATGACGTCGTGGGTCTCCTTGAGGTTCTCGCAGTTCGTGCCGTCGCGCTCGATCAGGTAGGGGATCGCATCGAGGCGCAGGCCGTCGACGCCCATGTCGAGCCAGTAGCGCATCGTCTCGATGACGGCTTCCAGCACCTTCGGGTTGTCGAAGTTCAGGTCGGGCTGGTGGCTGTAGAAGCGGTGCCAGAAATACTGCTTGGCGACCGGATCCCAGGTCCAGTTCGAGGCCTCGGTGTCGAGGAAGATGATGCGCGTGTCCTTGTACGGCTCGTCGGTGTCCGACCAGACGTAGAACTCGCGCTCCGGCGAACCGGCCGGCGCCTCGCGGGCGGCCTGGAACCAGGGATGCTGGTCCGAGGTGTGGTTGATGACCAATTCGGTGATCACGCGCAGGCCGCGCTCGTGGGCGGCCTCCACGAAGGCACGGAACTGCTCCATCGTCCCGTAGGACGGGTTGATGCCCTCGTAGTCGGCGATGTCGTAGCCGTCGTCGCGGAGCGGCGAGGGGTAGAACGGCATCAGCCAGATCGCCGTCACGCCGAGGTCTCGGACGTAGTCGAGGCGCTGGGTCAGCCCCTCGAAATCGCCGATCCCGTCATTGTTCGAGTCGAAGAACGACTTGACGTGGATCTGGTAGATGATGGCGTCCCGGTACCATTGCGGATCGCTGCGATCGATCATCGCGTCGCTGCCTCATCGATGAAGTCGAAGGAGCCGGCCAGGAGTTGGCCGGCGGCCGGGCGGCCGTCGTCAGGAGCCGCAGGTGCCACGGGCAGCCTCAGCCCGCAACCCGGCGTGGTGGAGTGAGACGCCAGATCACGCAGGAGCGTTCCGCCGGATCGAGGGCGATACGGTGCCCCTTGCCCCGGAGGGAGAAGGTGTAGCCCTGCAGCAGGTCCTCGACCTCGACCGCCCCGTCGTCGGGCAGGCCGAAGAGCCAGAGGGGCACCTCGTAGCTGCATTCCTGACGGTTCTTGGGATCGAGGTTGACCATCACGAACACGCAGTTGTCGCCCTCCGGCGTCGTCTTGGCGTAGGCGATGATGTTCTCGTTCCAGGCCGGCGTGAACACGACGTTGCGGAAGTCCCACAAGGCAGGGTTGTCGCGCCGGATCTGGTTGAGCTTGACGACGTGCTCCCGGATGTTGCCCGGCCGGTCGTAATCCCAGGCCTTCAACTCGTACTTCTCCGAGTTGAGGTATTCCTCCTTGCCGGGATAGGGCGCGGCCTCGCACAGCTCGAAGCCGTTATAGATCCCGTAGACGGAGGAGAGGGTGGCCGCGAGCGTCGCCCGCACCACGAAGCCCGCGCGCCCGCTGGTCTGGAGGTAGTACGGGTTGATGTCCGGCGTGTTCGCGAAGAAATTCGGGCGGTAATACTCGCCCATCTCGCCGGCCAGTTCCGTGCCGTACTCGATCAGCTCGGCCTTGGTGTTGCGCCACGTGAAGTAGGTGTAGCTCTGCTGGTAGCCGGCCTTGGCGAGCTTCTTCATCATCTTCGGCCGGGTGAAGGCCTCCGCGAGGAAGATCGCGTCGGGGAAGGCGCCGTTCACCTCGCCGATCACCCATTCCCAGAACGGGATCGGCTTGGTGTGCGGGTTATCGACGCGGAAGATCCGCACCCCGCGCTGGCACCAGCCGAGCAGGATGTCGCGCAACTCGATCCAGAGGGAGGGCAGGGCCCCGCCGTAGAAATGGACGTTCGAGATGTCCTCGTACTTCTTCGGCGGGTTCTCGGCGAATTTCAGCGTCCCGTCCGGGCGCCATTCGAACCATTCCGGGTGGTTCTTGATCCAGGGATGGTCGGGGGAGCACTGGATCGCGAAATCGAGGGCGATCTCCATGCCGTAGGCGTGGCTCGCCGCCACCAGACGCTCGAAATCCGCGAGCGTCCCGAGATCGGGGTGCACGGCCTCGTGGCCGCCCTCCTCCGCGCCGACCGCGTAGACCGAGCCGACATCGCCGGGCAGCGCCTTCAGGGTGTTGTTCTTGCCCTTGCGGTTGGTGCGCCCGACCGGGTGGATCGGCGTGAAGTAGAGCACGTCGAAGCCGAGTTCGCGGATCTCCGGCAGCCGGGCGATCACGTCGTCGAACGTGCCGTGGCGGTTGACGTCCATCGACTGCGAGCGCGGGAAGATCTCGTACCAGGCCGAGAACCGGGCCGCGAGGCGGTCGGCGATGACCGGGATCGCCACCGGATAGCGCGAGCGGTTCACCCGCTCCGCATGGGGCCGCACCAGGGCGACGGAATCCGGCTGAAGGATCTTGTCGAGCTGGGCGGCGGACCCGCTTGGCTCGGCGCCGAGGGCCGCCACCAGGGCCGCCAAGCGGTCCCTGTCACGGCCGGTCGCGAGGGAAGCGGCACTCTCCACGAGGGTCACGCCCTCGATGGTCTCCAGGCGGACATCGACGCCCGCGTCGCGCTTCTTGATCGTGTCGCGCATCCACGAGGCGAAGGGATCGCGCCATGCGTCGATGGTGAACTCGTAGCGGGCGTTGCGCTCCAGGGGGAAGCGGCCCGCCCAGCGGTCGTTGTCCACGAAGACCATCGGGTCCTCGCGCCATTCCGTCGTGCCGACGACCCGCGACAGGATCGCGGCGGCGATGATCTCGTGGCCGTCGGAGAAGATGTCGGCCTCGACGCGCACATCCTCGCCGACGATGCGCTTCACCGCCGAGCGGCCCCCGTCGAGTTCGGGCGTGACTGCCTCGATGACAACCCGGCCCTCGCCCTCGGGCTCACCGCGCGAGGGCTGGCGGGCGACGCCCGCGCGGCTCGCGGCGAGGATGCGCAGTTCCCCCGGCGCGAGGTCGACATGGCTGCCGCCGTGGAAGGCGATGGGCTCGGCGCCCGGCGTGCGGTCCACGAAGGGGCCGAGCATCCCGCCCGTGCGGGCGATGAGCGGCCCGGCTTCCACCGGCACCGGGGCGCCGGTCGGGTTGTAGAGCACCAGCACCGCGTGGCCCGCCGAGGCATGGTGGCCGGTGTCGTAGCGGACGAGGGCGACGAAGCCCGCATCCGGCGCCGAGAGGCGCATCTGCGCGCCCTCGACATTGGCGGCGGGCAACTCGGCCTTGAGGGCATTGATGGCGCGGATCGCATCCGAGATGTCGATGCCGGTGTCGTGCTCCCGGTCGCCCGGGTGGGTCTCGACCACGTGGAGCGCCCGGCGGTAGCCCCATTCGTAGCCGATCGGCATCAGCACGCCGGCCGAGAAGAAGGCGGCGAGCGCGTAGCGGGTGCGCAACTGCGCGGCGACCGCCTCCTTGCCCCCGCCGATCCCGGCGGCGAGCCGGGGCATGTCGTGGTTCTCGGGGAAGGCGATGGAGGGGGCGAGCACCCGCAGGCGCTCGTACTGCTCCAGCGCCCAGGGCTTCTTGAGGTCCCACCACGCGAAGGAATTGAACAGGTAGTCGAAGCCCGCGCCGGCGGTGGCCCGCGCCTCCTCGAAGGTGCAGCCCAGGGTCTCGGCGGCGAACAGGCAGGCCGGGTCCTTCTCCTTGGCGGCGGCGATCAGCACGCGCCACACCTCCGGCGGGACCTTGTAGGCGGCATCACACCGGAAGCCGCCGACGCCGAGATCCTGCATCCGCGCGACGTAGGCGGTGAAGATTTCCGTCAGCGCCTGCCGGGCGGCGGGGCTGTGATAGTCGAGTTCGGCGAGGTCGCCCCAGACGGTGCGGATCGACGGGTCGTCGGGATCGACGGCGGCCGGGTGCATGATCGCGCCGTCGGGCTCGCGCATGAACAGGTCGGGCCGCTCCTGCACGAGGCGGGCGTTGTCGGCGGTGTGGTTGATGACGAGGTCGGTCATCACCGAGATGCCGGCGGCGCGGGCGGCGGCGCAGAACCGGCGGATCTGCTCGTCGTCGGGGGTGCCGTCCTGGTCGCGCAGGCGCTCGTCGAGATGGTCCGTGTCGGCCACCGCGTAGAGGCTCTTCGAGCCGCCGGTCTGGTGGAACGGGTTCAGGTAGATCCAGTCGAAGCCGAGATCGGCGATGCGCGGCAACTCATTCGCCCAGTCCGACACCCGTCCCACGAGCAGCGGGAACAGGTTGTAGATCCGCGGCCCCTCGGCCCGGGGCGCCAGGGAAGCCGGCAGCGTGCCGGGGGTTCCCGTCGCCTGAGCGGGCGCTGCGGCCTTGGTCGGTGCGTTCATGCGGATGCCTCTTCTGCTGCTCGCTAACGCGTGAGGTGGCCTGCCGTGCCGGCCTCACGCGTGCCCTGCCCTAGCCCGAGACCTGTGACGGTCTCGGGTCGCCTCACCCCACCCGCCGCAGCACGGCGTAGGGCAGGTCCCGGAAGAGGGTGCCGGCGTCGGCCCCCTCCCCGTCGATCGTCCGCCCGGTGACGACGTCGCGCCAGCGCGTCCCCGCCCCCAGCGCCAGGGTGGTGCCGGCGAAGGCCTCGCCGGACCACATCGTGTCCCCGACGAGCCCGGAGAACAGGCGCGGCACCGCGACGACGAGGTCGCCCTCCCCGGCCGGATC
The DNA here is from genome assembly GCF_055361565.1 of Methylobacterium sp. TK26. Lineage (NCBI taxonomy): Bacteria > Pseudomonadati > Pseudomonadota > Alphaproteobacteria > Hyphomicrobiales > Methylobacteriaceae > Methylobacterium > Methylobacterium sp. TK26. The sequence continues at coordinate 1,250,334 of NZ_CM143965.1, read as the reverse complement.
GAGATCGGTGCGGCGGAAGGCGAGCACATGCGCCGCCCGCTCGCCCGTGGCGTCCACCGCCTCGTAGCCGGCGCGGGCGAAGAATTCCGGCCGGGCGGCCCGCTCGGCCAGCATCCGGTGAAGCGTCGCCTGCTTCACCCGGCCGTCCGGCCAATGCGACAGGAGCGGCGCCACCTCTCCCTCCCCGTCGATCATCCGCGTCAGGGCGGCGTAATCGACCGGGCGGCGGTTGTCGGGATCGACGAAGGAGAAGTCCCAGATCTCCGTGCCCTGGTAGGTGTCGGGCAGGCCCGGCAGCGTCGTCTTCAGCACGGTGCGGCCGAGGCCCGCGAGCATCCCGAGATGGGCGAGGCGCTGCGCGAAGGGGCGCAGTTCCCGCAGGAAGTCCGAGCCCGGCGCGATGATCGCCTCGAACAGCTTGCGGACGGTGCCCTCGTAGGTCTCGTCCACGTTGACCCAGCTCGACCGGCGCTTGCCCTCGCGCATCGCCTTCTCGGCATAGGCGTTCAGGCGCTCGCGGAACGATTCCACCGCCGGCCGGTCCTCGCCCTCCAGGAGTTCGAGGGGCCACGCCCCGAGGATGGCCTGGAAGAACATCCACTGGTCGTTGGCGTCGGGCGCCGGCTCGCCGTCGATCCGCAAGAGATGCGGGCCGGTGGTCTTCTGCCAGAGGTCCCAGGCGCCGGCCCAGCCCTCGGGCATCTCCGAGAGGGCGAGGAGGCGCGAGCGGGCATCCTCGCCGCGCTTGGTGTCGTGGGTCGCGGTGGCGATCATGGCGTTCGGCCAGTCGCGGGCGCGGGCGGCCTGCAGGTCGTGGAAATGCTCCACGTCGATGCCGTACTCGCCCGGATCGCCGCCGACCTCGTTGAGGCCGAGCAGCGCCGCGTAGCGGTAGAACAGCGTGTCCTCCAGGCTCTTGGCCATGACCGGGCCGGTCAATTGCTGGAAACGGCGGCGGAAGCGCAGCACCACGTGCGGGTCGGGCCGTCCGGGGCCCGTCGTCTCGATCCGGCCGAGGAGCACGTCCCTCGCGAAGTCGTGGACCGAGCGGTCGGGCAGGCTCGACCAGCGCTTGGCCTTGGCCACCGCGCCCTCGATGAGCCGCACGTCCTCCGGCTCCACCTCGCCCTCCTCCAGGTCGGCCGGCAGGTAGCTGCGGTAGGTCGGGAAGCGCGCGATGATCTCGATCAGCGCCCGGCGCAGGGCGTTGACGGTGAAGTCGCGGGTGCGCCGGTCGCCGTCGGCGACCTCCTTGAGGTCGCTCGTCAGCACCTCGAGCTCGCTGGCGAAGCTGATCTCGAGGATCTCGGCCTTGGCGGCGCGCAGCTGCACGCCGTAGGGCTCGTCCATGCCGCTCGCCCACTCGTAGAGGCGGCGGACCTTGGTCTGCTTCCCCTTGTCGACCAGCACGCCGTCGAGCTGGTTCAGCACGTCGTAGCCGGTGGTGCCGGCGACCGGCCAGGGCCGCAGGCGCTCGCCGGGTTCGAGGATCTTCTCCACCACCACGTAGAAGCCGGGGCCCACCGCTGCCTGCAGGGCGCGGGCATAGCCCGCCGGGTCGGCGAGGCCGTCGATGTGGTCGATGCGCAGCCCGTCGATCCGCCCCTCGCGGATATGGCGGAAGACCACCTCGTGCGAGCGGTGGAAGATGTCGGACTTCTCCACCCGCAGGCCGGCCAGCGAGTTCACGTCGAAGAAGCGGCGGTAGTTGATGTCGCTCGACGCCACCCGCCAATGGGCGAGGCGGTAGGCCTGGGATTCGAGCAGCCGGTGCAGGGTGCCGAAGCTGTCGGGCCGGCCCTTGAAGCCGTTGAGCAGCGCCAGCGTCCGCTCCGTCGCCTGCTGGATCGAGGGCGACGTGGCGTAGACGGCCGCGAGCCGCTGCTTCAGGTCCTCGGCCTCCTCCGGGAAGCCCCGGCGGCGGGTCTCGTCGGTGTCGAGCGACATGGCCCGCAGGCGCTCGGAGATGGCGAGCAGTTCCGCCGTCGTGTCGTCATCGACGGCGCCGATGGCGGCGAGCACCCGGCTGAGGATCGTCGGATAGCTGAAGGGCCGGATCGGAAGCTGGTGCTCGAAGTGCCAGACGCTGAACGCGCCCTTCTCCGGGTCGAACTTCAGTTCGAGGAGGCCGTTCTCCAGCGCCTCGCCGTAGCGCTCGCCGAGGAACGGGATCACGAGGTTGCGGCCGGCGCCGAGGCGCTGCCAATCGATGTCGAAGGCGTGCGCGAAGGGGGACAGCGCGCCCCATTCCAGCACCGAGAGCCACCACGGGTTGTCGGACCCGCCGACGCCCATGTGGTTGGGCACGATGTCGAGGAGGAGCTTCAGGCCGTTGGCGTGGAGGGCGTCCGCGAGGCGCGCGAAATCCTCCTCGCCGCCGAGTTCCGGGTTGATCCGGCCATGGTCGACGATGTCGTAGCCGTGGGTCGAGCCGGGCCGCGCCTTCTGCAGGGGCGAGGCGTAGACGTGGCTGATCCCGAGCTTGGCGAGATAGGGGACGATGGCTTCCGCATCGGCGAAGGTGAAGTCCTTGTGGAATTGCAGGCGGTAGGTCGCCCGCGGCGGGGCATCCGCCAGCCGCGAGGCGCTGCGCGCGCCCCGGTCCTCGGCCGAGAGGGCGGCGGCGAGCTTGGCCAGCGGCCCGCCCGGCGCGGCGATCTCGGAGAGGTCGCGGTCGAGCTTGCGCCGCCAGTTCGGATAGCCCTCCGTCGAGCCCGGCACGTTGGCCTGGGCGAGTTCGGAGACCACGTCCTCGTATTGCACGGCCGTCAGCACCGAGGGGGCGCGGGCGAGGTAGCGCGCGGCGCCCTCGAAGGGCGCGGCCTCCGGCGGCTCGGACTCGGGCAGCAATTGCTCCCCGGCCAGGGCCTCCGCGAGGCGGCGGCGCTCCACCACGCGCTCGCCGCGCTCGGCCTCGGCCCGGTCCTGATCGTAGAGGCCGAGCGACTGGCGAGTGTCGGTGTCGACCCCGCGCCACCAGCCGACGAAGGTCGGCAGGTCGTGGGTGGTGATGGCGGTGAGCGCGTCGCGCGGGTAGGCGCCGGGCGCCTTGAACCGGCCGTCGCCCTCGCGCTCGAAGGCGAGGATGCGGTAGCTCAGCACCCCGGCCTTCATCAGCGCGTCGGAAAAACCCTCCGGCGCGGTGCCGAGGTCTTCGGCGATGACGAGGCACTTGTTGCGGTGGCTCTCCAGCCGCAGCACCGCGAGCATCGGCTCGAAGGGCATGGCGACGTAGGCGCCGGCATGCGCCCCCTCGCCGAGCGGGATCAGGAACAGCCGGGCGAGCTGGAAGGCGTGGTCGATGCGGATCGCGCCGGCATGGCGCATGTTCGCCTGGACCAGGGCGCGGAAGGCGGCGAGCCCGTCGCGCTCCATCTCCAGCGGGTCGAAGGCGGGCAGGCCCCAGTTCTGGCCCTTGGGCGCCAGCAGGTCCGGCGGCGCGCCGATCGAGACCTTGTCGGCGAAGCGCTCGGGATGGGACCAGATCTCCGATCCGCCCCGGTCGGCGCCGACCGCGAGGTCGCGGTAGAGGCCGAGCCGCATCCCGGCATCCTGCGCCGATTGCGAGGCGGCGGCGAGCTGGGTGTCGGCGAGGTATTGCAGCCACGCGAAGTAGCTGACCTCCTCCGCATGGTCGGCGGCGAAGGCGCGCACGGATTCCGTGCCGGCGCGACGGAAATCCTCCGGCCAGTCGCCGAGCCAATGGGCGCCGCGCGCCTTGAAGTGAGCGGACAGGGCCTCGAACAGGGCGTGGGAGACGAGGTCTTCCCCGCCCTCCCGCCGGAAGCGGTCGAAGGCCTCGTCGGTGCCGGCTCTCGCCGGGGATTCCGCCCAGAGCGCCCGCAGCACCGGATCGAGCACGGCGGCGATGCCGGCATGGTCCACCAGCGCGGCCTCCCGCAACGCCGCCACGGCGGGGGCGGACTCGGCCAGGATCTGCTCCGCCCGCGAGCCCTGGAGCCCCGGCAGGTCGCGGGGCGCGATGAACAGGGTTTCGAGGAAGAGCCGCGAGGAGGGGGAGTAGGGCGAGATCTTGGTACGGTCGGAACCGAACAGGGCGTGCACGGGGCTCAGGCCCAGGAAGGCCGCGCCGCGGAGCGCCGCCTCGCGGGCCGCCTCGCCCGCGTCGGCATAGGTGCCGATGCCGATGTTGCCGGGGGAGCGCAGGCCGTAGAGCTGCGCCGCGAGGCCCCAATCGGAGGCCCCCTCCTCCGCATAGGCGCGGGGCCGCCAGCAGCGCTGCGGCGCGGCGATGACGAAGGATTCGGCACGGGCCTCGCCCACGGCCACCGTCAGGCGGTGATAGCCGGGGGTCAGCGGCGGCAGGTCGAAGGCCGGGTCCGACGGGGTGATGGCGGCGCGGCCCTCGCGGGCGGCCCCGCGCTCGTCCACGAGGCGCCAGACCAGGGTGCTCGCCCCGCCGGGCAGGCGCAGCGGAATGCGGGTGGCGCGGCGCGCCTCCACCGGCAGGAGCGGCGGCACGAGGTTGCAGCGCAGGCTCCGGACGGCGTCCAGCCCCTCCTGCAGTTCGGCCTCGTCCGCGACGGGGAAGCCCAGGGCCGCGAGCAGGCCGACGCGGACGTCGAGGGAGGTCTCGACGGGCTTGCCGAAGGCATCCGTGTAGCCGGCGGCGACGCCGACGAGATCGGCGAAGTCTTCCTTGAGGCGGCTCACGAACGGGACTCCGTCAGGACCACGCCGGTCCAGGGGGGCAGGGATGCGCCGCGTCCGTCGGGCGCGTTCGTCCAGACGGAGCGACCCCCGCCCGGTTCGACCGTGAAGGGCTCATCGCCGAAATTCGCGACGAAGCGGAGGGTGCCCGCCGCGAAGGTCCAGGTGCAATCGACCACGTCCGGCCGGGGCAGATGCGCCTGCGCGCCCGCGATGCCGGACTTCGCCAACGGCACGACCACGTCGCGGCGCAGGGCGAGGAGGTGCGTCGTGTCGGCGAGCACCTCCCGGTGGGGCGAACGCTCCCGCTCCGACCAGTCGAGCTTCGAGGCCAGGAAGGTCTCCTCCTCGGTCGGATCGGGGATCTTGGACGTGTCGTCCGCGAAGGCCGCGAAGCTCTTGAACTCCTTGCGGCGCCCCTCGCGCACCGCCTTGTTCAGGTCCTCGTCCGGCGCGAAGTCGACGAAGAACAGGAACGGCGTCGAGGCCGACCATTCCTCGCCCATCCACAGCATCGGGATCTGCGGCGACAGCAGGAAGCCCGCGCGGGCGAGCGCCAGCTTCTCCGGGTCGGCGAGGTGGTTCAGGCGCTCGCCGAGCGCCCGGTTGCCGACCTGATCGTGGTTCTGCAGGAAGGTGACGAAGGCGGACGGCGGCAAGTGCCCGGACGGCTCGCCGCGCGGATGGTTGTCGAGCGTCTTGAAGGGCTCGCCCTGGTAGGCAAAGCCCTCGGACAGGCAGCGGGCGAGGCGCGCGACGGGTTTGTCGGCAAAGCTTTCATAGTAGCCGGCATCCTCGCCGGTCAGGAGGACGTGCCAGCAATGGTGCAGGTCGTCCGCCCACTGGGCGTCGTGCATCCGGGGCCGTCCGCCCGCGTCGCGTTCGAGCCAGCGGGCCTCGTTCTTCTCGTTCTCCAGCATCAGGTGGATGTGCCTGCCCGGGAACCTCTGCCGGACGGTCTCGCCGAGTTCGCCGAGGAAGTGCTTGGCGGAATCGTCGAGGATGGCGTGGACGGCGTCGAAGCGCAGGCCGTCGAAGCGGTATTCCTCCAGCCAGTACAGGGTGTTCTGAATGAAGAACTGGCGCACGGTGGCGCCGCTGTCCTTGCCGTCGAAGTTGATGCCGGCGCCCCAGGGGGTCTGGTGGCGCTCGGTGAAGAAGGTCTTGGCGTAGGCGTGGAGGTAATTCCCGGCCGGGCCGAAATGGTTGTAGACCGCGTCGAGATAGACCATCAGCCCGAGGCCGTGGGCGGCGTCGATCAGGCGCTTGAGGTCGTCGGGGCGCCCGTAGGCGCCATCCGGCGCGTAGGGCAGCACCCCGTCGTAGCCCCAGTTGCGGGTTCCCTTGAAGTCGGCGAGCGGCAGCAGCTCGATGGCCGTGACGCCGAGCGCCTTCAGGTCGGGCAGGCGCTTCTCGAGGCCGGCATAGGTGCCCTCCGGCGTGGCCGCGCCGACATGGCACTCGTAGATCACCGCTTCCTCGAAGGGGCGTCCCTCCCAGCCCGCGTCGGTCCAGGCGAAAGCGCGCGGGTCGATCACCTCGGAGAGGCCGGACACGTCCTCCGGCTGGAAGCGCGAGGCGGGATCGGGCGCGACGAGGTCGCCGTCGATCCGGAAGCCGTAGCGGGCGCCGGGCTTGATGCCGGGGAGCGCGGTGCGCCGCCAGCCGCCGCCGGATTCCGGCAACGGGTGCTCGGCGCCGTCCACGACGACGGTGACGCTCCGGGCGGTCGGCGCCCAGAGGGCGAAGCGCACGCCGCCCTCGACGATCTCGGCCCCGAAATCCATGCTGTGGGCATGCCGCATCTTAGGCCGCCATCCTTTTTCGCTCGCGCCGGATCCGCCGCGAAGCGGGGCCGCACCCTGGTGAGTGGAGAAGGCCCCGGCTCCGTTCCGGTTCCCATCAAAGGCACCTAGCGCGCCACACGCCGTCGAGGATGCCGGATGGTGCAGATCAGGGCCGCCGTCATCGCGGGCGGAACCCGCCTCACGGCGCTCCCGAGGCGGTCAGCACGAGGAGCGAGCGGCCCGGCAGGGGCACGGCCGACGCCGCCGGGTAGGCGGGGGCGTCGGCCGGGGGCTCGCCCGTGGGGCGCGCCGTGTCGAGGGCCGGCGTCCAGGGGCCGCCGACGATGGGGGCGAGGCGGAAGGCCACCTCCCCCTCCCCGCCGTTGAACAGGATCAGCAGCCGGTCGGCCTCGACCCGGTCGTTGCCGATCTGCATGCCGAAGACCCGCAAGCCGTCGTCGCCCCAGTGGCGGCCCTCCATCTCGACGCCCTCGGGGGAGAGCCAGTGAACATCGCGCAGGGGCTCGTCGGGATCGACGAGCTCGCCCGTGAAGAAGGCCCGCCGCCGCAGGGCCGGCTGGGCCCGCCGGACGCTCAGGCAATGGGCGACGAAGGCAGTCAGGTCCGGGTCGGGGTCGGACGTCCAGTCCATCCAGCTCGTCGGGTTGTCCTGGGCGTAGGCGTTGTTGTTGCCCCCCTGCGAGCGCGAGCGCTCGTCGCCCATCAGCAGCATCGGCACGCCCTGCGCGAGAAAGATCGTGGCCAGCATGTTGCGCTTCTGGCGGGCGCGCAGGGCGAGGATGCGGGGATCGTCGGTGTCGCCCTCGATCCCGTAATTGCGGCTGACGTTGTGACCGTGGCCGTCGCGGTTGTCCTCGCCGTTGGCGTGGTTGTGCTTCTCCTCGTAGGCGACGACGTCGGCCAGGGTGAAGCCGTCGTGGCTCGCGATGAAGTTGACGCTGGCCAGCGGCGAGCGCCCCGACTGGGCGAAGGTCTCCCGCGAGCCGGTCAGCCCCTGCGTGAGCTTGGCGAGCGTGCCCGAATCCCCCCGCCAGAAGCCCCGCGCGGCGTCGCGGAACCGGTCGTTCCACTCGCTCCAGCCGCGCGGATAGCCGCCGAGCTGGTAGCCGCCCATGCCGATGTCCCAGGGCTCGGCCACCATCTTCACCCGCGCCAGGACGGGATCCTGCGCCACCGCCTGGAAGAAGGCGGCGCGGGGGGTGAAGTCCACGGGGGAGCGCCCGAGGCTGGAGGCGAGGTCGAAGCGGAAGCCCGCGATGCCGTAGGCGCTCACCCAGTGGCGCAGGGAATCGAGCACCATCTGCATGACGCGCGGATGGCTGACGTCGAGGGTGTTGCCGCAGCCGGTGCAGTCGAGGTCGCGGGACGGGTCGCCCGGCTCGGACTTGTAGTAGCTGGCGTTGTCGATGCCGCGGAAGCTCAGGGTCGGCCCGGTCAGGCCACCCTCGGCGGTGTGGTTGTAGACCACGTCGAGCCAGGTCTCGATGCCGGCGGCGTTCAGCTCGCGGATCGCGGCCTTGAGGCTCCCGACGCCGCCCTCCCCGAGGTAGCGCGGGTCCGGGGCGAAATAGCCGTAGGGCTGGTAGCCCCAGAAGTTCACGAGGCCCTTGTCCACGAGGAACCGGTCGTCGGCGAAGACCTGGATCGGCAGCAATTCCAGGGCCGTGACCCCGAGACCCACGAGGTGGTCGATGATCGCCGGATGGGCCATGGCGGCGTAGGTGCCGCGCTCCTGCTCGGGAATCGCCGGATGGGTGCGGGTCAGCGCCTTGACGTGCGCCTCGTAGATCACCGTCTCCGAGAGCGGCCGGCGCACGGGGGTGAGGGCGAGGTCGGGCACGTCCGGGGCGGTGACGACGCCGCGCGGCATGTAGACGGCGCTGTCGCGGCGATCGATCCGGTCGGCGCGGGCCCCGCTCCGGCGGTGGCTGTAGAGGGCATCGTGCCAGCGGATGCGTCCCCGGATCTCCCGCGCATAGGGGTCGAGGACGAGTTTCGAGGCGTTGAAGCGGTGGCCGTTGGCGGGGTCCCACGGCCCGTGCACCCGGTAGCCGTAGAGCTGCCCCGGCAGGAGGCCGCGCAGGTAGCCGTGCCACACGTCGTCCGTGCGGCAGGGAAGCCGCACGGTTCGGGTCTCGTGGCGCTCGCCGGGCTCGAACAGGCAGAGGTCGACCGCCGTCGCGTGTTCGGAGAACAGGGCGAAGTTCACCCCGCGCCCGTCGAAATGCGCGCCGAGCGGTGCCGGTACCCCGTCATCGACGGCGATCATGGGCGTGGTCCGGACAGGATCGGGGTTATTCCGCGGCGGCGGCGGTAGTCGGCGGCTCGCGCTCGGTGGTGCGGAAGGCTTCCAGCTCGACGAGGAAGTTGCGCGCCCACCAATCCACGTCCTCGCGGGCCATGCGCTCGGCCATGGGACGCCAGCGCGCCACGCGCTCGGCCTTGGGCATGTAGAGCGCCATGCGGATCGCCTCCGCGACCTCGAACCGGTCGTAGGGGTTCACCAGCAGGGCCTCAGGCAATTGCCGGGCCGCGCCCGCGAATTTCGAGAGCACCAGCACGCCGGGATCGTCCTCGCTCTGGGCGACGACGTATTCCTTGGCCACCAGGTTCATGCCGTCGCGCATCGGCGTGACGAGGCCGACGCGGGCCGCCCGGTAGAGGCCCGCCAGCACGGGCCGGGGATAGGCCTTGGTGATGTACTGGATCGGCGTCCAGGCGGGGTCGCCCAGCGAGCCGTTGATCTCGCCGACCTTCTCGTTCACGTCGCGGGCCAGCTGCTCGTATTCCGGCACCTCGCTGCGGGATTTCGGGGTGATCTGGATGTAGGTGACGTTGCCGCGCTGGTCGGGGTTCGAGGCGAAGAAGCTCTCCACCGCCTCCATCCGCTCGGGCACGCCCTTGGAATAGTCCAGCCGGTCGACGCCGATCAGCAGCTTGCGGGTGCGCAGGCCCGCCATGGTCTCGCGGACCACCTTGTTGGAGCCGGCCTTGTCGGCGGCCTCCTGGAAGCCCGCCACGTCGATTCCGATGGGGAAGCTCTTGAGCCGGGTGCGGCGCCCGTCAACCATCAGCGAGCCGCCGCCGAGCGGAATGGCCCGCAGCGTGTCGATGAGGTTGCGCTGCAGGTTCTGCACGTCCGGGTCGGTCTGCAGGCCGATCAGGTCGTAATCGACGATCGCGCGCAGCAACTCGCCGCTCGCAGGCAGGGAGTTGAACACGTCCGCCGCCGGCCAGGGGATGTGGTGGAAATAGCCGATCGGGTTGTCGAGGCCGAGGCCGCGCAGCTCGGCGGCGAGCGGCAGCAGGTGGTAATCGTGGACCCAGATGATGTCCTCGGGCTCCACCAGCTTGGCGAGAGCCCGGGCGAAGGTGCGGTTCACCCGGCTGTAGCCGGAATAGTCCGAGCGGGAGAAGGCGCCGAGCCCCAGCCGGTAATGCATGATCGGCCAGAGGGCGCGGTTCGCGAAGCCGGCGTAATATTCCGCGTGGTCGCGGGGGGAGAGGTCCACCACCGCGTATTGCACCCGGCCCCGGTCGATGAGCGTCGGCTCCTCGGAGGGCTCCTCGGTGATGCGCCCGCTCCAGCCGAACCACAGGCCCTCATAGGCCGAGAACGCTTCCTTGACCGCCACCGCCAGACCGCCGGCCGCGACGGCCTTGCCGCCCTCTTCCGGGACGGCCACGCGGTTCGATACGATCACAAGGCGTGCCACGCGGGTGGGCTCCCGTTCTTGGCGCGAAAACCCCGCGCCGACGCACAGATACCGTGTGTAGAACGCGCCTGAATGAGACACGATCCTTAACGCGATCAACCCAAGCGCGAAGCCGGGCCCGGGTCAAGCAGGGCCGGGTCCCCGAGGGTGACGCCCGGCTGATGCCATCCCCCGCGTGAACGCAAGCTGAGCCTTGCGGGTTTCGGGGCGAATCGAGGAACTGTCGCAGGCGCAGCCGGTTACACAGCCGTCGCGGGACACCGCGACAAAAGGAGTCTGAGCGCGATGGCCGAACCCGAATTCCCGCACGACGTGCCGCACGGTGCCGCCGGCCAGGCGTCCGCCTCCGGGCCGGACGGGACCGAGGGTGCCCGTGCCAAGGCCGAGTGGCGCGGCCTGCAGGGCGATGTGGAGAACCTCGCCGGCGTCGCCGCCGAGCAGGGGCGCGGCCTCCTCGACGCCGCCCGGCTCCAGGCCCAGGATTACGTCGAGCGCCGCAAGGGCGAGGCGGCGCAATCGGTGCAGGACCTCGCGCGCTCACTGCGCGGCTCCGGCAAGGACATGTCCGACAAACCGCATGTGCGCGCCTTCTTCGACAGCGCGGCCGATGGGCTGGACCAGCTCGGCACCTCGATCGAGCGGCGCAGCCTGAGCGACTTCTACGGCGAGGCCGAGGCCCTGGCCCGCCGGGCGCCGGTCGCGGTTGCGGTCGGCACCTTCATGGTGGGCCTGCTGGCTGCCCGCTTCATCAAGTCCTCGAACGCTCCGCCGGACGACGACCTCCGCGACGAATTCCGGGCCTGATCATGAGCCAAGGATCCGACCCCCGCCCGGGCGCCAGCTCGATCCAGAGCCTGATCGGCGACGCCCTGCGCGAGACCAACGATCTCGCGCGCAAGGAGATCGCCCTGTTCCGGGCGGAGATGGCGGGCAATGTCCGCCAGCTCATCGCGGGCCTCGCCTGCATGATCGGCGCGGCGGTCTTCGCCGTGGTGGCGCTGCTGGTGCTCATCGACGCCTTCGTGAAGTGGCTCGCCACCATCGTCGGCTCGGAATGGCTCGCGGCGCTCATCGTCGGCGGCACGCTGTTCGTCCTCGCGGCGGGCATGGCCCTGTGGGCCCGGAGCGTGCTCTCGCTCTCGACCCTGGCGCCCACCCGCACCACCCGTCAGGTTCGACAGGACGCCCAGGCCCTGTCGGAACGCGTCTCAGGATGAGAATGCCGTCATGAGTTCGATGAACGACCTCGAACGCGAGATCGAGGAAAGCCGCGCCCGTCTCGACGAGACGATCGACCAGATCCAGGGCCGTCTCTCGGTGCCCAACCTCGTCGATGAGATGCTCGGCAACGCCCGCCGGGTGCCTCAGCTCGCCACCGTCTACGACGGCGCGCTGGACGCGGTGCGCCGCAACCCCGTCCCCGTGCTGCTGATCGCAGCCGGCGTCGGGATGCTGTTCAGCCGCATGGCCAAGGAGACCGAGCGGCGCCGCACGCAGGTATCGGCGGCGCGGGTGGACAGCCTCGCCACGGACGCCGTGCGCGATTACGACCCGGACGGCCCCGCCGCCCGGCCGGTCCACGACCCCGTCGAGAAGACCGAGATCTGACCGCCCCGCCCCGCCCCGCGGGACCTCTCTGACACCGTGACACGACCGCCGAGGATACGAGCATGACCGACAAGCCGGGCTTCCCCGCGGGCGAGCCGTTCAACCCCGCCGCCGCGCCGGGCGCCGCCGGGGACCACACCCTGCGGCCCGACCCCGCCGGCCGCCACGATCCCCTCCCCGGCGCGGCCACCGCCGCCGCCGACCGGGCCGCCGACACGGCCCACGATCTGGGCGACAAGGCCTCCGATCTGGCCGACCGGGCGCGGGATCGGATCACCGGCCTCGCCGACGACATCCACGACCGGCTCGGCAACTCGGCCGACCGCGTGCGAGACAAGGCCGAGGCGGCCTACGACGAGGCCCGCGGCCGGGCGGGCGACCTCCACCGCCGCCACATGCGCCAGCTCGACGACCTGACCGTGCAGGGTCTCGACGGCCTGCGCCGCAGCCGCACCCAGGTCGAGCGCTTCGTGGAAGACAATCCCCTGCTGGTCGGCGTGGTGGGCGTCGCCGCCGGGCTGCTGCTCGGGGCGCTCTTGCCGCGCACCCGCCAGGAGGACCGCAGCCTCGGCCCGTATGCCGACGAGGTCCGCGAGGAGGGCCTGCGCTACGCCCGCGAGATGACCCATCGCGGCCGGGAGTTCGTCCAGTCGGCCCTCGACCCGGACAATCTCAACGACGCGGTCCGCAAGGCGACCGGGGCCGAGGACGACCGCACGCCGCCGGCCGGCGAGCGGACGCAGCACAACCTGTAAGGACAGCCGGAAAGGCGCGCCCCCTCTCCCCGCCTGCGGGGAGAGGGGCTACGGCTCCTTCGGATAAGGACGTGGCGGCATGTCTTTCGACAGACGCTACCCCCCGAACAATCCCTTGTACTGCTCCCGCAGCACGTTCTTCTGCACCTTGCCCATGGTGTTGCGCGGCAGCTCGTCCACGAACAGGACGCGCTTGGGGCACTTGAACTTGGCGAGCCGCCCTTCGAGGTCGGCCACCATGGCGGCCTCGTCCGGGGCGCCCTCCCCGCCGACCACGACCGCCGTCACCGCCTCGCCGAAATCCGGGTGGGCCACGCCGATCACCGCCGATTCCACCACGCCGGGCAGGCCGTCGATCTCGGTCTCGACCTCCTTCGGGTAGACGTTGAAGCCCCCTGAGATGATCAGGTCCTTGCCGCGCCCGACGATGTGGACGTAGCCCCGCGCATCGACCTTGCCGAGGTCGCCGGTGATGAAGAACCCGTCCGGCTTGAACTCGGCGGCGGTCTTCTCGGGCATGCGCCAATAGCCCTTGAACACGTTGGCGCCCTTCACCTCGATCATCCCGACCTCGTCGGGGCCAAGCGGCGTCCCGCTGTCGGGATCGACCACCCGCAGGTCCACCCCCGGCAGGGGGAAGCCCACCGTGCCCGCCACCCGGTCCCCGTCATAGGGGTTCGAGGTGCTCATGTTGGTCTCGGTCATGCCGTAGCGTTCGAGGATGGCGTGGCCGGTGCGGGCCTGCCATTCCCGGTGCGTCTCGGCCAGCAGCGGCGCCGAGCCCGAGGTGAACAGGCGGATGCCCCTGGCCGCCTCGCGGGTCAGGCCCGGCTCCTTGAGGAGCCGCGTGTAGAAGGTCGGCACGCCCATCATCGACGTCGCCCGCGGCATCAGCTCCAGGATCTTCTTGGCGTCGAGGCGCGGCAGGAACAGCATCGTGCCGCCGCTCGCGAGCACGGTGTTCGTGGCCACGAACAGGCCGTGGGTGTGGAACACCGGCAGGGCGTGGATCAGCACGTCGTCGGCGGTGAAGCGCCATGCCTCGACCATCACCTTCGCGTTCGAGGCGAGGTTGTCGTGGCTTAGCATCGCGCCCTTGGAGCGCCCCGTCGTACCCGAGGTGTAGAGGATCGCGGCCAGATCCTCGGGCCCGCGCGGCACGTCCGCGAAGGCCGCGCCGTCCTGCGCGTCGGCCGCCTCGGCGGCGCTGCCCGTGCCGGCCGCGTCGAGGGTCCAGACCTGCCGCACCCCGGCGGCGGCCTCGGACAGCGCCGCGCGCCGGGCCGGGTCGCACACGAAGAGGGCAGGCTCGGCGTCGCCGAGGAAATAGCCGATCTCGGCGGGGGTGTAGGCGGTGTTGAGGGGCAGGAACACCGCCCCGGCCCGGACCACGCCGAGATAGAGGAAGATCACCTCGGCGCTCTTCTCCACCTGCACCGCCACCCGGTCCCCCGGTGCGACACCCGCCGCCACGAGGGCTGCGGCGTAGGCGCCGGAGCGGGCGATCAGGTCGGCATAGGAATAGTGCCGGCCCTCATGGGTCTCGATGACGGTCTTGGCCGGGCTGGGGATGCCGTCCCGCACGAGGGAGAAGAGGTGATTCGTCATCGAAGGGCCGGGTTGCTGGCTGGCGTCTTATCCCGCCTCTCTAGCCGCCCCGCCCCGCTGCCGCGAGCCCTTTCGGGCGGCAAGCCGCTGCCGGGACGACAGAAAGCCCCCTCCGGTGCCTTCTCCGGCGCGAACAGGGCGAGCCGCGCGGGCATGCCGGCGGAGGATCTGACGCTGGCCGCGTGGTCCCTGGTCCACGGGCTCACGGCCCTGATCCTCGTTCCCTTGGCGCCCGGCTGATGCGCCCTCAGGCATCAGCGAGGGCGACGGCGCGGGGCGGCGGGAGCTTGGCGCGCAACTCGCGGCTGACCGCCGAGGAGGCGGCGACCGTGCCGAGGTTGGCGTAGGTCTCGTGGTTCTTCTCGATGGCGCCGAGGTCGTAGAGGTAGTTGACCATCAGCCCGTGCGACTGCGCGAGGCCCTTGTCCGAGACGTCGCCGAGGAAGTTGATCCGCTCCAGCCGCGCCCCGTTGCCGAGGTGGAACCGCGCCACCGGGTCGAGGGGACGCCCGCGCTCGTTCTTGGCGCGCAGGAAATAGGCCGCCGCCGCCGGGATCATCGCCTTGCGCACGGTCTCGGAGAGCGCCTTGTCCTCGTGCCAGCCGGGGATGTCGAGGCCGCGCAGGGCCTCCACGTCCTCCGGCAGCAGGCCCTGCGGGCTGTCGGCCCGGCGCTCGCGGGTGAGCCACGCGGTAAAGCCCGGCACCGGCGAGAGGGTGACGAAGGTCTTCAGGCTCGGGATCTCGCGGGCCAGATCCTCCACCACCTGCTTGATGAGGAAGTTGCCGAAGGTGACGCCCGCGAGCCCCTTCTGGCAGTTCGAGATCGAGTAGAAGATCGCGGTGGTGGCCGCGCGCGGCGGCAGGGGCTTGCGCTCCCGCGACAGGATCGGCGCGATGGCCGGGGCGATGCCCTCGGTGAGCGCCACCTCCACGAAGATCAGCGGCTCGTCGGCGAGCGCCGGGTGGAAGAAGGCGAAGCAGCGCCGGTCCGGCGGCTCGATCCGGGCGCGCAGGTCGTCCCAGTCGGCGATGGCGTGGACCGCCTCGTAGCGGATGATCTTCTCGAGGATATGCGCCGGGGTCGTCCAGTCGATGTGGCGCAGCACCAGGAAGCCCCGGTTGAACCACGAGGCGAACAGGTGCTCGAAATCCGAATCGAGGCTGTCGGCGGCGTCGAGCAGGGCCTTGTCCGCCGGCCCGTCCTTGGCCGCCTTGCGCAGGTCGCGGCGCAGGTCGAACAGGTCCTCGCGCATCCGCACGAGACTCAGCGTGCCGCCCCGCGCGAGGTTGAGGCGGCGGATCAGTTCCTGGCTGCGCGGCTCGGCGGCCTCGTGCAGGGTGCCGAGGCGGGCGCGGCTCGGGTTGGCGAGATAGGCGGTGATCGCCGCGTCGACGGCGCGGTCGTCCGCCCCGAAATCGAGGGCGATGGCCCGCAGGAACTCGTGCCGCTCGGCGGGCGACAGGCTGGCGTAGCGGTCGAGGATGGCGCGGGCGAGGGCGACGCCGGACGCCTCGCCCCGGCGGGAGATGAGGTCGTCGCAGAGGCGGGCGAGGTCGGCGGCGCCGGCCCGGGCGGCGATGTCCCCCCGGCCGAGGCCGACGAGATCGACGAGGTCGCGGCCCCGGTCGCTGATCGTCTGAAGCAGGTCGCCAAAGAAGGAGATCGCCGCCATCGCCCTCGTGATCCCGTCCTGCCGCGCTTGTTCGCCCCTAGTTTAGGGCGCCGACGCCGCCACGGCCAAGGCCAAAGCGACGCCGGATCGTCTCAACCCTGTGGTGACAGCATCGCGAGGTCGGCGCGCTCGCGCCAATCCCCCACGCCGTGCTGGCGGGCGAAGCGCAATTCGGCGGCGCGCTTGGCACGGTCGGGGTCGCGCGCCCGGCTGATCTCCACGGATCCCACCGTAAACGGCACCCCGAGTATCTCCCTGGCGAAATCGACCCGGTAATTCAGCATCCCGTACTCCTTGCTGGGAGCCCTCCCCCGGCTTTCGCCGGGAACGGATCGGCGCCCCGATCGTAGAATGACGGCGGGGCCGGGCCTGCGACGGTGTGAACCACGCGGGGCCGGACCCATGCGGAGTCATGTCCGCATCGGTCTCATATGGGGCAGCCGCAGACCGATTGCAGGTGCGCGAGGCGGGGCGCGGCCATGCGGCGCGTCCGCTTGCCGGGCCCGCTTGCCCGTGCGCGAGATCCCCGCCGTTCCAACCCCCGACCTTGCGAGGGCGCCCTGTCCGCCACCCTTTCCGCGCCCGCCCCCCTCGACGGCAAGGCGAGGCTCGGCCTGACCCTGATCGCGGGCGGGGCCGTGGCCAACATCTACTACAACCAGCCGCTCCTCGGGCTGATCGTGGCCGAGTTCGGCGACCGCGCCGCCCTCTGGGTGCCGACGACGGCCCTCGTCGGCTACGGGCTGGGCATCGTCGGCCTCGTGCCCCTGGGCGACGCCCTGCCCCGGCGGCGGCTGATCGTGCTGCAATGTCTCGCCCTGGCCCTGGCGCTGCTGGCCGTGGGCCTGAGCCGCAACCTCCTGGCGCTCGCCCTGGCGCATCTCCTCGTCGGCATCCTCGCCTCGGCGGCGCAGCAGGCGGTGCCCTTCGCGGCCGAACTCGCCCCCGATGCGAGCCGGGGCCGGGTGGTCGGGCAGGTGATGACCGGGCTCCTCACCGGCATCCTGCTCGCCCGGACGGCGAGCGGCTTCATCGGCGCCCATCTCGGCTGGCGGCCGGTCTTCCTCATCGCCTCCGGCGTGGCGCTCGCCATGGCGGGGATCGCCGCCGCCACCCTGCCGCACACGCCCCAGACCCAGCGCCTGCGCTACGCCGCCCTGATGACCTCCATTGTCGGGCTCGCCAGGACGCAGCCGGTGCTGCGCACCGCCGCCCTGTCGCAGGGGCTGCTGTTTGCCGGGTTCAACGCCTTCTGGGCGACGCTCGCCCTCCTCGTGGAGGCACCGCCCTTCGGCCTCACCGCCGCCGGGGCGGGGCTGTTCGGGGTGATCGGCGTCTGCGGCGCCTTCGTCGCCCCGTTCTCCGGCCGCTTCACCGACCGGAAGGGCGCCAAGCCCGTGGTGCTCGGCGGGAGCCTCCTCGTCGCCCTGTCCTTCGTGATCCTCTGGGCGGCGGGGACGTGGTCCCTCGTCGCCGTGGCGGTGGGGGTGTTCCTCATCGACATCGGGATGAACGGCGCGCTCATCGCCAACCAGACCCGCGCCTACGCCCTGGTGCCCGGCGCGCGGGGGCGGATCAACACCGTGCTGTTTACGACGATCTTCGTCTTCGCGGCGCTCGGCGCCTATGCCGGCTCGCAGGCCTTTCTGCTCGTCGGCTGGCCGGGCGTCTGCGCGGTGGGCCTCGGCTTCTCGGCCCTGGCGGTGCTGGTCGCCGCGCGGGACCCGCACCCGGCGAAGGGGTAGTAGTGAGTAGGGAGTAGGGAGTAGCGAATAGGGAGTAGCGAATAGCGAATAGTGGACGGCAGTCGACACGTTCGAAGCGGGCGCATCGGCTGCAACTCCCTATTCGCTATTCGCCCCCTTTCATCACCCGCGACAGCCGACACCACGCCGCCTTGTCGGCCGGCAGGCCGAAGCGCAGGCGCTCCGGGCGCTCGGTGAAGCGGCGCACGGCGATGCCCGCCTGCGCGAGCCCCCGGTAGAGGCCGGGAGCGTCGGGAAAGTCGGCCGTGCGGAACAGGCGCGTGCCGCCGACGATCCGCCCGCCGGCCCGCAGGATCATCCGGTCGAGGCGTCCGGCGTCCAGGCCCCGCGCCCGCGCCGCTTCCGCGCGCCACGCGCCGTCCGACAGGGCGGCGGCGCCGATGGCCAGGGCCGGGCCGGACACCGCCCAGGGGCCGAGCGCCCCGGCGATCCGCCCCGCCGTGCCGGGATCGGCCACCGCGAAGCCGAGGCGCAGGCCGGCGAGCCCATAGGTCTTGCCGAAGGAGCGCAGCACCACGAGCCCCGGCCCGACATGCGGGCACAGGCTCTCGACCTCCTCCAGATCCGCGAAGGCCTCGTCGGCGACGAGCAGCCCGCCCCGCGCGCGCATCGCCGCCGCGAGGGCGAGGCGGTCGGCGAGCGGGTCGGTGCGCCCGTCCGGGTTGTTCGGATCGACGCTCACCGCCACCCGCGCCGCACCGACGTCGCCGAGGCCCGTCACCTCCCGCACCGCGTGCCCGGCCCGCCGCCACGCGGCCGCGTGCTCGGCATAGGTCGGGCCGACGACGGCGACTTCGGTCGGGGCCACGAGGCGGGGCAGGGTCTCGATCAGGATCTGCGTGCCGGGCGCGGCGACGACATGGTCGGCCCCCGGCGCGCCGTAGGCCCCGGACGCCGCCGCGCGCAGCGCCAGGAGCTCGGCGGATTCCGGCAGACGCAGCCACGCGCTGGCCTCGACGGGCGGCACGGGATAGGGGACCGGGTTGATCCCCGTCGACAGGTCGAGCCACGGCAGCGGCGCGTCGGGGAAGGTTCTTCGGAGGTCCCCGAGATCGCCGCCATGGGCGATCACGGCGGCCTCACGCGCGGAAACGCTCCACACCGAATGGTCCATCCGCCCGACACGCTCGCCTGTCTCGCCATCGCCCTCGGGATCGAGGCGGCGGCCGGCTATCCAAACGCGCTCTACAGGGCCATCGGCCACCCTGTCACCTGGATCGGCCGGCTGATCGCCGCCCTGGACCACGGGCTCAACCGGGGCTCGGAGCGGCGCCGCCGCCTCGCGGGGGTGCTCGCCCTGGTGCTGCTGCTGGCGGTGGTCGGCGGCGTCGCCGGGCTCGTCACGGCGGCGGCGGGGCTCGCCGGCCCCCTCCCCGCCCTCGTCCTCACGGGCGTGCTGGCCGCGAGCCTGCCGGCGCAGCGCAGCCTGCACCAGCACGTCGCGGCGGTGGAGACCGGCCTGCGCGCGGGCGGGCTGGAGGCCGGGCGCCGGGCGGTGTCGATGATCGTCGGGCGCGACCCCGAGCGCCTCGACGAGTCCGCGATCTGCCGGGCGGCGATCGAGAGCCTGTCCGAGAATTTTTCCGACGGGATCGTGGCGCCGGCCTTCTGGATCGGCGGCCTCGGCCTGCCCGGCGGGGCGCTCTACAAGGCCGCCAACACCGCCGACAGCATGATCGGCCACCGCACCCCGCGCTACGCCGCCTTCGGCTGGGCGGCGGCCCGCTTCGACGACCTCGTGAACCTCCCCGCCTCCCGCCTCGCCGGGCTCCTCATCGCCGGGGCGGCCTTCCTTCGCGGGGCGGACGGCCGGGGCGCCCTGCGGGCGATGGCCCGCGACGCCCGCCGCCACCGCTCGCCCAATGCCGGCTGGCCCGAATCCGCCATGGCCGGGGCCCTCGGCCTCAGGCTCGCCGGGCCGCGCGTCTACGACGGCACCCTCGTGCCCGACGCCCACATGGGCGACGGCCGGGCCGAGGCGACGCCCGACGACATCGGCCGGGCGCTCGCGCTCTACCGCACCGCCTGCTGGCTCCAGGGGGGGCTGGTGGTGGCGCTCCTGGCGCTCGGGTTCGCCCTGGCGGGGTGAGGCCGCACGCCGCCGGCGTGCTACACGTTTCCCGCGAGGAGACACCCATGCGCGCCGTGTTCGTGGATGCCAGCGAGACCCTGGCCGAGGTGGCCCGCCGCCTGAGCCGGCCCGGCGATCCGCCCCTCACGATCCATGCCGACCCGGACACCGTCCCGGAGGACCTGCCCCGCCTGCTGGCCGGGGCGGAGGTCGCGCTCATCGACCACACCGCCCTGCCCGTCTCCGTCGCGAGGGCCTGCGCGGGCCTGAAGCACGTCGTATTCCTCGGCACGGGGGCGCGCAGCTACATGGACCCGGAGGCGCTGGAGGCCGAACTCGGCGTGAAGGTCCATCTCATCCGGGGCTACGGCGATACGGCGGTGGCCGAATGCGCCTTCGCCCTGATGTGGGCCGCCGCCAAGGGTCTCGCCCGCATGGACGGGGCGATGCGCGCCGGGCAATGGCTGCGCACGGACGGCATCCAGCTCACCGGCAAGACGGTGGGCCTGATCGGGTTCGGCGGGATCGGTGCCGAGATGGCCCGCCTCTGCGCCGGGATCGGCATGCGGGTGATCGCGTGGAACCGGACGCCCCGCCCCCATCCCGGGGTCGCGTTCGTGGACCTCGACACCCTGCTCGCCGACAGCGACGTGGTCTCGCTCCACCTGCTGCTCACCGACGAGACACGGGGGTTCCTCTCGGCGGAGCGGATCGCCAAGCTCAAGCCGGGGGCGCTCCTCGTCAACACCGCGCGCGGCGCGCTCCTCGACGAGGCCGCGCTGGCGCAGGCCCTGCGCGAGGGGCGCCTCGCCGGGGCGGGGCTCGATGTGTTCGTGGAGGAGCCCCTGCCGGGCGGGCACCCCTTCGCGGGGCTCCCGACCGTGACGCTCTCGGCGCATTCAGCCTTCCGCACGCCGGAGGCGAGCGACAACCTGATCGGTGCCGCCCTCGACCATTGCCGGAGGATCGCCGCCGGAGGCTAGGGCCTCAATGCTCCGTGCCGGGCATGTTCGGGCGCGGCGGCCCGCCATGGTCGCGGATCACGCTGGAGCGTCCCGGATGGCCCTTCAGGTCGGCGACCTGCTTGCGCGCAGCGGCGCCCAGGAACCACAGGGCTCCGATCGTGCCGAAAGCCAGAAACAGCAGGGGATAACCGTTGCTCATATCCGCGTCCTCCCGGCGTCCCCTCCGGCGGAAGGACGCTGTGTCAGATCGCGTATCCAACGGACTCCGTCAGGAGCCCGCCGCGCCGGTTCATGATGAACGCGCGGACAAGGATTCCGTTCAGGCCACCCGCACCTCCCGGCGGGTGACATCCCGGCGCAGGGCCGACAGGACAAGGAACATCAGCCCCGCCCCCGCCGCGAGGCAGGCCGAGAGGAACAGCATCGGCACGAGATCGCTGCGGGTGGCGTCGCGGATCATCGGCACCGCGTTCTGGGCCACGAACCCGCCGAGATTGCCCACCGAGTTGATCGCCGCGATCCCCGCCGCCGCCGAGGCGCCGCGCAGGAAGGTGCCCGGCATCGACCAGAAGACCGGCTGCGCCGAGAACGCCCCCGCCGCCGCGACGCAGAGGCAGGCGAACTTCACCGCGTTGCCCGGCAGGATCACGCTCAGCGCCAGACCCGCCGCGCCGACCAGCGCCGGCCCGACCACGTGCCACGTCAGGGCGTTGCCCGTCGCCCCCGTGCGGGCGGCGTGGCGGGGCACCCACCACAGGGCGACCGCCGCCCCGAGCCAGGGGATGACGTTGATGAAGCCGTTGGCGAGGTTCGAGACGCCGAACCCCTTCACCACCGTGGGCAGCCAGTAGCTCAGGCCGTAGGCCGCGAGCGGCAGGCAGACATAGACCCCGGCCAGCATCTGCACCCGCCGGTCGAGGAGGGCGGCGAAGGGGTTGCCGTGCTCGACATGGCCGGTTCCCGTCCGCTCCGCCTCGATGGTGCGGGTGAGCCACGCCTTCTGCGCGGGGGCGAGCCACGGTGCCGTGGCGGGGCCGTCCGGCAGGACCACCAGCACCACCACCGCCAGCAGGAGCGCCGGGCAACCGGTGGCCAGGAACACCCATTGCCAGCCCGCCAGCCCCAGCACCCCGTCGAGCCCGAGAAGCGCCCCGCCCACCGCCGCCCCGACCGCGTTGGCGATGACCGAGGCGATCATGAACCAGCCGATCATCCGCGCCCGGTGGGCTTGCGGGAACCACAGGGTGAGGGCGAACAGCACGCCGGGGAAGAACCCCGCCTCCGCGACCCCGAGCAGGAAGCGCAGGACGTAGAACATCGTCGTGCCCTGGGTGAAGCCGAGGAGGATCGTCACCAGCCCCCAGGTGAACATGATCCGCGCGAACCAGACCCGCGCCCCGACCTTCTCCAGGAAGACGTTGGCCGGCACCTCGAACAGGAAGTAGCCGAGGAAGAACAGCGAGGCGCCGAGCCCGTAGGCGGTCTCGCTGAGGCCGAGCGCCCCCACCATCTCCAGCTTGGCGTAGGAGATGTTCTGCCGGTCGATATAGGCGACGAGGTACATGAGCCCGAGCAGCGGCATCAGCCGCAGGGTCACGGTGCGGATCGTGCCCTCTCCGATCTCCGCCTGCGCGGGATGGGTCTCGCTCGCCATGGTCGCGTTTCCTCGAAGCAACGGCCCGTCGCTCGGTGCGGGCCCATTACTCTGAGTATATAGCGCAAGCCCGGCCTAGCGCGCGAGGGCGAGCAGCCGGTCGCAATCGACGTGGGTCTCGATGTGTCGCGCGAGCCGGTCGAGGGCCGCCTCCACCCCGGCCTCGTAGGAGGCGCCGAGGCTGCGCGCCCCGAGCCGCGTGAGCCACGCCCCGCGCTGGGCGTCGTCGGCGAAGAACCCGTGGACGTAGGTCCCGCTGACGCGCCCGTCCGCCGAGACCGCCCCGTCCGGGCGCCCGTCCGCGAGGCGCAGCAGCGGCCGGGCGGCATCGGGCCCCGCCGTGTCCCCGACATGCATCTCGTAGCCGGTGAAGGGCAGGCCGTCCGTTAGGGTGGTGCCGGCGACGCAGGCGAGGCGCTTGTCGGCGGTGAGCACGGTCTCGACGTCGAGGAGGCCGAGGCCGGGCACGTCGCGGGGCGGCCCCTCGATCCCGTGCGGATCGCGGATTCGGCGCCCGAGCATCTGGTAGCCGCCGCACAGGCCGAGGACGTGGCCGCCCCGGCGGCAATGGGCGCGGATGTCGACGTCCCAGCCTTCCGCCTGCAGGAAGAGCAGGTCATCGATGGTAGTCTTCGACCCCGGCAGCAGGACCAGGGCGGCCTCGGCGGGAATCGTCTCCCCCGGCCGCACCAGCACCACCCGCATTCCTGGCTCGGCGCGCAGGGGATCGAGGTCGTCGAAATTGCTGATGCGCGGCATCACCGGCACCGCGACGGTCACGGCGCCCTCCCCCGTCGCCTCGGAGCCGGCGAGGCCGAGCACGTCCTCCGCCGGCAGCCGCGCGGCCTCCGGCAGGTGCGGCACGAGGCCGAGCGCCTCCCAGCCGGTGCGCTCGGCGATGAGGCGCATCCCGTCCGCGAACAGCGACGGATCCCCCCGGAAGCGGTTGACGAGGAAGCCCGCGATCATCGCCGCGTCCTCCGGGTCGATCACGGCCTTCGTGCCGACGAGGCTCGCGATGACTCCGCCCCGGTCGATGTCGCCGACGAGGATGACGGGCGTATCGGTGGCGCGGGCAAAGCCCATGTTGGCGATGTCGCCGGCGCGCAGGTTCACCTCCGAGGCCGAGCCCGCGCCCTCCACGAGGACGAGATCGGCCTCCGCCCGCAGGCGGCCGAAGCTGTCGAGGACGGAGGCCATCAGCCGGGGCTTCCAGCCCTGGTAGTCGCGGGCCTTCACGGTGGCGACCATCCGCCCCTGCACCACGACCTGGGAGCCGATTTCGCTCTGCGGCTTGAGGAGCACCGGGTTCATGTGGACCGAGGGCGGCACCCGCGCCGCCCGCGCCTGAAGGGCCTGGGCGCGGCCGATCTCGCCGCCATCGGCGGTGACGGCGGCGTTGTTCGACATGTTCTGCGGCTTGAACGGGCGCACGCGGAGCCCCCGATCGGCGAAGGCGCGGGCGAGGCCCGCCACGATCAGCGACTTGCCGACATCGGAGCCGGTGCCCTGGATCATCAGGGCGCGGGGGGAAGGGGCCGAGGCGCTCAGAACTCGATCCCCTCCTGCGCCTTCACCCCGGCGGCGAAATGGTGCTTCACGCTGCCCATCTCGGTGACGAGGTCGGCGGCCTCGATCAGCGCCGGCTTGGCGTTGCGCCCGGTGACGACGACGTGCAGGTCCGGCCGCCGCGCCCGCAGGACCGCCACGACCTCCGCGAGGTCGAGGTATTCGTAGCGCAGCGCGATGTTGAGCTCGTCGAGGACGAGGAGGCGGATGCCGGGATCGGCCATCAGCCCGGTCGCCACTTCCCAGGCGTGGCGGCAGGCGGCGATGTCGCGCTCCTTGTCCTGCGTCTCCCAGGTGAAGCCCTCGCCGAGGGTGTGCCAGACGACCCGCTCGCCGAAGGCGGCGGCGGCGTGGCGCTCGCCCGTGTCCCACCCGCCCTTGATGAACTGCACCATCCCGACCCGCCAGCCACGCCCCAGCGCCCGGACCATCAGCCCGAGGGCGGCGGTGGTCTTGCCCTTGCCGGGGCCGGTATGGACGATGAGCAGGCCCTTCTCGATGGTCTTGGCGGCGACCTCGGCATCCTGCACGGCCTTGCGCTTCTCCATCTTCTCGCGATGGCGGTCGGCGTCGTCGGTCATGGGGCGGCTCCAGGTTTCACGGTGAGGGGCAGGCCGGCGATGGTGAGGACGACGCGGTCGGCGCGGGCGGCGAGGCGCTGGTGCATCCGGCCGGCCTCATCGCGAAAACGGCGGGCGAGCGCGTTGTCGGGGACGATGCCGAGGCCGACCTCGTTCGAGACCAGCACGACCGGCCCCGTCGCGGCGGCGCAGGCGGCCTCCAGCCGGTCGGTCGCGGCGGCGACGTCGGCCTCGCCGAGGATGAGGTTGGTGAGCCAGAGGGTGAGGCAATCGACCAGCACCGGCCCCGGCGCGGCGGCGACGGCCTCCGGCAGGGCGAGGGGCACGTCCTGGGTGATCCACCCCTCCCCGCGCCGGGCGCGATGGTGGCCGACGCGCGCGGCCATCTCGTCGTCCCAGATCTCGGCGGTGGCGAGGTAGAGCCAGGGCGCGGGACAGGCCATGACGAGGGCCTCGGCATGGGCGCTCTTGCCGGACCGGGCGCCCCCGAGGACGAGGGTGAGGCGGGGTGGAGGGGGCGACATGCCCCCTCTTCGCCCGAACTTCACCGCCGGTCAAAACCGGCGGTTGCCCCCGGCCGATCATCCGACTATAGAACCCCAGCCCGCGCGAGCGCCCTTCGTCTAGCGGTCCAGGACGTCGCCCTTTCACGGCGAAAACACGGGTTCGATTCCCGTAGGGCGCGCCAGCGGCGGCGAGCGACTGGTTCGATTTCGCGAGCCGTCTCACAATGGCATCTTACACAGTGCTGGGTAATCGCGGCATGCGGCTGGTAAGCGACACTATGTGCATCGGGTGCCTTCGAAACGCGGACGTGATCCTCCGACAGAACCCGTTGCTATAGCACACAGTCGGCTGAAGCCTCGATCAGGCCGGAGGCCCTACGGCTGTCCACGTCCCACCCTAGGACCTCTATCCACTAGCATTTGAGTGTGTGTGGGGGGACACCTAGGAAGTCAAACTGCGTTGGTATATGCTATATGTTCTTGTTTCGTTCTAATGGGCAATCTTTCGGGCGCGTCAGCAGACAGTGCCACGAGGTGCAATGTGCGACAGGTAGGGCCAATTCCTTCCATGCTGCCTAAGCAGCAAGTGCACGCCTTCGCTGAAGCTGTGGCAGTGGAGCTCGGCTACAACCCTGGCGAACCGCTCGATATCCTTCTTAACAGGATTGGTGGGCGCTTAGCCTATCGCGATCTGTTCGATGCCACGATGAACGCGGATTCGATTAAGGTCGACCCGGTTGGAACGTTCACGATTTTTGTATCTGGACTCACCTCAGACGTGCGCGACCGCTTCACAATCGCTCACGAGCTCGGCCATTATTTCTTACACTTCCCGCTTGTGCGACGTGCTCATCCGGATGCAATGATGATTGCAACTCGTTGGGTTGATGAAACCAACGGAGATCTACGTCGAGCAGAGTGGGAAGCAAATTGGTTTGCGGCAGCTTTTCTCATGCCTTCGCAACCTTTCAAGGATGCCCTTACGGCGTGCAATAATGATCTTAGGGAAGTAGCGACTCTATTTGGAGTAAGCCTTCACGCTGCCGAGATTAGGCGCAATACGATCTGACGAATTACTAGGTAACAGCGCGTGGCTACTTGCCCTGAGTATCGCCTTCGACTTTTTCTGTCTGTGGATTTGGTCGGATCGACAGCCTACAAAGCAGGCAGGGGGAGCGATTCAGGGCAACGTTCTACTCATCCCCGCTGGGTTGATGAAACGCGGCATTTCTATCGAGAATTTCCGACATGGTTACGTGCAGAATATAAGCGGATCTGCACCGCAGCGCAGAGCAGCGGTGAACGAAGCCCAGAAGTTTGGAAGACAGTTGGAGATGAGA
Source organism: Methylobacterium sp. TK26 (assembly GCF_055361565.1). NCBI lineage: Bacteria > Pseudomonadati > Pseudomonadota > Alphaproteobacteria > Hyphomicrobiales > Methylobacteriaceae > Methylobacterium > Methylobacterium sp. TK26. The sequence continues at coordinate 1,224,041 of NZ_CM143965.1, read as the reverse complement.
TAATATTTTGTGTGAGACTTAACGATCATTACCACCTGGGTAGGTGTATTGAGGCTTTTCTAAAAACTCTAGCTACTTACTCGTCATACTTGGAAGCAAATAGTGTTCCATTAGATGTGAAGGGCGTGGGCTGGACAGCGGCGTTTCCTGCTCCGAATATCACCGTCCCTGTTGTCGATAAGCATTCACCCAGAACGGAGAATGAGCACGGGCTCCTAGACGACGAGGCCATCGAAGCAGATGGCGACATATACCCGTCAAAATTCGAATTTCTCGGGAAGGAGATCGATGCTGGCTTCAGAGTCGCAAAACATGCAGGCGCAGACAGATTTGCTCTGTCACTTGAGGCAGCGTACTTACTAGCCCAAGGTTGCACAGAAGGAGCTTGCACCTTTCCGTTCATGTATGGCGGCAGGGAAGGGTTGAAGGGGGTCATTGGTGGACGTCCGTACCCTATCGTAGCCATCGACACAGAGCGGCGTGCGTCTCGGCGCAAAGTGAGTGCCTACGAACGCACACTGAGCGGAAATAGAGATGTATCTCCACATGTTCTTCTGGAATTTCTGAGCGCCTTCATCGAAGACGAAAAAGTTGAGTTTCCAATTTTAGCGCTAGATGCTACATCAACCCACAATAATTTTATTACCGTAACCTATGAACGCTTTAAAAATATTTGGAAAGAGCAATATAAAGAACTTGAACAGCGATCGAAGGTTGAAAATTTGTCGTTCTCTGAGAACGCCCCTCAAGAACAGCGGGATAATCCTGTTGCTGAAGCTGAGGTTCTATCAGAAAATGATGAAACGCTACGAAGCTATCTTCGAGAAGTAGCCGCTAAGTTTGAAGAAAAATAGAGCACTGTGGTTTCCTCCTGGTAAGCGCCTAATCAGCGCCCAGCCCGATACGCCGCGATCATCTCCGGCGTGACATCCGTCGCGTAGCAGAGTGGCGCTTGGCCGCGCGGGCGCACGTAGGCGGCGCGCTTCCCGCAGGATGAGCCGTTGCGCGCGCTCTGGTAGGGGCAGGCGCACGGGCCGGGATAGTCGGCGATCGAGCGCGCGATGAGCAGTTGGACGATCGCAGCGGTGCGCGACGCGGGCGAGGCATCGGCCGGCTTCGCTTCGACCTTCTCCACGGGCAACGCGGACGCGGAAACGGGCGCCGCTGGCAACGCCGGTGCTCCGAAGAGTGAGGTCGGGACCAGGACCGGCCCCGCGACGAGGGCGAGCAGGAAAGGGAGGCCGCGGCGGGACCGGCTCGTGATCGCGGTTCGCTTCCAGCCCATTTGCATCGCCTCGCGCAGTTCGCGCTGAGGTTGAGCCGTCCCGACAATTCGTCAATCGAGGCGCGAACTCTCTCATGTATCATCTCTTCTAAGTTGTCTCGATTGACACGGCGCGGCGGACGCGGTCTGCGCACATCGTGGGTTCAGCCCTCGGCGGATGCTTTCGGAGGCCCTCTCATGCGGATGGACGGCACCCTGCGCGAGCGGCTGCGGCCGCACTTTCCCTCGGTCGCGTCCCCCCTCGCCCGCGCGCGGCTCGCGGAGATCGAGTCGGCCTTCCCCGACGGGTTCCTGACGCCGCCCCTGCGGGACTTGCTCCTGGGCCTCGCGGATCATTCCGAGTTCCTGTGGCAGAGCGTGGCGCGGGCGCCGGCGCGGTTCGTCGCCCTGGTGGAGCAGGCGCCGGAGGCGGCCCATGCCGATCTCGTCGCCGGGCAGCGGGCGGCGGGGGCTTCGTGCGCCGGCGAGGCCGACCTCGCCGCCATCGGCAAGCGGTTCCGGGCCAACCGGATCGCCCACGCGCTCCTCGTGGCGCTCGCCGATCTCGGTGGAGCCTGGGACCTCGACGCGGTCACGCGGGCCCTGACGGAGTTCGCCGACGCCTCCGTCGCCGCCGGGCTCGACGCGCTGCTGCGCCGGGCCGCCGCCGGGGGGCGGGTCCGCCTCGCCGACCCCGATGACCCCGCCCGGACAAGCGGGCTGTTCGTCCTCGGGCTCGGCAAGCTCGGCGGGGGCGAGCTCAACTATTCGAGCGATATCGACCTCGTCGTCTTCTACGACGCGGCGCGCGCCGAGGCCGTCGCCGGGGCGGAGGCCAAGGCCGTGTTCGGCAAGGTCGCGCAGGATCTCGGAAAGCTCCTGTCCCAGCGCACGGCGGACGGCTACGTCCACCGGGTCGATTACCGGCTGCGGCCCGATCCGGGCTCGACCGCGCTTGCCCTCTCCACGGCCTATGCCTTCGAATACTACCAGTCCATCGGGCAGGATTGGGAGCGCGCGGCCTTCATCAAGGCGCGGACGATCGCGGGCGACATCGAGGCCGGCGACGCGTTCCTGGCCGAACTCGGCCCCTTCATCTGGCGCCGCCATTTCGACTTCGCGGCCATCGCCGAGATCCACGCCCTCAAGCGGCAGATCCACGCCGTGCGCGGCCATGACGAGATCGCAGTGGAAGGGCACAACATCAAGATCGGGCGCGGGGGCATCCGCGAGATCGAGTTCTTCGCGCAGACGCAGCAGCTCGTCTTCGGCGGCCGGCAGCCGGCCCTGCGCAGCCGCCGCACCGTCGAGACGCTGGGCGGGCTGTGCGCGGCGGGCTGGATCGACGCGCGGGCCCGGGACGAACTGACCGAGGCCTACACCTTCCTGCGCACCATCGAGCACCGCCTGCAGATGCTGCGCGACGAGCAGACCCAACGCCTGCCCTCCGATCCGGACGCCTTGGAGGGTTTCGCGCGCTTCTGCGGCTTTCCCACCCGCGCGGCCTTCGACGAGACCCTGCTCGCCCATGCGGCCCGGGTGCAGGGGCATTACGCTCTGCTGTTCGAGGGCGGGGCGGGCGAGGCGGCGGCGCCCCTCGCCTTCGGCCCCGGCGAGGCCGAGCCGGAAACCCTCGCGGGGCTCGAACGGCTCGGCTTCCGCGAGGCGGCGCGCGCCCACGGCATCGTGCGAGACTGGCATCTCGGCCGCCACGGCGCCCTGCGCGGCGGGCGCGCCCGCGAAATCCTGTCGGATTTCCTGCCCGCCCTCCTGACCGCGCTCGGCGGCACGCCGGATCCGGATGCGGCGCTGCTGACCCTCGACCGGGCCTTCGCCAGGATGCCGGCGGCGGCGGAACTCCTGGCGATCCTGCGCTCGCACGAGCGCCTGCGCGGGCTGTTCGCGGACCTGCTCGGCGCCTCGCCGCTCCTCGCCGAGACGGTGGGGCGCAGCCCGCACGTCCTCGACGCGGTGCTGGAGCCGGATTTCATCGCGCCGGTCTCCGGGCCGGAAGCCCTGGCCCGCCAGTACCGGGCGCTGGTCGGGGAGCCCGCCACCCACGAGGATCTCCTCGACCGCTGCCGCGACGCGGCGCGGCGGATGGGCTTCGTCACGGGGGCGCGGCTCGTCTCCGGCCTGATCACGCCGGCCCAGGCGGGCCACGCCTATTCGGGAATCGCCGACGCGGCGGTCGGGCTCGTGCTGGCGGCCGAGACGCGGCGCTTCGCGCAGGAGCACGGCTCCGTGCCGCGCGGGCGCTGCTGCGTGCTGGCGCTGGGGCGGCTCGGCTCGCGCCAGCTCACCGCCGCGTCCGATCTCGACCTCGTCGTCGTCTACGATTTCGACCCCGACGCCCGGATGAGCGACGGCCCGCGCCCCCTCGACGCGGTGGTGGCCTACAACCGCCTCGCCCAGCGCCTCGTCGCGGCGCTGACGGTGCCGACAAGGCGCGGGCGGCTCTATCGGGTGGACCTGCGGCTGCGCCCCTTCGGCAGCCACGCGCCGCCCGCCGTGCAGGTGAAGGGCTTCGCCGCCTATTACGCGGCAGGAGGCGAGGCCGAGGCCTGGGAGCACATGGCGCTGACCCGTGCCCGGATCGTGGCGGGCGATGCCAGCCTCGCGGCCGAGGTGGAGGGGATCATCGCCGATGTCGTGACGCGCCCCCGCGACCCGGCTTCCCTCTGCGCCGAGGCCGGGGCGATGCGCGCCCTGGTGACGAAGGCGCGCGGCTTTGCCGGCCCGCACGACCTGAAGCTGGCGCCGGGCGGGCTGTTCGACCTCGATTTCCTGGCCCAGGCCCTCATCCTCGCGGGCCACCTGACGGATTGCGTCGGCTGCGAGTCCGGCCGCGTCCTGCACCGGGCGGGGGAGCGCGGCCTGATCCCGCCCGAGGCTGCGGAGGCCCTGGCGCAGGCCCATGCGGTGCTCGACGCCGCCGCCCAGTGGCAGCGCCTGACCCTGGAGGACGCCACCAAGCCGCCCCCGGCCAACGCCGCGCGGCGCATCGCCCACGCCATGAACCTGCCGGATGCCCGTGCGCTCGCCGCCGAGTTGCGCGTCCAGCGCAGGAGCGTCCGCGCCCTGCTGGTCGCGCTCAAGGGGACGCTCGCCGCCCGGAGCGGGCGGCGTTCGCGATCAGGCCCCTGACCGTCCGCCCATCGCATCCCTGGCCGCCGCCAGCCCCCAGCGCACCAGCTCCTGCGCGGCCTCGGCCGAGGGCGCCTCGGCGTAGCAGCGCAGCTCCGGCGCGTTGCCCGAGGCGCGGAAATGGATGGTCCGCCCTCCGTCCAGCTCGATCCGCACGCCGTCCTGCCGGTCGATCGCCTGGGGGGTGCCGACCGCGCGGAGGAAGTCCGCCCGGAAGGTTTCGTCGTCGAGCCGGCCCAGGAAGGCGCCGCTGAGCTCCGAGGGCGTGTTCGGGAGGCGGTCGCTCGCCATCTCGCCCGCATCAAGGGAGGTGACGAGTTCGGCCAGCGTCCCGCCGGAGGCGCGCATCGCCGCCAGGGTGGCGAGGATCGGCAGCATCGCGTCGCGCGTCGGCAGGGCCGCGAGGCGGCCATGGCCCACCACCACGTCGGAGCCGAGCAGGAAGCCGCCATTGGCCTCGAACCCGGCGACCGGGGTGGCCCCGTCCGCCCGCGCCGCCTCCATACCGGCGATGACGAAGGGCGAGCCGACCTTCGTCCGCACGACCCGGCGGAAGCCGCCGGTGCGCTCCAGGGCCGAGCCGGCCGTGACCGGCACCACCACCGTGTCCACGCCCAGGTGGCGGGCGGTGATCAGGCCGAGGATGTCGCCGCGCACGATCCGGCCCGCGCCGTCGGCCATCAGGGGCCGGTCGGCGTCGCCGTCGGTCGTCACCAGGGCATCGTACGCGCCGGAGGCCATGACCTCGCGGATGAAGGCGATGTCCTCCAGGCGATGCGCCTCGGTATCGATCGGCACGAAGGTCTCCGAGCGGCCGATGGCCACCGCCTCGGCGCCGAAGGCCGCGAGCAGGTCGCTGAGCAGGTCGCGGGCGACCGAGCTCTGCTGGTAGACCGCGATCCGCAGGCCGGCGAGGGCGTCTGCCGGGAAGGCGTCCCGGTAGCGCTGCCGGTAGCGCTCGATCGCCCCCCGCTCCTGGGTGGCCGGGGAGGCCGCCGACGGCACGCCGGTCTCCGCGACGGCACCGAGCGCCGACAGGATGGCGCTCTCGTCGGCCTTGGTGATCTCGCCCTCGGCCCGGTAGAACTTCAGGCCGTTGCGGTCCTCCGGGATGTGGCTGCCTGTCACCATGACGGCGCAGGCGCCGCGCCGCATCGCCTCGAGGGCCAGGGCCGGCGTCGGCAGGGCGCCGCAATCGACGGCCGCGAAGCCGGAGGCCGCCGCCGCCTCCGCCACGGTGGCCGCGATCTCCGGGCTGCTGGCCCGCAGGTCCCGTCCGATCACCACGGTGCGGTCGCCGGGGTGGCCCGCCGCGAGGGCGTGGAAGAAGGCCTGCGCGTAGGCGAAGCTGGGCCCTCCCACGAGGTCCACGACCAAGCCGCGCAGACCGCTCGTTCCGAATTTCAGGCTGCTCACGGCGGCTCCCTCGGCATCGATGACAAAGCAGGGTGTCGCGACGAATTACGCGAAGAGGGCGCCGCAACAAAGCGCGATTGCAGGCCGGTGCCGAATGCCGCCCTCAGTCGCGCTGCCACCGCCCGACACGCCGCGCCAGCCAGGGCCGCAGGGGCAGGGAGAGGCGGTAGGCGGCCTCCGCCAGGGGCAGGACGGGGCGGATGCCCAGGATGCGCAGGTCCACGATTCCCGCGAGCCAGCGCCAGCCCGGCAGGACCCGCCACAGGCGCGCGAAGGCCGCCGCGCCGGAGACGAGGTTCCCGGCCCCGTCGCGCACGTGGAAGCGGCGCAGGGCGCGCGTGCGGTCGAGGCCCTCGCCCAAGACCGCTTCCATGTCCGCGTCCGCGTCGCGTCCGACATCGACGAAGTCGAGCCGCCGGGCGCCCTCGCAGCGGCGGTAATGGTCGATCTCGGCGCGGCAGAGCGGACAGCTTCCGTCGTAATAGACCGTGAGGTCCTTGTCCGATCCGCCGAGGGGGGATGAGGGGGTGCCGGCCATCGCGGCGGCCCGTCAGGCGACCTTGCGGCGGCCCTTCGCGGGGGCGGCCTCGGCGGCAGGCTCGGGGGCCTTGCGCGCGGCGCGCTCGCCGGGGCGGCCGAGGCCCAGGGACTTGGCGAGGCTGGAGCGCTTCTCGCTGTAGGCCAGAGCCACCATCGGATAGTCGCCCGGCAGGCCGAACCGCTCCCGGTAGCTGTCCGGGTCGAGGCCGTGCGAGGTCAGGTGACGCTTCAGCGTCTTGTAGGTCTTGCCGTCGATGAAGCTGACGATACCCTCCGGCTTCACCGACTTGCGGATCTGCGCCGCCGACGGCTTGTTCGAAGGCTCCTCGGCGCCCTGGACGGCGCTTCCGTCGGAGAAGCCGTTGAGCGAGGCGTGCACGGTGGCGATGAGCGCAGGCAGATCGGTCACGGCGACGTGATTGTGAGAGACGTAAGCGGCGACAATCTCGCCGGTCATCTCAATAAACTCTAAAGTTTTGTCGGGGGCTGATCCGGTCATGGGATAGGCTTTCGGCTTGAACAATAGAGATAACTAAAGCGACACCCATGCCAGTTCAATGCCGAACCTGTGCTTAAACATACAACTTGAAGGTGCATAGCTCCGTCGCAGGCCTGCCGCGCCGCCGGGCGGTCGAGGGCGCGGCCGGTGCTGTCGAGCCCGCCGTGCCTCAGGGTAGAAAGATTGTCTGCAATTGACACCAAATCCGTGGCAACTGTGTTGTGCAGGGCTTATCCCTCGGTAAGACCTTGACCGGACACGGGTCCAGCCCGGTCGAGCAGACGGACCGGAGCGACGTTCGAACCAGCGATGACGGTACGCGGACCCAATCTCCGTCTGGAGGGCTCGACCCTCGGCCCGCGGAAGGTCTCGGCTTGGCGCGAGGCCGTGGCCCCGTTCTGGGACGTGCGCATCCGTAAGGAGGACACGCCGGAATTCCGGGGCCGGTCGGAGGTCTACCACCTCGGCAACGCCATCGTCGGCTTCACCGCCGCCTCGGAACTGCGCATCGAGCGCTCGCGGGGCCTCGTCGCGCGGATGGGCGTCGATCACATCGCCATCCAGATGCGCATGGACGGCCATGCCCGGGTGGAGGCCGCCGGGCGCGAGACGGACCTCGCCACCGGCGACGTCGCCCTCCTCGACCTGTCGCGGCCCCTCGCGATGCACTCGACCGATTACCGGGCGATGACCCTGATCATGCCCCGCGCCCTGTTCCCGGAGGACGGGCAGGGCCTGGAGGAGGCGCATGGGACGATCCTGCGCGGGAGCACGCCGTTCGGCACCCTGGTGAGCGACCACCTGCGCTCCCTCGGGGCGAACGCGCCGCATTTCACCGCCGACGAGGCGCGGGCCGCCTCCGAGGCGACGGCCATCCTCGTCGGCATGGCGGCCCGCACGGCGGCCGGGGCGGATCGCGGCGGGCGCCCGGCGGAGCGCGCGCCGCTGCTCCTCGTGATCCGCCGCCACATCGACGCCGAGATCGGCTCGCCGCTCCTGAGCGTCGGCCATCTCTGCCACCGCTTCGGCATCTCCCGCAGCGGGCTCTACCGCCTGTTCGCGCCGCTGGGCGGGGTGCTCGAATACATCCGCCGCCGCCGGCTCGCCCGCGCCTACCGCGACCTCGTGGAGGCCGGGCCGCACGGGATCCGCGTCTCGGAGATCGCCTATCGCTACGGCTACGGCAGCCCGGTGAGCTTCACCCAGGCGTTCCGGGCGGAGTTCGGCCGCAGCCCCGCCGACGTGCGGGCCGCCGGGACCGGGGCCGGGCCGGGCGGTGGCGCCCCGGATGCGCTGCCCACCGGCGGCTGGGACGATTTCTACGATTGGGTGCTCCGGCTCGACGTGTGAGCCCGGCGCATTGGGACGCCCGCTGAACACTTTGGGACGGGCGCCGGTCGCGGGGGACCCGGCTTCGCGCGACATATCTCCAGGTTGTACTGGATGGATGTCCATGGTGCGGAGAGAGGGTGAGCGGCCGGTGGCCTGGATCAGGCGGCGGCAGGACGAGATGTGGGCGCCGGAGGCGTCGCGGACCCGCAGTCCCCGGATCCGGCGCTGGATCGGCGCCGCCCGCCGCAGGGCCTTGCGCATGCAGCGCGAGGAGACGGCCGGGAGCGCGCAGGTCATCACCCTCACCTGGGCCCAGACCTTCGGCCGGCCCTCGGCCCCCCGGCAGGACGCCCCCTCCCTCGCCCGGGGCGAGACCGTCGTCCTGCTGCGGCGCGGCTGAGCCGCCTCACGCCCCCATCCGCCCGGAACGTTTCGCCCCTGCGGTCCACGGGATCGTAAGGAGTTTCCGTCGTCATGCCGATCCGGAGCGCGGCCATGGTGCCGCAGCCCGGCGCGGAACGGCGCTGATCGAGACAATGTGTCTGGCGTGTCGCGGCGCGGGCGGGAATCTGCGCGGCGAGAAAGGCAGGTCCGGTTGGTGGGTAACGCGTCGAGTCTCGTGTCCGGCCTGCGCGCCGGGGTGGCCTGCCTGCCCCTCGCCGCCGCCGTCACCTCCGCCGTCGCGCAGGAAACGCCCGCGCGCCCGGCCGCGTTCACCTACGTGGACGCCGAGACCTGGGAGATCACCGTGAGCGCCACGGCCCAGGCGATCCCGCGCTATCCGGGCGCCTCGGACTACACCGCCGTAGGCTATCCCGGCATCGACATCCGCAAGTCCGGCGAGCCGCGCCGCTTCTCCGCGCCGGACGACAACCTCAGCTTCACCCTCTACGACACCGAGGCGTTCCGCGCCGGCCCGACCCTGCGCTTCGTCCCCGGCCGCTATTACGGCGACGACCGGGCGCACCTGTTCGGGTTCCGCGATGCGCGGATGGCGTTCGAGCCCGGCCTGTTCGTGGAGATCTATCCCGTCTCCGCCATCCGCCTGCGCGGGGAGGTCCGACAGGGGGTCTACGGGCATCACGGCACGGTGGGCACCGTGGCCGCCGACTACCTCCTGCCCGTCGGGCGGTGGCTGGTCTCGGTGGGGCCGCGCTTCAACATCGGCGATGCGAGCTTCGCGCGGACCTATTTCGGGGTGAGCCCGATCGAGGCCGCCCTCAACGGCCGCGTCGTCCCCTACGATCCCGGCAGCTTCTATTCCGCCGGCCTCCTCGCGGCCGTCACGTTCCGCCAGGACGACACGTGGTCCTACACCGCCTATGGCGGCTACAGCCGCATCCTCGGCGCCTCCGGCGAAAGCCCCCTGGTCGACCGCCCCTACGGCAACCCCGACCAGTTCACCTTCGGCCTGCGCGTGGACTACACGTTCAAGTCGAAGCCGCTCCTGTAGCGCCACAAACCCCTCTCGGCACACGCAGTTTTCAACTGCGAATGACGGTTGCGCGCTTGTCGAAATCACAGCCGCAAGTAGCGTCCGCTCCGGTTCGCACGCGCCCGCGACCTGGAGGATCCCGTCATGGTCCGCTCATCCCTGGCCACCGCCCTGCTCGGTGTCACCCTCGGCCTGTCCGTCACCCCCGCCCTCGCCCTGACCGCGAAGGAATGCTCGACCAAGTACCAGGCCGCCAAGCAGGCCGGCACGCTGAACGGCCAGAAGTGGAACGACTTCCGCAAGGCCGAATGCGGCGCGGAGGCCGCCCCGGCCCAGGCCGCCGCGACCGTGCCGAACCCGATGGCCCCGGCCGGGGGCACCAAGACCGCCGCCCCCGCGTCGGCGCCCTCCCCCGCGCCCGCCCCCGCCACGACCGGCACGGCCGCCTTCCCGGCGAAGGTCGATCCGAAATACGCGAGCGAGTCGGCCGGCAAGCAGCGGATGCACACCTGCCTCGACAGCTACAACGCCGCCAAGGCCGCCGGCACGCTCGGCGACATGAAGTGGATCCAGAAGGGCGGCGGCTATTACAGCGCGTGCAACAAGCGGCTGAAGGGCTGAGGCCCTACGGCATCACCCAGACGCAGGCGCCGCCGGCCTGGGCGAGGCATTCGTAGATCGCCCCGCCGAAGGTCGAGCGGCGCTCCACGGCGCCGAGCGTCTCCCGCGCGACGAGGCGGCAGCCGGGGGGCTTCTCCGCCTGCGCCGCCGCCCGGACGGGATCGTCCCCCGCCCCGGCCGACCATTGGCGCAGGGCGACGAGGTTCTCGCAGACCGGGACCGTTCCGCCGCCCCCCTGCGCGAGGGCCGGCCCGGCGGCGGCGAGGCCCAGAACCACCGCAAGCGACGTGACGCGCATGGCGACCTCCCTACGGACGATCGTCCGGAGCCGGTGAGATGGGCCGGCGCCGCCCGGCGGCAAGGCGTGGCGCCGGGCTTTGCGCGCCCTCGCGGCGGCGACACGGTTGCCTGGCCGCGGAAAGTGCGCTCTTCCCTCTGACGATGCCGCCCGAACTCCTCCTCGCCGCCGCCGCGACCCTGCCCTTCCTCGGCAGCGTCGTGGCGATCTGCCTGCCGAGCCATGCGCGCGGGGCCGCCGCCGGGGTCGCGGGTTTCGCCACGCTGGCGAGCCTCGCCTGCCTCGCGTGGTTGTCTCCCCTCGCCTCGGGGCCGGAGCCCGTCACCTTCGCCATCGACTGGCTGCCGAGCCTCGGCGTCCGCTTCGTCCTGCGCCTCGACGGGCTCGCCTGGATCTTCTCGCTGCTGATCCTCGGGATCGGCGCGCTGGTGGTGCTCTACGCGCAGTACTACATGGCCGCCGCCGATCCGGTGCCGCGCCTGTTCTGCTACTTCCTCGCCTTCGTCGGCGCGATGCTCGGCATCGTGCTCTCCGGCAACGTGATCCAGCTCGTCGTCTTCTGGGAACTGACGAGCATCGTCTCGTTCCTGCTGATCGGCTACTGGTCCGACAACGCCTCGGCCCGCGACGGGGCGCGGATGGCGCTCACCATCACCGCCGCCGGAGGCCTGTGCCTCCTCGTCGGCATGGTGATCCTCGGGCGGATCGCGGGCAGCTACGACCTCGACGCGGTGCTCGCCTCGGGGGCGGCGATCCGCGAGAGCCCCCTCTACGTGCCGGCCCTGGTGCTGATCCTCGTAGGCGCGCTCACCAAGTCGGCGCAGTTCCCGTTCCACATCTGGCTGCCCCGCGCCATGGCGGCGCCGACGCCGATCAGCGCCTACCTCCACTCGGCGACGATGGTGAAGGCCGGCATCTTCCTGATGATCCGCCTGTGGCCGGTCCTGGCGGGCACGGAGAGCTGGTACTGGATCGTCGGCACCGCCGGCATGGCGACGATGCTGGTCGGGGCCTGGAGCGCGATCTTCCAGCACGACCTGAAGGGGCTGCTCGCCTATTCCACCATCAGCCATCTCGGGCTGATCACCCTGCTGCTCGGCCTCGATTCACCGCTGGCGGTGGTGGCCGCGATCTTCCACACGGTGAACCACGCGACCTTCAAGGCCTCGCTGTTCATGGCCGCCGGGATCATCGACCACGAGACCGGCACGCGGGACATGCGCCGGCTCAGCGGGCTGTGGCGGGCGATGCCCTACACCGGAACGCTCGCCATGGTCGCCGCCGCCGCCATGGCCGGGGTGCCGCTGCTCAACGGCTTCCTCTCCAAGGAGATGTTCCTGTCGGAGGCGGTCGACAACACCGGCGACCACGCCCTCAACCTCGCCCTGCCGGTGCTGGCGACGCTGGCGAGCGCCTTCACGGTGCTCTACTCCCTGCGCTTCATCCGCCAGACCTTCTTCGGCCCCCCGGCCCGGGACCTGCCCCACGCGCCGCACGAGCCGGCGCGCTGGATGCGCATCCCCATCGAGGCGCTGGTGCTCGCCTGCATCGCCATCGGCCTCGTGCCGAACCTGACGATCGGGCCGCTCCTGGCCGGCGCCGCGCGCTCGGTGCTTAAGGACCGCACGCCCGATTACGACCTCGCCATCTGGCACGGGTTCAACGCGCCGCTGGCCATGAGCGTCCTGGCGCTCGCGGGCGGCGTGGCCCTCTACATGGCCTTCGGCAAGCGCATCAACACCAACCCGCGCGGCGGCCCGTGGCTGATGGACCGGCTCGACGGCGGCTGGCTGTTCGAGCGCGGCATGACCAACCTCGTCCTCGGCGCCCGCTGGCTCGAGGCGCGGCTCGGCACCGATCGGCTACAGCCGCAACTGCGCCTCCTGTTCCTCGCCGCCCTCCTCGCCGCCACGGCGACGGGCCTCGGGCGGGGGCTCGACCTGTTCGCGCCGGGGCGGACCACCGCCTTCGATCCCGCCTTCGCCCTGCTCTGGCTGGTGGGCGCCGCTTGCGCCGTCGGCGCGGCGGAGCGGGCGAAGTACCACCGGCTCTCGGCGGTGATCCTGCTCGGCGGGGCGGGCCTCGTGAGCTGCCTCAGCTTCCTCTGGCTCTCGGCCCCGGACCTCGCGGTCACGCAGATCCTCGTGGAGATCGTCACCACGGTGATGCTGCTGCTGGGCCTGCGCTGGCTGCCCAAGCGCGACGCGGCGATCCCCGCGCCGGCCTCCGAGCGGGGGCGGGCGCGGCGGCGGCGCCTCATCGACCTCGCCATCGCGGCCTGCGCCGGGTTCGGCCTCGCCGGCCTCGCCTACGCGGTGATGACCCGGCCCCCCGTCGAGGGGATCAGCCGCTGGTTCGTGGAGGAGGCTTATCCGCAGGCGGGTGGGCGCAACGTCGTCAACGTGCTGCTGGTCGATTTCCGGGCCTTCGACACCCTGGGCGAGATCTGCGTGCTGGGCGTGGTCGGGCTCACCGTCTTCGCCCTGCTCCGGCGTTTCCGCCCCGCCCCCGACAGCCGCGCGCGCCCGGCCCAGCAGATCCGGCAGGACGCCTACGACCGGGGCCGCGAGGGGCGCGAACCCGGCCACACCGCCGCCGACGCGCTGATGGTGCCGCGCACGGTCATCACGTGGCTGTTCCCCTTCATCGTGCTCCTCGCCCTGCACCTGTTCCTGCGCGGGCACGACCTGCCCGGCGGCGGCTTCGCGGCGGGCATCACGCTGACCATCGGCTTCATGCTGCAATACATGGCCAACGGCGCCGAATGGGTGGAGGAGCGCCTGCGCATCCAGCCGATCCTCTGGATCGGGATCGGCCTCCTCGTCTCCGTCTTCGCCGGGGCGACCTCCTGGCTGTTCGCGCACCCGTTCCTCACCGCCGCCTTCGCCTATTGGGACGCGCCAATCCTCGGCAAGGTGCCCTTGGCCTCCGCCCTGATCTTCGATCTCGGCATCATGGTCCTCGTCGTCGGCGCGAGCGTGCTGATGCTCGTGGCGCTGGCCCACCAGTCCCTGCGGCGGACGCGGGTCGCCGAGGCCGAGCGGGAGCGCGCCTGATGGAACTCGTCCTCTCCTTCGGGATCGGGGTGCTGTCCGCCGCCGGGATCTGGCTGATCCTGCGGCCGCGCACCTTCCAGGTCGTGCTCGGGCTGTCCCTCCTGAGCTACGCGGTGAACCTGTTCATCTTCGGCATGGGGCGGCTCACCATCGGCGCGCCGCCGGTCCTCGGCGCCGGGCCGGACATCGTCTCCGTGGACGATCCCGTGCCCCAGGCCCTGGTGCTCACCGCCGTGGTGATCAGCTTCGCGCTGACCGCCCTGTTCCTCGTGGTGCTGCTGGCCGCCCGGGGCGTGACCGGCTCGGACCATGTCGACGGGCGCGAGCCGCACCCGCAAGGCCCCCATGCGGAAGAGCCCCGCCCAGGAACCCGTCCAGGAACCCGCCCATGAACCCGGCCTTGACGAACCTCGCCGTCGAGACCGCATGGTCGGATCACGTCACCGTCCTGCCGGTGGTGCTGCCGATCGCGGTGGCCGGGGCGATGTTCCTCCTCGACGAGCGCCGCCGCAAGCTGAAGGCGAGCCTGTCCTTCGCGACGATCCTCGCCCTGATCGCCATCGCCGTGACCCTCGTCGTCTCGGTCTCCGACGCGCCGCGCGTCTACCGCCTCGGCAACTGGGCCGCGCCCTACGGGATCGTCCTCGTGGCCGACCGGCTCTCGGCGATGATGCTGGCCCTGTCCTCGGTGCTGGGGCTCTGCGCGCTGGTCTTCTCCTTCGCCCGCTGGGGGCGGGCGGGGCCGCGCTTCCACGGTCTGTTCCTGCTCCTGCTGATGGGGGTGAACGGCGCCTTCCTGACCGGCGACCTGTTCAACCTGTTCGTGTTCTTCGAGGTGATGCTCGCGGCCTCCTACGGGCTGGTCCTGCACGGCTCGGGGGAGACGCGGATCCGCGCCGGGCTCGGCTACATCGCCGTGAACCTCGTGGCCTCGCTGTTCTTCCTCGTGGGCGTCAGCCTGATCTACGGCACGATGGGCACGCTCAACATGGCCGACCTCGCCCGGCGCCTCGCCGGGCCGCCGGAGGGCGAGATCGCCCTGTTCGAGATCGGCTGCGCCATCCTCGGACTCGCCTTCCTCATCAAGTGCAGCGCGTGGCCCCTGGGCTTCTGGCTGCCCCCCACCTACGCGGCGGCCACCGCGCCGGCCGCCGCCATCCTCGCGATCCTCAGCAAGGTCGGCATCTACGTGGTGGTGCGCCTGAGCCTCCTCGTCTTCGGCGAGGGCGTCTCGGCGGGCTTCGGCCAGACCGTGCTGTTCGCGGCGGGGCTCGCGACCCTCGCCTTCGGCACGATCGGCCTGCTCGCCGCCCGCGACCTCACCCGCGCGGCGGGCTACGCGGTGATGGTCTCCTCCGGCACGGTGCTCGCCGCCCTCGGCTCCGGCAACGACCGGGCGCTGGCGGGGGCTTTCTACTACCTCGTCGGCTCGACGCTGGCGGCGGGCGCCCTGTTCCTCCTCGCGGAGATCCTCCAGCGCGGGCGCGACCCGGCCGAGGCCGCCGCGCCGGTCTTCGCCGACGAGTACCGCGACCCGTTCGACGACGAGGATTCCGTCGAGGTCGGCAGCGTCATCCCGGCGGGCGTCGCGATCCTCGGCGTCGGCTTCCTGCTCTGCACGCTGATGCTGGCGGGGATCCCGCCGCTCGCGGGCTTCGTCGGCAAGCTCGCGATCTTCGTGGGCGCCGCCGGCGCGCCCTCCCCCGCCGGCTGGTGGCTGATCGCCGCCCTCACCCTGTCGAGCCTGTTCACGCTGATGCCGCTGGTGCGGCTCGGCATCCTGAACATCTGGGTGCGCGACGCGGACAAGCCGCCGACGCTCGCCCGCTCCGAGGTCGCGGCGCTGGCCGGCCTGCTCGCGACCTGCCTCGCCCTCTCCGTCTGGGGCGGGCCGGCGCTCGCCTATGCCGACGCGACGGTGGGCTGGCTGACGCAGCCGCAGGATTACGTCCGCGCCGTCCTGGGAGGACCCGCCCCGTGAGGCTCCTGCCCCATCCCTGGCTGTCCGCCGGCCTCGCCCTCGCGTGGCTCCTCCTCAACACCCCGGTGACGCCCGGCAGCCTGCTGCTGGCGCTGGCCGTGGGCCTGATCGTCCCGGCGGTGATGAACGCCCTCCAGGCCCGGCCCGTGCGGGTGAAGGCCCCCGGCGCCCTCCTCCGGCTGGCGGGGATCGTGCTCGTGGACATGGTCCGCTCGAACATCGACGTCGCGCGGATCATCCTCGGGCGGTCATCCGGCGCGCGGCGGACGGGGTTCGTGGCGATCCCCCTCGACCTGCGCGAGCCCTTCGCCCTGTCGCTCCTGTCGGTCATCCTCACGGCGACGCCGGGCACCCTCTGGGTGCAGTACGATTCCGATACCGGGCGGCTGCTGATGCACGTCCTCGACTTCACGGACGGCGAGGCATGGATCCGCCGGGTGAAGGACCGCTACGAACGTCCCCTGATGGAGATCTTCGCATGAGCGCCGCGACCATCCTCGATTGGGGGCTCGGCCTCGCCCAGGCGATGCTGGTGCTCGCCATGGCCATCGCCGCGTGGCGGATGCTGCGCGGCCCCCGCGCGCAGGACCGGGTGCTCGGCCTCGACACCTTCTACCTCAACGGGATGCTGGCGATCGTGGTGCACGGGATGCGCACCGGCAGCGGCCTGTATTTCGAGGCGGCCTTCATCGTCGGGATGCTCGGCTTCACCGCCTCGGTGGCGCTGGCCAAGTTCCTGATGCAGGGCGAGGTGGTGCAGTGACCGGCGCCGGCCTGCCCGCCTGGGCCGCCCTCGTCGTCGTCGGTCTCGCCCTGGCGGGCGCCGCCTTCTCGCTCACCGGCGCCATCGGCCTGATCCGGCTCAAGACCTTCTACGAGCGGGTCCACGCGCCGACGCTGGGCGCGACCCTCGGCATGGCGCTGATCCTGTGCAGCTCGATGCTACTCCTGTCCCTGATCGAGGGGCGCCTCGTCCTGCGCGACCTGCTGATCGGCGTGTTCCTCACGGTCACGACGCCGGTCACGCTGCTGCTCCTCGCCCGCGCCGCCGCCCACCGCGACCGGCACGAGGGGCGGCCGGGCGCGCCGCCGAAATCCTGAATGCCCTCAGCACCTGTCGCAGATGCTCTCCAGCACGGTGTCGAGCCGCTTCTGCCGCTCGGTGCGCGATCCGGGATCGACCTCCGGCGCCGCCGCGCGGCCCGGCGGGACGGTCTGCCCCACGGAGGAGCGGTAGGGCGCGTTGGCGGTGGTCTCCGGCCCGCCGCCGGTCCCCGTATAGTTGGCCGCCCCGGCGCCGCCGGGCAGGGCGAGGGTGCCCGCCACGAAAATCCCGGCTACGATACGGATTAAATGTTGTCCGGTCATGAGTATGCCCCCTCCTGACGACTTGAGACGAACGCGATGATGGTCAAACGACAGTGTTATGGGGCTGTTCCCGGCCCGCCGTGCTCCGCCGCACATGTCATCGGGGCGCCGATACTGCGGAGGGGGCCTGCCTTCACCAGTCACGGCTCCCGCCTCATCGCGACCGGGAAAGCACAGTGCCCCGGGAAATGGCGGCGACCGCGTTGACGCCGCCGGCCGCCTCTCCGTAAGCTCGGCTTTGACGGTTCCCCTCGGGGATCAAAAGGGAACGCGGTGCGGGGCGACCCGAATCCGCGGCTGCCCCCGCAACTGTGAGCGGCGAGCCCGGCACCACCACGTCACTGGATGAGTCTCATCCGGGAAGACGGTGCAGGGGCGGCGACCCGCGAGCCAGGAGACCTGCCGTCAGTCGTGGTCACACGCGAAACGCGTCGGGCGGGGTGTCCTGGCGGGTGTCGAAGCGCCGGGCCGTGGGGCCGGGCGCGGAGAGTCCTTCGCGGTGACGTGCCACTGCCGCCCCTGAGGCTCCCGTGATCCGTCCCACACGCCATGCGTTGCGTGCCGCCCTCGCCCTGTCCGGCCTCGCCGCCCTCCCCGCGCCGGCCGCCGCGCTGGAGGCGACCCTCGACGAGATCTCCGTCAGCGCCGAGCCGGCTGCGCCCGCCGCGAGCGCTGCGAGCGCCGGCTATGTCGGCGGCACCACCGGCATCGGCGGCCCGCTCCTCACCGTGGATTCCGCCAGCGCCGGCCTCGTCTCGGGCGCCGCGATCAACAGCCGGCCGGTGACGCGCCCCGGCGAGGTGCTGGAGGCGGTGCCGGGCCTGATCGTCACGCAGCATTCCGGCGAGGGCAAAGCCAACCAGTTCTTCCTGCGCGGCTTCAACCTCGACCACGGCACCGACATCGCCCTGTTCCTCGACGGCATGCCGCTCAACATGCGCACCCATGCCCACGGCCAGGGCTACGCCGACATCAACTTCCTGATTCCCGAGCTCGTCGGGGCGGTGGAATTCCACAAGGGGCCGTATTTCGTCCGCGACGGCGATTTCGCCTCCGCCGGATCGGTGCGGATCGACTATCTCGACAGCACCCCCAAAAACCTCGCGCTCACCTCGATCGGGAGCTTCGGCTACAAGCGGGCCCTGTCCATCGCCTCGGCGCCGCTGGCCGAGGGCCGCCTCCTCATGGCGGCGGACGCGCAGCTCTACGACGGGCCCTGGGCGGTGCCGGATGCGCTGCGCAAGATCAGCACGGTCGCCCGCTACAGCCAGGGCACGGCGCTGGACGGGTTCTCCGTCACCGGCATGGCCTATGCCGCCCGCTGGACCGCCACCAACCAGATCCCCGAACGCGCCGTCGTCTCCGGCCAGCTCGACCGTTACGGCACGCTCAACCCCACCGATGGCGGCGACACCTCGCGGTTCTCCCTCTCCGGCCGGTTCAGCGCGACGGACGACACGGGCGTGACGCGGGCCTCGGCCTACCTGGTCCGCTCGCAGCTCAACCTGTTCAACGATTTCACCTATTTCCTGAACGACCCGGTCAATGGCGACCAGTTCCACCAGCTCGACCAGCGCATCATCAGCGGCGGCGAGGCGCTGCACATCTTCCAGGGCGACCTGTTCGGGCTGCCGATGGAGAACGAGGTCGGGATCCAGACCCGCACGGATTCGATCCGCGTCGGCTTGTTCAACACGACGAACCGGCAGTTCCGCTCCGGCATCCTCGACGACCGGGTGCTGGAGACGAGCGGGGCGTTCTACTTCGACAACCGCGTGCGCTGGACCGACTGGCTGCGCACCAGCCTCGGCTTCCGTGCGGACGGCTATTACGCCAGCGTCGTCTCGGACACGCCGGCCAATTCGGGCAAGGCGCGGGACGCGGTTCTGAACCCGAAGCTCGGCCTCGTGCTCGGGCCATGGTGCGACACCGAACTGTACCTCAATTACGGCGGCGGCTTCCATTCGAACGACGTGCGCGGCGTGACCGCCACCGTCGATCCGACGAGTTCGCTGTTCGCCACCACCCGCTCGCCCTTCCTCGTGCCCTCGACGGGCTACGAGATCGGCCTGCGCAACCGCTCCATCGCGGGCCTGGAGACGAGCCTTGCCCTGTTCCGGCTCGATTTCGCCTCCGAGAACCTGTTCCAGGGCGACACCGGCACGACGGAGCCGAGCCGCCCGACCCGCCGCTTCGGCGTCGAATGGACGAACCGCTACGCAGTGACGCCCTGGCTCTCGCTGGAGGGCGACCTGACGATCACCAATGCCCGGTTCTCGGATGTCGATCCGGTGGGCAACCGGGTGCCGGAGGCGCCGACCACCATCGCCTCGGCGGGCATCACCTTCGGCGAGCCGCTGGGCTGGTTCGGGTCGCTCCGCTTCCGCTATTTCGGGCCGCGCCCGCTGATCGAGGACAATGCGATCCGCTCGCGCCCGACGGCGCTCCTCAACGGAAGGGTCGGCTACAATTTCGAGAACGGGGTCAGCGTCTCGCTCGATGTGCTGAACCTGACGAACAGCCGGTCCGACCAGGTCACCTACGCCTACGTCTCGCGCCTGCCCGGCGAGCCGACCGAGGGGCTGATCGACCGGGTGTTCCACCCCGTGGAGCCGACCGCCGTGCGCCTGACCATCGCCGGTCGGTTCTGACCGGGCGCCCTACGGCTTGGGCGCCTGGGCCGGCGGTGCCGACTGGTCGGTCTGCGGCTCCATCTTGGTCGTGTCGGCCTTGGTGGGGGTGTTGTTCTGCGCCTTCTTGTCGTCGCAAGCCACGAGGCCGCAGGCGAGCAGGGCGACGAGCGCGAGGGGCTTCAGGGCGTTCATGGCGTCCTTCCGGATCGGGCGGGGGCGTGAGGAACGCAGGCCGGATCGCCGCCGTTCCCGGCGCTCATGTCCGCCGCCCTTGCGGGATCTGTGGCTGCGCGTTGCCGATTCAGGGGCCGGCGGGCTGCTAGCCATCCCGGCCGAGAACCTCGGCGGCATAGCGGGACCGGGCGGCGGCGTCCGGCTGTCCGCCGTCGCGGGCGCACCATAGGGCGAACGCGTCCGGCTCGATCGGAACGCGGACGACCTCGACGCCGCTGCGCTGGACCTCCCGCTCCATCTGCTCGGTCGCGATCCGCCACGTCTCATAGGCCGGCGGGAGCCGCGCGCCGTCGAGGAGGCTCGCACGCAGCGCGTCGTAATTCTCCGGGGCGTACCACGGCAGGCCGATACGGCGGGGGCGGGTCATCGGGACTCCGGGCGGAGGGCCTTAACAAGGGCGGTTCCGGCGCTGCCGCCGGCATGTGCCGGCAGCAGCAAGAATCCGGCCCTCGTGCATCGATCGAGACGAAGGCGTCAGCCGTGTCTGAGAAAAACCGATGCAATAACAAGAAGATAGGTCAGAGACGCATCAACGGAGTGAGTGCGTCACTGCCCTAGCGCCGCTGCATCTCCCGCCGCTCCTCACGGCGCTCCATCCGCTCGTCCCGGCGATCCCGCTCCGGATCGACGCCGAGGACGCCGCCGACCGTGCCGGTCGCGGCCCCGACCGCTCCGCCGACGACGCCGCCGATCGGCCCCGCCGCGCGGTTGCCGTCTTCCGCCCCGCGCTGGGCGCCGGGAATGGTGCCCTGGGCCTCCGCCGTCGCGGCGAGCGCGAAGGGCGACAGGATCAGGGCGGATGCGATCAGGATGCGTTTCATGGTGGTGTCCTTCCAGGCTCGATGAGGCGTCGCACGGCTCCGAAGCCGAGCGCCTCCGTCTCAGGCCAACGTCCGAAGGCCGGGAAGGTCACACGGGCCAGGGCCTGACCTCACGCAGAGCCCTCGGCGCGATCCTCCAGGGCCTCCCCTCGGACGGCCGCATCATAGCCGGCCAACCACCGTGCATGCGCCTCCGTGCCCTCCGCATAGGGGCAGGATTGGCGGGCGATGTGCTTGCCGGGCGCGTAGAAGCCTAGGGCATAGTGGTCCAGATTGTCGTCCGGCGGTTCGGTCATGGTTTTCTCCCAAGGATCGGCAAGACGAGAGCGTCGCGAGGCCGAGCGGTCAGAACAGGGCGACCAGGGCGACGCCGCCCACCATCAAGCACCCGCCGAGGATCCGCCAGAGGCTCGCGGGGTGGCGCTCGAAGCCGACCCAGCCGAAATTGTCGAGCAGGATCGACGTCACCACGCCGGCCGTCACGAGGAGGCCGAGGAACGGCGCCGCGCCGATCTGCCGGGCGACGACGAACTGCGCGAGGATGATGCATCCGCCGAGGATGCCGCCGAACCACGCCCACCACGGCATCGCGAGCGCCTGGGCCGAGGTCGGCCATGCGAGCTTTCCGGAGAGGAGGCCGACGAGGAGGATGCAGGTGGCCGTGCCGGCGACCACCACGAGGCCGGCGGTCAGGGACTCGTCCAATCCCTTTGAGAGCGCGCCGTTCTGTCCGGCTTGGACGGCGTTGGCGACGCCGGCCAGCAGCACGAAGCCGTAGAGGTACCACATGGCCGAGATCTCCTGTCCGATCTTCGACCAAGGCGCCGGAGCCCCCGGAAGTTCGTTCGCCGCGGTACGCCGCCGCCTATGGCTTGCCCGACCTCGCCTTGAGGGCGTCCCGTTCGAGGCGGGCCGCCTTGAGGCGGGCGGTGTTCTGGTCGGCGGCGCTGACGCTCGGCTCGACAGGCGCCTTCCCGCCGGGGCGGTCCTGCGTCTTCGCGAAGGCTGCCTCGGCCTGCATCCGCTCTTTGCTGTAGTTGTCGGCCATATCCCGTTCCTTGGAAGACCCGCTCGCGCTCGGAGCCCCGGGCCGAGGACGCTCAGTCCCCCGGCGTCCAATCGATGTTCGGCCGCTGCGCCAGGATCCGGTCGAAGTAGTTCGCCACGGCCTGCGCGCCGTCCGCATGCATCATGGCGACCGGATGAGCGAGGTAGGCGCGGGCCAGATCGAGGGGGATCTCGCCGGATTGGAGCGCGCTGAGCACGGCGTCGATGAAGGCATCGTTGGCGTCGTTGAAGTCGCTCGACAGCTTCTTTCGCTCGTTGAGTGCCTGGATCGGCATCGTGCGCGTCATCCTCTGAAGGCCATTCGGTCGGTCTGCCGGCGTCCGGCGCCCCGATGCCGCGTCAGGACCAGGCCTGCCATCGGCTCGCCGCCCCAAGTGTGGGGCGCGGCGGAGGGGATTGCAACGCGGCTGCGCGGCGTCCCGGGGCGCGTGTCGGATCGGCGCTCGTCGAGCACACAACTGCTGTGTGTGTCTGCACGGTATGGATAAATTTAAGATCCACCGTTCTACCATCGTCGAATTCAGAACCGCGCGCCTGCGCCGACGATCACAGAGCCTCAGCTTTGAAAATCAGCCGGCCGATCCGCGAGAGCGCCCCGATCCCGACCGAGCACGGATATTCCCGGACCCACCCCGCCGCCGCCTTGCCTGGAACGTCAGCGATGAGGGTGGCGTCATGAATATCCTGATCGCGGATGCGGACGAGGAAACGCGCCTGACACTTCTGGAGGCGATCGTCGCCGTTCTCCCGGACGCCTGTGTCCGGGAGGCGACCAACGGCTTCGAATTGCGACGGGCGATCGCCGAGGCCTCCCCGGACATCCTCTTCATCGAGACGATCCTGCCGGGCACGAATGCCGAGATGATCACCACATGGCGCGCGGGGGCCGGCGCCCACAGCGTGATCGTCCTCGTGGCGGATCTGCTGGCGGCGCGCTGGCCGACGATCGCGCGGCGGCTCAACGCCTACGATGTCCTCCTGAAGCCCCTCGGCCAGCGCAATGTCAGGCATGTGCTGCAGGCCGCCGCCTTCCTGTGCCGGGAGCTGACGCTGCTCTTCGTCGAGCCCGGCTCGAAGACCCGGCAGGTCGCCCAGCAGATCTTCGCCGCCACCTCCTTCCGCTTCCGCGTGATCGAGGCCAAGGACGGCCGCAGTGCCGTGAAGGCAGCCGCGACGCAGCCCATCGACCTCGTGGTGATCGGCCCGTCCATCCCCGACATGCCGCCATCGGAAGTCGCCTGCCGGATCGACGCCCACGGAACGGACGCGCGCATCGTCATGGTGGTCGGACCGAACGAGGACACGTCCGCGTCGAAGCTCTCGCTGTTCGGCGCCAGCACGACCCTGCGCTTCCCCTTCACCCCGACCGACATCGACCGGGCCGTCTACGAGACCTACGGCCTGTGGCAGCCCTATCTCCTGGAAGCGCTGCGGAAGGAGTACGAAAGCCACGGGGATGACGTCGCGGCGGCGTCGGCCGCGCGATGAGCGCCTCTCCCGGCCGCATGCCGCTGCCGCGCCTCGACCTGCTGGTGCGCGACATCGAGGCCGCGATCCTCGGCAAGGACCGCGCCCGCCAATCCGCGTTGGTGCTGCGGTCGGCGGCGGCCCTCACGCGACATTGGTCGCGGTTGCCGGCCACGGACAAGCCGAGCTTCGACCGCCTCCTGGCGAGCCTGCTCGAACAGGTCGACGAGGAGGCCCGCGCGACCTTCGCCCAATGCCTGACGCCGCTCCGGCGGGCGCCCCGGATCACGACCACCCGCTTGGCCCGCGACCCTTCCCCCGCCGTCTCGGTGCCGCTTCTGGCCCAATGTCCCAGCTTCGACGACGCATGGCTGCTCGAATTCGTCCACGGCGTCGGGCCGGAGCAACAGGCGGCCATCGCGCGGCGGCGCAGCCTCGGGCCGGCCGTGGCGGGCCTCCTCCTCCAGGGCAGGGAGCCGCGTGTCGTCGCGGGGCTGCTCACCAATCCGGGGGCGGCCTTGGCCGCTGACGCGGTGGACAGCCTCGTTCCCGAGGCCGCCGGCTCGCTTCCGCTCCTGCTCGCGCTGGCGAACCGGGCCGACCTGTCCGAAGCCGGCCGCGCCACCCTGGCGGCCATCGCGCGGCAATCGGCGGCGCAGGCCCTGACCGAGGACGGGGAGTTCAGCGGCGGGGAAGCCGACACGCTCCTGGACCATGTCGCTCGGACCTTCCGCATGCCGGTTTGCGCCGAGCATCTCGACCGCCACGCCGCCTCGGCGGCCGTCGCCGCCCAGGATCCGGGGGCGAAACCCGCACGCGCCTCGACGCTCGCGGAGTGGCTCGCGCGCCGACGCCTCGAAGATGTGCTGGCGACCCTGGCGCGGGATGTGGATGTGCCGGTCGGCGTGCTGATCGCCTGCCACGCCGCACCGACGCCTCATGCCCTCACGATGATCGTGCGGGGGCTCGGCCACCCGTGGTCGCTCCTGAAGGCGCTGCTGCAGGCTGCGGCCGGCGGCGCGGTCTCCCCCGAATGCCTCGGCGTCGCCCATCGCCTGCACTTCGAAATCGGACCGAGGACGGCCCGCATGGTCGCCCGCTCCGCGTCGATCCCGACCGGGACGGGCGCCTTCCTCGCCGCCGCGGCGAGCGACGACGGGCCCCCTGTCGCTCCGGTCGCCCGCGCCTCGGTCAGAGCGGTGTGAGGCGGCCGAGCGGTCGAATTCTCGCGAGACCACGACGCGGCGCCCGCAGCGAGGGACTTGAGGAGAGAGGTCGGCATCGGCGCCGGGGGACGAGGCGGCCTCCGCCACCGTCTCGGCTCTCCGGCCGGATGTCGTCGCCGCGGACAGGGAAGCCTGCGGCGGCGAGGTGGCGGGCCATGGGCATGCCCATGGCGCCGAATACGGCGGTCACATACTCCTCATGGCGCTCCTCATGGCGGCGCGTTCGTTCCTCCGACCAATGTTCCGAGTACGGAAGCCAGCACGTTCAGGCCGACTTTAACATCGGCCGGTTCGACGTCGCCCGCCGGCCCCCACCCTACGCCGCCACGGCATCGGATGAGCGCCAAGCCGATTGGTCCCAGCAGGGCCATATTCCCGGCGTTGATGGCGACACATTGCGCCAGCGGTACAGGGGGGTGTCCCGCGGCTTCCACGGCGCGCTCGAACAGGCGAACGATCCCGGGCTCGCAGCGGGTGGCGTCAGGGTCGATGCCCTTTTCGATGGCGATCTCCAGCTGGCGACGCGCCGCGATCCCTTCGAACGCCACAACGAGATCGTTCACGGCCGCGCTGCGCTCGGCATCGTCACAGGACAGGATGCACACCCCGAAGGTCGTGCAACCGGAGACCACGAAAGTCGACACGGATTCGACGTCGACGTGCACGACCGTAACCGTGACGCCTTTCCGCGCCGATCCGATCCGCTCAGCGTCGAGGATGCATTCCGCCATCCCCGAAAGGGTGTCGCGCCGGCCCGACATGGGCACCGTCGCGGCACCGACGGCTTGCCCTGTCAGCGTGATGCGCAGGATCGACGACGCCGACAGGGCGGGGACGATCCCGACCGGCGATCCCGACCATTCCAGCACCGGACCGGCTTCGGCCGCGACTTCGAGATAGGCGACGATCTCGTCGGCGGACCGCCTCGCGCCCGGGAGCCTCTCGGGGTCGAGTCCCTGCGATTGCAGGGCTGCGCGAAGGGTGACGCCGTAATCGTCGTCCAAGTCCAGCAAGTCCGAATCCATCCGTCCGACAACCGCCCTGCTACCGGGCCTCGGCAAGCCGAACCGCCCTGCCGCATCCGTGACGAAGGCGACGACCTCGATCGCGTGCCGCCGGAATGAGCCCCCGCGGATCACGTCCTCGACGGCAGCGATGCCCATCAGTAGGCCGAGGGTGCCGTCGTAGCGGCTGGCATCCTTGCGCGTGTCGATGTGCCCGCCGATGACGACGGCCGGACCACCCGGGATCGATCCCTCGACCCGGCCGATGAGATTGCCGATGGGATCGCGCCGGGTCGACAAGCCCGCCTCCTGCATCCACCCGAGGACCAGCGCTTCGGCTTCCGCTTGTGCCGGGCTGAAGATTCGCCGCGTCAGGTTCCACGGATACGCGCTGATCCGAGCGAGGCGTTCGATGCGCTCGATGATGGTCACGGCCGCGCTCATGACTGTCCGTCGACGAGAGTGCTGGCACCGGCCGAATTGGCTCGCCCGATGCCGATCCGCATAACACTATGCTGGAGTACGACAATCGAAGAGGGAGGATATGGACCTGACGGCCCGGCTCGAAAGACCACTCGACGTCATGTGCGATGCCTGAGATGAATCGACGCCTGAGTACAGCGTCGATCCATGCCATAGCTCAATAGGAACCAGGGACAGGCAAACCCATCACCTTCTGGGCTTTGTAAGGCCGAACGACGATGGTGCCCGTCGTCTCGACGTCGCGGCGGTAGGCCGGGCGGGCGAAGCCGTAGCCAGATTCGGAGCGTACGCTGGAACCGACGTTACGCGTGTCCGACACCGCGTTCTTGTCATGGGACGGACCCGCTTGCGCGAAGGCGCTTCCTGCGCCCAGGGTCAAGCTGGCAGCAACGAGGATGCGGATCATGACAATCTCCTAGGGGGCGCGCCGGGTATCGACGCTTCGATACTCCGGAGATGGAGCGCCCCAAGGGGATTTCTTGTGCATTGCCGCACATTGCACTGCGGCGCACAATAGATTTTTGAATCGAGCTTGGCTGGCGCCTCGAGAGGCTCGCGAGTTCCCTGCAGATATAAAGTCCGATGCTCAGATCACCGCAGGTCAGGGCAGCAACACGGTCGCGCCGACCGTGGCACGTGCTTCGAGGGCGGCATGAGCTTTGCCGGCCTCCGCCAAGGGCATTTGCAGCCCGGTCTCGACGCGCAGCACTCCGGCGGCAAAAGCCGCGAAGACCTCGGCGGCCATCGCGTTCAGGGAGGCGCGGTCGCGGACGAAGTGGAACACCACCGGCCGGGACAGGGAATTCGAGCGGCCTCCCAGAACTGCAGGCGGCATCGGCTCGACCGGGCCCGAGGCCTGACCGTAGTTCACCAAGGTGCCGAAATAGGCGAGGCTCTTCAACGATTGGTCGAATGTCTCGCGGCCGACGGCGTCGTAGACGGCATCGGCGCCGCGTCCTCCGGTGAGCGCCATCACGGTCTCCGCGAAACCGCCGTCGCGATAGAGAATCACCTCGTGCGCGCCGGCTGCCCGGGCTCTCTCGGCCTTCTCGGCGCTGCCGGCGGTCCCGATCACCGTGGCGCCCAGATGCCGCCCCCACCGGCACAGGAGCTGGCCGACCCCGCCTGCGGCCGCATGGACGAGGATCACGTCCCCCGCCTTCACGACATGGACGCGCCGCAACAGCATGCAGGCGGTCAACCCCTTGAGCAGCAGCGACGCGGCCTCCACGTCGCCGAGCCCATCGGGCAGCGCCACCGCGATGGAGGCAGGCAGGATCCGCCGCTCCGCGTAGCCGCCATAGGCTCCGGTGATGTAACCGACCCGCTGGCCGACCTGAAAGTCCTCGACGCCGGGACCCAGCGCCTCCACACGGCCGACCGCCTCGATGCCCGGCACACCCGGCAGCGGCAAGGTCCGGTAAAGGCCCGAGCGGACATAGCAATCGTGGAAGTTCACCCCCACCGCCGTCTGCCGGATCAGGAGTTCGCCGGGCCCCGGCGCGCCGACGGCGACATCCTCCAAGACCAGGGCTTCCGGTCCGCCATGCGCGCGCAGGACGATGGCTGCCGACATCTCCGATCCCCTCCCGCCATCGCCCGCCGCATCGCTCCCCGGCGGGACAGTGCACCTATCGGTCGCCTTTCGGCTCCTTCGTTCCGGTCCCCGAGCCGGCGCCGCCGTTGATCACGCCGTTCCCGCCGTCGGCTGTCGGCGCTGTCGTGGGCTCGCCCTGGGCCAGGACGGCGGACGTCCCGGCCAGCGTCACGGCACCGGTCACGAGGGCGATGAACACGGCGCGCATCCAAAGGATTCCCTGAAGCGAAGAGGGTGGTGGTCAAGGAGCCCGCCACGCGGACGGGACGGCGTGTTGTCGTCTCAGAGACGGGGCAACCTGGTCCGCGAATGCCGCGCCCGGGTTCCTGGCGTGGGGAGGCCCATCACCCGGCGCCCGCTCGACCGATAATGACGTCGCCCGCCCATCCGAACCGGCTCGACGCTGCCGCCGATGGATTGGGCGCCCGGCGTGAACCCCGGTGTGGCCGCGGCCGGCTGGGCGCCCACAAAGGCGGCGAGCAGGATCGTAGCGCCGAAGATTGCTGCTGACCGCATGTCCAAGGTCCCACCGATAGGAATTCTCGACATCAGAACATCGATAGTGTCCTTCAGTTCCTGCCCGGCCCTGCTCGTCTGTGTTGGCCGTCGCGACGTGCGCCTGTTCCGGTCCTGCCCCCGGTTTCGGCGCCCCGGATCGGGGATCTGCTTGACTCGCGAACCGGCTCGATCCCGGTTTAGGGTTCTCGACCAGTCGATCCCGAGTAACCGTCCGTCGCTTGGCCGTGCAACTTCGCCTTCATCCGCCCGTTGGGGGACGTGACAGGAGAATCGGATGAAGACGCTTCTATTCGCCGCCGCGATCCTTGTGAGCGGAGGCGGCGGTTTGGCCCTTGCGCAACCGGCGGGGGCCACGCCCGAGCCGGCGCCGGCGACCGTGCCCGATGGTGCCCCGGCGAACCGGGATGGCGGCGCGCCGAGCCGCCAGGCGGTTCCGGCCCCTGCGCCGAACGATCCCAACACGACCGGCCCCGACAAGGTCAACGGGCTCGAAGTGCCGCAGATGAAGGATTCGCAGGACGGCCGTCGCCCATGAGTGCGGGGCGCCCCCGGCCCGTCATGCGTGGGGGGCGCCCACCCCGGATCGGAGATCGCGGCTCACCGCAGGCTACGGCTGACGGACCGGCGGCGCTGCTCGGATTTCGCGGTCTCGTGCATCTTCTCCAGCTTCGAGACGAACTTGGCCGAGGCCCGGCTGATATGGGCGCGACCGAGCCGGTCGGCCTCGTCCGCATCCTTCGCGATGATCGCCCGCAGGATCTCAGCGTGTTCGTCCCAGATGTCGGTGGAGATGTTGCGTTCGACGCGCAGCACCTCGCCCATGATGCGCCGCATGTGGTGCCAATGCGGGCGGGCCGCCTCCTCGATGACGGCGTTGCCCGAGAGTTCGGTGATGAACTGGTGGAACGCGATGTCCTCGGCGATCTGCCTGGCGATCGAACCGCTGGCGATGGCCTCGCGGCCACGGGCGATGATCTCGCGGCCCCGCGCCTCCGCCTGCTCGCCCGCGCGCTGGGCCGCCAGCCGGCAGGATAGGCCGTCGAGCACCTCGCGGACCTCGTAGGCGCTGCGCATCAACGCGACATTGAGCTCCGCGACGACCACGCCGCGCTTGGGCGCATCCGCCACGAACCCGCGATCCCGCAGAAGCATGATCGCCTGCTGGATCGGCTGGCGCGACACCTCGTAGGCCTCGGCCAACTCGTCCTGAATCAGGCGCGTGTTCGCCGGCAGGGTGCCGTCGCAGATCTCGTCCAGGATCCGTTCGTAGACCTGCCCGACCAGGTTCGGCACGATTGTGGGTTTTGGCATCGACATCCGTCCGCCCGCCTGGGGCAATCCCTCGTCCTGTCGCGCAGCCGCTTGCACTCGGCTCCGGAGGCGTGTACGACTTCGAATGCAAACTTCGAATTCAAAGACATGTCCCAGGGTCCGAGGACCACGCGTTCATGCCCGCAAAGCGTGACCGGCCGCAAGGTGCCACCCCTGCGCCGTCGTCGTCGCAGTGCGACCGCCCCGACCCTTCTGCATCGCTGAAGATGTCCGCCTCTGAGATTTTTTTAAGACTTAAGATCTTCCGCAAGACCCGCCAACAGCGTCCCAACGAATGGCCGCTGCCTCGACAATAACCAGACCTTGCATCCGACAGATTGGGAGGATGACCGTGAACGCCCCTCTTTCAAACTATATCGGCGGACGCCTGATCGCCAGCGGCAGCAGCGACCTGATCCCGGTCCTCAATCCGTCCAGCGGCGCTGTGATCTCCGAGATGCCGGTCTCCTCGCGTGAGGCCGTGGACGAGGCGGTCGCCGCCGCCAAGACGGCGCAGGTCGCCTGGGGCCGCCTGCCGGCGATCCAGCGCGGCAACGCCCTGCGCGCCATCTCGGCGCGGATCCGCGAGCGGGTCGAGCCGATCGCGCGGATCATCTCGCAGGAGCAGGGCAAGCTCTTCGGCCTCGCGAAGGTCGAGGTCGCCTTCGCCGCCGACTACCTCGACTACATGGCCGAGTGGGCACGCCGCATCGAAGGCGAGATCATCGAGAGCGACCGGCCGGGCGAGAACATCTTCCTGTTCCGCAAGCCCATCGGCGTCGTCGGCGCGATCCTGCCGTGGAACTTCCCGTTCTTCCTGATCGCCCGCAAGCTCGGCCCGGCGCTCGTCACCGGCAATTCCATCGTCATCAAGCCGAGCGAGGAAACGCCCCTCAACGCCGCCGCCTTCATCGCCCTGCTCGACGGGCTCGACATCCCCGAGGGTGTCATCAACGTCGTCTACGGCACCGGCGCGGGGGTCGGCGAAGCGATCTCCTCGCACCCCGATATCGGGCTCATCAGCTTCACCGGCAGCGCGGCCACGGGTTCGCGCATCATGGCCGCCGCCGCGCGCAACATCACGAAGGTGAACCTGGAACTCGGCGGCAAGGCGCCGGCCATCGTCCTGAAGGACGCCGACCTCGAAAAGGCGGCCAAGGCGGTCGCCGCCTCGCGCACCCTCAACAGCGGGCAGGTCTGCAACGCGGCCGAGCGCGTCTATGTCGAACGGCCGATCGCCGAGGCCTTCGTCGCGCGGGTGTCCGAGGAGATGAAGGCGATGCGGGTCGGCGACCCCCTCGGCGAGTCCGAGATCGACATGGGGCCGATGATCAACCGCGCCGGGGTCCGCAAGGTCGAGGAACTCGTCCGCTCCGCCCTGGACAGCGGCGCCACCGTCGTCACCGGCGGTCGCG
The DNA here is from genome assembly GCF_055361565.1 of Methylobacterium sp. TK26. NCBI lineage: Bacteria > Pseudomonadati > Pseudomonadota > Alphaproteobacteria > Hyphomicrobiales > Methylobacteriaceae > Methylobacterium > Methylobacterium sp. TK26. The sequence goes on along the minus strand of NZ_CM143965.1, from coordinate 1,193,306 downwards.
GCACCGCCGAGGAGGGCAAGGGCACGTATTACGAGCCGACCGTGATCACCGGCTGCCGTCAGGACATGGACGTGATGCGCAAGGAGATCTTCGGACCCGTCCTGCCGGTCATGACCGTCGACAGCCTGGAGGAGGCGATCTCGCTCGCGAACGATTGCGAATACGGCCTGACATCCTCGATCTACACGGAGAACTTGTCGAGCGCCTTGAAGGCAAGCCGCGAGCTGAGCTTCGGCGAGACCTACATCAACCGCGAGAACTTCGAGGCCATGCAGGGCTTCCACGCCGGCAACCGCAAGTCGGGGATCGGCGGGGCCGACGGCAAGCACGGGCTCTACGAGTACACCAGCACGCACGTCGTTTATATACAGTCCTGATCCGATCGATGCGAATTTGCAACGCCATAAAACAAGAATCGGCTATCAAAGGTACAGCGACTGACTTGGTATTTACACGCCACTAAGTGCGGACATACCATAAACCAATCGCGAGAGCGGCTATAACCATAATAATCCGCCTCGCGAGTGCGTGATCAAACGCATGCCGGGGGAACGCCATGTCGAAGGGTTGGAAACATTTCGCTGCGGCCACGCTGAGCCTCGCCGGCTTGGCCGCACCACACGGCTCGGCCTCGGCCGCCGACATCACCTTCGCGGTGATCGGCCCGCGCGAGTACGAACTGCCGGTCAACTACAAAGATTTCTTCGCTTTCGTCCAATACGGACAATTCAACTCGTCGTCGCAATACTTCGATGCGCGCGGCAACCTGACGAGCCAGCCTCGCCAGAACCTTGCCGTCGGCCTCAGCAAGTTCGTCTACTTCACGACGTTCGATTCGCTCCCCGGCGTCGGCATCGCCTTCGAGGCGATCCTGCCGGAGGCCTATCTCGGCGTGCGCGGCGGCGGCGAGCAACTCGGTTTCGGCGACACGATCTGGGGCGTGGCCACCTGGATCAAGCCGACCGAGAACAGCACGCTCGGCTTCCAGACCTTTCTCCAGGCGCCGATCGGCACGGACAACTTCACGAACAACTACTACGCCAACCTCTCCAGCATCCTGTTCGACGTGCAGGGCGAGCGCTTCAGCTTTACCGGCGACGCGGGCGGCATCTTCCGCAGCGAGCAGAACGCGCCGGGCCAGCCGCGGATCAATCCCGGCATGACGTTCCACACCAACCTGCGCCTCGGCTACAAGCTGAACGAGCCGAAATTCCCGGTCGAGCCGTTCCTGTCGCTCGACTACCAGTACAACACCGCGTCCGACCTGGCCTTGAGCCACCTGATCATCCCGAACAGCCACGGGCAGGATCTCGCCCTCGGCGCCGGCTTGGCGTGGTTCTACGATCCCAAGCAGTCGATCACCGTGCGCTACTCGCGCAGCGTCTACGGCGTCAACATGACACCGACGAATGCCGTATATTTGAAGTACGTCTACATTCCGTAATGATGCATTATGGCAGCAAGCTAAACTCGGCAATAAAAACGGGGCAGGACTGATCTCTGAGGTGACGGAGATTGGTCCATTGTAAGGGAAGCCGATCGAAAAGGCGTCCGAACGCGGCATGTGCTGCGTTCGCCCACGGGCCCAGGCCGCGCCATCCGGTCAGCAGAGGAAACGCTTGAGATGTCGGTGAAGAATGGTTGCGAGGTGAGGATCGACCGGCGAACCGCCCTTCTGGGGCTCGCCGGTTGCTGCCTCGCCAGTCCCGTCCTGGCGGGGCCCGAGGAAGAATTGCCCGAGAAGGGCGACAGCCTCGTCTACGCGGACGGCGACCTGGAGGGTAAGCCGGTCGTGCTGTCCGCGCTGAAGGAGGCCGAGCCGGTCCTCGCCACCGCCGTCGATCCGTCCGGTGTGCAACGGACGGAATCGCGCTTCGCCAAGATCGTCCTCGTGCGGGTGCCCGAGGCGGACATCGACGAGGACACCAAGCCCCACGCCGCCGACAACGTGGTCGCCCTCTCGGCGATCTGCACCCACCAGGGCTGCACGGTGAACGGCTGGGACCCCGCCAACAAGGCATTGCTCTGCTTCTGCCACGGTTCGGAATTCGTGCCGGGCGAGGGCGGGCGCGTCGCCAAGGGGCCGGCGCGCAAGCGCATTCCGGTGCTGCCCTTGGCCAAGAACGACAAGGGGGAGGCCCAGGTCGCGGGCAGCTTCCTCGGCAAACCCGGTCCGGGCGCCTGACGCGACACGACAAGAACAGACGATCAGGGAGTGGAACGATGTCCAATCATGTGGGTCGCAAGACCGGGCGGACGATGCTCGCCGCCCTCCTCGGCGCGACGGCGCTGACCTGCGCCGCGCTCGGCGCCGCCGAGGCCGGCGATGCGGTGCAGGATTACAAGCCGGTCTCCGACGAGCGCCTCGCCAACCCCGAGCCGGAGAACTGGCTGCAATATCGCGGCAACTATGCCGGCTGGGGCTACAGCCCGCTCGACAAGATCACGCCCGAGAACGTCGGCCGGCTCGTGCCCGCCTGGACGCTCTCGACCGGCGTGATGGACGGCCACCAGTCGCCGCCCATCGTCAACAACGGCGTCATGTTCATCTCGACGCCCCAGGCGCAGGTGCTGGCGGTCGATGCCCGCGACGGCACGGTGCTGTGGCGCTACCAGAAGGACCTGCCGCCGGAGCTGTTCCAGCTTCATCCGACCAACCGCGGCGTCGGGCTGTACGGCGACAAGGTCTATGTGGCCACCACCGATGCCTGCGTCGTCGCGCTGGAGGCCAGGACCGGCAAGGTCGCCTGGACCAAGTGCGTCGCCAAGTGGAAGGACGGCTACTACATGACGCTCTCGCCCCTGGTGGCGAAGGGCAAGGTCGTGGTCGGCGTGTCGGGCGGCGAGTTCGGCATCCGCGGCTTCATCACCGCCCTCGACGCCGAGACCGGCGAGGAGGCGTGGAAGACCTTCACCGTCGCCGGCCCGGACGATCCCGGCTTCCAGACCTGGAAGGGCGATGCGTGGAAGACCGGCGGCGCGCCGGTCTGGATCCAGGGCACCTACGACCCGAAGACGGAACTCGCCTATTACGGCACCGGCAACGGCGGCCCGTGGATGCCGGACACCCGCCCCGGCGACAACCTCTATTCGTCGTCGGCCCTGGCGCTCGACATCAACACCGGCAAGATCAAGGGCCACCACCAGTACCACTACAACGACGCGTGGGACTGGGACGAGGTGTCCGCCCCGGTGCTGATCGACATCGAACGGAACGGCAAGAAGGTCCCCGCCGCGATCCATGCCGGCCGGAACGGCTATCTCTGGACCCTGGAGCGGACGAAGGACGGGCCGATCAACTTCATCGACGCCAAGCCCTTCGTCGAGCAGGACGTGTTCACCTCGCTCGATCCCAAGACCGGGCGCCCGACCTACGACCCGGCCAAGACCCCGAACACCGGCCGGAAGGCATCGTTCTGTCCGAGCCTGTGGGGCGGCAAGGATTGGCCCCCGGAGGCCTACAACCCCGGCACCGGCCTGTTCTACATCCCGGCCAACACCAACCTCTGCGCCGACATCCAGGGCGTGGCGGTGAAGAACCGCAAGCCGGGCGAACTCTACATCGGCGTGCCGGTGGAGGAGATCCTGTCGAGCCTGCACTTCAAGGACGGGCTCGACGTGAGCAAGCCGGTGCGGATCGGCCAGCTCCAGGCCTGGGACCCGAACACCGGCAAGCAGGTCTGGACCCATGACTTCATGGACTCGGCCACCTGGGGCCCGGTCCTGACCACCGGCAGCGGCCTCGTCTTCTCCGGCGGCACCAGCGACCGCAAGTTCCGCGCCTTCGACGGCAAGACCGGCAAGGTGCTGTGGGAGATGCGGCTGAACTCCGGCACGATCGGCGTGCCCTCCTCCTTCGCGGTGGACGGCGTGCAGTACGTGGCGGTCCAGTCCGGCTGGGGCGTCGATGCGGACCGGATGCTCGGCGGCATCAACAGCCACCTGCCGGAAGAGCGGCGCGTCCGCATGGCCCCGCAGGGCGGCGTGGTGTGGGTGTTCAAGGTGATGGACCAGGCGGTCGAGAAGCCTACGGGCGGAAAGCGCGCCGACGCGGCCGGCGCGGGCGCGAAGTGAGGACCGCCCTCCTCACCCTGGCGCTGGCGGCGGGGCTCTGCGGCCTCGCCCCCCCATTGCAAGCGGAGGCCGCGCCCTCCGCCGCCGCCGCGGAGCAGACGGCGCTGCCGTCCGATCCGCAGGGGGTGGTCGCCTACGTCAAGGCCGCGCTGCGCGACCGGGACGAGGCGGCCATCGAACGGCTCGTGAACTGGGACGGCGTGCGCCTGCCGCGTAGGCGGCTGACGCTCTACCAGATCCGGACCACCTTCGGACGGCCGATCAAGGACATGGCCATCGAGGATTTCCCGGCGGACGGCCTCGCCGAGGTCGAGGCGCGGGGCACCTTCAAGCCCAACATGACGGTGACGAAGCGCCTCCGCATCGTCTTCGATGAGGAGGCGGGCCAACCCGAGGGCGAGGCATCCGCCAACGTCTTCCTCCTCGGCGAGAAGGACGGCGCCTACCGGATCGCGGTCCTGAACTCCGTCGGCCCGCCGCGAGGCAAGTAGAGACCGCACGCGGCGCCCCGTTCGCCGCCGACCGGCCGCGCGACGGCTGGCTCGGGGGGGCGCCGCCTCGCCACGCCTGAGAGAGTGTGATGAAGGACCTTCTGACGTTCGGACAGATGCTCGCGGTTCACGCCCGCCTCCGCCCCGAGGCGAGCGGCGCGAGGGACCTCGAGCGCGCCATGACCTTCCGGCTCTGGAACGAGCGGGCCTGCCGCCTCGGCAACGCGCTCCTCGGCCTCGGCCTCGCCAAGGGCGCCCGCGTGGCGGTGCTGGCCTACAATTGCGTCGAATGGGCCGAGATCTACGCCGCGACCGCCAAGGCCGGCCTCGTCGCGGTGCCGATCAACTTCCGGCTCGTCGGCAAGGAGGTCCGGTTCATCGTCGAGAACGCCGAGGCCGAAGCCTTGATCGTTCAGGATGAACTCGCCGGCCTCATCGAGGCGATCCGCGCCGATCTACCGGTGCCGGCGGCGAACGTCATCCAGTTCGGCCGGAGCGGGCCCTGCGAGGGTGGTTTTCGCGACTACGAGGCATTCCTCGGCCAGGGGAGCCCGGGGGAGCCGGACGTCGCGGTGTCGCCCGACGATCCCTGGATGCTGATGTACACCTCGGGGACCACCGGAAACCCGAAGGGCGCGATCCGCAGCCATCGCGGGGCGGCGAACCTCGCCCTGTGCACGGAGATCGAACTCGGCATCCACCGCGACGACGGCGCATTGCTCGTCATGCCGATGTGCCACGCCAACTCGCTCTATTTCTTCGGGGCGTTCGTCTATTGCGGCGGCAGCATCACGATCTATTCCCGCAAGAGCTTCGACCCGGAGCATTGCCTCAAGACCCTGGCCGAGGGTGAGGCCACCTTCACCTCCCTGGTCCCGACCCATTACATCATGATGCTCGGCCTCGCGGCCGGGGTGCGGGACAAGTACAACCTCGACCGCGTCACCAAGCTGATGATCTCGTCCGCGCCGGCCCGGCAGGAAACCAAGCGCGCGGTGATGGAGCTGTTCCCGAATTCCGGCCTGTTCGAGCTCTACGGGGCCACCGAGACCGGCTGGGTCACGATGCTCCACCCGCGCGATCAGTTCACGAAACTCGGCTCGGTCGGCCGCGAATGCGTCGGTTCGGCACCGATCAAGCTCCTGGACGCCGAGGGGAACGAGGTGCCCGACGGACAGCCGGGCGAATTGTATTGCAACAACCCCTACCTCTTCGACGGATACTGGAAGCTCCCGGAGAAGACGGCGGCGGCCTTCCGGGGCGAGTATTGCACGGTAGGCGACATGGCGATCCGCGACGCGGACGGCTTCATCCAGCTGGTCGACCGCAAGAGCAACATGATCATCTCGGGCGGCGAGAACGTCTACCCGTCCGAGGTCGAGGCGGCCCTCGGACGCCACCCCGTGGTGCGCGACGTGGCGGTGATCGGCCTGCCCGACGTCAAATGGGGCGAGCGCGTCCATGCGGTGGTCGTGCTCCACGACGGCGCCGCCCTGAACGGCCACGAGCTGATCGAATGGAGCCGGGAGCATCTGGCCGGATACAAGTGCCCGCGCAGCGTGTCCTTCGTCTTGGTGGACGACGTGCCGCGCAACGCCACCGGCAAGGTCCTGCACCGCGTCCTGAAGGAGCAGGTGCTGGAGGGTGAGCGCGCCGCGCAGGCGGGCCACCGGGCCGCGAGCTGACGCGCCGCCTCCGACGAGCGAAGGAAACGCCCATGCAGATCTCATCCGACAGCGTCGCCGCCGTCGTCGCCCGGTCCCTCAAGGCACGCGGCGTCACGCGCGTCTTCGCGCTCTGCGGCGGCCACATCATGCCCATCTGGATGCGCCTCGACGCCGAGGGCATCCGGATCATCGACGTGCGCGACGAGCGGGCCGCCGTCCACATGGCGCAGGCCCATCACGAGGTGACGGGCGAACTCGGGGTCGCCCTCGTGACCGCCGGGCCGGGCATGACCAATGCCGTGACCGGCATCGCCAACGCCCACGTCTCCCGCGCCGCCGTGCTGGTCCTGTCCGGCACCAACCCCCGCGGCCAGGAGAATCGCGGCGGGCTGCAGGATCTCGACCATACGCACCTCGTGCGCACGATCACCCGCTACGCCCGCACGGTACGCGAGCCGGCGCTGGCCCTGGCCGAACTCGATGAGGCGGTCTCCCGCGCCCTCGGGGAGGGCGGCGAGCCGGGTCCGTCCTACCTCGATTTCCCCGCCGACACCCTGCGCGGCCTCGTGCCCAAGCCCCTTCAGATGGAGGAGCACCTCGGCGCCAAGCCCCGCCCCGTCCCGCAGCCCGACCCCGACCGGATCGCGGCGGCGGTCGATCTGCTCTGGTCGGCCCGGCGCGTCCTGGTGATCTCGGGGCGCGGCGCCCGCAGGGCCGGGCCGGAACTCGTCGCCCTGCTCGACCGGCTCGGCGCGGTCTACCTCGACACCGGCGAGAGCCGCGGCCTCGTGCCGGACGCCCACCCGTCCGTCGTCGGCGCCATGCGCGGCGCGGTGATGGGCGACGCCGACGTGGTGCTCACCATCGGGCGCCGGCTGGATTTCCAGCTCGCCTACGGGTCGCCGGCCGTGTTCGGGGACGCCCGCTTCGTGCGGTTCGCCGACACGGCGGCGGAGTTGCGCGACAACCGCCGGGGCGCCGTCGAGGTCCTGGCCGATCCCGCCGCCGCCCTCCGCGCCCTCCTGGACGCCGCCGGGAACCGCGCGAGCGCCGTCGATCGGGATTGGGCGGCCTCGCTCCGGTCCCAGCACGAACAGCGCGCGCGGAAGCTCAAGCAGACCATGGCCTCGGCGGCGCCCGGCAGCGACGGGCGGCTCCATCCGAACCGGGTGATCGCGGCGCTCCAGGCGGCGATCGAGCCGGATTCCATCGTCGTGACCGACGGCGGCGACTTCCTGAGCTTCGCCCGGATCGGCCTCTCGGCCTCGACCATGCTGGATCCTGGACCGTTCGGGTGCATCGGCGTCGGCGTGCCCTACGGCATCGCGGCGAGCCTCGCCTGCCCGGAGCGCACGACCGTGGTCGCGACGGGGGACGGCGCCTTCGGCTTCAACGCCATCGAGCTCGACACGGCCGCGCGCCACAAGGCGCCGGTCCTGATCGTGGTCGCCAACAACGGGGCGTGGCAGATCGAGGTGCACGACCAGACCGTGACCCACGGCAAGGTGGTCGGCACGCGGCTGGCGTTCAGCGATTACGCCGGGATGGCGCGCGCCCTGGGGATGCACGGCGAGCGCGTGGAGCGCGAGGAGGATCTGGGGCCGGCGATCCGGCGCGCCCTCGCCAACAGGCCCGCGCTCCTCGACGTGGTGGTCACGCCGGAGGCGGTCTCGTCGGATGCCAAGACCGGTCTCGCCTGGGTGCCGGACCTCCAGCCCCTCGCCGCCTGGGACGAGGCGGAGCGCGCCTGGCGCTCCGGCGACGGGCCGGCGGCCTGACAGGCCCTCGCTTCAGGCCCGGGTGATTTCAACTCGGGTTATTTCACCGGTGGGCGCGGCTTCCAGATTCCGGAGGCCAGGTCGGCCTTGGCTGAAAGAGCGGCGTGGAGCGCGGGGTCGGCGTCCCGGCGCCCCTCCCGGATCGCACTCACGAGCGCATCGGCTCCATCCCCGGCGAGGAGGTTGGCCTCGGCGGCGGCGAGCCTGTCCGCCTCCCCGATCTCGCGGGCGGCGATGCCCAGCGCGTTCGCCACCATCAGCGCCACGTAGCGCGGGCGGCCGGTGAGGCCGGGCACGACCTCCTCGGCGAGCGCCCGGCGGGCAGCCTCGATCAGGTCGGCGCCGGAGGGATCGTCACGCATCGGAATGGCTCCGTGGCCAGGCGGCGGGGGCGGTGGCGGCGAGGATCGCCTGCTCCAGTTCCGGCACCATCCGCCCGGTGAGGGCGAGTTCGAGGGAGAATTCCCGGCCCGAGACGTGCCGCGCCCCCTGCTCCAGGGCGATCACCGCCCAGCGCAGATGGGCCATCACCTCCCAATAGGCGACCCGCTCGCGCTCCACCGGCTGGCCGCCCCCGGCGGCGTAGCCACGCTCGAACGCCTCGCGGGAGCCGATGCCCCCCGCTTCCTTGTCGAGGCGGCCGAAGCGCCAGCAGGCGGCGCAGAACCAGCCGAGATCCTGGGCCGGATCGCCCCAGCCGGCGAATTCCCAATCGAGGATGGCGGTCAGCCCCGCCTCATCGACCATGTAGTTGCCGGTGCGGAAGTCCCGGTGGACGAGGGCCGGCGCCGGGCAGGGCGGCGCGGCGGCCTCGGCCCAGCGCAGGCCCCATTCGATGGCCGGGCGCTTGGCGCCGATCCCGTCGAGGTTCTCGCGCAGGCGCGCGATCTCGGCGCGGGCCGGGTCCGGCTCGGGCGGGCCGAGGAAGGCGAGTGCCGGCGGCGGGTCCTGGCGCGGATCGAGGACGCCGTGGATCTTGGCGAGTTCCCGGCCGAGGTCTTCGGCGAGTTTTTCGCGGTCGCCCCCGAGGGCGAGGTCCTTGGCGATGCGCGGGCCGAGGCCCACCCCCGCCACCAGCCCCATCAGGGCGAAGGGCGCGCCGATCACCCCCGCATCGTCGCAGAAGCCGACGGGCTCGGGCACGCGCACCCCCGCCGCGTGGGCGGCTTCGAGCAGGCGGAACTCCTCCCGCCGGGAGCGGCTGGAGGCGATGGTGGCGGCCGCGTCCCGCCGCAGGACGAACTCCCGCCCCCCCTCCCCGCTCCGGCAGCGGATCAGGCGGTTCTCCTGGATCGAGCCGCCGCCGAGGGGGCGGCTCTCCTCGATCCGCAGGTCCGGCACACCGAGATGCGAGGCGATCCAGGCGCTGAGACGCGTCTCGTCCATGCTCACAGCCCCGAGACGAGGTGGCCGCCATCGACGGCGAGGACCGAGCCGGTCATGTACGATCCGGCCTGCGAGGCGAGGAGCAGGAGCGCCCCGTCGAGTTCGCCGGCCTCGCCGAGGCGGCGCTGGGGCACGCGCTTGATGAGCGCCTTGCCCGGCTCGGACTCGAAGAACGCGGCGTTCAGTTCGGTGCGCACGTAGCCCGGCGCCAGGGCGTTCACGCGGATGCCGTGGCGCGCCCATTCGAGGGCGAGGCTCTTGGTCAACTGGATCACGGCGGCCTTCGAGGCGGCGTAGGGGGCGAGCCCCCCGGCAACCCGCAAGCCGAGGATCGAGGCGACGTTGACGATGCTGCCCCCCTGCCCCGCCGCGACCATGCGCTTGGCGGTGGCCTGGGCGACGAGGAACACGCCCTTCAGGTTGGTGTCGAGCACCCCGTCCCATTCGGCTTCCGAGAGGTCGAGGGCGGGGGTCGTGGTGGTGACGCCCGCATTGTTCACGAGCACCATGACCGGGCCGAACCGCTCCTGGGCGCGGTCGAGGGCCGCCTCGATGCTCGCCCGGTCGGTGACGTCCATCACGACGGCCTGCGCCTGCCCGCCCCGCGCCTCGACGGCGGCGACGGTCTCGGCCAGCGCCTCCGCGCGGCGGGCGCCGAGGGAGAGGGTCGCCCCGGTCGTCGCCAGCATGGAGGCGAAGTGGCGCCCGAGCCCGCTCGACGCGCCGGTCACGAGGATGTGCCGGCCGGTGAGGTCGAAGATGCCGCTCATGCGAGTCTCCCTGCCCGCCTCACTGCACGCGCTCGAAGGCGACGGCGATGCCCTGGCCGCCGCCGATGCACATGGTGGCGAGGCCGTAGCGGCCGCCGATGCGGGCGAGCTCGTAGAGCGTCTTCACGGCGATGATCGCCCCGCTGGCGCCGATCGGATGGCCGAGCGCGATGGCGCCGCCGTTCGGGTTCACCCTCTCCGGGTCGAGGTCGAGGGCGCGGGACACCGCGCAGGCCTGGGCGGCGAAGGCTTCGTTCGACTCGATGACGTCGAAGTCCGAGGCGCGCAGGCCGGTACGCGCGAACAGGCGTGTCACGGCCGGGACCGGGCCCATGCCCATCTCGGACGGGTCGACGCCGGCATGGGCGTAGCCGACGATGCGGGCGAGCGGCGTCCGTCCCTCGCGGGCGGCCTTGTCGGCGCTCATCAGCACGAGGGCGGCGGCGCCGTCGTTGAGGCCGGACGCGTTGCCGGCGGTGACGCTGCCGGTCTTGGCGAAGGCCGGGCGAAGCTTGGCGAGGTCGTCGCGGCTCGTGGCCTTGGGGTGCTCGTCGGTGTCGAAGGGCACGGTCTCGCGCTTGCGCTGGACCGGGATCGCCAGGATCTGGTCGCGGAACCGGCCCTCGGCGATGGCCCTGGCCGCGCGGGCTTGGCTCTGTTCGGCGAAGGCGTCCTGGTCCTCGCGGGAGATGCCGTAGCGGTTCGCGATGTTCTCGGCGGTGACGCCCATATGGCCGTTGCCGAACGGATCGGAGAGCGCGTCGGTCATGTAATCGACGGCGGTGATGTCGCCCATCTTCTGGCCGAACCGGGCCGCCGAGAGGAGATGCGGCGACCGGCTCATGCTCTCTGCGCCCCCCGCGAGCGCGGCGTCCGCATCGCCCAGCATCACGGATTGGGCGGCCGAGACGAGGGCCTGCAGGCCGCTGCCGCAGAGACGGTTCACGGTGAGCGCGGGCACCTCCTGCGGGATGCCGCCCTCCATCGCCGCGACGCGGGCGATGTAGGCATCGCGCGGGGTCGTGGGGATGACGTGGCCGAAGACCACGTGGCCGATCTCCTCGCCCTTGGTCCCGGAGCGCTTGAGCGCCTCGGTCACGCATCGCGCGGCGAGGTCGGAGGGCGGGATCGCCGCCAGCGACCCACCGAAGGTGCCGATGGCCGTGCGCACGGCCCCGGTGATGACCACGTCCGTCATGGCGACCATTCCCTTTCCTACGCGCCCACGTCCCAGGTCCAGAAGGCGTCGCCCTCGGCCTCGAGGTTGCGGTTCAGCACCATCTTGTGGACCTCGTCGGCCCCGTCCACGAGCCGCGCCTGCCGGGCGTAGCGGTAGATCCATTCGAGCGGCGTATCCGTGGAGTAGCCCCGCGCGCCGTTGATCTGGATCGCCGTGTCGGCCGCCGCGTGGAGGAGGTTCGCCACATGGACCTTCGCCATGGAGACCTCCTTGCGGGCGAAGCTGCCCCGGTCCAGCGCCCAGGCGGCCTTGGCCACGAGGAGCCGGCCGATCTCGATGCGCATGGCGAGGTCGCCGAGCATGAGCTGGATGCTCTCCCGGTCGGCCAGCCTTATGCCGAAGCCGTGCCGCTCGGCGGCGTAGGCGCGGGCGATCTCGACGCAGCGCTTCGACAGGCCGAGCCAGCGCATGCAATGGGTGAGACGCGCCGGGCCGAGGCGGATCTGCGTGAGCTTGAGCCCGTCGCCCTCGTTCATCAACACGTCGCGCGCGGGAATCTCCAGCCCGTCGAAGGCGATCTCGCAATGGCCGCCGTGCTCCTCCGGCCCCATGATCCCGATGCGCCGAACGATGTGCCAGCCGGGGCTGTCCCGGTGGAACAGGAAGGCGGTGAGGCCCTTGCGGGCGTCGTCCGAGGTCCGCGCCATCAGGATGAAGTGGGCCGCGTCCTCCGCGCCCGTGATGTACCATTTGCGGCCGGTGACGACGTAGGTGTCCCCCCGCCGCTCGGCGCGGGTCTGGATCATGCCGGGGTCCGAGCCGCCGCCGGGATGGGGCTCGGTCATCGCGAACGCAGAGCGGACCTCGCCGCGCACGATCGGATCGAGCCACCGCGCCTTCTGCTCCGGCGTCGCGACCTTCTCCAGCACCATCATGTTGCCGTCGTCGGGGGCGGCGGAGTTGAACACCACCGGCCCGAAGATCGAGCGGTTCATCGCCTCGTAGCAGACCGCCATCCCGACCTTGTCGAGGCCCGCCCCGCCGGTCTCCGGCTTCAGCTGAAGGCACCATAGGCCCTCCGCGCGGGCGAGGCCGCGCAGGCGCTCCAACTCCGGCAGGGCGATGTTGCCGTGGCCGTCATAGGCGGCCTTGTCCCGCTCCACGGGGATGACGTGGGTGTCGACGAAGGCCGCGATGCGCGCGCGGTAATCCTCGACGCGCGGGGAAATCGTGAAATCCATCGGGACCGGCTTCCCCAGATCGGCAAAAATCGAGCGAGCGCTCGTTTTATTTAGCGTTTGAACTCGGCCGTGGCAACAGGCTATGAGACCCCATGGGCGAGACGATGCACCGATGACGCTGGCACGGGACCCGGATGTGAAGGGTGCGGCGGTGGAGGCATTCCCCAGAAACGCCACGACGACCGAAGCGATCTGCGCCCGCATCCTCGAACGCCATCGCGACCACGTGAGCGTGCGCAAGCCGCACCTCGCCACCGCCAACCTCGCCCGGATCATCGAGGCGGTGCTGAAGCTGTCGAGCCGGCAGAGCTTCCACGAGATCAGCCTACGCGACCTCGCCCGCGTCACCGGCCTCAGCATGGGCGGCCTCTATTCCTACTTCGACAACAAGAACACCCTCCTCGTGATGATCCTCACGGAAGTCTCCGAGACGGTGGAGGCGGTTTTGCGGGATGCGCCCGCCGGACTCGAGGCCGATCCCGCCGCGCATCTGCGCTGGCTGATCGAGACGCATATCCGGCTCACCGAGGCGATGCAGCCGTGGTTCGTCTTCGCCTTCATGGAGGCGAAGGGCTTCCCCGCCGCCGCGCGGGCCTTCGCCATCGAGAGCGAACTCGCCACGGAGCGGATCTTCGCGGATGTGCTGGCGCGTGGAGTCGAGCGAGGCGTCTTCGTGATCCCCGATGTTGGCCTGACGGCCGCGCTCATCAAGCCGTTGCTGCAGGACTGGTACGTCAAGCGCGCGAAATACCGGAAGCGCGGAACGCCCATCGGCGCCTATATTGCCGGCGTGATCGCCTTCGTCGAGCGCGCGATCACGAAGCCGTAAAGGCGGAAGAGTCCACGGCAGGCGGATTCCGGCCTTGCCGCCAAGCAAGTTCGCATTCAATATCTGAATACAAATCGACGCCAGTCGAGAGAGCGGCGGTCAAGTCGCGAACGAGGGAGAAACGCCGTGGGTCAACCGAACGACGATGTCGCACGTCGCGATGGCCCCGCCGCCTTGAGCCGCCGCACGGCGCTGCGTCTGGCGGGCGCCGCCGTCATGGGGACGGCCGGCGTGTTCAGCCCCGCGATCGTCCGCGCGCAGGGCGCTCCCACGAAGCTGAAATTCGGCAATGATGTGCCGCTCACCCATTCCCTCAACGTGCGGCTCGCCGAGGCCATCGGCGCAATCGAGCAGGAAACGAACGGGCGTCTTCTGATCTCCGTGTTTCCGAACAACCAGCTCGGCAGCGACACGGACATGATCTCGCAGTTGCGCTCCGGGGCGCTCGAGCTCGCCACGATGCCCACGACCCTGTTGTCGACCCTGGTTCCCTCCGCCGCCCTCCCGGCGATCGGGTTCGTCTTCCCGAGCTACGACAAGGTTTGGCCGGCGATGGACGGTGAGGTCGGCGCCTTCATGCGGCGCAACATCGAGAAGGCGAACCTGCAGCCGTTTGAAGCGATGTGGGACAATGGCTTTCGCCAGATCACGACAAGCACGAAACCGATCGTGAACCCGAGCACTCTCAAAGGCTTCAAGATCCGCGTGCCGGTCGTTCCGCTCTGGGTCTCGCTGTTTGCGGCGCTCAATGCTGCGCCAACGAGCATTCCGCTGAGTGAAGCCTATGCCGCGCTCCAGACCAAGATCACGGATGGGCAGGAGAACCCGCTGGCGATCATCAATGCGACCAAGTTCTACGAGGTCCAGAAGTACTGCTCCCTCACCAACCATGCGTGGGACGGCTTTTGGCTCCTGGCCAGCGGTCGCTCATGGAGATCATTACCCGCCGAGTTCAAAGATGTCATGGCCAAGCACTTCAATGCTGCCGCATTAAGACAGCGTGAAGATAATCTGAAGGACAGTCTCGCACTGAAGGCCGCCCTGGAAAACAAGGGTATGATATTTAATTCAACCGATCCTAACGAATTTCGGCAGCACCTGGAAAAGACCGATTTCTACAAGACGTGGAAAGCGAAGTTCGGCGCCGAATCTTGGGCGCTACTGGAAAAATATGCTGGAACCGTCGGATGATAGGCTAAACGATCGAGCATTTTCTCCACGGGATTTTCGGGAAATTATGCTCAACACTCATCCTTCGGCTCTGAGTCAGTAGCAGCAACTACTGTTAAGGCCGGACGAGTGTACGTCTCGACGCTATGCGAGCATTGCTCTCAATGACTTACGACGAAATCCCTGAGAAAGGCGACTGACAAGCTTTCGACGTACTCGTCTGCGATGTCGCCGAGACAATCGGTTGTTCAACCACCTTGACGCTTGCCGGGCAAGAACTGGAGTTAATCCTGTTCTTGCGCCTGATCCTCTCCTTTCTTGCGGTCGCGCAGATCCGCCTCGCCCGCCACGACCTTATGCGATCCGACCTGCTGTTGCGCGACGCAGATGAAGCCTTCGCCCGATCCAGGCGTCGGGTGGATCTCGCCAATAGCCTCGCCCGGCGAGCAGGGTTCGAGGCCCGCTAAAGGGTATAGCTTTTCGCGGCCCCCTTGGGTGCAGACGCCAGTGTGGCGCCTGCATTACCAGAACAGGCAACCCCCTACGCGACCAAGGCGAAGGCAGCCCCTGCCAAGCCAAGGCCCACCAAAAACAGACCGCCGCCCATCGCCTCGAAGACCGGGCGCTGACGCCGTGTCCATAGGGAGGCAGCGACGATGCCCGCGCCTGCAACGATACAGAACACGCCCAACGACATCATGTTGGCCTCCCTCCCGACTGCGACAGGAAGCGTACGGTTAAGACGCGATGCAGTTCCGGGGGTGAAGGGCGACCCACAGGCTTATCAGCCTGCTCACGAACGCTGCTCGCGCATCCGGTGACGCGCTCGGCCTTCCGGCGACCCGGACTGTGAGAACTGCGAGTGGCGGATTTCACAAGTACCTGCGGATCCCGGCCGACCTGAAGCTGGCCAACAGCGTCAGCAAGGTCATGACCAACGTGGATGTGCGAGCCGAGAATGGCTACGTCGTCGCTCCGGGCAGCGTCACGGAGAAGGGCGCCTACACCCTCGCCGAAGATCTCCCCATCGCCAACGCGCCGGACTGGCTCATCGCCCTGTGCGAGAAGCAGCGCGTCCGGTCCGCCGACGCCGCCACGGCCCTTGTAGACCTCGACACTCCCGAGGCCATCTCCCGCGCCACGGATTGGCTGAAGACCGAGGCCGAGCCGAGCTTCAAGGGATCCGGCGGGGATGCCGCCGCCTACACCGCGGCGTGCGGTGCCCGCGATTTCGGCATCTCCGAGACGACGTGCCTAGAGCTCATGCTCGACCACTGGAACGAGCGCGGCTCGCCGCAATGGGCACCCGAGCGGCTCGCGGTGAAGGTGGAGAACGCCTATCGCTATGCCACGCGCCCGGCCGGTGTAGCGAGCGCGGACGCGGAGTTCGGCGCGCTACCGCCCGAGGAGGGTCTCGACAGCGCCGCCCCCCCGGAAGCGGCGAAAAAGGGTGCCCCCAAGTTCGAGCTTCTCGACTTCAACGCCTCGGCGGACCGCGCCGAGACGGCGGCGGCGCAGCCATTGGTGGAAGGCTTGCTCGACCGCGGCGCCATGTCAGTCCTGTACGGCGCTTCGAACGAGGGGAAGACCTTCGTCATGCTCGACATCGCCTATGCAGTCGCCACCGGTCGCCGCTGGAACGGAAGGGCAGTGAAGCGGGGCCCTGTCGTCTACATCGTGGCGGAGGGCGGCAACCAGATCCACAAGCGGACGAAAGCTCTCCGGGAACGGTACGGATCCGCTGACGTCCTGCTCGATCTCATCGTGAGCCCCGTGAACCTGTTGCGGGCCGGAGAGGACCTCGCCGACCTCATCGGAGCCGTGAAAGCGGCGGAGGCTAAGCGCGGCGCCCCCGTCGAACTCATCGTGGTCGACACCCTCTCTCGCGCTCTCGCCGGCGGTGACGAAAACTCTAGCGTCGATATGGGCGCGATCGTCCGCAACCTCGACCGGCTCCGGGCGGCCAGCGGATCGCACCTGGCGGTGGTTCACCACACAGGCAAGGACGCGGCCCGCGGCGCGCGTGGCCACTCCCTGCTGCGGGCCGCGACCGACACGGAAATGGAAGTGGCCGGGGGGCGGCTTATCACCCGCAAGCAGCGCGACATGGAGGCCCGCCCGGAGATCGCGTTCACCCTTAAGTCCGTCATCGTCGGACAGGACGGCGAAGGCTGCCCGCTCATGGGCGCTGTGGTCGCCTGGAAGGAAGAGACCGAGTTCGGCGCCTTGCCCGAGACGGGGGCTGAAGCGGTCGCCCGCGAGGCGTTCGGTGAGTGGCGAAACCACGTCGAGCGGCTGGCTGAGATGGAGCGCGTCGAAGCGCATGCATACGTCTTCAAACCGGCCATGGTGGAGGCGTTTTTCAACGACTCGGCCCGGGAGGGGCAGAAAGCCTCGCGGGCGTCTGTGCGGCGTTGGCTAGACCGATGGGGCTCAGCCGGCCAGATCCGAAAAGCTACTTATGGCCAATGGCTTATTACTGACTGGCTCAGAGGCTCAGAAGTGTCTCAGATCTGACTGAGACTCCCGACACCCAGAAGCTCAGTGTCTCACCCCCCTTTAGGGTGAGACACTGAGCTTGTCGCCAATCCAAACCCTTCTGCCAGTGGACGGCTGGTTGCGAAGGGATGGCCTCACACCGATAGGCGGACCGCCCACAAAACTGGAAAATCGCCCACCATCTCGGGCCGAAAAACCTTATGTTACAACGTTACAGACGAGGAGTGCCCCATGGCCGGAAAGCCCACAGTCACCAGTATGTCGCCGGAAGAGGAGAACGAGCTCGCCCGGCTCATCGCCCTAGGCGCTACGCCCGAGACGGCGGCTGAAACCCTCGCCTTCCCGGATGCAACCCGGATCTATCACGCGATGCGGACGAAGCGATTCTCCTTCCAGTTGGGAAGCGCCATCACGACCCGCCTGAAGCACGGAGCGCCCGAGGCGGTCGACGTGCTGCAGAGCCTCATGCGCGATCCGAAAACCCCGGCCCGAGTGCGGGCGGATGTGGCCAAGACGATCCTGGACCGCGCCGGCCACCCGGCCGTGGCGAGCTCGAAGACCGACGACGACGCGGTGACGAAGCACCCGAGCCAAATGACGTATGCCGAGCTTGAGGCCGGGCTCGCCGAAATCCTGAACGAGCGGGCGGACCGCGCTCAGCCGGTGAACGGGTCGCCGGCGGCCAAATCGTCCCTGGAGAGCTTCTTGGAATAAAGGGGCTATTTGGCGGGAGTGTGAGAATTGAGATTTAAAATATACGACAAATAATACATTTGTTTCTTAGTTGACGAATCGCCTTGTCGTTTGCAATTAACCTCACACACGGCTTCAATTGAGCGGGAATCAGCGCCGCGAGCCGTGCATGGGGAACCAATGTTGCAAGACGCCATCATTCCATTATTACGCTCCATCCGCGAGGAGCGAGCCGCCTCCTTATTAGCGGAAGCCGAAGGCCGTACCGGTGCGGCCGAGAACCATGACCGTACGGTGGACCTACTTGAGGCACGCATCCTCGCCACCGTTCCTACGACCGCCGAGGGCGTAGCCGCCGCCGCGGACGATGCCCGGGCCATGGTGGAGACAAGCATCGACGCCGACGCTGCGGATCTCGCGGACGTAGCCGAGCTCAACGAGCTTGCAGGGCGGGTGCGGACCGGTGCTTCGGACGCCCGAGACCTAGCCTTTCTGACCTTCCACGCCACCGGCCTTAGCGGCCTCGGCGACCACCACCCCGGCGCGGTCCTGCGTCTGAAGGTAGCAGCGCGGGCGCTCGCCCGGCCGTCCTTCGCCGCCCTCCCCCTGGCAGCGTAAGAGGAGCCTACGTGCTTCAAGTGGCGTCACCCGAACGACCTATCGGCAAGGCCGAGCTCCTCGCCCTCCTACGCCGCTTCACGCAGTCCCTCCGCAACGACGGTGGACCATCGCTTGACGTGGTGGCCGATATGGAACGCGCCGCCCGGCAGGCGCGAGAGCAGGGTGGCGCTGCGGCCAGGGTCGCAGCCCGCATTGAGGTGGCCCTGGAGGGCGCGAGGCGGCTCGGGCTTATCCGGCCACGGCGCTCTGACCGATGATGGCGGCCAGTTATAGGCCTCGGGCTCCCCCGGGCCGACCTCTACCCCGCCGCCGGAGCGCCGGATCCTAGCCTGGGCCCTATGTAGGCCGCCGCTCCCGCCCCACCGGATAAGACCTTGCCGAACGCGCGGGCGGTCGGCGGCAAGGTCGGAGGTTCGCGCCGACTGCCCTGACCACCCACAGAATCAGAGAGCACCGTTCACCGGCCGGTCAGCAAAGGGGCTGACCGGCCGCATTCATTTGATCCCCGGGACGAGACATGGTGCGCAAGATCATCTCGCAAGCCGAGCGCGACCGGCGCCGCGCCCTGGTCGAGTTCAAAGCCTACCTCCGCCATCTCGACCGCGGGGGCCGCCCTCGAGACCTCGGCTACGCCGAATACCGCTACGAGCCGGACGCCTCGATCGAAGCCGCGAAGCGGGCTCGCAGGGGCGGTGCGAGGGATCTCAGCCATCTCGCCGAGCGCGAGGGGATGGCCATTCCAGCCGTTGCGACGATGAATGATCCGCAATGGCTGGCCTACGCACGGGCAGAGCCAAGTCGGCTGATACCGGCCTATTGGAAGCTTGCCGACGCGCTCCGGGCGCTAGGCCTCACCATGCCCGAAGCCACACGCGAAGCGCGCATCCTCCGGCGCGTATGGAACGACTTCACGCAGTTCCGCTGCAGCCAGACCCACCTGGACGTGCTGGCCGCCCTTGCCGCCGAACTGGGAGGTCTCGGCGCCCATCCTTACGTGGTCGCGCATATCGCCTCCACAGCCGCGGGTCTGGAGATGGTCTCAGACATCGTGTTTGGGTTCGACGCTTGGGCCCATCACTCCACGGATGAGTGGGACCGTTTCCTCGGTCGGCGCATGATATCCCCGGGGCGGCGGTAGGCGGCACGTGTCGCCGTAGACCTTAGACGAAGTGGCTGGACCGAAGTAGGCGGATCAGTTCCCGAGCTCCCGCCGGCCGACTTGTAGTCGCCATCCGCCGGGGTCATGGCCTTCTCGAGCTGCTGCGTGGCGTCGGTTTGCGCCTTTTGCTGCTGCGCCTCCTGCTTCGGTTGGAACCGCTCAAGGGTGTCCTGAAGCGTCTGGTGGGTCCGGTCCGAGATAACCTTCTGCCGAGCGCACGGCTCGTCCTCGGTCCTGCCGATGGAGCTCAACGCCGCCAGCCATGCCGGCGACACGTCCAAGACGATCGGCGGTCTCGCGGGCGGGCTCGGCAAGGTCGGTGTAGCGGCCGGGTTGAGCGGGTTCGGCAAGGGCCCTGACACCGGCTCGCCGTCGCTGCCGACCTTCGCCGGGTTTGGTAGCCCTACAATTGAGGGCATTGCGGCAGCGTAGCCCATGGCGCCGCTCTCGCTGGCCACCTCCTTCGGTGCGTTGCTGTCGTTAGCGGGCTCTTGCAATCCATATAGGAGTTTTTAAACGTTTTTTTCAGCACCACATAAATATACGGCGATTTAACACATAGCGCACGTAATGCTATGGTGCAATAATCACTCACAATCCTGCAGACATGATAATGATAGATAAAATTGATCCATACGTACGTACGCTTTTTCCATGGATATTTTCTCACCCTAGTCTGATAGTTTTAGGCGGCGCAGCATACTCACTATTAACAACTATCATGCGCGCGGAAAATGCTCGAAAAGCTGCTGCTTACGACAAGAAGGCCTCCCTATTGGAGTTGGACCATATTGACAATAATGTTGTTGCGTACGGTTGGCCCTTAGCTGCGGCGGCGGCAATCGCTAGCATTGCATTTCAAAGAAATGCGGAGCCCGAAGCGGCTATATTCATCTCCATTGTTGCCGGCGGTATATTTGCTTGCGCACTCAGGCCGCTGATTTTATTCAGTAATGTAGATAGTCGATCGAGGATCGCATATCTGTCTACAATCGCAATAATATCTTTGCTGATTTTCTCCTATTTTTATGGCGAATATAGAGCAGAAGGAAAGGGTTGGGAATATCTCCGCGCGACAGTCGCCATGATTGTCTCGATTGTTTGCCCGCTTTCGGTGCTTTACATTATAATTATCAAATTATATAATATAATTAATAAGCATGTCGAATGGACTGTTTTGTTATCGTCTCTATTATCAGTCGCAATGTTCTTCATATTTGCCTACATTCTTGGGGGATTTGCCTGGAACGAAATATTGAATAACATGTAGACTTGGCGAGCTCAAATCTAAAGCTACGCCCCTGATTTGACTGGCCTATATGGAAATTTTAGGGGCTAAGACATGAACCTTGGGGCGTAGGGCGGCGCGCTCATGATGACGGAGCTTCACCCCTCGGCGGTCGAGGCAACCCGTATCGTGACGGCTCGCGGATCCGCCTACCGGAACAAGCCGGGGCAGGTGTGGGGCGTGCCGGTGTGGGAGTACGCCAGGAGCGGAAAGGGGCGGTAGTGGACTATTGGGGTCCGACCATCGCCTCTTTCACGATCTCCAGCGCGCGGATGACTGCGAATGCTGTCGCCTCGGCGTCGGTCTCGCCCTCGGCGTTGTCGGGAAAGAGCGCGACCGCCTCGGCGTTCGCGCCACCCTCGCGCCCGACGATCACTTGCAGCGTCATGCCGACCTTTTCGTCCTCGGCGCGGATCAGCGCCACGAAGTGGCCGACTGCGGCACCGTAAACCTGAAGCGGGCTGAAGGCGTCCACGGTCTCAGGAGGCGCTTCGGCCTCGGCGCGGCGGAAAGTCGGGCGAATCACGTTATCCATGCCCAACGATATCGCTTCGGTCGGCGCCAAGCTGTGCGCTCGATGCATCTGAGCAATCGCCGATCGCACGCCGGCCTTATCCAATTGGCAGGGCGAGATAGGCTCGGCTTAGCGGCCAAGACGGCATGCCCAGCTGAGCAGGCCGGTCTCGGTGTCCACACTGCTCTGGAGGATCCGAGGCGATCCTACTTGAAGCCCGCCTCGGTCTTAGCTTCAGCGGCCGCCGGCTCGAGAATCCGACGAACGGTGTCCGCAGCGCGAACCGTCCGAAGCGCGGTCGCTGTCGTGCTGGCAGTTCTGGGCCATCACGGCGCCAGTGCTCAACACGACGAGAGCCAAGGCGAGGAAGGTCTTCTTCATGGTCGTCTCCTCCGGGACCTCACGGGCCCGTGACACAACCTATGCGCGAAATCTGTCGGCTCGCTATCGCAGAGTTGCAACAACCTTAAGCGTGACGATCGTCGGCAGAGCGACAGATGTGGATGCACATAGCGTGCCTCCCGGCCCGGTCCTAATTTGTCAAGATCGCCAGCACGCACAAGCCCAAGACGGGCAAACCAAGCGCCAGGGCCGCCAGAGGGTTGAAGCGGGCCGGTCCCTCGGCGCGGACCCAGCGATGGGCGTGAAAATTCTCGGCAGCCAAGCCCGCCAGGATCAAGCCGCACGCAATCGCTGAAATTTCTCGGGGGTCCATGCCGCGTCACCCTGTGCGGGTGCGACATTAGGGCGTCCGAGGGCAATGTCACATGAAATCGGGTTCACGTCTCAGTGGATTGCGAACGCGCAGGCCAGGAACGCGAGCCCGGCGCCAACTGCAGTCACGCACCCCTGATGCCAGGATGCGCCGTTTCGAACGCGCAGGCGACTGTCGGCAACCAACAATAGCGAGATGCCGAGCACGAAAAGACCGGCGGGGATCGCGTTACCGTCGAGCATCATCCAACTGCCGCACCGTCCGCCCCGCAGGAGCGCAATTCCTTCGTCAGCTTGACCGACCACCGAAAACAAGGCTCGACGCTTGCGGCATAAAGTGGCCCGGATCTGTCCGCGAGAAACCAAGGTTGCTTCAACCAGCGTGCCGTCAAGTTGGCGTCGCCTCTCCCGGAGCGCGCGCAACGGCACATCCTGCGGGATGCGCACCGCCTGCGTCCGGCCGGGCGGCTATGCGCCGCTGTGCTACGCGACGGACGTGACGCCAGAGATGATCGCGGCGTACCTAGCCGCGCACTGATGCACCGCTGTTGCGCGAACGCTTGCCTTCATGCTGCGGGTCTCCGTGAATGACCTCGACAGCGTATACGTCCCTCTCAGCATGGCAGTGATTGGTCCGACCGCCATGCCGCTAAGCGCCCTGTTCGAAGTACCATTTACGCCGGAGCCAGCGGCGACGATGCACTGATCTGGGATTGGCGAGGCCGCGATCGCGCCATAGGAGCCCTTATTCTGTCTGTGGATAGGTGTATCATCGCACTTCAGAGCACCTTGTCGCAGGTCATAGCAGCCCTCTGTAAAAGGTTGTGTATATCGTGTTTGTTCCTCATATGTTCACTAGACGCCTGGACGTTAAAGTTTCCGGTTCATGAGGTAGCCCGGTGACGATCGCGCCCCCCTCTCCTACGCACTTGATGAAGGCAAAGGTTCATTCCGTCGCCGAGAACGTAGCTTCGCGCCTAAAGTTCAAGGTGGGAGACGCCATTGAACCGCTGGTTGTCAAACTCGGGGGGCGTATAGAATACAAAACTGCTGAGATAGTGGAAGGAAACTTGCCTGAAGCTATCATTGTCCGCGCGATGGATGACTTCACTATTTTTCTACCAAGCGTTACCTCCTTGGTGCGCGATCGCTTTACCATAGCGCATGAGCTTGGGCATCTGTTCTTACATTACCCTTTAGTTTCTGCCCGTCAGCGAGGCGCAATTATGATAGCCACACGCTGGGTAAACAAAGACAATCCTGATCTTATCAGGACTGAATGGGAAGCTAACTGGTTTGCGGCAGCATTCCTTATGCCAGCAACCGAGTTTAGGGAGATATATACGAGCAATGGCCGCTCGATCGAACTGACGGCAAGGCATTTTGCTGTTAGTCCGAAGGCCGCCGAAGTACGTGCTCAATCACTCGGCTGCTGAAGAATGGGCGACTGTCCAGAGTATCGCGTGCGGCTATTTATGTCCGTCGATCTTGTGGGGTCCACGGCATTCAAGGCGAAGCACCGCGATAGGCGCGAAGGCAACGAGCCGTACCCCGTATGGCTAAACCGTACTCGCAGCTTCTACCGGCAATTTCCTCAAATCCTAAGCGAGCGATACGGCGGGTACCTTGGCGCGTTCGAGGGACACGCCTCTTTTGCAGAACGTTCGCCGAAAGTTTGGAAGACTGTCGGCGATGAAATCATCTTCTGTATCCGTATAACTTGCTTAGAGCACTTAGCGTGCTGCCTCCTGGCCTTTACTAAAGCGCTCTCTGCGTACGGTGAGTTGATCAACGATCAAGAGCCAGAACTTGACGTCAAGGGATCAGCCTGGGTGGCGTCTTTCCCAGCGCCAAACGCGACAGTTGCATCGGCGAGCCGCCTCTCCCTCGAACCGAGTTCCAGTATCGTTGGCGACCAACTCGGGGAAGATGATGAGAAAAGAGCTGACGTAACGCCAGGTGATTATGATTTTCTCGGCAAGCAGATTGATACGGGCTTCAGAATTTCGAAATTCGCTCAGCGGCATGAGCTTGCGTTGTCAATTGATTTGGTGTGGTTGCTAATCCTACTGAAACACCTTAACCTAATCGATTTTCAGTTTACTTACAGAGGAAAGGAAGTCCTAAAAGGCGTAATCGCTGGCGTTCCGTACCCGGTTATTACGGTACAAACAGAAAGATCGGTTGCACGACGCGAATTGGATGCGCTTGAGCGCGCCGTCGCTGGAATTTCATTCGCGGAACATATTGGTTTGAGAAACTACACACATATGTTTATGATGCAAAACGATATTGAGATACCAATAATTGCACTGCATAGAGAGACATACAGCAGAGATGAGCTACCACAGTGCTACAAAGATCTAGAAGCCGCCTGGGATATTGGCGAAAAAGAGGATGCTGAGAGGCAGAAATCAAACCAGGAAGCAGGGCAATTTATTGACCCCCTCCCAGCTTCTAATCAGACCGTCGAAGGCCCCGAAAACATAGACGAGATCAACATAGCTATCGACAAGTTAGTTGATAAATTCTGGTCCAAGGGACCTATCTAATATACTGTATCGGTAAGACGACATTTCGATAGGCCCCCTTCCGGCTGTTTGGCTTAGCCTGACGCCACATCTCCTTGATCGTTACATCTGCCGGAGCACCGCACTCGATCCAAGAAGCGACAGATCCGGCGCAGTTCGGCGGATCGTATCCGCCACATAACTAGGCGCCAGGTTAGCGTAGTGCTTCTCGGCCATGCGGGTACCGGAATGCCCGAGCGCTTCCGCCACGACGATCAGCGGCGCGCCGTTCCGCACCATCGCGCTCGCGTAGGAGTGCCGTAACTCGTGCAGCGTGATGCTCTCTAGCTTCGCCCGCTCACCATGTACCGGCCAGCGGCCTCACTGACCACGGCGAGAGCGATCCAGATCAGAGATCGGGAACGTCCGCCTCTAGCCAGTCCGCTGCAGCCTTCAGCGTCCCGAACTTGTGCGTCTCGGCTGTGAACGGGGCAGGATAGGGCGGGCTCTCGGTAAGCGTCTCGACCACCCAGTCGCCCTCGTAGCCGTCCTTGGATACCTCGCGGACGATGCTGCCGACGACCTCGCCGTCTAAGAGAAGATCGAAGCTGCCTGGGGCAAGCCGTTGAAGGGTGTATGTCATCGGGTTCTCAGACTGAGCGCCGCGCTACGCGACACCTACGCTGCAACGCCGGATGATCTTGTCGGTTCGCCCCTCGGCCCATGGCCAGCCGCTCGAACAGGGCGAGACAGCCCCTGGCCCGAGGATCCCGGTCGATTTAAAATTTGTCGAGCGGCATCCTGGACCGACGAAAGGATGAGCGGCCCTCCACCCCGGGGGCCGGGTCGCCCTGGCCAGGGGGCGGATTGGCTCCAGGTCGGACCGCCCTGCCCGGCGGTCTCACCCGGCCCGTGCCAGCACCTATTAAAGATCGGCGGAGGTCCATCCCCCACCCCGAGCCACAGGACCGACTCAGCGAATCTCGATCCGAAAACACTTCCCGGCGGACTCGGAGGGACAGTGGAGGTAGGCCTGAGTGCTACCCCGGTGCTACCCAACCGCGCACCAACACAGTGATGCCCTCAAGAGAGCCTGCCTAAGTGCTTGCAAAATGTAAGGAAATTTGGCGCACCCGACACGATTCGAACGTGTGACCTTTGCCTTCGGAGGGCAACGCTCTATCCAGCTGAGCTACGGGTGCTGACCGTGTCTTTCACCTAGCCCAAGCGGGCGGAGAGCGCAACGGTGGCGTGGGGCCCTCTCGGGCTCGACAGGGAGGCGCGAGCGGCCCCACCACAAATGCGCCGCCGCCCTGCGACCTTTCGTGATGCCGCCTTGAAAGGTTGATCCGGTGAGCCAAACACCTGCTTCACCGGGTGCCCCATCCAGCGGAGATGATCCTTGTCGACGAAAGCGCGCCTCTACACGTCGCCGTCCGCCTTCCCGAACCCCCAGCGCCTGCGCCTCTTCCTGCATGAGAAGGGAATCGCTGGGGCCTACGACGAGGTGATCTACGACATGGCGCCGGGCGGCGAGCAGCGCGGCTGGCGTCATCTCACGATGAACCCGTGGGGCGAGACGCCCACCCTCGAACTGGCCGATGGGACCTACCTGTCGGAATCGGCCGCGATCGTGCGCTACCTCGATGCCCTGCACGAGGGCCGCAGGATCACCGGCGCGACGCCCCTGGAGCAGGGGCTCGATGCGATGTGGGACGATCGCGTCTGGGTGCAGATCCTCTACCGGCTCACCACCCAGTTCCACGTGCTGCACCAGGGGCTCGGGCCGAAACTCGAACTGACGCACAATCCGCAATGGGGCGAGCATTGCCGCAAGGAGGCCCTGTCCCACGCAGGCCTCGTCGATCGCCATCTCGCGGATGGCCGCGACTGGCTGCTGGGCGGCGGCGAGCCGACCTTCGCCGACATCACCCTCTGCACCGCCATCGCCTTCTCGAAGTTCGGGCCGGTGGCCACGCCGCTCGATGAGCGCTTCGAGCAGCTCGACCGGTTCTGGCAGCGGTGGAAGGCGCGGGACAGCTTCCGGAAGGCCTACGCCGATGGCGGCGGAATCGAGGAACTGGCCGGGCTGACCAACTAGCGCCGGGCCGGTCCCGCCTCACGCCGGATGCAGGGGCCAGACCAGGGCGATCATGGGGAGGCCCACCGCGATCACGATGAGCGAGAGCGGAAAGCCGAGCTTGGCGTAATCGCCGAAGCGGTAGCCGCCGGGGCCCATCACCAGGGTGTTGCACTGGTGGCCGATGGGCGTGAGGAAGTCGCAGGCCGCGCCCAGCGCCACCGCCATCAGGAACGGATCGGGGTTGAGCCCGAGCTTGGTGGCGAGCTTGGCGGCGATCGGGCCCATCACCAGCACGGTGGCGGCGTTGTTGAGGAACGGCGTCACCGCCATCGCCAGGATCAGGATCGCGCCGAGCGCCGTCACGGGCGAGAAGCCCTGCACCAGCGTGGTGAGATGGCCGGCGATCAGGTCGGCGCCGCCGGTCGTACTGACCGTCTCGGAGATCGGGATCAGGGCGCCGAGCAGCACGAGCACCGGCCATTCCACGGCCTGATACGCCTCATGGGGCGTCATGCAGCGCAGGAGCAGCACCGCCACGACGGCGCCGAAGAAGGCCACCGCCACCGGCACGACGTGCAGCGCGACGAGGCCCATCGCCACGATCAGGATCGCGGCGGGCAGCCAGCTCCGGTCGTTGCGGCCCAGCGCGATCTCCCGCGCGGCGAGGGGCAGCACCTTGAGGGTGCCGAGGGCGGGGGCGATGGCGGCGGCGCGCCCGCGCACCACGATCACGTCCCCGCCCCGGAACCGCACGGAGGAGAGGCGCTGCTCGATGCGCCGGCCGCGCCGGCTGACCGCGAGGATGGCGAGGCCCGCGCTGTCGGCGAGGTCGAGCTGGGCGGCGGTGTGCCCGACGAGGCCGGATTCCGCCGTCACCACGCCCTCCATCACCACGGATTCGGCGGTGGGCGCGGCCCCGGCCAGGGTGAGCCCGGTGCGGGCCACGAAGCGCTCCAGGGCGTCGGGCTCGCCGTCGAGGAGGAGGACGTCCTCGGCCTTGAGGCGGAAATCCGGGCTCGCCGGATAGCGCCGGAAGCGCTCGCGCAGGATCGTGGCGATGCCGGCCTCGCCGTCCCCCTGCGCCTCCAGGGCGGCCACCGTGCCGCCGATGGCCGGGTGGCCGGGCGGCAGGCGCGCCTCCGTCGTGTAGCGCTCCAGGGTGAACGCGGCCTCCATGGAGCGCGAGCCCCCGTCCCGCCGGGGCAGCAGGCGCCAGCCGAGGCACAGGAAGGCGAACCCGGCCGCCGCCACGCAGAGCCCCACGGGGGCATAGTCGAACATGCCGAAGGGCTTGCCGGTCAGGTCGGCGCGGACCTTCGAGACGATCACGTTCGGCGAGGTGCCGACCAGCGTGACGATGCCGCCGATGAGCGAGGCGGAGGCCATCGGCATCAGCAGCGCGGAGGGCGGCGTGCCGCTGCGGCGGGCGAGCTGCAGGGCGATGGGCATGAAGATGGCCAGCGCCCCGACGTTCTTCGTCACCATCGACAGGAGCAGGACCCCGGCCACGAGGATCGGCACCTGCCGGCCGGGGCTCGTCAGGCGCGGCATGAGCGGGCGCATCAGGGTCTCCACCGCCCCCGAGCGGGCGATGGCGGCGGAGAGGACGAGGGCCGAGCCCACGATGACGACGATGTCGTCGGAGAAGCCCGAGAAGGCCTTGTCCGCCGGCACGAGGCCGAGCGCGATCCCGGCGGCGAGCGCGGTCAGCGCCACGACGTCGTAGGGCAGGCGGTCCCAGACGAAGGCGGCCACCGTCACGCCGATCAGGCCGAAGGCGAGCACTTGATCGACGGTCATTCGGGAGCACCTGTTCGGTGCGCCGCCGCAGCGGCGCGGGCTGGAAGGGACGGGCGTTGGAGCGAGTCGCGGGACGGCAGGACCACCGGACAACCGCAGGGGAGCGCGAGGCGATCGATCGCCGCCACCGCGACATAGCCCCCGGCCGTCGCCAGATCCTGGACGCGGTCGGCCAGAAGGTCCTTCATGGCTTCCTGCAGAACCGGCACCAGACCCTGATGCCCCTGAGCGTCAACCTCGCCGCGCTCACCGGAGAGGATCGCGCGGCCATTGCCCGCTTCGCCGCCGTGGCCGCGCTGGCGGGAGGCGCGGTGGGGGCGCCGCGCCCGGTGCGGGAGTGGCTCGCGGCCGCCGGAGCCGACGACGGGACGCTGATCGCCTTCGCGGACGCCCTGCGCGCGCCGTTGCCCCTCAGCGCGGTCCTGGCCGGGCTGACGCGGCCGGAGACGGATCTGATCGCCTTCATCCTGTGCCTGGTCGCCGCGCGGGAGGCCGGGCCGGCGGCCTCGGCCTTCGCGGATTACGTCGCGGCCGCCCGCGCCCTGCCCTCGACGCTCGTCCGCGCGGCGGAGCGCCGGTATCGGGTGTGATCAGCGCGCCGTTCCTTCGAGGCGGTCCTGCAGGGAGACCTGCAGCGCGTCGTCGTTCACGAGCAGGTGGCGCGCGACGTCGGCGAGGGTCAGCCATCCCACCACGCGCTGGTTCCCGTCGAGGACCGGGAGGCGCCGCACATAGTTCGCCCCCATGACGTCCAGGGCCGCGCGGAGCGTGTCGTCCGGGTTACAGGACAGGACGGGGCGCGAGGCCACGTCCTGCACCGACACGGACGTCGGATCGCGCCCGCGGGCGACGACGCGGTAGAGCAGGTCCCGGTCGGTGACGATGCCGACGCAGTGCTCGGCCGAGCCGACCGGCAGGGCCCCGACCTCGATCTCGCCCATCAGCACGGCCGCCGCCTGGGCGCTCGCCTGCGGCTCGATGAATTCGACGTCGCGGGCCATCACGTCGGCGACACGCAGGTGTTCGGCGGGCAGGTCGGGCATCGCGCTCTCGGCAGGGCGCGGCGGCCGGGGGCCGTCGCGCATGGCCCTCGATCTAGGGCAGCCTCGGCCGGGTTCTCCCTCCGCCCTACATCCAAGGCGAGACGCCCCCTCCCCGAGCCCGCTGACGGATGTCCATGGCTGCTCCGATCGACCGCGCGACCCTGGACCGACTGATCGCCCTCGGGCGGCAGCGCGGGGAACTCACCGCCAGCGAGCTTCAGGCGGCCCTGCCGGTCGAGGCCCTCGATGTCGATGTCCTCGTCCTCGTCATGCTCGAACTGGAGGCGGCCGGGGTGAGCGTCGAGCCGGACGCGTTCGGCCCGCGCGGCGAGACCGTCGCCGCCCCACGCTTCACCCTCGCCGCGCCGGACCCCGATCCGCCCCCCGCCCTCGCCTCCACCCGTCCCGGCGATAGGCCCGCCCCCGGGGCGCAGCCGCCCCCGGCGGCGGAGCCGGGCCGCGCGGATCCCGGGGACGAGGGCGTCGGCCGGGTCGTCCTGTTCGCCGGCCTCGCGGTGGTGCTGGTCATCGGGGCGATCCTGCTGTGGCTCTGAGGCACACGCGGGGTCGCACGGCCCTGCCGCCGGCCGTCGCGGGCGCCTAGATCAGCGAGGTCCCCCTCCCCCGGATGAGACCCGTGCTCCGTATCGCCTTCCTCGCCTTCGTGATCGTGTTCCTCGCGCCGATCGCCGTCTCGGCGGCGCGCTACTACCTCAGCAACGACATCGCCGACTGGCGCTCGGCCGACCGGTCGAGCGCGGGGCTGCTACCCCCCGCCGCGCGCAAGCCCGAGGCGGTGGTGCGCGTGTTCTCCGCGCGGACGGTGAGTTGGCGCGGCATCGTCGCCACCCATAGCTGGATCGTCGTGAAGGGGCCGGGCGAGCGCGCCTACCGGCGCTTCGACTACACCGCCTGGGGCCTGCCGATCTGGGTGGACCGCTTCGTGCCGGATGGGCGCTGGTTCGGCAGCGTGCCGGAGGTGGTCTTCGCCGCCGACGGCGCGGAGGCGGAACGGATGCTGCCGCGCATCCGCGAGACCATCGCCACCTACCGCTACGCGAAGATCGGCGATTACCGGCTCTGGCCGGGGCCGAACTCCAACACCTTCGTGGCGGCGGTGATGAGCGCCGTGCCCGAGATGCGGGCGAGCCTGCCCGCGACCGCCATCGGGAAGGACTTCCCCTATGACGGGCGCTGGGTCGGCCCCACCCCCTCCGGCACCGGCTTCCGTATCAACCTCGGCGGCTATGTCGGGCTGACGGTGGCCTGGGTGGAGGGGGTCGAGGTGAACCTCCTCGGGGCGGTGGCCGGGTTCGACCTGCGCCGACCCGGCCTGAAGCTCCCCGGCCTCGGCCGGGTCGGGATCTGAGCCGGGATCTGAGCCGGGCTCAGCCGTCTTGCTGGCCGTCGTCGCTCCGGCGGTTGCCCGCGTGGTCCTGGTACTGCTCGGTCTGGACGTTCTTGCCGTCGAGGCCGCGCTCGTCGCTGTGCTGAGCCTTGTCGCGGTTGCTCAGCACCATGTTCTCGGGGAGGACGCCGTCCGGCAATTCGGTCATCGCGCCGGAGCCGGAGCCCTTGCCCTGCGCGCCCGAGCCGACGCTGTGCTTGCTCGCCTTGGCCATGGCTCTTGTCCTTCGGGTGTCGATGGGGGTGGGTGTGGGGGGCCAACCGGGCAGGGCCGATCACGTTCCGTGCGGCCGGCCGCCCCATCCCCGCCCCATCCCCTGCCGGGCCGACCACACGGGAGCCATGTTTCTTGCCCATCGGGCACGGGCGCGCCGGCCGGGGACCGGTGCCGCCCGGGACCAGGACCATGCCGACACGCCTCAGCCGGGACGTTCCGGAGATCGCGGCCGCCGCGCCCCATTCCGCGCCCGGCGCGGTGGCGCCGGCCGAGGGCATCGCGCGGGCGGGCGGGGAACTCACCAACCTGCAGCTCCTGCGGGCGCTGGCGGCGAGCCTCGTCCTCGTCCACCACGTCGCGGTCTACGGGCAGACCCTGCGCGGGGCCGGGCGCCCCTTCGCCGCCCTCGACGGGCTAATGGGCGTCTGGGGCGTGGCGATCTTCTTCGCCCTGTCCGGGTTCCTGATGGCGCGGCTCGTCACCCGCGATCCGCCCCTCGTCTTCCTCGCCCACCGGGTGAGCCGCATCTTCCCGACCTATCTCGCGGTGGTGGCCCTGTTCGCCGCCCTGTTCGCGGCCCTGCGCCAGGAATTCGGCGGCCTCTCCGTGCTCGCCCTGTCCCTCGCGCCGGGGGGGCCGCGCTCGTCGCCCCTCAACGTGGAATGGACCCTCGTTCTGGAGGTGACGTTCTACGTCGGCCTGTTCCTCCTCGCCCTGGCCGGGCAGGCGCGGCGCCTCGTGCCGGTCGCGGCCGGCTGGCTCGTGCTGCTCGCCGTGGCCTTCCCGCTGCTGCCCCCCGACAGCCGCAACATGATGCCGCCGCCGCTCTACCTCGTGCCGGTGACGGCCGCCTGCGTGCCCTTCGCGGGCGGGCTGCTCCTGCCGCGCCTGATCGCGGCAGGCTGGGTGCGCCCGCCGGCGGCGCTCCTCATCCTGCCCTTCGCGGCGGCGTGCTTCTTCGTGGACACCGCCGCCGCGCGCTGGCTCGGCGGCATCGCGGCGGTGCTGCTGGTCGGCGCCGCCGTCACCGCGACGCCCATCCGCCGCGAGGGCCGGGCGGCGCGGGGGCTGATCGCCCTGGGGGATTGGAGCTACGTGCTCTATCTCGCCCACCCACCGGTGCTGATGCTGGCCAACTGGGCCTGCCCGCCCCACTGGAACGGGGCCGCCTACGCGGCGGTGAGCCTCGCCGGGGCGCTGGCGGTCGCGGCGCTCCTCGGGCCCCTCGACGTCGCCCTCTACCGGCGCCTGCGCGCGCGCCTCGACGGGGCGCGCCCGGAGGCGCTGACGCGGGGCGTGAGCGCCTTCCTCGTCGTGTTCACGGCCTGCGCCCTCTGGGGCAGCACCGAGACCGCCCGCAACGACTGGGCCGAGTACCGGGCCAAGGGCGCCATCGCCGCCCTGCCCCCCGACGCCTTCGCGTCCCCCGCCTCCGCCGGCACGGCCATCGCCGCGCGCGGCCTCGCCCTGCCCGACACCCTGCTGGCGCGGGTCGAGAGCCTGGAGCCCCTCGGGGCGGACGAGATCCTGGTGGGCGCCTACGCCTTCGATCCGGCGAAGCCGGGGCGGGGGATGCAGCTGGCGCTGTTCTGCGGCGGGCGGCTCGTCGCCGTGGAGCGGCCCCGCCGCCTGCGCCGGGACCTGACCGGGCAGCCGGGCTTCGCGGGCATGGGCCAGCGGCGGATCGGCTACCGGGTGCGCGTGCCGGCCGGGGCCTGCGGCGCGGGCCCGCTCGTGCCGGTGGCCATCGACGAATCGGGCCGGATGGCGGTGCTCACCCTCCCATCCGGGGGGTGAGGTCCCTACTCGTGGTGGATGTGCAGGTCGCGCTCGGTGCGGCGCGCATCCTTGGGCGACAGGCCCCGGAGATGGCCGACGAAGGCCGTGCCGACGAGACAGAGGAAGTAGCCGACCTGCATGGCGACGAAGGCGCCCGCTGGCATCCAGCCCCCCAGCGGCCCCCCGAAGAACAGGGCCAGGAGGCCGAGCACGCTCACGATCGCCACGGCGGTCACGGCGAAGCCCACCACGGAAACGTAGAAGCCGCACACGATTCCGAACAGGCCGAAGAGTCCCAGAACTCCCGTCGTCTCCATCGGTCTACTCCGACTTCCGGTTCCACGGCATCGCGAAGGCTAGGCAGCGAGATCCGGGCGTCTCATCCGTGCCTGATGCGGACACCATGCGCCGCATCCATAAAGAAACTCATATAGGTGTGCCTTGTCCGCATTCGACCCCCGAAAAGAAAGACAATTTTCCGAGATCGAAACAATTCACACCAGCACGACGCCGTGAGCGCCGCGCCCGATCCGCAGCATGACGGAAAACGGATCACAGCCACGATTACATAGATCAGTGGCACAAGATTCATTCATAATGCGATTTCCCGATCCCGGACAGCCCGGCCGCGCAACGACGAACCCCCGCGCGGGCGACCGCGCGGGGGTTCGTCGAACCGGATCCGAGGTGGGCGTGGGGCTCAGTAGGAGCCCTTGACCAGGAACACCGCCGGGACCGTGCGGAGGATGATCGCGATGTCGCCGGCGAAGCTGCGCGACTCGACGTATTGCCGGTCGAGGCGGACGCGCTCGGCATAGGTCGTGTCCGACCGGCCGCTGATCTGCCACGCGCCGGTCAGGCCCGGCCGCACGGCGAAATAGGCGGAGGCCGCGTCGCCGTACTTCTCCAACTCGGCATCGACGATCGGGCGCGGGCCGACGAGGCTCATCTCGCCGCGCAGGATGTTGATGAGCTGCGGCAGCTCGTCCAGGCTGGTCTTGCGCAGGACGTGGCCGATGATCGTGATGCGGGGGTCGTTCTTGAGCTTCCGGTTCTGCGTCCACTCCGCCATCGCGGCGGGATTCTCGGCGAGGTGGCGCCGCAGGATCTCGTCGCCGTTCATGCGCATGGAGCGGAACTTCAGGCAGCCGAAGGTCTTACCACCTCTCCCGAGGCGAAGGTGGCTGTAGAACGGCGACTTGCGATCGACGGCCCAGACCAGGAACGCCACCAGCACGAAGAGCGGCAGCAGCAGGAAGAGGCAGCTCAGGGCGACGCTGAGGTCGAACAGACGCTTGGGCGCCCGGTCCAGGATGAGGCTGCGGCCATACCCAGCCCCGGTCTGTGTGCCGGTGGCGACCTTGCGGGATCGCCACGCGACCGGAGACAGGTTGTGAAGCAGCATGCCGCATCCTTCTCGACGCACAAATGTGGTCGTCAATTTTTACGGGGTATTAAGTTTCGATTGCCAGATTGCGTTGCACAACTCAAGGCGAGACTTGGGGCATTTTGCCTAATTTTTTGAATTTGAGTGTGGAACGGTTTCGCAACTCAGAATTTTCCAGGACTATATTCTTCAAATCTCGAAGCTTGACTGAATACTGCGAGGGTTGCCGGCAAGGCCCAGGTTGCACTGCGGTATTCCGGTTTCGGGACGGCCCGGGACGGTTCGACGGGTCCCGGCGCGCGCGGCCCGGTTTGGAAAACATTCTGGCCCAAAAAATTTTCGGCGTTCGGAAACGTGGCTGTTTCTCAGCGGGCTGGGGCGCCCGGCCTGGGCCGATGCCCCTGCGGCGCCGACGCCGCGGATGTCACGGAAAAATCTTAACCAATCGCGATCATGGTCCCGATTCGTCGGCAACGGCGACGATCCGGCGTACTTGCAAGCATCCGCACAAGTAAAACGCCTGAAACGCCACTCCACGCGAGTTACGGCTGTGATGACAGGCAGTCCTCCCACGCTCGTCGCGGCGCTCGAACGCTGCCGGATGGCCTTCATCGGCGTGGCGTGCATGAGCGCGCTGGTGAACGTGCTCTATCTCACCGGCTCGTTCTTCATGCTCGAAGTCTACGACCGGGTGATCCCGAGCCGGTCGGTGCCGACCTTGATCGGCCTCTGCGTGCTCGCCCTCATCCTCTACGTGATGCAGGGCCTGCTGGAGGCGATCCGCGCGCGGGTGCTGGTCCGCATCGGAATGGCGCTGGACGAATCCCTGAGCGGGCGGGTCTTCGACGTCACCGTGCGCGCGCCCCTGCGGGGCGGCCTCGGCCTCGACGGGACGATGGCCCTGCGGGACCTCGACCAGTTGCGCGCCTTCCTGTCCAGCGGCGGGCCGTCCGCCCTGTTCGACCTGCCGTGGATGCCGGTCTACCTCGCCATCTGCTTCCTGTTCCACCCGCTCATCGGCGTGGCGGCGGTCGTCGGCATGCTGGTCCTGGTGGCGGTGACGCTGCTCAACGACCGGGCGACCCGCAAGCCCACCGTGCAATCGGCCGTCCACGCCCAGCAGCGCAGCGTCCTCGCAGAGGTCTCCCGGCGCAACGCCGAATCCCTGGCGGCGCTGGGCATGCAGGGCCGGCTCGGCCGGCGCTGGGGCCTCGTGAGCCGCGATTACGCCCTCACCCAGCAGCGCGCCTCGGACGCGGTGGGCGGCTACGGCGCCCTGTCGAAGGTGTTCCGCACCGCCCTGCAATCGGGCGTGCTGGCGCTGGGCGCGTGGCTGGTGATCCACAACGAGGCCACGGGCGGCATCATCATCGCCTCCTCGATCCTCGTCTCCCGCGCCCTCGCCCCGGCCGAGCTCGCCATCGCGCACTGGAAGGGCTTCGCCGCCGCGCGGCAGAGCTGGCGCCGCCTGTCGGACCTGTTCACCCGCCTGCCGGAGGCGCCCCGGCCCCACGCCCTGCCCGCCCCCATGCGCTCGCTGGCGGTCGAGGGGATCGCCGTCTCGCCCCCCAATTCCCGGCGGCTGGCGGTGCAGGAGGCGACCTTCGCCCTCGCCGCCGGCCAGGGGCTCGGGATGATCGGCCCGAGCGCCTCGGGCAAGTCCTCCCTCGCCCGCGCCCTGGTGGGCATCTGGGCGCCGGTGCGCGGCCAGGTCCGCCTCGACGGCGCGGCCCTCGACCAATGGTCGAGCGAGACCCTCGGCCCGCATCTCGGCTTCCTGCCGCAAGAGGTGGAGCTGTTCCCCGGCACGGTGGCCGAGAACATCGCCCGGTTCGAGGACGGGGCGGACCCGGCCAAGGTGCTCGCGGCGGCGCGAGCGGCCTGCGTCCACGACATGGTCCTGCGCCTGCCGGAGGGCTACGACACCCGCATCGGCGAGAACGGCGCGGGCCTCTCGGCGGGCCAGCGCCAGCGCATCGGCCTCGCCCGCGCCCTCTACGGCGACCCGTTCCTCGTGGTCCTCGACGAGCCCAACTCGAACCTCGACGCGGAGGGCGAGGCCGCCCTCACCGAGGCCATCGTCGGCGTGCGCCGCCGGGGCGGCATCTGCGTGGTGATCGCCCACCGGCCGAGCGCGCTCGCCGCCCTCGACATGGTCCTCGTCCTGTCGGACGGACGGGTCCAGGCCTTCGGGCCCAAGGAGGAGGTGCTGAAGCACGTCCTGCGTCCGGCGACCCCGGTTCCTGCCCCCTCCCCGGCCCAGGCCGTCGCGACCCTGCGTGAGAGCGCGTGATGAGCACGACCACCGTCCCCGCCATCGGCTCCCTCGGGGCGCCCCTCGCGCCGCCCCCGGCGCTGGCCCTGCCCTCGATCCGCCGCCACCTCATCGCGGCGCTGGGCCTCGGCCTCGTGCTGGTGCCGGGCATCGGCGGCTGGGCGGCCCTGACCCATTTCTCGGCGGCGGTGATCGCCCCCGGCCTGCTCGTGGTCGAGTCGGACGTGAAGAAGGTCCAGCACCCGACCGGGGGCGTGATCGGCGAGATCCTGGTGCGCGAGGGCAGCCGGGTCCAGGCAGGCGACGTCCTCGTGCGCCTCGACGGGACGCAGATCCGCACCAACCTCGACATCGTCCTGAACGCCCTGGACGAGCTCGCCGCCCGCCGCGCGCGGGACGAGGCCGAGCGCGACGGGGCGACGGCGGTCGCCTTCCCCGACGACCTCGTCTCCCGCGCCCGCGGCACCCCCACCATCGCCCACCTGATCGAGAGCGAGGCGCGGCTGTTCCAGTCGCGGGTCGCCGCCCGCGAGGGCCAGAAGGCGCAGTTGACCGAGCGCATCGCGCAGCTGGGCCAGGAGATCCGGGGCCTCGGCGAGCAGGCCGGCGCCAAGAACCGCGAGATCGCCCTGATCCAGCAGGAACTCACGGGCGTGCGCGACCTCTTCGCCAAGAACCTCGTGCCGATCTCGCGGGTGACGGGGCTGGAGCGCGACGCGGCGCGGCTGGAGGGCGAGCGCGGGCAGCTCGTCGCCGCCACGGCCTCCTCGCGCGGCAAGATCGCCGAGACCGAGTTGCAGATCTACCAGATCGACCGGGAGATGCGCACCGAGGTGGGCAAGGACCTCGCCGAGATCCGGGGCAAGTGGTCGGAGCTCATCGAGAAGCGGGTGGCGGCGCAGGACCAGTTGATGCGCATCGACATGCGCGCCCCGCAGGACGGCGTCGTCCACCAGTTGACGGTCCACACGGTGGGGGGCCTCGTCACCCCGAACGAGCCCGCCATGCTGATCGTGCCCCAGGCCGACCAGCTCCTCGTGGAGGTGCGGGTCCAGCCCCAGGACATCGACAACGTCCGCATCGGGCAGAGCGCGATGCTGCGCTTCTCGGCCTTCAACCTGCGCACCACGCCGGAGGTGGCGGGCGAGGTCGTACGGGTCTCGGCCGACGTGACCCAGGACCCGAAGACCGGGCAATCCTACTACACCGCCCGCGTCCGCCTGGAGCCGAGCGCCAAGGAGGCCCTCGGCGCCCTGCGCCTCGTGCCGGGCATGCCGGTGGAGGCCTACATGCAGATCGGCGAGCGCTCGGTGCTCTCCTATCTGACGAAGCCCCTCACCGACCAGATCGCCAAGGCCTGGAAGGAACGGTGAGGGCCCCCGCCGGGGCCTATTGCGTCGCGGAGGTCACCGCCACCGCGCCGAAGGTCTGGTTGGCGCTGCCCTGGCAGGTCCAGGCGATCGTCCCCGCGCCGCTCGTGACCGCCGCGCCGTTCACGTCGAGGCAGAGGCCGGCATTGTAGGACGAGGCGAGCGACGCGCCGCTGCCCTGCGCCCGGCCAAGCCACGCTTGGTTCGTGCCGCCGTGGCAGCCCCACTGGTAGACCTGGGAGGCCGGGCCCGGCGTCCCCGCCAGGGTCAGGTCCAGGCACTTGCCGTTGGCGGCGTTGACGAAGGTTTGGCCGCCGCCGGTGAGCTTCACCTGCCACGCCTGCTCGGCCGCGCCGGTGCAGGGCTGCTGCGTCACCGGGGCGCCGTCGTTGCCGTTGTTCGCCGGGACCGCGAGGCACTGGCCGGAATGGGCGGCCTTCAGGGCGATCCGCGCCGGGCCGGGGGTGAAGGTCTGGTTGGCGCCGCCATGGCAGTACCAGACGATGGCCCCCGCCCCCGCCGCCGTGGAGGCGCCGTTCACGTCGAGGCAGAGGTTGGCGTTGTAGGCCGAGACGAGGGCGTTACCCGCACCCTGGCCGCGGGGAGTCCAACCCTGGTTCGTGCCGCCGTTGCAGGTCCATTGGTAGACCTGCGAGGCCGGCCCCGGCGTCCCCGCCAGGGTCATGTCCAGGCACTTGCCGGTCGCCGCGTTGACGAGGGTCCGCCCGCCATTGCCGGCCGCGACCTGCCAGGTTTGCTCGGCCGCCCCCGTGCAGGGCTGCTGCGTGACCGGGGCACCGTCGGCGGTGTTGCCCGCCGGGACGGCGAGGCACTGGCCGGACTGCGCCGCCCTGAGGGCGAGGCCGACCGGGCCGATCGTGGCGCCGAGGCTCCCCGTGCCGCCGTTGCCCCCGGTGCCGGTGCCCGTGCCGCCGGTCCCGCCGCCGCCGGTCCCACCCGTGCCGGTGCCGCCGGTCCCGGTGCCGCCGCCGTTGGAGGCCACGGCCGAGGGGGCGACGGGGGTCATCACCTGGACCGGCGCCGTGACGCCGCCGAGGCCGACGATCACGCCCGGCGAGGGCACGCCCTTCGTGTCGATGGCGATGAGCTGGTAATAGCCGGGGGGCGCGACGGCGCCGGAGGCCGGCATCCTGGCGGTGACGCCCTGGCCGGAGACGCTGAAGCTCGCCACGTAGCGCCGCTGCGTGGCGTTGAAGCTGTGGGTGACGGCGCTGAGCCCGACCAGCACCACCTGAGACAGGCCGTTCGGCGAGTTCAGCTCGAATGACAGGGATTGGCCGTAGCCCGGCGTGATCGAAGCGAGGCTGACGATCCGGGGCCGCGTCGCCAGGGCGGCGGTGCCGTTGGCGGCGGTGAACAGGTAGGGCGGGTAGTAGATCTCGGCGTTCTGGTTGTTCACCGGGCCGGGCGCGCCGCCCCCGGCGATCAGCAGGGCGCCGT
This sequence comes from Methylobacterium sp. TK26, assembly GCF_055361565.1. Lineage (NCBI taxonomy): Bacteria > Pseudomonadati > Pseudomonadota > Alphaproteobacteria > Hyphomicrobiales > Methylobacteriaceae > Methylobacterium > Methylobacterium sp. TK26. The sequence continues at coordinate 1,153,900 of NZ_CM143965.1, read as the reverse complement.
TCTGCATCAGGATCGCCGTCGAGTGGTAGCCGCGATAGACCGCCCCCGAGGCGCCGACCGACCATTTGCCGGTGCGGGGGTCCCAGATCTCCGATTGCAGGACCGCGTTGTCCCCCGCCTGATCATTGTACTTGCTGCCGCCGGTGACGGCGACCTGCCCCGTGGGCAGGACGGTCGCCTGCGCCCAGGCCCGGCCCACGCTCATCGGCGCCGTGTCCGCGACGACGGGGGTGGCGCCGTTCACGTCGATCGTGGTGGCGAGGCTCGACGACAGGAACCCGTCGCCGTTGGTGTAGCTGTTGCCGCCGACCTGGAGGATCTTGCCGGTGTCGTACATCACCGCCGTCGAGACCGGCCCGACATTCGGCGCGTCGGTGGCGCTGGCGGCGTTGCGCTGCGGCTGCTTGAAGGCCCACGTCGTCACCGAGCCGGTGCCGGAGGAGTTCAGGACCCACATCTTGTCGGCGGAGATGCCGAAGACCTGCCCGTTCGGCGCGACCCATGCGCGGGGATACCACCAGCGGCTGTTGTCCGGCCCGAACGCGTCGCGGCTCTTGGCGCCGAACAGGCTGCTCCACTGGCCTCCGGCCAGGATTTCCGGCGTCATGCCGGTCATGTAGCCCTTGTCGATGCTGCCCTGGGGGTCGTTGAACCCGCCGAGATAGGGATAGGACCCGCCCATGATGAGCTGGCGCCCGTCGGGCAGGGTGATCATCGTGGAATAGTAGCGGTCGTTGGCGAGCTTGGCCTGCAGGGCGCCGAGGCCCGAAGCCTGGTTGTTCAGGACGACGCTGCCCTTGTCGTTGCCGTTGTCGAAGATGCCGCCGGCCACGAGCAGCGACCCGTCCCCGAGGAAGGCCTGCGCGCCGCAGAAGCTGTTCACGCCGGTGATGCCCGGCAGGGTTTTGTGGCTGCCCCCGGTGAAGCCCAGGGTCGGATCCCAGATGTCGAAGGTCCGGCCGTCCTGCACGCCGGGATTCCCGCCGGGCGTGCCGAAGGACACGACCTTGCCGCTCGGCAGCAGGCCGAGGGTGACGGCGTTCATCGGCCAGTCGCGCACCGGCGAGAACAGGCCCGCGCTCGGGGCCGAGGCCGGGATCGACAGGCCCGCGAGCAGCGGGTCGGCGACCGGATTGACGACGATGCCGTACAGGGCGGCCTGGGCGGGGCCACTGGCGAGCACGGTCGCGCAGAGCAGGGCGCTGCGGAGCCGGAGGGGCCGGGGAGCGGCACGGGACATGATGTTCCTCGGGGTAATGAACGGAGCGGCGCGCTACTCTCAGGATCTCCGCCCGGCGCCTCGAGCGGAATGAACTGCTTTCACGGCAAATGGATTGTGCGATAGACAATCCAATCGCGATGAACAGTCCTGTTTTAAGCGACGGACAGCGCCGAAAACTATCCCTTCCAGCCGATTCCCGGCGCCAGGGTAAATCGATTCGGCGGGTCCTGCGGCCCCCGCGCGCGGCCCGTGCGGCAAGTAAGTCGGGGATGCGCCCACCGATCCCGCCCGCTCCGAACCGCGTCAAGGGTGGGTCGCGGGGAGATGGACTGTTGTTCTGATGTAACCCGAGATTGCATCTTCGATTGAGAGGTGATGCAACTCCAAACAGTGTGATCGGTCGCTCAGTGTCCGCTCAATTTTGACTTGCTCTGTGGTTTTAGGAGCTTATCGGGTGTTAGAAATGATCGTAAGTTGTAAATAAGCGATTTATTAACCACGAAATCCTATTCCTGTCCCCGGAACGCAGAGCCGAAGCGGGGACCGTAGGTCGTATGAAGGGTCGCGCACAGATGATCGGCGCGGCACTCCTGTGCGCCGCGGCCACCGCAGCGCCGGCCGCCGAACCCCTGTCGGACATCCCCGGGGCCGGGCTGCGCGGGACTTCCGGGATCGTGGTCCGGGGCAACGACCGGCTCGTCGGCAGCGAGAGCGCCGCGCCGGACTCCCTCCCCGCCGGGATGGTGAGCCTCGACCTCGTGGACGTGCCCCTGCCCGTGGCGGCCAAGGCGGTGCTCACCGACACCCTCGGCTGGGGCTACACCCTGGACGCGGAGGCCGGCGGGCCGATCACCCTCCAGACCGGCGGGCCGGTGAGCCGCGCCGCCCTGCTCGCGCTGTTCGAGGGCGCCCTGTCGAGCCGGGGCCTCGCCCTCAGGCGCCGGGGCCGCATGGCGCAGATCGTGGCGGCGGGGGCGGGCTCCCTGCAGCCGGTGCGCGGCGTCGGCGCCGAGGCCGGCGCCGTGGTGGTGCCCCTGCGCTGGATCTCGGCCGCCGAGATGCAGGCGATCCTGGCCGCCGTCGCCCCGCGCGAGGTGGTGCTGCGGGCCGACCGGGCGCGCAACGTCCTGATCCTCACCGGGGATGCCGGCCAGATCCGGACCCTGCGCCAGACCATCGCGGTTTTCGACGTCGACTGGATGCGCGGCATGTCGACGGCGATGCTGCCGGTGCGCAGCTCCAATCCCCGGGCCATCGCCCGCGACCTCACCCAGATCTTCGGCGGCGAGACCGCCGGGACCGGCGACGTCATCCGCTTCGTGCCGAACGAGGCCCTCAGCGCGGTGCTCGTGGTCACGTCGCGGGCGGCCTATCTCGACCGCGCCCGGATCTGGCTCGGCGAACTGGAATCCCTCGCCGCCGACCGGGAGCGGCAGCTCTTCGTCTACCGGATCCAGAACCGCTCGGCGAAGGAACTCGCCGCCGTGCTCCAGAGCGTCGTCGCCGCCGAGACCGGCACCAGCGTGAACGTCTCCTCCGGCGCCGGGTTCGGCGCGGGTGGCCTCGGTGCCGCCGCCGGCGGGGCGGGCTTCGGCGCGGACGGATCGGGGATCGGGGCCGGACTCGGCACCTCCGGCTTCGGCGGCGATCCCGCAACCGGGTCCGGTGCGCAGGCCGGGTTCTCCGGCGGCCCCTCGGGTGGGGTGTCGGGCGGGGCGGGAAGCCTCGCCGCCACGGCGCCGCTCGGCGGCGGCGGCGGGTTCGGCCAGGGCGCCGGGGCGCAGCCGGCCGGATTCGGGGGCGGGGCGCCGGGCGGGGCCGGCTTCGCCTCGGGCTTCGCGAGCGGCTACGGGGCCGAGGCCGGGGGCGGCTACGGGATGGCGGGGGGCGGGATGGCCGCCGGCCTGCCGCGCCGGGACATGATCGGCATCGTCGCCGACGAGACCAACAACAGCCTCGTCGTCTCCGCGACCCGCAACCAGTACGACAAGATCCTGCGCATCCTCGGGCGCCTCGACGCGATGCCGACGCAGGTGCTGCTGGAGACCGTCATCGCCGAGGTGACGCTGAACGACCAGTTGCAGTTCGGCGTGCAATGGTTCCTGCAGAACCGGGGCGACCGGCTGAACCTCGCCTCCAACGCCTCGGCGGGCCTCGCGGAATCCGCCGTGCCCGTCACCGGCACCGGCACCGCCGTCAGCGGCACCGCCGCGCTGATCAGCGCCGCGACGCGGGGCATCCCCGGCTTCAACTATCTGATGAGCGGCTCGAACTTCAACGTGGTGCTGAACGCCCTGCAGGGCATCACCACGGTGCATGTCCTGTCCTCGCCGAACATCACCGTGCTCGACAACCGCACGGCGAAGCTCCAGATCGGCGACCAGGTGCCGATCGTGAGGCAGAGCGGCCAGAGCGCGCTCGCCGCCGGCGCGCCGATCCTGAACCAGATCGAACTGAAGGACACGGGCGTCATCCTCTCGGTGACGCCGCGGGTGAACAAGAACGGCCTCGTGGTGCTCGACATCAACCAGGAGGTCAGCGACGTGGTGCCAACCACCACCTCGACCATCAACTCGCCGACCATCCGCCAGCGGCGGGTGGCGACCAGCGTGGCGGTGAACGACGGCCACACCCTGGCGCTCGGCGGCCTCGTGCAGGAGAAGTCGCAGCTCTCGAACGAGAGTCTGCCGATCCTCGGCGACCTGCCCCTCATCGGCACCGCCTTCCGCAACCGTTCGGACATCCGCGTCCGCACGGAACTGATCGTCTTCATTCGCCCGAAGGTCATCCGCGGCACCGCCGAGGCGGACAGGATCGCCGACGACTTCCGGCAGCAGTTCCGGGCGATGATGCCGGTGCGCCCGGTCCCCCCGCCCCCGCCCATGGCGATGCCGCTGCCCGGCACCGAGGGCGTGCTCCGGCGCATGATGGACTAGACGAAGACCCCGCCCATTCTTCCACCGGGGCGTAAATTCGCGTATTGTGCGGAATGGACCGGGCTTCCACCCGCTCCTTATAGCCAACTCTTCTTGCGCGAAGCCTCATTCGACACCGCATTACGCTCGGGGGAATCGGGGATCGCGCGGGAGTTCCGGGAGCGACCGCGCGCGATGCGGAGAACGAGTCACGAGGGCGTGTCGTGCGCCCCCCATCACCTCTACACACACGCCGAATGGCACGATCCGCACATCGCCTTCGCGCGGATCCACGCCCTCTCCGCCCTCGCCGGCTCCGCCTTCGAGATCCTGCGGCCCGTCTTCGGGCGGCACGCGGTGGAGCGCCCGATGCCGGCGGCCCTCGACGGGCCGTCGCCCGGCGACATCGCCGCGCTGCGCGCCCATTACGCGGACGTCAACCGGAGCCATGCCAGCGCCAGCCCCTCCTATTGGGTGCGGATCCGGAGCGCCGTCGTCTGGCGGAACATGATCTTCGTCGAGGCCGGCGGCGACACGATCCCCCTCTACGAGACCTTCCGGATCATCGACAGGCAGGAGCGGGGCGGCGCGGTCGCCGAAGAGTTGAAGGGCCACGCCATCCTGGATCTCGACAGCGGCGGCGCCGACGTGATCTTCTACGGCTCGGTGGGATCGTTCAATTACGGCCATTGGCTCGTCGACGACTTCCCGCGCTACGCCGTGCTCGCGGAGGCGGAACGGCCCCCGCTGTGCCTGTTCTCGTCGTTCGACCCGGCGATCGACCGGATCCGGCAGGAGGGCGTGGCCCTGGCCGCCGGGCCGCAGGCCTGCGCCTGCCGCTTCGTGGACCGCGACATCCCCCTCAGGGTGCGCGACCTCCTCTACGTGACGCCGTGCTCCGAGCACCCGTTCGTCAAGAACCCCCAGGCCCTGGCCTACCTGCGGGATCTCGGGCAGCGCGCGGCCCCCGCCGCCGCGTCGGGGCGGCGCCTGTTCGTGAACCGCGGGGAGCGGTGGCCCCGCCGCCTGAGCAACTTCGCGGACCTCGCCCCGGTCCTGCGCGACCACGGCTTCGAGGAGATCGTGACGGACGACCTGTCGCTGCGGGAGCAGATCGCGGCCTTCGCGGGGGCGGGAATCGTCGCGGGCATCATGGGGGCCGGCATGACGAACACGGTGTTCAGCCCGCCCGGCACGCCGCTCCTCTGCCTCGCGCCGAGCGGCTGGGCCGAGCCCTTCTTCTGGGACGCGGCGGCCGCCTGCGGCCAGCCCTACCACGCGCTGTTCGGCGTGCCCGACGCGGACGACCCGCGCCCCCTCCACCAGAAATCCTTCTCCGTCGATCCCCAGGCGCTGGCGGCCATGCTGAAGCGCCTCACGACCGAGCGAGATCGCGCACCGCTCACGCTCCGGCGGTGATCGCGCCGTCGAAGATCTCGCGCGCCTGTCGATACGCGGCGTCCACTCCCTCCACGAAAATCGCCCGGCTGCGCGCGCGGAAGCATCGCTCCACCTCGGCGACGGCCTCGCCGATGCCCGGCAGGTCCATCAGGACCCCGATCTCCGCCTTCGTCCGCAGGGAGATACCTTCCGGAATGGGCCACGAGACGATTCTAGGCGCACGGTCCATCAGGAAGAACGTCTCGTATGACTTACCGGCGAAAGAAGGCCCGCCGGCCTTGGAACGCTCGATCTTGAAGGCGTACTCTTCGAAGGATTTATTATAATAGTGGTTGATCCGCGCATAGTGGAATCTGGGATCGGTATCGACACCGCCCATGTAGATGGGATCGAGATTGCCATTCACGCACCAGTTCCTGGCAGGATCCGGGATATGGACGGCCCACATGGTGCTGACGCTCGCCAGATGAACGATCGATTTCACATGTGAGTGGAAGAAACCGGACCGGAAGATCTCGTGGATGAGCCCGGCCTGCCGTTCGATGATCCCATCGGAAGGCATCCAGAACCAATTCAGGCAGATCGCCAGGGGGGTCTGAGCGGGATATCTCTCACGCAGCGCCGCGATCAATCCGCCGACCGTATGGCCCGCATCGGCGTGCGGGATGAGAAATTCGTCAGCGTCGAGATAGGCGACCCATTCGTAGTCCCTCAACTCGTGCAGGAAGTGCAGGGAATGTTCGAAGGCCTTTATCTGCGGATGAAGGCCGGGCACGAATCGGTTTTCGATCAGCCGGATGACGCCCTGCCGGTGCAGGAGCTGCAGGAGGCCGCTCGATCCATCCGTGTTGTCGTTCGTGTAAAGGAAGATGCGCTCGAACCCGATCGCCCGGCAATGGGCGATCCATTCGACGAGGTAGATGCCCTCGTTCCGCACCGTCGCGACGACCGCCGCCGTCTTGCTCGGCTGGATCCGGCGCAGCATCGCGAAGTTGGCGCGCTTCCACTCGGACCAGGGCGCGGTATGGTCGACCAGCCCATCATAGCGTTCATCGATGACGTCCGGGCGCTGGTCCGGCTTGGCCGCGCGGTCATCCCGCGCAACTTCCAGTATGTTATACTTGTAAAGATCGTCCAGCACGAGCACGTACACTTCCGATGACGACGATGTCGTATCGCATTGCATTTCATGTTGCCAAACGGATCTTGCTCGCCGCGTCAAGTCACGCGCAGGCTCGTCCTCTCTATGGCCTCAGGGCGGGCGGGGCATCCGCGAACGGGGCCGGGCGCAGGGTCGCCGGGCGGCCGAGGAACGCGGCCTCGTAGCGTCGCCCGCGCTGGACCACGGAGACGCGGTCCGCGTGGATGTCCGCGACGCGCCAGTCGCCCCTGCCCTCGCCCGCCGCGAGCCAGCCCTGGGCGCCGCTGCCGTCGTCGATGAAGGCGCTCGCCCGGCCGCCGTCGAGGCGCAGCCCGCGCAGCACCAGGACCGGCGCCGCCGGGTCGGGCCGCAGGATCAGGTCGCGGCTGCCCTGCGCCGTCCAGGGGCGGCGCTCGGGGTCGAAGAGCGGCCGGCGAACCGCCGAGCCCTCGGCCTGGGCGGGGGCGATGGAGGCCGCGCGGGTCACGGCCGGGATCTCCTCCGCCGGCATCGCGAAGGCGGCCAGCGCCGCGAGACCGGCCAGGGCGCAGGCGCTGCGCGATCCCCAGCCGCTGGCGGCGAGCATCCGAATGAGGGCCGTCACGGTGTCCTCCGGGGCGAGGGCGCGGGCGACGCGACCACGCCGCGCGTGACGAGGGTGAGGCGCATGAGCGTCGGGCGGCCGATCTCCCCGTCGGCCGGGCGCTCGATGCCGAGGTCGGCCTCCTCCAGGGCGACGAGGGGCGCGCCGGTCTCCAGCGCGAAAACCAGCCCGTGCAGGCCCTCGGCCGTGCCGCGCAGCATCCCGCGCAGGCGCGGCAGGTCCGGGCGGGCGGGATCGGGATCGAGGGTCGCCGCGTCGATCACCACCGCCCTATCCGCCGCCAGGGCGTCGAGCCGGGCGCGGAAGGCGGCGAGCAGCGCCTCCCCGTCCGCCGCGACCAGCGGCGGGACGGATTCGGGCCGGGACGCCCGCTCCCGCGCCCGGTCCAGGCGGTCGCGGGCGGTCTCGAGGGCGGACGAGGCGTCGAGGGAGGACGAGACCGCCCCCGCCCCGAGGGCGAGGAGCAGCCCGCATCCGGCGAGCCGCACCAGCAGCGGCCGCAGGGCGAGATCCGGCAGAAGCGTCACGGGCGGCCCCCCCGGTCGGCGCGGGGCAGGCGCACGGTCATTCGCCGCGTGCCCCCTGCCTCGTCCTCCGCGCCCTGCAGGACCGGCGGCCCGAAACCCGGCACCCGGCCGAGGGCGGCGAGTGCCCCCGCCTCGTCCCGCGCCGAGAGGGTGACGAGCGCCCCCGTCCCGTCGAGACGGAGGCTCACCGCCGAGGCCCCGTCCGGCAGGGCGGCGGCCAGGGCGTCCCAGGTGCGGGCGAGCGGTGGGGCGCGGGTGGCGAGGATGGTCGAGAGACCCGCCTGGACCGGCGGCGCCACACCCACGATCGCGTGGCGGGCGGCGGCGAACCCCTCGTCGAGGGCGGCGAGCGTCGCGTCCTGCTGCGCCCGCCAGCCCCAGACGGCGACCGCGAGGAGCAGCCCCGCCCCGAGCCACAGGGCGGCGTCGCCCCTGCCCGCGCCGCCGAGCAGGGCCGGCAGGGCCCGGTGCCCGTGGCTCAGGAGATCGACCGGCAGGGTCTGGTCCTCCGCGCGGCCCACCGCCACCGGCCCGACCGGCAGCCCGGCGGCGGCGAGGGCGTCGAGCACCGGATCGAGCCGCGCCCGCTTGACCACCACGTGCCGCACCCGCAGGGCGCGCGCGGCGACGTCCTCGCCCTCCACGAACCAGTCGCTGTAGACGCTCGCCGCCCGGAACGGGGTGGCGGCCTCCAGCTCCTCCGCCAGCAGCGCGCGCATCCGCGGCAGGGCGGCGCTCGGCACGTCGAGGCAGCGGATGAAGCAGGCGGCGGGGTCGAGGAGCACCTTGGCCCGCATTCCCCCGCGCCCGCCCGCGACCGCCGCGATGCGCTCGGACAGGTCCGCCGCCCCGGCCTCGAACCGGTAGGTCCGCGCCACGCCCTCGCGGCGGTCGATCACCGTCACCGCCGCGTCCCCCGGCGCGCCGAGGCGCACGGTGAGGGCGGCGGGCAGGCGGTCGGCCCGGGGCTCCGCGAAGCCCGACAGGTGCACCGCCGCATCGAGGATCGGCCGCAGCCGCGCCGCCCCGGCCAGCCAGTGGCGGAACGCGGACGGAACGGCGGATGGGGCGCTCACGGTCAGGCTCCGGTTCATCGCATGAGCCTTCGTTAAGCCTCCGGTATTGCTAACCGCTTAAGGTTGTAGTGACGAAACCTGATTCCACCGCGTGGGGATCGCCGCGACATCCATCCCATCCCGATCCTCATCCTTCGAGGCCCGCCGGGGCGGGCACCTCGGGATGAGGGGGATGGATGGGACCATCGGGGCCTCCTCCCAGCCCTTACGGGACGACCGGGCGATGCTGAACATCTGGGCCGCCAAGAGCCGCCCGCTGCGGGCGGTGCCCGACCGGCGCGGCGACCGGCGCGGGGCCCGCGACGCGGCGCGCGACTTCATCGCCTTCCTCGCCGAGCGCGAGGCGCTGGACGCGGCCGGGCACGAGCGGGCGCTCGCCGCCCTCGACCTGCCGGGCCGGCGCGCCCTGCCGGTGCTGCTGGTGGAACTCGGGCTGATCCACGAGGCGACCCTCGTCACCGCCCTGTCGGAGGCGACGGGCCTGCCGATCCTCGACCCCGAGGAGATCCCGCCCGCCCCCGTCCTGCCGGAGGCGATCGGCGCCGAATACTGTGCCCGCGCCCGGATCCTGCCCGTCGCCGCCGGGCCGGACGGGCTCACCGTGGCCGTGGTCGATCCCTTCGACCCCGAGACCGTCCCGGCGCTCGAACACCTCGCCGACCGGCCGGTGGAGCGGCGCCTCCTCGGCCCCGGCGGATTCGAGCGGGCGCACCGGGCCGTCTACGGCGATGCCGCGCCGGAGGAGGACGGCGCCGTCGACGACGACCTCGCCCGCCTGCAGGACGTGGCGAGCCAAGCGCCCATCGTGCGGCTGGCCGCCCGCCTCGTGCGCAAGGCCTTCGAACTCTCGGCCTCGGACATCCACCTGGAGGCCGAGGAGGCCGACATGCGGGTGCGCTACCGGGTCGATGGCGTGCTCATCGAAGCCGAGCGGCTCGCGAAATCCGTGCAGCTCGCGTTGACCACCCGCATCAAGATCCAGGCCGGGCTCAACATCGCCGAGCGGCGCCTGCCCCAGGACGGGCGCATGAAGGCCCCCGACCGGGGCCAGGAGGTCGATATCCGCGTCTCGACCCTGCCCACCGCCCATGGGGAGAGCGTGGTGCTGCGCGTCCTCGACGGCTCCCGCCGGGTGGAGGATTTCTCCGATCTCGGCTTCGACGCCCCGGCCATCGCGCGGATCGAGGCCATGACGAACCGGCCGAACGGCCTCGTCCTCGTCACCGGCCCGACCGGCTCGGGCAAGACCACCACCCTCTACGCCGCCCTGAAGCGCCTCAACGGACCGCATCTCAAGGTCGTCACCGTCGAGGACCCGGTGGAATACCGGATGGCCGGCGTGAACCAAGTGCAGGCCCATCCCGGCATCGGCCTCGACTTCGCCGCCGCGCTCCGCTCCATCCTGCGCCAGGACCCGGACGTGGTCATGGTCGGCGAGATCCGCGACGGCGAGACCGCGCGGATCGCCGTGCAGGCGTCGCTGACCGGCCATCTCGTGGTCTCGACGCTGCACACCAACTCGGCCGCCGCCGCCGTGACCCGGCTGATGGACATGGGCGTCGAGCCCTATCTCATCGCCGCGACCCTGAACGGTGTCGTCGCCCAGCGCCTCGTGCGCCGCCTCTGCGACGACTGCGCCGAGCCCGTGCCCGGCACGGAGCGGGACCGGATCGCGCTGGGGCTGCCCCCCGGCAGCCCCCTGACCCTGCGCCGCCCCTGCGGCTGCCCCGCCTGCAACGGCACCGGCTACCGGGGCCGGATGGTCGTGTCCGAGGTGATGCTCCTCGACGGGGACTTGCGCGGGATGATCGCCGAGCGCGCCGGGGAACGGGCCCTCGCCGCCCACGCCCAGGCCGGCGGCATGACCTCCCTCGCGCAGAGCGGGCGGGCGCTGGCGATGGCCGGACGCACCAGCCTCGACGAGGTCGGCCGCGTCCTCGAGGGGATCGCCTGATGGGCCATTTCGCCTACAGGGCCTACGCCGCCGACGGGCGCACCCGCGCCGGCAAGGTGGAAGCCGAGACCCGCCAGCGGGCCGTGGCGCTCTTGCAGGGCGAGGGGCTGCGCGTGTTCGCCATCGAACCCGCCGCCGCCGGGCCGGACGCCTTCTGGAAGCGCGACCTGTTCGGCCGCGACCGGGTGAACGATGCCGCCCGCGTCGCCTTCCTGCGGGAATTCGGCACCCTGCTCGGCGCCGGCCTCACCGTCGACCGGGCGCTCCGGCTCACCGAGCGGCAGGCCTCCAAGGCCCTGCGCCCCATCCTCACCGACCTGCTGGAGCGGGTCGTCGGCGGCGCCTCCCTGTCGCGGGCCATGGGCGCGCATCCGCAGGCCTTCCCGCAGGACATGGTCGACATCGTCCGGGCGGGGGAGGCCACCGGCACCCTCACCGACGTCATCGCCTCGCTCACCGCCTCCATCGCCCGCCGCGACGCGGTGCGCCGCCACCTCGCCTCCGCGATGATCTATCCCGGCCTGCTGGTGCTGATGGCGATCGGCACCGTCGCGATGATCGTCGGCGTGCTGGTGCCCGCGCTCGCCCCGATGTTCGAGGGCAGCGGGCAGGAGCCGCCCTTCGCCATCCGCGCCGCCGGGGCGCTGGGGGATTTCGTCTCCGCGTGGTGGCCCGTGCTCCTCGGCGGGCTCGCCGCCGCCCTCGCCCTGGTGGCGCGGAGCTGGCGCCGGCCCGGCTTCGCCGCCGCCCGCTCGGCGCTGGCCCTGCGCCTGCCCCTGGTGCGCGAGGTCGTGATCGGCATCGAACTTGGGCGGATCTGCCGGGTGCTGGCCACCCTCCTGCAGGCGCAGGTGCCGGTGCCCGATGCCGTGGCCGCCACCAAGCCGCTCGCCGGCAACCGCGTCTTCCGCCTCGCCCTCGACGAGGCCGGGCAGCGCCTCGTGGAGGGCGGCAGCCTCGCCTCCGGCCTCGGACGCCTGCGCCCCTACGCCCCCTCCACCCTCAACCTCATCGCCAGCGGCGAGCAGGTGAACCGCCTCGGCAGCGTGCTCGGCCACGCCGCCGAGATGCACGAGACCCAGACCCGCCAGCGCATCGACGGGATGCTCGCCCTGTTCACGCCCCTCGTCACCGTCGCCATCGGCGGGTTGATCGGCGGGCTGATCGTGTCGGTGATGGGGGCGATCCTGAGCGTCGGGCAGCTCGCGCAGTAGGAGCGAATAGGGAGTAGATGGGGCGGTGAAGCGCGGTGCGGGCCGCCTCATGTCAGGCCCCTATTCGCTACTCCCTATTCGCTATTCGCCCTCACGCCACTGGCGTGAGGAGCAGCGCCGCGTGCAGGCCTAGCGCCAGGAACGGCCCGAAGGGCAGGCGCGTCGTCGCGTCGAGGCGGGCGAGCACCACCACCACGAGCGCCGACAGGCTCGCCACCAGGAGGACGAAGGGGAGACCGGCGAGGCCCGTCCAGGCCGTGGCGGCGGCGAGGAACTTCACGTCCCCGAGCCCCAGCCCGATCCGGCCGCGCAGGCGGGCATGGAGCGCCCTCACCCCCCAGAACAGGCCGAAAGCGACCGCCGCTTCCCCGGCGCGCAGGAGCACGGAATCCGGGTCCTGCCAGGCCGCGAGCCCGAGCCCGGCGGCGAGCAGCGCGAGGTTCAGCCCGTCCGGGATGATCCGCCGCCGCAGGTCGATCCAGGCGATCGGCAGGGTGAGAGGCAACGGAGCGAGGGCGAGGAGGAGGTCGGCGGGGGGCACGGGCCTCAGGCTCGGGCGGCGCCGACCCGCACGAACTGGCTCGCCGGGATGCGCGCGGGGCGGGACGCGGCCGGAGCCGCCCCGCCCCGGCGCAGGGCGCTCCATTCGCGCAGGTGCAGCCAGAGGGTGTAGGCGCCGACGGAGCCCGCCGCCACGCCCGTGAGCCAGAGGCCGATCAGCGTCCCGTAGGCGACGACGTTGTTCAATTCGCGCATCAGCCCCAGCACGAAGGCGGTGTACCACGACACCCCCGAAACCGCGCCGGAGACGAGGAAGATGCCGGTGCGCGCCCCCGAGATGCCGTCGAGCATCGGGCGGCCGACATCGCGCAGGATGCCGGGCAGGACCGCGCTGTGGATGATGAGCCCGTTCAGGGTGAGCACCACCACGACGGTGATCTTCGCCCAGAGCTTCGGGTTCTGCAGCTTCTCCGGGGATTCCGCCGCGTAGACCGCGAGGAAGCCGAGCCCCGACAGCCACAGCAGCACGATGCCCACCGTGCAGACCTTGCTAACGAACAGGAAGATCCGCGCGATCTCCGGCGGCAGCCCGCCCCAGCGCATCCAGCGCAGGATCCAGAAATCGAGCATCGTCGCCCCGCCGAGGCCGAAGCACAGGCCGACGAGATGCAGCCCCACCAGCAGGGTGAGCACCCGCACCGGCGGCAGCGGACCCGGCAGGGCGAGGGTCAGCGGCTCCGCCAGCGCCGGGCTCGCGCCCAGGAGGCCGAGCATGAGGCCCGCGCCGATGGGAAGAACAAGGCTCGCGCGCAAACCGCTCATCGTCTCTGCCGGCCCTCGCGGGCCCGTCCCTCCGGGAGTGCGATGGTTTTGTCGCAGGACGGCGTTAACAAAGGTGAAAACCGGCGACGGAACCTGCCGCGAAAACCACCGATCGACCACTCTCGCGCCAGCGAAATCTTTAGAAAGCCCCGCCATCATGCCTGCCTATAGACGTCGTGATTGTCGGAGCCGGGAGATGAACGGGACCATGGGCCGCGCGGAGGCCGGGGAGGCGGGCTTCTCGCTGGTGGAATTGCTGGTGGTGCTGGCGATCATCGGCATGATCGCGACGATGGTGACGCCGCAGGTGCTGGGTTATCTCGGCCGGGCCAAGGGCGAGACGGCGCGCATCCAGGTGAAGAACATCGCGCAGGCGGTGGAGCTGTATTACCTCGACCTCGGCGGCTACCCGAGCTCCGACCAGGGCCTCCAGGCGCTGGTGCAGCCGACCGGCCCCGGCTGGCGCGGCCCGTATGTGCGCGACGCGCGCGGCCTGGTGGACCCGTGGGGCCACCCCTACCTCTACCGCTCACCGGGCCTCGGCGCGTCGCCTTACGAGGTCTATTCGCTGGGCAGCGACGGCAAGATCGGCGGTTCGGGCGAGAGCGCCGACGTCGCCAGCAACTGAGGGATCCCAAAGGACGCGTCCTTTGGTGGGGTCCAGGGGCAAGGCCCCTGGGCTCTTTGTTTTTTTATGTGTCCCCGCCGCCAGCCAACCCATACACGGCCTCCCCGTGCCGCCGGAGGGGCCCGCCCTCGCCCGAGCGCTTCCACAGCCGGGTGTTGAGGGCCGCCACGGGATCGCGACCCGGAATGGCGAAGCCCCGCGCGATCAGGGCATCGTGGATCTCCCGCGCATGGAGGGGCTGCCCGGCCTCGTGGATGACGGCGCAGGCGGCTTCGACGAGGGCGCGGCCGTAGCGGCGGGCGCCGGTGGGATCCTCGGCGAAGGCGACGGGCTCGGGCGCGGCGGGTCGGCGGACGCGGGTCGGCGGGGCGGGGGCTTCCCTCTCCTCGACGGGCTCCGGGGCAGGCCCGGGGGCGGGCCGCGGGATCCCGGCATTCAGCCGCCGGCCGAGTTCGAGGTAGAGGACGAGGTCGGCGATCTCGCGGTCGAGGGTTTCCCGCTGCCGCCTCAGCTGCGCCAGCCGCTCTTCCGCCTCGTGTTCCGAGAGGCCCATTCCGTTCCCACCGCGTCAATTCCCTGCACGGAATAACGGAATAGACTGCCCCTACGCAACGGAATAATCCTCGTTCCCTGCCCTTATTCCATCTCTTCCATCGTCTTCTCTGCGATCTTCCGTTTCGTTCCCTTCCGGGGGGGAACGAGCAGGGCGGTCTCGTCGGCGGGGGAGAGAACGAGCCCGTTCTCATCGAGGCTCGCCGGCAGTTTGGGGAACACCTCCTGCAGGTGGGCGAGGTCGGCCTTGAACCCCTGCCGGAAGCTGCGGATCGAGGCGTTCTCCGCCCCGAACTGCTGGTGCAGGTTGCTCCAGGTGAGCCGCAGGGGCCGGGGCAGCGCCCGCAGGCGGTAGCCGAGCCAGAACAGCAGGTCGAGCTTGCGCGCCGAGCCGGAGAACGCCTTCGCCGCCCGCATGTCGACGGGCAGGGCGTGGCGGATCAGGGTCTCGTAGAATTCCTGGTCGAAGCGGACGGTGCGCCCGCCATCCTGCACCTCGTCCCCCTCTCCCGCGCGGGGGCGCCAGAGTTCGAGGCTGCGGAAGGGCGGCACGTTGAGGGTGGTGGCGCTGTCGCGCCCGTCCCACAGGCCGATCTGCATGGTGCAGGCGGCCAGCCGGTTCAATTGCTCCTTGAACTGGCGGATCGTGCCGCGCTCGCCCCCGGTCACGGCGAAGCCCATCTCGCGCATGAAGCCCGAGAGGGTGTCGGCCACCTGCACCACGGCGCTGCGCTGGCGCACGGCCTCCGTGCAGAGGTGCAGGAGCATCAGCCGCGCCTTCGGCCCGTAGGGCAGGCCCTGGGGCTCGAAGGCGCCCGTCGCGGGGTCCTTGAGCCGGCCGGCGATGAGGTTCAGCGAGTTGCGCCCGTAGGTCCGGGAGAATTCCCGCACCGCCCCGGGATCGCGATAGGGCAGGCCGCACAGGGCCAGCACCGAATGGATATGCTGGAGGTTCTCCGGCAGGGCGGGCTCGTTCTCGATGACGAGGCGCACCGCGTCCCGCCGCCGCTGGTCGCGGGACAGGTCGGCCCGGCGGGCCTCCTCCTCGCCCTGCGCCGCGCGCGTCGCGTCGCGCTCCCGCTGCCGGTGGTGCAGGTGGGCGACGATCGGCGCGAACAGGAAGCCGCCCCGGGCGGCCTCCAGCTCGGCCAGGAGGTCGGGATCGCGGATCTCCGCGACCATTGCCTCGATCCCCATTGCGTCCCGTGCTCGAACCCCGGCCCGCATCGGACGGACCACCGGTAGGACATGGCACGATTCGCGGGCGCGGGGCGTGACCGCGGCGGACTTGTCCCGGCAATCCACGTTTCCCCCGCCACGCTTCCCCAGCACGCTTGCCCCGCGCGGGTGCGGAGCGGGGGCGCATCGTTCCGAGGCTCACGCAGAGTTCGATACGCCCCCTTGTCCCCGAACTTCACACCCTTCCCTGCCGATCGACGCCGAATTGCATACGCGGCCACGCAGAATCCCATGCGCTAGGGCGCCGGCCGGGCGCAGACTCCCATACGCATCCGCGCAGAGTTCCATACGTATCCGCGCAGAGTCGGATACCGGAATGGGCCTCAACCCCTTGGTCGGACAGGAGGAACGGCACGGGCATATAACCTGCTGAACAGACTCTCTGATAAAGATGGTTTGATAGTTTTCCTAATGCGCGCGAGGATCGTTCGCCAAACCGGACGGAAAGATCGGAAGGAATGAACATGTTTTGAAGGGAATAACCCCGTTTCGTCCACAGAACGGGGCGCGTGAGACGACCCGAGCAAGCTCCGACTTGACGAAACCCGAGGCGAAGGCTTCACCCAAGGCTCATTCCTCCAGGCATGGTTCGAAGGAGCCCGCC
>NZ_CM143965.1:7500-1127500 GCF_055361565.1 Methylobacterium sp. TK26 | reverse complement strand
CGCGCTTGGGCAGGGGCAGCCCGGCCGCCATCAGGAAGGCGGGCCAGTAGACCGCGTGGAAGCGCACGATGTCCTTGCCGATGACGTGCAGGTCCATCGGCCAGAAGCGGCTGTTCGGGTCAGCCTCGTCGGGGAAGCCGGTGACGGTGAGGTAGTTCGTCAGGGCATCGACCCAGACGTACATGACGTGGCCGGGATGCTCCGGCACCGGCACGCCCCAGTCGAAGTTGGTGCGGCTGACCGAGAGGTCCTTCAGCCCCGCGCGGACGAAGCTCGCCACCTCGTTGCGGCGGGTGTCCGGCCCGATGAAGCCCGGCTGGTCCTCGTAGAGCGCCAGCAGCCTGTCCTGGTAGGCGGAGAGCCTGAAAAGAAAGTTCTCCTCCTCCATCCAGACGACGGGGGTGTCGGTGGCGATCGAGCGGCGGGAGCCGTCCTCCAGCAGCCGCGTCTCGGCCTCGTCGTAATAGGCCTCGTCGCGCACCGAGTACCAGCCGGCGTACTTGTCGAGGTAGATGTCGCCGTTGGCCTCCATCCGGCGCCAGATCGCCTGGGCGGCCTCGTAATGGGCGGGCTCGGTGGTGCGGATGAACCGGTCGTAGGAGCAGCCCATCCGGTCGGCCATCTCGCGGAACTTCGCGGAGGTGCCGTCCACGTAGTCGCGCGGGGTGATCCCCGCCTTGGTCGCCGCCTGCTGGATCTTGAGGCCGTGCTCGTCCGTGCCGGTGGAGAACAGCACGTCGTAGCCGTCCAGCCGGTGGAAGCGGGCGATGGCGTCGGTGGCGATCACCTCGTAGGCGTGGCCGATATGCGGCGCGCCGTTCGGATAGGAGATCGCCGTCGAGAGGCTGAAGGTCTTGCGGGGGGAAGGGCCGTCCGTCACGCTCGCGTCCGCTGATCGAGGGACCCGGGACGCCCCGTGCATCACCCCGCCCGGCTCAGGTCGGCGAAGAGCGACAGGACGACGGGCCGGCGGTCGAGGTTGTAGGCCGCGGCCTCCCGGGCGCTGCGGGCGAACTTCTCACACACCTCCACGAGCGCCGCAAGGCGCTGCACCGGCTCTCCCTGCCGCCGGTCGAGTTCGGCGGAGACGAAGCGCAGCACCGCGTCGCCGGCGGCGGCGAAGCGCTCCTCGCCGTCGCGGCCGGCGAGCGTCTCGGCGAGCTTGAGCACCCGGCCCCAATCGGGGTTGGCGGCGCGCGACAGCAGGGTCTCGACCTCCGCCACCAAGCCGGCGGTGACGGGATCCACGAGGCCGAGGGCCCGGCCGACCGAGCCCTCCGCGAGGCCGATGGCCCGCGCCAGGGTGGAATCCTCCGGCTGGGCGAAGGGCGGGGGCAGGGCGCGGATCGCCTGCCCCACCTCCCCGTCCGCCAGGGGGCGCAGGATCATCGCCCGGCAGCGGGAGCGGATCGTCGGCAGGAGCCGGCCGGGCTGGTGGGCGAGGATCAGGAACAGGGCGCGCGGCGGCGGCTCCTCCAGCACCTTGAGCAGGGCGTTGGCGGCGTTGGCGTTCAGGTCCTCGGCGCTGTCGAGCACGCAGATCCGCCAGCCGGAATCGGCGGCGGTGGAGGCGAAGAGGTCGAGCGCCTTGCGCACCATGTCGACGGAGATCTTCGTCGGCAGGGTCTTGGCCCCGTGAGCCTTGTGACGGCGCAACGCCACGAGGTTGGGATGCGACAGGCCCGCCACCTGCCCGTGGATCGGGTGGTTGTCGGGGATCGCCAGGCCCGCCGGCCCGGTGCCCTGCGGATAGGCCAGGAGCCGCCGGGCCACCCGGTAGGCCAGCGTCGCCTTGCCGATGCCTTGGGGGCCGCCGATCAGCCACGCATGGTGCAGCCGCCCGGCGGCGATGCCCTCCGCGAAGGCGGCCTCGGCCGCGCCGTGGCCGATCAGCGTCGCGGTCTCGCGGGGGCGGGGGATGCCTGCCCGGTCGCCGATCTCCTCGTCCGCCGCCTCAGCCATGGGCGCCCTCCCCGGCCAGGGCCGGCAGGCGCGCGGCGACGGTGGTGGCGATGGCGGCCTCCACGGAATCGGGGTCGGCGGTGGCGTCGATCACCGCGCAGCGCCCCGGCTCGTACGCGGCGATGGTGAGGAAGGCGGCGCGCAGGCGGGCATGGAAGCTCAGCGCCTCGGATTCGAACCGGTCTTTTCCTTCCCCTCGCCCCTCCCCGCCCCGCGCGGCGGCGCGGGCGAGGCCGGTTTCCGGCGACAGGTCGAGGATCAGGGTCAGGTCGGGCCGGGTGGGGCCGACCACGACCCGCTCCAGGGCGGTGAGCACGGACGGGTCGAGCCCGCCGGCCGCGCCCTGGTAGGCGCGGGTGGAATCGCTGAAGCGGTCGCAGATCACGATCTCGCCCCGGGCCAAAGCCGGGCGGATCAGCCGGTCGAGATGGTCGAGCCGGGCCGCGCTGAACAGCAGGGCCTCCGCGAAGGGGCCGTAGGGCTTGGCCGCCCCGGCGAGCAGGGCCGCGCGGATCTCCTCGGCATAGGCTGAGCCGCCGGGCTCGCGCGTCACCACCACCGGGCGGCCGGTGCGGGCGCGCAGGGTGGCCGCGAGGCGGGCGACCTGGGTCGACTTGCCCGCCCCCTCCCCGCCCTCGAACGTGATGAAGAGGCCCCCCTTCGGGGGCGTCGGATCCTGCATCGTCACGGGCGCGCGGTCACGACGGGTTGGCGGCGGCCCGGTCCTCGGGCTTGGCGCCCGAGGCCTTGTCGAAGGCCTTGCGCATCAGCCCGGTGCCGAATTCCAGCGCCGCGTCCATGGCCCGCTGGCTGAGGGTGCCCTGCCCCACCGAGGCGCCGGCATAGAGGGGCAGGTCGAGGGCGACGGTGTCGCCGCGCTGGACCCGCAGCACGCCGACCTGCTGCCCCTCGGTGATGGGGGCGACGAGGGGGCCCTGGTAGACGACCCTGGCGCTGACCTTGTCGCTGGTGCCGCGCGGCAGGAGCACCCGCACCGGCTTCTTCGCCACGAGGGGGACCGAGCCGGCATCGCCGCCATAGACCGAGGCCTCGGCCACGGTCTCGCCGGGGGCGAAGACCTGCCGGGGCTCGAACGCGCGGAACCCCCATTCCATCAGCTTGCGCGATTCCGAGGCGCGGTCCCGCGCGGTCTTGAGGCCGGAGACGACGAGGACGAGGCGCTGCCCGTTCTGCACCGCCGAGCCGGTCAGCGCGTAGCCCGATTCCTCCAGGAAGCCGGTCTTGAGCCCGTCCGCGCCGATGTCGAGGGTGAGGAGCGGGTTGCGGTTCTGCTGGCGGATCTTGTTCCAGGTGAACTCGCGCTCGGAGAAGATCTTGTAGAGGTCCGGGTAGGTGTCGATCAGGTGGATGGCGAGCCTCGCCATGTCCCGGGCCGTCACCTTCTGGTCGGGCGCCGAGTAGCCGGTGGCGTTGCGGAAGGTGGAGTTCGTCAGGCCGATCGCCTTGGCCCGCTGGTTCATCAGCCCGGCGAAGGAATCCTCGGTGCCGGCCATGTTCTCGGCGATGGTGATCGCCGCGTCGTTGCCCGACTGGACGATCAGCCCGCGCAGCAGGTCCGACATCTTGATGCGGCTGTTCACCTGCGCGAACATCGAGGAGCCCCCGCCCCCCGCGCCGCCGCGCTTCCAGGCGTCCTCCGTCACCGTGAACTCGGTGTCCATGGACACGCGGCCGGATTTCAGCGCCTCGAACACGATGTCCGTGGTCATCAGCTTGGCCATGCTGGCCGGGGAGAAGCGCTCGTCGGCGGCCTTCTCGAACAGGACCGAGCCGGAATCGGCGTCGATGAGGATCGCGTGCGGCGCCGCCGTCTGGAAGGATTGCGCCCACGCGGGCGTGGCCAGGGCCAGCGCCGTGGCGACGCCGGCGGCCAGGAGAGACAGAACGGTCCTGCGCATCGCGGATCTCCGGCGGGTCTGCGTCGCGCGCTTGTGGGGCAGAAACCTGCGGCGCGAAACAACTCAGGCGGCAACGAGCGTGACCATATCGCGTTTCCCCACCGGGATCGAACGCGAATTGCCGCAATGCGGCGCCTAGTAGATGCCCGCGTAGCGCGTGCCGTGCCCGCCGGACCGCGCGGGCGGCTCGGGGGCCTTCGCGGCCTGCTTCACCACCGGCTTCGCGGACCCCTTGCCGCTCTCCTTGCCACTCTCCCTGACGGCCGGCGCCGCCTTGGCGCTGAGCTGGGCCATGGCGAGCTTGGCCGAGGCCGGCATCGCGGCGGGCGCGCCGCGCCCGGCCGGCCTGTGGGGCTCGGGCGCCGCCGAGGCGAGGCGGGTCGCCGGCGCGCCCGCGACCCTGGCGGACGCATGCGCCGCCGCCGGGTTGCCGCCGGAGACGGAGACCGCCGCCACCTTGACCGGGGCGAGCTTGACCGCCGCCGTCCGGACCGGCGCCGGCTTGAACTCCTTGGTGCGGCTCGCGGTGGGCTGCAGGGCGGCCGGCACGGAGACGGCGGCGCTCGCCAGCACGATCGGCGCGCGGACGGGGCGGCGCGGGGCCTCCTCGGGGGCCTCGTCCCGCTCGGGGGCCGGCTTGTAGGCCAGCGGCGTCGCCCCCCGGCTGAACTTCTCCGTCTCCTCCACCGGGCCGAGATCGGCCACCATCACCGCCGAGCGCGAGCCGGCCGGCTGGCCATCCGTGCGCAGGGTGGCGAGGAGCTTGCGGTCGTCGGAGCCGGCGAGCGACGCCTTGCCGACATATTCCACCCGCACCCGGGCGGTGCCCCTGCGGTGGAAGCCCAGGGCCTCGGCCGTCTCCTCCGAGACGTCCATGACGCGCCCGGCGTGATAGGGGCCGCGATCGTTCACCCGCACGATCATCGAGGAATGGTTCTCGAGGTTCGTCACCCGGACGTAGCTCGGGAGCGGCAGGGTCGGGTGGGCGGCGGCGATGGAATGGCGGTCGAACACCTCGCCGTTGGCCGTCATCCGGCCGTGGAAGGCGGAGCCGTACCACGAGGCAAGGCCCTCGCGGACGTAGCCCGCCGGGTTCTCGCGGGGGGCGTAGGTCTGGCCGGCGACCACGTAGGGCTTGCCGGTGTAGCGGCGTCCGCCGCCCTTCGGGATCGTGTCGCCCTCGTTATAGAGACGCGGGCTCGCCTTCACCCCGTATTTCGGATCGACGCCGTTGCCGGTGGCGGCGAACTTCGTCGCGGTGTTCGAGGCGCAGTTGGCGGTGGCGAGCGCCACGCCGGAGACGGCCAGGAACCGCAGGGCCAAACGCCCGGGTCGAAGGTGCGTCATGCGCGGGGACACCAACTCTACGCGTGAAAACCGGACGTCGCCCGGCAGCACCGGGTCCGCGGAGAATTGTCGGTGTGACGTAAAGGAAGGCTGAACGGATCGCTCAGACACGTCACGATTCACTGCCCCGCTTCAACCTCTACGTAAGGTTGTGCTTCCAAGGGGCTGCGCGGGCGCGGCTACCCCGGCCTTCGGAAAAGACATCCTCGCGCGGTGCGCGAGGATCGAGGCCCATCCCGCTCTCGGGGCAGGGAAATTCTCGGGGCAAGGGAATCAGCGCGGGGGATGCTCCGTCAGCTGGGCGATGGAGCGCGAACCGCGCTGCTTGAACAGCAGGTCGAGGGCTTCCAGCATCAGGCCGTGCATCTTGGTGCGCTCGGCATGGGCGAGGTCGCGCAGCTGATCGTAGACCGGCGGCTCCAGATAGACGGACATCTGGCGGGCGCGCTGCTTGAGCGTCCGGGTCTCGGGGACGGGCTCCGGACGGGCGGCGGAGGCGAGGGAGACGATCTCGGCGCTGCGGAGGGAGGTCACGGCGCGGGCCGGGGCGGAGCGCTCCGGCGGCGTCGCCGCCGCCACGATGGCGGCGAGGCTGAGCTTAGGCGGCTTGGACATGCTTGTCCGTCCGGGCGTTCTGGCTGCGGCGCTCGATCCAGGACCAGAGCTTGCGCACCTCGGCGGCGGCCTGCCCCTTCGGGTTCAGCTCGGTGACGCCGAGGCCGAGGCCGATCGCGTCCTGGTGGTCCGTGCGGGCGACGATGTTCACGTCCGGCAGGATGCCGAGGACGGCGAGGCCGTCGGCGGCGTCGCGCACCCGGTAGGAGCGGGGCGGGGTCTGGTTCAGGACGAAGGCGAACTTCTTCTCCAGCCGGTAGATCGCGGCGAGCGTCGGCTTGAAGGCGCGCAGGTCGGCGGGGGTCGGCCGGCAGGGGATGATGCACAGGTCGGCGGCACGGATCGCGGACAGGGTGCCGGGGGAATCGACGCCGGGCGTGTCGATGAAGACGTAATCGTAGGCCGAGTCGCGCAGGCGCTCCATCACCGGCTCCAGCTGGGCGGCGTCGATCTGCGCGACCTCCGGCCCCTCCACCGTGCGGTGGTCGAGCCAGTCCGAGACGGTGGCCTGACGGTCCATCTCGAGGATGCAGACGGAATGCCCCGCCTCGCGGGCGGCGACGGCCAGGGAGATGCAGAGCGTGCTCTTTCCGCTCCCGCCCTTCTGGGTGACGAAGGTCAGCGCTTTCATCCGGGACGTCCTCCTGCACGTGCGGGCACGACGCCAGGACGGCACGGTCCCCCGTGCAACCTGAAGTCGTCGTTTTGCATCCTGTGCGATCCTGAGATCCAAGGATGTCAGGATCCCGAATTGGTCCCAGCATGGTTAATGCTTCGTTAAGGGCCCCTGCCCCGGCATCCGCCCGGCTGCGCGGAAATTTCGGTGGAAATCATACTTCAGGTTTAGAAATGGCCGTGAATCGCCGGGGCGGGCTTTCCAGTGTGAAGTGAATGACGTAGCGTCCTTCCAACAGGTGCCGGAAACCTTGAGCAGTCTAACCTCAGGTAAACAGCGGCCAGGACGATGACGATGGACTCACAGATCCCCCAATCCGTGCTCAAGGCGTCCGGCGTTGTGGGCACCTGGGTGCACGACCACTGGGCCGGCTGCCTCTCCCTCTCGGGCGCCTTCCCCGGTCTGCTCGGGCTCGATCCGGTGGCGGCGGCGCAGGGCGTGCCGCTGGCCACCTTCCTCGACCGCACCCATCCCGACGACCGGGCGCGGATCGAGAACTACCTCTACGCCGTGAGCGCGATGGGCGGCCCCGTGGAGGCCGAGTTCCGCACCTGCGACGCCCGGGCGGGCATCCGCACCCTGGTGATGCGCGGCCGGATCGAGCGCGACGCCAGCGGCTCCGTCGCCCAGGGCTGCGGCATCGCCATCGACCGCACCGAGGAGCAATCCGCCGGCCTGCACCAGACCGAGCAGCTGATGAACCGCATGGCCGAGCACGTCATCGCCCTGCGCGGCCTCGCCCAGACGCTGCAGCGCCCGGTGCTGATCGAGCGCGTCGAGCGCCTGATGATCGAGGTCGGGTTCGAACTCGCCCGCTTCCTGCCGGAGCCCGAGGACGAATCCCGTCACTGAGCCGGCCCCGAGGCGATTGAACTGCCGGGCACCGGCACGCTACCGTCCCCGCCAACGACGGAGGGGACGATGGGCGACACGATCTACGACCGGGATCTCGACCGGGTCGCGGCCAATTACCAGCCGCTGACCCCCCTCCTCTATCTCGACCGGGCGGCGCGGGTCTTCCCCGACCACGTGGCGGTGATCCATGGCGGGCTGCGCCGGACCTATGCCGACCTCTATGGCCGCGCTCGCCGCCTCGCCTCCGCGCTGGCGGCGAGGGGCATCGGCCGGGGCGACACGGTGGCCGTGCTCCTCGCCAACACCCCCGAGATGGTCGAGTGCCATTACGGCGTGCCCATGACGGGCGCGGTGCTCAACACCCTCAACACCCGCCTCGACGCCGCCGCGATCCGCTTCTGCCTGGAGCATGGCGAGGCGAAGATCCTGATCACCGACCGGGAATTCTCCCGCATCGCCGGTCCGGCCCTGGAGGGCATGGCCGCAGCCCCCCTCGTCATCGACGTGGACGATCCCGAATACGACGGCCCCGGCGAGGCCCTGGGCGAACTCGGCTACGAGGCGCTCCTCGCCGCCGGGGACCCGGAGGCGGAATGGCCCCTCCCCGCGGACGAGTGGGACGCGATCTCCCTGAACTACACGTCCGGGACCACGGGCGACCCGAAGGGCGTGGTCTACCACCATCGCGGCGCGGCCCTGCTGGCGCTCGGCAACGTGGTGACGGGCGGGCTCGGCCAGCACCCGGTCTATCTGTGGACCCTGCCGATGTTCCACTGCAACGGCTGGTGCTTCCCCTGGACCCTCTCGGTGGTGGCGGGCACCCATGTCTGCCTGCGGCAGGTGCGGGCCGAGGCCATGTACCGGCTGATGGCCGAGCACGGCGTCACGCATCTCTGCGGCGCGCCGGTGGTGATGCAGCTCCTCATCAACGCCTCGGACGCGGAGCGGCGCCCCCTCCCCCGCCGGGTGTCGTTCTTCACCGCCGCCGCCCCGCCGCCGGAGGCGGTGCTCGCCGGCATGTCCGAGGCCGGGTTCGACGTCACGCATCTCTACGGGTTGACGGAGAGCTACGGCCCGGCGGTAGTCAACGCGTGGCACGCGGATTGGGACGCCCTCTCCGCCGACCAGCGGGCCGCCAAGAAGGCGCGGCAGGGCGTGCGCTATCCGGTGCTCGAAGCCCTCGACGTCCGCGACCCCGAGACGATGGACTCCGTGCCCGCCGACGGCAAGACGATGGGCGAGGTGATGATGCGCGGCAACGTCGTGATGCGCGGCTACCTCAAGAACCCGGCGGCGACGGAGGCGGCGTTCAAGGGCGGCTGGTTCCGCACGGGCGACCTCGGGGTGAAGCACCCGGACGGCTACGTGCAGCTGAAGGACCGCTCGAAGGACATCATCATCTCCGGCGGCGAGAACATCTCCTCGATCGAGGTCGAGGACGCCCTGTTCAAGCATCCGGCGGTGACGGCCGCCGCCGTCGTGGCCCGGCCCGACCCGAAATGGGGGGAGACCCCCTGCGCCTTCGTCGAATTGAAGCCGGGGGCCTCGGCCTCCGCCGACGACCTCATCCAATGGTGCCGGGGGCGGCTCGCCTCGTACAAGCTGCCGCGCCACGTGATCTTCGGCGAATTGCCCAAGACCTCCACCGGCAAGGTGCAGAAATACATCCTGCGCGCCCGCGCCCGCGAGGGTACGGACGGCGCCTGACGGCTCAGTCCCGGCGCGGGCGGCGGGACGCGCTCGCCTTCACCCGTACCGGCATCCGGCGGGGGGCCAGGGAGGCCTGGAGCGCGGCAAGGCCGATCGCGGCGAGTCCGGCGGCGAGGACGGCCTGGGCGAGTGTGGGATCCACGTGAGGTTCCTCCTGTACGCCGACCCAAGGTGGCGATCCCCGACCGCTTCCGCCAGATTCCCCGGCGGTGAGGCTGGCATGCAGCCGGGGGATGCGGTGACGCAGGCCCCCCGCCACACGAATCGTCATGCGGATCGCGTAGCGAGACCCGATGCGCCGCCGCCGGCCATTGGATATGTGGCGCGGGCGCGGGCGTTCACAGGTGCCCGCGACGGTCGCGGCATGACGCGGGGGATCGGATGGGTCGGTACGGGCGGGGTTTCGGCGCGGTGACGGCGGCGCGGATCGCAGGCCTCATCGTCGTGGGAGGCCTTTTCGCGGGAGGTCCCGGTGCCTCCGCCGCCCTGGCGCAGGGCACGGTGGCCCGGCCCGCCAACGAACCCGCCGCCCCGGCGCCCGGCGATCCGGTGACGCGGGCGAGCTACTTCTTCGTCGGCGGCCGCTACCAGAAGGTCGGCGAGAAGACCCTGATGGTCGGGCAGATGTTCGTGGAGGTCCGCACTTCCGCGAAGGTCACGCAGCCCTATCCCGTGGTGATGGTCCACGGCCTCGCCCAGAGCGGCCTCAACTTCATGACCACGCCGGACGGCCGCTCCGGCTGGGCGCAGCGCTTCGTGGAATGGGGCTACCAGGTCTACGTGGTGGATCAGGTCGGGCGCGGGCGCTCCGGCACCAACCCGGAGGTCTACGGCCCCTACGACCGCCTCGGCACCCGCGATCTGGAGCGCACCTTCACCGCGCCGGAGGTCTACGACCTCTATCCGCAGGCCAAGCTGCACACCCAATGGGCCGGCGGGCCGGGCGTCCAGGGCAACCCGAGCTTCGACCAGTATTACGCGAGCCAGGTCCCCTACCTCGCCAATTCCCAGCAGACGGAGGATCTGGTCGATGCGGCGCTCGGCGCCCTCCTCGACCGGACGGGCCCGGTCATCCTCGTCACCCACGGCCAGGGATCGCTGTTCGGCTGGGCCCTGTCGGATTCCCGCCCCGACCTCGTGAAGGCGCATATCGCCGTCGAGCCGGGCGGTCCGCCCTTCTTCGACGTGAAGTTCCGGGGCGGCAAGGACTTCTGGGAGAAGACCGGCGAGGGCCGCGCCCGCGCCTACGGCATCACCCGCATGCCCCTGACCTTCGCGCCCCCGGTGAAGACGCCGGAGGACCTCGCCGTGGTGCAGCAGGCCAAGGCCCCCGGTGACGGGCAGGTCCGCTGCTGGCTGCAGGGCGAGCCCGTCCGCGCCCTGCCCAACATCGCCAAGGTGCCCGCCGTGATCGTGACGGCGGAGGCCTCCTTCCACGCCACCTACGACGATTGCACCGCCGCCTTCCTCGCCCAGGCCGGCGCCAAGCCCGAGGTGATCCACCTCGCCGACCAGAAGGTGCGGGGCAACGGCCACATGGTCATGGTCGAGAAGAACAGCGACCTCGTCGCCGACACCCTGATGGGCTGGCTGTCCGGGCGCGTGCGCCCGTGAGGGGCCGCCTCGCGCGGGCGTGATCGATTCGCCACAGGGTTGCGTAAGCGTTCGCGACGCCCTTGCGAGCGTGTCCTTTGCCACGTACCCATTCTGAAAAGCGCAGTCGGCGCAATAGTTTATCATAGTTCTAAACAACATGGCAGCCGCGCCGGGACCTCCCGGTGAACGGGGATGGCTGGCCGTTCGGGGAGTGGGGCAGTGAGAGTCGGTCGTACATGCAAGGGGGCCCTGCGGGCCCTCATCCTCGCCGGCACCTCCCTCGCCGCCCTGACGGCCGCCCGCGCGCAGGAGGCCACGCCGCGCGGCGGCGCGAGCGTCCAGCTCGACGAGATCAGCGTCGAGAGCCGGGGCGCGGGCGGGGTGACGGGGCCCGTGGCGGGGGGCGCCTCCATCGGCTCGCCCGCCGGCGTTGAGGATCCGCGCGGGCCTGTCGCCGGCTACGTGGCGACGCGCTCGGCCACCGCCACCAAGACCAACACGCGGCTCGTGGAGACGCCGCAATCCATCACCGTGGTCGGCCGGAAGCAGATCGACTCTCAGAACGCCCAGACCCTGACCCAGGCGACGCAGTACGTGGCCGGCGCCTTCTCCGGCTCCTTCGGCTTCGACACGCGCAACACCTTCATCTACCTGCGCGGCTTCAACGTCAGCGATTACGGCATCTACCGCGACGGCCTGCAGACGCTGAACTACGGCTTCGGCTACTTCAACGTGAACACGTTCGGCCTGGAGCGGATCGAGATCCTGCGCGGCCCGGCGGCGGTGCTGTTCGGCGCGGGCTCCCCCGGCGGCATCGTCAACCAGGTGAGCAAGCGGCCGACCACCGAGCCCTTCGGATATGTCGAGGTCGGCGGCGGCTCCTTCGGCCAGAAATACGCGGCCTACGATTTCGGCGGTCCGGCCGACAAGGAGGGCCATTGGTTCTACCGCGTCACCGGCTACGGCCGGAACGGCGGCACGCAGGTCGATGGCGCCCCCGACGACAGCTACTCCATCGCCCCGAGCGTCACCTACCGCCCCGACGGGTCGACGAGCCTGACGGTGCTCACCTCGTTCCAGCACGACAACACCGCCGTCACGGCGAACTTCCTGCCGTATATCGGCACGGTGCGGCCGCAGGCGCTGGGCCTGCGCATCCCCCGCTCGCTCAACGTCGGCGACGCGCGGCTCAACACCTACCAGCGCGATCAGGCCTTCCTCGGCTACGAGTTCGAGCACGTCTTCAACGAGACCTGGGCCTTCCGCCAGAACCTGCGCTACTCGTTCGGCGAGAGCTTCCAGAATTCCGACATCGGCCAGCTCGGCTACGCCTTCGGCGACGCGACCCAGACCCAGCTCGCCCGCTACCAGTTCCGCGACCATGCCCGCGTGAACATCTTCCAGGTCGACAACCAGGCCGAGGCGCGCTTCTCGGACGGGTTCTTCCGCCACGACGTGCTGATGGGGCTCGACTACAAGGATTACCGCCTGACCGACAATCAGGCGTCGCTGTTCCCGGCCTCGAACCTCAACATCGTGGCGCCGGTCTATGCGGGCGCGGACGGAATCCCGAGCCCGTACCTGATCAATTCCAACACCTTCACGCAGCTCGGCCTCTACGTGCAGGACCAGATCAAGATCACCGACCGGCTGACCCTGCTGCTCGGCGGGCGCCAGGACTTCGCCGACAACCGGGTGGTCGACAAGCTCAACAACGGCCTCGGCAACACCGGCCGCAGCGACAACGGCACGACCTACCGCACGGCGCTGATCTACAATTTCGACAACGGGCTCGCCCCCTATGTCAGCTACTCGACCTCGTTCCAGCCGCTGATCGGCACCGGCCGCCTCAGCGACACGTTCAAGCCGGAGACGGGCACGCAGATCGAGGGCGGCGTGAAGTTCGAGCCGCCGGGCCAGGGCTACTTCCTGACGCTGGCCGGCTTCGACATCCACCGCAAGAACACCCTGACGCCGGACCCGGTGAACACCCTGTTCCAGGTGCAGCTCGGCGAGGTCCGCTCCACAGGCTTCGAGGCGCAGCTGGTGGCGAACGTGTTCGAGGGCCTCGACGTCGCCGCCTCCTACACGATCTACGGGCTCACCAACGAGCGCGGCGGCGCCGACATCCTCGGCAAGGTGCCGGTGAACGTGCCGGAGAACTTCGCCAACGCCTTCTTCGACTACACGATCCCCGTGGGCGCCCTGCGCGGCTTCGGCTTCGGCGGCGGCGTGCGCTACTTCGGCCGCTCCTTCGCGGACACGGCCAACCTCTACCGGGTGCCGGATTACGTGCTGTTCGACGCGCAGGTCCATTACAACTGGGACCGCTGGCGGCTCGCCGTCACCGCCACGAACATCGGCGACCGCCGCTACGTCTCCTCCTGCCAGGCCTTCAACTCGTGCTTCTACGGCGACGCCCGCCGGGTGCTGGCGAGCCTGAGCTACAAGTGGTGATCAGGCCTGATCCGAGAGCCGCGTCGGCAGGTCGGTGATCCGCAAGCCCCGGCGCAGGGCGCGGGAGAGCGCATCGACGGCCATCGTCATGAGGGCGGTGGCCGCGATCAGCACCACGGCCACGTCGAGGCGCAGCTCCGAGATCGCGGCATCGACGTAGAAGCCGAGGGTCGTCACCCCGAGGATGCCGAAGATGGCGCTCTCCCGCAGGATCAACTCCCAGCGGTAGAGGAGGAGGGCCAGGAACTGCCCATAGAGCCGGGGCAGGGTCTCGTAGGCGTAGAGGTTCAGCCCCCGCGGCGCGTCGGGCCGGTAGGGGATGGCGTCGGCGTGCCGGCCCATCAGGTAGCCGATGATCCCCGCATTGTGCAGCGACAGGGCGATGATCGCCGGCAGCATCGAGGGGCCGAGCAGCTGCAGGCAGAGATAGGCCAGCATGTATTCCGGCGTGGAGCGCACCACGACGAGGAGCACCCGCCCGAAGGGCCGCCCCAGGGGCCCGGTGAAGCGCCGGGCGGTGAGGGGGAACAGGAGCAGCGCCCCGATCGCCGTCGCCACCAGGGCGATCTGCGCCAGCACCAGGGTCTGCGCGGCGCCGGGCAGGATCTGATCGGTGAGGATCGGCCGGAACCACGCCCAAAGGGACATCCAAGACCCCTCCCCGCCCCGCAGCGGCGCGGGCACGATGTCGTGGGTGAGGAAGCGGACGAGGCTCGGGCCGATCGCGGCATGGCCGATGGCGGGCGGCAGGGCCAGGAGGGCGCCCACGAGGAGGAACGGCACGGTCCAGCGCCGCACCCAGAGCCGCCGCGTCCCGATCAGCGCGTAGAACACGAGGAGCAGCGCCCCGGCCTCGGCGTAGCGCCCCTGCCGGAAGGCGGATTCGAGGGTGAAGCCCATGGTCGGCAGGCCGATGAAGCCGAGCACGAGGCTGGAGCGCATCCCGCATTCGAGGCGGTAGAGGGTGTAGTCCGCGAAGCGCCCGGCGAGGTCGGGCAGGCGGGCATAGGCGAAGGCCGAGACCGCCCCCGTCCGAGGCGGCAGGACGCGCAGGGCCGAGAGGTCCGCCTCCTCGATGATCTCCGAATAGACCTTGGCGCAGATCCCGGCATAGGGCAGCGCGATGGCGAGCACGCCGGTCGTCGCCGAGAGGCCGAAGACCTGCATCAGCAGCAGCGCCCAGAACAGTTCGTGCACCGAGCGCAGGCCCGCGCAGGTCACGCGCACGGTCCGCGAATGGGCGAAGGGGATGGCGAGCAGGAACCCCACCCCGGCCCCACACCCGACGCCCAGCACCGCGAAGGCGACCGTGTAGACGACGCTCCAGCCCTCGACGGACCCGACATCCGGCCGGATCAGCCCGGCGAGGAGTCGCGAGAGTTCCGCGAACGGGTGCAGGGTGGTGACGTGCAGGTCCGCCACGGCGAGGCAGAGCAGCGCGGCGAGGGCGAACCCGCCGCTCACCACGCGATAGCCCGGCAGGCGCGGGGCGAGGCGCATCAGGCGGCCTCGTAGAACGGCCTGAGCCGGGCGGGATCGACCTCGGATGCCGGGGCGTCGAGGACGATGCGCCCGGCCTCCAGCACCACGATGCGGTCGGCCTGCGCCTGCGCCAGGGCGATGTCGTGCAGGGCGAGGATCAGGGTCTCGTGGGTCGCGGCCAGGGTCGCGAGGACGGCGGCGCCCTGGCGTGGGTCCAGCGCCGAGACCGGCTCGTCGCCGACGAGGACCGGGCGGCCGTTGTAGAGGGCGCGGGCCACCGAGACCCGCTGCTGCTGCCCGCCGGACAACTCCCCCGCCCGCGCCCAGAGCTTGTCCGCCATGGCGACGCGGGCGAGCACCGCCTCCACCGCGGCGATGTCGGCCTTGGCCGGGCGGACGAGGGTGCGCAGGTTGTGCAGGGTCGGGCGGCGGTCGAGGCGGCCCATGTAGACGTTGTGGAACACGGTCAGGGTCCGCACCAGGGCGGCGGCCTGCGGCACCAGGGCGACCTGCTCGGGGATCCGCTCGCGGATCAGCCCGAGCAGGGTAGACTTGCCGGCGCCGGAGCGGCCCATCAGGGCGACGCGCTCGCCCGCGCGGATCGTCAGGTCGATGCCCGAGAGCACCTCGCGCCCGCCATAGGCGGCCCGCGCGCCCTTGAGGACGAGGAGGGGTTCGGACACCGGCCTGTCCCGGATCAGTCGAGCAGGCCCGTCGCCTTGCCGACCTCGATCAACGGTTCGTAGGCGGCGTTGGTGACGGGGATGAACTTCGAGCGCCCGAACGGTTCGAGGATCGCCGGATCGGTGACGCCCACGAGCGCCGCCCGGAGCTTCTCGGTGAAGCCGGCGCCGTAGGTCGCATCCACGTCGCCGCGCACCGTCCACTGGTAATCGGGGAAGGGCGGGCTCTCCCAGATCACCGAGACGGCCTTCGGATCGACCTTGCCGGCCTTGGAGTCGAGGTCCCACACGGAGAAGTCGACGGCGCCGACCTCGAACGCGCCGGATTGCACGAGCTGGATCGTGCGCGAATGGTCGCCGGAGAAGCCGACGCGGGAGAAGACCTGCTCGGGGCTCTTGCCGGGGAAGGCCTCGCGGATCCGGTATTCCGGCATCAGCCGGCCGGAGGTCGAGGCGCGGGCGCCGAAGGTGAAGGTCTTGCCGGCGATGGATTTCGGAAACTCCGCCGCGCGGGCGAGGCCGGTGGCGGCGTTGGCGATGAGATAGAAGCGGAAGGCCGCATCCTCGGCGCCCTGCGCGATGGCCTGCGAGCCCGGCACCGCCTTGCGAGCCTGGACCCCGGTGAAGCCGCCGAACCACGCGAGCTGCACCTGCCCGTTGGTGAAGGCCGTGACCGCCGCCGGGTAACTCTTCACCGGCACGTAGCGCACCGGCACGCCGAGCTTGCCTTCGAGATACTGCGCGACCTTGCCGAACCGCTCCACGAGGCGGCTCTCGTCCTGATCGGGGATGCCGGTAAAGACCAGGGGCGGCTTGGTCTGGGCCGAGGCCGGCCCCGCGAGGGCGAGCCCCGCCGCCAGCAGCCCGCAGGCGAGCCGCGCGATTCGTCCGATCCCGACCATGATCCCCCCATCCCGGCGCGTGGGGCGATGCCCCCGCCGCTGCCACGTAGAGCACGCGGCGGCGGAGGGGAATGCACCCGGCGCGCCGGTTCGGCGATCAGTGATGGTGGCGGCGGTGATGGGCATGACGGTGAGGGCGCATGCCGTGGCCGCGCATCATCGCGGCCCGCGAGCCCATCCGGGCCTCGCTGTGCATGTTGCCGAAACGGCCGTTGCCCTGGGCGGCGGCGTCGCGGTCGAGGCCGTCGCCGGGCGAGGCGAAGGACGGGGCGGCGGTGCCGGCGGCGAGCCCGAGGACGAGCAGCGCGCCGAGGACGGTCTTCTTCATGGGAATGAACTCTCCGCAGCCACGCGCTGCCGCAGGCGAACCGGTCGCGCACAAGGGAGTTCCTGGCGCACGGGAACGTGATCGGGAGGGCTGTTTCAAGGTCTCGAATGCCATCGCGCCCTGAAAATGCTATAGGGCAGAGTGGCATTCATGAGGCTGCGAGGCTCGAATGGCGTTTGTCACCGATGTGAAACTGGCAGCCAACGGTCGAATGGTTCTGCCACGGGCGGTGCGCGAAGCGATGGGGGTGACGGGCGAGACACGGATCATCGTCACGGTCGATGGGGAAGACGTGCGCCTGTCGCCCATCAGTGACGTGGTCGCCAAGCTTCAGGCTCTCTACCGCCAGCACGCCAAGCACGATGCGGATACCGATGCTTTCCTGCAGGAGCGCCGTGCCGACGAGAACGCCAAACCGTGAGTTCCGTCGTCTTCGACACCTCCGCCGTGATCGCTCTGCTGCGTGACGAACCCGGTGCGGCCCTGGTCGCCGGTCATATCGGCGCGGTCGAGGTGATCCGCTAGGATTCCGCGTCGATCGTGTAGAGGGCGCCGTGCTCCGTCTCGGTGCCGGGGACCGGGTGCGGCCGGAACGGCGTCGCGAAGGGGCCGCCCAGCAGGCGCACGATCTCCTCCGAGGCGGCGATGGCGAGGTCGGCGGCCTTGGCGCGGACCTCGATGCGGGCCAGCATGTTCATCGCCGGCCCGAGCACCGTGTACTCGGCCCTCACCCCGTCATCGAACACGCCGACGAGGAGGGTGCCGGCATGGATCGCCGTGGCGGTGCGGATCTCGAAGCGATCCTCCGCCCGGCGCCGGGCGTTCACCGCCGCGAGGCGGGCCTGGACGTCGAGGGCGCAGGCCGCCGCCGCGCGGGCCTGCTCCTCCGCCGTGCCGGTGATGAACTGCGCCAGCACCGCATCGCCGATATACTTGTCGACCATGCCCCCCTGCGCGGCCACCGCGGCCTGCGTCTGCGCCCGCACGGCCATCAGGGCGGCCACCATCTCCTCCGGCGGATGCCGCTGGCTGAGGGCCGAGAAGCCCCGGATGTCGAGGATCAGCAGGCAGGCATGGCGGCGGTGGAGGCCCATCGCGTCCAGGGCGAGGTCCCGGGCGACGGCGTTCGGCACGAAGCGGGCGAGCCGCCCGCGCTCGCCCTCCACCTCCAGCGTCCGGTCCACGGCCCGGCGCAGGCGGGTGACGCCGTCGATGACGAGGAGGCCCGTGGCGACGAAGGTCGCGAGCCCGATCACCTGCATCGGCGCGTCGCCGTTCAGGCCGGGAAACAGCCCCGGGTAGGCGAGCCCCACGAGGAAGGCGGCCACCCAGCTCGCGGTGACGATGGCGCAGAACAGCAGGGTGTGGGACACCTGCATGCTCAGGCCGGTCTGCAGCAGGAGCAGGTAGGCGGGCAGGCGGCTCACCGCGTCGGCGCCCTCCCCCGTGCCGCCCCCGGCCAGCATGTGCTCCACGATGACGTAGACCGCGAGCACGGCGTTGAGGCCGGTCCCCGCCCAGGAATAGGCCGTCGCGGACCGGCTCCGCCCCCGCTCGCCGAGCCCGAACCACACCGTGCCGAGGCCGTAGAGGCCCAGGATGAACCAATGGCTCAGGGCGTGCAGGGAGCCGTCATAGGCCTGGGCGGCCATGAGCAGCACGAGGAGGATGACGATCCGCAGCGCGGTGAGACGCGGCTGCCCACCCTCCTGCATCACCCGCAGGGCGGCGTCGTGGGCGGTCTCGGGGACCGCCGTCGCAGGCGGTGTCATCCGGCGCGCCCGAGGCGGCGGGCGCCGCCGAAGCGGTTGAGGAAGCGCGGCTCCTTCTCGGGGGCGACGCGCACGGCGAGGTGCAGCGTCCCGTCCGGCTCCGCGCGCCGGTCGAGGATCTCGGCGTTCTCGTAGAGCCAGTGCAGGGCGGCCCCGTCCTCCGGCGGCAGGGACACCGCGAAGCTCGTGCGCGACTTCGCGATCCGCGCCTCGATCCGGCTGATGAGGGCGGACAGCCCCTCCCCCGTCAGCGCCGAGACGAGGACCGGCGCGTCGCTGTCGCGGTCGTTGCGCACCCGGCCCTGGCCGGAGAGGTTGAAGAGCCGCTTGCGCTCGTCCTCGTCCAGCAGGTCGGCCTTGTTCCAGACCTCGATGAGCCGGCCATCCGCCGTGTCGATGCCGAGTTCGTGCAGCACCTGCCCCACATCCTCGGCCTGGGCCGCGTTGTCCTCGTGGCTGACGTCGCGCACATGCAGCAGCACGTCGGCCTCGATGGCGTCCTCCAGCGTGGCGCGGAAGGCCGCGATGAGCGGGGTCGGCAGGTCGGAGATGAAGCCCACCGTGTCGGAGAGGATCACCGTCTCGCCATGGGGCAGCTTGGTCGCCCGCGCGGTGGGGTCGAGGGTCGCGAACAGCATGTCCTTGGCCGTGACCTCGGCGCGGGTCAGGGCGTTGAACAGGCTCGACTTTCCGGCATTGGTGTAGCCCACCAGCGCCACGATCGGGTACGGCACCCGCGCCCGGCTCTGCCGGTGCAGGCCGCGTGTGCGCACGACGGC
The DNA here is from genome assembly GCF_055361565.1 of Methylobacterium sp. TK26. NCBI lineage: Bacteria > Pseudomonadati > Pseudomonadota > Alphaproteobacteria > Hyphomicrobiales > Methylobacteriaceae > Methylobacterium > Methylobacterium sp. TK26. The sequence continues at coordinate 1,108,417 of NZ_CM143965.1, read as the reverse complement.
GTCGAGATCGCGCTCGATCCGGGTCATGCGCTCCTGGATCATCCGCCGGTCGGCCTCGATCTGGGTCTCGCCGGGGCCGCCGAGGAAGCCGAAGCCGCCGCGCTGGCGCTCCAGGTGGGTCCAGGACCGGACGAGGCGCGACTTCTGATAGGCGAGGTGCGCGTGTTCGACCTGCAGCGTGCCCTCGCGGGTGGAGGCGCGGCGGCCGAAGATCTCCAGGATCAGGCCGGTGCGGTCGATGACCTTGGCGCCCCAGGCCTTCTCGAGGTTGCGCTGCTGCACGGGCGAGAGGGCGCAATCCATCACCACGAGGCCGATCTCCTCGGCCTTGACCAGCCCGGCGATCTCATCGACCCGGCCCTTGCCGAGATAGGTCGAGGGCCGGATGCGCGGCAGGGTGATGGGCAGGCTCTGGGTGACGTCGAGCTCGATGGCGGCGGCGAGGCCGGTCGCCTCGTCGAGCCGCGCCTCCACCGAGCGGGAGGGCGCGGCGACCCGGCTCGCCGGACCCGCGTTGCGGGCGAGGTAGGGGCCGATCACCAGGGTTCGGGTCGAGGCGGCGATCTCGCCCTCGGGCGCCGCGTGGGCCCGGAGGCGGGCCTCACCCGAGGTCAAAGTCTCGCTCATGCAGAAATGGCGCTCGCCGGTTCGCTCTTGTTCGCTCACGCTCATATGGGCGCGGGCGGGGCGGATGCCAACCGGCTGGCTCCTCTCCCTTTGGATCGGGGAGAGGGCGAGGTCTTACGCCTTCTCGGGCGTCTCGTCCGGCTCGAAGAGCTGAACCGGATGGCCCGGCATGATGGTCGAGATGGCGTGCTTGTAGACGAGCTGGGAATGACCGTCCCGGCGCAGCAGCACGCAGAAGTTGTCAAACCAAGTTACGACGCCTTGCAGTTTAACGCCGTTGACGAGGAAGATCGTCAGCGGGATCTTGTTCTTGCGGACATGATTGAGGAAGGTGTCCTGAAGGTTCTGTGCGCGCTCGCCGGCCATTTTCTTCGCCTGTTTGTTGTCCCGATGGGAGTGCCCGGTTCGGGATGGTCCGCCGCCTGCGGAATTGTCCGATGTCCCGCCGACGGCTCCGTATAAAGCATTTGCATTCCAAAGCGTGAGCCGAAGCAAGGGCCGTTCCGCGCGGGGCGTGACGGAACGGCAGCGGCTTTATCGCCTCGGGCCGGCCCTACGGCCCGATTCCCAGGGACTTGAGCTTCCGGTGCAGGGCCGAACGCTCCATGCCGATGAATTCGGCGGTGCGCGAGATGTTGCCCGAGAACCGGGCGATCTGCGCCACGAGGTACTCGCGCTCGAAGATCTCGCGGGCCTCGCGCAGCGCGAGGCTCATCAGCTTCTCGCCCCCCGCCCCGGCCGGGGTGGTGGGCACCAGGGCGCCGATCTCCGAGGGCAGCATCTCGGAGGTGACTTCCTGGTCCGGGTCGGCCTGGGTCAGGATCATCAGCCGTTCGACGTTGTTCTTCAGCTGGCGGACGTTGCCCGGCCAGTTGTGCGACTGGAGCACCGCCATCGCGTCCTCGGCGATCACGCGCTTGGGCAGGCCGGTCTGGCCCGAGATGTTGTCCATGAAGAAGCGGATCAGCTCCGGCACGTCCTCGCGCCGCTCGGACAGGGCCGGCACGCGGATCGGCACCACCGAGAGGCGGTGGAACAGGTCCTCGCGGAAGCGGCCCGCCGCGATCTCCTCCTGCAGGTCGCGGGAGGAGGAGGAGATGATGCGGACATCGACGTGGACCCGCGTCGTCCCGCCGACCCGCTGGAAGTTCTGGTCCACGAGGACGCGCAGGATCCGCCCTTGCGTCTCGCGGGGCATGTCCGCCACCTCGTCGAGGTAGAGGGTGCCGCCATGGGCCTCCTCCAGGGCGCCGACCCGGCGGCCGTTCTCGCCCTCGACGCCGAACAGCTCGGCCTCCATCGTCTCGGGGAGGATGGTGGCGGCGTTGAGCAGCACGAAGGGGCCGTTCGCCCGCGTCGAGGCCCGGTGCAGGGTCCGCGCGGCGAGTTCCTTGCCCGAGCCCAGCGCCCCGGTGATCATCACCCGCGCGTTGGTGGGGGCGACGCGCTCCAGGGTCTGGCGCAATTGGTTGATGGCCAGCGACCCGCCGACGATCTGGTCGGCCGAGCCGGAGCGGGCCTTGAGGTCGCGCACCTCGCGGCGCAGGCGGGAGGCTTCCAGCGCCCGCTCGGCCACGAGGATCAGCCGGTCGGCCTTGAACGGCTTCTCGATGAAGTCGTAGGCGCCCGCCTTGATGGCCGAGACGGCGGTCTCGATGTTGCCGTGGCCGGAGATCATCACCACCGGCAGGTCGGGATGGGCGGCCTTGATCAGGTCGAGCACCTGCAACCCGTCGAGGCGCGAGCCCTGCAGCCAGATGTCGAGGAAGACGAGGTGCGGACGCCGGGATTCGATGGCGCTCAGCGCCTCGTCCGAGCCGCCCGCCGTGCGGCAGCGATGGCCCTCGTCGTCCAGGATGCCGGCGACGAGGTCGCGGATGTCGGCCTCGTCGTCGACGATCAGAATATCGGCGCTCATGCCTGCATCTCCGCGATCCGGGGGGCCGTCGGTGCGGCGCCCTTCTCCTCTGGCGTGGTCGGTGGCCGCTCGGGACCGGCTTCACGCGGCACCCGCATCCGTACCTGCCCGCCGCGACCGGCGGGGTTGTCGTTGAGGGCGATACCGCCGCCGTGCTCCTCGAGCACCTTGCTGACGATGGCAAGCCCGAGCCCCGTGCCGCCCTCGCGGGTGGTCATGTAGGGCTCCAACAGCCGCTGGCGCCCCTCGGCGGGGAAACCCTTGCCGTTATCCGTCACCGTGATCACCGCGAACCCGTCCTCGACGGCGAGCCCCAGGGCGATCTTGCCCTTGCCGAGCACGTCGGGGGGCACCTCGGAGACCGCCTCGACGGCGTTCTTGAGGATGTTGGTGATCACCTGGCTGAGCAGCCGGATGTCGAAGGCCGCCACGATCTTTTCCGATGCGCCCGCACCGCCCTCGGCGGAGAAGGCGAAGTCGATGTCCGGGTGCGCGACGCGCATCATGAACAGGTTCTGCTTGGCGATCTCGGTGAGGTCGTTGGGGGCGATGGCGGGCTTGGGCATCCGCGCGAAGGCCGAGAACTCGTCCACCATGCGCTTGATCTCGTCCACCTGGCGCACGATCGTTGCCGTGCACTGGTCGAACACCTCCCGGTCGGTGAGGATGACCTTGCCGTATTTGCGCCGGATCCGCTCCGCCGAGAGCTGGATCGGGGTGAGCGGGTTCTTGATCTCGTGGGCGATGCGCCGGGCCACGTCGCCCCAGGCGGAGGTGCGCTGTGCCTGGACGAGGTCGGTGATGTCGTCGAGCGTCACCACCGCGCCCCGCGCCCCGCCCGGCGCCTGCTCGCCGGTGACGCGCACCGTGACGGTGCGCTCCTCCTTGCGCTCGCCCCGGGTGCGGGTGAGCTGGATCTGCTGCTGCACCGCCCGCTGGCGGGCCTCGCCCTCGGCCAGCACCGGGGCGAGTTCGGGCACCGCGACCCCCAGCGGCTGGCCCACCAGCCGGTCGCTGCCGAGGTCGAGCATCCGCTCGGCGGCGGGGTTGGCGATGGTGACGAAGCCCGCCGCGTCGAGGCCGATCACGCCGGGGGAGACGCCCGACAGCACCGCTTCGGTGAAGCGGCGGCGGGCGTCGATCAGGTCGTTGGCGGCCATCAGCCCGGCATGCTGGCGGCGCAGCTCCTGGGTCATCTTGTTGAAGCTCTCGCCGAGGCTCGCGAGGTCGCCGCTGGTCTTCTTCGTGGGCACCTGGGCGTAGAAGTTGCCCGAGGCGACCTGGTCGGCCGCGTTGATGAGCCGCCGGATCGGCGCCACGAAGCGGTTGGCGAAGTTCAGGCCGAACCACACTGCCGAGAGCAGCGCGATCAGCGCGATCAGCACGAAGACCAGGGCGAAGGTGATCTGGATGGAGCGGCGCAGGGAATCGTAGGTCAGGTACTCAGCGGCCGCCGCGCGGGAGACGCCGGGGAACTCGATGGCCAGCGGGTTCACCTCCCGCTGCACCATCAGCACCGCGTCGTCGTAGGCGGGCATCCGCAGGAGGGCGGCGAAGACGCGCCCCTCGGAGGGCAGCAGGCAGATCGGATCGGTCGACTTGCCCGCATCCTCGAAGGCGGCGGCCGAGGGCAGGCGCACCTGCTTGAGCACGTCGATGTTGGCCCGCGCCACCACGTCGGTGGGCCCGCGCATGATCTGCGCCACCGGCAGGCCGAGATTGGTCGCCCGCGTGGTCAGGAAGGTCTCGAACCACGTGCGGTTCACGTCGAAGTTCGGCCGCGCCCGCGTCAGGTCGTCGTTGAGGATGCGGATCTCGCGGGCGAGCGACTGGCACTGGTTCTCCTGGTAGGCGTCGGCCACCTCCACGGATTTCAGCACCACGTCCCGCACCCGGTCGGTGAAGCCGAGCGACAGGCCCCGGTCGATCGTCACCGAGGCGACCACCGCGAGCAGGATCGTCGGCAGGATCGCGATCAGCGAGAACAGGCCGACGATGCGCGAATGCAGCCGCGCCACGGCGGCGTTCGCCCGGCGGGCATGCAGGAAGACCCGCGCCTCCCAGGCGATGATCACCACGAGCCCGAGCACCAGGGCGACGTTGATGGCCAGAAGGGTGATCCCGTAGGTCGGCGTCGGCGTGACGCGGATGACGCCGGCCAGGATCAGGAAGGTGGTCAGCGCGCAGACCAGCGCCGTGACGACCACCGCCGCGCCGATCCAGCCCGGACCCCGTGGCCCCGGACGCAGGGACTCGGCGAGCGGCGAATCCGCCTGCGGGGCCGGGCCGGTCGGGTCTGGAGCGGGGCCGGACCCGCCCGCATCGGGGCCGGTGGCGGCGCTCCCGGAGCGGGAGAGGAGAGGCATGACTGGTGCAGGGCCACAACAGTGTGGCGGAATTAATACGAATCCGGCGCCGCGCGATAGGCCCGTTGCCGGCTCTCAAGGGCTCGCCCGCGCCTGCGTCCGACTGACGCCGCAGGCCGCCGATCCTTGACCGGCGGAACTCCGGCGCATAGGCCGGTCGGTGGAGGCGAACGGGGTTTGGTGGCCCTCCTGGTCTTCAAAACCAGCGGTACGCCAACAGCGTACGGTGGGTTCGATTCCCATCCGCTTCCGCCACTCCAACTCCACTCCCCCCCTCAGCGCCAGCCCTCGGCCCCGGCGGCCGGCAGCCGGCCCGTCTCGACCCAATGGCAGGTGGTGGTGTCCTTCACCGCCGCGCAATCGTAGCTGCGCCCGGCGAGCGTCACCTTGTCGACCACGGCGCCGATCCGGTTTCGCGGCAGGGCGGCGCAGCCGAGATGGTCGGCCTTCGGGTCGGCCAGCGTCGCGGCGGCGGCGGCGGGCCCGGCCTGCATCAGCATCCGGTAATTGGCGACGGAGGGGCAGGCTATGACCGGCGCGGCAGGCGTCCGCGCCGCCTTCTCGGCCTGCGCCTTCTCCCCCGGCTTCAGGCGAAGGCCCTGCTGGGCCGAGGCCGGCCAGGGGGCCGGCCAGGGGGCCAGCAGCGCGGCGAGGAGGAGGATCGGGAGCGGGTGCGAACGGCTCATGCCCGCCATCCTAGCACAGCCCGCTCCGGCGAGGCTTGACGCTCCCGGTGCCGTCTGCGACCGCAGTGCAAGACCCCGGCGCGCGGCGAAGCCCCGAATCGGCCCGAGGCCGGGGCCCGCGAGAGGAGAGATCATGGCCACGACGATCGAGAGCGACCAGCGGCTCCACCTCGTATTCGGCGGCGAGCTCGAGAACCTCGACGGGATCCGCTTCCGCGACGTGAAGGGCCTCGACATCGTCGGCATCTACCCTGACTACGCCTCCGCCCAGGCGGCGTGGCGGGCCAAGGCGCAGGCCACGGTGGACAGCGCCCAGACCCGCTACTTCGTGGTCCACCTGCACCGCCTGCTCGAGCCGCAGCCGGTTCTGAAGCGGCCGACGAACCCATTGTGACACTTGGTCCCCGCTGATATGAGCCTCATCCGTCATGGATCTGCCCCGGTACCCGCGGGGCGGAAGCCGCTTCCCTGCATGGTGCACGGGACGCGTACGGGCGGGACAGCATGAAATCCTCGATCAAGATCGTCGCCGGCAACGCGAGCCGGCCCTTGGCCGAGGCCATTGCCGCCTACCTCGAATTGCCCCTGGCCAAGTGCATGGTCCGGCGCTTCGCCGACATGGAGATCTTCGTCGAGCTGCAGGAGAACGTCCGCGGCGAGGACGTGTTCATCGTCCAGTCGACCTCCTTCCCGGCGAACGACCACCTGATGGAGCTGCTGATCATGATCGACGCCGCGCGCCGGTCGTCGGCGCGGCGCATCACGGCGGTGATCCCCTATTTCGGCTACGCCCGGCAGGACCGGCGCACCTCCGGCCGCACCCCGATCTCGGCCAAGCTCGTCGCCAACCTCATCACCGAGGCGGGCGCCGACCGCGTGCTCACCCTCGATCTCCATGCCGGCCAGATCCAGGGCTTCTTCGACATCCCCACCGACAACCTGTTCGCCGCGCCCGTGATGGTGCGCGACATCAAGGAGCGGATGCCCCCCGAGGACCGGATGGTGGTCTCGCCGGACGTGGGCGGCGTGGTCCGCGCCCGCGTGGTCGCCAAGCGCATCGATGCGCCGCTGGCCATCGTGGACAAGCGCCGCGAGCGCCCCGGCGAATCCGAGGTGATGAACATCATCGGCGACGTGCGCGGCCGCTCCTGCATCCTCGTGGACGACATCGTGGATTCCGGCGGCACCCTGGTGAACGCCGCCGAGGCCCTGCTCAACGCGGGCGCCAAGGACGTGTCGGCCTACATCACCCACGGGGTGCTCTCGGGGGGCGCGGTCTCGCGCATCGCCGCCTCGCGGATGAAGGAGCTGGTCATCACCGATTCGATCCAGCCGACCCAGGCCGTGAAGCTCGCCCGCAACATCCGGGTGATGTCGATCGCGCCGCTGCTCGGCGAGGCGATCGGGCGGACGGCCACCGAGTCGAGCGTCTCCAGCCTGTTCGACTGAAGCGTCTGGGATTTTTGTCGCAGTCGCGCCTGCGACATTCTGATTTAGAGTGTCCCTCCTGCGGCCAAGCCGTGGGAGGCGGCCATCACGAAGCACATCGTCGGAATCCACGGCCTCGCCAACAAGCCGCCCCGCGAGGAGAAGGCGGGCTGGTGGGCCGAGGCGATCCGCGAGGGCCTGCGGCGCAATTGCGGCCGCGACGACCCGGTCTCCCTCGATTTCGTCTACTGGGCGGACCTGCGCTACCCCGCGCCCCTGAACGAGGGGGACAACCGCGAGCCCTACGTGCCGGATCTCGGCCTCGGGCCGTTCCCCTCCCCCGCCGGGGAGCCGGCCCGCCGCGAGGCGACCGTCACGGACCGGATCTACCGGGGGCTGGCGAGCCTGCAGGAGGCGGTCGGCCTCACGCCGGTGGACGACATGATCCTCGAATACCGCCTCGACGACCTCTGGGGCTACCATGACGACGACGCCTTCCGGGACGCCGCCCGCGCCCGGCTGCGCGAAGCCCTCGGCCGGCACGGGGCAGGGCCGCTGCTGCTCGCCGCCCATTCCATGGGCGGGCTCATCGCCTACGACGTGCTGCGGCTGGCCGAGCGCGACGGCTCGGTGGCGGGGCCGGTGACTCTCGTCACCCTCGGCTCGCCCTTCGGCCTTGCGGAGGTGCGCCTCAAGCTCGCGGCGGAGCATGGCGACCTCGCCGTCCCCCGTTCGGTGACGGCCTGGATGAACCTGATGGACCGCAACGACATCGCCACCGTGGGCGAGGATCTGGCGGACGCCTTCCCGCCGAACGAGGCGGGGGGGCGCATCCGCGACGTGCCGGTGATCAACGCCTACCGCGCCCCGAACGGGCGCGAGAACACCCACAAGTCCTACGGCTACCTGCGCACCCCGGAATTCTCCCGCATCGTGGCGGGGTTCATGGAGTAGAGGGTCCCTTGGCGAAGACCGGCGGCAAAGCCCCGATCCGGTGCGCGGGCGATTGCGCCCCTTCGAGGGGGCGCCTATACTGGCGGCATCCCCCTTTTTTAGCGTGAGACGGGTGGTCTCCGGGATGTTCCCGGAGCCCGCGAACCGATGCCCGGTTCGGCCCGTTCCGCCATGTCGGAGCCGCGTGAAGAGATGTCCCAGGGTCCGCTGATGCCCAAGGCGACCGCCGTCTGGCTGGTCGAGAACACGTCGCTCGCGTTCGAGCAGATCGCCGATTTCTGCAAGCTCCACCCCCTCGAGGTGAAGGGCATCGCGGACGGCGAGGTCGCGGCGGGGATCAAGGGTCTCGACCCGATCACCACCGGCCAGCTCACCCGCGACGAGATCGAGAAGGCGCAGAAGGCGCCGCACTACAAGCTCAAGCCCGCCGTCTCGAAGGTGAAGCTGCCCGAGGTCAAGCGCACCACCAAGGGGCCGCGCTACACGCCCCTCTCCCGCCGCCAGGACCGGCCGAACGCCATCCTCTGGCTGCTGCGCAACCACCCCGAATTGAAGGACGCGCAGATCATCCGCCTCGTCGGCACGACGAAGTCGACGATCCAGCAGATCCGCGAGCGCACCCACTGGAACTCGGGCTCGCTGCAGCCCCTCGATCCGGTGACGCTGGGCCTCACCACCCAGATCAACCTCGACTTCGAGGTGCAGAAGGCGGCGGCCGACCGTCCGGCGGCGCTGGCGGCCGAGGGCGGCGCCTCGCTCCTGCCGACCGAGGTCTCGACCCAGCGCGAGCCGGAGCCGGACGAGGACGACCGCCGCGGCGGCCGGGACGAGCGGCTCGACGCGGATTCGGTCTTCGCCAAGCTCAAGGGCCGGCACCAGGACGAGGACGACGAGGACTAGTGCAGAGACGCACTCACTCCGTTCATGCGTCTCTGCCCTAGCTTCTTGTTTGTGCATCAATTTTTCCAGACACGGCTGACGCCTTCGTCTGGATCGATGCACTAGGCCGCCCGCGCCCTCTCCCCGCAAGCGGGGAGAGGGGATCTCTTCACTCCGGCAGGGGCTGGTCCGTGGTCTCGGGCATGAACCACGGTACGATCAGCCCCAGGACGTAGACGCTCGACATCGTGAGCGCCGCCGCCGCGACGCCGCCGAAGGAGGTGACGATCTGCCCGGCGATGATCGGGAAGATCCAGGCGACGAGCCGCGCCCCGTTGAACACGACGCTCGCCGCCGTCGCCCGCACCGCCGGGGTGAACAACTCCACGAGGTAGATCGCCATCCACGAGAAGGCGAAGCCCAGGGTGAAGAAGCCGTTCAGGAAGGCCAGCGCCAGGAACGGCATCAGCCCGCCGTGCCACAGGTAGCAGGCGAGCGACGTGGCGATGCAGCCGACATAGGTGACGATCAGGAAGGGCCGCCGGCCGATCGCGTCGGCGACGAAGCCCGAGACGACGTAGGCGGTGATGGCGCCGACATTGTAGACGATGCCCATGCGCGGCCCCCACACGTTGGCCGGCTCCCCCGCCGCCTTGGCGAGCCCCTCCGTATAGGCCGGCAGCCAGGACGAGACCGCCCACCAGCCCACCGTCGTCGCGAAGGACATCGCGGTGGCGAGCAGCACCCGGCGGCGGCTCTCCGGTTCGCGAAAAATCTCGGCCAGGGTGAAGGGCCGCTGCGCCGGCTTCGCCCCATGGCCGGCGCCGTCGGACGTGGCCGCCCAGCGCTGCTCCTTCAGGGCCTGCATCCATTGCTCGGATTCGTCGAGCGCCCGGCGCAGGTACAGGCAGACGAGGGCCGGCAGCGCCCCGAGGGCGAACATGATCCGCCAGGATTCGTCGCCGAGCGGGTTCGTCGCCGCCAGCACCGCCCAGACGATGGCCGCGAGCACCGCGCCGCCGCCGAAGCCCGATTGCAGGAAGCCGCAGCCCTTGGGCCGCGCCCGGTTCGGCCAGGTCTCGGCCACCAGCGCGATGCCGGTGGACCATTCCGAGCCGATGGCGAGCCCCGTGATGAAGCGCAGGGCCGCGAGTTGGACGAAGCTCTCGGCGAAGGCGGTGAGCCCCGTGAACACCGCGTAGCCGAGGATGGAGATCATCATCATCCGCTTGCGGCCGATATAGTCGGCCGCGATCCCGCCGATCAGGCCGCCCAGCCCCCAGCCGAGCAGGGTGATGCCGATGGCGAGCCCGACGTAATACGCCGGCGCCTGCGCCTGTTCGGGCGTCAGGATCGTGCCGAGCGCCGGGCGCAGGGCATAGACCAAGGCCACCGCCTCGTAGCCGTCAAAGATCCAGCCGAGATAGCTGCCCCAGAGGATGCGCCAGTGGCGCGGGGTCAGGCCCGCATGCCAGGGGGCCTTCGCGTCCTCGCGCGCCAGGGCGTCGCCCGCACTCATCGCACTCTCCCGGTGATCTTTTTGTCAGGCGCTTCAGGCGACCGTGCGGGCCGGCTCGTCCTTGCCGAGGCGGGCGCGCAGCCAATTGATGACCCCGCCCGCCAGCAGCACCTCGACCTGTCGCGGCGACAGGCCGTGGGTGAGCCGGATCGTGTCCTTGCCGCGCAGCGTGGCGGTGATGTCCCGGCCCGCCGCCAGGGCCTCGGCCACGCCCGTGATCTCGACGCTGTCGCCGATCTCCAGCCCGTCGTAATCGGCCGGGTCGGCGAAGGTGAGCGGCAGGACCCCGAAATTCACGAGGTTCTGCCAGTGGATGCGGGCGAAGCTCTTGGCCAGTACCACCTCCAGCCCGAGGTAGCGCGGGGCGAGCGCGGCGTTCTCGCGGCTCGACCCCTGGCCGTAATTCAGGCCGCCGACGATGGCGTGGCCGGCGCGCTCCGCCCCGCCCTGCTTCGCCCGCTTCGGGTAGCTGTCGTCGATGGGCTCGAAGGTGAACTCGGAGGTCTTCGGGATGTTCGACCAGTAGGGCATCACCCGCGCGCCCGCCGGCATGATGTCGTCGGTGGAGATGTCGTCGCCGGTCTTGAGCATCACCGGCACGCGGATGTCGGCGCCGAGCTTGCCCAGTTCCGGCAGGGTGGTGATGTTTTCGGACTTTTCCAGCCGGACGGTGCGGGCCTCGGCTTCCGGCAGCGGGCCGAGCAGCATCGTCGTGTTGCCGGGCACCATCGCGGGCGGGACGATGCGCGGAGTGGGCATGTCCAGGGTGCGCGGATCGGTGATGACGCCGGTCAGCGCCGAGGCGGCGGCGGTCTCGGGGCTGCACAGGAACACGCTGTCCTCCCGCGTGCCGGAGCGGCCGGGGAAGTTGCGCGGCACGGTGCGGAGCGAATTGCGCCCCGAGGCGGGGGCCTGCCCCATGCCGATGCAGCCGTTGCAGCCCGCCTGATGCACCCGCGCCCCGGCATGGATCAGGTCCGAGAGCTGCCCGTCGCGGATCAGGGTCTCCAGCACCACCCGCGTCGAGGGGTTGATGTCGAAGGAGACCCGGTCGTGGGTCTGCTTGCCCTTCACGATCGCCGCCGCGACGGCGAAATCGCGAAAACCCGGATTGGCCGAGGAGCCGATGTAGCTCTGGTAGATTTCGGTGCCCGCCACCTCCGAGACCGGCACGACGTTGCCGGGGCTCGACGGCTTGGCGATCATCGGCACGAGGGTGGAGAGGTCGATCTCCTCGGACCTGTCGTAGGTGCAACCCTCGTCCGCCGCGAGGGCTTCGAAATCCCCGCCCCGGCCGACGCAGTCGAGGAAAATCCTCACGGCCTCGTCGGCCGGAAACACGCTCGTCGTGGCGCCCATCTCGGCGCCCATGTTGGCGATGACGTGCCGGTCCATCGCCGTGAGGCAAGCGAGCCCCGGCCCGTGATACTCGATGATCGTGCTGAACCCGCCCTCGACCCCGTGGCGGCCGAGCAGGGTGAGGATCACGTCCTTGGCGCTCACCCAATCGGGGAGCGCGCCCGTGAGCCTCACACCCCAGACCTGGGGCATCCGGAGCCGCAGGGGTTCGCCGGCCATGGCCAGCGCCACCTCGACGCCGCCCGCGCCGAAGGCGAGCATCCCCAGCGACCCGGCCGCCGGGGTGTGGCTGTCCGAGCCGACCATCGTCTGGCCCGGCTTGCCGAAGCTCTGCATGTGGACCGGGTGGCTGATCCCGTTGCCCGGCCGCGAGTACCAGACGCCGAACTTCCGGCACGCCGAGCGCAGGAACAGGTGTTCGTCGGCGTTGAGATGATCGTTCTGGACGAGGTTGTGGTCGATGTACTGGGCGGCGAGCGGGATCGCGACGCGCTCCACGCCCATCGCCTCCAATTCCAGCATCACGAGGCCGCCGAGCACGTCCTGCAGCAGCGCCTGATCGATCCGGAGGGCGATCTCGCCGCCGGGGGTGAGGTCGCCCTCGGCGAGATGCGATTGGACGAGCTTCTGCGTCAGGTTCAACGCCACCGGGCTGCCTCCCATGTCGGCCGCGCCTTGAGTCTCGGCGCGCCGACCGGCGCCCGGCGCGCGGCGCCGTTCTTGGCCAGCGCAACTAGCCGCCCGACGACGGAGCGGAAGTCTGGCGGGGTGACAGAAGGCCGGTCCTGTCGGGTCCGGCCGCGAACCCCTGGCGCGGGGGCGGGCGCTCTGCCACCCTTGCGTCGGATTCGGGAGGCCGATTTGAGCGCCATCGGATGCGGGCGGATTGTTTGGATTTTGGCGTTGGCCCTGCTGGTGCCGGCCGGGCTCGCCTCTGCGCAGACCCGGCCCCCGCCGCCGCCCGCCGCGAAACCCGCCGATCCGGCGATGGACGCCACCCGCGCCGCCTTCGAGGCCCTGCCCGAGCCCGAGCGGAAGGCGCTGCAGGACGCCCTGGTCTGGACCGGCGACTTCAACGGCGTGGTCTCCGGCGGCTTCGGGAGACGCACCTTCGAGGCGCTGCAGGCCTTCGCCGCCCGCGCCCGCCTCGCCGATCCCCTGACCGGCGAGGGCAGGACGGCGTTGCGCGCGGCGGGCGAGGCGGCGCGCCGGGCCGCGCGGTTCCGCGTCCAGGCCGATCCCGTCAGCGGCGCCGTCGTCGGCGTGCCCGAGGCGTTGCTCGCCAAGCGCACCGCCCTCCCCTCCGGCACCCGCTGGCAGAGCGCGGACGGGAAGGTGACGCTGGAGACCCGCGCCTATCCGCCGGAGGCCGAGACCCTGGAGGGCCTGTTCGAGCGGGCGAACGCCCCGCTGAACGGCCGCAAGGTAACGTACCGCCTGCAGAAGCCGGATTTCGTCGTCGTCACCGCCGAGACGGCGACCGGCCTGTCCTACACCCGCTACGCCTCCGGGCCGCAGGGAATCCGGGGCTTCCTGATCGGCTACGACCGGGCGCTCGCCGGGGAAGTCGGCCGCTTCGTGATCGCCATGGCGAACGCCTTCGAGCCGTTCCCGGCGGCGGTGGTGCCGGTCGCCGCGACGCCCGCGCCCTCCCCGCCGCCCGCCGTCGCGCCTGCGAGAATCGTGGCGACCGGCCTCGCCGTGGCGCCGGGCCGGGTACTGGCGGTGGTGCCGGAGGGATGCGCCGGAACGCTCGCCCGCGATCCGTCCGGCCTCGCCCTGGTGGAGGTCGCGGGCGCGAAGCCGGCGGCGCTGGCCCTGGCGGAGCGCCTCGCGGACGGGCCGGTCGTCGCCCTCGCGGCGGGGGCGGAGGGCGTGTCGGCGGTGCCGGGCACGGTGACGGAGGGACGGGTGACGGCGCCGCTGCAGCCGGGCTCGGCGGGGGCGCCGCTCTTCGGACCCGAAGGGCGTCTGGCGGGGCTTGTGGCGGCCTATCCGGCCGCGCCGCGCCTCGTCGCCGGGGTGGCGCCGCCGATGAGCCTGCCGGTCGTGCCGGCGGCGGCGGTCGCGGCGTTCCTGGCGGGAAAGGGCATCGCCCCGTCCGGGGCGACGGAGGCGGGCCCCGCCGCAGCGGCGCCCGCCGTGATCGGCCTCACCTGCCGGTGAGGCCGGGGGCCTCAGAGCCGGCCGGTGACCAGCAGGACGATCAGGACGATCAGCAGGATGCCGCCGAGGCCGAAGCCCGGGCCGCGATAGGCGCCGCCGCCGAGGAAACCGCCGCCGCCGAACGCGAGGATGATCAGGATGATGAGGAGAATGGTAACGAGGGACATAGAAGCGGATCTCCGACCGGTCGCGTGGAGCGAGCGTGACCGTTCAAACGCCGCGACAATTCGTTCTGTTCAGGGGGATCCGCAGTTTTTTGTGAGTTGGCTCCCGGATGCGGCGCGCGGGCTCACACGTGCCATGCGGGCAGGGGCTCCACGGGGGCCTCGAGCCAGTCCGGCACGGGCAGGCCGCGCTCGACGAGGAAGGCCGGGTTGAACAGTTTCGAAGCGTAGCGCGCCGCGCCGTCGCACAGGATCGTCACGATGGTGTGGCCCGGCCCGAGTTCCCTGGCGAGGCGGATCGCCCCCGCCACGTTGATCCCCGACGAGCCGCCGAGCGACAGCCCCTCCTCCCGCATCAGCCCGAAGACGAGGCCGAGCGCTTCCCCGTCCGGGATGCGGAAGGACAGGTCGGGGGTGAAGCCGTCGAGATTGCCGGTGATCCGGCCCTGGCCGATCCCCTCGGTGATGGACGAGCCCTCGGCCTTGAACGTGCCGGTGGTGTAGCCGGAATACAGCGCCGAGCCCTCCGGGTCCGACAGGGCGATCGTCACCCCCGGATGGCGGGCGCGCAGGGCCTGCGCGACTCCGGCGAGCGTCCCGCCCGTGCCGGCGGCGCAGACGAAGCCGTCGACCCGGCCGCCGGTCTGGTCCCAGATCTCCGGCCCGGTGCCGTCGATATGGGCCTTGCGGTTGGCGACGTTGTCGAACTGGTCGGCGAAGAAGGCGCCCGCCTCGTCCCGCGCGGCCAGGGCCTCCGCGAGGCGGCGGGCGACGTGGACGTAGTTGTTCGGGTTGGCGAAGGGCACGGCCGGCACCTCGACGAGGCGGGCGCCCGCGAGCCGCAGGGTCTGCTTCTTCTCCTCCGACTGGGTGACGGGGATGACGATGAGCGTCCGGTAGCCCCGCACCGCGGCGACGAGGGCGAGCCCGATGCCGGTGTTGCCGGCGGTGCCCTCCACGATGGTCCCGCCCGGGCGGATGAGGCCCCGCGCCTCCGCGTCCCGCACGATGGAGAGCGCCGCCCGGTCCTTCACCGACAGGCCGGGATTGAGGAACTCGGCCTTGCCGAGGATCTCGCACCCGGTCTCCTCCGAGGCCCGGCGCAGGCGGATCAGCGGCGTGTTGCCGATGGCGGCCAGGATGTCGGGATGGGCGTGGGACACGGGTGGAGCCTCCGGTTGGACGTTCGCGGCCTCACCCGAACACATACCCCCCGTTGATCCGCAGCCCCACCGGATGCCCGGCGGCGTAGCGGACGCCGTCGAAATCCTCGACGGCGAGGATCTGGCCGCCGGCTTCCTCCACCTCGATCCGCTGGCGGCCCTGGCTGCGGTAGGAGGAGCGCACCGTGCCCGAGAGATGCGCCGCCTCCAGCTCCACCAGCTGGAGTTGCCAGGGGCGCACGTAGAGCTTCACCGGGCCGATGACGCCGGGGGGCGCGCTCACCGGGGTCTCCCGGCCGCGCACGCTCACCCGGCCGCCCTCGGCGATGGCCTCGACCTCGACGGAATCCCCTAGGAACTTCAGCACGGTGGCCGAGACCGGGTTCTCCTGAACCTCGTCCGGCGTGCCGACCTGCTCCAGGCGGCCCCGGTCGAGCACCGCCACCCGGTCGGAGAGTTCCAGCGCCTCGTCCTGGTCGTGGGTCACGAAGATCGTGGTCTGGCCGGTGCGGTCGTGGATCTCCCGCAGCCAGCGGCGCAGATCCTTCCGCACCTGCGCGTCGAGGGCGCCGAAGGGCTCGTCGAGCAGCAGCACGCGCGGCTCGACCGCGAGCGCGCGGGCCAAGGCCACGCGCTGGCGCTGGCCGCCGGAGAGCTGCGACGGGTAGCGGTCGCCGAAGCCCGAGAGGCGGATCAGGTCGAGGAGGTCCCCCACCCGGCGCTTGATCTCGGCCTTGGCCGGGCGGTCGGCCCGCCGCCGCGCGTTGAGGCCGTAGGCGATGTTGTCCGCCACGCTCATGTGCTTGAACAGGGCGTAGTGCTGGAACACGAAGCCCACCGCCCGCTGCTGCACGGGCAGGCCGGTGGCGTCGTCGCCCCCGAACAGGATGCGCCCGCGATCCGGCGCGTCGAGCCCGGCGATGATGCGCAGCAGCGTCGTCTTGCCCGAGCCCGAGGGGCCGAGCAGGCCGAGCAACTCCCCCGCCCTCACGTCGAGGGAGAGGTCGTGCAGGACCGCGGCCGTGTCGAAGGTCTTCGTGACCGCCTCGACGCGGATCGCCGTCGACGGACGCTCAGTGCTTCCGGCCCGCGGCGAGCTCGTCGCTGAAGCGCCATTCGAGGACGGATTTGACGACGAGTGTGACAAGGGCGAGGGCTGCAAGGAGCGAAGCGACGGCGAAAGCGGCGACGAAGTTGTACTCATTGTAGAGGATCTCCACGTGGAGCGGCATCGTGTTCGTCAGCCCCCGGATGTGGCCGGAGACGACGGAGACCGCGCCGAACTCGCCCATCGCGCGGGCATTGCAGAGCAGGACGCTGTAGAGCAGGCCCCAGCGGATGTTGGGCAGGGTGACGGTGAGGAAGGCGTGGAAGCCGGAGGCGCCGAGCGTCAGGGCCGCCTCCTCCTCCGACGAGCCCTGCTCCTGCATCAGCGGGATCAGTTCCCGCGCGACGAAGGGGAAGGTGACGAAGATCGTCGCCAGCACGATGCCCGGCAGGGCGAACAGGATCTGGATGTTGTGCGCCTGCAGCCAGCCGCCGAACAGGCCCTGGCTGCCGAAGAGCAGCACGTAGATCAGCCCCGACACGACCGGCGAGACCGAGAACGGCAGGTCGATCAGCGTGATCAGGAACGTCTTGCCGGGGAACTCGAACTTGGCGATCGCCCAGGAGGCGGCCACCCCGAAGACGAGGTTGAACGGCACGGCGATGGCCGCCACCGTCAGGGTCAGGCGGATGGCCGAGAGCGCGTCGGGCTCGCGGAAGGCGTTGAGATAGGCGCCGACCCCGTGGCTGAGCGCCTGCACGAACACCGCCGCCAGCGGCAGGACGAGGAACAGGGCGAGGAAGGTGATCGCGACCCCGATGAGGAGCGCGCGCACCCCCGCCCCCTCCCCCGCCACGGGGGCGGGCCGGGCCTCGGCGAGGCGGACGGGCGAGAAGATCTCAGACATAGCCGAACCGCTTCCGGGACCAGGACTGGATCAGGTTGATCGCGAGCAGGGTCAGGAACGAGATCCCGAGCATGATCGTCGCGATGGCCGCCGCGCCGCCGTAATCGAACTCGGACAGCTTGATGACGATGAGGAGCGGGGCGATCTCCGACACATAGGGCAGGTTGCCGGCGATGAAGATCACCGAGCCGTATTCCCCGACCCCCCGGGCGAAGGCCAGGGCGAAGCCGGTGAGCACCGCCGGGATCAGGGGCGGCAGCACCACCTTGAGGAGCGTCGCCCGGCGGGTGGCGCCCAGCGTCGCGGAGGCCTCCTCGATCTCCTTGTCGATCTCGGCGATGAGCGGCTGCACCGTGCGCACGGCGAAAGGCAGGCCGACGAAGGTCATGGCCACGAACACGCCGAGCGGCGTGTAGGCGACCTGGATGCCGAGGCGCTCCAGGGGCGCGCCGATCAGCCCGTCAGGCGCGTAGAGGGAGGCCAGCGCGATGCCCGCCACGGCGGTCGGCAGGGCGAAGGGCAGATCGACGGCGGCGTCCACGATCTTGCGGCCGGGGAACGTGTAGCGGGTCAGCACCCAGGCGACGATGAAGCCGAAGACCGAGGCCACGAGGGCCGCGAGCAGGGACACGCCGAAGCTGAGCTTCAGGGCGCTCGCCACGCGGGGGTCGGTCGCCACGTCCCAGATGCCGGCGAAGCCGAGCCCCGAGGCGCGGGCCACCAGGGCGGCCAGCGGCAGCAGCACCACGAGGCCGAGGCAGGCCAGGGTGTAGCCGAAGCTCAGGCCGAAGCCCGGCAGCACGCTCGGGCGGCGGAAGCGCCACGCCGGACGGGGGGAAGCCCCCGCATCGGCGGGGGCGAGGGTCGAAGCCATCGCGACAGAACCTTCTAGTGCATCGATCCAGACGAAGGCGTCAGCCGCGCCTGGAAAAATTGATGCAAGAACAAGAAGCTAGGGCAGAGACGCATGAACGGAGTGAGTGCGTCACTGCCCTAGCGGCCGGCGCGGCTCAGGCGGTCGAACAGGCCGCCGGAATCGAAGTTCTTCGCCTGGATATCGTCCCAGGAGCCCTGGTAATCCTCGATTTTGAAGAGCTTCACGTCCGGCAGGCCGGCGGAGGCGGCGGCCTGCGCCTTGAACGGGCGGTAATGGTGCTTAGCGAAGATCGCCTGCGCCTCGTCCGTGTAGAGGTAGTCGAGATAGGCTTGAGCGGTCTTGGTCGTGCCCTTGCGGTCGGCGTTGCCGGGCACCAGCGCCACCGGCGGCTCCGCGTAGATGGAGGTCGGCGGGACCACGATGTCGAAATTGTCGGCGCCGAATTCCTGCAGGACGAGGTAGGCCTCGTTTTCCCAGGTGGGCAGCACGTCGCCGAGCTTGCGCTGGGCGAAGGTCACGGTGGAGCCCCGCGCCCCGGTGTCGAGGACGGGCACGTTCTTGTAGAGTTGCCCGACGAAGGCCTCGGCCTTGGCCGCGTCCTTGTCCTGGCCGTAGGCGTAGCCCCAGGCGGCGAGGAAGTTCCAGCGCCCGCCCGCCGAGGTCTTCGGGTTCGGGGTGATGACCTTCACGTCCGGCTTGGCGAGGTCCGGCCAGTCCTTCACGCCCTTCGGGTTGCCCTTGCGGACGAGGAACACCACCGTCGAGGTGTAGGGCAGCGACTCGTTCGGCAGCTTGCCGCGCCAGTCGGCCGGGATCTTCTTCGTCAGCTTGGCGATGGCGTCGATGTCGGAGGGGATGCCGAGCGTCACCACGTCGGCATCGACCCCGTCGATCACCGTCCGCGCCTGGGCGCCCGAGCCGCCATGGGAGGCGCGCACCGTCACGTCCTCGCCGGTCTTGGCCTTCCAGCTCTTGGCGAAGGCCTCGTTGATCTCGCGGTAGAGTTCGCGGGTCGGATCGTAGGAGACGTTGAGGAGGGCGGTCTGCGCCCGCGCGGCGGGGGCGGCAAGGCCGAGGGACACGGCGCCGAGCAGGGCGAGGCAACCGGCCCGCGTCGTCGAGAGCCACATCTTCCGCATCCGATCCTCCGGCCGAGCCCGGACCACAATCCGGGAAACGGCGGAGAGTTCGTTCTTTCTAACGAACGAAGTCAAGGGAGGCCGCCGGGTCTGCGGGGGCGCGGGCGGACGGCCGATCGGTGCGGGAGGAGGAAACCGGCCCGGTGCGCAGGGGCGGGAAAGAGCATCTTCTCCGGCCGCCGCCGAACCCAGATGAAAAGTCTCGCCGCAGCCGGTTTGATAGAAAGAACGATCTCATGTGCGATGGCGCACAGGAAAACGGGGGGCGAGGCGCCTCAGCCGGCCGTCTTGTCGAGCTGGGCGAGCAGGGCTTCGAGGCGTTCGCCGACGGGGGCGGAGAGGGAATCGGCGTAGTGGCCGCGCAGGGTCTGGCCGAGGTGCCGCCGCACGGTCGGGCTCAGGGGCGGCGCGTCTGCGGGATCCATCGCCGGGACGGGATCGACGCCGTGGGGCGGCCGCTCGGCTTGCGTCTTGGACATGGCGGCGGATCTCGCGCGGGAGAACTCGAAGGGAGAACTCGGGGCAGACGGGGGCAGGCAGCCTGACGATGGCACCCCTTGGTTAACGAGGTCTCACTGCGCCGGCGGCGCTTGTCGCGAGGTCCTTGCGACGACCGGCGCCGGAACTGGGCCGGCGGGGTGACGTTCCCCGCAACCACCCGAACCCCCGGAGAAACCCGTGCCGCGTCTGTCCGCCGCCCTCGCCGTCCTTCTGCTCGCCGCCTCCCCCGCCCTCGCCCAGACCCAGCCCGGCGAGATCAAGGGCGTGGATGCCATGGGCGACAAATCCCGCAGCGCGCAGGACGGCTGGAGCCAAGCGCCCGTCCCGCGTGAGGAATCCGCCGCGAAGGATGCGCCGAACCCCGGCGGCAAGAGCATCTCGGAGAACAAGGACCGCCCGGTGCCCGCCGCGAGCCCGACCGGCACCTCCGCCACCGACCCGCAGGCGCCGCTCCCGAACCGCGTCCCATCGCCGTCCGGTAACAATCCCGCCAATCCGGCAAAGCAATAAAACCGTCGTCAGTGCAAAGGATTAAGGTCCGACGAAAATCGTGGCGGGGCGCGACGACAAAATCGCGTTCCGTGTCAGCGGACCGCACTTGCCTTGCACGCCGTTCTCTGGGACAGGTTCGAATTATACCAGTTTACACTTGGGGGTGGACATGACGGTCCAGGTCTCCCGGCGCGGCCTGTTAAAGGGTGTCGGCGCCGGTCTTGCAGGAGGGTCCCTCGGGGCCCTCGGCTTCGGCGGGTTGGAACCCGCCATGGCCGCCGCCGTGCGGCCCTTCAAGCTCGCGCAGATGCGCGAGACGCGGAATACCTGCCCCTATTGCTCGGTGGCCTGCGGCGTCATCCTGTACAGCCTGGGCGACCGGTCGAAGAACGCCCGCTCCTCGGTGATGCACATCGAGGGCGATCCGGACCATCCGGTCAACCGCGGCACCCTGTGCCCGAAGGGCTCGGCGCTGCTGGACTTCGTCCACGCCGAGACCCGCACCAAGTACCCGCTCTACCGGGCGCCGGGCACCTCCGAGTTCAAGCGCGTCTCCTGGGACCACGCCCTCGACCGGATCGCCACCCTCCTGAAGGAGGACCGGGACCGGAATTTCGTGGCCAAGAACGGCGACCTCACGGTCAACCGCTGGACCACGACGGGCTTCCTCGGGGCCTCGGCCACCACCAACGAGACCGCTTGGATGACCTACAAGGTCGTCCGAAGCATGGGGGCCCTGGTCTTCGACAACCAGGCCAGAGTTTGACACGGTCCGTCGGTCGCCAGTTTGGCGCCCTCCTTCGGACGCGGTGCGATGACCAACCTTTGGATGGACATCAAGCACGCGGACGTCATCACCGTGATGGGCGGCAATGCCGCCGAAGCTCACCCCTGCGGCTTCAAGTGGGTCGTCGAGGCGAAGGCGCATAACAACGCCAAGCTCATCGTCGTGGACCCGCGCTTCACCCGCACGGCGTCGGTGGCCGATCTCTACTGCCCGATCCGGCAGGGGACGGACATCGCGTTCCTGTCGGGCGTGGCCAAGTACCTGCTCGACAACGACAAGATCCAGCACCGCTACGTCTCGGCGTTCACCAACGCCGGCTACGTCGTGCGTGAGGGCTACGACTTCAGCGAGGGCCTGTTCGCCGGCTACGACGCCGACAAGCGGGATTACGACAAGACCACCTGGGACTACGAGATCGGCCCCGACGGCTACGCCGTGGTCGACGAGACGATGCAGAACCCGCGCTGCGTCATGCAGCTCCTGAAGAAGCACGTCGCGCTCTACACCCCGGAGATGGTCGAGACGATCTGCGGCTCGCCCAAGGAGACCTTCCTGAAGGTCTGCGAGATGATCGCGACCACGTCGTCGCCGGAGCGGGTCATGACCTCGCTCTACGCGCTTGGCTGGACGCACCACTCGAAGGGCTCGCAGAACATCCGCTCGATGTGCATCGTGCAGACGCTGCTCGGGAACATCGGCATGCTCGGCGGCGGCATGAACGCCCTGCGCGGCCACTCCAACATCCAGGGGCTGACCGATATCGGGCTGATGAGCAACCTCATCCCCGGCTATCTCAACATCCCCGTGGAGAAGGAGCCCGACTACGCGAGCTACATCGCCAAGCGGCAGTTCAAGCCGCTGCGTCCGGGACAGACGAGCTACTGGCAGAACTACAACAAGTTCTTCGTCTCGTTCCAGAAGGCGATGTGGGGCGACAAGGCGGCCAAGGAGAACGACTGGGCCTATGACTACCTGCCCAAGCTCGACGTGCCGACCTACGACGTGCTGCGTGGGTTCGAGCTCGCCAAGCAGGGCAAGATGACCGGCTACGTCATCCAGGGCTTCAACCCCCTGCTGTCGTTCCCGAATCGCGCCAAGATGACGGAAGCCTTCTCCAAGATGAAGTTCATCGTGGTGATGGATCCGCTCAAGACCGAGACGGCCCGGTTCTGGGAGAACCACGGCGAGTACAATCCCGTGGATCCGACCCAGATCCAGACCGAGGTGTTCGAACTGCCGACCACCCTGTTCGTCGAGGAGGAGGGCTCCCTCTCCAACTCGTCGCGCTGGCTGCAATGGCACTGGCAGGCGCAGGAAGCCCCCGGTGAGTGCCGCTCGGACATCGACATCATGGCGGAGATCCATCTCCGCATGAAGGCGCTGTACGAGAAGGACGGGGGCGCCTTCCCCGACCCGATCGTCAACCTGACCTGGAACTACGCCGTCGCGGACGCGCCGACGCCGACCGAGCTCGCCCGCGAGCTCAACGGCTACACGGTCGCCCCGACCACCGACCTGAACGGGGCTCCGCTCCCGGCCGGGCGTCAGGTGGACGGCTTCGCCCAGCTCAAGGACGACGGCTCGACGGCCTGCGGCTGCTGGATCTATTCCGGCTGCTACACCGAGAAGGGCAACATGATGGCCCGCCGGGACAACACCGATCCCGGCGACAAGGGCATCGCCCCGAACTGGGCCTTCGCGTGGCCTGCCAACCGGCGGGTGCTCTACAACCGCGCCTCCTGCGATCCCGACGGCAAGCCGTGGTCGGAGAAGAAGAAGCTCATCGAGTGGAACGGCAAGCAGTGGGTCGGCTTCGACGTGCCGGACTACGGCGTGACCGTGGCACCCGATAAGGGCGTCGGTCCGTTCATCCTGAACCAGGAGGGTGTCGCCCGCCTGTGGACCCGGGGTCTCATGCGCGACGGGCCGTTCCCGACGCATTACGAGCCCTTCGAGTCCCCGGTGCAGAACGTCGCCTTCCCGAAGATCAAGGGCGCCCCGGCGGCCCGCATCTTCAAGGACGACCTGGCCGACCTCGGCGACGCGAAGGAGTTCCCCTACGCGGCGACGAGCTACCGCCTGACCGAGCACTTCCACGGCTGGACCAAGCACGCCCGGATCAACGCGATCCTCCAGCCGGAGGCCTTCGTGGAGATCTCGGAAGAGCTGGCCAAGGAGAAGGGCATCACCAAGGGCGGCTGGGTCCGCGTCTGGTCGAAGCGCGGCTCGCTGAAGGCCAAGGCCGTGGTGACGAAGCGGATCAAGCCGCTGATCTGCGACGGCAAGCCCGTCCATGTCGTCGGCATCCCGCAGCACTGGGGCTTCATGGGCCACACCAAGAAGGGATGGCACCCGAACTCGCTGACGCCCGTCGTCGGCGATGCCAACACCGAGACGCCGGAGTTCAAGGCCTGGCTCGTGAACATCGAGCCGACCACTCCGCCCTCGGATGCGGTCGCGTAAGGGGGAGCATGCATCATGGCTGACTACAGCTCCCTCGACATCCGCCAGCGCTCCGCCTCCACGGAGACGCCGCCGGAGATCCGCCGCCAGGTGGAGGTCGCCAAGCTCATCGACGTGTCGAAGTGCATCGGCTGCAAGGCCTGCCAATCGGCCTGCGAGGAGTGGAACGACCTCCGCGACGACGTGGGCGTGAACACGGGGACCTACCAGAACCCGCACGACCTCACGGCCAAGACCTGGACCCTGATGCGGTTCGAGGAATACGAGAATCCTCAGACCAACAACCTCGAATGGCTGATCCGCAAGGACGGCTGCATGCATTGCACGGAGCCGGGCTGCCTCAAGGCGTGCCCGTCCCCGGGCGCCATCGTGCAGTACTCCAACGGCATCGTGGACTTCATCGAGGAGAACTGCATCGGCTGCGGCTATTGCGTGAAGGGTTGCCCCTTCAACATCCCGCGCATCAGCCAGACCGACCACAAGGCGTACAAGTGCACCCTGTGTTCGGACCGGGTGGCGGTGGGTCAGGCTCCGGCCTGCGCCAAGGCCTGCCCGACCGGCTCGATCATGTTCGGCACCAAGCAGGCGATGATCGAGCAGGCGAACTCCCGCATCGACGACTTGAAGTCGCGCGGGTTCGAGCATGCCGGCCTCTACGACCCGGCGGGCGTCGGGGGCACGCACGTCATGTACGTGCTGCACCACAACGACCAGCCGAGCCTCTATGCGGGCCTGCCGAACGATCCGAAGATCTCGCCCCTCGTCGCCTTCTGGAAGGGTGGCGCCAAGGTGTTCGGTCTGGCGGCGATGGGCTTCGCGGCCGTCGCCGGCTTCTTCCACTACGTGACCGCCGGCCCGAACGAAGTGGCGCCGGAGGAAGAGGAAGAGGCGGTCGAGATGGCCGGGTCCCAACGCCGTCAGGACGGCGGCGAGGCACGGCCGCACTGAAGTGACGGGTTTCCAAAGGGCTAGCCCTTTGGTGGGGTGTCGGGGCGAAGCCCCGGCACCTCGCAGGGTTCCACCCTGCACCCGCAAAAGGGATGATCCCTTTTGAAACCCATGATTTCCGGGTGAAGCCGATGACGATCCACACCGACATCCGCGACGGCGAGACCCGTCCGCTCCACCAGGACAAGGGGGGCGCGCCGGAGATCATCTACGTGCCGCGCTACACCGGCCTGCAGCGGGTGAACCACTGGATCACCGCGATCCTGTTCACCCTGCTGACCCTGTCCGGGCTGGCGATGTTCTCGCCCTACCTGTTCTCGCTGACCGGCCTGTTCGGCGGCGGGCAGGCGACGCGCTCGATCCATCCGTGGTTCGGTGTGGCCCTGGCGGTGAGCTTCGTGTTCCTGTTCATCCGCTTCTGGCGGCTCAACATCCCCAACAAGGACGATGTCGAGTGGACCAAGAAGATCGGCGACGTCGTGACCAACCGCGAGGATCGCCTGCCCGAACTCGGCAAGTACAATGCCGGGCAGAAGATGGTGTTCTGGGGCCAGACCGGCCTGATCGCCGTGATGCTCGTCTCGGGCCTCGTGATCTGGAACACCTATTTCGGCGGGCTGACCACCATCGAGACCCAGCGCTGGGCGCTGCTCGCCCACTCGCTGGCGGCGGTCATCGCCATCGCCATCATCGTCGTGCATATCTATGCCGGCATCTGGGTGCGCGGCACCGGCCGGGCGATGGTGCGCGGCACCGTCACCGGCGGCTGGGCCTACAGGCACCACCGCAAGTGGTTCCGCCAGCTCGCGGGCGGCAACGTCCGCAAGGGCCCGGTCGACAAGCGGGGGTCGTAAGGGCCGCCCGTTCGGGGCCTTCGTTCCAGCCCTGCCCCTCATCCTGAGGGGCCGGAGCGAAGCGAAGGCCTCGAAGGAGGGCACCAGACGGCACCGCGATCCCTGGAGCCCTTCGTCGAGGCCGCTGGCGCGGCACCTCAGGATGAGGTGGAGGGTGGGGGGATCAAACAGGCTCTGAAAGGCAGTTCGTCCCGTGGTTCGGTTCTTCAAACGCGGCTCGGCGAAGAATGACGCCGAGCCTGCCCCCGTCGCAAAGAAGTCGTTCGACGAGATCAAGCCCGATCCCGACAAGATCGGCATTTCCGGCTCCGTGCCCTTCGTGCGCCTGCCGGAGCCGGGATCGCTGTTCAAGGCCCGTTCGGAACGCCTGCTGGCCCTGGCCCCCGGCCACACGCTGGAGGCTTATCTGCGCCTCGTGGCCGAGATCGCCCGCGCGCAAGCCGTGGTCGAGGCCGAGCGCGCGGCCGCCGGCTGGGACGTCGCCGATCCCGACGAGGCCGGGCGGGCCCTGCGCGTCGAGCACGGCATGCCGCCCCTCTCCCGCCACGTCATCGAGGCCGACCCGAGCTTTCACGCCGGCCTGGACGGCCTGCTCGACGCCCTGGACCTCTCCGCCGCGCCGGACCAGGTCCGCGCGGCGCGCGACGGCCTGCGCGCGGCCTCGAAAGAGGACCGGCTCGATCTCGCGGTGCAGGTCTTCGAGGGCGCGATTCCCGTCGAGCGGGTGGCGGAATGCCTGTTCGTCTCGGCGGCGCTGCAGGTCTGCCTCGCCCGCCGGGCGGCCCGGCTCGACGCCAAGGCGTTGAAGCCGGTGGCGGACGGCGTCTGCCCCTGCTGCGGCGGCGCACCGACGGCGAGCGTCGTCGTGTCCTGGACGCCGGCCGACAAGGCCCGCTACCTCAGCTGCTCCCTCTGCGGCACCCTGTGGAACCACGTCCGCATCCGCTGCACCGCCTGCGGCGACGGCGAGGGCGTGAGCTATTACGGGCTCGACGAGGTGGCCAAGGACGTGCAGGTCGAGACCTGCACCACCTGCCACAGCTACCTGAAGCACCTGCACCAGCACCGGACGCCGGACCTCGATCCGGTCGCCGACGACATCGCCTCCTACGGGCTCGATCTGAAGATCACCGAGGAGGGCTTCCGGCGCGCGGGCCTGAACCTGCTGTTCGTGGTGTGAGCCGGGCCTACCGGTAGCCGTAGCGCGACTTGGCGGCGGCGAGCAGGCCGCGCGCCTCGCCCTCGCGGCCGGCGCTGCAGGCGTCGGCGGCCCGCGCGAGGTCGGCGTCGAAACGGTCGCCCACCGCCTTGTTCAGGTTCTCCGTGGCCACGTCGCTGGCGACGATCGCGCGGGTGCGGGCGATCTCCGGGCCGCAGCCCGTGCCGGCCGGCAGGACCGGCGGGGCGGGCGGGCCACCCACGGGCACGATGGGCTCGCGCACCTTCGGCTGCGACTGGCAGGCCCCGAGGGCGGCGACGGAGACGAGGACGAGGCAGAGACGGGACGCGGCCACGGCGGGGCTTCCTTCGCGCCGGGACCCTCCGGCGAGCCGGAGGGTTTTGGGCCGAGCGTGGCCGTGGGTCAATCCAAGGTCACGCTCTTGTTTGGCGACTACTTGGACTTCTCGTCCAGGGCCTTCAGGCCGGAATCGTAGATCCCCTGGACCGCATCCTTGGCCACGGTGTCCGGGGCGCCCTTGGCGTTGAAGGTGCCGCTCCACGTCACCTTGGAGCCCGACCCGTCTGGGGCGACCGAGAGCGTCGACTTGTAGTCGGAGACCGGCAGCGGGCTCTCCAGGATCGTGTAGGTGTAGCTCATCACCTTGTCGTCGCGGGAGACCTGCTCCTCCTTGATCGTGCCGCCACCCTTGAGGTTCAGCAGGCGGACCTTCTTGCCGTCCATCTCGGAGGGCGTGCACTTCTCGACGGCCGGGTGCCAGTTGCCGATGCCGCAGAAGTCGCCGATCGTCTGCCAGACCTTGGCCGGGGGCGCCGCGATGGTGGTCGACCGCTCCAGGTCGATCGCGTGGGCCGGGGCGGCGGCGGTGAAGGCGAGGGCCGCGATCGCGAGGGTGCGACGGTTGAGGATGGACATAGCGGGCAGTCTCCGTCCGTTTGTGTCAGCGCGGCTCAGGCCGCGGGGGCTTTCTCTGGCCGGGCGTGACGTAGGCGTATTCTCCGCTCCGGCAATGGGGGCACGGGCGATCCGCGCCGTTGGGCGTTCCGCCGCGGCCCGATTCCCGGTATGGGATCGGTTTCCGAACGCTTCCGAACCCCGGACATCATGGCCGCCGCCCCGCCCGCCCTCACCCTCGACCCCGGCCTGATCGAGGCCGCCGCCACCGCCGCCGCGTGGCCCTTCGAGGAGGCGCGCAAGCTCGTCGCCCGGCTGGAGAAACTGGGCAGGAACGAGGTGCTGTTCGAGACCGGCTACGGCCCCTCGGGCCTGCCGCATATCGGCACCTTCGGCGAGGTGGCCCGCACCTCCATGGTGCGCCACGCCTTCCGCGTGCTGACCCGCGACAGCGTGCCGACCCGGCTGATCGCCTTCTCGGACGACATGGACGGCCTGCGCAAGGTGCCGGACAACGTGCCGAACCGCGAATTGCTCGCCGCCCACCTCAACCAGCCGCTGACCAAGGTGCCCGACCCGTTCGGCACCCATGACAGCTTCGGCGCCCACAACAACGCGGAACTCCGCCGCTTCCTCGACGCCTTCGGGTTCGCCTACGAGTTCCGCTCGGCCACCGAGTGCTACCGCGCCGGCCTGTTCGACCAGACGCTCCTGCGGGTGCTGGAGCGCTACGACGCGGTGATGGAGATCATGCTCCCCTCGCTGCGGGCCGAGCGCTCGGCGAGCTACTCGCCGTTCCTGCCGCTCCACCCCGTCACCGGCCATGTGATGCAGGTGCCGATCGATGAGGTGCGGGCCGACAAGGGCACCATCGTCTGGCGCGACCCGGCGACGGCTGAGGCCTACGAGACGCCCGTCACCGGGGGCCATGCCAAGCTGCAATGGAAGCCCGACTGGGCGATGCGCTGGGTGGCGCTCGGCGTCGATTACGAGATGGCCGGCAAGGACCTGATCGACTCGGTCAAGCTCTCGGCCAAGATCGCGAAGGCGCTCGGCGGCGAGCCGCCGGACGGCTTCAATTACGAACTCTTCCTGGATGAAAAAGGCCAGAAGATCTCGAAGTCGAAGGGCAACGGCCTGACCATCGACGAGTGGCTGAAGTACGGCACGCCGGATTCCCTGGCGCTGTTCATGTACGCCAAGCCGCGCGAGGCCAAGCGCCTGTTCTTCGACGTGATCCCCCGCCACGTGGACGAGTATATCGGCTTCCTCGACCGCTATGCGGGGCAGGACCCGAAGAACCGCCTCGGCAACCCGGTCTGGCACCTCCATGCCGGCGATCCGCCGGAGCCGGAGAAGGTCGAGGGCGCGAGCCTGACCTTCGCGATGCTCCTCAACCTCGCGGCGGTGGCCAACACCGAGGATCCGGCGGTGCTGTGGGGCTTCATCCGCCGCTACGCGCCGGGTGTCGGGCCGCAGACCCATCCGGGCCTCGACCGGCTGGTCGGCCACGCCCTCAAGTACTTTTCGGATTTCGTCCGCCCGGCCAAGACCTACCGCGAGCCGACGCCGGAGGAGCGCGCGGCCTTGGAGGACCTGCACGCCGTGCTCGCCGAGCACGCCGGCTCCACCGATCCGGAGGCGCTGCAGGCGGCGGTCTACGAGGTCGGGCGGCGGCACTTCCCCGACCTGTCGGGCAAGGCCAAGAGTCCGGACGGACGCCCCGGCGTGTCGCAGGCGTGGTTCACGACCCTGTACAACGTGCTGTTCGGCGAGGCGCGCGGCCCGCGCTTTGGCTCCTTCGTCGCCCTCTACGGCGTCGAGGAGACCCGCGCCCTGATCGCCAAGGCCTTGTCGGGGGAGTTGATCGCGGAGCACCAAGTCTTCCTGGGTGGTTCACGCACGACAACTTGATCAACCAGCCGCGGACTTCCCGCCGTACTCGCCTGTTGTCACGACGCTGCGCCTAAAGGCCAGTATCACGACGGGAGGAACGGAATGCGCGGCATCGGCTGCATCGGCCTCGTGTGCCTGCTGGCGGGCGCCCTGCCCGCCCTCGCGGCGACCCCGGCGGACCCGTCCGGCGGGGCGGATCTCAAGAGCCTCGGCTCGACCCAGCCGGCCAAGGTCCAGGACGGGCAATACACCGACAAGAACGGCGACCCGACCTACCACGTCACCGACGGCGGCAAGAAGGTCGATTGGTACACGATGTCGGGCTACCTCCGGTACAACGCCAACTGCATCGTCTGCCACGGCCCGGACGGCATGGGCTCGACCTACGCGCCCTCCCTGGTCGATGCCCTGAAGGGCATGGACTACGCGCATTTCGCCGGCATCATCGTTGGCGGCAAGAAGGACGTGAACGCCTCCCAGGAGCTGGTCATGCCGGCCTTCGGCGATAACCGGAACGTCATGTGCTACATGCCCGGCATCTACACCTACCTTCGCGCCAGGGCCGAGGGCGCGGTCGGCCGCAACCGGCCCCCCGAGCACGAGCCCAAGCCCGCCGCCTTCACCAAGGCGGAGGACGAGTGCATGAAGTGACGTCGGCGATTGAGCCGTTACGGGGCCTTCGGAGGACTCCTCCTGAGCGATCCCTGGAAGTCTCCTTCGAGGCTGCTTCGCAGCACCTCAGGATGAGGTGGAGGGTGGGCTCGGGACCGAGATCCGAAATCCGCGTAAGGGGGTGACGAACGACGTCACCCCACCAGGGCCAGATCCTGCATCTCGGTCTCGGGGATGACGTCCACCTCGACCTTGAGGCGCTGGCGGCCGGAGCTGCTGACGATACCGTCGATGGGGGCGACGTCGTTGTAGTCGCGGCCCCGCGCCACCACGATGTGGTCGTCCTGCACGGCGCAGGCATTGGTCGGATCGAGGCCGTGCCACATCTGCCCGCACCACACCGCCACCCAGGCATGGCTCGCGTCGGCGCCGCGCAGGCGCGGGCGGCCGGGCGGGGGCACCGTGCGGAGATAGCCGCTGACATAGGCCGCCGGCAGGCCCATGCCGCGCAGGGCCGCGATCATCACGTGGGCGAAGTCCTGGCAGACGCCGGCCCGGCCGGCGAAGGCCTCGGCGATCGGCGTGTGGACGTTGGTCGCCTTCGCGTCGAAGCGGAAGTCGGCGCGGATGCGCAGCATCAAGTCGTGGGCCGCGCCGTAGGCGCTGCGGCCGGGGGTGAAGCTCGGCCGGGCGTAGTCCGTGATCGCCGCGAGGATCGGCGCCCGGTCGCTCGGGTACAGGAAGTGGATCGGCGCCCGTCCCCCGATGTCGCGGGCGGCCACCGCCCCGTCGCGGACGCTCTCCCAGCCCAGGCCCTCCTCCGGCGCGGGCGGCGGCAGGCGCTCCACCCGCACCGTGGACAGGGCCTCGACGCTGAAGCTCGTATGCGGCGCCTCCAGGGTGATCGCCACCGATTCGATGCCGAAATAGTCCCGCCGGGTCACGGCACGGGTCGGGCTCGGGTCGATGGTGACGGCGCTCGCCAGCACGCTCTGCCCCTCCCCGTCCGCCGGCTTGAGGCGCAGCGAGCAGCGGGCGAAGCTCACGGCCCGGCCGTAGCGGTAGGTGGTGCGGTGGCGCAGGGTGTAGATCATGCCGCGCCCGCGAATCCGGTGAGAGGGGCGGCCATCAGGCGAGGCCCGTCAGCTTCTCCTGACGGGGCGCGTGCGGCCAGGTCGGGAAATAGCGGGTGGCGATGCCGTCGGCGAGGCGTTCCAGGTCGGTGCCGAGGGCGGCGAGGCGCACCGCGTCGAAATCCGCCGCCTCCCCCGCCCGCAGGTCGCCGAGGATCCGCCCCGCCAGCCGGCAATGGGGCTCGGGGATGCCGTCCGCCGAGAGGGCGGGCAGTTCCGAGAGGTGGCGGACGATGGCCTCCATCTGGAAGGCGATCGAGCGCGGGTTGTAGGGGTCGAGGAGCACCATGTCCCGCACGGGGTCCAGGGCGGCGCCCTGCATGTAGCGGCGGCCGTAGCTGATCTGCGAATCCGCCAGCGCCAGCATCGTCCCGAGGCAGCCCGGCGTCGCCTCGTCGTTGGCGAAGGCCAGCGCGAAGGTGCAGGTGTTGATCGCCCGCTCGATCCGCCGGCCGAGTTCGGCGAAGTGCCAGCCCTCGGCCCGGCTGGTGTTCTCGTGGGCGAGCCCCGCCAGCGCCGCGAGGTGGCTGAGCGTCCGCTCGGCCCGCGTGGCGAGCTGCGATTCCGTGAAGGCGCGCTCCATGTCGAGGGAGAGCAGCTCCGACAGGTCGGCCAGCACCCGCCAGAGCTCGCCGGACAGGCGCGCCCGCAGGGCGGCGGCGTTGCGGCGGGCGGAGGTGACGTGCGCCCGCGCCGAGCCCGGCTGGTCGCGCCCGCACAGGGCCTCCTGCGCCAGGGCGGCGGTGGGCAGGTCGGCGGCGCCGACGCAGGCCCATTCGACGAGGAGGGCGCGGATCGCCAGGGCGGCGGGGGCGTCCGGCGAGCCGGAGATGTCGGCCCCCACCGCGTCGCCGAAGCTGCGCAGATGCGCCAGGGTCAGGCGGGTGATGGCCTCCGCGCGCTCGGCGTAGCGCCCGAACCAGAACAGCTCGTCCGCCGCCCGCGCCGGGAGATGGCCCCCGATGCGCCGCACCCGGGGCGCCGCGTGCGAGCCGATGACCGGCGTGGCGATGGGCTCGTCGGACAGGACCCACACATCCGCCGAGCGGATGCCGAGGCGCAGTTCAAGGGGGTCGATGTTGTCCCGCTCGGCCATCCGGCAGAACCCGCCGGGCATCACCGTCCAGCCGGCGGCGGTGCGCGCCGCGAAGACGCGCATCACGAAGGGGCGCGGTACGAGGTAGAGCCCGTCCGGGCCCCGCTCCCAGCCCGGCATGGTCGAGAACGGCGCGGGCTCCTGGGCGACGGTGTCGAAGGGGCGGTCGCGCAGGGCGTCCACCACCGCCGCCCGGCCGGCGGCCAGCGCCGAGGGGGCCAGCAGCGCGTCGCGCCCGGCCCCGCGCTGGGGCGTCGCGGCGGGGCGCAGGATCAGGTTGTCGAGGTTGGCCTGGACATGGGCGAGCCCTTCGAGGTCGCCGCACCACCACGCCCTGGGATGGGACAGGCGCAGGGGCTCGCCGAGCAGCCGCTGGCACAGGCCCTCGAGATAGGGCGTCAGCGCCGCCGACTCCACGAGGCCCGAGCCCGGCATGTTGGCCATCACCAGGGAGCCGTTGCGCAGGGCGTCGAGCACCCCCGGCACCCCGAGGCGCGAGGTGGCGCTGAGTTCCAGCGGATCGAGATAGTCCGCGTCGATCCGGCGCCACAGGGCGTCGGCGCGCTTGAGGCCGGAGACGGTGCGGACATGCAGCCGCCCGTCCTGCATCACGAGGTCGTCGCCCTCCACCAGCATCAGGCCGAGATAGCGGGCGAGCGCCGCCTGCTCGACATAGGTCGAGCTGTAGGGGCCCGAGGTCAGCAGGCAGATGCGCGGGTCGGCCCGCTCGGCGCCGAGCGCCAGCCCCTCCCGGAACGCCTGGAAGAAGCCGGGCAGGCGCTCGACATGCAGGTCCTGGAAGAAATCCGGGAAGGTCCGGGCGAGGACCATGCGGTTCTCCAGCGCCCAGCCGAGGCCCGAGGGGGCCTGCGTCCGGTCGGCCAGCACCTGCCAGCGCCCGTCCGGGCCCCGCCCGAGATCGGCCGCGTAGAGCCGCAGGTGGTGGCCGCCGGGCGGCGACACGCCGTGGAGCGGATGCAGGAAGTCCGGGCTGCCGGCCACGATGGCGGCGGGCAGGTGCCCGGTGGCGACGAGGTCCCCCGGCCCGTAGACGTCGGTGAGGATCGCTTCCATCAGCTCGGCGCGCTGGATGAGGCCGGCGCGCAGGTCGCGCCACTCGCCCGCCTCGATCACCAGGGGCATGGAGCCGAGCGGCCAGGGATGCTCCCGCTGGTCCCCCGCGATGCGGAAGGAGATGCCCGCGTCGCGGATATGGCGCTCCGCCGAGACGAAGCGGGCCATGATCTCGGCCTCGGGCAGGCCCCCGAGGCGTTCGAGCAGCCGCCTCCAGACCGCCCGGTGCTGCCCGTCCGGCCCGATGAACTCGTCGGGCAGGCCGGGCTGCGGGCGATAGGAGGCGGTCCAGCGCGCGACCCGCTGCGCCGGACTCTCGCCCGGCTCGATGCCGATCGCGAGCGCCGCGCTCATCGGGGCGCGGGTGTCCGCAGGTCGAGGGTCAGGGGGAACTCGGCGTTCCCCTCCTCGGCCGGCATGGCGACGCGGCCCGGCGTGTGGCCGTTCGGCTGGAACCGGGCGAGGCGGCGCCCCTCGGCCTCGTAGGCGTTGACGGGATGGGTCTCGTAGTTGCGCCCGCCCGGATGGGCGACATGGTAGCGGCAGCCGCCCAGCGAGCGCCCGCTCCAGGTGTCCAGGATGTCGAAGGTGAGCGGCGAGTGGGCGGGGATCGCGGGGTGCAGCGACGAGGCCGGCTGCCACGCCTTGAAGCGCAGGCCCGCCACCGCCTCCCCGGCCCGGCCGGTGCTCGTCATGGGCAGGCGGCGGCCGTTGCACGCGACGACGTGCCGGCCGGGGACGAAGCCCTCGACCTTGACCTGCAGCCGCTCGACCGAACTGTCGACGAAGCGCACGGTGCCCCCGCTCGTCCCTTCCTCGCCCATCACGTGCCACGGCTCCAGGGCCTGGCGCAGTTCGAGGCGCACCCCGCCCTGCTCCACGGCGCCGAAGACCGGGAAGCGGAACAGGGCCTGCGCCTCGAACGCCGTGGGATCGAAATCGTAGCCCGCCCCGCGCAGGTCTGCCAGCACGTCGAGGAAGTCCGCCCAGAGGAAATGGGGGAGCATGAAGCGATCGTGCAGGCTCGTGCCCCAGCGGACACAGCCCCCCTGCTGCGGCTCCCGCCACAGCCACGCGACCAGCGCGCGTAACAACAATTGCTGCGCGAGGGACATGCGCGCATCCGGCGGCATCTCGAAGGCGCGGAACTCCAGGAGGCCGAGGCGGCCGGTGGGGCCGTCCGGCGAGTAGAGCTTGTCGATGCAGATCTCGGCGCGGTGGGTGTTGCCGGTGACGTCGATCAGGATGTTGCGGAACAGCCGGTCGACCAGCCAGCGGGGGATGTTGGGGGTGTCGGGCGCCGGCACCTGCGCCAGGGCGATCTCCAACTCGTAGAGGCCGTCGTGGCGGCCCTCGTCGATGCGCGGCGCCTGGCTCGTCGGGCCGATGTAGAGGCCGGAGAACAGGTAGGACAAAGCCGGATGGCGCTGCCAGTAGAGCACGATGCTCTTGAGCAGGTCCGGCCGCCGCAGGAACGGCGAATCGTCCGGCGTGACGCCCCCGAGGACCACGTGGTTGCCGCCGCCCGTGCCGGTGTGGCGGCCGTCCGTCATGAACTTCTCGGCGCCCAGCCGGGTCTGGCGGGCTTCCTCGTAGAGGTGGGTGGTGATGTCCACCGCCTCCCGCCAGGAGGCGGCGGGGTGGACGTTGATCTCGATGACGCCGGGATCGGGCGTGACCTTGATGAGCGACAGGCGCGGATCGAAGGGCGGCTCGTAGCCCTCCACATGGATCGGCTGCTTCAGGTCGGCCGCCACGGCTTCGAGATGCGCCACGAGTTCGAGGTACTCGTCCGCCCGCTGGGTCGGGGGCATGAACACCCGGATCACCCCGTCGCGGGGCTCGACGGCGAGCGCCGTGCGCACGGCGACGCCGCTGATGCCCCCGCCGTTGGCATGCGTCGCGGGCTTGCCCTCCGGCAGGGCGCCGCGGTCCTCCAGCGGGTCCTGCGGCTGGTAATAGGGGTAGTGCTCCGGCGGCACGTAGGGCAGCGAGGAGAGCGGCAGCCGGTAGCCCACGGGGGAATCGCCCGGCACGAGATGGGCGTGGCCGCGCCCGAACTCCCAGGCCTCCGAGATCCAGACGCGGTCGGCATCGCCGTCCTTGCCGGTGGGCAGGCTCGCCAGCGGCAGCACGTAGCCCGCCGCCTCCCCGAGGCCGCGCTCGTAGACCCGCTTGATCCGGGCGTCGAACTCGACGGATCCCGAGGTCGCCGCCGCGACCGTGACGTTCACGGCCAGTTCGGCGCGCTTCTTCTCCCAGATCTCCCCGTCCTCGAAGGCGGGGAAGACGAAGCGTTCGAGGCCGAGCCGGGCGGCGAGCGCCTCCGCGAAGGCCTTGGCCTGGGTGATCGTCGCCGTGCCGGTCCCGCCCTCGGGGGCGATCAGGGCGGCGTCGCGCCAGACCGGCTTGCCGTCCTTGCGCCAGTAGAGGGCGAAGGCCCAGCGCGGCAGGCTCTCGCCGGGGTACCACTTGCCCTGGCCGTAATGGAGCAGGCCCCCCGGCCCGAAGCGGTCGCGAAGCCGCCGGATCAGCTGGTCGGCCAAGCCGCGCTTGGTCGGGCCGACGGCGGAGATGTTCCACTCGGGCGCCTCGAAATCGTCGATCGAGACGAAGGTGGGCTCGCCGCCCATGGTCAGGCGGACGTCCTGCTTGGCGAGGTCGGCATCGACCGCTTCGCCGAGCCGGTCCATCGCCGTCCAGACATCCTCGGAATAGGGCTTCGTCACCCGCGGCGCCTCGGCCACGCGGCTGAGGCTCATCGCGAAGTCGAAGGTCGTCTCGGCGGGCTCCGCGAGGCCGGAGATCGGCGCGGCCGAGCGGTAATGCGGCGTGGCGGCCAGCGGGATGTGCCCCTCCCCCGTGAGCAGGCCGGAGGTGGCGTCCATGCCGACCCAGCCGGCGCCGGGGATGTAGACCTCCGCCCAGGCATGGAGGTCGGTGAAGTCCTTGGAGGCGCCGGTCGGGCCGTCGACGGCGGTGGTGTCGGGCACGAGCTGGATCAGGTAGCCGGAGACGAACCGGGCCGCGAGGCCGATCCGGCGCAGCACCTGCACCAGCAGCCACGCCGAATCGCGGCAGGAGCCGCTCTTCAGGGTCAGGGTCTCGGCGGGGGTCTGCACCCCCGGCTCCATCCGCACGCCGTAGGCGATCTCGCCCGCGATGAGCGCGTTGAGGGCCACGAGGAACAGGACGGTGTTGGTCTCCGCCGGCAGGCGGGCGAGCAGCGCCTCGATCTCCGGCCCGTCCGCATCGACGGGGACGAGATAGGGGGCGAGTTCCTCGCGCAGGTCCGGGTCGTAGGCGAAGCCGCGCGTCTGGGCGTAATCCTCGACGAAGAAGTCGAACGGGTTGATCACCGCCATCTCGGCGGTGAGATCGACCTCGATCCGCAGCTCGTCGGTCTTCTCGGGGAAGACGAGGCGGGCGAGCCAGTTGCCGCTCGGATCCTGCTGCCAGTTGATGAAGTGGTTCTGCGGCGTGACCTTCAGGGCGTAGGCGGGCACCTGTGTGCGCGCATGCGGCGCCGGTCGCAGGCGGATCACCTGGGGGCCGAGCCCGATCGGCCGGTCGTAGCGGTAATGCGTGACATGGTGCAGGGCGACTTTGATCGACACGGGGGCTCCGTCACACAGGATGTCGCACACAGGATCTCGGACGGGCGGCGCGGACCGGACCCGGCACGCCTCCGGTTATGGGGCAAGCCCACGTTGCAAAGCAATTTCCGTGCGGGGATGGTGGGCCCGTTCTCCGGCAGGAACTTTGCCTTGCTCCTCCGCTTGATCGCGCGGGGCCGGCGTGCCGGCCCCTGGGACCCCGGACCATGAAGATCTTCCAGTGTCAGGCCTGCGACCAGCCGGTCACCTTCGAGGCGACCGGCTGCGAGAGCTGCGAGCGGCGCCTCGGCTATGTCTGCGCCCGGCACGAGGTCTCGGCCCTCGAGCCCGCCGGCTTCTCGACGCATCCGCGGATGGGCGGCGCGCAGATCTTCCACGCCTATGCCGATTCCGGGCCGCGCTACCGCTATTGCCAGAACGCCGTCGGGAACGCCTGCAACTGGCTGGTGCCGGAGGACAGCCCGGACATCTTCTGCACCTGCTGCCGCCACAACCGCGTGGTGCCCGACCTCACCCTGCCGTGGAACCTCGTCCGCTGGCGCCAGATCGAGGCGGCCAAGCACCGGCTGTTCTACTCGCTGCTGCGCCTCGAACTGCCGCTGGCCACCCGCGAGCAATACACGGACGGGCTCGCCTTCGACTTCCTGGCCGACCCCTCCGAGGTGAACGCCGCCGGGGCGCCCGTGCTGACGGGGCACATCAACGGCCTCATCACCATGAACATCGCGGAGGCCGACGACGTCGAGCGCGAGCGGCGCCGGATCCTGTTCGGCGAGCATTACCGCACTCTACTCGGGCATTTCCGCCACGAAATAGGGCATTATTTCTGGTATCTGCTGGTGATGAACAGCTCTGTCGAGGGGGCTTTCCGGTCGCTGTTCGGGGACGAGCGGCGTAACTACGTCCAGGCCCTGCACGATCATTACGCCGGGGGCGCCCCGCCCGACTGGGAGGGCAGCTACGTCTCGGCCTACGCCACCGCCCACCCGTGGGAGGATTTCGCCGAGACCTTCGCCCATTACCTGCACATCGTCGACACGATCGAGACCGCCTCGACCTTCGAGCTGCATGTGCGGCCGCGCCTGCGCCACGGCCCCCAGGCGCCGACGGTGATCGATTTCGACCCCTACGACACGGCCGACCTCGACCGGCTGATCGAGGCGTGGCTGCCGCTGACCTACGCGGTGAATTCCCTGTCGAGCAGCATGGGCCAGCCGGCGCTCTACCCGTTCAAGCTGACGCCGGCGGTGATCGCCAAGCTCGCCTTCGTCCACGAGCGCATCTATTCCGCCCGGGTCGGCGTGATGCCCACCCCCGACGAGGCCGAGGCGGACATCCTCCGCGCGGTCATCACCGGCCTCCGGCAGAAGGTCGCCGCGCCGACCGTGTGAGGGGCATCAGTGACGCGGGCGCGGAAGCGGCTTCAGGGTGATGAAGCGGGCCGTCCTCGACTCGTCGGCCTCATCGACCTGCCAGACGGTCCTCACCTGAGGGGCGGGGCCACTCATGGTGGTGAGCGGCCCTTCGAAGTAGAGTTTCACGGCCCGGTGCGCCTGCCTCAGGCCGCGAAAGTTGCTCTGCCGGCTGTGGTCGAACAGGGCCCGGATCAGGTCGTCCGGCTTGCCGGGTTCGAAGCCGAACGCCGCGAGGAAACGGCACTTGGCGGCTCCATCCCTGTGATGGGGATTGAGCAGGTACTCCGTGACCTTGGCCGGGGCGATGTGAAACCTCCGCGGCCACCCGTCCCGATCCGTCACCTCGCCGCGCGCTCCACGAGGCGCAGGGCAGCGGCATCGACCGTCGCCAGGGTATCGACCGGATCGGTGAACTCGACTTCGAAGGCCTCGCCATCGGCGTAGATCGCCACGACGGTTCCGGTGGCGCCTTCCGGCACCATCAGGTCGTCATCCCCTGCCACGGGCCGGAGCACACGCACGCGGTCGAGTTCGCGCACGGGCTCGTCGAGTCCGCGGTCGCCGTGAGCCGGCGGCGTCGATGTCGTCAGCCGTACACCCATGCCGCGGAGAATAATCCTTCCCCGGCCGAATGCAACGCGTCACCCCCGCCGCGCCTCGGCAAACGCCCGGAACGCCTCCAGCGTCTCGGCGCTGACATGGTGCTCGATGCCCTCGGCGTCCCGGCGGGCGGTCTCGGGGCTGACGCCGAGCGCGCAGAGGAAGCGCTCCACGATGCGGTGGCGCTCCCGCGCCGCGCCCGCGAGCCGCTTGCCCGCCTCGGTCAGGAACACCCCGCGATAGGGCCGCTGCTGCACCAGACCCTCGTCGCACAGGCGCTTCAGCATCTTGGCCACGGTCGGCTGCGCCACCCCGAGGCGCGCCGCGATGTCCACCTGCCGGGCCTCGCCGCCGTCGCCGATCAGGTCGTCGATCAGCTCGACGTAATCCTCGACCAGTTCCAGCCGCCGCGCCTCGCGCGCCTGCCGGAAGCTCTCGACGTGGCGCTCGGGATCGACGAGCGCGGTCTCGCTCCGGCCGGAGGAGTCCGATTCCTGCATCCGATCGCCTCCTTCCGAGCCCCACCCCGTCCTTAGAGCGAGCGCCAAGCCCGTTGCAATCCGCCGGACCGGTGAAAGCCCTTGCCGCGAGCCTCGGCTTTTCTATATAGCCGATGCTATACGAAGAGGATCGAACGGGCATGGCGGCAGGCGATCTCGCCGTGGCGGAGCGGCGGGCGGAGGGACACCTCAGCCGTGCGACGGAGGACGGCATCCGCGCCGTGCTCGACGGGCGGCCGGGCGGGCGCGCCCGGTTCCTGCTCTTCGCGGGGCCGGCGGTGACGGCCTCCATCGCCTACATGGACCCCGGCAACTTCGCGACGAACATCCAGGCCGGCGCCCGCTACGGCTACAGCCTGCTCTGGGTGGTGCTGGCGGCGAACCTGACCGCGATGCTGTTCCAGGCCCTCTCGGCCCGGCTCGG
Organism: Methylobacterium sp. TK26; assembly: GCF_055361565.1. Taxonomy (NCBI): domain Bacteria; kingdom Pseudomonadati; phylum Pseudomonadota; class Alphaproteobacteria; order Hyphomicrobiales; family Methylobacteriaceae; genus Methylobacterium; species Methylobacterium sp. TK26. The sequence continues at coordinate 1,068,731 of NZ_CM143965.1, read as the reverse complement.
GATCGTCACCGGCAAGCATCTGGCCGAGCATTGCCGCGAGGCCATGCCCCGCCCCTGGCGGCTGGCCGCCTGGGGCGTCAGCGAGATCGCGGCGATGGCGACCGACCTCGCGGAGTTCCTGGGCGGGGCCATCGGCCTGTCGCTCCTCGCCGGCATCCCGCTGATGGCGGGAATGGCGATCACGGCGGTCGTCACCTACGCGATCCTGATGCTGGAGAACCGGGGGTTCCGGCCGCTGGAGATCGTCATCGGCGTGATGGTCGGCACGATCGGCCTCTGCTACGCGGCGGAATTGCTGATCGCCCCCGTCGCCTGGGGCGAGGCGGCCAAGGGGCTCGTCACGCCGAGGATCCCCGACGCCGAGGCCCTGACCATCGCGGTCGGGATCATCGGCGCCACGGTGATGCCCCATGCCCTGTTCCTGCATTCCGGCCTGACCCAGGGGCGCGGCGCCCCGCGCAACGAGGCCGACCGCCGTCTCCTCGTGCGCTTCTCCGACCGGGAGGTGCTGATCGCCCTGGCGCTGGCGGGCCTCGTCAACATGGCGATGGTGATCATGGCGGCCTCGGCCTTCCATGCCGGCCACAGCGAGGTGGCCGAGATCCAGGAGGCGTACAAGACGCTGACGCCGCTGCTCGGCCCGGCGGCGGCGGGGGCCTTCCTCGTCTCGCTCATCGCCTCGGGCGTGTCGTCCTCGGTGGTGGGCACGATGGCCGGGCAGATGGTGATGCAGGGCTTCACCGGCTGGCGGATTCCCCTCCTCGTCCGCCGCCTCGTCACCATGGCCCCGGCCTTCGCCGTGGTCGCGGCGGGGGTCGATCCGACGCGGGCGCTGGTGCTGAGCCAGGTGGTGCTGTCGCTGGCCCTGCCGGTGCCGATGATCGCCCTCGTGGTGTTCACGAGCCGGACCAGCGTGATGGGCACCTTCGCCAACGGACCCTGGACCAGGGCCGCCGCCACCGCCGGGGCGGCGGTGGTGCTGGCGCTGAACGTGGTGCTGCTGGCCCAGGCGTTCGGGGTGCCGGTGCCGGGGTTGGGGGATTAAGCCGCCGAGGCGATGGCGGGGGAGATCCGCTTGCGGGCCTTCCGGTCCTCCGTGCTGCTGACGAAGGCCTGCGCCTCCTCCTTCCGCTCGAAGACGTGCGGCGCCACCCCGCGCTTCGTCAGGGCCTCCTCCATCTTCAGGCGCAGGAAGGCGCTCGTCGCGTAGCGGGTGGTGGTCGCGTAGTAGTTCGCCTGGAGATACTGGATCATCCCGGCGTAATCGTCGACGAGGTTGTCGTTCAGGCGGAACCCGTCGTGGTTGATCACCGCGTTCACCCGCTGGCCCGCCTTCCGGCACGCCTCCACGATGGTGAGGCGCAACTCGTCCATGTCGCCCTTCACCCGGCAGTACCAGCCTTCCAGGTTGACGAAGAGGATGTTGCGCTCGCCGTCGTAGCTCACCCGCGACTTGAGATCGAGGTTGAGCAGGTCGGAGATCAGCTCCATCGGCTCCTCGCGGAAGATGCGCGGGTCCATCGGCACGGGGCTGCGCACCACGGGGGCGAAATCCATGTGGGCGAGGATGTCACGCGCGATGTCGATGCCCGGCGCCACCTCGATCAGTTCCAGGCCCTCCGCCGTCAGTTGGAAGACGCAGCGTTCCGTCACGTAGAGCACCGGTTGCGAGCGCTGCACGGCGTAGGGGCCGGAGAAGGTGTTCTGCTGCACCGCCGTCACGAACTTGCGCGCCCGGCCCTCGGTGACGATGCGCAAGTGCCCGTCCTCGACGGCGATCTCCAGCCCGCCGGCGGTGAAGGTGCCCGCGAAGACCACGGTGCGGGCGTTCTGCGAGATGTTGATGAAGCCGCCGCAGCCGTTCAGCTTGCCGCCGAACTTCGACGTGTTGACGTTGCCGGCTTCATCGCACTCGGCCATGCCGAGGCAGGTCATGTCGAGGCCGCCGCCGTCGTAGAAGTCGAACATCTGGTTCTGGTCGATGATGCAGTCGGCGTTCGTGGCCGCGCCGAAGCTCGACCCCGAGGCGAGGACGCCGCCCACCGCCCCCGCCTCGGTGGTGAGGGTGATGTAGGGGGTGACCTTCTCCTCGTTCGCCACCGACGAGATGCCCTCCGGCGCGCCGACGCCGAGGTTCACGACGCCGTTCGGCGGCAGTTCGAAGGCGGCCCGGCGGGCGATGATCTTGCGCTCGTTCAGCGGCATGCGCTTGATGCCCGTGACCGGCACGCGGATCTCCCCGGCCAGCGCGGCGTCGTGCATGACGCCGTAGTTCATCCGGTGCATCTCGGGCTCGGCGACCACGACGCAATCCACGAGGATGCCCGGCACCCGCACGTCCTTCGGCAGCAGGTAGCCGTCATCGACGATGCGCTCGACCTGCGCGATGACGATGCCGCCGTTGTTGCGCGCCGCCATCGCCTGGGCGAGGCAATCCAGCGTCAGCGCCTCCTTCTCGTAGGAGAGGTTGCCCGACGGGTCCGCCGAGGTGGCGCGGATGAAGGCCACGTCGATCTTGGTGGCCGTGTAGAACAGCCATTCCTCGCCATCGACCTCCACGAGCTTGACGATGTCCTCGGTCGTCAGGTCGTTGACCTTCGCGCCGCCGTGGCGGGGATCGACGTAGGTCTGCAGGCCCACCTTCGAGAACAGGCCCGGCTGGCCGGCGGCGCAGGCCCGGTAGAGCTGCGAGATCACCCCCTGGGGCAGGTTGTAGCCGCGGATCAGGTTGTCCTGCGCGGCCTTGGCCACCTTCGGCATCCGCCCGAAATTGGCGGCGATCACCCGCGAGAGCAGCCCCGGATGGTGCAGCCGCCCGGTGCCCAGGCCTTTGCTGTCGCCCGCGCCGGCCGTCATGATCAGGGTCAGGCCCCGGGGCGAGCCGGTCTCGACGAAGCGCTTCTCCAGGGCGGCATGCAGCGCCTCCGGGATGCAGCTCTGCACGAAGCCCGTGGTGGTCACGACATCGTTCACGCGGACCAGGGCGATGGCCTCGTCCGCGGAGATGACCTTGTTCTTCCTCATGGGCCTGCCGATCCTCCCTGACATCCGGTCGGTCGGCGGGGTGGTCCCCGTCCGCCGGACGTGTCGTCGTGAGGCCGCGCGGCGCCTTGTAAGAATCCGCCGCGCGAATGACTGCATTCCGAATGCAATCGTCGTTGCAGCGCACCGTTGTTTTTCGCGTTGCACGAAACCGGGGCCTATTGCCCCGACAATACACCTATTCCGCCCCGATGCGCCGCTGAAAAACTCTTCGACGCGCCATCATAAAAATTGCGGAGCCGGGGCGCGAACCGTCACCCCGCCCGCACCACGACCTCCACGAGGTTCGCTCGGCCCGAGGCGATGCCGGCCTCGATGGCGGGCGCGATGTCGGCGGCGCGGGTGACGCGCCGCGCCGGCACGCCCATGGAGGCGGCGAGCGCCGGGAAGTCGATGCGCGGGTCGGTGAGGTCCATGGCGATGAAGCGGTTCGCCCGCGCCGAGGCGTAGTGCGACTGGCCCTTCATGAAGTTCTTGAGGATGTTGTACTCGGCGTTGTTGATCACGACGAAGGTGACGGGCAGCTTCTCGTGCGCGGCGGTCCAGAGGGCCTGGGGCGAATACATCGCCGCCCCGTCGCCCACCACGCAGACCACCGGCGCCCGGTCGATCCCGAGGGAGAAGCCCACCGCCGCCGGCATCCCCCAGCCCAGCACGCCCCCGCGCATCGCCGCGTATTGGTGCACGGAGGGGCTGTCGAGGAAGGTGCGCAGGTGGGTGAGCGTCGCGGGCGCCTCGTCGATGATCGGGGTCTGCGCGCCGACCGCGCGGGCGACCTCGCGGGCCGCCGCCAGGGGATCGATCACCGGATCCTCGAAGGCGGCGTCGGCGGCCGCGTGGAGCCTCCGGCGGCGCTCGGCCTGCGCGGCCACCGCCTGCTCGCGCAGCGTGGCGAACGCCTCCGCCCGGTCGGCGAGGCGGGGGGCGAGGAGGGGCAGCAGCGCGTCCAGCGAGGCGCGGATGTCGCCCACCGTGGAGAGGGCGGTGGCGTAGGTGCGGCCGAGGTCGCGCACGTCGGCCGAAAGCTGGAACACGGCGGTGCCCGGCGGCACCGCCGAACCCTCCGAGTAGAGCACGGTGATGAGCGACTTGCCGCCCAGCGCGAAGACGGCATCGTAGCGCCCGAGGATCGCCGCGATGGAATCCGCCCGGGTCGGCAGGTTGCCGGCCCAGAGGGGGTGGCTCGTGGGGAACGGGATGTGGGCGGGCCAGGACGAGCCGTAGACCGGCGCGGCGAGCAGGTCGGCGAGCGCCACGGTCTGCGCGGCGGCGTCGGAGGAATCGATCTCGTCGCCCGCGATGAGCGCGAGGCGCCCCGGCGCCACGGCGGCGAGCTTCTCCGCCAGCCGGTCGAGGGAGCCCGCCACGGCGCGCTGGTCGATGGTGGAGGTCTCGCCGGCCGGGACGTCGGTGAGCGCGTCCATCACGTCCATGGGCAGGGAGAGGAAGACGGGCCCCGAGGGCGCGGCGGCGCAATCGTGGAAGGCCCGGCGCAGGAGGATCGGGATCTGGTCCGGGCTCGTGACCTCGCGGGCCCATTTCATCACCGGGTCGGCGATGGCGACGAGGTCGCCCATGAGGAGCGGGTCGGTGAGCGCGTGGCGCAGGTCCTGCTGGCCGGCGGTGACGACGAGCGGCGTGCCCGAGACCTGCGAGTTCACGAGGCTGCCCATGCCGTGGCCGAGGCCGCCCGCCGTGTGGAGGTTGAGGAAGGCCGGGCGCCGCGCCCCCTGCGCGTAGCCGTCCGCCATGGCGACGGCGGTGGCCTCCTGCAGGGCGAGCACGTAGGCGACGTCCGGCGCCTCGGTGAGGGCGTCGATGAGCGGCAATTCGGTCGTGCCGGGATTGCCGAAGATGTAGCGCACCCCCTCCGAGCGCAGCACCTCCACCAGCAGTTCCGCGCCCCTGCGCCGCCCGGCGGCCTCGACGGTGGTGACGGTCATCGTGGGTTCCCCAAAGCCGGCCCGAGGCTAGTCCGTGGTTCCCAAAGGGCCAAGCCCTTTGGCGGGGTCCAGGGGCGGCGCCCCTGGGGAGCGCAGGGCCCTGCCCTGCACCCGCCAGAGGGCTTGGCCCTCTGGACACCCCGTCTCACGCGCGCAGCGTGTCGATGAGGTCGCGCACGAAGGGCGGCAGGGCGTCGCGGTCGCGCAGGCACAGGGTCAGGTCTCGGCGCGCCCAGGGGTCGGAGAGGGGCACCACCGCCAGGGCGAGGCTCCGCGCCGCCCGCAGCGCCGTGCTCTCGGGCAGGATCGCGAGGCCGACCCGCGCCTCCACGAGGCGGCACACGGCATCGAAGCCGCGCAATTGCGCCCGCAGGCGCATCGGCCGCCCGGCCCGGGCCGCCTTCTCCACCAGGAAGCGGCTGATCGCGCTGCGCCGGTCGAGGCCCACGAGGTCGCGCTCCAGTACGTCGGCCAGGGCGACCTCCGCGCGGGCGGCCAGCGGGTCGCCCCGCGCCGCCACGAGGACGAAGCGGTCCTCCCGGAACGGGAAGGTCGCGAGCCCTCCCGTGTCGACCGTGCCGGAGAGGAGCCCGAAATCCGCCGCGCCCTCGGCCACCAGCCCGACGATCTCGTCCGAGGTGCGCTCCTCGATCTCGACGGCGATGCCCGGATGCGAGGCGAGGAAATCCGCGAGGGGGGCCGGCAGGAATTCGATCAGCGCGTGGGTGTTGGCCACCACCCGGATCTGCCCGGCGGCGCCGCCGGAATAGGCCGCCATCTCCTCCCGCAACCGCTCGGTGCCGGCGAGGATCGCGCGGGCGTGGCCGAGCAGCGCCCGCCCCGCCGCCGTGGGGCTCACCCCCTGCCGGCCCCGGGTGAGGAGGGTGGTGCCCAGGCTGTCCTCCATCGCCCGGATCCGCGCCGAGGCGGCGGCGAGGGCGAGATGGGCGCGCTGCGCCCCATGGGTGATCGAGCCGGCCTCCACCACGTGCCGGAACAGGCCGAGATCCACGAGGTCGAAACGGAACATCGCAGGGCTGTCCTTCCCCCCGACGTCGCGAGTGCCGTCCCCGCCCGTGGGCGGGGACGCTTGTCGGGCAGGGACGCGGATGAAATCAAGCCGCGCGGACGGTGTTGAGGAAGCGCGCCACCTCGGCCGTCAGGTGCTCGGACTGGCGGGACAATTCGCCGGACGCCGACAGGACCTGCTGCGCCGCCGCGCCGGTATCCTCGGACGCGCGGGCCACGCCCACGATGTTGCTCGTCACCTCCGAGGTGCCCGTCGAGGCCTGGGCCACGTTGCGCACGATCTCCTGCGTCGCCGCCCCCTGCTGTTCCACCGCCGCCGCGATGGACGTCGCCACGCTGTCGATCTCGCGGATCCGCCCCGTGATCGCGCTGATCGCCGACACCGCCTGATCCGTCACACCCTGGATCTCGCCGATCTGGCTGCCGATCTCGTCGGTGGCCTTGGCGGTCTGGTTGGCCAGTTCCTTCACCTCCGCCGCGACCACGGCGAAGCCGCGCCCCGCCTCGCCCGCGCGGGCGGCCTCGATGGTGGCGTTGAGCGCTAGCAGGTTGGTCTGCGAAGCGATGTTCGAGATCAGCCCGACCATGTCGCCAATCCGCGCCGAGGTCTGGCGCAGGGCCTGGACCAGGGCGGCGGTCTGGTCGGCCTCGCCCACGGCGGCCTGGGCCAGCGTCGCCGAGCCGTGCACCTGCCGGCCGATCTCCTGTACGGAGGTGCCGAGCTCCTCCGCCGCCGCCGCGACGGTGCCGACGTTCGACGCCGCTTCCTCGGCGGCGGCGGCGACGGTGGTGGATTGCGCGGCGGTCTCGGCGGCGGCCGAGCTCATCTGCTGGGCGGTGGCCTGCAACTCGGTGGCCGAGGAGGAGACCATGCCGACGATGCCGCCAACAGCGGCTTCGAACCCGTCCGCCAGCTCGACCATGGTGCGCTTGCGCTCGCGGGCGGCGGCCTCGTCGGCGAGGCGCTTCATTTCGGCCTCTTCCAACGCCTTGCGGGCGACCATCGCCTTGATGCCCTCGACCGCCTTACCGACGGCGCCGATCTCGTCGCCGCGCTTGGCCTCGGCGATCTGCGCGTCGATTTCGCCCTTGGCCATGCGCTGCAGCACCGCGACGAGCCGCCCCAGCGGACGCGCCAGCTGCAGGAAGACGAAGACCGAGAGGAGGACGGCGATGACGATGCTCGCGAGGCCGCCCGCGACCGACGTGAAATAGCCCGCCTCGAAGGCGCGCTGCTGGTCCGCGGCGCGGCGGACGAGGAGGTCGCGCTCGACGCTCGCCATCTCGTTCGTCTGGGCGCGCAGGGCATCCATGGAGACCTTGCCCGCCCCGCTTGCCTCGACGGCGCGGGCCTTGTCCAGGGCGCCGCTCTCGACCAGCGTGATCTCCTTGTTCGCGATCTCGCTCACCCAGGTCTGGGCGGCGCGCCTGACCTGCCCGAGGCGCTCCTGCTGCGCCGGGTTGTCCGAGGTCAGGTCCCTCACCTTGTCGAAGCTCTGCTGGAACGCCATCTGCCCCGCCCGGTACGGCTCCAGGAACTTCGGATCGCCGCCGATGAGGTAGCCGCGCAGGCCGGTCTCCTGGTTGACCATCGCGGCGGAGATCCCCTCGAGGCCCGCGAGCACCTGATAGGTGTGGTCCGTCCAGTGGATGTTCGTCTCGATGGCCGACATGCGGGTGTAGCCGAGGGCGCCGACACCGACCGTGACCGCCGACAGCGAGACGAAGGCAACAGCCAATTTTGTGGTGATCTTGATGTCGGACAGGGCGCGCATTGCGGACAAGCTTTCGTTAAGCCGAGACGATGAATGTTGTCACCGGTCGCCATCTTGTCCGCGATTCAATAAGTTATGCTGATTTCCAAAGTGCCGATGCGGTTGGCGTCAGGGAAGTCGAGGATGCAAACCATCCATTTTGGAGCACCTCCACTGAAATCGGCTCAAAATGGGCTGATCGGAAAGAACCGCAGGTACAATTCCGTATATTTGCCGTCGTCCCAGACCCGTTGCAGGGCGTCGTCGAGGGCCCGGGCGAGGGCGGCGTCCTCCTGCCGGGTGACGAGGCCGATCCCCTCCCCGAAGAACCGGTTCTCCAGGTAATCGCCGCCGATCAGGGCGCAGCAGGTCTCGGCCTCCTGCCCGCCGACATAGAGCGCGAGGTTGAGCCCGTCCGCGAACAGGTAATCGACCTCGCCGCGCTTCAGCGCGCCCTCGGCGGCGGCGAGATCGGTGAAGTCGCGGGGCTTCGCCTTGGGGAAGAAGGTGGCGAGATAGGCCGCGTGGGCGCTGCCGCCGATCACCCCGACGCTGCGGCCGTCGAGATGGGCCGGCGAGGGCTCCGGCAGGCCCCGGTCGGTCCGCGCGGCGAAGCGCGCCGGCCAGCGGAAATACGGCCGCGTCGCCAGGAACTTGCGCCGCAGGCCGGCGGTGAGGGGGATCGCGGCGGCGACCACGTCGCCCTGCTTGGATTCGAGGGAATCGAGCAGCGTATCGAACCGGCGGGCCTGTACCGTGCAGGGGACGGCGAGCTTCTCGCAGACCGCCCGGGCGAGTTCCACGACGAAGCCGGTCGGGGTGCCGTCCGGCCCCGCGAAATGGAGCGGCGGGAACTCGTCGTCGGTCAGGAAGCGCACGGCCCGGCCGGTCTGGGGCGCCTCGACGCGCTCGCCCCGGCTGCGCGGATTCCAGAAATCCGGCACCGCCACGGCGGGCACGGTGCCCTGCCCTGCGGGGGCGGCCGCCATCGCCGGGGCCGCGAGGGCGAGCCACAGGGCGGCGCCCACAGCCCATCGCCGGCCCGAGCTTGACCGTGGGAGAGGCGGAATGCTCCTCATGGAGCGGGGACGGGGCGGAGGGCTCACCGCCCTCCCCTAGCACGGCTCGAGCCCGCTGCGGGAGCGGAACCTGCGGTGACGGTCCAGGGGCAACCGATCGCTGCGACCACCGGCCTCCCGCCGGAGATCGCCTTCCTCCTGATCCAGGGCGTGGAGGGGCGCCTGCTCGCCCGCGCGGCCGAGGCGGCGCGGCGGGCCGGGACCGACGCGGCCACCGCCCTGCTCCATGCCGGCCTGATCGACGAGGCCTCCTATTACCGGGCGCTCGCCCGCGCCCTCGGCGTCCCGTTCCTCGACGGGCCGATCCCGTTCGGGGCGGGGTTGCGCCATCCCGATTGCCTCGTCGCCGGCCGCGCGCCCCTGGCGCCGGGCGCCTGCGCCGAGGCCGTGATCGCCCCGCGCGGATCCGCCATCGCGGATCTGCTCGCCGGGCGCATCCCCAAGAGCGGCCTCGCCCTCACCGCGCCGGGGCACCTGCGCGAGGCGGTGTTCGCGGCGATGCCGGGGGTGGTCGCCGCCGAGGCCCTGGGGCACCGCCCGCTCGGCCCGGCCGCCGGGCCAGCGCTCCTCGCGATCGCCCTGTGCCTCGCGGCCTTGGCCTGCCTCTACGCCGCTGCCCCGCCCCTGCTGGCGCTCGTCCTGACGCTCGGCGTGCAGGGGCTGGTCCTGGCGCTGACGGCCTTCCGCCTCGCCGCGCCGCTCCTCGATCCGCCGGGGGTCGCGGCGGCGCCGCTGCCCGACGCGAGGCTGCCGGTCTATACAGTCCTCGTGCCCCTCTACCGGGAAGGCCGGGTGGTGGGCCGGCTCGTGAAGGCGCTCGCCGCCCTCGATTATCCGGTGGCCAAGCTCGACATCAAACTGCTGATCGAGGCCGACGACGACGAGACTGCCCGTGCCCTGGCCAGAATCCCCTTCCCCGCCCGGTTCGAGGTGCTCACCGTGCCGCCGGGCTGGCCGCGCACCAAGCCGCGCGCCCTGAACGTCGCCCTGCCGCTGGCCCGGGGAAGCCTCCTCGTCGTCTACGATGCCGAGGACGTGCCGGAGCCCGACCAGCTGCGCAAGGCGGCGGCGATCCTCGCGGCCGAGCCCCCGTCGACCGCCTGCCTCCAGGGCCGGCTCGTCATCGACGACCACGACGACGGGATCCTGCCCAAGTTCTTCGCCGCCGAATATGCCGGCCTGTTCGACGTGCTGAACCCGTCGCTCTGCGCCCTCGACCTGCCCGTGCCCCTCGGCGGCACCAAAGGCAAGCAGGCGTCTTCAAAAAACTCAATTATTTCAAAGGCGATGTCCTTTGCTGCGCAAGCTAGGTGCAACGCCTGTCCAATAAGCTTCCGTGAAAGCTCGTGGAGTCTACCGCTCGCACTGGATGCGCGAGCGACGTTCGTGCGGCGCAGTTGCATAGGTTAGCGATTGCCGGCGCATCGGAGCGTATGGTCAGGCAGTCGACTTCGGTTGACCTCCACGCCTGCCTAACCTTCTTGGTCGATTGCTGGGCGGGCGTGGATGCTGTTCTCGATTATAGCGCTACCGGTGCGCGAACCCTGCCCGCCGGGCGAGATCATTGGCGAGATCCACCCGCCATCGGGATCGGGCGAAGGCCATCTCTGAGTGGTAGAGCAGCATGTCGGAGCGGTGCAGATCCCAGCGCGCGAGGCGGACCTGCCAAAGCGCCAGCATGGAATAGATCACACGCATAGCGTGCCCTCCCGCCAATCGCAGCCGACCGTGCTCAGTACGAGCGCGGCGCGTGTTGATGGAAACGACACGCCGTCGCCCATCATCCGCCCCTCACTGTCTGGGCGAAGCTCGCCGTGTGCGCGATGCCAGCGGTAGGCACTGCCGAGAGCGCAGTCCGGCCCAAAGCGCGTCGGGTTGCCCGCCTCCATCTCCCGGATAAGGCTACTGCGTTCGAACATGAGCCAGTCGTGATACTCGCGCAGTAGGCGAGGCGTGACCGGCTCCGCCACGGCAGACGGGGCGCCAATGAGTGTCACGCCACCGCCGATCAGCGGGAGCGAGACGAGGCTGCGGAGAAAGCCGCGACGATCAAAGGCGTTCATTGCTCGCGCCTCAGCGCGTCCGTCGCGTCCTTCCAATCGCCTTCGAGGCTGAGCCCGAGGTTCCGGATCGCACCGGCCAGAACATAGAGTTCCTCCGGCTGAACGGCGTGCGGACTGCAACCAAGGTGATCTAGCACGGCTGCCCAGCGGCGGATGGCGAGCAAGTCGTTCTCCATGCCACTCAGGATCGAATGCGCGGGATGCGGCTTCATGCGCACCTCCCGTTGTCGGAGAGGCGCTGCGCATCGAGCGCGTCGAGCAGGGCGATGTCGGCTTTGATCCGCTCGGCGATCCGGCGGCGCAACTCGCCGATGTAGTCAGCATGCAGATGCCAACTTGGCGTCCGCATCGCGCGGATGGCCTGCGTGACCGGTCCAGTCTGTGCGGAAGGCAAGCGCAGGCGTTCACCGCCGCGAATGGGCGGTGTAAGGTGGTGAATAGCCATGAACAGCACTCCCGGTGCGGTTGGTGGTTAGGGCCGCTGTGGAAGTTCCCGCTTCCGCTCGGCCTGCCTTTGTGATTAAATGTAGTTGGATTATCTGTCAACTACATTTAATGGACGCCATGGGCCGCCCGCCTGTCGATACCCTTAAGACGCTGCCGGTATCGTTCCGGCTGCCGCCTGTTGTGAAGGCGGCGGTTGAGAAGGCTGCGAAGGATGACACGCGGTCGGTGTCCAGCTTCTTGGAGAAGCTCCTCACCGAGCATCTGAAGGCGAAGGGCTACCTAAAATGAGGCGCACGAAGCGCAGGCTACCCGACAGCCTAACTCGGCACCTATCGGATCCGAAGATCGTAGCCTTCAAGTCTCGGGCCAGTCAGCGCCGTGCCTACGGCATGTCCGCATCAGCTAAGCAGATCGGTCTCTCCGTCGTAACCCTCATAGTCCTCGTGTTGGCCGGCGGGCATCTTTGGGAGGTGTGGTAGGTGTGCGTCTCACCCCGCGACTGACGTAACGGCTAGGGCTACGTGCGGCACCGCGAGGATCCTGAAGGCGCAAACCGATGTTCCTCATGAAGCACCTGAGGACGGAGGCCTTCCTGAAATGAACGAAACGCCAGATGCAGACCGGCTTGCTCGGGTAGTTGCCGAGAATGTCTATGCGGCGTTCTGCCGGACCGCGACGATGCCTATCCCATACCGCGAAGAACAGATTGCCCTGACACGTCTCGTAGAGGCGATCCGACCGCAGGTTGGCAAGGGTTCACCGGGTGAGCTGATTGAAGCTGCGAATATTGCTCTTTCCGAATGGGAGCAGCGAGATCCGGAAGTTCGTGGTCCGCGAGTCGTTTCCATCAATCAAATCGATGGCGCCGTGACCGTTGGCTAGCTGCCTTCACGATTTTACGGACTGGCTTAGCTGATGCCGCTCGGCGTAGCATCTATGCTGGAAACCCGATGACATACACCCTTCAACGGCTTGCCCCGGGCAGCTTCGATCTCCTCCTCGACGGCGAAGTAGTCGGCAGCCTCGTTCGTGAAGTGTCCAAGGATGGCTACGAGGGCGACTGGGTGGTCGAGACGCTGACCGAGAGCCCACCCTACCCAGCCCCGTTCACTGCCGAGACGCACAAGTTCGGGACGCTGAAGGCCGCAGCGGATTGGCTTGACGCCGAAGTGCCTGACCTCTGATTGGGACCGAGCGCACTCAGACTGTGAGTTTGTAGGGCACAATATCTCACTGGGTGTGAAGTAGCCGGCGCGATCTTCCTCGCGGAGAACGGCGAGGGGCAGCGGGTGCGGTCGAGGTAGTTTTGGCCAAGTACTTTGATTTGAAGGGCTACCTGAGACAATCGATATCTATAAAAACTACATTGGTATATCAGAATATTTTAGATCTGGCTGCATTAGTTGGTAGCACAAGCACATGACGAGTTATCCACGTTGTTGCCAAGATATCTTACAACACTGAAATCAGTATGGTATTTTTGATACAGTTTTGAGGCATAGACGCCCACTACTTGCCACCGGTCAAAAATTTGAGATACCCAATTCGTTGCATGCACAGAAATGTGCAGCGAGGAGAGGAGGATCAGATATGACGCTGACGTTGTGGTCGAAAACCGATCTCGGGGATCAAATCACACACTTCTTCAGACCGAGTGCCGCCGGAAACATCAATCCAGTTTTTGGCTATGGCGTGACAGCTAATTACTCAGGGACTGGCGACAACAATCTTTATCTATCTCTCTCAGGACAGGATTTTCTGGGAACTATTGATGACACACCTACTCTGATTGGTCCTTATGTTGCTAATCCGAGCAAGGTTGGCGGTAGCGCTGCAGGTCTATTGCTTTTCAATAACGCAACTGCGAACACGCCGACCGTTACGGGCGGTGCATTTTGGTTCAATGAGACTGCTGCTGGGTCTAATACTTACAATGTCAACTATCAAAATTTCAACTTCTCAGCACCTCTTGTTGCAGCCGACGGTCCAGCGATCTCTTTGTCGAGCAATGTTGTCACGCTAGAGAGCAACGTCTCAAATGTAACGTCCTTCAACTGGGATTGGACATCGTCGACATTCATTTTTGGTTTTGAGACGACGCCCCAAGGATCAACGGCCCGAGATATCTATCTTCAAGGTTTCACACCTACTGGTGCAGCGCGTGGAGCCCTGACGCAGGTTGGAACGCTTGGACTTGGAGCGATCTGGGACGTCAAGGAAGCATCGACGACCACGGATCTCTATTATCACGAAGCAAGCGCAGGGCAGAACGCAACGTTCGTGGCACAAGCATTCACGCCCTCGACGGGCGCCCTGACCAATGCATTTACGATAACAACTGGTTTGGCAGACCTTACGGCATATAATTTAGCGGGGAACGTGTACGCATTTGCAGGCAAAGATACGGCCGGGAACGCGAAGATCGAGTTTGATACAATCAATAACTCAGGCGCCATCACCGCTTCGCATTCTATCACTCTTGCTGGAACTACTGCAGCGGTCCGCGTCGTCGGCACAGCATTGCCGAATAACGCTGGCGCAGTATTCGCTTATACTGATCCGAACGATAATCAGCTACATCTGGTTCAGGTCGATGAAAGCACGAATATACTTCAAAATCTTATTGTCGACAGTACGAATTCGAGCGCAGACCGAGTTCGGACTTTTGGTGACGGTCGCGTCGAAATCGAGTATCGCACCGGCACTGGGGCGGTGAATGAAGTTCATTTTGCCGTCTATGATACTCGAACGACAGGCGTCTCAATATCTGGCACTAATTCCAGCGAGTTGCTTGCGGGCACGCCATTCAACGACACGATAAGCGGTGGTGCTGGCAACGACCGCATCGGCGCGAGTTTCGGTACGAACGTCCTCGATGGTGGCTCTGGCGACGACAAGGTGATGCTTGGCTTCAACTTGTCAGCTGCCAGCCTGAGCTTCGATAGTGCGGGGCATGTCGTGCTAGACGGACCCAATGCGCACAACATTCTGAGTAACTTCGAGCACTATGAGTTTAACGACGGTACTATCACTCGGTTTATCCATTCCAATCTAGTTGATGATCTTTACTACGACATAGCAAACAAAGATGTCTTCGCTGCTGGGGTAGATCCGACGGGACATTATAACCAGTATGGTTGGCACGACGGCCGTAATCCCAACGCGTACTTCTCCACGGTTGGCTATCTTGCAGCTAATCCGGATGTCGCAGCGGCGGGGATCAATCCGTTGACCCACTACGACCAGTACGGCTGGAAAGAGGGCCGCGACCCTTCCGCCAATTTCGACAATGAGTTGTATTTCAAGAACAATCCCGATGTAGCCCAACTCGGCATCGACCCGCTCGCCCACTTCCTGCAATTCGGGCAGGCCGAGGGACGCCAAGCCTACGCCGCCATTGGCAAAGCCGCCGACTTCACCCACGGCTCCTTCGACGCTGAGTACTATCTGCTTGCCAACCCCGACATCGCTAAGGCCGCGCTCGCCTCCGGTGGAGACACCTTCAACTTCGCCTACCAGCATTATCAGTCCTACGGTGCTCAGGAGGGGCGTGCAGCTGACGCCTACTTCGACTCGGCCTACTACCTCGCCCACAACCCGGACGTGGCGGCCGCGCATCTCAACCCGCTGACCCATTACGACCAGTACGGGTGGAAGGAAGGCCGCGATCCCTCCGCAGCGTTTGACACCAGCGCCTACCTCGCCGCTAATCCAGACGTCGCGGCGGCCCATCTCGACCCGCTGCAGCACTACCTTCAGTTCGGAGCGAACGAGGGACGCCACCTCGCCTGAGGAACGGCGGCTGGCACGGCGTGTCCGTGCCAGCTGCAAACGGGTTCAGCGGATCGCGGTCTGCACGTTCCGCAAGCTCATGTCGTGCGCCTGACCGACACCGCGCGTCACGGCCGAGGCCGTGGCCTGCGGATCGCTGGCCCCGTTAATGTTCACCGTAACTGGGTTGTTCTGCGAGACAGAGCGGCTGTTGTCGTTGCTCGTGGACATTGAGCCCATCGGCTGTGACCGCATGTAGTCGTCAGGGTTGAACGTGTTTGGCATCGTGCTGAAGCGCGGCACGGGAGGCGACTTCGGCGCATCCGGCCTGGGATCGCGGTAGGGCGAGTAGGGGCCGTTGGCCGCGCCGGGCTCGTAGGCGAAGCGGTTGCCGCCGATGACAGGCGCGTCCCGATGCTTCTGATACCACGGCCCACGATAGGTGCCGGCACGATAAGCGTTCGAGCCACTGGTGTTGTCAGGCACCCCGCCCGAAGCGATGGCGCGGATGCGGGACCGGATGAACTCTGTCTCGGATGCGTTGGCCTTCGAGCCCCTCCACGCCGCCTCATACTGACCCGGTGCCGTCGCAACCTGCAGAAGGTTTTTGCTCGGCCCCCAGCCCTTCGAGCCGACCCGGTTCATCATGTTGTTGATGACGGCATCGATGCTCTCGGGGTTCTTGCGGATAGCCTCGCCTGCAATGATGTCCGCCGTGCGTTGGCTGAGGTCGGCGTCCGAGAGCGCGTAGACAGGCCGGTACTTGCCTGCCGCTTCTGGCGCGCGGGCCTGCATGCCATCCGTGGGACCGCCGCCGAGGCCGAGGGCGCGCTTAACCGCGTTCACACCGCGCTGGACGATGCCGGGCTTGCTCTGCGAGGCGGTGGTATCACCCTCGTCGTTTGTCGCTGCCTGCGCCGACGATGGCGTGATGAAGTCCAGAAACTTCTCCCGGAAGTATCCTGGGTTGATCGCACCCAGCAGCTTCCCGATGGGGCTGTTTCGGACGTACTCGAACAGGATCACGAACTGGTCGTAGAGGGCCTTCACCCACCGCACCATCTCCTTGATCGCGGCGATGGGCTTGTCGAAGTAAGACGCGAAGGCGGCGACATTCTCCTCGTTCGTGAGGATCTTCAGCAGGTCGGTCATTCCCTTCGCGACCGCTTCGATGGCGGGCAGGAAGAACGACACGAGCTTGTCCCGCAGCACCTCTATGACGGCGCTGAACTCGCCCATCGCGCGGCTGATCGACGTGGAAGCGCGGGCCATCTCCCCGCCGTTCACGCCGAAGGTGCGTTGCAGATCCTTGTACTGCTTGTTGAACTCCGCGATCTCCTTCCGGTAGCGGATCCAGTGATCCACCTCGTCGGGAGAGATGCCGAATTGAGCTGCGATCTGTTGGGATGTGTGCTGTGGATGGCGCTTAACAGCCGCGTCCAGAGCGTTCGATAAAACCTCACTACCGTCGCCTTCGGTGCTGACACCGAGGCTGCGGATAATCCCATCAATGCCGGGGTTAGCGCGACGCGCACGAGCGAAA
This sequence comes from Methylobacterium sp. TK26, assembly GCF_055361565.1. Taxonomy (NCBI): domain Bacteria; kingdom Pseudomonadati; phylum Pseudomonadota; class Alphaproteobacteria; order Hyphomicrobiales; family Methylobacteriaceae; genus Methylobacterium; species Methylobacterium sp. TK26. The sequence goes on along the minus strand of NZ_CM143965.1, from coordinate 1,052,060 downwards.
TTGTCTACGGCTTGAAGCGCGGCCTCGGCGGAACTGCCGGTCTGGGCAAAGGCGTAGCCCAGCGCCTTGAGGTTGTTGACCGAAGCGCCAGAGCGGCCGGAGATGTAATAGAGCCGGTCGAACTCCCCGATGCTGTTCTTGATCGCGACGGCGAGCGCGCCCATCGCGGCGCCGGCTACGGTAGCGAACCCCGCGACGGCGACGCCGACCATGCGGAGCGAGGAGGCGACTTCAGCGGCGCGGAGGGTTTGGGCGGCAACGCGGGCCTTCTCACCGGCATCGCGCTCACGCGAAGCCTTGTCGTTGGCGACAAGCTGCTTTTCGACGCCGGCCATCAACGTCGTAGCGCGCTTATAGCTGCTCTCGTCGGTCTTAAAACCGACTGCAACCAGCAGCTCTTTCAATACCTCGTGTGACATGATTGCGGCCGTTCGGATCAGTTGCGGATGACGTAGGTGATTGAGCGGAGAAGTTGCGCCGTATCGATCAGGGGCTTCATGTCCGGCCCGCTCCGCCGGTTCTTCTTGCGGTGCAGCCGGGCGTAGACGGTGCGCTCGGCAAGCGGTGGCGCGAGACCGGCAGTGATCTGAGATTGCACGGTGGTCGCGGCCTTCAGGCCGATGCGGTGCATGCCATCGGTCACAGCGGCCTTGCCAGCAGACACGTCACCCTCGGCGGCGAGGCCGAGGGCCTTCTCTGCGGCACGCCGAAGCTCGGCGACGATCATCGCCTCAGACTTCTCCATGCCGGCGCCCAGGAAGGGCCGCGCCGGGATGTTGGCTTCGGGAGCACCGTACTCGTGGATGTAGCCCAGCGTGGCGTTATCGATGGCGCCGCCGCTTCGTCCTGCCTTCTCGGCCGGAATGCCGATCAACACCCTTTGGCGACCGGCGAACTTCAGCACGCGGTCGATGTTGAGAAGGGCTTCGGCGAGGCTGCGAGGCTTGGCCATCAAGACGCTCCCAGCTTCGGGGTCGTCGGCCCATCGTTCGCTGTCAGAGCCGGGAGGCGCTTGTGAGCGATGGCGAGCACCGCCTTCGCCATCTCGATGTGCACGCCGATTTGGCGCTGCCATTCTTCATCGGGCTCACCGTCTGGCCACTCGCCCCAAGCGATTAACATGTCCGGTGCGTCCGGTGCGCGGATGACGATGTTCCACTCGTGGGGGGGCTCGGGCTTCTGAACTTGGCCAAACACGACCATGAGTGCGCCAGTTGCTGCGAACTCAACGACGTTTTGAAGCATGGCCGTCGTCGCGACAGCCTGCTTGAGGGTGATGATCTCGCCCATGTTGACTTCCGCCCCAAGGATGTCCCCGGCACGAACTGCGCCGGGGACCGTATCGAAAGACGATGACTTGAAGGATGCAAGTCCAGTCGTCTGCTGCCGGTTATTTGGAGGGCGCCACTCGGTAGCTTGGCGCCGCGCGGGGGGAAACTCGCGAAAGTCCCCGCACTTGCTGCGTGGCCGGACCCCGCCCTGTCAGGCGATCCGGTGATCACGCGGCATCAGGCGGCCGAGAGCGTCGGCGCTTCGGCGAAGACATCTTCCGGCATTGGGAGCAGGGCATCCGGGTCGAAGGCCAGCCGATCCCGTGCAGCCTGCCACGGGCACGGCGGCAGGGTCGGAAGCCCTCGAACAACATGATGCTCGGCCATCGAAGTGCCCCCGCCGGGCAGCCAGACGTTCAAGGCACCTTCAATGGCGCGATCCAGCATCCGCACATGGGTCGTCAGCTTGGCGTACTCGGCGACCGCTGCCGCCGTGGCCGGCTCGGCGACGATGACAGCCCCGGCCGCCTCCCGCACCGTGTCCGCCGCCATGCTGTGTGCGCTTTCCAGCAGCCGAAGGTCACTGTCGATGATGGCTTCCTGCTCGCGCAGGCGCTCGACCTCGGCGTTCACCTTCTCAAGCTCGGCCCGCATCGCCTCAAGCGGGCTGGTGTCCGGGGGCGTCTCGCCGCTCAAAAGCGCATCCAACCGCGCCGTATCGCTCGGCGGGGCGCGGCGGTACTTCAGATCATCCTCAAGCGCGAACCGCCGCGACCAGAGCGGCTGATATTTGTCCATGTGAGCTGCCTTCTCGGCACTCCTGGCCTGGACCAGCGCGGCGCGGCGGTCGCGCTCAAGAATGGCGTCGGCGAGCCGCTGCCGTTCAGGCGTGCGGGCCGGCGAGATAAGGGACAGGGAAGCCTTCGCCACGACGTCAGTTCCCCTTAAACATGTGGGGGAACATCCTGGCACTCTCAGCCTGCTCGGCCTTCGTCATCGGGCGGGAGGGAGCCCGATTGAGGATCACCTTGCCGGGCGGCACGGCGCCGATGCGATTGCCGTCACCGAGCCGGAACATGTCCGGGTGCAGCGCCTCGATGGCCGCGCGATCCTGCACGATGTCATGCATGACGCGCTTGCGCGTGACAGCGTAGCCCCGCGCCTGACAATCCATCGCCAGCAGCTCGCGGCGCTTGATGGCAGCGTCGGCGGCCATGTCCTTATCGGGCACGCCCTTCGCCAGCATGTCTTCCAAGGTCAGCAGATCGTCATCGGGGATCTTGCCCAGGCAAAATTCAAGGATGCGTTCCATGGTCTGCGGGGTCATCGGTTCTGCTCCTGCGGGTGGGGGTTCAGTTCGTCCAAGGGACGAAGTTCGCAGCCGGCACGTCGCTCGGCTTCTCGGTGACGGGGTAGAGTTCGATCACACCGCCATCGGCAGGGTCGCCCGTCACCTGCGCGGCAGGGACGAAGGCCGGAGCCATTGAGTCCACCGGGGAGAAGATCGCGAAGAACCGAGGATCATTCGTGATGCCGGTGTAGCCAGCGGCCGGAAAGCGGCGGCAGCGGCGACCGTCCAAGGTGATGGAGGCGTTGGTGTAGAGGCAGACTCGGTAGCCCATGGTCAGATCGTGCTCCCGTAGCGGTGGCGGTCACGGTTTCGACCAGGGCCGGGCCCTTTGAAGGAAGCAGCCATCTGTGCGGTGACGACGATGGGCTTGCGGGCGTTGACAACGCCGACGACAGCGCCCGCCACTGCATTCGCCACGTCGTCGTGGGCGCCAGGGGCGTGATCGATGCTGTCGCGGCCGCCGCGCGCCGTGCGGCGCTCCAAGGTGATCAGCTGCGTCGCCAGCGTCGGCACATCGAGAAGATCGACCTCGCCGCTGTTCAGCTTCGGCAGCAGATCGAGGTACAGTGCGCTCTTAGTCTTCTCGGCCGGCTCGTAGGTGATGCCGTGCCGCCGGAACGCCTCTCGGGGCCATTCACCCGCGTACCGGTCGCCGACCACGCTCTTGAGGTGGTAGCGCTTCAGCAGGTCGGAAAACTCCGAGACCACCGCCTCGGGGCTGAAGGGCGCCTTCCGCTCGCGCAAAGCGTCGAGGATGACGCGATCATCCTCGCGGTGGGCGACCGCCATCGTCATTGAGTCCGACGCGCCGCCGCTCGGGTCCGCAAAGGCGAAGTAATGAACCTTCGACAGCGGGGCCCGCTCAACCACGCCGCGCGTGATGGCCGCCTCCACTACCTCACGGGAGATGAAGCTCTCCACGTCCGAGCGGAACTGCGCGAGGTATTCCGCCGAAGCGCTCGGCAGATCCCGCTCAAGAGCCTCGTCCACCACCGACTGAGGAACGGTCGGGTTCATCACCCGCGTGCCGGCCTGCCAGACGAGAGCAGGGGCCCCGTCCTTGCCGAAGTGCCTACGGTGCGCGTCGTAGAGGGCGCCGCGCCGAGCATACGGCGACGAGGCGCACAGCATCACCGCACCAGGGATCGTCGCCATGGCAGGCCGCAGCGCGTCGAGGATGGCATAGTCCGGCTCGGCCGCGTCGTCGGTCGGCCAGAACGCGATCTCGTCACACAGAGCCGCTGCGAGGGTGCGACCACGGACGGCGCGATATGAGGACGTCCCGACCTCGATGGTGACGCGGTTGGTAAGGTCGAACTCGTCGGCCGTTTCCCGCGACACCATGCGGGCCAGCATCGGCACCTCAGTGAGAAGCGCCTGCATGTAGCGGAAGATCACGCGCGCCTGCCGGCGGTCGGCGGCGAGGATCAGGATGGTCGCTCGCTCGCCCGGCGAGAGGAACTGGCGGTAGTCGCGGAAGGCGGCGAGATAGACCGCCGTCAGCGCCATGATGAAGGACTTGCCTCCGCGACGGCCACAGACGAGCCACGCTTCGCTGTAGGGGGCCTCAGGGTTCGATTGGCGGCCCGTACAGGCCCGATAGACGTTAGCCTCGGCTTCGGACAGCGGCAGGCCGAACAAGGCCCCCAGGAAGGCACGCCATGCTGTCCACGTGCCCTCGTCCTTGAACCAGGGGGCAAACAGCTTCAGGTCGGTGGTGGCCTGAAGGAGGTTCATGCCGCCGGCCTCGCGTCGATGTAGTCGCGCAGGTCGGGGGTCACGTCACGGGGGCGACGGCGAAGGCCGACAGCCTCAAGCAACCGACGCAGATTTCCGCTCGTCCGTGAGTAGAGGTCCAGAGCCTCGGCGTCGGCCTCGCCATCGTTGGCGAAGCGCTCCTCCATCCGCTCCAACTCGACGGTGAGGGTGGCGACCCGGCGGACGATGGAGCGCTCGGCAGCGGACACCGCAGCGTCGCCGCCGAGGTCGGAAATGTGCAGTTCCATGAGATCGCGCATGCGACGCGCCCACGTCGAACGGCCGTCCACATTCGCGAGAAGCGCCGAGCCATTCGTGACGCGGCTCCGATGCGACGGTTTCTGCGCAACAATGCTCGGGCTATCTGCCACCGACCCACGCGCCTTATTGGACATTCGTTGGGTAATATAATGAAGCGGCGACGCTAAGTCATTGGCGCGTAACGTTTCACTGCGCTCCACCTAGTTATTTATTCGCCGTGAGACGGCAATGCTGTGAGATTTACCAGCAAAAATCCGGCAAACTGTTTGGCTTCCCGGCTTCCGATCACAAGCCCCAATCGCTGCTTCTCGGGGCCGGACAAACCGGACAAAACGGACAAATGTCCCGGATGTCCGCGTGTCCGTTTCCGGACGGACAGGACAAGGACACTAGGGAGTGTCCTGTCTGTCCGGTCTCGGATGTCCGGTCAGTCCGTGTCCGGTTTGAGCCAGAGGTGGTCGATGCCACCGAGCGCGACCGAGCCGATCAGGCTGCGGCCAAGGCAGGTATCGACAGCCCGCTTGAATGCCTTTCGTTTGGCTTCAGCGCGTTTGGCATCGTCGTCGCCGTCTGCCGGGTAGATGTCGCTGAAGCAGGCGCGAACGGTTTGCAGGGGGACGGCGCGAACCTCGCCCTGATCGGCTCCGTGAGGCCAAGCGCGGATGCCGTGGTCGGCGAGGCTGGAAAGCAGCGCCTCCCTGAAAACCTTTAGCGAGGTCGGCCACCGCTCTTTGGCTGCCGCAACTGCCGCTGCCGAGGTGCGATCTGTCTGCCAGTTGACGATGCAGGTCGTGATCGGCTCGCGGTCGTAGGTCTCGCCAACGGTCACGACGTCCAAAGAGTAGGGTATCTCGTAGCCACAGCGCCCGCCGCGAACCTTGCGGATCGCCATGCGGGTATTGCTGATGCTGCCGGCCTCGTCGCGGGTGGCGAGCATGGCCAGCACGACGTCGGCGGCGGCTTCCTTGGCTGACGAGCCGCGTGTGCCGGTCTCCACTGCTTTGCCGAAGTGATCGACGCCGAGGACGAACGCGCCGGTCTTGTGGCTGATGGCTTCCAAGGCGTTCATCACCCGCTGCGCCTCGGCGGCGGAGTTCTCGTCCATGAACCCAGCGCCTGCTGCCACGGTGTCCACTACGATCAGAGCCAGCGGCAGGCCGAAGGTTTCGGCCATGTGCTCGGCGGCGAGCTTGGCCACGGCCACCAGCTGCGGCACCGCATCGGCGTCCAGCAGGCGCGGGCATTCCTCGATCCAAGCGAACGGCAGCCGCTCCGGTGCATCGGGCCCAAGCTTGCCATGAACGAGGCCCCGTAAGCGGATCGGGATCTCGTGGGCGCCCTCCGCCGCGATGAAAAGGACGCCGCCTTGTCGCAGAACCTTTCGGCCGGCGAATGGCTCTCCGGTCATCACGGAGGCGCCGAGATCCAGAACGGCGAAGGTCTTGCCGGCCCCCCATTGGCCGGACGCGAGGCCTTTGCCAGTCTCCGGGAGCAGATCGCGGACGAGCCACGCCCGATCCGCATTTGGATCGGCATCGCCATGCCAACGAAGCGCAAGTGTCGTTGCAGTCCGTAGGTTAGCGGCCGGCAAGCGCTCAACGCGCGGTCGGGCCTTCGGCACGGATTGAGGATCGGGACTCGGCCAACCACAGAAGGGGTCGGCCTCGTCGTTCGTGGGCTGGCCGAAGGCGCGCTCGGACATTACGCACCTCCTCGTCGCGGAGCAGGACGCTGAAGCATCTCGGCGGCCTGGGTAGCGGTCAGCATCGCGGCGCTTGCGCACCGCAGGGCGTAGCTCACACCGCGCGCGTCATTCACAGACGCGAACCGAGCAGCCATGTCGGCGTAGGCTGCCGCGAGACCTGCAGCTTCACCGATGGCATCGAAGCTGAGACCGTCCATCGCGATCCGGTCGGGGCTGGGTACGGTCGCCTTCATGCGGCGCCTCCCTTCGCGAAGGTGTCCGCTGCGAAGCGCGCGAGCAGAGCGGCGTCGCTGCGACCGTGATCCTTCTTCCGGCTGAAACTTTCGGCCGAGGCGGGGAACAGCCTGAGTGCGAGCGCCCGACTGGCCTCCTTCGGATCGGCAGCGGCGAGGATGCCGTGATGCCGCTTCCAGACGGACGGGGTCACCAAGTGGGTCGGGAGGTGACAGAGTGCGGCCACCGTCTTGGCCGTGGCGTAGGCCGAGCCGATACCGAACGCCTGTCGGCAACCGTCGCGGGGCTGAGGGCCTTGCCGCTCGACAGCCGCCAGTGTCGGGCCGAGCTGCTTAATCCGACGCTCCAAGGCGTGCGGGTCCACCTCGCCGTTCACCACCGGCATGTCCTCGACGGACACCCGCTCTGAGAGGCTGGGGAAGTAGAAGGCGACCGCGCCCGTCAGGCCAGGGTCAATCGCGACTATGCAGAGTTCGGAAGGGGTGCTCATGCCCGGCCTCCCTCGGCGATCCAGCCCGGGAGATCGAAGGATGGCGTGAGGCCCTTCGCAAACTTGGCATAGTGCGGGTGCGCGACTCGCCAGTCGCGAAACCACGTCTCCCGGAACGGCTCAAGCCAAGCGATACCAGCTTGGCGCCATTCGTCGTGCTCGGTCAGCGCGTACATCGCCGCCGCTTCAAGACAGTCGATCTGCGTCTCGCAGAGATGTTCGAGAGCGGCCGTCATTACGATGGACAAGCCTAGCGCACTCACCTCTGCCATGAGGGTGTCATTGACCCACGCGGTGGCCAGCACTTGGTTGTCGCCGATGATGTCCAAGAGGAAGTCGGTGCGGTCGATCCACCGCGAACAGTCGAGAATGCCGGTCGTCCATGCTTCGACCGGTATGTCGGCCTCCATCCCAGCTACCTTCGGGTAGGCAGGCTCCTTCGGCCTCGGCAGTGGCGAGTGCGGCACGCTGTGACCGCCGTAGTTCTCAAAGCGAGGACAACCACTCAGACGCTTTGCATCCGCCACGAAACGGCGGCGCTCGGCGGCGTCATGGATGCCTGCCATCACTGCGGTCCCCTCCATATCGAACAGGAAGTGATCGGGGTCGGATGATGCATCCGACGACGGCTTAAAGACCGGGACTGATACGCCATAAGCGGTCGAGAACATGCCGTAGGGATTGCGAGCGCTCATCGCTGCGCCCTCCATGTGTCGAGGACGGGATAAGCAAGCTCGGCCAGCATCGCCGCCGTTGCGGGCGGAAGGCCAAACCGATGGCTCAGAATACGGGCTTGAAGAGGGGCGTGATCTGGCGCATATCTCTCAACGCTGACTTGCCGGAAAGCATTCGAGAGACCCGTGTCGCCCCGCGATGCGGGTTTTCTCATATCAAGCGGCCTCCTTCTCGGCGGCAGCTTCAGCAGCGCGACGAAGCGAAGCCGGAAGCGGGGTGTCTTGGATGCTCTGGCGCCACGCCGTCTCATCCTGCGAAAAGATGATAACTCGCCGTCCGACGCGCGTAGTCTTGGGCGCGCGCCCGATGGCCCTCAGGTAAAAGTACGAGCTTTCGCCAATCTTGTTGCGAAAGCAAAACTCAGAGATGCTGTAAGCGCCCGAGTCTTCTGCTCGGAAATCTCGAACAGGTCTTGGGCCGGCTCCGACGGCGGTTTCCGTCGGAAGCTGAAAACTCCTGCGAGGCATTGGCTAACTCCGCAAATCCACAAGGGGCTTGGTGGAGTAGAGTAGGCCCGTTCATGCTTTCCGGCGGAACGGAAGCAAGGAAATTTCTTATTCCCACCCTCGATTAGGCAGTGCTGCTTCGTTCCGGCGGAAGGTCATCGCACCAGTCACGCACGCTTTCCTTCAACTCATCGATGTCGTCGTCTCTTCCAAGACTGACTACGAGGAAGCGCGTCACTGCCGAGTGGGGGAAGTGATTAGCAGGAGGGCTAAACAGGTCGCGGATCATCGTCGCAATCATGCGAGCATGACCCCTCTTTTCATCGGCGACTTTCGGGAGCCGGCGGCCGAGGACACGCGGATTGTTTTTCATCATCCGCATCTCGCCTTGGCTTCGGAAATAGCCCTCGACTAATTCGAGCGCCGCAAGCAGATCGACACGAGCCCGCAGCGTGAGATCGGTGCTTGGTGCCTCCTGACAGAGCTTTGCTGCATCCAAGAATGGCCTAGCCATTTTCTTGGCCTCACCCTTGGTCCAGTATGTTCGCTGAGGCTGATAAATTTCGACCATGACCTGATAGAACAGCGCAGCCGCTAAGCGATCAAAAGTGCTCAGATTGTCTACCTGCGCCCCATAAGCATCTGGCGAAAAGCATGCGGGAATACGTGCGACACGCTCGTTCAGATTTGATCCTTCAGGCAATCGTCCAAGATCTTTCCACGCCTGCTCCATCCGCTTGTCGCAGAGAAGTCGCATGGCAACTTCATTAGTGAGGCCCGCTACTTCCTGCATGGCCTTCGCCCCATACGGCACCCAAGGTGGGACGGCGGCTGATCCGCTCATCCGACGCTCCGCAGTTGCGCCGGGGCAGGCGTGACGAGCGACACGGCCGCCAGCGCGGCCAACTCGTCCAAAGCCGTGACGATGTACGCGGAGTAGTGTGCCTCAATCATCGCGGTCGATGTGTCGTGGAGCGCGGCTACGAGGCGGACGGGTAGGTTGGCCCGCAGCCCCCGAACGATGCTGCTGTGGCGCAGAGCGTAGGGAACAACATCCCTCGGCAATCCGGCTTTGTCCAAAATCGCGCGCCAGACGTGGCGCATCTCAGTGGCCTCCTGCCACGGGATATGGTCGACCTTTCGCCACTTCCGTACCGTCAACATCTGCCACTTCGGGCGAAGGAGCAGCGGATCTGTTCCGCGACGCCCGACCAATGCTGGCTGGAGGGCGGAAATCACATCAGGCGCTACGCGAACCCCAATGTGTGAAATTGGGCGACGACCGGTGCCTTTCCGGCTCACCGGCACCATGAGCCGGTTCTGCTCAGTCTGAACGTCCGCGACTGTCATGCGAATGACCTGGGAGAACCTAAGCCCGGTGGCGGCCAGCACGAGAACTAGGCGCTGTAGATCGCCGTCCCAGCCGCTGCTGGCGTCCACCTCTGTCGCAGCCGCGACGATCCGGCGGACATCGGCATCCGGAAGGATCTGAGCGTTGCGCGCAACGGGAGCGGAAGCCGTTGGAGGGGTCAGGCCGTTGCGGATCGTCGTGGTGATCGTCGCTGGAAGCTGGTCGGCTTGCCGCCGGACCGCAGCATTAAGCGCCGCTCGGAAATCGTTGGTGATCCGGCGGACGCTGCCATCGGTAACTGCGGTAGCAATGTGAGCACGCCAGTTTTGCAGATCATCGACTGTGAGCGAGCGCAACGCCTTGCCGGCTAGGGCTCCATCGGACAGCACATGCTTTGTCAGTCGACAGCGGGTGTGCCGCCTCAGCGCCACGCCGTCTTTGTTCTTCGCCTCTCGGGCTTCGCGTACCTCGATATAAGCAGTGATCGCGTTCCGCACCGTGATCGTCGGCCCGAGCGCCGCAATGCGTTCGGCCTCCTCTAGCTCCCTGAGCCTGCCGCGAGCGCGGTCCTGCGCCTGCTGAAAGGTTAGAACAGTGCTGCCATTGGCATCCTGACGATCATCGGCTCTGCCGAGCGCCTCGACGGCATATCGTTCATCGCCGAGATAGCGACGAGCAACCCATGTGCCCCCAGTCTTGCCCTTGCGGTATCCAAGGTGAAGGCCGCGGTCGATGGCACGAAAATAAGGTTTTGCCTGCACCTTCAGCTTCGACCGTGCAGTCGGAGAGTCCAGGACGGCATCCCGCACGCGCTTGGCCATCGTGATTATCCTGTCCAATATCTGTCCAATGTAGCTGTGTGAGCAGCAGTGAACAAGTGTGATGCTGAGTAAGGCCCAGTGCTCAACGTCGAGAGCTTCGGTGGGCACTGGTGGATGCTACTATTGCCCCTCGGCGGCACCACGATGCACCTGCGCACGCAGGTGCTGCGCGACCTGGGCGGCTGGAATCCCGGCTGCGTGACGGAGGATGCCGATCTCGGCCTCCGACTGGCGCTGGCCGGCTACCGCACCGCCGACCTGCCGAGCGCGACCTACGAGGAGACGGCCAGGGGCGGCCGGCGCTGGCTGGCGCAGCGGACGCGCTGGCTCAAGGGCTTCCTGCAGGTGAGCCTCGCCCACGGGCGCCACCCCCGCGCGTTGTGGTCCGCGCTCGGCCCCCTCGGCGCCCTGGGCGCCCTCGCCCTCCTGCCCGGCACCGTCGCCTCGGCCCTGGCCTATCCCGCCTGCCTCGTCCTGTTCGCGTGGAATCTCGCCGCCGGGCGGCTCGCGCCCGCGCCCGTCGTCCTCGACAACCTCGCCACCGGCCTTGCCCTGACGCTGTTCGTCGCGGGGCTCGCCGCGATGGTGGCGCCCGCCGCCCTCGGGTGCCGCAGGCGCGGCTGGGGCGACCTGTGGTGGGTCATGCCCCTGCTACCGGTCTATTTCATCGGCGTGAGCGTGGCGGCCTGGGCGGCCGTCCTCGAACTGGTCCGCGCGCCCCACCGCTGGAACAAGACCGAGCACGGCTTCGCCCGGTCCTCGCGCAGCGGCAGGCGCGGCGTCGCACGGCGGCAACGGAACGGCGGGTCCGCCGTTGATTTCGCATGAGCGATCAATCGGCCACCATCGCGATCCTGATCGGCACCCCCGCCGGCGCCCGGCTCCTCGCCTCCGGCACCGAGCGGGACGCGGCACGGGCCGCCGAATTGTTCCTGCTGCGCCTGCCCGCCCGGGCGCTGCCCGCCCCGCTCTGGGTCCAGTGCGGGGACCGGGTCGCGGGCGACCGCCTCACCGCCTACCTCGCCGATTTCCAGGCCGAGCGGGTGCGCGAGCGCGACGGGATGACGGCGCCGGGCTTCTGATCCCCCGGCGCGAAAGGTGCTACAGCGGCCCGCCCCATCCCAGCGGAGCGGCCGATCCGTGACGACCTCTTCCGACAGCCCGATCCAGGTCCTCCTGCGCCTGATGGCCGACCTGCGCGATCCCGTGCGCGGCTGCGCCTGGGACGTGGAGCAGACGCCCGCGACCATCGCGCCTTACACGATCGAGGAGGCCTACGAGGTCGCCGACGCCGTGGCGCGGGGCGACCGCGAGGACCTGCGCGACGAGTTGGGCGACCTGCTGCTGCAGGTGGTGTTCCAGGCCCGCATGGCCGAGGAGGACGGCGCCTTCGCCTTCGACGACGTGGCCCGCGCCATCACCGCCAAGCTGATCCGCCGGCATCCGCACGTCTTCGCGCCGGACGGCACCCTGCTGCCGGAGGGCTCGCCCCGGCGCGACCCGGCGGAGGTCGAGGCGCAATGGGCGGCGATCAAGGCGCAGGAGCGCGCCGCCAAGCCGGTCGCGGCGCCCGATCCCCTGGGCGGCGTCGCCCAAGCCCTCCCGGCCCTGATGCGCGCGGAGAAGGTCTCGCGCCGGGCCGCCGCCTACGGGTTCGACTGGGACGACGCGGCCCAGGTGATCGACAAGGTCCGCGAGGAGACGGACGAGGTGGCCGAGGCGCTGGAGCGGGGCGAGACGGGACCCCTCGCCGAGGAGATCGGCGACCTGCTGTTCGCGGTGGCCAACCTCGCCCGCCACGCCGGCATCGACCCGGAGGCGGCCCTGCGCGACGGCACCCTGAAGTTCGAGCGCCGCTTCCGCGCCATGGCCGAGGAGCTGCGCGCGGAGGGCGGCGAACTCGGCCGCTCGGACCTCCCCGCCATGGAGGAGGCCTGGGGGCGGGTGAAGCGGGCGGAGAAGGCGTAAAGGCCGGTCGTAGGAAAAGAAAGGGCTATAGAATCGGTCGGTTCAGCCGTATCGAGGCGGCACGGTCGCCTCGCCCAAACCGCAGCCGCTCGGATCGTCGTCCGATGACCCACGGCGCGCGGCTCCTGCCTTTGCCGGCGTGCCGGCCGGCGACGTGGGCGGAGGTTCCGGCGGAGGATCGCCCGGCACCCCGGAGAGGACGATCCACAACGAGATCACGAAGCTCAAGGCCAACACCGTCAATGCTGCGGCCATCGCCTTCTTCATAGGCGGGGGTGTCGGGCCGCTGATCGGCATCGGCGTGACGGGTTTCACCCTGCTTCAGGCCGTCATGGTCCTCGTTTGGTTCTTCGTCGGGTTGGTCCTACATTCCATGGCTCAGACCGTCCTCGGAGGGTTGCTTCCATGACGAGCGGTATCGTCTACCTGCTCTTCGTCGTTCCGGCCGTCGCGCTGAGCCTCGGCGCGCTCGCTGTTGTGACGACGAGACGGAGCGCGGAACGGGTCCGCGACATCGAGCGTCGGCGGATCGCGAACTGATCCGCCCTCACGCCGCGACCCCTTCCAGCACCAGCAACACCAGCGGCAGGGCCGCCCCGGCGAGCACGGTCTGGAGGGCGATGATGCCCGCCATGAGCGGGGCGTCGCCGCCGAGCTGGCGGGCCATGATGTAGGAGGAGGAGGCGGTCGGCAGCGCCTGGAACAGCAGGGCCGTGGCCGCGGCCGGGCCGCGCAGGCCCAGCGCGAGGCAGGCGAGCACCGTCGCCAGGGGCATCAGCCCGAACTTCACCGCCGAGGTGACGGCGAGGGGCCGGATCCAGGTCCGTGCCGCCCCGAAATCCAGCGCCGCCCCGACGCAGAGCAGGCCGAGGGGCAGGGAGGCCTGCCCCAGCCCCTTCAGCATCCCGTCGACCCCCACCGGCAGGGGCAGGTGCAGCGCCTGGAGGGCGATGCCGAGGAGGCTCGCGACGACGAGGGGGTTGAGGGCGAGCTGCTTGGCGATGGCCGCCGGGGCGAGCCGCCCGCCGGACCCGAACCGGGCGAAGACGAGGACGCAGAGGATGTTGACGGTGGGCACGATGGCGGCGTTCGCCACGGCGGCCAGCGCGAGGCCCTGCGCCCCGAACAGGCCCACCGCCGCCGAGACCCCCACATAGTTGTTGAAGCGGATGCCGCCCTGGAACACCGAGGTGAAGGCCGCGCCGTCGAGGGCCAGATGCGGGCGCAGCATCAGGAGCACCACGGCGACGGCGACGGTCGAGCCGACGAGGACGAGGGCCAGCGACAGGACCGGCACCCCGTCGAGCCGCGCCGTGGCGAGCCCGTGCACGAACAGGGCGGGCAGCAGCACGTAATAGCCGAGCCGTTCCGCCTGCGGCCAGAACGCCTCGCCGATGAACCCGATCCGGCGCAGCACGGCCCCGAGCCCGATCAGCAGCGCGATCGGCAGAAGGGCGAGGAGGATGGCGCCGGTCACGGGGCGGGGTCCGGGTCTGGGGAGTGGCCGAGGGCCGGGAGCGGCCCCCTCATAGGCCGGGCTGGCGCGGCTGCAAATGCAGACCGCGTTGCGCTTCGTCGGTCGTGTCAGTCGTTCTCCTTGCCGCCTGCCTGTTGCCAGAAGCTGGCCAATTGGTGTGCTAACAGCCGACCTAGTAGCTGTTCCATTTTCGAAAGGTCTATTTCCCCTTCAGCGTATGCAGTATCTGCCGCATCGAGCGCTTCAAAATATGGGCTTCTATTATCGACAATTTGATCAGGGATAGTCGGCGTGCCCGGAAGGATCGTTTTTGCTCGAATCGATAGAGCAACATACGATGCGATCCGTGATGTTCTTCCATTTCCATCTGCAAAGGGATGTATCCAATTGAGTCGCCACATGACATAGGCGGCTAAATGAAGAGGAGATTTTTCATCCCAATGGTTGTTTATGTATTCACACATATCCTCAATGAGTTCGGGGACGAGATGTGCTCCTGGTGGAGCGTGTCTGCTTCCTCTAATTTCGACCCCACCGGGCCTGAAATTACCTGCGTACATGCTGATGCCACGCAAGGCCTCCCGATGCAGTCCCAGAAGAAGTGAGGGCCGCAGCTTGAAGCGACCTTCGCGCTCAAGTGCCTCTTGAACCGCAGCGATGCCGGCATCGTACTGACGCAGGCCATTTCTAGCCTCGGCCTCAGCCCTCTCCTGAGGATCCTTGATGAGGTCGGGTTCGAGCGCGTGGCTGTCGCGCTTCTCAGCTTCGCCCGTGCTCATCGCGCTCCTTCGCAAGCTTATCCGCTTGCTTGTCCACCATCTCACGGGTGATGAGCTTATTCTCAAAATGTGTGTTGCCGTAGGCGAAGCTTCGGCGTTGCTCCTCGCGATGTTCGGGCGAGGGCTGGGCTTGTTGGGCTGCTTTCAAAAGCTGCTTCAGTGCGTCCGCCATGGCCTGCTCTCGATAAGCCTCATACCCCTGCGTCGTCAGCCCGAGGGGCGAAAGCGCTAATGGGATAGAGACGCTACAACTCTGGAGTTGCCGTTTGGTAGCGCACCTTCCGCATTTATGGACAGGCAATTTGGAGGGAGGCCTGATGATGCCGCCTGTGTATCATTGGCTCATCACCGACATACCGCTTACCCGCTTGTAGGCCTCAGGTCACGCTGCCGTAGAGGTCGTAGGCCTCGGCCCGGTCGATCTTCACCGACACGATGTCGCCCACCCGCACCGGGCGGCGGAAGGCGGCGTGGACGGTGCCGTCGATCTCCGGCGCGTCGGCCTTGGAGCGGCCCCTGGCGATCCCGCCCTCCACCGCGTCCACGATCATCGGCATCCGGCGGCCGACCTTGGCCCGCTGCAGGCGCAGGGCGACGGCGTTCTGGGTCTCCATGAAGCGGCGCTTGCGCTCGGCCTTCACCTCCGGCGGCACTGGATCCGCGATGGCGTTGGCGGTGGCGCCCGCCACGGGCTCGAACTCGAAGCAGCCGACCCGGTCGAGCTTCGCCTCCTTCAGCCACTCCAGCAGTTCCTCGAACTCGGCCTCGGTCTCGCCGGGGAAGCCGACGATGAAGGTCGAGCGGATCGCGAGGTCGGGGCACCCGGCGCGCCACGACCGGATCCGGTCGAGCTGCTTCTCCTGGTTGCCCGGCCGGCGCATCCGCTTGAGGACGGACGGGCTCGCATGCTGCAGCGGCATGTCGAGGTAGGGAAGCACCTTCCCCTCGGCCATGAGCGGGATCACCTCGTCCACGTGCGGGTACGGGTAGACGTAGTGCAGGCGCACCCAGGCCCCGAGTTCCCCGAGTTCCTTGGCGAGGTCGTAGAACCGGGCGCGGACCTGCCGGTCGCGCCAGGGGCTCTCGGCGTAGCGGATGTCGAGGCCGTAGGCGCTCGTGTCCTGCGAGACGACCAGAAGCTCCTTCACCCCGGCCGTGACCAGTTTCTCGGCTTCCCGGAGCACGTCCGCCGCCGGGCGGCTCACGAGATCGCCGCGCAAGCTCGGGATGATGCAGAAACTGCAGCGGTTGTTGCAGCCCTCGGAAATCTTCAAATACGCGTAGTGGCGCGGCGTCAGCTTGATGCCCTGCGGCGGCACGAGGTCCACGAACGGGTCGTGGGCCGGGGGCGCCGCCTCGTGCACCGCCGCCAGGACCGATTCGTAGGCCTGCGGGCCGGTGACGGCGAGGAGGTCCGGATATTTCTCGCGGATCTCCTCCGGCTGCGCGCCCATGCAGCCGGTGACGATGACCCGCCCGTTCTCGGCCATGGCCTCGCCGATGGCGGCGAGCGATTCGGCCTTGGCGGAATCGAGGAAGCCGCAGGTGTTCACGATGACGAGGTCCGCCCCGTCGTGCTTGCGGGCAAGTTCGTAGCCCTCCGCGCGCAGGTGCGTCAGGATGCGCTCGGAATCCACCAGCGCCTTCGGGCAGCCGAGGGAGACGAACGAGATCTTGGGTGCACCCGGGGAGGCAGACTTGCTGTCGGGCGAGGCGGTGCTGGTCATGGGGCCATCGGATGCGGCGGCGCCCGCGCCGCTCACGGCACGTCGAGGACGCTGGCAGTCTTCGGGATGGACGCCGATATAGCGGATACAGGCCGCGAGTGCGAGCCTGCCCGCTCTTCCCCCACGGCATCGCCTGTGCGAGGGCGTCCCAACACCGCCGCGATCCGAAGGCCCGACCCCGGTTCATGTGGACCCGAGACCTCCCCACGATCGACGCCATCGCCGCCGCCGCACGGCTGCGCGCCCTGCCGGGGCTCGCCGTGCTCGACAGCGCCATGCGGCACGATGCCCTGGGCCGGCTCTCGGTGGTGGCCGCCGATCCCTTCGCCCGCTTCCGGTTCCGCGACGGGCAGGCGAGCCTCGACGGGCGCCCCGTCCCCGGCGGCCCGTTCGAGGCCCTGCGCGCCTGCCTCGCGCCCTACCGCCTGCCGGCCGATCCCGCCCGGCCCTTCCCCGGCGGGGCCATCGGCTACATCGCCTACGATTGCGGCGCCTGCCTGGAGCGGGTGACGCCCCCCGCCCGCCGGGCCGGGCTGACCGACGACATCGCCCTCGACTTCTACGACACGGTGCTCGCCCTCGACCACGCGGCCGGCACCGCGACCCTGCTCTCGACCGGCTTCCCCGAGACCGAACCGGGCCCCCGCGCGGCGCGGGCCGAGGCCCGCCTCGCCGCCTTCGCCGACCTCCTGCGCGATGCCCCCGCGCCGGAGCCCGCGCCCGATTGCGGCACCCTCGCGTGGCGCTCGAACTTCACCCGCCAAGCCTATGAGAGGGCTGTCGAAACCGTGCGCGATTACATCCGCGCGGGCGACATCTATCAGGCGAACATCGCCCAGCGCTTCACGGCGGACCTGCCGGCCGGGTTCGATCCCTTCGCCCTCTACAGGCGCCTGCGCGAGACCAACCCGGCCACCTTCGGCGCCTATCAGGAATTCGAGGGGCTGACCGTCGCCTCCTCCTCGCCGGAGCGGTTCGTGCGGCTCGACGGGCGCCATGTCGAGACGCGCCCGATCAAGGGCACCGCCAAGCGCCTGCCCGACCCGGCCGAGGACCGCGCCGCCGCCGAGGGGCTCGCCGCCTCTGCCAAGGACCGGGCCGAGAACGTGATGATCGTCGATCTCCTGCGCAACGACCTGTCGCGGGTCTGCGAGCCGGGCAGCGTCGCCGTGCCGGTGCTGTGCGGGCTGGAGACCTATGCCGGCGTCCACCACCTCGTCTCGGTGGTCACGGGCACGTTGCGGGACGGGCTCGACGGGCTCGACCTGTTGGAGAAGACGTTTCCGGGCGGCTCGATCACCGGGGCGCCGAAGATCCGCGCCATGGATATCATTGCCGAGATCGAGGGCGACGCCCGCGAGATCTATTGCGGCGCCATCGGCCGGATCGGCTTCGACGGCGACCTCGACACCTCCATCGCCATCCGCACCGTGTTCATGGACGACCGCGAGGCCGTGCTTCAGGCCGGCGGCGGCGTCACCCTGCTCTCCGAGCCGGGGCCGGAATACGACGAGACGCTCGCCAAGGCCGAGCGCGTGTTCCGGGCCTTCGCATGATCCTCGTCCTCGACAATTACGACTCGTTCGTCTTCAACGTCGTCCGCTACTTCGAGGAGCTGGGCCAGGAGGTCCGCGTCGTGCGCAACGACGCCCTCGACGTCGCCGGCATCCGCGCGCTGGCGCCGGAGGCCCTGGTCATCTCCCCCGGCCCCTGCACCCCGGCCGAGGCGGGGGTCTCGCTCCCGGCGATCCGCGACCTGTCGGGACACCTGCCGATCCTCGGCGTCTGCCTGGGCCATCAGGCCATCGGCGCGGCCTTCGGCGGCAGGGTCGAGCGGGCGCGGCGGCCCCTGCACGGGCAGGCGACGCCGGTCGCCCATGACGGAGCGCGGCTCTTCGCCGGCCTGCCCGCGCCGATGCCGGTGGGGCGCTACCATTCCCTGGTGGTGACGCCCCAGCCCGGCATGGAGGCAAACCTCGCCGTCGATGCGCTCTCCGACGAGGGCGAGGTGATGGCCCTCTCCCATCGGCGCCACCCGACCTATGGGGTTCAGTTCCACCCGGAATCGGTGCTCACCGAGAACGGCCACGCCATCTTCGGCAACTTCCTCGATCTCGCCCGCGCGTGGCGGGAGGGCCGGCGCGATGCTGTGGCGTGACGGGCAGATCCTCGCGGGCACGGAGGCGCCCCTCGACCATGCCGACCGGGGCCTGACGCTGGGCGACGGGCTGTTCGACACCGCGCTCGCCCTGAACGGCCGGGTAGCCTTCGAGGCCGAGCATGTCGCGCGGCTCGTCGCCTCCGCCGAGGTGCTGCGCATCCCCGCCGACGCGGCGGCGATCCGGTCGGCGATGCGGGCCCTCGCCGGCCGGGGCGAGCGGCTCGCCCTCCGCACCACGCTGACGCGGGGCGCCGGCCCGCGGGGCCTGAAGCCGCCGGAGGCCCCCCGCCCGACCCTCTTCGCCACCGCCGCCCCGAGCGGCCGTGCCATCGCCTTCGCGCCCCTGCGGCTGCGGCCGACCGCCATCGCCCGCAACGACACCTCCCCCGCCGCGCGGCTGAAGACGCTGGGCTACCTCGACGCCGTGATCGCGGCCGGCGAGGCGGCGCGGGACGGGTTCGACGAGGCGCTGTTCCGCAACACGAAGGGGCTGGTGGCCTGCGCCGGGACGGGCAACGTGTTCTGCGTGGCGGACGAGGGCACCCTCCTCACTCCGCCCCTCACGGACGGCGTGCTCGCCGGGATCGTCCGCGCGCGGGTGCTGGCCCTTGCGCCGGCTCACGGCCTCGCCGTAGCGGAGCGCTCCCTGACGCCGGACGATGTGCGGCGGGCGAAGGCCGTGTTCGTCACGAACTCCCTGCGCCTCCTCGCCCCGGTGACGGCCCTGGGCGAGACCGCCTACGATAGCGCCGGCCACCCGGCCTTCGCCCTCCTGCGGGAGGCGTTGCGCGCGGCGGTGGCGGAATCCTGCGGGGTCGCCCCGGAAGAGGTCGCGTGAGCGAAGGCAGAGGCCGGACGATCCTGCGCTGGGGGCTGTCGGGGGTCTACGCCTTCATCGGCGTGGTGCATCTCCTCGCCACCGACGCGATGCTGCCGCTGATGCCCGACTGGGTGCCGGAACCCCGCCTCGTCATCCAGGCGACGGGCCTGTGCGAACTCGCCGGGGCGCTGGGCCTGCAGATCCCCGCGACGCGGAAGGCCGCCGCCATCGGCCTCGCCCTCTATGCGGTCTGCGTCTACCCGGCGAACCTCAAGCACGCCTTCGAGCACATCCACATCGAGGGCATCCCGGATTCCTGGTGGTATCACGGCCCCCGGCTCGCCTTTCAGCCGGTCTTCGTCTGGGCCGCCCTCTGGGCTGGCGGGCTGATCGACTGGCCGTTCCGGCGGGGGCGCTGACGGTGCCCTCCTCTCCCCGCCTGCGGGGAGAGGCCCGTTTGCACCTCGTCGTGCTAACGGGAAGCGAGAGACGAAGCCGAAGCGGCGGTGAGGGGGCTCGCAGGATGAGCCTCCTTCGGCCGACCCCCTCACCTCCGGCTGCCGCCTTGCTTCGCCCCCGACAAGGGGGGGCTCAGCCCTCTCCCCGCACGCGGGGCGAGGGGACGATCGCCCGTCGGCCGGATCTCATTCCAATCGCCTGTGGCCCCCGGCGCCTCCCGCCTTGACCCGGCTCCCCTCCCCTTGGCATTGAACGAACCGGGAACGTCTGGGGCGTCAGCGATGCAGACGGAGGTCGCCCTCCGGAAGATCATCCATATCGACATGGATGCGTTCTACGCCTCCGTGGAGCAGCGCGACGACCCGAGCCTGCGCGGCAAGCCGCTGGCGGTGGGCGGCTCGCGGGAGCGGGGCGTGGTGATGGCCGCGAGCTACGAGGCGCGGCCCTTCGGCGTGCGCTCGGCCATGCCGGCATCGACCGCCCGGCGGCTCTGCCCGGACCTCGTCTTCGTGAAGCCGCGCTTCGAGGTCTACCGGCAGGTCTCGGAGGAAATCCGCGCCGTCTTCGCCCTCCACACCGAGGTGATCGAGCCGGTCGCCCTGGACGAGGCCTATCTCGACGTCACCGAGAACCTGCTGGGGCTCCCCACCGCCACGGCGGTGGCCAAGGCGATCCGGGCCGAGATCCTGGAGCGCACCGGCCTCGTGGCCTCGGCGGGGGTGTCCTACAACAAGTTCCTGGCCAAGGTCGCCTCGGACCACCGCAAGCCGAACGCCCTCTTCGTCATCACCCCGGCGATGGGGGCGGATTTCGTGGCGGAGCTGCCCATCGGGCGCTTCCACGGAGTTGGGCCGGTCACGGAGGCCAAGATGAAGCGCCTGGGCATCGAGACCGGCGCCGACCTGCGCGCCTGGGACCTCGACCGGCTCAAGGAGACCTTCGGTTCGGCCGGGCACTATTATCACGCCGTCGCCCGGGGCATCGACGAGCGGCCGGTGCGGGCGCACCGCATCCGCAAGTCCATCGGCGCCGAGACCACCTTCACCGACGACACCGCCGCCTACGAGGTGCTGGCCGAGCGCTTGGCCCCGATGGTCGACAAGGTCTGGCGCGGCGCCGAGGCGAAGGCCATGCGCGGGCGCACCGTCACCCTGAAGCTCAAGTTCTCGGACTTCTCCCTCGTCACCCGCGCCCGCTCCCTGCCCGCGCCGGTGCCCGACCGGGACAGTCTGGAGCGGATCGGCCTGGACCTGCTGCGCGGGCTCTTTCCCCTGCGCCGCACCGCCCGGCTGATCGGGGTCTCGCTGTCGGGCTTCACGCAGGAGGAGGCCGAGGCGCCGCAGCAGCTCGGCCTCGGGCTGTGAGGCCGGATTGCCTACTTGTTCTTGCGCGGCCGGTGGTTCGGATCCACGCCGCCCTCGGGGGTCGTCTCGTTCTCGACATCGCCCTCGAAGGTGGAATCCAGTTCCAGCTCTTCCGGGTCCGCCCCGGCCATGCCCTTCGAGGTACCGATCCCCGGATTGCCCTTGAGGTCCGCATCGGTGGGCGTGGTCGTCTTGGGTTGCTTGTTGGACATGCTGCCTCCTGATGAGCCAAGGGCAACGCCGGTTCCCGCCCCGGGTCCCGGCCCTGCGGCGCTTCGCCCTCTCAGCCGAGGTCGGCCGTCCCGATCCGGCCGATGCCGGCGGCCTCCATCCGCGCCCAGGCGGCGGCGACGGAGCCGCCCGCCGACGAGGGCACGTCGATGCCGGCCACCGCATCCTCCACCACCCACGCCTCGAACCCGGCCTCCCGCGCGTCGAGGGCGCTCCACAGGACGCAGAAATCCGTGGCGAGGCCGCACAGGAAGACCCGGCGGATGCCGCGCTCCCGCAGGGCCCCGGCGAGGCCGGTGCGGGTCGTCCGGTCGGCTTCGAGGAAGGCGGAGTAGCTGTCGACGCCGGCCTGGAGGCCCTTTCGCACCACGAGGGCAGCGCGGGCGGTGTCGAGCCCCGGCGCGAAGGCCGCGCCCGCACTTCCCTGCACGCAATGGTCCGGCCAGAGGGCCTGCTCTCCGCCGACGAGGCGCACCGTCTCGAACGGCGCCCGGCCGGGATGGCTCGACGCGAAGGAGACGTGCCCCGGCGGGTGCCAATCCTGGGTCAGGGCGATGTGCCGGAACCGCGCCTGGAGCCCGTTGATCGGCCGGACGACGGCATCGCCGTCCGGCACGGGGAGCGCGCCTTCGGGGAGGAAGTCGACCTGCACATCGACGACGAGGAGCAGGTCGGTGTCCCCTGGGGTCAAGGCACCATGACCGTGGAGCCGGTGGTCTCGCGACCGGCGAGATCGCGATGAACCTCTTGGGCCTCGGCCAGGGGGCGCACGGCGTTCACGGCGATCTTCACCGCGCCGGAGCGCACGGCGTTGAACAGGTTGGCAGCGGCCTCTTCCAGCACCGGGCGCTGGCTGGCGAAGGTGGCGAGCGTCGGCCGCGTGACGTAGAGCGAGCCCTTGGCGGCGAGCAGGCCGAGGTCGAGCCCGGTGATCGGGCCGGAGGCCGAGCCGAAGCTCGCCAGCAGGCCGGTGGGGGCGAGGCTGTCCAGGGAGCCCATCAGGGTGGCCTGGCCGACGCCGTCATAGACGACCGGCACGCCCTTGCCGCCGGTCAACTCGCGCACGCGCTTGGCCACGTCCTCGCTGCGGTAGAGGATGACGTGATCGCAGCCGTTCTGCCGGGCGAGTTCCGCCTTCTCCTCGCTGCCGGCGGTGCCGATCACCGTGGCGCCGAGATGCTTGGCCCATTGGCAGGCGATGAGGCCGACGCCGCCCGCCGCCGCGTGCCACAGGATCGTGTCACCGGGCTTCACCTTGTAGGTGCGGTTCAGGAGGTATTCGGCGGTGAGGCCCTTGAGCATCATCGCGGCGGCGGTCTGGGCGTCGATGCCCTCGGGCATCGGCACGGCGGCGGAGGCGGCGATCACCGGCTCCTCCGCGTAGCAGCCGTCGGCCACGGAGCCGTAGGCGACCCGGTCGCCGACCTTGAACTGCGCCACGCCCTCGCCCACGGCGGTCACGGTGCCCGCGCCCTCCTTGCCGGGGGTGAAGGGCATGTGCGGGGACTTGTAGGCGCCCGTGCGGAAATAGATGTCGATGAAGTTGACGCCGATCGCCTCCTGGCGGACGCGGATCTGGCCGGCGCCCGGCTCGGCGAGCGGCACGTCCTCCAGCTTCATCACCTCGGGGCCGCCGTACTCGTAGACCCGGATCGCCTTCGGCATCGTTCTCTCCCGTGATGTCACACCCCGCCCCGCAGCGAGATAGACCCACGGGGGCGGGAGGCAATTTCTTTTGTTGGGCCGCCCCGGACGGGGCGCCCCGTCACAGCCCCAGCATCAGCGACAGGTTCTGCACCGCCGCGCCGGAGGCACCCTTCCCGAGGTTGTCGAGGCGGGCGACCAGCACCGCCTGCCCGTGCTCGGCCGAGCCGAAGACGCGCAGTTCCAGCCGGTCGGTGTCGTTCAGGGCCTCGGGGGCGAGGGGCTCCTTGCCGACGGCCTCCACCACCTGCACCAGGGTCTGGCCCCGGTACCAGCCGGTGAGCGCCGCCTCCAGGTCGGCCGGCTTTGGCCGGCCCGGCAGGGCGTCGAGGTGGAGGGGCACGCTCACCAGCATCCCCTGGCGGAAATTGCCGACGGAGGGCACGAAGATCGGCCGGTGGGTGAGCCCGCTGTAGATCTGGATCTCGGGCAGGTGCTTGTGGGCGAAGCCGAGGCCATAGAGGATAAAGGGCGGGGCGCGGCCCGCCTCGTAATCCTCGATCATCCCCTTGCCGCCGCCGCTGTAGCCGCTGACCGCGTTGAGGCTGAGGGGGAAGTCGGCCGGGATCAGCCCGCCCTCGACCAGGGGGCGCAGCAAGGCGATGCCGCCGGTCGGGTAGCAGCCGGGGTTGGCGACCCGCCGGGCGGAGGCCACGGCCTCGGCCTGGCCCGGCGCCATCTCCGGGAAACCGTAGGTCCAGCCCGAGGCCGTCCGGTGGGCGGTGCTGGCATCGAGGATCTTCGGGCCGCCGTTCGGCAGGCCGTCCGCGAGGGCCACCGTCTCCACGGCGGCGGCGTCCGGCAGGCAGAGCACGACGAGATCGACCTGCGCCAGCAGGTCTCGCTTGGCCGCCGGGTCTTTGCGGTGCTCCGGGGCGATGCTGACGAGGCGCACGCGGCCGTCGCGCTCCAGGCGCTCGCGGATGCCGAGGCCGGTGGTGCCCGCCTCGCCATCGATGAACACGCTCGGCTGTGCCGTCTCGTCCCTGTTCGCCATGTTCGCCTCGCACGCCGGAATCGGCCCGGCGTCTCGCCGGGGCAGGTGGAGGGTGTCGGGGGCCGCTGTCAACGGGCGAACCATCCCCAGCTTGCCGAACCGCCGCGGGAACATGGGCGCGGTGAAGGCTTTGATCGCCAAATCCTCTCAGGAGATGGCAGCGATGGCTGGAACCGCGAAGAAGACCGACCCCAAGCTGTGGGAGAAGGTCAAGAAAGAGGTCACGAAATCTGACAAGGGTGGCAAGCCCGGCCAGTGGTCGGCGCGCAAGGCGCAGATGGCGAGCAGCGAATACAAGAAGGAAGGCGGCGGCTACGAGGGAAAGAAGTCCGACGACAACCACCTCAAGCAATGGACCGAGGAGGAGTGGGGCACCAAGTCCGGCAAGGAAAGCGGCAAGACCGGCGAGCGCTACCTGCCGAAGAAGGCCCGCGAAGAGCTGTCCGACAAGGAATACGCCGACTCGACCGCCAAGAAGCGGGCCGATTCGAAGAAGGGCAAGCAGTTCTCGAAGCAGCCGAAGGCGGCGGCCGAGAAGTCGGCCAAGGCCCGCAAGGAGAGCCCGAAGTCGGACAAGAAGGAGCCGACCAAGGCCGAGCTGATGAAGAAGGCCAAGGCCCAGGATATTTCGGGCCGCTCGAAGATGTCGAAGGCCGAGCTGGAGCGGGCGGTCCACGCCTGAGGCGGCATCGCGAGCGCCCTTACGGCGCTTGCGATCTTTTCGTATGATACGGGGGTTTCGTCTCGACGGGATCCCCGCCCATGCCCACGGTCGGCGCAATTGA
This sequence comes from Methylobacterium sp. TK26, assembly GCF_055361565.1. Taxonomy (NCBI): domain Bacteria; kingdom Pseudomonadati; phylum Pseudomonadota; class Alphaproteobacteria; order Hyphomicrobiales; family Methylobacteriaceae; genus Methylobacterium; species Methylobacterium sp. TK26. The sequence continues at coordinate 1,027,165 of NZ_CM143965.1, read as the reverse complement.
GTTCCAGCGCAGGTTCGGCGAGTACCAGGACGAGGCGCGCCGCGAGCCCGTGGAGATCACCCGTCACGGGCGCCGGGAATCGGTGCTCTTGTCGGCCGAGCACTACGACTGGCTGAGGGCCGCCGCCCGACGGACCCACCGGACGATCGATACGCCCGAGGCGATCCTCGCCGCCGTCGAGGGCGCCGAGATGGATCCCGCGCACGTCGGACTCGACGACCTGCTCGCGTGAGGGCGGCGGGTGACGTTCCCCGAGCCGAAACCCGGTCTCGTCCTCCGCTACGATTACCTCTGGACGCATGAGGCCGCCGCCGGCCGCCAGCAGGGGAAGGACAGGCCCGTCTGCCTCGTGGCGGCGACGGACGATGCCGTGCGTCCCCGTTACGTCGTGCTGCTCCCGATCACCCACACTCCGCCCCGAGGCGACACCGTGGGCGTGGAGATTCCCGCCAAGGTGAAGGCTTTCCTGGGCCTCGACGACGCGCGAAGCTGGGTGATCGTTTCCGAGCACAATGTCGATGCGTGGCCGAATGCCGGCCTGTTGCCCGTGCAAGGGCGCGGCGGCGACTTCGCCTATGGCTTCATTCCGCCGGGGCTGTTCGCCCGGATCAAGGCCGAGTTCGTTGCTCTCGCCCGCAGCCGGAAGAGCGGCGCCGTGCGCCGGGATACCGCGTGACGCGCCCCAAACGAGAAAGGGCGGCGCCTCGCGGCACCGCCCTCCCCCTGCCTGCATAAAGCGGCGACTTAGCGCTTCGAGAACTGGAAGCTGCGGCGGGCCTTGGCGCGGCCGTACTTCTTGCGCTCGACCACGCGGGAGTCGCGGGTCAGGAAGCCTTCGCGCTTCAGGGGCGCGCGCAGCTCCGGCTCGTAGTAGGTCAGGGCCTTGGACAGGCCGTGGCGCACGGCGCCCGCCTGACCGGAGAGGCCGCCGCCCGCCACCGTGACGGTGATGTCGTACTGATCGACGCGGCCGGCGATCTCCAGCGGCTGGCGCAGGATCATGCGCAGCACCGGACGGGCGAAGTAGGTCTCCACCGGACGCTTGTTCACGACGACCTTGCCGGTGCCCGGCTTGATCCAGACGCGGGCGACCGCGTCCTTGCGCTTGCCGGTGGCGTAGGCCCGGCCCTGCGCATCCAGCTTCTGGACGTGGACAGGGGCTTCGTTGGCCGGATCGACCGCGCCGGTGTTGGCCCGGTTCAGGTCGGCGAGGGACTGAAGGGTCGCCATGATCACGCGCTCACGTTCTTGCGGTTGAGGGCGCCGACGTCGAGCGTCTGCGGCTGCTGGGCAACGTGCGGATGCTCGGTGCCCTTGTAGACACGAAGGTTGCCGAGGATCTGGCGGAACAGCGGCCCGCGCGGCAGCATGCGCTCCACGGCCTTCTCCACGACGCGCTCCGGGAAACGCCCTTCGAGGATGAACTTGGCCGTGCGCTCCTTGATGCCACCCGGATAGCCGGTGTGGTAGAAGTAGCTCTTCTGGTTGTACTTGCGGCCGGTGAACTTCACCTTCTCCGCATTGATGACGATGACGTTGTCGCCGCAATCGACATGAGGCGTGTAGGCGGCCTTGTGCTTGCCGCGCAGGCGCATTGCCACGATCGAGGCGAGGCGGCCGACCACAAGGCCTTCCGCGTCGATCACGATCCACTTCTTGTCGACCTCGGCGGGCTTCAGCGAGGTGGTCTTCATGGCCAAATCCCGAAAGGTGCCGGAAAAGGAAGCCGCCGCGTGGGGACACGCGGCGGCGATGGCGGCTCAATAGCCGCGCCGGGCGGGCGGGTCAACCGCAAATCGCGCGCGCCGACGCCGAAAAGACGTGTTCCGAGAGCGGGTTCAGCCTTGAGGTATCATGATACCGCGCCCTTAGGAGCGGGGCGTCCGGCGGTCCGCGATGGTGAGCTTCTGCACGCCGCCCTTGGCGAGGACGGGCTTGCGCGCGCTGAGGATGCGGGAATTCACCCCCGTCCAGCCGATCTCGCCGGAGAGGCGCCCGTACTCGATCTTGGGGCAGCGGTTCATGATGACGGTGACACCCTGCGCCTCGGCGCGGGCGGCGGCGGCGGCGTCGCGCACGCCGAGCTGCATCCAGATCACCTTCGGCAGGGGGGAGAGGGCCAGCGCCTCGTCCACGATGCTCCCCGCCGCCGCCGAGTTACGGAAGATCTCGACCATGTCGAGGGAGCCCTCGACCTCGGAGAGCGAGCCCGCCACCCGGCGGCCGAGGAGATCCTGCCCGGCGAGCCCCGGATTGACCGGCGTCACCGCGTAGCCCCGGTCGAGGAGGTACTTGAGCACGATGAAGCTCGGCCGGGCGGGGTTCGCCGAGGCGCCCACCAGCGCGACGCTCTTCGTGCCGTCGAGGATCGCGCGGATCGCCGAATCGGCATAGCGCGCGTGCCGCGCGGCGATGTCGTCTGTCATGGTCGGGTCGCCGGCTGTGTCAGGGGTGCAGGGTCACGGATGCTTGTGGATCGGATCGACCCAGTGGACGGTCTCCGGCCGCTCGACCGGCTCTACGTCGGGGATGTTGACCACCACCGCCTCGTTGTCGGACCGCACCAGCACGCAGTGCAGGGGCTCGTCGGTGGAGGCGTTGATCTCCTGGTGCGGCACGTAGGGCGGCACGAAGATGAAGTCGCCCGGCCCCGCCTCGGCGACGTATTCGAGCCTGTCGCCCCAGCGCATCCGGGCCCGGCCGGAGACGACGTAGATCACGCTCTCCAGGGCGCCGTGGTGGTGCACGCCGGTCTTGGCGTCGGGCTGGATCGCCACCGTGCCGGCCCAGATCCTCTGCGCGCCGACGCGGGCGGCGTTGATCGCCGCCTGCCGGTACATGCCCGGCGTCTGGGCGGTGTTGTCGTCGAGCCTGTCGCCGGGGATCACCCGCACGCCGTCGTGCTTCCAGCGCGCCCCGTCATGGGTGTCGTCATGGGTGTGGTCGTGGGTATGGTCGTGATCCTGCCCCATACCGCCCTCCCGAACGCCTGTCGTCCGGACGTGGCTACGCCCTCCCCCGGCGCGCCGTCAACGCGCCGGAGAGGGGCGCCTGGGCTCAGGTCTCGCGCACGCCGGGCTTGGCGCCGACGTCGAAGGTGAAGGTCACGCCGGCCTGTTCCAGGGCGCGGCGCACGGCCATCACCGTGTCGTGGCGCGGGCGGACGGGGGAGTTCGCGTCCTCCAGGCGCACGATGGTCGAGATCGACACCCCCGCCATCTTGGCGAGCTCCTCCTTCGACAGGCCGACCATGCCGCGGGCGGCTCGGACCTGCGCGGCGGTGAGGGGCCGGTCGGAGGTGTCGGGCTCCGAGGTGTCGGGCACGGTGAGGCCCTGGTAGCCGTAGCGGCTCTGGCCCGGCACGTTGAGGCAGATGCCGACCCATTCGCGCACGCTGCCGTCCTTGTTCAGCACGGGGGCGGCGCGGGAGTTGAACCAGCGGTAGATGCCGTCCGCGCAGAGGATCCGGTACTCGGTGTTGTAGGCCGAGGCGTGCTGCACGGCGGTGGTCCAGGCCGCCTGGGTGCGGGTGCGGTCCTCGGGATGGACGGCGTCGAGCCAGTCGTAGCCCCGCGTCTGGGCGTAGTTTTGCCCGGTCAGGTTCATCCATTGCGAGCACTCGCTCAGCTCGCCCTGGGGTGTGGTGGTCCAGAAGGCGGCGGCGGTCACGGTCACGAGGGCGTTGAGCCGGTCGTGGCGCTGCATCACCGCCTGCATCGAGTCGTGGCGGGCGGTGACGTCGAAGATCACGCCCATGCCGTAGCTCGGGCGCTCGTCGGCGCCGAGCGCGGCCTCGCCCCGGTGCTGGAGCCAGCGCTGCGTCCGGTCGGGGCGGACGACGCGGAACTCCCGGTTGATCGGCTGGCCGGCCATCAGCATCGCGAACTGGTCGCCGTGCATCGCCCGGTCATCCGGGTGGATCATGTCGATCAGCAGGCCGATCGGCAGCTCCGCCGACGGTTCGAGGCCGAGGATGCGGTACAGGCCCGGCGTCGCGTCGAGGGTGCCGGAGCGCAGGTCCGCGGACCAGAACCCGACCTCCCCGGTATCCTCGATGATCTTCAGGAAGTTGCGGGACGAGAAGAAGCGCGAGGCCCCTCCCCTCGGGGGAGCGGGATCCGCCTGAACGCGCATGAGGGAACGGGTGGGCATGGGGCTGCGCTCTGGTCCGGCGAACCGGATGGATCGGGGTGGGTCAGCCGCCGCACGGGCGGTCGCGATTCGCGCCAAAGACAGATCCCGTCTCAAGGCGTCGCTCCTCGAGCCATCGAACGGTTCATATCGGATCTCCCAGAGCCGGGAGCTGGCTCCTTCTTGATGGAGGATCGCGCAAAATGCGCAAGATGGGAGAATGCACTTTCCGACCAATTCGGATCGCACAAATGAGTGATTTGAAGTTTTGGGGCCGCGTAAACAATCCAGAATGGACGATTAAATCAGAAATAACTGCCAGAAATCGGCCATGTCCACGCAGTCTTCATGACCGTTCTTCTGCGGGCGCGCGGGCTCTCGTCGCTGAAAGGGCGACCCGTCGTAATGGCTCCAAGGTTACTCAATTCGCGCTATAGAGCGCATGCCGGCCGAACTTAAGAAACATGGCGGCGATTTTAACGAACATCCCCGAGAAGAGATGGAGACAAGTTTGCCGGGTGGCGCATCCTGGCCGATTCAAAACCGGTCGAGATGGGGATCGGCCCGGATTGACCGGAAACCGCCGGGGCAGATAGCGGCGATGACACTGAACGCGGCGCATCGTCGCCCCCGTTTCGGCGCTTGTGCAACATGAGAGTCCTAATCTGTTAGCCGGATAATGGTGGAGATCCCTCGATCCGGAGTTAAATAGTGTGTTCTGGAGCGATGGCATGGCCCCCGGATTGCGGGCCTCGCACGCATGCACGGCGGTGATCGAATGCACCCTCGACGGCACGGTGACGGCGGCCAATGCGAGGTTCCTGGGCTTGCTTGCGTATCGCACCGAGGACCTGATCGGTCGAAACCGTTCATGCCTCGTGAAGCCGTCCGCGCGGGACGGGGCCGCGTATCGTAAGGTCGGGCACGCCCTGCGCCGGAGCATCGACGGCGCCCGCGAGATGTCGTCCGACATGCAGGCCATGACCACGGCCGTGGAGGAGATCCGCCGCAACGTCGGCCTGATCGCCCATTCGAGCCGCGAGCTCGACCCGTCGACCCGGCCGGTCCGCGAGGCCCCCCGCAAGATGGCGCGCTGACCCTCAGGCCGCCGCCCTGGCCCAGGGGGCGGCGACGAGGGCCCTGGCCAGATAATCGATCAGCGCGACGACGCGCGCCGGGCGGGGCTCGCCCGGCGGCGTCACGAGATGGAGCGAGATCGGCGGGGCCGACCAGTCCGGCAGCACCCGCTCCAATCGGCCGGCGGCCAGATCTTCGTGGATCATGAAATCGGGCTGGAGGGCGAGGCCGAGCCCCGCCCGCAGGGCCGGCGCCAGGGCGTCGGCGTTGTTCGCCCGCATCGGCCCGCCCGGCGTCACGCTCGCCTCCCGCCCGTCCGCATGGCGGAAGCGCCAGCGGTCGGGCGTCGGCAGGTAGGCGTAGCCGAGGCAGGCATGCCGGGCGAGGTCGTCCGGGTGGTCCGGCCGCCCGTGGCGGTCGAGATAGCCCGGCGTCGCCACGAGGGAGCGCTGCACCGGGCAGAGCCGGCGCGCCTTCAGCGAGGAATCCGGCAGGGCCGCGATGCGCAGGCCGATGTCGAACCCGCCGCCCACGAGGTCCACCACCGAATCGGCGAGATGCAGGTCCACCGAGACCGCCGGGTGCCGCGCCAGGAACTCCGGCAGGAGCGGCGCCACATGCAGCACCCCGAAGCTCATCGGCGCCGCGAGCCGCACGAGGCCGCGCGGCAGCGCCGTGGCGGCGGTGGCCCGCGCCTCGGCGGCCTCCCCCTCCGCGAGCAGCCGCGCCGCGTCGTCCCGCGCGGCGAGCCCCGCCTCCGTCAGCGCCAGCCGCCGGGAGGTGCGGTGGAACAGCCGCGCGCCGACCCGCGCCTCCAACCGCCCCACCGCCTTCGAGACCGTGCCCTTCGACAGGCCGAGGTCCCCGGCGGCGCCGCCGAAGGAGCCGGCCTCCACCACCTTGGCGAAGATGGCCCAGGCTTCGAAATCGGGCAGGCGCATGGGTCGTTTCCGGAAACGATGAGTTTCCATCGTTTCTATTTTCAGGCGCCATGGCAAGGCGCACCTTGTCTCCATCGACGACGCCCACCGGGCGCGCTCCAGGAGACGACGCCATGTCCGAGACCGGCCTCCACCACGTCACCGCCTTTTCCGGGCCCGTGGCGCGCAACCTCGACTTCTACACGGCCGTGCTCGGCCTGCGCCTCGTCAAGAAGACGGTGAACTTCGACGATCCGGGCACCTACCACCTCTATTACGGCGACGCGGCGGGCCGTCCCGGCTCGATCCTGACCTTCTTCCCGATCCCCCACGCCGCCCCCGGCCGGGCGGGCCTCGGCGAGACGCAGGAGACCGCCTTCCGCGTGCCCCGCGCCTCGATCGGCTGGTGGACCCACCGGCTCGTGGAGAAGGGCGTGCGCCACGAGGCGCTGGTGCAGGTCTTCGGCGAGCCGACCCTGCGCTTCCGCGATCCCGACGGGATGATGCTCGCCCTCGTCGGCGTGGACGAGGCGGCGGCGCCCTCCGCCTGGACCGGCGGCTCCGTGCCGGCCGAGCACGCGATCCTCGGCCTGCACGGGGTGACGCTGCTCCTCGCGGAGGGCGAGGGCACGGCGGCGATCCTGACGGAGGTGTTCGGCTTCGCGCAGACCGGAAGGGAGGGCTCCGCCACCCGCTATTCCGGCACGGCCGCCTCCGGACGGCACGTCACCCTGCGGGCGGTGGGCGCGTTCCTGCCCGGCCGCCAGGGGGCGGGCTCGGTGCACCACATCGCCTTCCGTGCCGCCGACGACGCGGCCCAGGCGGCGATGGCCGAGGCCCTGCGCGACCGGCACGGGCTCGGCGTCACCGAGCAGCGCGACCGGCAGTATTTCCGCTCGGTCTACTTCCGGGAGCCGGGCGGGGTGCTGTTCGAGATCGCCACCGACGCCCCCGGCTTCGCCGTGGACGAGCCGGAGGCGAGCCTCGGCCAGGCGCTGAAGCTGCCGCCGGGCCTGGAGCGCCACCGCGCCGAGATCGAGGCCGTGCTCCCGGCCGTCGCCTGAACCCCGTCTCCCCCGTGGAGGGTGCCATGACCACCGAGACCCTGTCCTTCCACCATCGCTTCGCGCCGGGCGAGGCTGGCCTCCCCCCTCTGCTCCTGCTGCACGGGACGGGCGGCGACGAGGACGACCTCCTGCCGCTGGGCCGGGCCGTCGCCCCCGGCGCGGCCCTGCTCTCCCCCAGGGGGCAGGTCAGCGAGAACGGCGCGCCGCGCTTCTTCCGCCGCCTCGCCGAGGGCGTGTTCGACGAGGACGACCTGCGCCGCCGCACGGACGGGCTCGCGGCGTTCGTGGCGGAGGCGCGGGAGCGCTACGGCCTCGCCGCGCCCCTGGCGCTCGGCTTCTCGAACGGCGCCAACATCGCCGCCGCGACGCTGCTCCAGCGGCCGGAGGTCCTGGCGGGGGCGGTGCTGATCCGGCCGATGGTGCCCTTCGCCGCGCCGCCGGCCGCCGACCTCGCGGGCAAGCCGGTCCTGATGCTCTCGGGGGCGATGGACCCGATCGTGCCGGTAGAGAACGCCCGGCGGCTCGCCGAACAGCTCACGGCGGCCGGCGCCGCCGTCACGCACCGGATCCTGCCCGCCGGCCACGGCCTGTCCCAGGCCGAGATCGGCCTCGTCGCGGACTGGCTCCGCGCCACCGCCCGCCCGGCGGCGGCCTGATCCTTGCCCACCCCACCATCCCTCACAGGAGGCGACCATGCCGACCATCACCACACGGGACGGGACCGAGATCTTCTTCAAGGATTGGGGTCCGAAGGACGCGCAGCCCATCGTGTTCCACCACGGCTGGCCGCTCTCGTCGGACGATTGGGACGCGCAGATGCTGTTCTTCGTCCAGCACGGCTTCCGCGTGGTAGCCCATGACCGGCGCGGACACGGCCGCTCGGCCCAGGTCGGATGGGGCCACGACATGGACCATTACGCCGCCGACGCGGCGGCGGTCGTCGAACATCTCGACCTGCGCAACGCCGTCCATATCGGCCATTCGACCGGCGGCGGCGAGGTGGCGCGCTATGTCGCCCGCCATGGCGAGCCGCAGGGCCGCGTCGCAAAGGCGGTGCTGGTGAGCGCGATCACGCCGCTGATGCTCAAGACCGCCGCAAACCCGGACGGGCTGCCCCGTGAGGTGTTCGACGGGTTCCGCGCGGCCCTCGCCGGCAACCGCGCCCAGTTCTTCCTCGATGTCCCGACCGGCCCGTTCTACGGCTTCAACCGCGACGGGGCGACGCCCCAGCCGGGCGTGATCCAGAACTGGTGGCGGCAGGGCATGATGGGCAGCGCGCTCGCCCATCACGAGGGGATCAAGGCCTTCTCGGAGACCGACCAGACCGAGGACCTGAAGGCCATCGGCGTGCCGGTGCTGGTGCTGCACGGCGAGGACGACCAGATCGTCCCCATCGCGGACGCCGCCCTGAAGGCGATCACGCACCTGCGCCACGGCACGCTGAAGACCTATCCCGGCTACGGCCACGGCATGCTCACCGTGAACGCCGACGTGCTGAACACCGACCTCCTCGCCTTCGTGCGCGGGTGAGGCGCCGGCCGCCGTCTCAGGTGCGGTACCGCTCCGCAAGCGCCGTCAGCGCCTGCGCGAGCTCGGTCATGTTGGCCGAGGCGGTCTCGACCTGCCGCGTCCCCGCCGCCGTCTGCTGGCTCGCCTGACGGATGTTCTGCAGCGCCCCCATCACCTGCTCGATCCCGAGCTGCTGCTGGTTCGTCGAGGCCACGATCTGCTGGAACGTCTGCACGTTCTCCTCGAACCGCGCGGTGATCTCCTCGATGGTCCGCTGCGTCGTGTCCGAGCGCGTCTTGCCCACCGCCGAGCGCTTCACCGCCTCCTCCGTCAGCATCACCGACGTGTTGATGCCCCGCTGGATCTCCCCGAGGATCGCCCGCACCTGGCCCGTGGCCGCCTTCGCCTGATCGGCGAGGAGCTTCATCTCCGAGGCCACCACCGCGAAGCTGCGCCCGCTCTCGCCCGCCGCCGCCGCCTCGATGGCCGCGTTCAGCGCGAGCAGATGCGTGCGCTCCGAGATGTCGTTGACGCTCTCGATGATCTCGCCGATCGCCTGCGTCTTCTCCGAGACGCCGACGATGTTGCCGGCCACCGCCTCAGCCTGCTCGCGGATCGCGTCCATGGCCTGGGCGGTGTCCGAGACCGCACGCAGGCCCTGGCGTGAGGTCCGGGCGGTGGCCTGGGCGGTGGCGATGACCTCGCTGGCGCGCTTCGAGATCTGCGCCCCGGAATGGGTGATCTCGTCCACCGTGGCGGCGGTCTCCTGCACGGCGGCGAACTGCTCCTCGACGGAGGCCGCCTGTTCCTGTGCCGAGGCGCGGATCTCGGCCGCCGCTGCGTTCAGGTCGGCCGTCGCCGCCCGGTTCGTGCGGGCGAAATCCGACAGGCCCGTCACCGTCGCGTGCAGCGTGGCGGCGAGGCGGCCGACCTCCCCGTCCGCCTGACCCTCGATCCGCCCGGTCAGGTCGCCCTCCCCGACCCGCTCGACATAGGCCATCACCCGCAGCAGCGGACGCACCACGAGGCGGTTGATGGCGATGCCGAGGCCGATGCAGATCAGCAGGGTGAGCAGCGTGCCCCCCCAGACCGCGATGTCCTCGTCGCGCTGGGTTTGCGCCACCCGCCGGGAGAGGTCGGCGCGGGCCGCCCCCTCCAGACCCTCGATGGCGGCGAGTTCCGCGCGCAGGCGGTCGAAGAGCTGCTTGCCGCGCCCGTCCGCCTCCAGGCCGATCGCCTCCGCCCGCTGGGCCGGGTCCGCGCCCTTGCGGAGGGCCGCCTCGGCGATGTCGGCCTGCCAGCCGTGCGCCGCCGTCACCGCATCCGCGAGCATCCGGGTGCGGTCGCCGTCGCCGCCGACGAGGCTCCGCAGGCGGCCGACCGCCTCGTCCAGGCTCCGGCGGCCGGCCTGATACGGCTCCAGGCTGCTCGGGCGCCCGGTGATCAGGTAGCCGCGCAGCCCGGTCTCCTGGTTGAGCATCGCCGCGCGGAAGGCATCGAGCCCCCGGATCACCTGATCCGAATGCTCGCGGGCGTCCGTCGCCGCCTGCAGCCGGCTGCGCGTGATCAGGACCGCGCTGCTGCTCAGGATCGACACCAGCGCGATGACGCCGATCGCGCCTCCCAGCAGGCCATTGAGACCCAACGACGTCCGCATCACGGTTTGCCCTGCCCGATCCCGGGCGGAGCCCGACGGGAACGTGATAGCCCGCAACCTCTGCGGTTGCGAGATCGGTCCTCGTCTTGCTTCGCGTTCCGCCGAGGTGCGCGCCCACACAGAGGACGCCTTCCTCATCCGGTTCAGGTCGAACCCACCGCGAGGCGGCGCTTTGTGGTGTGAACGTCGTGGCGGCACCGCACATGAAGAGAACCCTCGCCCCCCTCCTGCTCTGCCTCGGTGCCTGGGCCGCCTTCGGCTCCTGGGCGGAGGCGCATCGCGCCGCCCTGCAGAGCGACCCGCCGGCCCTGCGCGCCGGGATCGAGGCCGACATGGCCGTGCGCCATTGCCCCGACCTGCGGATCGACACGGAGGGCTTCCGCGCCTTCTCCCATGCCAACCACCTGAACCACGCCGACTTCTTCACCCTGAAGCGCTCGGTCGGCCTGCAGCGGATCCTCGACGCCGAGACGCGGGCGTTCCGCGACCGGCCGGCGGAGACCTGCGCGCGCCTGTGGGACCGCTACGGCGGCGACGGCGCCGAGGCGCGCCTCCTCGCGAGACGGTGAGCGCCGCCTGAGGAACCGAAGGGTCCGGCCGGGCTTGGCTGCCCGGATGCCGGGGGGCTTCTGCCGTGAGTCGTTTCTGGAACGCGATGCTGCGCTTCACCATCGTGCGGTCGGGGACCGTCACATGGATGAGCGCGGGTTTCGCCGCCCTGATCCTGATGACCGCCTTCGCCGTCGCCGGCTTCCTGTACCAGCAGCACGGCAGCGACGCCGTGCGCCACACGATCGAGGTGGACGGGCGCCTCGCCCGCGCCCTGTCGGCGCTCCAGGACGCCGAGACCGGGCAGCGCGGCTACGTGATCAGCGGGGACGAGGCGTTCCTCGCGCCGTTCCTGGCGGGCCGCGCCGCCTTCAACCGCGACCTCGACCGCCTGCGCGACCTCGTCCGCGACAATCCCGAGCAGCTCGCCCAGCTCGACCGCCTGCGCGACCTCGCGGCCCGGTTCGACGGGGAGCTCGACGCCAGCGTCGCCCTGCGCCGGAGCGGCGACGCGGCGGGCAGCGCCCGTCTCGTGCGGGAGGGCCAGGGCAAGCGCAGCATGGATGCGATCCGCGCCCTGATCCGCGCGATGGAGGCCCACGAGGCCGTCCTCCTCGATACCCGGCAGGCGCTGGTCTCCCGGATCGCCCTCGCCATCTGGATCACCATGGCGGCCCTCGTCGTGCTCCTCGTGGTGCTGGCGGCCTCCGCGATCCGCGAGGCAGGGCGCCGGGCCAACCTCGCCCGCTTCCTGCCGGAGGAACTCTCCGACCGCCTCGCCGACGAGGACGACAGCCTGCGCGCCGGGCGACGGCAGAACGCCGCCGTGGCCTTCGTGGACATGCGCGGCTCCACCGCCCTCGCCGAGACCCTCGACCCGCACGCCCTCTCGCAGTTCCTGACGGCGTTCCGGCGCCGGGTGATGCGCGTCGCCCGCCTGCGCGGCGGGGTGGTCGACAAGTTCATCGGCGACGGCGCCCTGATCGTGTTCGGCCTGCCCGAGCCGCGTCCGGACGATGCGGCCCGGGCGCTGACCTTCGCCCGGGACCTCGTCGCGGTGATCGAGCGCTGGAACGCCCGGAGCGAGGACCGGGCGCCGATCCGCATCGGCGTCGGCATCCATTACGGCGACCTGTTCTGCGGCATCATCGGCGAGGACATGCGCCTGGAATTCACGGTGCTCGGCGACACGGTGAACGTCGCCGCCCGCCTGGAGCAGGCGACGAAGGCGCATGGCGTCCCGATCCTCGTCTCGGAGGCCGTCCTGGCGGCCGCCGGCGATGGCGTCGGCGAAGGTTTAGGCCCTTGGCGGGAGGTGAGCCGGGCGCCCCTGCGGGGACGGACGGAGGCCATGGCCTATCTCACCCCGGCCGAGGCCCTGGAGCCGGCGCGAGCGACAAGCTTGTCAATTGAACCGGCCGGCGGCAGGCTTTACCCCGTGGGGACGTAGGCCGGCAGGCCGCACACGGGACGACGACGACCATGATCCTGGATTGGCGGAGGGGCAGCGCCCCCGCACGCGGCGCCGCCGCATCGCACGGGCGGCTCGACCGCCGGTCGTTCCTGGCCGGCTCGGCCATGGGCCTCGGCACCCTGGCGCTCGGCGGCTGCAAGACCTCCGACTCGACGAGCCGCGCCGAGGCGGCGAGCCTCTACGGGCCGCTGCCGCAGGAGAAGTTCCCGATCCCGGCGGTCGACATCGCCAAGGTCGATCCGAAATACTACCGCAAGACGGTCGCCTACGAGACGAAGGAGGCGCCCGGCACGATCATCGTGGATCCGAAGAACTACTACGTCTACCGGGTCGAGGATGGCGGCGCGGCGACCCGCTACGGCGCCAATGTCGGGCGCGACGGCTTCCTGTGGAGCGGCGACGCCTATGTCGGCCGCAAGTCCGAATGGGCGGTCTGGACGCCGCCCAAGGAGATGATCAAGCGCCAGCCGGAGGCCGCGAAATACGCCCGCGGCATGCCGGGCGGCCTCGACAACCCGCTGGGCGCCCGCACCCTGCACCTCTACCAGAACGGCGCCTACACGCTCTACACGATCTACGCCACGAGCGACCCGGAGACGATCGGCAGCGGCATCACCAGCGGCTGCGTCGGCCTGCTCAGCCAGGACATGATCCACCTCTATGCCCGCACCCCGGTGAAGACGAAGGTGGTAGTCCTGCCGGCCTGAAGGCGGGCGGGTGAGACTCCCTTAACCCTGTCGGGTGCGCGTCTGAACTCGCTCAGAAGTTGTATGTTGATCGGCACCACGTCGTTTGCCGGTGACAGACATGCCGCACTCGATCTTCATCATGGAGCGTAAAGGCGACATCCGGCGCCCTCCGGAATTGATCGCCTACGACATCGACAGCGTGGCCCTGGCCAATCGCCTGGTCCGGTCCATCGCCAAGTCCGGCCGCATCAACGGATTCGACCGGATGACGGGCCAGCGCTGGTTCCGGTGGAGGGATACGGTCTTCGAGGTCTACCGCCTGGAGACCGGCCCGTCCTGAGGCCGCCGACGCCCCAGAAACATCCCGGACACCGAACTGTGACAAGTCTGCGATTGCATGCAGAATACTTGCGGTTCGCGGGGCGGACGGGTCAACGGGCGGAAACCGGCGGATGCTGAGTGAAGACGGGCATGAGCGCGACGCCCCTCGTCCGGACGCGGCGACGGCGCACCGGGGCGACGGCGACGCGCGCCGTCCGGCGACCGGACCCGCCCCGAAACGCGCCCGCGCGGGCTGGCTGATCCTGCTCCTGCTCGTCGGGGCCGGCGGTGGCGCCTACGGCTACACCCGCTGGTCCCAGCCCCCGGCGAAGCCCAAGACGAATGCCGCGCTGCCCGTGCCCGTCACCCTCGGGATGGTCGAGCAAGGGCCCTTCGCCCTCGTCACGAACGGCCTCGGCACCGTGCAGGCCTACAACACGGTTCAGGTGCGCACCCGCGTCGACGGCGAGATCCAGCAGGTCGCCTTCCGCGAGGGCCAGACCGTCCACAAGGGCGATCTCCTGGTGCAGGTCGATCCGCGCCCCTATCAGGCGGCGCTGGATCAGGCGAAGGCCAAGAAGGACCAGGACACGGCCAATCTCGGCAACGCCAAGGCCGACCAGACGCGCTATGCCGGCCTCGGCGCCTACGCCTCCCGGCAGCAATTGGAGACGCAGACCGCGCTGGTCGCCCAATTGACCGCGCAGGTGGCCTCCGATCAGGCCGCCATCGACAACGCCACGACGCAGGTCGGCTACGCCTCGATCCGCGCGCCCATCGACGGCGTCACGGGCTTCCGGCAGGTCGATATCGGCAACATCGTCACGGCGGCGGGGCAGACCCCGATCGTGACGATCACGCAGGTGGAGCCGATCTTCGTCGTCTTCACGGCGCCGGAGGACCAGTTGCCTGCGATCACGGCGGCCCTGAAGGCCGGCGACGTGCCCGTGGAGGCCTGGACCTCGGACGGGCTCACCAAGCTCGCCGACGGGAAGCTCGCCCTGTTCAACAACCAGGTCGATACCGCGACCGGCACAATCCGCCTCAAGGCCGTGTACGAGAACAAGACCCACGCCCTGTGGCCGGGCCTGTCGGTCTCGACCAGGATGCGCGTCGGCACGGTGGCCCAGGCCACGACCGTTCCCGACAACGCGATCCAGCACGGGCCGGACGGCCTGTTCGCCTTCGTCGTGGACGAGGCGAACCGGGCGCACCCGCGCCCGCTGAAGGCGGGGCGCTCGGATTCGGGCCGGACCCGGATCCTCGGCGGGGATCTCCAGCCCGGCGAGCGGGTGATCGTCGCCGGCCAGTACAAGGTGCAGGAGGGTAGCCTCGTGGCCGATCCGCACGGTGCCGCCCACACCGCGCAGGCGCTGACGCCGACGGAGACGATCCGGTGACGAAGGGCGGGATCTCGGCGCCGTTCATCCGGTTCCCGGTCGCGACCACGCTCATCATGGTCGGCATCCTGTTCCTCGGGGTGGTGGCCTATCCGCTGCTCGGCGTCGCGCCGCTGCCGCAGGTGGATTTCCCGACCATCCAGGTGACGGCCCAGCTCCCCGGCGCCAGCCCGGAGACCATGGCCTCCTCCGTCGCGCAGCCCCTGGAGCGCCAGTTCTCGCAGATCCCCGGCGTCTCGCAGATGACCTCGACGAGTTCGCTCGGCATCTCGACGGTCACGGTGCAGTTCGACCTCAACCGCAACATCGACGGCGCGGCGAGCGACATCCAGGCGGCGATCAACGCCGCCAGCGGCCAGCTCCCCAAGAACCTGCCGACCCCGCCGACCTACCGCAAGGTCAACCCGGCCGATTCACCGATCCTGCTGCTGTCGGCCACCTCCGACACCATGCCGCTGATCGACGTGGACGACGCGGTGGACGTGCAGCTCGCCCAGCGCATCAGCCAGATCTCCGGCGTCGCGCAGGTGTTCATCGGCGGCCAGCAGAAGCCGGCCGTGCGCGTCCAGATCGACCCCGCCAAGCTCGTCGCCAAGGGCCTGTCCCTGGAGGACGTGCGGGCCCAGTTGACGCTCACCACCGTCAACAACCCGAAGGGCAGCATCGACGGCGGCAGCCACAGCTACACGATCTACGCCAACGACCAGCTCACCGCCGCGCAGAACTGGAACGACGTCATCATCGCCTATCGCGACGGCGCCCCCTTGCGCGTGCGCGACGTCGGCCAGGCGGTCGCCGGCCCGGAGGACACCAAGCAGGCCGGCTGGACCAACGGCAAGCGCGGCATCTTCCTCGTGGTGTTCAAGCAGCCCGGCGCCAACGTCATCGACACGGTGGACAGCATCCGGGCGCAACTGCCGCGCCTGACCGCCACCCTGCCGGCCGCCATCACGATCGGCATCCTCAGCGACCGGACCCAGACGATCCGCGCCTCGGTCGAGGACGTGCAGTTCACCCTGATCCTGACGATCGCCCTCGTCGTCGGCGTGATCTTCGTGTTCCTGCGCAGCTTCTGGGCGACGGTGATCCCGAGCGTGACCGTGCCGCTGGCCCTGCTCGGCGCCTGCGCGCTGATGTGGATGGCGGGCTACACCCTCGACAACCTCTCCCTGATGGCCCTGACCATCTCGGTCGGCTTCGTGGTGGACGACGCCATCGTCGTCCTGGAGAACATCAGCCGCTACATCGAGGAGGGGATGCGGCCCATGGAGGCCGCGTTCAAGGGCGCGGGCGAGATCGGCTTCACCATCGTCTCGATCTCGGTCTCGCTGATCGCGGTGCTGATTCCGCTCCTCCTGATGGGCGGGATCATCGGCCGCCTGTTCCGCGAATTCGCCGTCGTCCTGTCGATGACCATCGCGGTCTCGGCCTTCGTGTCGCTGACGCTCACGCCGATGATGGCCTCGCGGCTCCTCAAGCCGCATTCGGCCGAGCGCCACGGCCGGCTGTACCGGATGAGCGAGGCCGCGTTCGACGGGCTGCTGGCGGCCTATGCCGACGCGCTGGACGTCGCCCTGCGCTTCCGCCGGGTCACGCTCCTCGTCTTCTTCGCCACGCTGGGGCTGACCGGCTACCTGTTCGTGGCCATCCCGAAGGGCTTCTTCCCGCAGCAGGACACCGGCTTCATGATCGGCGTCACCGAGGCGGGGCAGGACATCTCCTTCTCAGCCATGAAGGCGCTTCAGGAGAAGGTCGGCGCCATCGTCCAGGCCGATCCGGCGGTGGCCGGGCTCGGCATGTCGCTCGGCGGCAACGGGCAGGCGCTCAATTCCGGGCGCATGTACATCGCCCTCAAGCCCCGCGACGAGCGCGACGCCAACGCGTTCCAGGTGATCAGCCGGCTGCGGCCGCAATTGGAGCGGGTGGAGGGGATCCGCACCTTCATCCAGGCGACGCAGGACGTGCGCACCGGCGGCCGCACCTCGCGGACGCAGTTCGAATACACGCTGCAGGACCCGGACCTCGCCGAGCTGAACACCTGGGCGCCGCGCATCCTCGACGCGATGAAGACCCTGCCCGAACTGCGCGACGTCGCCACCGACCAGCAGACGCGCGGCACGACGCTCACGCTGTCGATCGACCGCGACGCCGCCTCGCGCTACGGCATCACGCCCCAGCTCATCGACGACACGCTCTACGACGCGTTCGGCCAGCGCCAGATCGCGCAGTACTTCACCCAGCTGAACAGCTACCACGTGGTGCTGGAGGTGCTGCCGGCCCTGCAGGGCAGCGTCGAGAGCCTCGACAGGATCTACATCAAGGCGCCGGTCGGCGGCGGGCAGGTGCCGCTGGCGGCCTTCGCCCGCTGGACGACCGATCCGGTGGCGCCGCTCGCCGTGAACCACCAGGGCCAGTTCCCGGCGGTGACGATCAGCTTCAACCTCGCCCCCGACGTGGCGCTGGGGCAGGCCACGGACGCGATCGGCCGGGCGATGCGGGACCTGCAGGTGCCGGCCACCGTGACGAGCGGCTTCCAGGGCACCGCGCAGGCGTTCCAGCAATCCCTCTCGACGGTGCCGCTGCTGATCCTGGCGGCCCTGTTCGTGGTCTACCTGATCCTCGGCATCCTCTACGAGAGCTTCATCCACCCGCTCACGATCCTCTCGACCCTGCCCTCCGCCGGCGTCGGCGCGCTCGCGGTGCTGATGGCGGCGGGGTTCGACTTCAGCCTGATCGCGCTGATCGGCATCATCCTCCTCATCGGCATCGTGAAGAAGAACGGCATCATGCTGGTCGATTTCGCCATCGTGGTCGAGCGCGAGGAGGGCCTGACCCCCGAAGTCGCCATCCGGCAGGCGGCTTTGATGCGCTTCCGCCCCATCCTGATGACCACGATGGCGGCCCTGCTCGGCGGCATCCCGCTGATGTTCGCCACCGGCACCGGCTCGGAGATCCGGCAGCCGCTGGGCTACGCCATGGTGGGCGGCCTCGCGGTCAGCCAGATCCTGACGCTCTTCACGACCCCGGTGATCTACATCTACCTCGACCGGCTGGCGCACCGCCTGTCCTTCCGGGACAAGCCGGAGAATGTGGACGCGGCCCTCGACGATCCGAAGCCGGCGAACCCGCAGGCTCCCCCCGCCCTGCGCGCCGCGGAGTGACCGGCCCTGAACAAAACCCGTCCATCCTCGTTAAGCTGCAAACGCGGAACGGGAGGACCCGGCATGACCAGCAAGTGGATGACCCTGGCGGAAGTGGCGATGTCACGGCAGCTCACGCTCGCCGAAGCCCAGAGGCTCGTGGACGGCAGCAACTGCCCCAAGGCCTTCAAGGCCGCCGGCACCGTCTATCTGATCTGACCCGCGCGGCCTGACCCCAGGCCCTGCCCCCGCAGCCCGCCCTGCCCCCGCAGCCCGCCCGGCTTCCGCCGCGGCGGGCTTTGCCGTTTCCGGGGCCCGGCGAAAGCCCGGTGGCCCGCGCCCCAGTATTGGCGCCGCGATTCCGTCTCAGGTCTCGCCAAAGCTCGGCCGTTCGTGTGTTGCGTCGCGATCGTCCGTTGAACTTACCTGTGACTCGTCATCGTTAACGTCGCTTAAGGGTTGCGACTGATTTCGGTTCGGATGATTAGTGTCATCATGACATTTTTTCTGAGTTTTTGTCATGAACTACGTAGGTACGTGCTTTTTCAATGAAGTCGGGCTGTGCCTGTGCAGTCCCGTGACTGCCGGAAGCGGTCATCCTTCATCGAGCCAATCGGTCAGCCAGACCGTCGGCGCCGACCCGCGTCTGTTCTCGTCCGGTTCGCCCCTCGCCGTAACGCGCGTGTCCGCCGCCCCGGCACCTGGCGGTTTTCTGGACGGAGCTGCGGTGAACCGCACGCCGAGCCGTCCCTTCGGGGCGGCCCTGTTCGAGGCGAGTTCCGGCGGCGGCGGAGGGTCGAGCTTCAGCGGAGGCGGCTTCGGCGGGGCGCCCTCGCCGGAGGTGAATGCCGGCCTCGCCCTGCTCCTCGTCGGGGCGACCGTCGCGCTCCTGCGGCGGCGGCGTGATCGCCCGGCTTGAGCGCCGCCGCGCGGCTCGGGGCGGCCGGGAGCGCCCTGCTGGTCTTCGCCTGCGGCACCGTCCTGTCCGCCGTCGCGCAACGGCACCTCCTCGAAACCGCGCAGACCGCCCAGCATCTCGTCGAATTCAACATCGGTGAAGCGTTCGGGCTGGCGGCCTGCGTGTCGCTGGTCCTCTCCGGCCCCCGCGCCGTCCTCGGCCGCACCGACCTCGTGGTCCTGTCGGTGTCCGCGCTGGCGTGGTTCGTGCCGGAACATCACGGCGTCTACCTGGCCACGACCCTCGCCGGGATGTGGTTCCTCCTCGCGAGGCGGTCCGACCGGCTCCTGCGCGACCTCAGCCACATGTGGCTCGCGCTGTCGGTCTACGAACTGTGGGGCAAATTGCTCTTCAAGCTCGCCTACCAGCTGATCGAGGTGTTCGAGGTCGCCGTCATCCACCGGTTCGGACGCCTGCTCTTCGACGGCATCGCCGTCGATGGCGCCCGGATCTCCGTGCGCGGCGATTGGTCGGTCGTCCTCCTGGAAGGGTGCTCCTCGTTCCACAACCTGTCGCTGACGGTGCTGATCTGGCTCTCCATCCTGAAGATCGCCCGGCACCCTGCGGATGCGGCGGCCATCCGCGCCCTCGGCGTGAGCGCCTGCCTCGTGGTCGCCGTCAACGTCACGCGCATCCTGGCGATGCTGCCCTCGCGGGAGGCCTACCTGTTCTGGCACGACGGAGCGGGCGCGACCGTGGTGGCGCTGGGCTCGGTCGCGGCCGCCATCGTCCCCATCCTGCTCCGCGTCGAGAGAGGCCCATGCCGGCTCGCGCCGCGCCGCTGACACCCTGGACGCGGGGCGGCCTCGCGCTGCTCTGCGCCCTCGTCGTCGCGTCTTTGGTGGTCCGGGTCGAGGTCTCCCGGCGCCAGCCGCCTCCCGGCCATCGGGACGGACGGGAGGCCTCCGACGGCCCCGTCGATCTCGGCATGGGAGGGCTGTGGCCCCGCGCCGCCGCCGGGCCCCTCACGATGCGCGTCGCGGAGTGCGCCGCGCCGATCGCGGTCGATTTCGTCCAGGCCAGTCCCTACCAGCCGGATCCGTCCCTCGTCGGCCGTCCCGGGCCGACGGACCGCGTCGCCTACGTCTATCGGGGCCGGCTCCTCGACAGCCGGTTCATCACGATCCGCCTCAACGCGATCTATCTCGCGCGGCTGGCCTCGGCGCGGCTGATGGGGGAGCGGATGCCGGCCATCGACGAACTGGCCGTGAAGGTCATCGTGCCGGCCGGCTGCCCCGTCTCACCGGAGGCGGTGATGGCAGTCCTGAGGGCGTCGGCGCCGCCGGGCTCGCTGATACCATGAGCGTGGACGGATGGTGGAGACGACAGGGATCGAACCTGTGACCTTTCCCATGTCAAGGGAATGCACTACCGCTGTGCTACGTCTCCATCTCGACCGCTCGGATACGATGAACCCGAACGCTTCGAAACAGTCCAGCCGGATCGGGTGCGTCTCGGAGAATTGCCCGACCCTGTCAAGGGTCTGCCCTTCCACCGAGCGACGAGTCCGGGCCGGCAACCGTTGGGTGCCGGTGGGCGGGGGCTATAGCCGCTGGCGGCGGGGGGCGCAAGCCGGTTTTCCCGATTGCCCGGCGGGGGCGTCTCGTATTGTGGAGACCCGCCCGCTCCTGTAATCCGTCGCCGAGCACCGGCCGAGGCCCGGACCCGGTTCCGGTGGGCTGAAGTTTCGGAGCATGCGCTTCCACATCGATTGCGATACGGGCAACCTGATCCAGGGCTGGATCGTGCCGGACAATCCCCTCGCCGTCAGCCGGGTCGCCGTCTCGGCCGGGGGGCGGCGCATCGCGGACGTGCCCGCTGCCCTGGTGGACGAGAACTTCAAGCAGTTCGGCTGGCACTCCACCGGCCAGTGCACCTTCCGCCTCACCGAGGAGGAGGTGCCCGGCATCACGGGGATGGCCGACCTCGAACTCTACGATTCCGACACCAACGTCCGGGTCTACCGCCGCCTTCCCGACGAAGGGATGGTGCAGCAGCGCTTCCTGCTCATCAACACCGGGATCGAGCCCGAGACCACGTTCCAGACGGCCCTGTTCCCGTTCTTCCGGCACAGCCATTTCGGCCTGCACCGGCTGACCGACGAGGTGCTCACCAGCATTCTCGGCAGCCAGATCATGCCCTCGCTGTTCCTGTCCGGGGCGCTGATCGTGCCCCGCTACGAGCATTTCATGATGCCGGACATGATGCTCACCAGCATCCTGGTCCAGGATCCCTATGTCGAGATGGCGATGCGGATGCTGTGGCTGCGCAGCCGGGCGGCCGAGGGGGCGGACCCGTCCCGGCGCTGGCGCCTCGGCCCCCTCGCGGAGGCCGCGCTGTTCTCGGCGGATTACGACCTGACCGACCTGCGCAGCCTGAAGCGCTACTTCCGCATGCTGCCCGAGCCGGCCTACCGGCTGCTCTACAACCCGCTGATCCGCCAGCTCGCCACCCGCATGCCGGAGGACCGGCTGTTCCCCGGCCACTCGATCGCCGCCATCGAGGTGATCGCCCGCGTGGGCATCGTCGGCCACCGGGAGCGGTTCGAGGCCTTCGCCTCGACCCTCATCGACCGGCTGGGCCTCGACATCCCCGTCCCCGCCGCCACCCCCCTGCCGGCCGAGACCCTCGCCCTCGCGGAACGGCTCCGCTCGGTGAAGGCGGTGCACGAGATGCTGGTCTACGACATCGCCCTCACCGATGCGGTGAAGGACACGGTCGACAAGATCTGGAAGGCGTGAGGATGGCCCTCGCCGAGGGGCCGGACGGCCTGCGCCTGCCGGTCGCGTCCCTGCGCGGCCGCTGGGTCGACCTGCGCCTCGCGGACGATCCGGCCGCCGAGGCGGCGGGCTTCGCATTGGCCTTCATCGGCCCGGACGGGCGCCCCGGCACGCTGCTGCACGAGGAATCCCTCGGCGGCGGCGCCTACCTCTGGACCGGGCGCGTGCCGCCGGAGGCGGTGGAGCTGAGGATCAGCACCCGCCTCGGCCGGATGCCCTCGACCCTGCGTGAGACGCGCCTGCGCCGCCTCGCCCGGCCGTTCCTGATGCTGCGCGCCCTCCGGCGGGCCCCCGGCCTCGCCCTCACGGCGCTGAAATGGCGCCTCCTCGGCAAGAAGGTCCGTGCCCGGGGCCTGATGGAGCGTGCCCTGAACGGCCGCCGGGAGACCGGCTATCCCCGCTGGATCGCCGCCCATCGCAGGCGCGGACCGGAATGGGCCGCCCTCGCCGCCGAGATCGCCACGTGGCGCGAGCCACCCCTCGTGTCGGTGCTGATGCCGGTCCACAACCCTGCCCCGACGGTGCTGCGGGCCGCCCTCGCCTCCCTGCGGGCGCAGATCTACCCCCATTGGGAGCTCTGCGCCGTCGACGACGCCTCGACCGATCCGGCGGTCGCGCGCCTTCTCGCCCGCGCCGCCGCCGCCGATCCGCGCATCCGCGTCCATCGGCGGGCGGAGAACGGCCATATCGCGCGGGCCACCAACGACGCGCTGGCCATGGCCGGCGGCGCGTGGTGCGCCTTCATGGACCACGACGACGTCCTCGCGCCCGACGCCCTCTACGAAGTCGTCCGCGCCGCCCGCGAGGATCCCGGCCTCGTCCTCGTCTACAGCGACGAGGACAAGATCGACGGGCGGGGGCGCCGGTTCGAGCCGCATTTCAAGGCGGATTTCGACCGGGAGCTGCTCTACGGCCAGAACTACATCAACCACCTCACGGCCATGCGCACCGACGCCCTGCGGGCGACGGGGGGGCTGCGTCCCGGCTTCGAGGGCAGCCAGGACCACGACCTGCTCCTGCGCCTGACGGCGGGGCTTGATCCGGCGCGCATCCGCCACGTGCCGCGGGTGCTCTACCATTGGCGCGCGGCGGGGGGCTCCGGCACCTTCTCCGACCGGGCGCTGGCCAGGAGCGAGGCGGCGCGGCTGCGCGCCCTGGAGGAGGCGGCCGCGCCCCTCGGCGCCCGCGCCGAGCGCGGGCCGGAGGGGTTCAACCGCCTCGTCCACCCCCTGCCCTCGCCCCCGCCGAAGGTCTCGGTGATCATCCCGACCCGCGACCGGGCGGACCTGCTGGCGGTGACGCTCGACGGGCTGCTCGGCGCCACCGACTACCCGGACATCGAGGTGGTGATCGTCGACAACGACAGCCGCGAGCCCGACACGGCGGCCCTGTTCGCCGGCCTCGCGGCCGAGCCCCGGGTGCGGGTGGTGCCCGTCCCCGGCCCGTTCAACTTCTCCGACCTGTCGAACCGGGGCGCGGCGGCGGCGGCCGGCCCGGTCCTGCTGTTCCTCAACAACGACATCGAGGTGATCGAGCCGGGCTGGCTCACGGAGATGGTGCGGCAGGCGGCGCGGCCGGGGATCGGGGCGGTGGGCGCCAAGCTGCTCTACCCCGACCGGACGATCCAGCACGGGGGCATCGTGCTCGGCATCGACGGCGTCGCCGGCCACAGCCATCTCGGCATGCCGGATGCCGACCCCGGCTACTTCGCCCGCATGGTGCTGGCCCACGAGGTCTCGGCGGTGACGGGCGCCTGCCTCGCGATGCGCGCCGCCGTGTTCGCGGAGGTCGGGGGGTTCGACGCGCAGGCGCTCAAGGTCGCCTTCAACGACGTCGATCTCTGCCTGCGGATCCGCGAGGCCGGCTACCGGATCGTGTGGACGCCCTTCGCCAAGCTGATCCACCACGAATCGAAGAGCCGCGGCCCCGAGGATACCCCCGAGAAGAAGGCGCGGTTCGAGGCCGAGACACGGGTGATGCTCGGCCGCTGGGGCGCGCAGCTGCGCGCCGACCCCTATTACAACGTCAACCTGTCCCGGAATTCGGCCCATTACCGGGTGTGATGCCGGCCATCATCTGGCCCCTGAGAAGGGCCGCCACCCCGGCCGGCCAGCCGTCGCCGCGCAAGAATCCAGAGCCATCGCCGATCGCGGCCATGTAACTCTGTAACCCAACGCTGCTTCCCCAGGTGTCAAAGTTGCGGATTCCCCCGAGAGCCTCGGCGTCCTCCGGCTCCGGCTCGGTCGCAAGGCCGATCAAGGGATTGAGCAGGGCCGCCTCCCCCGGCTCTACCGGTAGCGACCTGAAGAACGGCTCCGCCCGCGCGACGAAGGCGCGGGCGCCCCGATCAATTTCGGCCGCGATCTCATTGGCCCGTGGATCGCATCCCCGACCCGGGTCTTCGACAAAAGCAACTGTGCCGTCGGGGCGAAGGCGGTAGCCGATCACGGAATCGTGCGGGGCTGAGAAAAACAATTCTACGGCGACGCGCTGGTCGAAGATTCGCCCGTTGACCGCCTCGCTGAAAAGCTCGCCGACGAAGTCGTCCATGACGAGGTGGGGCCGGACGGCATGAGCCCCCGGCCTCATGCAGAAGTAGTAGCCGCGAAGATAAATATCGAACAGCGCGCAGACGCTTGTCGCGAAGCAATCCTGCGTACTGCCACCCCAGCCGACATCCACGATGCCGACCCGCTCTCCGTGGCGCAAGCCCGCCTGATGACAGAGGGCGTGCAGGCCGCGGCGATTCTCGCGGCAGACCTTGAGAATCTGCCAGCGCCAAGCACTGATCGCCTGCATGAACGCGACATTCGTCTCTGGCCCGCACAGGGTCTCCGGCGTCAGGTCGAGCCGGGCGAGGAGAGCGAGCCCGGGTGGCGGCACGTCGATCCGATCGAAGATGTCACGCACCGACAGGCCGTCCGATCCCGAGATCAGGAAGGGCATGTAATCGTCGAAATTTGTCTCATCGATCGAGGCGAGGGTCAGGGCGACCCGGGAACACCGGAAGTAGGAAGCCGGAACGGGCGCCGGCTGCCATAACGCCTCCAAGGTGAAGCCGTCCCGCGACAGGAACAGCAGGCGGTCGAGGCGGTCCCGCTCGGCCCGGGCCCGCAGCCAACGGACGAAGGCGAGCATCGCCGGGCCGCCGAAGGAATAGCCGTAACGCCACCATGTCGAGCGGCCGGGCTCGAAGACATGGGCCCTGCCCATTCCCGCCACGGCGGCGGCCTGAACATTGCGGCCGATGCTCCCCGGATCGAAGGCGGCGGGCACGGGGATAGCTGGGCGATAGAGGTAAGTGCGTAGGCCCTGCTCTCCGCCCCGCTGCACGTCCGAGAACGGGTTGTCGCCGACATGGCAGACCTCACCCGGCGATGCGCCTGTTTGGGTGCAGACGTGCCGAAACAGGGCGCCGTCGTCGCGTTTCGTCAACTGTTCCTCCGCCGACACGAACACGCCATCGAGGACGATCCCGTGCTTGGCGAAAAGTTTATTGAAGAAGTTACGCGGGAGGTACATGTCCGACGTGGCGACGCAGATCTGCCCCCGTTCCCGGCAGAGCGTGAGAGCGGCGACCACTTCGGGATTGGGGCATAGGACCAAGAGCTCGAAGTCCCATTCCGCGCGTTTCAGCGTCTCCGACGGTGTGCCGAGGTCGGGCAGGCAATCGTAGATCCCGTCGAGCGTCACCTCACGCTCATGGCGCGTGTGCATGGCCGCGAAGGCCGCGACCTGCGCCGTCATCCTCAGATCCCGGAAGCCGAAGATGCCAAATTTTTCGCCGACGAGGTCAAACACGGTCTCCGGCTCTGGGGCGAGCCGGTAGAACAGGGTGTCGAACACGTCGAAGGACACGACACGCGCCCCAGCGCAGGCTGCCGCGATGGATGAGCCCAATGCGTTTCCGCCGGGCCCTTCCTGACCTGACACAACCCTCATGCTGTCTCCGGACATCGTTTCTAGTCTCGCGGTGGCCGGAGACCTCAATTGGGGTTTGGTACGAAGTTGACGTCGTTCGGATGCAGGTTCGGGCTGAAGAACGGATCGTGACCGAGGAAATGCGGGTGACGGGCATAGAGCCGCCGCGCCTCGGTCCGCAATCGCGCCCGGCGGGCCGGGCTCTCATCCGCACCGCGGGACGCCGATTCATAGTGGATCAGCTGCACCGACTGGCAGACGACGTTGTAGAGGCCCATCTCGACGAGGCGGAAGCAGAGGTCGACGTCGTTGTAGGCGATCGGCAGGGTGGCGTCGAAGCCTCCGGCCGCCTCGAACTTTCTGCGCTCGATGGCGAGGCAGGCGCCGGTGACGGCGATCCAGTCGTATTCCAGCGTATCGCGGCCGTAGTATCGTGGATGCCCGGGTTCGCAGCCGTAGAAGGCGTGCCCCGGCCCGTGGCCGAGGTTCACGAGGCCGCAATGCTGGATCTGGCCGCTAGGGTAATGCAGGCGGGCCCCTACGGCGCCAACATGTGGCACCTGGGCGTAGCCAGCTAGGCGCTCGATCCAGTCCGGCGTGACAACTTCCATGTCGTCGTTGAGGAACACGAGGACATCCCCCCGGGCCGTCGCCGCGCCGCCGTTGTTCAGGGCCGAATAATTGAAGGGCCGCGAGTCGGTGCGCATTACCACGCCCTCGGCGGCGAGGCGCGCGAGTATCTCTAAGGTCTCCGCTTCGGTGCTCCCGTTATCGATGACGAGCATCTCGACGTCAGGGTAGGTCGACTTCGCACGGACGGAAGCGACCAGGGCCTCGACTAACCTGCCATTGTTGCGCGTCGGCACGATCAACGAAACCCGCGTCCCGCGCCGGGGATGGTAGTTGACCCGGTACTGCCCCGGCATCGTGTCCACCGGCTCGACCGTGCCGGTCAGGCCGCGCCGCTGTAGCGCGTCCTCCTTCAGGCGCCGCACCGCATCATGCGCGTAGGGCTTGGCCGCTGTGCTCCCCGCCAGAGAAGAGGGCAGGATCCGCCAATGATAGAGCACCTTCGGCACGTGTGCGATGCACTTGGCCCTCTCCGTCAGGCGAAGCACAAAGTCGTAATCCTGAGCCCCGTCGTAGGCCGAACGCAGGCCGCCACATTCCGTGACGAGTGCGCGGCGTGCGCAGGACACGTGGCAGGTATACATGATGCTCATCATGGCGTCTGGCGACCATGACGGCTTGAAAAACGGGGAGGACGAGGCGCCCGCGGCGTCGATCTTGTCCTCATCGCTGTAGAGGTAATCCGCGCCCGTCTCCGCGATTGCCCGCGCCAACTCGTAGAGGCAATCCGGGGTCAGTGTGTCGTCGTTGTCGAGGAAAACAACGTAATCGTTCCGGGCTAGGTCGAGAGCGGCGTTAGTCGTCGCTGCGATGCCGCCGTTGCGCTCCTGGCGTCGAACGGTGATCCGGGGATCGTTGATCCGGTCGAGGCAGGCGCGGGTCTCGGGGTCGGTGCTCGCGTCGTCCACGAGGACGAGTTCCCAATTCGGGTACCATTGCTCGACGACTGAGGCGATCGCGGCTTCGAGGTAGCGGGGGGCGACGTTGTAGACGGGCGTGACGACGGAGAACGACGGCCGGCAGGCAAGCCTGTCGATCCGCTGGGTGAGATCCACGGGTTCGAGGGGGGCGACGTAGCAATAGGGTTCGACAGCCACGTGGGTCATGGCGCCGAACCTTTGGGAGCCGTCGCCTCTCCGGCTTGCGCCGGCATGGCCGTCCTCCATCTTTGAGAGACGGTGGGCGAAGGCGTCGGCCGAATCGAGGCCGGGATTCGCGGCGAGATAGGCAGTGGGATTGAAGGAGGCGGTTGGCTTTACGCCCGCGAACCGGCCTACATGCAGGTAATGCTTCAGCGCTCCTGCACGAGTGGGCAAGCCGTAGCGCGTGGCATACCAGGCCGGGCTGAACAGAGCGTTCGGCTGCCGGCCCTCGGCCTCACCGTGCTCCGCATAATGCGCGAGGGCATTGCGCTTGGTAGAGCGCACATCCGGATAGGCCTCCAGATACCATTGCGGATCGAAGAACGGGTTCGGCCAGTAGGGTTCCTTGTTGCCGGCTCGGACGAAATGCTTGAGGGCGGAGCGCCGGCCAACCTGGGTCGCTTGGCCCCGGTAGAACGTTTCGTCGAAAAGGCGTGATTGTAGGATCACGGAAGCGTCGCGCCGCCTGCGGCTTGCCGCCTTCCCAAGCAATTTGCCGATGATGCGAACCAAATGCCCCCCTCGACCTCAGTGCGTCTCACCGAGGGAGGCAGCAGCCGATAAAGGCCGAGGCGAGGCCCGCCCTCACTGTTTCGGCTCACGCAGACCAACTGACCCCAAACCGTCGCCCAGAGCGCGGGGCCATGCCTTCTCGCCGGGTCTGCTAGTGTGTAACCCCTGCAAAGTCAAAATGCGGCGGACAGATCACCTTTGTCAGCCTCACCAGCTTGGCACGAGCACATTGTCGCGCGCGAGGCGGCCTCCCCAAGGGGGTGAGGTCCGAGCGGAGCCGCTATGCTTGCAATGAAGGTTGCAGTGCGGGCGGACATGCAGCAAGAGGCAATCCCGGTCGGAATCGCAACGGGCGACGGGGGCGGACAGCCGGCGAATGAGCGCGAACACATCCATCTCTTCGAGCAGCGGTCTCGAGCGCGACGCACAGCGCGCCATGGGCGACCACCGGGTCGCGCCCAGCGAAATCGCCATGGGCGTCGTCATCGGGCGCGCCTCCGAGTATTTCGACTTCTTCGTGTTCGGCATCGCCTGCGTGCTGGTGTTCCCGAAGGTGTTCTTCCCCTTCGTCGACGCCCATACCGGCACGCTCTACGCCTTCGGCATCTTCGCCCTGGCCTTCATCGCCCGCCCCTTCGGCACCGCCCTGTTCATGGCGATCGACCGGCGGCACGGGCGCGGGGTGAAGCTCACCACCGCCCTCTTCCTGCTCGGCGGCTCCACCGCCGCGATCAGCTTCCTGCCCCGCTACGACTCGATCGGCATTGCGTCGGTCTACCTGCTGGCGGCCCTGCGGGTGATGCAGGGTTTGGCGCTCGGCGGCGCCTGGGACGGCCTCGCCTCCCTGCTCGCGCTCAACGCACCCAAGGATCGGCGCGGCTGGTACGCCATGATCCCGCAGCTCGGCGCGCCCGTCGGCTTCATGGTGGCGAGCGCCCTGTTCTCCTTCTTCCTGGTGAACCTCTCGGCGGAGGACTTCATCGACTGGGGCTGGCGCTTCCCGTTCTACTGCGCCTTCACCATCAACGTCGTGGCGCTCTTCGCCCGCCTGCGCCTCGTGGCGACGGACGAGTTCGCCCGCATGATGGACAGCGACCGGCTGCAGCCGGTGCCGGTGCTGGACCTGTTCCGCCACCACCTGAAGGACGTGCTGCTTGGCGCCTTCGTGCCGCTGGCCGCCTTCGCCCTGTTCCACCTCGTGACGATCTTCCCGATCGCGTGGCTCACCCTCAACAACACCGACCGGTCGCCGGGCGAGTTCCTGATGGTGCAGTTCTCCGGGGCGATCATCTGCGCGGGCGCCGTCGCCGCCTCCGGGCTGATCGCCGACCAGATCGGCCGCCGCTCCGCCCTGATCATGAGCGCCAGCCTGATCGGCCTGTTCGCCTTCGGCTCGATCCTGGCGCCCCTGCTGTTCGGCGAGAGCGCCATCGGCCAGACCATCTACGTGACCACCGGCTTCATGCTGCTGGGCCTCGCCTACGGGCAATCCTCCGGCGCGGTCACCGCCCGCCTCGGCAAGCGCTACCGCTACACCGGCGCGGCGCTGACCTCGGATTTCGCGTGGCTGTTCGGCGCGGGCTTCGCCCCGCTGGTCGCCCTCTACCTGTCGGAGCAGTTCGGCCTCGCTGTCGTGGGCGTGTACCTGCTCTCGGGCGCGGTCTGCTCCCTGGGCGCGCTGTTCATCGACCGGTCCGAGTTGCGCCAGATGTGAGGCCCGGCCGCGCCTTCCGGGTGCGGCCGCGCCGCCAAGTTGTGTGAGGGGCCGGTTCCGCCGGTCGGCGATGCCGCGCCTGCGGCACGGGATGACGAGACGAGAGCAGTGAGTTCTTCGACCCTTCGACCGGACCGGACGACCCTGGCCGACACCCGGCGGCGCAGCCTCCTGCGCCGCTGCGCGCCCCTGATCGCGCTGCCGCCGCTGATGACCCTGCTCGGCGGCTGCAACCTCGTGGTGATGCAGCCGGCGGGCTTCATCGCCGAGCAGCAGCGCAACCTCGTCCTGGCCTCCACCGGCCTGATGCTGCTGATCATCGTGCCGGTGATCGCCTGCACTCTGTTCTTCGCGTGGCACTTCCGGGCGACGAACGAGGACGCGGTCTACGATCCCGACTGGCACCACTCGACCCAGCTCGAGGTGCTGATCTGGACGGCGCCGCTCCTCATCATCATCGCGCTGGGCGCCCTGACCTGGATCGGCACCCACACCCTTGATCCGTTCCGGCCCCTGACCCGCCTGGACGCCAAGCGCGAGCTGCCGGCCAATGTCGAGCCGCTGCAGGTCGAGGCGATCGCCATGGATTGGAAGTGGCTGTTCCTCTATCCGCAATACGGGATCGCCACGGTCAACGAGCTCGCCATCCCGGTCGACCGGCCGGTGACGTTCAAGATCACCGCGACGGACGTGATGAACACGTTCTACGTGCCGACGCTGGCCGGCATGATCTACGCCATGCCGGGCATGGAGACGAAGCTCCATGCGGTGGTCAACAAGGCCGTCGATTCGGAAGGCCGCTCGGCGCATTACAGCGGCGCCGGCTTCTCCAACATGTTCTTCAAGTTCCGCGGCGTCGCGGACAAGGACTTCGACGCCTGGGTCGCCAAGGCCAAGGCCGAGGGCTCCGACCTCAACCAGGACGCGTACCTGAAGCTCTCCGAGCCGACGGAGTCCGAGCCGGCCCGCTACTACAAGTCCTATGCCGAGGGCCTCTACGGCAAGATCGTCGGCCTGTGCACGCGGCCCGGCCAGATGTGCATGTCGGAGATGATGGCCATCGACGCCCGGGGCGGCCAGTCCGGCCCGGAGGGCGAGGAGAACTACAAGCGGCTGCAATACGACAACCATTTCGCCCGGGAAGGCCACGAGGCGCCGGGCGCGACGGGGCCGGCCTCCGGGACCGGGGCGCATGGGCAGACGCAGCCGGAGGGCATGAAGCCGCGCCCCGACATGGGCAACCCCGACTCGCGGGGCGAGGCGCCGGAAAAAGCAAAGCCTGAGACCGGAAGCGGTTCGCCCGATGGCGGGCAGGTCGCTCCCAAGCAGATCAGTCAGTGACGCCACTCAACCAGTGACGAAGTGAACCAGTGAGGCGGGCCGGCGCGAAGGATATCTTAGATCCAACGCGACGGTCGCCTTCGAACCTTCTGAACGGTCGGATTCAATGTTCGATAACGTCAATCTCCAGCAGCTGATCTTCGGGCGGTTCACGCTCGACCAGATTCCGTATCACGAGCCGATCCTCATCGGCACCTTCGCCGGCGTGGCGGTGGTGGGCTTGGCCGTGCTCGCCACGATCACCTATTTCCGCTTCTGGGGACCCCTGTGGCGGGATTGGGTGACGTCGATCGACCACAAGAAGATCGGCATCATGTACTGCATCTTCGCGCTGATCATGCTGCTGCGCGGCTTCGCCGACGCGCTCATGATGCGCGCGCAGCAATCCGTCGCCTTCGGCGATCAGCAGGGCTTCCTGCCGCCCCACCACTACGATCAGATCTTCACCGCTCACGGGATGATCATGATCTTCTTCGTGGCGATGCCGTTCGTCACGGGGCTCATGAACTTCGCCGTGCCGCTGCAGATCGGCGCCCGCGACGTGGCCTTCCCGTTCCTGAACAATTTCAGCTTCTGGATGACCGTGTCCGGCGGCATGCTGGTGATGGTCTCGCTCTTCGTCGGCGAGTTCTCCCGCGCCACCTGGCTCGCCTACCCGCCCCTGTCGGGGGCGGCGATGAGCCCCGGTGTCGGCGTCGACTACTACATCTGGGCATTGCAGATCGCCGGTGTGGGCACGACGCTCTCGGGCATCAACCTGATCGCGACCATCGTGAAGATGCGCGCGCCGGGCCTGACCATGATGAAGCTGCCGATCTTCGTGTGGTCGTCGCTCTGCACGAATATCCTGATCGTGGCCGCCTTCCCGATCCTCACCGCCGTTCTCGTGCTCCTGTCCCTCGACCGCTACCTCGGGATGCACTTCTTCACGAACGACCTCGGCGGCAACTCGATGTTGTACTTCAACCTCATCTGGATTTGGGGGCACCCGGAAGTCTACATCCTGATCCTGCCGGCCTTCGGCGTGTTCTCGGAGATCACCTCGACCTTCTGCGGCAAGCGCCTGTTCGGCTACACCTCGATGGTCTACGCGCTGGTGGTCATCACCATCCTCGCCTACCTCGTGTGGCTGCACCACTTCTTCACCATGGGCTCGGGCGCCGACGTGAACTCGTTCTTCGGGATCACGACGATGATCATCTCGATCCCGACGGGGGCGAAGATCTTCAACTGGATGTTCACGATGTACCGTGGCCGCATCCGGTTCGAGGTGCCGATGATGTGGGTGGTGGCGTTCATCGTCACCTTCGTCATCGGCGGCATGACGGGCGTGCTGCTCGCCGTGCCCCCGGCCGACTTCGTGCTCCACAACTCGCTGTTCCTGATCGCCCACTTCCACAACGTGATCATCGGCGGCGTGCTGTTCGGCATGTTCGCGGGCGTCACCTTCTGGTTCCCGAAGGCGTTCGGCTTCAAGCTGGACGAGTTCTGGGGGAAGATGTCCCTGGGCTTCTGGGTCACGGGCTTCTACGTCGCCTTCATGCCGCTCTACGTGCTCGGCCTGATGGGCGTGACCCGCAGGATGCAGCATTTCGACGATCCGTCGCTGCAGCCCTGGTTCATGGTCGCGGCCTTCGGCGCGGTGCTCATCGCCTGCGGCATCGGCAGCCAGATCATGATGTTCGTGGTCTCGATCCGCCGCCGCGAGGAGCTGCGCGACCTGACCGGCGACCCGTGGGGCGGCCGGACCCTCGAATGGTCGACCTCGTCGCCGCCGCCGGACTACAACTTCGCCTTCACGCCGGTGGTGCACGATTCCGACGCGTGGTGGGACATGAAGGCCCGCGGCTTCAGCCGGCCGACCGGCGGCTACCGGCCGATCCACATGCCCAAGAACACGGCGGCGGGGGCGATCCTGGCGGCGCTGAGCTTCATCTGCGGCTTCGCCATGGTCTGGTACATCTGGTGGCTCGCCGCCCTGTCCTTCGTGGCCCTGATCGTCACGGCCATCGTCCACACCTTCAACTACGACCGCGAGTACTACATCCCCGCCGAGACGGTCTCGCGGGAAGAGGCCAAGCGGATGCGCGAACTGGAGCTGGCGTAATCCGATGATGCACACCGACACCGCACCGCCCGGTACGGCTGCGCCGGTCTTCTTCGCCATGGACGAGGAAGGCCACCACAGCGAAGGCTCGACGATGCTCGGGTTCTGGCTGTACCTGATGAGCGACTGCCTGATCTTCGCGACCCTGTTCGCGACGTACGGCGTGCTCGGGCGCAACTACGCGGCGGGGCCTTCGCAGAAGGACCTGTTCGACCTCACGGGCATCGCGGTGAACACCGCGATGCTGCTGTTCTCCTCCATCACCTATGGCTTCGCCATGCTGGAGATGGACAAGGACAACCAGCGCCGGACGCAGCTCTGGCTGGCCGTCACCGGCCTGTTCGGCGTCGCCTTCGTGGCGCTGGAAATCCGTGAGTTCGTCCACCTGTTCCATGAGGGCGCGCCCCCGTGGCGCAGTGCCTTCCTCTCCTCGTTCTACACCCTGGTCTCGACCCACGGGCTGCACGTCTCGTTCGGCATCCTCTGGCTCGTGACCCTGATGATCCAGGTCCAGAAGTACGGGCTCGTGGCGGCCAACAAGCGCCGCCTGATGTGCCTGTCCATGTTCTGGCACTTCCTCGACCTGATCTGGATCGGGGTGTTCACCGTCGTCTACCTGATAGGAGTGCTCGAATGAGCGCGGATGCCACCCACGCTCACGGCGCGCCCGACCACGGCCCTGCCCATACCGAGGGCGGCCACGGCAGCGTGAAGGCCTACGTCACGGGCTTCGTCCTGTCGGTGATCCTGACGGTGATCCCGTTCTGGCTGGTGATGGGCAACACCCTCGACAACAGCCTCGTCACGACGCTGGTGGTGCTGGTCCTCGGCGGCGTGCAGATGGTCGTGCACCTCGTCTACTTCCTGCACATGAACACGAAGTCCGAGGGCGGCTGGACCTTCATGGCGATGATCTTCACCGTCACGCTGGTCGCCATCCTGCTCTCCGGCTCGGTGTGGGTCATGTACCATATGAACCGGAACATGATGCCGGCGGCCCACCACGAGCTGCTGCAAAAGATGCGGTGACGGGCCCCGTGCCACGTCCCGGGGGCGGCCGTGTCGCCCCCGCCCATGCTCCCACGCCGCTCCGCCGGGTCGTCTTCGGCCTCGGGGCGGCGTTCGTGTTCCTGACCCTCATCGGCCTCGGGACGTGGCAGGTCCAGCGCCGCGCCTGGAAGCTCGACCTGATCGCCCGGACGGAGGCGCGGGTCCACGCGCCCGCCGTGTCGGCGCCCTCCCCCGCCGCATGGGCACAGGTCGGCCCCGACGACGCCTACCGGCACGTCACCCTCTCCGGCCGGTTCCTCCACGACCGGGAGACGTGGGTCCAGGCGGTGACCGAGTACGGCGCCGGCTTCTGGGTGCTCACGCCCCTGCGGCGGGAGGACGGGAGCCTCGTCCTCGTCAACCGCGGCTTCGTGCCGGGGGACCGGAAGGATCCGGCGAGCCGGCCCGAGGGGCAGGTCGCGGGGGCGGTGACGGTCACGGGCCTCCTGCGCCTCACCGAACCCGGCGGCGCCTTCCTGCGCGCCAACGATCCGGCGGCGAATCGCTGGTACTCGCGGGACGTGGCCGCCATCGCCGCCGCCCGGGGGCTCTCCGACGTCGCCCCCTATTTCGTGGATGCGGACGCCGCGCCGAATCCCGGCGGGCTTCCCCTCGGCGGCCTGACCGTGGTGTCCTTCCCGAACAGCCACCTCGTCTATGCGGTCACGTGGTACGGGTTGGCGCTGATGCTCGGCGGCTTCTTCGTCTATCGGCGCGTCACGCGGCGCGAGAGCCTGACTTTCGGGGAGTAGCCCGCGCCGAACGCCCGGCTATAATGGCCTGACAAGAACGGACACGAGTCACGCCATGACCTCCCGCATCCCGGATTTCGCCACGTTGCCCCTGTCCGGGGCTCTTGCCGGCGATCCGCTGGCCGTCGCGGCTCCCCCCGTGGGCGAGCCGTGGATGACCCCCGAGGGCATCCCGGTGAAGGGCCATTACGGGCCACAGGACCGGGAGGGCATCGAGTTCCTGAACACCTGGCCGGGCCTCGCGCCGTTCCTGCGCGGCCCCTACCCGGCCATGTACGTCACCCAGCCCTGGACGATCCGGCAATATGCCGGCTTCTCCACGGCCGAGGATTCGAACGCCTTCTACCGGCGCAACCTCGCGGCCGGGCAGAAGGGCCTGTCGGTGGCCTTCGACCTCGCGACTCACCGGGGCTACGATTCCGACCATCCCCGCGTCTCCGGCGATGTCGGCATGGCGGGCGTGGCGATCGATTCGATCTACGACATGCGCACGCTCTTCTCGGGCATCCCGCTCGATGAGATGACCGTGTCGATGACGATGAACGGTGCGGTGCTGCCGATCCTCGCCCTCTACATCGTCGCCGCCGAGGAGCAGGGCGTGCCGCCGAGCAAGCTCGCGGGCACGATCCAGAACGACATCCTCAAGGAGTTCATGGTCCGCAACACCTACATCTATCCCCCCAAGGGATCGATGCGGATCATTTCGGACATCTTCGCCTACACGTCGAAGAACATGCCGAAGTTCAATTCGATCTCGATTTCCGGCTATCACATGCAGGAAGCCGGGGCGACGAACGACCTCGAACTGGCCTACACGCTGGCCGACGGCGTCGAGTACATCAAGGCGGGCCTCGCGGCCGGGCTGACCATCGACCAGTTCGCCCCGCGCCTGTCGTTTTTCTGGGCGATCTCGACCAACTTCTTCATGGAAGTCGCCAAGATGCGGGCGGCACGCCTGATCTGGGCCAAGCTCGTGAAGGAGTTCGATCCGAAATCCGACAAGTCCCTGGCGCTGCGCACCCATTCGCAGACCTCGGGCTGGTCGCTCACCGCGCAGGACGTGTTCACCAACGTCACCCGCACCAACATTGAGGCGATGGCGGCGACGCAAGGCGGCACTCAGTCCCTCCACACCAACGCGCTCGATGAGGCGCTGGCCCTGCCGACCGACTTCTCGGCCCGCATCGCCCGCAACACCCAGCTGTTCCTGCAGCAGGAGAGCGGCACCACCCGGATCGTCGATCCGTGGGGCGGCTCCTACTATGTCGAGAAGCTCACCGCCGACATGGTGGCCCGCGCCTGGGAGCATATCCGCGAGGTCGACGGGCTCGGCGGCATGGCCAAGGCGATCGAGGCCGGCATCCCGAAGCTGCGCATCGAGGAGGCCGCCGCCCGCGCCCAGGCGCGGATCGATTCCGGCCGCCAGACCATCGTCGGCGTGAACAAGTTCCGGGCCGACGACGAGATGGCGATCGAGCTGCTGCGGGTCGACAACGGCAATGTCCGCCGCCTGCAGATCGACAAGCTGAAGCGCCTGCGCTCCGAGCGCGACGAGGCCGATGTCGCGAGCCGGCTCGACGCCCTGACGAAGGCCGCCGAGGGCAGCGGCAACCTGCTCGAACTCGCCGTGGACGCGGCCCGCGCCAAGGCGACGGTGGGCGAGATTTCCGAGGCGCTGGAGAAGGCCTGGGGCCGCCACCGGGCGGAGATCCGCTCGATCTCCGGGGTCTACAAGCGCGAGGTGGGACACATGTCGCCGGTGGTCGAGGAAGTGCGCACCCTGGTCGAGGCCTTCGAGGAATCGGATGGGCGCCGCCCGCGCATCCTCGTCGCCAAGATGGGTCAGGACGGGCATGACCGCGGCCAGAAGGTGATCGCCTCGGCCTTCGCCGACCTCGGCTTCGACGTGGATATCGGGCCGCTCTTCGCCACCCCGGCCGAGGCCGCGCGGCAGGCGGTGGAGAACGACGTGCACATCGTCGGCGTCTCCTCCCTGGCGGCGGGCCACCTCACGCTGGTGCCGGAGTTGAAGGCGGCGCTGGCCGAGCAGGGCCGGGACGACGTGATGATCGCGGTCGGCGGCGTGATCCCGCCGGGGGATTACGATGCGCTGCGCGCGGCCGGCGCCTCGGCGATCTTCCCGCCAGGCACGGTCATCGCCGAGGCGGCGGTGCACCTGATCCGCGAGCTGAACGCACGCCTCGGCTACGAGGCGCGGGAAGCGGCGGAGTAAGGTACACGCCCCGCCCGCCGAAGCGGGCGCGGCGTGGCCGGCTCAGTTCAGCGCCTGCGGGTCGCTCTCGGTGAGGAAGGCGGCGATCTCGCGGAGGAACTGCATGCGGTTCTTCTCCATCATCACCGTGTGCGTGCCCTCGCCGAGTTCCACGAACCTTTTGTAGGGGGCGTGGGTCAGCTTCGCGAAGTATTCCTGTGCCTGATAGCTCGGCAGGTCCGCGTCCCACTCGGCGTGGATGATGAGCACCGGCACCGTGATCGCGCCCGGATCGTACAGGGCCTTGCCCGCCGCCCAGTACTCGTCCTTGTCGGCCACCGTGCCGTTCGGCGCGCGCAGCACCGGCGGCGATTGCTTGGCCCCCACCGCGTCGGTGGCGAAGGTGGCGTCGGCCCATTGCTCGAACCAGCCCGGCGGGATCAGGTCGGCCTTCTTGTCCTCGGGCACGCCGGTCAGCCAGCGCGTCCTGGCGCTGTCGCGGCTGACGCTGCGATAGGCGGGGATCGGGCCGCTGCCGCCCGCCGCCATCAGCGCGGGCGTGCGCGCCAGCCATTGCGGGGCGTAGAGCACGAGGCGGTTCACCGCGTCGTTGTGGGTGCTCGTGTAGAGGCCCATGGTCGAGGTGCCCCAGGACCAGCCCATCAGGTCGATCTTGTCGACGCCGCGCCGCTTGCGGATGAAATCCACCACCTGACCCACCACGGCGGCCGCGTCCGGCGTGCGCATGAAGGCCGGGTTGTCGGCGGCCGGGGCGCTCATCTGCGCGGGGCGCCCGGATTGGCCGTAGCCGGGAAGGTCGACGAGATAGACGTCGAAGCCCTGGGCGGCGAGGTAATCCATGGCCGACATCCCCGCCAGCGGCAGGTCGAAGGCCGTGGAGGCGGGATAGGTCGAGCCGTGGACGTAGAGCAGGATGCGCTCGCCGGGGAAGGTGCTCTGCCCCGCCGGGTGCTTGTTGCGCACGTAGATGTCGATGCCCGCCTCGCCCGCCCACGGCAGGCGGAACTCCTCCCGGTCGAGGCGCCCGGCCGGCGCCGCGCCCGCGGCCGGGGCGATCGTCGCGGCGAGGCCGGCGGCCGCCAGGGTTCCGAACAGGCGGCGGCGCGGCATCGCCGGCCCCTGGCCGTCATGTGATCGATCCATCGAATCCTCCCATCCGCCTCTGTGGGCGGATGGGCGGGATCGAAGCCCGTCGGCGCCGGTAACGCAAGGAGAAGCCGGGGCGATACTTCGGCAGGAATGACCGCCTGTCACCACAGGAAGCGGGTGACAGGCGCCCCTCCGGGCTGGCACAAGCGCCCTGCCTGAGCAGGTAGAGTGACCCGGAGGCCCGCACCGATGACGCCGACGACGATTGAGACGACGCCGTACGCGGACCAGAAGCCCGGCACCTCAGGCCTCCGCAAGAAGGTGCCGGTGTTCCGGCAACGGCATTACGTCGAGAACTTCGTCCAGGCGATCTTCGATTCGATCCCCGACAAGGACGGCAAGACCCTGGTCCTCGGCGGCGACGGGCGCTTCCTCAACCGCGAGGTGGTGCAGACCATCCTGAAGCTCGCCGCCGGCAACGGGTTCGGGCGGGTGCTGGTCGGGCGCGGCGGCCTGCTCTCGACGCCCGCCGCCTCCTGCGTCATCCGCAAGCACAAGGCGATCGGCGGCATCATCCTTTCGGCGAGCCACAATCCCGGCGGGCCGGAGGGCGATTTCGGCATCAAGTTCAACGCCGCGAACGGCGGCCCCGCCCCGGAATCCCTGACCGATGCCATCTTCGCCCGGGCCAAGGCGATCACCCGCTTCACCCTGGTCGAGGCCCCCGACCTCGACCTCGATCGGCTCGGCGAGACGAGCCTCGGCGCCATGGCGGTGGAGGTGATCGACCCGGTCGCCGACTATGCCGAATTGATGCGAGACCTCATCGACTTCGAGGCGGTCTCCCGGATGTTCGCCTCGGGCTTCCGCATGCGCTTCGATGCGATGAGCGCCGTCACCGGCCCCTACGCGACGGCGATCCTCGAAGGGATGCTCGGCGCGCCGAAGGGCACGGTGGTTAACGCGGAGCCGAAGGAGGATTTCGGCGGGCACCACCCCGACCCGAACCCGGTCCATTGCCACGACCTCTACGACCTGATGCAGGGGCCGGACGCCCCGGATTTCGGCGCCGCCTCGGATGGCGACGGCGACCGCAACATGATCGTGGCCCCTAGCCTGTTCGTGACGCCGAGCGACAGCCTCGCCCTGCTCACCGCCCATGCCCACCGGGCGCCGGGCTACGCGCAGGGCCTGAAGGGCGTCGCCCGCTCGATGCCCACGAGCCGCGCCGCCGACCGGGTGGCGGCCTCGCTCGGCATCCCCGCCTACGAGACGCCCACCGGCTGGAAGTTCTTCGGCAACCTCCTCGATGCCGGGCTCATCACCCTGTGCGGCGAGGAGAGCGCGGGCACCGGCTCGAACCATGTCCGCGAGAAGGACGGGCTCTGGGCCGTGCTGCTCTGGCTCAACATCCTCGCCGCCACGGGAGAGCGGGCCGACGCCCTGGTGCGCGCCCACTGGCAGCGTTTCGGCCGCGACTACTATGCCCGCCACGATTACGAGGAGGTCGATGCCGACGCCGCCAACGGCCTGATGCAGGCGCTGCGCGAAAAACTCGCGAGCCTGCCCGGCACGCGGATCGGCGACCTAACGGTCTCCACGGCGGACGAGTTCGCCTACCGCGATCCGGTCGACGGCTCGCTGACCGAGCGCCAGGGCCTCCGCATCGCCTTCGCGGAGGATGCGCGGGTGGTGTTCCGCCTCTCCGGCACCGGCACCGCCGGGGCGACGCTGCGGGTCTATCTGGAGCGCTACGAGAACGACCCCGCCCGCCTCGACCGCCCCGTCGCGGAGGTGCTGGCCCCGGTCGTTGCCGCCGCGCGGGCCCTCGCCGAGATCGAACCGCGCACCGGCCGGGCCGAGCCCAGCGTCGTGACCTGAGGCGTCTGCGTCCTTTTAATCCCGCCGCTGACAGGAAATTTAATGTCGCCCCCTAGGTTGAGTCCTACATGACGAAACCATGACACCCGCGCCCGATGCGGGTGTCGGGCACGGGGTGCAGGCGAGCGATGAACGTCCATGTCCGGCCGGTCGAGGGGCGCGAGGCCGAGCTCCTGAGGACACGGCGCCTGTGCAAGATCGCCGCGTCGCCCCTCTCCTACGTGAGGGGATCGACCGCCCGCTTCTACGAATGGCTCGCGGATTTCCCGCCCGACGCCCTCCCCGAGGGGCCGCCTGTCTGGATCTGCGGCGATTGCCACCTCGGCAACATCGGCGCCCTGGCCGACACAGAGGGCAAGGTGCGGATGCAGATCCGCGACCTCGACCAGACCGTCGTCAGCAACCCCGCCTACGACCTCGTGCGGCTCACCCTCTCGCTGGTGACGGCCGGCCTCACCGCGCCGCTCTCCGGCCTCGCCGTGGCGCGCATGATCGAGGCCATCGCCACGGGCTACAGCGCGGGCCTTGAGGATCCCGAGGGGGAGGACGACCAGGATTCCGTCATCGTCGAGACGACCCGGAACCGGGCCCTCGGCCGGCGCTGGCGCCACCTCGCGGATGAGCGCCTGCAGGGCAAGTCCGCGCGGCTGCCCCGGGGCAAGCGGTTCCTCGACCTCTCGCCTGACGAGGAGGCGGCCTTCGAGGCCCTCCTGGGCGAGCCCGGCTTCCGCACGCGGGTCCTCGGCCTGGAGCGCGGCGGCGACGAGGCGGTGTCGCTCATCGACGCCGCCTACTGGATCAAGGGCTGCTCGTCGCTCGGCAAGATGCGGCTCGCGGGCCTCGTGCGGATCGCCGGGGCCAAGGGCCGCTCCAAGGTGGCGCTGATCGACGTGAAGGAGGGCGTGCCCTTCCTCGCCCCGGCCGCTCCCGGCGTGACGATCCCCGAGGACCACGCCCGCCGCGTCGTCGAGGGGGCGCGCGCCCTGTCGCCGGCTCTGGGCGAGCGGATGATCGCCGCCCGCATCGGCGAGACCCCGGTGATCGTGCGGGAGTTGCTGCCGCAGGATCTCAAGATCGTCGCCGAGCAATTCTCCAAGGACGAGGGTGTGCGCGTGGCCCGCAGCCTCGCGGCGGTGGTCGGGCGCGCGCATGGGCGGCAATTGTCCCCCGAGGCGCGGCGGGCGTGGCGCGCCCGCGTCGAGGCCGATGGCTGGCACGAGCGTGCGCCGCACTGGCTCTGGAGTTCCGTGACCGAGTTGATGGGGCTGCACCAGAGCGGCTACCTCGCCCATTGCCGGGACGTCGCCCGCGACAAGAGTCTCGCCGCCTACCTCTGAGCGCCCCGCGCGGCGGCGGGCGGTTGACCGCGCCCGCCGTGTCCCGTATGGAACCGACCGTCGACGGGGCTCCTCAACGG
This sequence comes from Methylobacterium sp. TK26, assembly GCF_055361565.1. NCBI lineage: Bacteria > Pseudomonadati > Pseudomonadota > Alphaproteobacteria > Hyphomicrobiales > Methylobacteriaceae > Methylobacterium > Methylobacterium sp. TK26. The sequence continues at coordinate 985,703 of NZ_CM143965.1, read as the reverse complement.
GGCCCCGCGGCGTTTTACGCGCACCCGTGGGCCGGCTCCGGCCGCCCTGTCGTCCCGGACCTTCGGTGTCGGGAAGAGGAGGGCGCGTTCCTCAATTCTCATCCCGAGAGGACGCGAAGTCATGTCGAAGCGGATTCAGGCGAAGCACAAGCTCGACCGCCGCATGGGCCAGAACATCTGGGGCCGCCCGAAGAGCCCCGTGAACCGCCGCGAATACGGCCCCGGCCAGCACGGCCAGCGCCGTAAGGGCAAGATGAGCGACTTCGGCACGCAGCTGCGCGCCAAGCAGAAGCTCAAGGGTTATTACGGCAACATCACCGAGAAGCAGTTCCGCCGTTACTACGCCGAGGCGATCCGCCAGCGCGGCGATTCCGGCGAGAACCTGATCGGCCTGCTGGAGCGTCGCCTGGACGCGGTGGTGTACCGCTCGAAGTTCGTCGCCACCCCCTTCGCCGCCCGCCAGTTCGTGAACCACGGGCACATCAAGGTGAACGGCGTGCGCGTGAACATCCCGAGCTACCAGGTGAAGGCCGGCGACCTGATCGAGGTCAAGGAATCCTCCCGCCAGCTCGAGATCGTCATCGTGGCGAGCCAGCTCGCCGAGCGCGACGTGCCGGACTACATCGAGGTGGACCACGCCAAGATGACCGCCCGCGTCACCCGCGTGCCGGGCCTCTCCGAGGTGCCCTACCCGGTGCAGATGGAGCCGAACCTCGTGATCGAGTTCTACTCGCGCTGAGGTCCACCCGGATCGGACGGAACAAGGGGGCTGCCTTCGGGCGGCCCCTTTTTCGTTGGGGCCGGCCCCTTCAGCACCCGTCCCTCAGCACCCGTGGCAGATGGAACTCATCGTCCGGTGCATCTTGGTATCCCAGGCCTTGGAGCGGTCCTCGGAGGCCTTCTGGGCCTTCAGCATCTGCGCCTCGCTCGCGGTCGGCTTGGCGGTGGCCTCCGCCGGGGCGTTGCGCGGCTTCGGCATGGTCCGGCCCGTCGCGGAGACGGAGCGGCCGGGCGCCGGGACGGGGGCGCCCGCGTCCGGCTTGGCGGCTTGGGCATGCGCCAGGACAGGGCCGGCGGCGAGGAGTGCCGCGAGGGCGAGGCTGGACGAGACGAACGTGCGCATGAGACCGTACCCTTGGCGGATCACCGCCTGTGACCGAGCCTGCGCCCGATGTTATCCTATCCCGCTGCGAAGGCCATGGCATGACGTGGACAAACCCGCCCCCGGCGGAGCCGGCCCCGGACCGGCGCTCGGCCGTGGCGGGCGCCCTCCTCCGCCTCGCCCCGCGCCTGCCGCCCTTCGAATCCGGCGTCGTGATCGACCGGGCGCTGGCGAGCCCCGGCCTGCGCGGTGCCGCGCCGGAGACGGCCGCCCGCCTCGCCCTGATCGCCTATGCCCGCCACGTCTTCACCGAGTACGACGACCTCCTCGCCGAGGGCTACGACCGCGACAGCGCCCGGCACTTCGTGCTCGACGACCTCAATGCGTCGCTGGCCGGCTGGGGCGCGGCGCCCGTGCCGGAGGATGCGGAGGACGCAGCCGAGGGCGACGCGTGAGCCGGTCGCCACCCGGCCCGCGATGGGGTAGGAGCCCGCAGCGCCTCGCGGCGCGCCTGCAGGAGAGTTCGACCTCATGAAGATCAGCGCACGCAACGTCCTCAAGGGCACCGTCGTCTCGATCGACAAGGGTGCCACCACCGCGCATGTGAAGATCGAGATCAGCCCCGGTCAGGTCGTCACGGCCTCGATCACCAACGAATCCGTCGAGAGCCTGAAGCTCGTGACCGGCGGCCCGGCTTATGCCGTCGTCAAGGCGTCCGACGTCATGGTCGCCGTCGACTGAGACACAGGATGGCGTGGCCGCTTCCGCGCCCGGTGGGGGCGGTTCGCGCCGAAGGGGTTCGGGATCGCAGGGAGTCCGCTACGTGAAGACCGTACTCGGCATCGAGACCACCTGCGACGAGACCGCCGCCGCCGTGGTCTCGCTCGATCCCGATGGGGCGCCGGTGATCCGCGCCAACGAGGTGCTGAGCCAGATCGCCGAGCACGCGGCCTATGGCGGCGTCGTGCCGGAGATCGCCGCCCGCGCCCATGTGGAGGTGCTGGACCGGCTGATCGCCCGCGCCCTCGAGCGGGCCGGGACGCGGCTTTCCGACCTCGACGGCATCGCCGTCGCGGCGGGGCCGGGGCTGATCGGCGGCGTGCTGGTCGGCCTCGTCACCGCCAAGACCCTGGCGCTCGTGGCGAACAAGCCGCTGCTGGCGGTCAACCATCTCGAGGCCCACGCCCTCACCGCCCGGCTGACGGACGGGCTCGACTTCCCCTACCTGCTGCTGCTCGCCTCCGGCGGGCACACGCAGCTCGTCGCCGTGCGCGGCGTCGGCGATTACGTGCGCCTCGGCGGCACCATCGACGACGCCATCGGCGAGGCCTTCGACAAGGCCGCCAAGCTCCTCGGCCTCGGCTATCCCGGCGGCCCCGAGGTGGAGCGCATGGCCGAGGCCGGCGATCCCGAGCGCTTCGCCCTCCCCCGGCCGATGCTCGGGCGGCGGGAGGCCGACTTCTCCCTCTCCGGCCTCAAGACCGCCCTGCGGATCGAGGCCGAGCGCACCGCCCCGCTGGCCGAGCGCGACGTGGCCGACCTCTGCGCCGGCTTCCAGGCGGCGGTGGTCGACGTGGTGATCGACCGCACCCGCGTGGCCCTGCGCGGCTTCTCCGACCGGGCCGGACGGCCGACCGCCCTGGTCGCGGCGGGGGGCGTCGCCGCCAACGGCGCGATCCGGCGGGCGCTGGCCGCCCTCGCGGGGGAGGCCGGGCTCGCCTTCGTCGCGCCGCCGCTGCACCTGTGCGGCGACAACGGCGCGATGATCGCCTGGGCCGGTCTGGAGCGCCTGCGGCTCGGCCTCGTGGACGACATCACCGCCCCGGCCCGCCCGCGCTGGCCGCTGGCGGCCGAGCCCGCGCCGGTCACGGCGGCATGAACGCCCCCGACCGGCGCGCCGCGTGGCGCGACCTCGTGGAGCGCCGCCTGCCGGAGGCGGCGCGGACCCACCGGGACTGGCCGGTCCGCCTCGATCATTGCTTCGCCCGCATCCTCCTCGACCATGCCTGCGGCGGCCCCTGGCGCGATCACGTCGCGCCGCCGGCCCACGCGAACCTGCCCGCCGACCGGCTGGAGGCCGCGATCGCGCTGGGCGAGGCTTTGCTCGCGGGCGAGGCCGACCTCCACGCCCTCAACCGGCGCTCGCTGGCTTGGCGGGGCAAGCTGAGGCAGACCGCATGAGCACATCCGTCAACGTCGTCGGCGGCGGGGCCTGGGGCACGGCGCTCGCCAACGCGGCCGCCGCCGCCGGCCATCCTGTGACCCTCTGGCTGCGCGATCCGCAGGCCGCCGCGCGGATGCAGGCCGAGCGCGAGAACCCGCGCTACCTGCCCGGCGTGCCGCTGCATCCGGGCGTCCGCGCCACCGCGGCGGCAGACGACCTTGCCGGAGCGCGGGCGACCCTCCTCGTCGTGCCGGCGCAGACGGTACGCGGGGTGCTCGGGCACCTCGCCGCGCCGCTGGCGGCGGCGGGGCCGGTGATCCTCTGCGCGAAGGGCATCGAGCGGGGCAGCGACAGCTTCATGAGCGCGGTCGCCGCCGAAGTGCTTCCCGCCGGGACGCCCGTCGCCGTGCTGTCCGGCCCGAGCTTCGCGGCGGACGTGGCCCGCGGCCTGCCGACCGCCGTGACGCTGGCCAGCGCCGATGCCGGCCTCGCGGCCTCGCTTTCGGCGCTGATCTCGGGGCCGACCTTCCGGCTCTACCACACCGACGACGTGCGCGGCGTCGAGATCGGCGGGGCGGGCAAGAACGTGCTGGCCATCGCCTGCGGGATCGTCGCGGGACGGGGGCTCGGCGAGAGCGCGCGGGCCGCCCTCATCGCCCGCGCCTTCGCCGAGCTGATGCGCTTCGCCCGTGCCTTCGGCGGGCGGCCCGAGACGCTGATGGGGCTATCGGGCCTCGGCGACCTCGTGCTCACGGCGGGCTCGCCGCAATCGCGCAACTTCGCCTTCGGCCAGCGCCTCGGCGCGGGGGCGAGCCCGGAGGCGGCGGCGGGCGGCAAGCTCGCGGAGGGCGCCTTCACCGCCGCGGCGCTCACCGGCCTCGCCCGGGCGCGGGGCGTCGAGATGCCGGTGGCCGAGGCGGTCGCCGCGCTGGTGGCGGGTGAGACCGATGTGGATACGGTCGTCGCCAAGCTTCTCTCCCGGCCCCTGCGGGGCGAGATGGATTGAGGCGTCAGGAACCCCGACGAGACGACGATGGCGTATTGGTTGTTCAAGTCCGAGCCCGCGACCTGGTCGTGGGCGCAACAGGTCGCGGCCGGCGCGGAGGGCACGTTCTGGAACGGCGTGCGCAACCACCTCGCCAAGAAGCAGCTGATGGCGATGCAGGTGGGCGAGCGGGGGTTCTTCTACCACTCGAACGAGGGCAAGGCCGTGGTCGGCGTGGTGGAGGTGATCCGCCCCTACTATCCCGACCACACCGACGAGACCGGCCGCTTCGGCATGGTTGACGTCCGCGCCGTCGAGCCGATGCGCGTGCCCGTCACCCTCGACGCGATCAAGGCCGAGGCGGCCCTGAAGGACATGGTCCTCGTCAACAATTCCCGGCTGTCGGTGCAGCCGGTCAGCGACGCGGAATGGGCGCTGGTGCGGGCGATGGGCGGATTGGCCTAGGGCGCGACCGGTTCCGGGTGCTATGGAGGGCACGAACGGGAGCCTCTGTCATGCCCCACGCCGTCCACGCCACCACCGTCGCCAGCATCTCCGATCTGAAGAAGAACCCGATGGGCACCGTCGCCGCCGGTGAGGGGTTTCCCGTCGCGATCCTCAACCGCAACGAGCCGGCGTTCTACTGCATCCCCGCCAGGGCCTACGAGGAGCTTCTGGAGCGTCTCGAGGATCTCGAACTGAACGCCCTCGCTGACGCGCGGGAGGGGCAGGAGATCCACCGCGTCTCCCTCGATGAGCTATGAACTCGCCTTCCTCGACGCGGCGCTGAAGGAGTGGCGCAAGCTCGATGCGAGCGTGCGGGATCACTTCAAGGCCAAGCTCGCGGAGCGGCTTCAGGCGCCGAAGGTCGCGTCCGCGCAGCTGCATGGCGCCAGGGAGCGCTACAAGATCAAGCTGCGGAGTGCTGGCTACCGGCTGGTCTACGAAGTGCGGGACCGGGAACTGGTGGTGCTGGTCGTCGCGGTCGGCAAGCGCGAGCGCGACGAGGTCTACAGGAACGCGGCACGGCGGACGGGCGATTGAGCCCGTCCTGCGCGTCCTTCACCCGCGACGCTGGGCCTTGGCCTTGCGGGCGAGGTAGCGGGCGTCGCGCTGGGCCTTCATCTCGGCCTGCCGGGCGATGGCACGCTCCTCGGCGGCGACGCGCTCGGCTTCGACGCGCTCGGCTTCCGCCAGGCGGGCGGCTTCCGCCGCGGCGGCGGCGCGGGCGACCTCGACGAGACGTTCGGCCTCACGGGCGGCGGCGCGGGTCTCGCGGGCATCGATGATGGCGCGGCGGGCCGAATGGCGCGCCAGCACGGCCGGATCGTCGGCCGGCGGCCGCGCACGGAAGCGGGCCAGGGTCTCCGAACGCGCCTTCGAGGATGCAGCGAGACGGTCGGTCAGGGCTTGGCTGTTCTGGAAGCTCACGCAATCTCCGGATCGGGCGGCACGCGCGCGTGCGGCCTCGTAGGGGTCGACATAAGGAAGCCGCCCCGGTGGGGGCGGCTCGGTCGTGAATCCTGGATAGGATCAGGCGGCGCGGAGCTGGCCGGCGGCCTTCTTGCCGCTGCGACGGTCGGTCTCGAGCTCGTAGGAGACGCGCTGACCTTCGTTCAGCGTGCCGAGGCCGGCGCGCTCGACGGCGGAGATGTGCACGAACACGTCCTGGCCCCCGTCCTCAGGCTGGATGAAGCCGAAGCCCTTGGTCGCGTTGAACCACTTCACGGTACCGGTAGACATGGATACGTCTCGATCTTCGCAGGGTCAGGAATAAACAACGCCCGCGTCGGGACACGGAACATCGGGTCGAACGATAACGATAGGAGTGAGAGAACCGCCCTGCGAAGGAAATACGGCCCAAAACATCCAAGAACGTACCGACAAATCGAGCCTATGCCCGTGCGCTAAATTTTGCAAGGCCAAAGAAATTCTGAATAATTACTCTGAAAATTCAGTCGCTTCGACCTGTCTCAGGCCGCGCGGCTCACCGGCCGCGACGATTTCGCCTTGGGCTTCGGCTCCGGCTCGAATTCCGGCTCGTCGAACGATTCGGCGGGCAGGGTGTCCATCACCCGCGCGGCGGGAAGCGTCACGATCACCTCGGTGCCCTGCCGGGGGCGCGACTCCAGCTGGAACTGGCCGCCATGCAGTTCCACGAGGCCCTTCACGATGGGCAGGCCGAGGCCGGAGCCCTGCTCGGCGGTCTTGATCGCCAGGGCGCCCCGGCCGAACGAGGACATGACCGTGCCGAGCTCGTCCTCGGGGATGCCGGGGCCGCTGTCGCGCACGGAGAGGTACTGGCCGCCCCGCGCCGTCCAGCCGACCTTGAGCCAGATCTCGCCGCCCGGCGGCGTGAACTTCACCGCGTTGGACAGGAGGTTCAGCACGATCTGGCGCAGCGCCCGCTCGTCGGCCCAGAGGCGCGGCAGGGTCATGTCGACCATGTCGTGCACGGTCTGGCCCTTCGCCTTGGCCCGGAGCGCCATCATGTGGCGGCACTCCTCCACGACGCTCGCGAGCAGCACCGGCTCCTCGTTCAATTCGTAGCGCCCGGCCTCGATGCGCGAGAGGTCGAGGATCTCGTTGATGAGGTTGAGCAGGTGCATCCCGCTGTCGTGGATGTCGTTCGAATATTCGCGGTAGGCCGGCGCCACGTGCTGGCCGAACACCTCGTTCTTCATCACCTCCGAGAAGCCGAGGATGGCGTTGAGCGGCGTGCGCAGCTCGTGGCTCATCGTGGCGAGGAAGCGCGACTTGGCGAGGTTCGCCTCCTCGGCCCGGCGGCGGGCCTCGTCGGAATTGGCCTTGGCCTGCTCCAGTTCGCCGAACACCGCGTCCTTCTCGGCGCGGGAAAGCAAGGCGCCCACCGTCGAGGCGTAGAGGCGCCGCGACAGGCCGAGGAAGAAGATCTGCGTGCCCCCGGCCATGGCCACCAGCGCCAGGGCGTCCATGCCGCTGGAGAAGGCCGTGAGCGAGACGGTGGCGATCGAGAGCGGCAGCAGGGCCGCCACCGCCGCCACCGGCACGGTCGCCGCGAGCATGGTCGTGACCGCCGAGGCGATGACGAGGGCGAACAGGGCGAAGGTCCAGCCCCCCGTGCCGCCCAGCGCCACCATCCCCGACCAGCACAGGCTCTGCAGCACCTCGCCGATCACGAAGCGGCGGCGCCAGCGGCCGAGGTCGATATGCTCCGGCTCCGTCGCGAGGAAGGCGCGGCTCATCATCGAGTTGAGCGTGATCATCAGGAACACGCACAGCGCCCAGGCGGCGGCGATCACCAGGGGCACCCAGAAGGTCGCCGCCCCCGCCAGGGCGACGGCGAACAACCCCAGGGCGATGCCGGAGCCGGCCCGGTACTGGGCGTAGTGGCGCAGCAATTCCTGGTCGAAGGCGCGCTCCAGCCCGGTGCGCGAGGTCAGCCGCTCCCGTGCCGAGCGGATGTCGCGGGCGACCCCGAGGCGCCGGGCGGCCTCCTCCGTCGAGGGACCACGCCCGCGCTGGACCATCTCGACGGTGAGATCGGACATGCGCTGCAGGTTAACCGGGCTATTCGGGATCTATTGACGAGAGACAGCCAGGATGTCGCCAAACTCTTAAGAAGCGGCTGCCGGAATCCGTCCAATCGAATGCAATCGCGGGGCTGTCCCATTTACCGCAGGTTTGTGTGCGCTGGCGCACAGCCCGAGGGGCACTCCCGCGCGCAATGCTGGCGCCACGGGCCGGATTCGGTCCCCCCGCATTCCGAAGTCCGTCATGCCCCAGATCACGATCAACGGCGTGCCGCATGCGGTCGATGCCGATCCGGACACGCCGCTCCTCTGGGTGCTGCGCGACCATCTGACGATGACCGGCACCAAGTATGGCTGCGGCATCGGCCAGTGCGGCGCCTGCACGGTGCATCTCGACGGGCAGCCCGTCCGCGCCTGCCAGACCCGCCTCGGCGATGTCGGCGCGGGGCAGCAGGTCGCCACGATCGAGGGTGTCTCGGGCCGCGTCGCGCAGGCCGTGCAGGCCGCGTGGCGCAAGCTCGACGTGGTCCAGTGCGGCTATTGCCAGTCCGGGCAGATCATGTCCGCCATCGGCCTCCTGTCGAGCAACGCCCGCCCGACCGATGCCGACATCGACGGCGCCATGGACGGCAACATCTGCCGCTGCGGCACCTACCAGCGCATCCGCGCGGCGATCCACGAGGCCGCGCACTCCCTCGCCTGACCGCTCCGCCGCCCTGCGAAGCCGCCTCCCTTCACGGTCCTGACCGGAGCATCGCCGCCATGCTGAACGTCCGTCGGCCGATTCAGACCCTGCCCTCCCCCCGTCCGAGCCGGCGGGGCTTCCTCGCCGGGGCGGGGGCCATCGTCGTGGCCTTCCGGCTCGATGCCGGCCCGGCCCGCGCCGCCGGGCTCGACCCCGCCGGCATCAAGGCCGACCCGAACGCCTTCGTGCGCATCGGCGCCGACGACACCGTGACCGTGGTGATCAAGCACCTCGACATGGGCCAGGGGAACACGACCGGGCTCGCCACCATCCTCGCGGACGAGCTCGGCGCCGACTGGTCGCGGGTGCGCACCGAGTTCGCCCCGGCCGACGCCGCCCGCTACGCCAACCTGCTGATGGGCCCGATCCAGGGCACCGGCGGCTCGACGGCGGTGGCCAATTCCTGGATGCAGCTGCGCAAGGCCGGCGCCGCCGCCCGCGAGATGCTGGTGGCCGCCGCCTCCTTCCAGTGGCGGGTGCCGGTGGCCGAGATCACCGTGGCGGACGGCATCGTGCGCCACGCCGCCTCGAACCGGCAGGCGCGGTTCGGCGAGCTGGCGGCCTCCGCCGCCACCCTCCCCGTCCCGGCCGAGCCCCGGCTCAAGGACCCGAGCGAGTGGACACTCATCGGGAAGCCGGTGTCCCGCCTCGATTCCATGGCCAAGACCGACGGCTCGGCCGTCTACGCCCTCGACATCCGCCGGCCGGGCCAGGTGACGGCGGTGATCGCCCGCGCCCCCTGCTTCGGCGGCACCGTGAAGGGCTTCGACGCGGCCGAGACCCGCAAGGTGCCGGGCGTCCTCGACGTGGTGCAGGTGCCCTCCGGCGTGGCGGTGATCGCGAAGGACACGTGGTCCGCCATGCAGGGCCGCAAGGCGCTGAAGGTGACGTGGGACGAGTCCGCCGCCGAGACGCGCTCGTCGGACGCGATCCTCGCCGAGTACCGGGAGAAGGCCAAGGCGCCCGGCCTCACCGCCTCGAAGCGCGGCGAGCCGGAGGCGGCCCTGAAGGGTGCGGCCAAGGTGATCGAGGCCGAGTTCACCTTCCCCTACCTCGCCCACGCGGCGATGGAGCCACTGAACGCCACGATCGAGAAGGCGAAGGACGGCAGCTACGACGTCTATGCCGGCTTCCAGTTCCAGACCGTCGAACAGGCGACCATGGCCGCCCTGCTCGGCGTGACGCCGGACAAGGTCCGCCTGCACACGACCTGGGCCGGTGGCTCCTTCGGCCGCCGGGCGACCCCCACGGCCGATTACGCCGCCGAGACCGCCGCCGTGTTCAAGGCGAGCGGCGAGGCGGCGCCGGTCCACCTCGTCTGGACCCGCGAGGACGACATGACCGGCGGCTATTACCGCCCGAGCGTGTTCCACAAGGTCCGCGCTGGCATCGACGCCAAGGGCGCCATCGTCGGCTGGGACCATGTGATGGTCGGCAAGTCGATCATGATCGGCTCGCCCTTCGAGGCGATGATCGTCAAGGACGGCATCGACGCCACCACCGTCGAGGGCGCCTCGGACACGCCCTACGCGCTCGCTGCCTACCGCTTCGGCGTCCATAACGGCCGCGAGGGCGTGCCGGTCCTGTGGTGGCGCTCCGTCGGCCACAGCCACACCGCCCATGTCATGGAGGTGATGATCGACGACCTCGCCCATGCGGCGGGCGCCGATCCCGTCGCCTACCGGCTCGGGCTGCTCGCCAACGCTCCGCGCCTCGCCGGCGTCCTGCGGCTCGCCGCAGACAAGGCCGGCTGGGGCGCCGCGCAAGAGAAGGGCAGCGGGCTCGGCGTCGCCGTGCACGAATCCTTCGGCTCCTACGTCGCCATGGTGGCGCAGGTGAGCGCCGCCGAGGGCCGCGTGAAGGTCGAGCGCATCGTCGCCGCCGTCGATGTCGGCGTCGCCGTCAACCCAGACGTGATCCGCGCCCAGGTCGAGGGCGCGGTGGGTTTCGCCCTGTCCTCCGTGCTGCGCAACCGCATCACCCTGAAGGATGGACAGGTGCAGGAGGCGAATTTCGACGCCTACGAGCCGACCCGGATCAGCGAGATGCCCAAGGTCGAGGTCCACATCGTGTCGAGCACAACCGCGCCGACCGGCATCGGCGAGCCCGGCGTGCCGGTCCTCGCGCCGGCCATCGCCAACGCGGTGTTCGCGGCGACGGGGCAGCGGCTGCGGTCCCTGCCCCTCGACCTGTCGGGCACGAAGGGCGCGTGAGGAAACGCACAATATTTCAGCGTGGGTGGGCGTAGACCGAACTCGCCTTCCCCCAAGGCACGAGACCCCACTCAAACGGCGCGGCGCGACCCGCGCCGTTTCTTTATGGGCTGTCGCCGGGGGCCCTATATCCGCCGGATGCCGCCCTTCGAAGACACCGCCGCGCGGTTGCGCGCCTGCCGCCTCTGCCGCGAGAGCCCGGTCTATGGGCCGCCCCTGCCGCAGGAGCCCCGGCCGATCATCCAGGGCTCGACCGGCGCGCGGCTCTGCGTGGCAAGCCAAGCGCCGGGCACCCGCGCCCACCGCACCGGCATGCCGTTCATGGACCCCTCGGGCGTGCGCCTGCGCTCCTGGCTCGGCCTGGACGAGGCGCAATTCTACAACCCGGACAACATCGCCATCGTGCCGATGGGCTCGTGCTTTCCCGGCCTCGACGCCAAGGGCGGCGACAAGCCGCCCCGCCGGGAATGCGCCGAGCGCTGGCGGGAGGAGCTGTTCGCCGGCCTGCCGAACCTCGACCTGATCCTCGTGATCGGCTCCTACGCGCAGGCGTGGCATCTCGGGAAGCTGGAGGGCGGCCTCACCGGCACCGTCCGCCGCTGGCGCGCGATCCTCGACGAGCCCCGCCGCCCGCGCGTCCTCCCCCTGCCCCACCCGTCCTGGCGCAACAACGGCTGGCTCAAGCGCGAGCCGTGGTTCGAGGCCGAATTGCTGCCGGTCCTGCGGGACGAGGTGGCGCGGGTGCTGGCCGCGTGAGCGTCGCGCGTCATCTATCCCGCGCGAACCCGGAGACGCCCATGCTGCTCTACGAGCACCCGCTCTCGTCCTATGCGCAGAAGGTCAAGATCGCGCTGCGCGAGAAGGGCGTGGCCTTCACCGCCGAACTGCCGGAGAGCTTCGGCACCGGCAGCCAGGACGGCCCCTTCGCCGCCGCCAACCCGCGCACCGAGGTGCCGGTGCTGATCGACGGCGACGTGACGCTCTTCGAATCGACCGTGATCCTCGAATACGTCGAGGAACGCTTTCCCGATCCGCCCCTCCTGCCCCGCGAGCCGGCCGGGCGCGCCTTCGCCCGGATCACCGAGGAGGTCTGTGACACGCAATACGAGGCCGTGAACTGGGGCTTCGGCGAGATCCTGTGGTTCCGCAGGGCGGACGGCGACCTCGCCGCGCATCTGCGCGCCCAGGCCGCCGCGCAGACGCGGGTGCTGCAGGCATGGCTGGCCGGGCGCCTCGGGACGGCCGAATGGTTCGGCGGGGCGCGTTTCGGCTGGGCGGACGCGGCCGTGGCGCCGATGGTCAACCGCTCGGTCTATTACGGCCTCGGCCCGGAGGCCGGCAGCCCGCTCGCCCTGTGGCACGCACGGGTGCGGGAGCGCCCCTCGGTCGCGAAAACCTTCGCGGAGTTCGACGCGGCCGCCGCGAAGATGGCCGCCGCCTCCGACCTCTACACGACCGGCGGGCGGCGCCGGGAATACCGCGACCACCGCCTCGAATGGATGGTCAAGTCCGGCGGGGTCGAGGTGGTGCTGGCGGGATTGCGGGACGGGAACATCCGTTTCCCCTGGCCCGGCGGCGCGCATTGACAGCCCGCCCGCCCCCGTGATCGGTGCCCTCCCATGACCGTAACCCCGATGACCGTGACCGACCCGCGAGACCGCCTCATCGTCGCCCTGGACGTGCCGGGCGTGCCGGAAGCCGAGGCGCTGATCGACCGCCTGGGCGACGCGGCGACCTTCTACAAGATCGGCTACCGGCTGGCCTATGCGGGCGGGCTGGCGCTGGCCGAGCGCCTCGTCGCGCGAGGCAGCAAGGTCTTCCTCGACCTCAAGCTGCACGACATCGGCAACACCATCGAGGAGGGGGTGCGCGCGGTCTCAGGCATCGGCGCGACCTTCCTGACGGTCCACGCCTACCCGCAGACCATGCGGGCGGCGGTGAAGGGCCGGGGCGAGGGCCTGAAGATCCTCGCCGTCACGGTGCTCACCTCCTACGACGACGCGGACGCGGCCGAGGCGGGCTATGCCCTGCCCGTGGCGGAACTCGTCGCCAAGCGCGCCGCCCAGGCCGCCGAGATCGGCATCGACGGGCTCGTCTGCTCGGCGGCGGAGGCGGCCGGCGTGCGCGCCATCGTTGGGCCCGACCGCCTGATCGTCACCCCCGGTATCCGCCCGGCGGGCGCCGACGCGGGGGACCAGAAGCGGGTGATGACGCCGGGCGACGCGCGCCAGGCGGGAATCGACCATGTGGTCGTCGGACGGCCGATCACCGGCGCCGCCGACCCCAGGGCGGTGGCCCAGGCCATCGTCGCCGAGATGGCATGAGAGGACCAGGGATGACCAAGGGCTATTGGATCGCGCGGATCGATGTCCGCGATGCCGAGGCGTACAAGGAGTACGTGTCGGCCAACGGCGCGGCCTTCGCGAAATTCGGCGGGCGCTTCCTGATCCGGGGTGGCCGCTACGAGGCGGTGATGGGGCAGGCCCGCAGCCGCAACGTCGTCATCGAGTTCCCGACCTACGAGGACGCCCTCGCCTGCTGGAACTCGGACCTCTACCAGGAGGCCAAGGCCAAGCAGCGCGGCGGCGTCGAGGCCGAGATCCTCGTGATCGAGGGCTACGAGGGCGCGCAGCCCTCGGCCTCGGAGCCGGCTCCGCCCTCGACGCCCGCCTCGGAATAGGCGCGGGCCGGCGCCAATCCGCGCAGGAGGAAGCCGATCATCGCGTCGAGGGGCGGTACCGGCGGCAGGATCGGCTGGCAGACGAGGAGGGGGTGGGTGTAGCGCGCGATGGCGACGTGGATGCACCCGGCCGCGACGGCAGGGTCGGGGGTCTCGAACTCCCCGGTCCGCACCCCCTCGCGGATGATGCGCTCCAGCACGCCGGTGACGCCCGCCAGATGGTGCCGGCAGACCTCCCAGCTCTCGCCCATCGCCGCCTCCACCATCTCGTGGATGCGGGGATAGCGTTCGTAGCGATCCATGCTGTAGCGGTGCAGGGCCTCGATGGCGCTGACGAGCCGCGCCGTGGGCGAGAGGCCGGGGCGGTTCGCGATGCCCGCGAGCAGGGCCTCGACTTCGCCGATCAGGCGCTCCAGCACCGCCTCGTTGATCGCCTTCTTCGAATCGAAGAAGCGATACACGTTCGCCGGGCTCATCTTCAGGGCCCGCGCGATGTCCGCGACGGTGGTCTTCTGGTAGCCAATCTCGTGGAAGAACGTGTTGGCGGTCGCCATGATGCGGCAGCGCGTGGTCGGCGCGCTGTCCTCCGCCACATTCTGCAGGGGCTCGTCGGGTTGCATGACCCCTAGTAGGGCGGGCCGGGGAGACCGTCAAAGCCGGTCATCGCATCCCCGCGCCGCGCCCTCGGTTTGCCTCAGGAGCCGAATTGCGAGCCCAGCCGCTCGAGGTACTCGGCGAGGTCCAGGCCGCCGATGCGCTTGCCGTAATCGAAGCGCATACCCTGGCGGATGTCGACGCTGGCATTCGGCGTGGTGAGGGTGAACGGCCTCACGCACACCCAGGCGCCGTCGCGGCGATGCTCGAAGAAACCCAGGATATCGTGCTTGGCCATGATTCCCTCCCCTCGACCCTTCGGGGCGCGCGCGTGGCGCGGCGAAGGTGACGATTTCGTTGTCTCGCAAATACAACTGTCTCGCTTTTAATTGGTTCTCCACATGCGACGCATTGTTGCGGATGTTTGTCGGGGTCAGGCGTCGGGCCGGGCGGCGTTCACCATCTCCGGCGGCTCGACCGCCGGCAGGTCCGTCGCCTGCGACGGCTCGGGCCGCCGGCTGCGGCTCATCGGGGCGAGGCTCTGGGTCCGGCCGGTGGCCAGCGCCCGCTCGACGGCTTCGAGCACCCGCAGGTCGCACAGGCCCTCCTCGCCGTCCGGCTCGGGGGCCCGGTCGTTCAGGATGCACTCCGAGAAGTAGCGGGTCTGCCCGCCGAACTGGTCGACGCTCGGGTAGGTCAGGCGTTCCGTCTCCCCGCCCCGCGTGAGGGCGGCTTCGAGGCCGGTGCCGAACAGGAAGCCCGGCTGCATGTGCAGGTCGCCCTCCGTGCCGGTGATCCGGTAGGCATCGACGCCCTCGGTCTCGTAGGAGATTGTGAACTGCGCGAGCCGCCCGCTGGGGAAGCGCAGGGTGACGGCGACGGTGCCGTCGAAGGCGTAGGGGCTGTCCGGCCGGCGGCTGCCGAGGGCCGAGACCTCCACCGGCTCCTCCCCGAACAGGTTGCGCGCGGCGTTGATCGGGTAGGTGCCCATGTCGGGCACCGGCCCGGCCCAGAAGCCCTGCTTCGCCCGGTGATTGCCGGCGCTGACCGTCTGGCCGAAGGTCGCGGTGAACATGCGCGGCTCGCCGATAGCCCCGGCCCGGACGCGGGCGATGGCATCGAGCGTCCCCGGCTCGAAATGCAGGCGGTAGGCGAGCATCAGCTTGGCGCCCGAGGCCTTCGCCGCCGCGTTGATCGCCTCGCATTCCGCGACGCTCACCGCCATCGGCTTTTCGAGGAGCACGTGGCACCCGGCCTCCAGCGCCGGCACGGCGTAGTCCCGGTGCATGCCGTTGGGCAGGGCGAGGTAGACGGCGTCGAACAGGTCGGAGGCCAGCGCCTCCTTGTAGCGATCGTAGGTGAAGGCGGTGAGGCCGTAGGTCTTGGCCAGGGCGTCCGCCTTCTGCGGATCGCCCGTGACGATGGCCGTCATCTCGGAATTGCCGGTCTGCGCCACCCCCGGCATGAAGGCGGCCTGCGAGATCCAGCCGCCGCCCACCACCGCGTAGCGCACCTTGCGCCCGACCACCCGCTTCGCCCGCATACCCGTCTCCGCTGCACTGCGAAGGCGGAACGCGGAACGGTGGCGGTTGATCCGCACCGCTCCCTTGCGGACCATGGGGTTTCCGGCGATCCTGTGCCGATGCCGATCGAACTCGTCTATCACGTTCGGAAGGAAGAGCCCGCCGCCGCCCTTCGGGAGCTGGATGACGTGCGCGTTCTCGTGGACGTCATCACCCTGGACGGTGCCACGATTCGGGCCGGTGCGGAGGGGACGGTCGTCGCGGTCTGGAACGGCGGCGAGGCCTACGAGATCGAGTTCCCCGAGCCGATGGGCGCCTTGGCGACGGTCGAGGCGGCCGACCTCGTCAGGACCGGTCGCGCGGTGCCTTGAGCGACGAAGCCGGGAATCCGACCTTCGAGATTCCAAGCGCCAAGATCGTCGATGACCTGCTCAACGTGGATCACCCCAAGGGCAGTTCGAAGGCGCGATTCTTCCTGTCCTTCGGCTTCGATCCCGGCGAGCCCACCGTCTTTGCGCGGGCCATCGTCGCGGTGCAGCAGGCCGATGAGAGCCGTACCCGCGAGCTCGAGATCGGCGACCGGCGCCGGCTCGTGGTCGAGGGGCCGATCGAGGCGCCCGACGGACGCCGGCCACGGATTCGGATCGTCTGGCAGGGCGAAGCGGATGGCTGGCGCCTGATCACGGCCTATCCGCTCTGAGCGCGAAGTTCCCGGCGCCCACCGCCGCTTTCGGTCGCGTCCCCGGCCGCTGGCGCGGGCCTATGTGTGCGGCGCAACGGACGAACCGTCCGACAGCCCCTCACACGAAAGCACGTCATGGCCCTGTTTCACTGGATCGGTCGCGTCATCGCCGGCGCGTGGCGTCTCGCCATGGCGGCGTTCATCGGGGTCGTGACCCTGTTCGGGGCCACCCTCGACTTCGCCCTCGGCCTCGTCAGCCGCCTGTACGAGCGGTTCGACGCGGGCTTCTCCGACCTCGCGGCGCAGTCGCGCCAGCGCAGGGCGGCCAAGGCACAGGTGGCCGCCCCCGCCGAGTGAGCGGCGCGCCTACTTGAGTGCGCCGATCCGCTCGTGGAAGTCCGGCCCGTTGGTCGTCTTGGCCACGTGGCCGGCGCGGATCAGGTAATCGCCGAAATGCTCCCCGGCCTGCTTGGCCGTCGCGAATTCGGCGAAGAGCGGATCCAGCGTCGAGACCACCTCGGAGGGAGAAGCGTCCTCGCGGTAGAGCTTGCTCAGCCGCGAGCCGTCGAAGGCCGCGCCGAGATAGAGGTGGTAGCGCTCGGGGCCCCGGCCCACGAGGCCGATCTCGGCGATGAAGGGCCGGGCGCAGCCGTTGGGGCAGCCGGTCGAGCGGATGGTGATCTCCTCGTCCTGCAGCCCGTGCTTGGCGAGGCTCGCCTCCAGGTCGTCCATCAGGCCCGGCAGGAAGCGCTCGCTCTCGGCCAGCGCCAGCCCGCAGGTCGGCATGGCGACGCAGGCGATGGAGTTGCGCCGGAGCGCGCCCGCCCCCTTCGTCAGCCCGTACTCGTCGACCAGCGCCTCGATGGCCGCGCGCTGGGCCTCCGGCACGTTGGCGATGATGACGTTCTGGTTGGCGGTCAGGCGGAAGTCGCCCTTGTGCACCTCGGCGATCCGGCGCAGGCCGGAGAGGAACTGCGCCCCGTTCTCGATGTCCTTGATCCGGCCGGAGGGGACGTAGAGCGTCAGGTGGTGGCGCCCGTCGTCGCCCTCGGTCCAGCCGAAGCGGTCGCCGTTGCTGGTGAATGTGAACGGCTTCGGGGCCTCGAGCTTCTGGCCCGCCCGCGCCTCGACCTCGGCCCGGAAGGCGTCGAGGCCATAGCGCTCGATCGTGTACTTGAGGCGGGCGTTCTTCCGGTTCTTGCGGTTGCCCCAGTCCCGCTGGACGGTCATCACCGCCTCGGCGTAGCGCAGGGCGTCCTGCGCCTTGCAGAAGCCCATCACGTCGGCGGTGCGGGGGAAGGTGTCCGGCTCGCCGTGGGTCATGCCCATGCCGCCGCCCACCGTGATGTTCCAGCCGGTGACGGCGTTCTTCTTGTCGAGGATGGCGATGAAGCCGAGATCGTGGGCGAAGACGTCGACCTCGTTCGAGGGCGGCACGGCGATCACGGTCTTGAACTTCCGGGGCAGGTAGGTCTTGCCGTAGATCGGCTCGACCTCCTGCACCTCGTCCTCGCCGCCGACCACGCGCTCGCCGTCGAGCCAGATCTCCCGCCACGCCCGGGTGCGCGGCAGCAGGGAGTTGGAGATGTCCTTGGCGAGCTGGTAGGCGGCGGCATGCGCCTTCGCCTGGGCCGGGTTGGTCGAGGCCATGACGTTGCGGTTCACGTCGCCGCAGGCGGCGATGGTGTCGAGCAGGGCCGCGTCGATGGCGGCCATGGTCCGCTTCAGGTTCGACTTGATGATGCCGTGGAACTGGAAGGTCTGCCGCGTCGTCGCGCGCATCGCGTCGCCGCCATAGGTGCGGGCGATGTCGTCGAGCACCAGCCATTGCTGGGGCGTCACCACGCCGCCCGAGATGCGCAGGCGGATCATGAAGCCGTAGGCCTTCTCGAGCTTCTTCTTGGTCCGCTCGGGGCGCAGGTCGCGGTCGTCCTGCAGGTACATCCCGTGGAACTTCACGAGCTGCCCGTCATCCTCGGAGATGGCCCCCGTGGCATGGGCCAGGAGCCCGTCCGCGAGGGTGCCGCGCAGGTAGCCGCTGGCGATCTTGATGTGCTCGTTGGCGGCGAGCTTCGCCTCCCGCGCGGCCTCGGCCTCGGTGATCGGGCGCGAGGTCGGCGGGGTCTCGTAGACGCGCTTGGCGGCGGGGGACGGGGCGTCGGGCGACTTGGTGTCGGTCATGGCGGTCTCGGTCTGGTCTGGCGGCAGCCTCTGTCCGATCCACCCCCCTCATCCTGAGGTGCCGCAGCGAAGCGGAGGCCTCGAAGGAGGACTCCAGCTTTCGCGCGACCCCTGGAGGTTTCCTTCGAGGCCCGCTGGCGCGGGCACCTCAGGATGAGGGCGCGGGTCGGACGACGGTCGCGGGGGGACGGTCGGTCCTGCTCAGTAAACGTCCTGCTGGTACTTCCTGGCCCGCTCCAGCCCGGCCACATGCGCCTCGGCGTCCGCGGCCGAGAGGCCCTTCACGGTCTCGAAGGCCCGCACCACCGCGGCGCGGACATCCTTGGCCATCTGCTTGGCATCGCCGCAGACGTAGAAGTGGGCGCCCCCGTCCAGCCATTCCACCAGTTCGGCGGCGTGCTGGTCGATCCGGTTCTGGACGTAGATCTTCTCCGGCTGGTCCCGCGAGAAGGCCACGTCGATCTTGGTGAGCGACTTGTCCTCCAGGGCCTCCTGCCATTCGAGCTGGTAGAGGAAGTCGTGGGTGAAGTGGCGATCCCCGAAGAACAGCCAGGAGCGGCCGGGGGCCTCCATGGCGCGGCGCTCCTGCACGAAGGCGCGGAACGGGGCGACGCCGGTGCCGGGGCCGACCATGATGATGTCGGTGGCCGGGTCGGCGGGCAGGCGGAAATGCTTGTTCGGCTTCAGCCGCACCCGCAGCTTGGCGCCGTCGCGGATCCGGTCGGCGACATGGACCGAGGCCACGCCGGAGCGCGTGCGGCCGAAGGTCTGGTAGCGCACGGCGGCGATGGCGAGGTGGACCTCGTCGCCGACCTCCTTGCGGGAGGAGGCGATGGAATAGGCCCGCGGCGGCAGCGGCCGGGTGATGCTGCCGAGATGCTCGGCGGTGAGCTTGGCCGGGAAGCGCTCGATCAGGTCGATGAGGTTGCGGCCCTCAAGCCAGGCGCGGACCTCGCCGCTCTCCACGAAGGCCTTGGCGTCCTCCGAGCCCGTCGCCTTGGCGAAGCGCTCGATCGTCGCGGCAGAAAGCGTGGTGATGTCGCGCTCGGCGAGCAGCGCCTTGCGCAGGGCCTCGTCCCCCGAGAGGCCCGTGGCGGACAGGATCTCGTCCACCAGCTGCGGGTCGTTCTCGGGGTAGATCTCCAGGGAATCGCCCGGCTCATAGGCCGGCGCCCCGTCCTCGAAGGCGAGCGCGAGGTGGATCGTCTCCTTGTCGGAGCGCGAGGAATTGAGGTTCACGTGCTCGACCACCTCGACCACGACCGGATCGCGGCTCGGCTCGGCGTCCTCGTCCCCGCCCGCGCGGGCGAAATCCACGGCCACGACGTTGTCGGGGGCGGCGGCCGGGGCCAGCGCCTTGAGGGTGCCCTTGATCCAGTCGGCGGCCGGCGTCTCGAAATCGAGGTCGAGATCGGCCCGCTCGGCGGCGCGCTTGCCGCCCAGGGCCTCGAACCGCGCGTCGAGCGCCTTCCCGATGGCGCAGAACTCCGCGTAGGACGTGTCGCCCAGGGAGAGCACCGCGAACTCGACGCCCTCCAGGCGCGGGGCGCCCTCGCCCATCAGCTCGCCATAGGCCCGCACGGCGCGGGCCGGGGGCTCGCCCTCGCCCCAGGTGGCGGCGATGGCGATGAGCTTGCCGGCCTTCGGCAGGGTCGCGAGGTCGAGGTCGGCGAAATCCACCACCTTCGGCCTGAAGCCCTGCTTCCGGGCGAGCTTGGCGACGTCGCCCGCGAGCTTTTCGCTGTTCCCCGATTCGCTCGCGTAGATCACGGTCAGCGGCTCGCTGGCCTTGGGGGCCTGGGCGGGCGCCGCCTGGGCCTGACCCCCGGCGGCGTCGAGCCCGGCGAGGAAGCCCGCCAGCCATGCGCGTTGGACCGGGCTCGCGTTGACGAGGACGGCATCGAGGCTGGCGCGCTCGCCGTCCCCGAAGGGAGCGGTGCGCGGGAGGAGAGCAGAGCGAGACATTACCGGACCATGTCGTAGGGCGCGGGGCCCGTGTCAACCAGAAACGTTCTTTTTGCAGAACGGCACGAAAGGAGGAGATCGCCGTCGTCGTGCGCGTCAGAAGGAGAAGATCATTCTCCGACCGCCGCGAGGGCCGGCGACAGCTCCGGCAGATGCCGGCTCGCCTTCGGGGGCGCCGGCAGCGGCAGGGCGGTGGTGGACTTCACCTTCTCCATGGCGAAACGCGACGTGACGTTCTTCAGCGGAAGCACCGAGATCAGGCGCTTATAGAATGCATCGTAGGCCTGCATGTCTGCGACCACGACGCGCAGCATGTAGTCCACGTCGCCGGCCATCCGGTAGAATTCCAGCACTTCCGGCATCGCGGAGACGGTGTCGGCGAAGCGCTGCAGCCAATCCTGCGAGTGGTCGGCGGTCTCGATGGAGACGAAGACCGTCAGCCCGAGGCCGAGCTTCACGGGATCGAGCACCGCCACGCGGCGGTCGATCACCCCGTCCGCCTCCAGGCGCTGGATGCGCTTCCAGCACGGCGTCTGCGACAGGCCGACCTTCTCGCCGATGGCGGCGATGGAGAGGGTCGCGTCCCGCTGCAGCAGGGCCAGGATCTTCAGGTCGATGGCGTCCAACAGGGACCTCCGCCGTTTCGGCGCCCTTCGCGGGAAGAAGGAACTTCCCGTCCTATAGGGGTTCTATCGGCTTTTTGAGAATAATTTTTTACAAACGGCGGGCCGCTCCCCTCGTTCCATGTGCGTTGACACACGCGAGGGCAGCCTTATCCGGGGTGCGAATCGCCCCCGTCGCCTTGACTTCGTTCGGTATAGCGAACATTTCGACCCCTCGACAACCGGCGCGGCCCCCCACGTCCACAGGGCCGGCGCAGGAGCAGACCATCATGTCCCTTACGGATCCCAGGGAGGCCGAGGCGCGGGTCGGCGCACTCGCCACCCGCCTCGCCGCCCTCGATCTTCCCGCCCGCCTCGCCCTGATCGCCCGCGAGGTGCCCGGCCGGCTGGTCTTCACCACAAGCCTCGGCATCGAGGATCAGGTGCTCACCCACGCCATCGCCATGGCCAAGCTGGCGGGCACGCGGATCGAGATCGCGACCCTCGACACCGGCCGGCTCTTTCCCGAGACGTACGAGACCTGGGTCGAGACCGAGGCCGCCTACGGCATCCGCATCCTCGCCTACGTCCCCGAGCGGGCGGCCGAAGAGGCCTTCGTGCGGGACGCGGGCATCAACGGCTTCCGCCGCTCGGTCGCCGCGCGGCAGGCCTGCTGCGGCTTCCGCAAGGTCGAGCCGCTGGGCCGGGCGCTGGACGGCGCCGCCGGCTGGCTCACCGGCCTGCGCGCCGGGCAATCGGCCAACCGCGCCGCGACACCGCTGGCGGCCTACGATGCCGAGCGCGACCTCGTGAAGCTGAACCCGCTGGCCGACTGGACGCGGGAGCGGATCGACCTGTTCGTGCGCGAGAACTTCGTTCCCTACAACACCCTGCACGACCGGGGCTTCCCCTCGATCGGCTGCGCCCCCTGCACCCGCGCGGTGAAGGTCGGCGAGCCGGAGCGTGCCGGCCGCTGGTGGTGGGAGCAGGAAGACAAGAAGGAATGCGGGCTGCATGTCGGCCGCCCCGGCGCCTCGGTGCAGCCGGGCCAGGAGCCTGCCTCGATCGAGGCCGCCGCATTCGAGCCCACCCCCGAAACCCGTGAGCCGGAGTTCGCCCGATGAGCGCCGCAACGGCCGCCCTGCGGCCTGAAACTGCCACCTCCCCCTCCCCCGCCCGCCTGAGCCACCTCAAGCGCCTGGAGGCCGAGGCCATCCACATCTTCCGGGAGACGGTCGCCGAGACCGAGAACCCGGTGATGCTCTATTCCATCGGCAAGGATTCCTCCGTCCTGCTGCATCTGGCGCTGAAGGCCTTCGCGCCGGGCAAGCTGCCCTTCCCCCTGCTCCATGTCGACACGACGTGGAAGTTCAGGGAGATGATCGCCTTCCGCGATTCCCGGGCGAAGGAACTCGGCCTCGACCTCTTGGTCCACACCAACCAGGACGGGCTGGCGCGCGGCGTCGGGCCGGTGAGCCACGGCTCCGAGGTCCATACCGACGTGATGAAGACGCAGGCCCTGCGTCAGGCCCTCGACCAGCACAAGTTCGATGCGGCCTTCGGCGGCGCCCGCCGCGACGAGGAGGCGAGCCGCGCCAAGGAGCGCATCGTCTCCCTGCGCACGGCCCAGCACCGCTGGGACCCGAAGCGGCAGCGGGCCGAGCCGTGGCACCTGTACAATCTCCGCAAGAAGCGCGGCGAGTCGCTGCGGGTCTTCCCGCTGTCCAATTGGACCGAGCTCGATATCTGGCTCTACATCGAGCAGGAGAACATCCCGATCGTGCCGCTCTACTTCGCGGCGCCGCGCCCCGTCGTGGAGCGCGAGGGCCAGCTCATCATGGTCGATGACGAGCGCCTGCCGCTCAACCCCGGCGAGACCCCGCAGGAGCGGGTCGTCCGCTTCCGCACGCTCGGCTGCTACCCGCTGACCGGGGCGGTCGAGAGCGAGGCCGCGAGCCTGCCGGAGATCATCGCCGAGACGCTGGCCGCCCGCACCTCGGAGCGGCAGGGCCGCGTGATCGACAAGGACGGCGCCGGCGCCATGGAACGCAAGAAGCAGGAGGGCTACTTCTGATGACCATCCACCCGCCCAAAACTGCGTTCCAGGCGTCCTCCGTCGCGCAGGATTACGCCGCCTTCCTCGAGACGCACCGCGACAAGGAAGTGCTGCGCTTCATCGCCTGCGGCTCGGTGGACGACGGCAAGTCGACCCTGATCGGCCGGCTGCTGCACGACACCAAGCAGATCTTCGACGACCAGATCACCGCTTTGCGCCGGGATTCCCGCAAGCACGGCACGCAAGGCCAGGAGATGGACCTCGCGCTCCTCGTCGACGGCCTTCAGGCCGAGCGCGAGCAGGGCATCACCATCGACGTCGCCTACCGCTTCTTCTCCACGGACAAGCGCTCGTTCATCGTGGCCGACACCCCCGGCCACGAGCAGTACACCCGCAACATGGCGACCGGCGCCTCCACCGCCGACGTGGCGGTGATCCTCGTCGATGCCCGCCAGGGCCTCACCCGCCAGACCCGCCGCCATGCCCTGCTGGTGTCGAACCTCGGCATCCGCCGCGTGGTCCTGGCCGTCAACAAGATGGACATGATCGGCTGGTCGCAGGACCGCTTCGCCGAGATCGTGAAGGGGTTTTCGGAGTTCGCCGCGGGCCTGAACTTCGCCGAGATCCGGGCGATCCCCCTCTCGGCCAAGAACGGCGACAACGTCGTGGATCCGGGCGTGAACGCCCCCTGGTACACGGGCGGCACCCTGCTCACCTTCCTGGAGACCGTGCCCGTGCGCGAGGAGGCGCTGAACGCCCCGTTCCGCATGGCCGTCCAGTGGGTGAACCGGCCGAATTCGGAGTTCCGGGGCTATAGCGGACGCATCGCCAGCGGCACCGTGCGGCCGGGCGACCGGGTGAGCGTGCAGCCGGGCGGCCGCACCGCCACGGTGGAGCGCATCTACACCGCCGACGGCGACCTGCCCGAGGCGGGGGCCGACCTCTCCGTCACCCTGGTGCTCGCCGAGCAGATCGACGCCTCGCGCGGTCAGGTGATCGCCGCCGAGGGCGCGCCGCTCCAGGCCCTCGACACCCTCGACGCCCGCCTGTTCTGGGCCGCCGAGACCGACCTCGCGCCGGGGGCGAGCCTCCTCGCCAAGGTCGGCACCGCCACGGTGACGGCGACGGTGCAGGCCATCGTCTCGCGCATCGATCCCGAGACCGGCAAGCCCGGCCCGGCCGAGCGCCTGTCCGCCAACGACATCGCCGACGTGCGCCTCACCCTCGACCGGCCGGTGGCGGTGGACGCCTATGCCGACAACCGCGAGACCGGGAGCTTCATCCTGATCGACCGCGAGACCACGGACACGGCCGCCCTCGGCCTTATCCTGGCCCCGCGCAAGGAGGCGGTCTCCGCGCCCCAGCGGCAGGAAGTTGAAGCCTCTTCGGGCGGATTCCTCGGCAGCCTGAAGCGCCTGTTCGGTCGCTGACGCGTGATCGTCCCTGCGACGGTCCTGCCCGCTCAGCGTACCGGGGTCCTGCCCCGACACCCCGCCGAAGGGCGCCACGCCCTTCGGAATCCCCGGATCAGGCCGCCAGCAGGCGATACGAATCGCGCCTCGCCGCCTGGTCGGGGATGGCCGTGACGATCATCAGCTCGTCGGCCTGGACCGACTCGGCCAGCGCCGTGAGGTGCGGGCGCAGGGTGGCCGGCGAGCCGACATGCAGCCGGTCGCGGCCCCGCTCGATCCTCGCCTGCTCCGAGGGGGAGTAGGGATACTCAAGGGCCTCCACGAGGCTCGGCAGGGGGCGGTACTCGCCCCGCTCCCGCCGCAGGGTCGAGAGGCGGGTGCTCGAGGCAAGGCGCTCGGCCTCCGCGTCCGTCTCCGCGCAGATCCCCGCCACGGCCAGGATCGCGTGGGGCTCCGATCCCAGGCGCGAGGGCCGGAACGCCTCCCGGTAGGCGCGCATCGGCCCCTCGGCGGGAATACCGGAAAAATGCTGCGCGAAAGCGAAGCCGGCGCCGATCTGCGCGGCGAGCTGCGCGCTGTAATCGGACGAACCGAGCAGGAAGAGCGGCGGCAGCGCCACGCCCGCCGGGGTCGCCTGGATCTCGCCGAACGGGTGTCCTTCGGGAAAGCCGCCGTCCCAGAACAGCAATTCCTGCAGCCGGTCGAGGAAGTCGTCGCCGCCGTTGCCCGAGGGCGCCTCCCGCCGCCGCAGGGCGCGGGCGGTGACGCCGTCGGTGCCCGGCGCCCGGCCGATCCCGAGGTCGATCCGGCCGGGGAACAGCGCCTCCAGAACCCGGAAGCGTTCGGCGACCATCAGCGGCGCGTGGTTCGGCAGCATGATCCCGCCCGATCCGACCCGAAGGTGGGTCGTCGCGGCGGCGATCTGGCCGATCATGATCTCCGGCGCCGGGCTCGCCACGTTCGGCAGGGCGTGATGCTCGGCGAGCCAGTAGCGCCGGTAACCGAGGGTATCGACATGCCGGGCGAGCGCCAGCGTGTCGTGCAGCGCCTGCGCCGGCGTCGAGTCGGACGAGACGAAGGAGAGGTCGAGGACGGAAAGCGGGATCATGCCCCTGACATGGGGGCGCAGGGGGCGGTGCGGGAGGGTTCGGCTCTACGGCACCGACTCGCCGGTCTCTCCCTCTGCGTCGTAGAAACCTGCGATGTCTCGTCCGCCGTAGAAGATGTTGTCGATCCGCACCCGGTCTTGGTCGATCGTGTAAGCGATCACCGCGGAACGCTCGAACGCGATGGTCCGCAGCCCCACCTCCAGATCGTCGCGGGGGCGACCGGCATAGGGTGCGTCCCCGATCCGCTCGCATCGATCCTTGATCCGCTGCGTAAATCTCCGGGCGGTGGCGACATCCTGGCTCCGATCAAGGACCATTCGAAAGATGGTTCTGAAATCGCTTCGCGCTTGGGGGCGGAACGTCACGCGCATCCTACGCACGGCGGAAGTCGCGCTCCGCTTCGGCGAACAGTCTGTCGAGGTCGTCCTGAACCTCCTCGCTGGTCAGATCCGGCCGAGGATCGTCCAGCGAGCGCCTGATCCGCGCGCGGATCGAGTCCAGGTGCTCGGCCTGCTCCCGGCGCTGCCGTTGGAGGGCGCGCACGGCGTCGTCGAGCGCGGCATCGAGCGACGCGTATTCCCCCGCCGCGACGCGCTCGCGCACGGCCTGCAGGGTCTCCGGCGCCATGGTCACGCTGATCGTCTCGCCCCTGGGCATGTCCGTCTCCCGATCACAGGGCCATCTTATCAAGAATTCCGTGAGTCGCGCGATGCTTGCCGGCTCACGGCCGCGGGACTAGGGTCCGCGCCGTTTTCCACCGGAGCACGCGACCCCATGGCCTTCCTCGCCGACGTCCTCTCGCGGGTGAAGCCCTCCGCGACCATCCTGATGACGCAGAAGGCCCGCGAGCTGAAGGCGTCGGGCGTTGACGTCATCTCCCTCTCGGTCGGCGAGCCCGATTTCGACACCCCCGACCACATCAAGCAGGCCGGCATCGACGCGATCCACCGCAACGAGACCCGCTATCCGCCGGTCTCCGGCATCGTGCCGCTCCGCGAGGCCATCGCGAAGAAGTTCAAGCGCGAGAACGGGCTCGACTACAAGCCGTCGCAGACCATCGTCGCCACGGGCGGCAAGCACATCCTCTACAACGCGCTGCTCGCCACGCTGAACCCCGGCGACGAGGTGGTGATCCCCCGCCCCTACTGGGTCTCCTACCCGGAGATGGTGGGCCTGTGCGGCGGCACGGCGGTCTTCGCCGAGACGCGGATGGAGGACGGGTTCAAGCTCCAGGCGGCCGAGTTGGAGCGCGTGCTCACCCCCAAGACCAAGTGGATCATCCTCAACTCGCCCTCGAACCCCTCCGGCGCTGCCTATTCGCGCACCGAGATGAAGGCGCTCACCGACGTGCTGCTCCGCTATCCGGACGTGCACGTCCTGACCGACGACATCTACGAGCACCTGACCTACGGCGACTTCGAGTTCGTGACACCGGCCCAGGTCGAGCCCGCCCTCTACGAGCGGACGCTGACCATGAACGGCGTCTCGAAGGGCTACGCCATGACCGGCTGGCGCATCGGCTACGCCGCCGGGCCCGAAAAGCTCATCAAGGCCATGGACTTCGTGCAGGGCCAGCAGACCTCCGGCGCCACCACCATCGCCCAATGGGCGGCGGTGGCCGCCCTGGAGGGTCCGCAGGACCACCTCGCCGTCTTCCGGGCCGCCTTCCAGAAGCGCCGGGACCTCGTGGTCTCCATGCTGAACCAGACCAAGGGCCTGACCTGCCCGACGCCGGAGGGCGCCTTCTACGTCTACCCGTCCTGCGCGGAGACGATCGGCAAGCGCACCGAGGGCGGCAAGGTGATCGAGACCGACGAGGACTTCGTCACCGAATTGCTGATGGCCGAGGGCGTGGCGGCGGTGCACGGCTCGGCCTTCGGGCTCGGCCCGAACCTGCGTATCTCCTACGCCACCTCGGACGCGGTGCTGGAAGAGGCTTGCCGCCGCATCCAGCGCTTCTGCGGCTCGCTCCGCTGAGGTCGAAGTCCCAGCGCCCCCATTGGGCGCACCATGCGGCGCCGGGTCACCGCCCGGCTTCGGTTGCCGGCTCGCGTGCGACCCCTTACACGGGCCTTCCCCGTGGCCGATGCGCCTGACGGTTTCGCGAGCCCTCTCGGGCCTGCATGGTAGCGGGGTCGGCAGTGACGGGGCGGTCCGGACCAGTTCTCTGGCCCGCGCCTGTGAGGCTTAGTGGGCCGAGCGGCTGCAGGGGTGTCGGAGGCGCGGGGAACAGGAACCGCGGATCAGGCGCAAGGCCCACTCAATTTCCCTCCCCGGTTGAAACGCCTTTGTCCCGAAGCGGAGCAGGGGGCACCCCTTCGTCTTCCCGCTTTCTTCACGCTCCGGTGCGAAGGTCGCGATGGGCCGGGATCCGGTCCATCGTTCGGGCGTTCACTCGGGTTTCGATTGCATGCGTTCCCTGCTCACAAGCGGGATCAAGGCCATCCTGGCCGTCGCCGCCCTCTCCACCGGGATCCACTGGGCCCTGCGCCTGCAGCGGGATTCGGACGGGCTGACCACCCCCGCCATCGCCAGCATCGCCGATCCCGAGATGACGGGCTCGATCTCGCCCCGCGCCAGCGCGCCGCCGCCGGCCGCCGAGACGCGGCAGGCCGTGGCGCCGGCCCCCGAAGCGCCGGCTCCCTTGGCCTCGCGCCCGGCCCAGGCCCGCGCGCCGCAGCCGCTGGCCCTCGATCAGTCGCATCTGGCCGCCCTCATCGCGACCGCCACCGCCCCCAAGAAGACCGCGAAGCGCTGACGCGCCGAAGCGTTAACGAGGGGTGAGCGGCGCCCGCGCGTCCCGCGCCCTCGCCGCATGGTTCGGTTGCGCCGCCGCGCCTACCTGTGCCGTGCCGCGCATGGCATTGAGCCCTTAGCGTCGCGGTCCTCCGCGCCCCTCACGATTCGCATCGATGGCCAGTTCCGCCTCCACCGTCCCGGCACCGGCCGGGATCGCCACCGCCAGTGAGGCCGAGGCCGCACGGCGCCGCCGGATGGTGGGCATCGCGCTCATGTGCGGCGCGGTCGCCTTCTTCGCGAGCCTCGATGCCTGCGGCAAGACCCTGGCGCGGGCGGGGGTCGATCCCCTGGTCACGACCTTCATGCGCTACGCCGCCAGCGTCGCGATGATCTCGGTCTTCGTGAACCCGGTGCGGACACCGAGCGTGGTGCGCAGCCGCCGGCTCGGCCTGCAGATGGTGCGCTCCCTGCTGCTCTTCGCCTCCACGGCCCTGAACTTCATGGCCCTGCGCTACCTGCAGATGGCCGAGACCATCTCGATCCAGTTCGCCGCGCCGCTCACCGTCGCCCTGCTCGCCGGGCCGCTGCTCGGGGAATGGTCGTCCCGCGCCCGGCTCACCGCCATCGGTATCGGCTTCCTCGGCGTGCTGGTGATCGTGCGCCCCGGCGTCGGCACCATGCATCCGGCCGCCCTGCTCAGCGTGGCGAACGTGCTGGTCTACGCCTTCTACGCCATCGTGACGCGCAAGCTCGCCTCCTACGATTCCACCGCCACGACCATGTTCTACACCGGGCTCGCGGGCGTCGCCCTGATGGCGCCGCTGCTGCCCTGGATTTGGTCGAACCCCACGCAATGGAGCCATTGGGCGCTGCTGCTGGCGGTGGCCCTGTTCGGCACGATCGGCCACTGGCTCCTCGTGCTGGCCCATGCGCGGGCGCCGGCCAACGTCCTCGCGCCGTTCATCTACACGCAGCTGCTCTGGTCGGTGACACTCGGCTTCCTGCTGTTCGGCGACCTGCCGGGCCGCTGGACCATCGTCGGCGCGATGATCGTCATCGGCTCGGGGCTGTATCTCCTCGCGCAGGACACCCTTCGCCGGACGGCGTGAGCGGCCGGGGCGCCCAGAGCCCCGGCCCTCCCCGCTCTCAGCGGTGATGCCGGCGGTGATGGGCGCGGCGGTAGGCCCGGCGCGAGCGCATGTCGGTGCGGTAGGCCCGCCGGCCCGGATCGATGCCGAGCGCCCCGTTCACGGTGCCGACCGCGCCGCCCACCGCGCCACCGACCACGCCGCCGATGGGGCCGCCGACGCGATCACCCTCGGCCGCGCCGCGCTGCACGCCGCCGACCAGACCCTGGGCCTGCGCCGGCATCGCGGCGGTGAGGGAACCGGCGGCGAGCGCGGCCGCGACGAGGGCGGTTCTGAGGGAGAGTCTCACGGGCATTCCTCCTGAAGCGTAGCCGGACATCGGCTCCTCAGCGAACGGCCGGAGCCGCGAATCGTTGCAGGGCCCCTCCGCCCTCCCGCTGGCATCCGCCGGGGCCGGCTGCTAGAGAGGCGGGATGGTCCCTCCCCGCGCATCGCGCCCCGCTCCCGGCGGACGGCGAATTACGAGCCCGGCCGCCGCCTGAGGGCCCGCGCGCGTGGTGCGGCAGGGCTTTCGCGGACGGCCGGGATCCGCCGCCTGTCCCCAGCGCCCCCTTTTGGCCGCCCGATCGGCCCGACCTTGCGAGACCCGATGACCACCCCCGACACGAACGCGCCCGCCGCGCCGGCCCGCGACTATTCCAAGACCCTATTCCTGCCGAGCACCGAGTTCCCGATGCGCGCCGGGCTGCCGACCCGCGAGCCGCTGCTGCTGGAGCGCTGGGCGCGGATCGGCCTGTACGAGACGATCCGGCAGGCGGCGGCGGGGCGGCCGAAATTCGTGCTGCACGACGGCCCCCCCTACGCCAACGGCAACATCCACATCGGCACGGCGCTGAACAAGATCCTGAAGGACGTGATCGTCCGCAGCCAGGGGGCGCTCGGCAAGGACGCCAACTACGTCCCCGGCTGGGACTGCCACGGCCTGCCGATCGAGTGGAAGATCGAGGAGCAGTACCGCGCCAAGGGCCGCAACAAGGACGACGTGCCGGTGATCGAGTTCCGGCAGGAATGCCGGACCTTCGCCGCGCATTGGCTCGACGTGCAGCGCGAGGAGTTCAAGCGGCTGGGCGTCACCGGCGACTGGGACCATCCCTACGCGACCATGGCCTTCCCGGCGGAAGCAGCCATCGCCGACGAACTGATGAAGTTCGCCGTCACCGGCCAGCTCTATCGCGGCTCGAAGCCGGTCATGTGGTCGGTGGTGGAGAAGACCGCGCTCGCCGAGGCCGAGGTCGAGTACGAGGAGCACGTCTCCGACACGATCTTTGCCGCCTTCCCCATCACCCAGGGCGGCGAAGCCTTCCCCGATGCGCGGGTCGTGATCTGGACGACCACCCCCTGGACGATGCCGGGCAACCGTGCCGTCGCCTATTCCAGGAAGATCGCCTACGGGCTCTACAGGGTGACGGCGGCGCCGGAGGACAACTGGGCCAAGCCCGGCGAGACCTACGTCCTCGCCGATTCGCTCGCCGCGACGGTGTTCAAGGCCGCCCGCGTCGAGGCGTTCGAGCGGGTCTCGGACGTCGCCGCCGACGCGCTTGCGGGCCTCACCCTCGCCCATCCCCTGGCGGGCCTCGGCTACGGCTTCGACGTGCCGCTGCTCGACGGCGACCACGTCACCGACGAATCCGGCACGGGCTTCGTCCACACCGCGCCGAGCCACGGCCGCGAGGATTTCGAGCTCTGGATGGCCTCCGGCCGGCGCCTCGCCGAGCGGGGCATCGACACCACGATCCCCTACACGGTCGATGCCGACGGCACCCTCACCAAGGCGGCGCCGGGCTTCGAGGGGCGCCGCGTCTACACGGAGAAGGGCGAGAAGGGCGACGCCAACAAGGCGGTCATCGCCGCCCTGACGGAAGCCGGGGCGCTGGTCGCGCGCGGGGTGCTGCGCCACCAATACCCGCATTCCTGGCGCTCGAAGAAGCCGGTCATCTTCCGCAACACGCCGCAATGGTTCATCGCCATGGACCGGCCGGTGGATGCCCTCGGCAACCGGACGCTCCGCGAGGTCGCCGTGCAGGCGATCAACGACACGCAATGGGTGCCGCCGCAGGGCAAGAACCGCATCGACGGCATGGTCGGCAACCGGCCGGATTGGGTGGTCTCGCGCCAGCGCGCCTGGGGCGTGCCGATCACCGTGTTCGTCCACAAGGAGACCGGCGAGGTCCTGAAGGACGAGGCCGTCAACGCCCGTATCCATGCGGCCTTCGCCTCCGAGGGCGCCGACGCGTGGTTCGCCCCCGGCGCGGCGTCCCGCTTCCTCGCCCCCGAGCACGATCCGGCCTCCTACGAGCAGGTGATGGACGTGCTCGACGTGTGGTTCGATTCCGGCTCGACCCACGCCTTCGTGCTGGACGATCCTGAAGCCTTCCCCGGCCTCTCGGGCGTCACGCGGATCCGTGACGGCGGGCAGGACAAGGTGATGTACCTCGAAGGGTCGGACCAGCATCGCGGCTGGTTCCAGTCCTCGCTGCTCGAATCCTCCGGCACCCGCGGCCGGGCGCCCTACGACGTGGTGCTGACCCACGGCTTCGTCCTCGACGGCAAGGGCCTGAAGATGTCGAAGTCGAAGGGCAACGTCGTCGCCCCGCAGAGCGTCATCAAGGATTCCGGCGCCGACATCCTGCGCCTCTGGGTGGCGGCCTCCGACTACACCGACGACCTGCGCATCGGCCCGGAGATCATCAAGACCTTCGCGGAAACCTACCGGAAGCTGCGCAACAGCCTGCGCTGGATGCTGGGCTCGCTGGCGCACCGCGTCCCCGGCGATGACGTCGCGTTCCAGGACATGCCGGAGTTGGAGCGGCTGATCCTGCACCGGCTCGTCGAACTCGATGGCGAGATCCGCGAGGCCTACGCCACCTACGACACCAAGCGGGTCGTGGCCCTGCTCAACGGGTTCATGACGGGCGACCTGTCGTCCTTCTACTTCGACGTGCGCAAGGACGCGCTCTACTGCGACCCGATCTCCTCGGTGACGCGGCGGGCGGCTTTGCAGGTCATCGACGAGACCTTCAAGCGGGTCGTGGTGTGGCTCGCACCCGTCCTGGCCTTCACCGCGGAGGAGGCGTGGCTCGACCGCACTCCGTCCGAGGACGGTTCGGTCCACCTGCAGACCCTGCCGGAGACGCCCGCCTCCTGGCGCGACGACGCGCTGGCGGCGAAGTGGCAGAAGATCCGCCGGGTCCGCCGGGTGGTGACGGGGGCGCTGGAGATCGAGCGCGCCGCCAAGCGCATCGGCGCGAGCCTGGAGGCCGCGCCCAAGGTCCACATCGCGGATGCCGACCTGCGCGCGGCGGTGGAGTCCCTGGGCCTGACCGCCTTCGCGGACACCTGCATCACCTCCGCCATCGCGGTGGAGGCGGGCGAGGGCCCGGCCGAGGCCTTCCGCCTCGACGAGGTGAAGGGTGTCGCCGTGGTCCCGGCCCCGGCGCAGGGCCGCAAATGCGCCCGCTCCTGGCGGGTCAGCCCCGAGGTCGGCACCGACGCGGACTTCCCCGAGGTGACCCCGCGCGACGCGCAGGCCCTGCGGGAATGGGATGCGGCGCATCCGGAGGCCAGCGCGGCGTGAGGCTCACCCCTCCCCGCGCGGGCCTTCTCGCCCTCGCCCTCACCTTCGTCGCCGATCAAGCGACGAAGCTCGGGCTGTATTTCGGCACGGACCTCGTGCTCACCCAGCCCTGGCGCTACGGGCCCTATACGGACCTCGTGGTGGTGTGGAACAGGGGCGTCTCCTACGGGATGTTCCAGCAGGACGGCGCCTTCGGCCGCTGGCTGCTGGTGGCGCTCTCCCTCGCCGCCGCCCTCGGGCTCGGCCTCTGGATGATGCGGGCCGGCTCCCGGCTGCTGGCCGTGGCGCTCGGCCTCATCGTCGGCGGGGCGCTGGGCAACGCCGTCGACCGGGCCGTCTACGGGGCGGTGTTCGATTTCGTCCACCTCCATGCGGGCGGGTGGTCGTGGTACGTGTTCAACGTCGCGGACGCGGCCATCGTGGCGGGCGTGATCGGGCTGATCCTCGATAGCCTCATCCCCGCGACCGCCGGGCGGGCGCGCGACAACGCCGCGCCAGGGCCGTGATGCGCAGAACACACAGGGCCTCCCAGTACATCTGGACTGGTCGAGCGTGGTCAAGGCGCCATACGATCGCCGGAAACCGGTTTCACCCCGGTCTCCGTCGGATTAGGCCGCGTGGCGGCCGTCCCCGCGCCGAATCCTCGGCCGGCACCCGTGAGGTAGCATGAGCGCGCAACGCAGGCTTCGACTCCTCCTCTCCGTGGCGGCCCTCTTCCCGGTCGTCGCGGCGGGCTCGGCCCAGGCGCAGCAGAGCGGCGAGCTGATGCGCGACGCCCTCTCCGGCATCGGCCTCCTCGAAAAGCAGCAGGCGCCGATCGACTATCATGAGCGCGCGCCGCTGGTGATGCCGCCGAAGCTCGACGGCAACGCCCTGCCCGCGCCCCGCGCCCGCGCCAAGAACGCGGCCTGGCCGAAGGACCCCGAGATCGTCGCCCGCGAGCGCGAGGTCGAGGAGCGCCGGGTGCCCAAGGGCAACCAGACCGCCGGCCGCTACAACGACAACAACGCGACCATGTCGGTCGATGAGATGCGCGCCGGCCGCCGCGCCGGGGCGAACCTCACCACCGAGGCCGAGGACAAGCCCGGCGACAACGCCCGCCGCGCGTCGTGGCTGGACCCGCTCGAACTGTTCAAGGGCAAGAGCGAGGACAAGCAGGCCGCGGATGTCGAGCCGACCCGCGAGACGCTGGTCGAGCCGCCGAAGGGCTACCGGCAGGCGCCGAAGAAGCTCGTGCGCACCGATGGCGAGCCGGTGAAGAACGCCAGCGCCGAGCGCGAGGAGGCCGATCCGGGCGCCTACCTCCGGTCGCAGCAGCGGCGCTGAGGCCGGGCGCGTCCGTGCGGGATACCGTGGCGCAGTTGCGACACGGGCCGACGACGGCAACATAGGGACTTTCCCGGTACGGCTCTTGCCGCCGGGAATCGCAAAGGCTCCGCGTTCCGGCCCGCCCGTCAGGGAGGGGTCGCCGAGGGCGGAGCCGGGTAAGGACAAGCTTGATGCACCTCTTCAGGACGGGCACGCCGACCCTCTTCCCCCCGATGCGGGGCACCCGCTTCGCGGCCACCGCCGGGCGGGGGGAGGCCGCCGCCTTCGGGGGCTCCGAAGCCGGTGGGCCGGAGGTCTCGTCCTTCACCCTCGACAACAACCTCGACGTGGTGGTGGTGCCCGACCACCGGGCGCCCGTGGCGACCCACATGATCTGGTACCGCAACGGGTCGGCGGACGATCCGCTCGGCCAGTCCGGCATCGCCCACTTCCTCGAGCACCTGATGTTCAAGGGCACCGAGAAGCACCCCGTGGGCGCCTTCTCGAAGGCCGTCTCCGGCCTCGGCGGCCAGGAGAACGCCTTCACCAGCTACGATTACACCGCCTATTTCCAGCGGGTCGCCCGCGACCATCTCGGCACGATGATGGCCTTCGAGGCGGACCGGATGCACGGCCTCGTCCTCGACGACGCGGTGGTGGCGCCCGAGCGCGACGTGGTGCTGGAGGAGCGCCGGATGCGGGTCGAGACCGACCCCTCCGCCCAGCTCTCCGAGGCGATGGCGGCCTCGCTCTTCGTGCACCACCCCTACGGCATCCCGATCATCGGCTGGATGCACGAGATCGAGGGGCTGAACCGCGAGCACGCCCTCGACTATTACAACCGCTTCTACACGCCCGAGAACGCGATCCTGATCGTGGCCGGCGACGTGACCCCGGACGAGGTGCGCCGTCTGGCCGACGACACCTACGGCCGCGTCGCCCCGCGCGGCGCCCGGCCGGAGCGCCGCCGCCCCCGCGAGCCGGAGCCCCGCGCCCTGCGCCGGGTCTCGGTGGCGGACCCGAAGGTCGAGCAGCCGACGCTGCAGCGGCTCTATCTGGCCCCATCCTGCATCACCGCCACGGATGGCGGCTGCCACGACCTCGAATTGCTGGCCGAGGTGCTGGGCGGCGGCTCGACCTCCTACCTCTACCGCAAGCTGGTGCTGGAGCAGGGCATCGCGGTGAATGCCGGCGCCTGGTACATGGGCTCGGCCATCGACGACACCCGCTTCTCCGTCTACGCCGTGCCCGCCGAGGGCGTGAGCCTGGAGCAGCTGGAAGCCGCCCTCGACCGGGTGCTGGCCCGCGCCCCGGCGGACGCGCTCGCCCCCGACGCGATCGAGCGGGCCAAGACCCGCCTCGTGGCGGAGACCGTCTACTCGTCGGACAGCCAGTCCTCCCTCGCCCGCATCTACGGCTCGGCGCTGGCCATCGGCGAATCCATCGAGGACGTCCGCCGCTGGCCGACGGACATCGAGGCGGTGTCGCGGGAGCGCCTCCAGGCGGCCTGCGAGCGCTGGCTCTCCCCCGCCCGTTCCGTGACCGGCTACCTCACCAAGGCCCGGGACCCCGACGCCCCGGTCGCGCTGGCCGCCGAGTAGGTTCGCCTGAACCGTCTCCCGCCCGCGACCGCAACGAGAACACACGAGGCTGCCATGAACCTGGCCGACACAGACACGCAGAACGCCACGAGCCCCACGACGGCCTTGCCGGTCGTGGCCGTTCCGGGCGTCGAGGCGTGGCACGTCGAGTCCAACGTCGTGCCGATGATCGCCCTGTCCTTCACCTTCGAGGGCGGCGCTGCCCAGGACCCCGAGGGCAAGGCCGGCTGCGCGCAGATGCTGGCCCGTCTCCTCGACGAGGGCGCGGGCGACCTGACCTCCGACGCCTTCCAGGAGCGGCTGGCTGCGCGGGCCATCGAGCTCTCCTTCCATGCCGGCCCCGACGCGCTGGGCGGCTCGCTGAAGATGCTGCTCAAGCACGCGGACGAGGCCATCGACCTCCTGGCCCTGGCGCTGGCCAAGCCCCGCCTCGACCCGGACGCCATCGAGCGCGTGCGGGCGCAGGTGATGGCGGGTCTGCGCTACCAGCAGAACGATCCGGGCGTGATGGCCTCCCGCCGGTTCTTCAAGGAAGCCTTCGACGGGCATCCCTATGCCCGGCCCTCGTCGGGCACGATCGAGAGCGTGGCGGCGATCACCCGCGAGGACATCCTCGCCATGCATGCGCGCCTGATCGGGCGCGGGCGGATCAAGGTCGCGGCGGTGGGCGCCATCGGGGCCGAGGCCCTGGCGGAGGCCCTCACCCGCGCCTTCGGCGCCCTGCCCGAGGCCGGCGCCCTGACCGCCGTGCCGCGCACGCAGATCAAGGAGCTCGACCGCAAGATCGTGGTCGATCTCGACGTGCCGCAATCGGTCATCCGCTTCGGCATGGCCGGCATCCCGTGGCGCGACCCGGACTTCATCCCCGCCTACGTGCTGAACCATGTGCTCGGCGGCGGCGCCTTCACCTCGCGCCTGTTCCAAGAGGTGCGGGAGAAGCGCGGCCTCGCCTATTCGGTGGGCACGTCGCTGGTCAGCCACCGCTCGGCGGCGATGATCTGGGGCTACACCGCCACCAAGAACGAGCGCGTCGGCGAGGCCCTGTCGGTGATCGGCGACGAGATCGGCCGGCTCATCACGGAAGGTCCCTCCGACGAGGAGCTGCAGAAGGCCAAGGACTACCTCACCGGGTCCTACGCCCTGGGCTTCGACACCTCGACCAAGATCGCGCACCAGCTGGTGCAGATCGCCTTCGAGGATCTCGGCATGGACTACATCGCCCGCCGCAACGCGATGGTGGAGGCCGTGACCCAGGCGGACATCCGCCGCGCCGCCGCCCGCACCTTCGCCGACGGCAAGATGCTCGTCGTCGCCGCCGGACGCCCCGTGGGGCTCTGAGGGCGGGTCAGGCCGCTTCGCGGCTCAGGGGGGCGATCTGCGCGATCTCTGAGCCGACGCTGCGGGTCAGCGTCTCGACCTCATACTGACGTTGCAGATTGAGCCAGAAATCCGGGCTCGTGCCGAAGTACCGGCCGAGCCGGAGGGCCGTGTCCGTCGAGATGCCGATCTGCTCGGCGGCGATCCGCTCGATGCGGGTTCGCGGCACATGGCAGGCGCGCGCCACCGTCCCCGCCGACAGGCCGAATGGAATCAGAAAGTCCTCGCGCAGCACCTCACCGGGGTGGAGCGGCGGAAGGACCGTGTCGGTCTCGTATGCAATGGCCATCGGTGTCTCCTCGCGGAGGGGGGCGATGCCCCAGTCAGTGGTAATCGACGATCTCAACGTCGGCCGGACCCATCTCAGTCCAACGAAAGCAGATCCGAAACTGATCGTTGATCCGGATCGCATGCTGGCCCGCCCGATCCCTGGTGAGCGTGTGCAACCTGTTGCCAGGGGGCGCCCTTAGATCGTTGAGCGAGGCGGCGGCGTGGATCTGACGGAGCTTGCGCCGCGCCGTCACGAGAATCGAAGCCGGTAGGCCTTTGGGATGCCGGCCATCGAAGACGGCCTGCGTCGACTCGTTCGCAAAGCTGAGGATCGCCACCGTACGTCCCACCCGTCACGATTTGTATCACTCAGTGATACAAATCGGTCAAGGGTGATCGAGGTTTTTTTCCCGTTCAGGCCAGCCGGCGCACCGCCGCCATCGCCTCGTCGTCGACCCGGTCGACGTCGGGGGCGTCGATGTGGCGGTAGCGGGCCTGGATGAGGCCGAAGGCGCCGAAGGCCATATGGCCGGCGGCGACCAGGGCGAGGAGCACCATGCCGTAGGGCTGGCTCCGCAGCAGCACGAAGGCGTCGCCCAGGCCCTTCGCCTCGGCCGAGCTCTGGTGCCATGCGGCGGCGGCGAGGAAGCCGCCGATGATCAGGAACGCCACGCCCCGCGCCGCGTAGCCGAACCGGCCGGTCGGCTCGGCCCAGCGCCGCCGCGCCTCACCGTCGAGGGCGAGGCGGGCCGTCGTGTCGCCCTTCCAGGCGCGGGCGAGGTAGCCGACGGCCGTGCCCGCCACGGCGAGGCCGACCAGGGCCACCAGCCACCGGCCCATGGGCTTGGCCAGCAGCCACGCCGTGCCGTCATGCACGCCGTCGCCCCCGCCGAAGCCGAGCCCGAGGCAGAGCGAGGCCGCCGTGCCGGCCAGCCCGAGATAGAGCAGCGCGCTCACGAGGTGGGCGCCGCGCGTCGTGAGGCCCTTCAGGGAGGTGCCGCGCCGGTCGGCATCCGTCACCGCCTCCACCGCGCGCCACAGGGCGAAGGCCAGGAGCCCCAGCGCGATCAGCCCGACGAGGACGATGCCGAACGGCCCGACGAGGACGGTGCGCAGGGCGTCGTGGCTGTCCCCCGGCCTTCCGCCGCCGAAGGCCGCCAGCAGGGCGAGGCCGCCCACGAGGACGTAGACGGTGCCCCGCGCGCCGTAGCCGTAGCGGGCGAGGCGTTCGATGGCGTTGCGCCCGCCGGGGATGGTCTTCGCAGACGGGACGCTGGGCATGGGACCAGGGCTGTGTGGACCCCGCTCAACGCGCGAGCGGGGCCATCCGTTCAGGCCCCCGCCTTCTCGGCCCGGCCGGTGAGGGCGACGTAGAAGCCGAGCCCGTCCTGGGCCGGCAGGGTCTGCAGGCGCTCCACGAGGCCCCGGCGCTTGGCGTCGAGGAGAAGCCGTCCGGCGGGCTGGAACAGGGTCTCGCCGCCGCCCTCCGGCGGGGGATCGAGCCGCACGGCGACGGTCTTGCCCTTCGCGAAGCGGCTGCGCTCGATCATCTCCCGCAGGGAGGCTTCGGCCGTCGCCTTGTTGGCCCCGCGCAGGTCGAGCACCGATTCGGCGTCCGTGACGCCCAGCGAGCCGCGCAGCTTGGCGGCGTAGAAGTCATCGAAGTGGGGCAAGGGCACTGCGCTCGCGCGTTGGAGAATCCGCTATCCCGCCAGATGTCGCGCAAAGGCGTGCCGCCGTCGAGTTCTCCGTGACCGGAGGGGCGATCAGCCGCCGCTTGGGCGCAGGCCGTCGAGGGAGCGGCCGGCTTCCAGGAAGCGCTGCGGGTCCACCGGCTCGCCGTCGATCCGGGTCTCGTAATGCAGGTGCGCGCCGGTGGAGCGGCCGGTGGAGCCGACATAGCCGATCACGTCGCCTGCCGCGATGCGCTGGCCCGGCCGCACCACGATGCGGGCCAAGTGGCCGAAGCGCGTGGCGAGCCCGTGGCCATGGGTGAGCTCGACCATGTTGCCGTAGCCGCCGGCCCATTCGGCCTCGGTGACGACGCCCGGCGCCGTGGCCCGTGCCGGCTCGCCGTACTCGGCCTTGAAGTCGAGGCCGGTATGCAGGGCGAGGCCCCGCGTGAACGGATCGAGCCGGGGCCCGAACGGGCTCGACAGGCTGGATTCGCCGGAGAGGGGCCTGCGCAGGGGCAGGTCCCCGACGGCCTGCCGCAGGCGCTGCCCGTTACCGATCAGCCGGCCGACGAGGCTCAGGCCGCCGTCGAAGCCCTGCTGCTGGATGGCCGTCGCGTCGAGGGGCACGAGGGGGCCGCCGACCCGCTCGCCCGGCGCGGGCGGCAGCAGGCGCGAGGGATCGATCCCGGCGCGGGCGACGACGGCGCGCAGGCGCGCGATGCCGGTCTCGGCGCCCCGCGCGAGGCGCCCGAGATGGGCGCCCTGCGCTTCCTCCAGCCCGCCGAGGCGGGCTTCGAGGCGGATCAGCCCATCTTCGGTCTCCAGGGTGCTGCGGCGGTCGGACCGGGGGGCGGGCCAGGGGGCGGGGGCGGCCTCGGCGGGCGAATCCTGCCGCAGCTCGAACCCGGTCAGGGGCGCGGCGTAGGCCCGCGCCGAGGCGGGCAGAGAGCCGGGCAAAGAGCCGGGAAGGGATCCGGTGGCGGCGGTGTCGATGAGGCCCGAGAGGGCGGCCTGCCGGCGCTCCAGCTCGGCCTGCCGGTCCAGGGCGCCCTGGACCCGTGCGGCGAGGCTCGCCCGCGCCTCGGCGCCCTCCTGCCGGGCGCCGTCGACGCGCTCCTGCAGCCCGGCGATCCGCGCCTCGTAGGCGTTGCGCATCGCCACCTGCCCGGCCACGATCCGGCCGAGCGCCTCGTCCCGGAACAGGACGAGGTAGGTCGCGGTGCCCGACCAGAGCAGGCTCACCGCGAGTCCCGCGCCGAGCCACGGCCTGAAGCGCCGGGGCGCCCCATCCTGTAAGTGGGCGGAAATCGTTCGAATCATTCGGGAGGCTCGAAGGCGTTCCCCGTATTCAGACCCGATCACGGTTAAGGATCCGTGCGGATCCTATTCCTCTACGGCAGGGCGCGGGCGGCCTCGAGCACCTCCTCGGCATGGCCCGGCACCTTCACCTTCGGCCAGATCCGCGCGACCGTCCCCTCCCGGTCGATCAGGACGGTGGTCCGCTCGACGCCCATGTACTTGCGCCCGTACATGCTCTTCTCGACCCAGACGCCGTAGGCGCCCAGCACCGCCTTGTCCTCGTCCGAGGCGAGGGGGAAGGCGAGCCCGTACTTGCCGCAGAACTTGTCGTGGCTCTTCACCGGATCGGGTGACATTCCAATGATTCGCGCTCCAGCCGCCTCGAAGGCCGGCAGGAGGGCGTTGAATCCCTGGGCTTCCAGAGTACAACCGCTCGTGTCGTCCTTAGGATAGAAGTACAACACGATCTTGTGTCCCTTGAGCGCAGCCAGTGCGATGCGCCCTCCCCCCGAGGCGGGCAGGTCGAAATCCGGGGCGGAAGCCCCCTCGCTCAAGGCCATCGTGCCTTCCTTTCGGCCGATTGATGGTGTGGGTGAACGCCAGTTCCGGCGCCCCGCCCGGACAGCCAAGCCCGGCGCGCCGCCGCTGTAAAGGCCGCATGCGCACCGATTCACCGCAAGCGGGAATCCCGTCCCGCCCTGCGATCACCGAACGAGAACACCCGGACCAAGGGGCTCGATGGCGGATCTGAAGATCACGAGTCGCCCGCCGAGGCAGGGACAACGGCATTGGGGCTGGCGTTGCCTTCTGGGCATGGTCGGCACCGTGACGCTGCTCGGCCTCGTGATCGGGGTCGCGGCGATCCGCCTGTCCAACGGCCCGATGCGGATCGACGGCCTGTCGGCCGCCGTGGCCAAGGCGGTGGCCGAGCGGATCGGCCCCGGCTGGTCGATCGCGCTGCGCGGCAGCAGCCTCGAACTCGACCGCGAGAACGCGCTCGCCCTGCGCTTCACCGGGCTCGACATCCGCAACCCGCAGGGGGCGCTGGTGGTGCGCGCGCCGCTGGCCCTGGTCAGCCTCGACCCCTGGGGCCTGCTGACCCTGAGCCTGAAGCCGCGCTCCATCGAGTTCCGCGACACCCAGACCACGGCCCTCGTCCACAAGGACGGCTCCATCGCCTTCGCCGCCTCCGAGGCGGCCCAGCCCGTCGACATCGAGCCGCACACGCCCCCGAGCGTCGATGCGGCCCGGGGCAACGTCTCGCCCCTCTCGGCGGCGCTGGCCTCGATCTTCGGCGTGGTGCTCGATCCCGGCGGCGTGGTCGGCGCCCTCGACCGGGCGCGGATCACCGACGCGCGGATGCGCCTCATCGACGACGACGGCCGGGAGCGGGCGGTCTTCGCCCGCGTCAACGGCCTGTTCGGGCGCGATCCGGTGAGCGGCACCCGCAGCTTCGAGCTGCGCCTCGACGGCCCGCACGGCGAGTGGCGCTTCGGCGGCAGCCTGCACGAGAACGGCGACGGCGCCCGCTCCGGTCGCATCACCCTGGACGACCTGCCCGTCACGGATTTCCTGCTGCTCGCGGGCCAGTCCGGCCTGCCGCTCACCACGGACCTGAAGATCTCGGCCCGCGCCGACGTGGCCCTGAAGAACGGCGCCATCACCACGATGAGCGCCCAGGTCCATACCGGCGAGGGCACGTTCCTCATCGAGGAGAAGGACTTCAACCCGGTCACGATCGAAGACCTGAGCGCCACCCTCGATTGGGACGAGGCCGCCCGGACCATGGCCCTCAGCGCCCTCGATTACGTGGGCGGCGGCAACAAGCTGCATCTCACCGGCAACTGGGCGCAGAGCCCGCCCGGCGCCGACTCCGCCTGGACGGCCTCGCTCTCCGGCCGCGACGGCACCCTGCGCGGGGCCACGTCCAAGGACGTGCCGGTGCGGATCGACAGCCTCGACACCCGCCTCACGGGCCGCAACGGCGGCATCGTCATCGACGATTTCGCCCTCTCCGGCCCCGGCGTGAAGGGGCACATCACCGGCACGGTCGGCACCGAGGCCGACGACGGCGGCATCAACCTGCGCATCCTCGCGAGCGAAGGCGAGGTGCGGACCTTCCTGCGCCTCTGGCCGGAGCACATCGCCCCGGCCGTGCGCTACTACCTTGCGGACCAGCTGCGCGGTGGCCGCGTCGACACGGCCGACATGAAGGTCGTGATGACCGGCCAGGAGATCGCGGAGGCGACCAAGGGCGCGCCCCTGCCCGACAAGGGGCTGAACATCGCCTTCCGGGTGTCGGACGCGG
This sequence comes from Methylobacterium sp. TK26, assembly GCF_055361565.1. Taxonomy (NCBI): domain Bacteria; kingdom Pseudomonadati; phylum Pseudomonadota; class Alphaproteobacteria; order Hyphomicrobiales; family Methylobacteriaceae; genus Methylobacterium; species Methylobacterium sp. TK26. The sequence goes on along the minus strand of NZ_CM143965.1, from coordinate 942,878 downwards.
CCATCGACGTCTCGGCGGACGCGCCGCCCATCGTGAAGGGCACCGTCACCGGCCTGATCACCGGCCGCTCCACCGCGATCCGCAACGTGACCGCCGAGGTGCGCGGCCCCGACGGGCGCTCCGTCTCCCTCTCGGACGGCAGCTTCGTCATCGCCGATGCCAACCCCGACCACGTGGTGGCGCAGATCGGCCTGCGGCTCTCCGGCGGCGCGGACGGCCTCGCCAGTGTCCTCGAATCGAAGCTGTTCAAGAGCGTGCTCAGCGCCGAGGTCGAGCCGGCGACCGTGAAGGGCAATGTCGACCTGCGCGTCGACTTCCCCCTCGACCTCAAGCACATCCCCGACCTCGCGGACATGCCGATCACCCTGTCGGGCTCGCTCACCGACCTGTCCGTGGACAAGGTCGTCGGCAAGGACCGGCTGGAGGCGGGCCGCTTCGCGGTGAGCTACGACAAGGGCGCCGTCGCCGTGAAGGGCGAGGGCCGGGTCGGCGGCGCGCCGATCACCGTCGAGATGCATCAGGCCAAGATCGGCGCGCCGGGCGAGGCGGTGGTGAGCCTCGCCCTCGACGACGCCCTGCGCGTGAAGAAGGGCCTGCCGGCCGCGCCGCAGCTCACCGGCACCGTGCCGGTGAAGGCGGTGATCGCCTTCGGCAAGCCGGGCGCGACCAAGACACCCGTGCGGATCGAGGCCGACCTCACCAAGGCGGGGATCGACGGGATCCTGCCGGGCTTCACCAAGCCGTCGGGCCGGGCGGGCAAGATGGCCATGACCCTCACCGAGCGCGAGGGCGGCTACGACCTGCGCGACATCGCCGTCGATGCCGGGCAGGCCTCGGTGCGGGGCAGCGCCACGCTCTCCGCCGAGGGCGGCCTGGAGCGGGCCGAACTCACCAGCGTGAAGCTCTCGCCGGGGGACGATTTGCGCGTCGTGGTGGACCGCAGCGGCAGCGCCTACAAGGTGGTGGTGCGCGGCGCGGTGCTGGATGCGCGGCCCTTCCTGAAATCCCTCTCCGGGCCGGACGGCAAGGGCGGCAAGGAGGCAGCGCCGAAGGATATCGAGGCCGACATCCAGGTGCCGATCGTCACCGGCTTCAACGACGAGGCGATCACCAACGCCAACTTCAAGCTCTCCCTGCGCGGCCACGACCTGCGCTCGGGGACGATCTCCGGCCGCTTCCGCTCGTCGCCCCTGGTGGCGAACGTGACGCGCGGGGAGCGCGGCGTGCCGACGCTCGCCGTGGAATCGGCCGATGCGGGGGCGACGCTGCGCTTCCTCGACATCTACAAGAAGATGTATGGCGGGCGCCTCGCCGCCGGGATCGGGCTGAACGACGGGCCGCAGACGGGCGTGGTGCAGATCCGCGACTTCTCCCTGCGCAACGAGCCGGCCCTGTCGAGCATCATGGCCCAGGGGCCGGACCCGGCCGAGGCCGAGCCGCCGCCGCCGACCCCGCGCGGGCGCAAGGCGGCCCCGGCGCCCGCGCCCTCCACCGGCTCCGTCACCTTCGACCGGATGCGGGCGAACTTCGTGCGTTCGGGGACGCGGGTGGACTTCACCGACGCGGCGATCTCGAACCCGGCGCTGGGCTTCACCCTGTCGGGCTGGCTCGACACGGGCCGGGAGCGCACGGACATCAACGGCACCTTCGTGCCGCTCTACGGGCTGAACAACGTCGCCGCGCAACTGCCGATCGTCGGGCCCCTCCTCGGGGGCGGGAACAACGAGGGACTGTTCGCCGTGAATTTCCGCGTGTCCGGCCGGCTGTCGAGCCCGGACGTGACCGTGAACCCCCTCTCGGCCATCGCGCCGGGCTTCCTGCGCAAGCTGTTCAGCGCGGGCGGCGGCCCCTTCGCCGAGGGCATGCCCGGCGCACCGGCCGGCGACCGCTGACGAAAAAGCCCGGCGCGATCCCTCGCACCGGGCTCCATTCCGTCGGCGCGGGGCCCGCCTACTTCTCGACGAAGGCCTTCTCGATCACGAAGTGACCGGCCTCGCCGTGGTTGCCTTCCTCGTAGCCGCCATCGGCCAGGAGCTGGCGCGTGTCGCGGATCATGTCCGGCGAGCCGCAGAGCATGAACCGGTCGGCGTCCTTGGACATCGGCGGCAGGCCGATATCCTCGAACAGCTTGCCCGACACCATCAGGTCGGTGATCCGGCCGCGGTTGCGGAACGGCTCGCGGGTCACGGTGGGGTAGTAGATCAACTGCTGGGCGATCATCTCGCCCAGGAACTCGTGCTGCGGCAGGTCCTGCGTGATCGTCTCGCCATAGGCGAGTTCCTGCACCTGCCGGCAGCCATGGACCAGCACGACCTTCTCGAACCGGTCGTAGGTCTCGGGGTCCTTGATGATCGACAGGAAGGGCGCGAGGCCGGTGCCGGTGCCGAGGAGGTAGAGGTGCCGGCCGGGCAGTAGGTTGTCGAGCACCAGGGTGCCGGTGGGCTTCTTGCCGACGATGATCGGATCGCCGACCTTGAGATGCTGGAGCTTCGAGGTGAGCGGGCCGTTCGCCACCTTGATGGAGAAGAACTCCAACTCGTCCTCGTAATTGGCCGAGACGACCGAGTAGGCGCGCAGGAGCGGCCGCCCCTCGACCTCCATGCCGATCATCGTGAACTCGCCGTTGCGGAAACGGAAAGCGGGATCCCGCGTGGTGCGGAACGAGAACAGTGTGTCGGTCCAGTGGTGCACCGACAGCACCCGCTCCTCGTAATACTTGCTCATCGCGGCATCAGTCCCCACAGGCTGGCATGGTCTGGCGATTTCGGATTTGGCCGGCTTGTCCCGCGCTGCGGCACGCGCGTCAAGGCACGTGACGCCACACCGCGCGAAGAAGTGAAACCCCTGGAATCGTTCGAAATTCTTAACGACGCAGGGGCTTGAGACCCGCCTCGATGGCCGCCCGGCGCGGTTCGAGGAACGGCGGCAGGGCGAGGCGTTCGCCGAGCGTCTCCAGGGGCTCGTCGGCGGCGAAGCCCGGCCCGTCGGTGGCGATCTCGAACAGGATGCCGTTCGGCTCGCGAAAATACAGGCTGCGGAAGTAGTAACGGTCCACCGGCCCGCTCGACGGGACGCGGTTCGCCCGCAGCCGGTCGGCCCAGGCATCGTACTCCGCATCGGGGATGCGGAAGGCGACGTGGTGGACGCCGCCGGCCCCCGCCCGCGCCGGGGCGGAGGTGTCGCGCAGGAGCTGGATCTCCGCCGCCGGGCCGCCGGGACCCATGGCGAAGACCTCGACACGCCCCTCAGGCGCATCGAAGCCCCGCTCCCGGCGCATGCCCAGAATCTCGGTCAGCACGGCGCCCGTGCGCTCCGGCTCTGCCACCGCGAGGCGGATCGGCCCGAGGCCGCGAATCTGTTCGGGGGCCGGGACCGGCGAGCGGTCCCAAGGGTGGGCCTCGCCCGCGCCGCCGTCGTCCACGAGGGCGAGGCGCTGGCCCTCCGGATCCTCGAAGTCGAGGGTGAAGCGCCCGTCACGGGTCTCGGGCGTGCCGCGCGTCACGCCGGCCCGGTCGAGGCGTTCGCACCAGCCGTCGAGGCGTCCGGCCACCCGCAGATGCGTGCGGACGATGCTGTTCGTGCCCCGCCGCTCCGGGGGCGCCGGCCAGTCGAAGAAGGTGATGTCGCTGCCGGGGCTCGCGAGCCCGTCCGCATAGAACAGGTGGTAGGCGGAGACGTCGTCCTGGTTCACCGTCTGCTTCACGAGCCGCAGGCCGAGCACCTCCGTGTAGAAGGCGAGGTTGTCCGCCGCGCGGGCGGTGACGGCCGTCAGATGGTGGATGCCGGTGAGGTTCATGGTCTCTCGGGGTCGCCTCGTGATGGCGATTCACATGGCGCCCCGCCGCCGTCATTGCGAGTCCGCCCTACAGGTCCCCGAAGACGAGCTGCCCCTGGTTGCGGCGTCCCGGCGGGGCGGATTTCTCCTTGGCCTTGACCGGCGCCCTGGTCGAGGCGGGCTTGCGCGGCTTCGGATCGCCGCGCAGCCGGGCGACGGCTCTGTCGCGGGCCACGGCCTCGGGGGCGTGCGGGTCGTCGGTGAGCCACTTGCCGCGCTTGATGACCTCGTTCACCCGGCCCTGGTTCACCCCGACCTTGAAGGCGATCTCCTGCTGGGTCATCCCCGTGCTGGCGTGAAGCTCCAGGATCGAGCGGGCGAGTTCCGGGGTCATCTTCTGCCCCGTGAGGCGCCGGGCGGGCTTCACCGTGCGGGTCGCGCGGTCGCGCTCCCGCAGGCGCTCCAGCAGCGCCAGCGCCATGTTCATGCCGTGCTCGCGCAGGGCTTCCTCGAATTCCTTGAGCGTCGCCATGGGCGCCGTCCTCCGTCGGCCCAGCCTCGTCTCAGGAGGAGAACGTGCCGGGAACGGCGAAGTTGCGCAAGGACGCCGGTCATTCATCCACCGGAAACGGCCCTGGCCCGGCGCCGCCGGCCGGGCTACAGCCCCGCCGCAGCATGACCTTCGCCTGGATTCCCCTCATCGCCGCGCCGCTCGCCGCCGCCCTCTCGGCGGGGCTGATCCTGCGGCTGATGCCGCTGCTGCGCCGCTACGCCCTCGCCCGGCCGAACGCCCGGTCGAGCCACGTCGTGCCGACGCCGCAGGGCGGGGGCATCGCGGTGGTGACGGCCCTCGTCACCGTCTCGGGGCTCCTGGCCGGGGCGCCGGAGGTCGGCCCGCGCGAGGCCTGGACCTGGCTCGCGGGCTGCACCCTGGCGCTCGCCGTCCTCGGGGCGGTGGACGACCTGCGCCCGCTCCCCGCCCTGCCCCGGCTGGCGGTGCAGATCCTCGTCGTCGGGCTGCTGGTCTCCCATCTCGACGGGCGGCTCGTGCCGGAGATCCCCCTCTGGCTGGAACGTGCCCTCGCGACGCTCGCCGGCCTGTGGTTCGTGAACCTCACGAACTTCATGGACGGGCTCGACTGGATGACGGTGGCCGAGATCGTCCCCGTCTCGGCGGCCCTCGTCCTGTTCGGCCTCGCCGGAACCCTGCCCCTGCTGCCGACCCTGGTGGCGGCCTCCCTGCTCGGGGCGATGCTCGGCTTCGCCCCGTTCAACCGGCCGGTGGCGGGCCTCTTCCTCGGGGATGTCGGCTCCCTGCCCGTGGGCCTCGTGACGGCGTGGCTGCTCTGGCACCTCGCGGCGACCGGCGGCTTCGCGGCCGCGCTCCTGCTGCCGCTCGTCTACCTCGCGGATGCGAGCCTCACCCTCGCCGCCCGCGCGAGGCGGCGGGAGCGCGTCTGGGAGGCGCACCGCTCCCATTTCTACCAGCGGGCGACGGTGAACGGCCTCACCGTCCGGGGCGTGGTCGGGCGGGTGTTCCTGGCGAACCTCGCGCTGGCGGGCCTCGCCGCCGCGAGCGTGGTATGGCCGTCCTGGCCAATCTCGCTCGCCGCCCTCGCGGCGGGGGGCGGGATCGTCGCCCTCCTGCTGCGGCGCTTCGCGGGGATTGCCTCATGACCGGTCTCGTGGCGCTCACCGGGGCGACGGGCTTCATCGGCCGCCACCTCCTCGCGGCGCTGACGGCGCGGGGCTACCGGGTGCGGGTGCTCCTGCGCCGGCCGGTCGAGGTGCCGCCGGGGGCGGCGAGCGCGGTGGTGGGCGACCTCACCCGGCCGATCAACATGGCCGCCGCCCTGTCGGACGTGGACGCCGTGGTCCATTCCGCCGGCCTCGCCCACGCCATGTCCGGGGCGCCGGAGGACGATTACCGCACCCTCAACACCGAGGCGACGGCCCGCCTCGCCCAGGCCGCCGAGCGGGCGAAGGTGCGCCGCTTCGTGTTCCTGTCCTCGATCCGCGCCCAGACGGGGGCGACCGCCCCCGGAACCGTCACGGAGGCGGACGAGCCCCGCCCCACCGACCCCTATGGCCGTTCGAAGCGCGAGGCGGAGCTGGCGCTCGCCGCCACCGGGCTCGACTGGGCGGCCCTGCGCCCCGTCCTCGTCTACGGCCCCGGCGCGAAGGGCAACCTGGAGACCCTGCTGCGGCTCGCCCGCTCGCCCTATCCCCTGCCCCTCGGAGGCTTGGGGGCCAGGCGCTCGCTGATCTCGGTGGAAAGCCTCTCGGCGGCGGTGGACACGCTGCTGCGGGCGCCGGAGCCCCTGCGGGCGCCGTTCATCGCCGCCGACCCGGACCCGCTGACCCTGCCGGAGATGATCGCCGCCCTGCGCGACGGGCTCGGCCGGCGGCCGGGGCTGCTGCCGGTGCCGGAGCCGCTCCTCGGCCTCGCCTGCCGCCTCACGGGGCGCGGGGAACTGTTCGAGCGGGTGGCGGGGGGCCTCGTCGCCCGGGGCGACGGCCTCGCGCGCCTCGGCTGGCAGCCGGCCATGCCGACGCGGGACGGCTTGGCGCGGCTCTCGCGCTCAGCCTAGGGCGACCGGCTCGGCGGCGGCGGGGATCATCGGCGCGGCCGGCAGCGCAGCGGCCTCCGCCTTCGCCGCCCCGCGCTCGCGGAAATGCGGCACCGCCTCCTCGAACACCGCATCCGCCGCCGCCCGGTCGCCGCTCTCCACGGCGGCGCGCAGGCGGGCGATCCAGGCGTCGAGGCGCGGCCGGTCTGCGAAGATCGGCTGGGCCGCCATCACGCCCTCGATGCCGGGCAGGCCGATGCGCGGCTCCTCGCGGGCGAACAGGATCTCGTTCAGCCGCTCGCCGGGCCGGGCGCCGGTATAGGCGATCTCGATCTCGGTGCCGGGCTCGAAGCCCGCGAGCCGGATCATCCGCTCGGCGAGTTCGGCGATGCGCACCGGCTGGCCCATCTTCAGCACGTAGACGGCGGCCTGCTCGCCCCCGTCCGCCCGCGCCTCGCCGTCGGCATGGGAGGCGGCGGTGAGCACGAGGTCGCAGGCCTCGCGCACGGTCATGAAGTAGCGGACCATGTCCGGGTGGGTCACGGTCAACGGGCCGCCCCGGGCGATCTGCGCCTTGAACACCGGCACCACCGAGCCCGCCGAGCCGAGCACGTTGCCGAAGCGCACCGCGATCAGCCGCGTCGGGTGGCCGGGCAGGCGGGCCTGCGCCGCGTCGAGGGATTGGGCGATCATCTCCGCGAAGCGCTTGGTGACGCCGAGTTGCGAGACCGGCTCGATGGCCTTGTCGGTGGAGATCATCACCAGGGCGCGGGCGCGGGCGGCCACGGCGGCCTCGGCCACGTTGAGGGAGCCGAAGACGTTGGTCTTGATGCCCTCCTGCCAGTCCCGTTCGAGGAACGGCACCTGCTTCAGGGCGGCGGCGTGCATCACGTAATCCGGCCGGAAGGCCGCGATCACCGCGAAGGTCCGCTCCCGGTCGCGGATGTCGGCGATGACGCCCGTCACCTCGGCCTGCGCGTCGAGGATCGCCGGGTGGCTGAGGATGCCGTGCAGCGCCGGCTCGGAGGATTCGAGCACCAGCACGGCGGCGGCGCCGAAGGCCACCGCCCGCAGGCAGATCTCCGAGCCGATGGAGCCCCCGCCCCCCGTCACCACCACCCGGCGGCCGGTGAGGAAGCCCTCCAGCCGGGGCCGGTCGATCGCAACGGTCGGGCGCAGCAGCAGGTCCTCGATCTCCAGCGGCGCCAGTTCGGGCCCCTGCGCGCCCTCCCCCAGCCCGACCACGCGGGCGAGCGGCAGGCCGAGGCGCCGCGCGCGGGCGATGAGGTCGTCGGGGGCGGATTCGGGAGCCAGCGCGCTCGGCGCCGCCACCAGCCGGCGGATCGGCTCGCCCCGCGCGCCGCAATCCATCACCACCCGCTCCAGCTCGGTGAAATCGCCGAGGACGGGCACGCCGCGCATGTATTGCCCGGCCTCGTCCCGGCGGGGGGACAGGATGCCCTTCGGCGCGAGCTTCTTCACCGCGCCGGATTCGATGGCCCGCAGGAGCACGTCGATGTCGGAGCCGCGCCCGAGGAGCAGGGTCGGCACCGTGGCGGCCTTGGCGTTCGATTGCCGCGAGCGCGTGTATTTCAGGTAGCGGAACGCCGCCCGCGTCCCGCCCAGCAGGAAGATCTGCAGCACCCAGTAGAGGGGAATGGCGATCTTGCCGAAGAAGTAGAAGCCGTAGAGATCGGCCGAGACCAGCACCCAGTCGACGACGAGGAGCACCAGGGCCAGCACGCTCGCCGCGCGGACGATGCCCGCGAGGTCCGGCAGGGAGGCGAAGCGCCACTTGGTCCGGTAGAGCCGGAACCGGGCGTAGACGATCCCCGCGATGACGAGGAAGGGCGGCAGCAGCAGTGGCAGGGCGTGCAGCCGCTCGGCGAGCATCGCCCCCTGGAAGCGGAACAGGAAGGTCAGCACCACGGCCGCGGCGGTCGCCGCGAGATCGTGGGCCACCATCACCGCGGTCTTGGCGAGGCGCTGCTGCATCGGATCGGCCGGGGGTATCCGCCTCGGGGCCGGGCCTGTCAACGGAGGCGAGCGCCGCAGCCGGGCTCAGGCCGGGGCGAAGTGCCCCCGGTAGCGGGCGCCGATGCGCTCCACCGGCAGCGCCACGAACACGTCCGTGGTGCCGAACTGGCGGTCCACCACGGCGCCGTCGCCGAAGGTGGCGCCGAGCCGCAGGTAGCCCTTGATGAGCGGCGGCAGGGCCTGCAGCGCGGCCTTCGGGTCCACCGCCTCCTTCGAGAGCCGGTCCATCCGCACCGCCCGCTCCGGCAGGGCGCAGGCGCGCCACGCCTCGGGGGCGCGGGCATGGTGGTGCAGGAAGGAGAGCGGCAGGGCGAGGCGGTCCGGGTCCGTCCCCTCCAGGGAGGCGCAGCCGATCAGCGCGTCGATCCGGTGGTGCAGGACGTAGGCGTAGATGCCCTGCCACAGCAGTTCGACGGTGCGCTTGCCCCGGTAGGGCTTCAGCACGCAGGAGCGCCCGAGTTCGAGGAGGCGGCGCCCGCCCTGCGCCGCCAGCACGGGGGAGAGGTCGTACTCGCCCTCGGAGTAGAAGCCGTGATGGCGTTCGGCGACCTCGCCGCGCAGCAGCCGGTAGGTGCCCACCACCTTGGGCCGGGGGGCGCGGAACGGCGTCTTGGCCGGCTTCAGGATGTCGTGGTCGAGCACCAGGAGGTGATCGCACAGGGAATCGTAGGCATCCGCATCCCGCCGGGACAGGGAGGCGAGGCCGGTCGGCACCGCCGACATCTCCTCGTAGAACACTTTGAAGCGCAGGCGCTGCGCCCGGCGGATCTCCGAGCGGCGGGTGGCGAGGCGGACCTCCAAATTGCCGATGCGCCCGAGGCTGCGGCCCTTGAGGCCGTCCGCGCCGGGGTCCGGCAGGCGGATCGCATCCGCCTCGGCCAGGACGTCGGCGATCTCGGAGGGCGTCGGCCGGCGCGTCAGCTTGGCGAGCGGCGCCGTGACGCCCCATTGCACGCCCCGGTGCAGCCCGGCACCCAGCGCGGCAACCGCCTCGCGGTGGAACAGATTCGCGGCCATCGCCCCCTCGCCCCGCGCGCCCGACCGGGCGCTGCGGGTTTCGACATCACCATGAGGTGAGCACGGCATTATGACAGTCCGGGCCGCATGAAAACGCCCCGGCCTGTGGCCGGGGCGCTCCCTCACGCGGAGGTTGCAGGCGCGCTTACGCGGCCTGACGGTCGCCCTCGGAGACCTGACCCTCGATCACCGGCGCGGTGGGGCGACGGCCCGAGGCGATCTCGATGCGACGGGGCTTCTTGGCCTCCGGCACCTCACGGACGAGGTCGACGTGGAGCAGGCCGTTCTCGAGGACGGCGCCCGTCACCTGCACATGGTCCGCGAGCTGGAAGCGGCGTTCGAAGGCCCGGGCGGCGATGCCCTGGTGCAGGAACTCGGCGCGCTTCTCGGCCTCGCCCTTGCGCTCGCCGCGCAGGGTCAGGGCATTCTCCCGAACCTCGATCGACAGGTCCTCATCGGTGAAGCCGGCCACCGCGACGGTGATGCGGTAGGCGTTCTCGCCCGTGCGCTCGATATTGTAGGGCGGATAGCTCGGAGCGGTTTCGGTGCTCGCGAACTGATCGAGGGCGGAGAACAGGCGGTCGAAGCCGACGGTGGAGCGATAAAGGGGAGCAAGATCGAACTGACGCATGACATATCCTCTTGAAGAGCAACATGTTCGGTGGTCCGCCCAATGGGCCGGACCGGTCTCTCGTGCCGCCTAAGGGCCGGCACAGATTGGATATCGGGGCGGCGGATCGGGGTCGCAAGACCCTCCGGCGGGCCGGGAAAACGGATTTTTTCCGGGGCGTGGATCAGGCCGCCCCAGGGGCAGTGGCGGGGAGTCTGCACGGGTGACACGGTTCGACGGCAAGGACGGGCCCAAGCCCGCGATGCTCAGCCTGCGCGACACGCCGGGCAACCCGGTCCCGCCGGGCGGGACCATCGTGGCGGTGGGGACGGGGGACGATTGCACCCTGCGCGCGGCGACGTGGCGGCCCACCACGCGCAGCTGCCGGGGCACGGTCACGCTGCTCCAGGGGCGGGCCGAGTTCATCGAGAAGTATTACGAGACGATCCGCGACCTGCGCGGGCGCGGCTTCGCGGTGGTGGCCTTCGACTGGCGCGGCCAGGGCGATTCCGACCGGCGGGTGGACGACCCGCACAAGGGCCATGTCGACCGGTTCGACGATTACCGCCTCGATCTCGCGGCCATCGCGGATTCGGTGCTGACGACGATGCCCGGGCCGCATCTCTGCCTCGCCCATTCCATGGGCGGCTGCGTCGCCCTGACCGGCGCCCTCGACGGCTGGCTGCCGTTCAAGCGCCTCGTGACCGTGGCGCCGATGCTGTCGATCCGCATGATCCGCATGCCGCTCGCGGCCGCGATCCTGGCGCGGGGGCTGCACCGCCTCGGCTTCGGCCGCCGCTACATCCCCTTCGGCAAGCCGGTCTCGATCGCCACCAAGCCCTTCGCCGGCAACCGCCTGTGCCGCGATCCCGAGCGCTACGCCCGCAACGCCGAGGCCGCGCGGCAGGTGGGCGCCGGGGCGGTGGGCGACCCGACCATCGCGTGGCTCGCGGGGGCGTTCCGGGCCATGGCCCGCCTGCGCCATCCCCGCGCCGCACCGCGCATCACCCTGCCGACGCTGATCGTCGCGGCGGGCGCCGATCCGGTCTGCGGCACGCCCGCCACCGAGCGCTTCGCCGCGCGGCTGAAGGCGGGGCACATCCTCGTGCTGCCGGATGCCCGCCACGAGATCCTGAGCGAGCGCGAGGCGATCCGGCAGGATTTCTGGGCGGCCTTCGACGCCTTCATGCCGGGCACCGACCTCCCCACCCATGCGGAGGTCGCGCAGCACGCGGCGCCCGTACCAGTTTAAAGTCGCACTCGAACGAGTTGATTTGGCCAGACTTTTCCAGATCTTCCCCTCATCCTGAGGCGCCGTCGCAAAGCGGCGGCCTCGAAGGCCTCATCCTGAGGTGCTGCGAAGCAGCCTCGAAGGAGGGCTCCAGGGATCGCGCGGCAGGCTGGAGCCCTCCTTCGAGGCCCGCTGACGCGGGCACCTCAGGATGAGGTGAGAGGGTGGGGCCACCTCACCATGATCGGCCGCTGCTCTAGCCCGCGAGGGCGGGGTCGATGTCGCGGGGGCGGATGAAATGCTCCAGCCGGCCCCGGCTCGGCGCGACGCCGGCCCATGTCCCGGCCTCGAAGTCGATCACCGCGAAGGCGGCGGTGGGGAACTCGCTCGCCAGCAGGGCGCGCAGGCCCCGGGGGCCCTGTCCCGCCAGCATCACCGCGAGGTCGCCGAGGCCCGGATTGTGCCCGACGACGATGAGCGTGCCCGCCTCGTCCGGCGCGGCGCGGATCGCGGCGAGGATGTCCTCGGCGGCAGCCTCGTAGATCTCCGGCACGGTCTCGTCGCGCGGGTCGCCGAGGGCGCCCTTCACGGCGGCCCAGGTCTCGCGCGTGCGCTGCGACGGCGAGACGAGGGCGAGGTCCGGGCGCAGACCCTCCGCCGCGATCCGCTCGCCGACGACGGGCGCCGCCCGCCTCCCGCGCTTGTTCAGGGGCCGTTCGAGGTCCCGCACGCCCGCCGGCCGGTCGGACTTGGCATGGCGGAGGAGGATGAGGCGGCGCATGGCGATGGGATCCGTCATCCCTTCCGCCCCTCGCGCCGGGTCATGAAGGCGAGCTTCTCGAACAGGCTGACGTCCTGCTCGTTCTTGAGGAGCGCCCCGTGCAGCGGCGGGATGAGCTTGCGGCCGTCCTGCTCGCGCAGGGTCTCGGGGGTGATGTCCTCGGAGACGAGGAGCTTCAGCCAGTCGAGCAGTTCCGAAGTCGAGGGCTTCTTCTTGAGGCCCGGCACCTCGCGGGTCTCCAGGAACACCCGCAGCGCCTCCTCCACGAGGCGGTGCTTGATGCCCGGGTAATGCACCTCGACGATGGCCCGCAGCGTGTCCGCGTCGGGGAAGCGGATGTAGTGGAAGAAGCAGCGGCGCAGGAACGCGTCCGGCAACTCCTTCTCGTTGTTCGAGGTGATGATCACCACCGGTCGGCGGACGGCCTTCACCGTCTGCCCGGTCTCGTAGACGTGGAACTCCATCCGGTCGAGTTCGGTCAGGAGGTCGTTCGGGAACTCGATGTCGGCCTTGTCGACCTCGTCGATCAGCAGGACCGGCCGCTCGGGGGCGGTGAAGGCCTCCCACAGCTTGCCCCGGCGGATGTAGTTGGCGATGTCCGAGACCTTCGGGTCGCCGAGCTGCGAGTCGCGCAGGCGCGACACCGCGTCGTACTCGTACAGCCCCTGCTGCGCCTTCGTCGTGGACTTCACGTTCCACACGATGAGCGGCGCGTTCAGCCCCTTGGCGATCTCCTCGGCGAGCACGGTCTTGCCGGTGCCGGGCTCGCCCTTCACGAGGAGCGGGCGCTCCAGGGTGACGGCCGCGTTCACCGCCGCCGTCAGGTCGGGGGTGGCGACGTAGGTGTCGGTGCCGGAAAATCGCATCGCGGTCTCGAAGGCTGGCCTCGTTCCGGAGTTACGCGGCGCCCGCCGCCCCCGCAAGCGCTCAGCCCTTCTCGTGCCACACGCAGTTGCGGGCCAGGATCTCGAGATTCACGTCGGATTTCTGCGGCTGCGCCAGGGTCTTGCCGTCCATGGCGAGGTCGATCTTCAGCTCGACCTGTCCCTTGCTCTCGTTGGAGCGGCGGGAGAAGTAGCAATATTGCTGGTAGGGCTGCTCGGCGCCGTCCTTGAAGTTCCAGCCGGTGACGATCTGGCCGTCGAGGTAGGGCACCTGCTTGAACACCGTGAAGGTGGTGTTCACCTGCGCCTTCGAGGCCGGGCTCGCCTGCTCGCCGAGCTGCGCCTTGGTCGGCGTCGGCGGGCCGCCAACGAGCTTGGGCAGGCCCTCCAGCTTCAGGGTGTTGTCGGTGAGCGTCACCTCGCCCTTGGTCTTCAGGGTCACGTCGGCGAGGGCGGCCTGCATCGCGGCGGCGATCTTCTCGGCGGCCGTGTCGAACTGGTTCATCGTCGCCCAGCCATAGGCCGCCGCGCCGATGCCCGCGCCCGTCAGGCACAGGAAGGCGCCGAGGCCCAGCGCCCGGAACAGGAAGGCGCGGGCGGCGACGTAGCTCGCATCCGCGCGCAGCCGGGTGTTCACCTGCTGCGCGAGGGCGATGTTCTCAGGCGTGCCGGAGGCGACGTAGTTCATGCGCCGGCTCCAGCGGCAGGAAGGGTCGGGCCGGGCAGACCTTGGTTCGCCGCAGCCTGGCCGGGAAGGGCCTGGCCCGGCAGCGACTGCGCCGCCGGACGGTTCATCGGGATGACCGACGCCTGCTGCGCGGGCGCCCGCGTCACCGAGGGGTTGGAGCGCAGGGCGTCGGCGATGGCGTCGAGCATGTACGGCGCCGCTTCCGGGTTCACCGCCGCGCCGAGGTCGTCCTCATCCATGAAGGTCCGGCGTGTCGAGACCGCGCACAGCGCCAGGATGGTCGAGGCGAAGGCGGCGCAGAGCGCCGGCAGGAACACGAAGATCCGCAGGAAGGCGTGGACCTGCTGCTCGGTCACGTCGATGGGATCGACGCCGTAGACCATGGCCGTGAAGGAGTGCAGTTGCGAGCGGTTCACCGCGTTCCGGTAGGCCTGCTCGGTGTCGGCGACCTTGCGGTCGGCGGCGCCCCGGTCGAGGGCGGCGCGGTCCTTGCGGGCCACCTCGAGGTCCTTCACCAGCGCGGTGCGGTCGGCGCTGGCCTTCGTGACGCCCGCCGAGAGGGCGGCGACGCGCGGATCGGTCACGCATTTCAGGTTCTGGTAGCGCATGCCCTTCGAGTTGGTGCCGAACACCCGCTCGCAGCGCTGGGCCGGCAGGCCCGCGAGCTGCTGGGCGTTGTCGGCGGCGCGCTTCTCGATCTGGTCGAGTTCGGCGGTGTACGAGGCCACCCGGTCGTCGGCCGCCTTGATGCGGTCCTCGATCGTGGCGCGGTCGGCCTGGGCGTCCTTCAGGGCGGTCTTGGTGCGGGCCGCCTCCATCAGGCGGGGGTGGAACATCATCTCGCCGAGCTGCGAGACCGACTTCGTGGTGACGCCCGCCGCGAAGATGATGCCGAGGATCGCGAGACCCCGGATGAAATACGAGCGCTGGGTGCGCGCCAGGATGCCCAGAGGCACCCGGCACAGCTCCACCGCCGCGTAGACCAGGGGCGCCAGCAGCATGAAGTAGAAGGCGTGCCAGTCCCCGTCGCTGTAGACCCCCGCGAAGAGCCATGCGCCGGCCAGCGAGGCGCCGATCACCATGAACTCCACCAGATAGGCGATGGCGACGTAGCCCCACTTGATGCGGTAGCCCTTCTCGACGTGCCGCTGGTGCGTCCACCGGTCGGATTCGAGCCGCCATTCCCGGCGCTCGCGGGCAATCTCGCGGCTCGGCGGCCCGTTCGGGGACCGCCCGGCCCGTGAGAAGATCGACTTCAGAGAATTCATCGGCCTCGTCACTATCAGGGCTCGGTCCCGGTCGAGCGTAAGGCTCTCTTAAATGTTTCCGTATCCCGGCATTGTGCCTATTTTACGCCTCCGCGCGGCTCGCCACAGGAACCTCGGGCGAGCGGGCGCAAATGTCTCAGGCGATAACGCATCGGTCCCCGGTCCGGGTACGATTCAACCAGTATGACGGTTGCCGTATCGAGTCCGTGCCCTCATGATCGCGGCTCACCCGATTCCACGATAGCGCGAGGTTAGAGCCGCCGCCGATGCCAGATGTCCATGCCGGCTCCTACAAGGAAGCGATCCTGTTCCTCGTGACGGCGGGGATCGTGGTCCCGCTCTTCCACCGGCTGCGAATCTCCCCGGTGCTCGGCTTCATCGGGGCGGGGGCCCTGCTCGGCCCGTTCGGACTGGGGCGCCTCGCCAACCAGTGGCCGACCGTCCACCTCTTCACCATCGGCAACCGCACGGAGATCTCGCACCTCGCCGAGTTCGGCGTGATCTTCCTGATGTTCATGATCGGCATCGAGCTGTCGTGGGAGCGGCTGCGCACCCTGCGGCGCCTCGTCTTCGGCCTCGGCTCCCTGCAGGTCGGCTGCTCGACCCTGATCCTCGGCGTCATCCTCTACGGGCTCGACGTGCCGTTGACCGGCGCGGTGATCGTCGGGATCGGCCTCGCCCTCTCCTCCACGGCGGTGGTGCTGCCGGTGCTCGCCGAGCAGCGGCGGCTCAACACGCCGACCGGGCGCGCGAGCTTCGCCGTGCTGCTGTTCCAGGACCTCGCGGTGGCCCCGGCCCTGTTCGCCATCGCCGTGCTCGGCCAGGACACGGGGGGCGACAAGGGCCTCGCCCTGGCCCTCGCCCTCGGGCAGGCGGCGGTGGCGCTGGTGCTGATCGTGGTGGCGGGGCGCCTCGCCCTGCGCCCGCTGTTCCAGCTCGTGGCGCGCACCCGCTCCACCGAACTCTTCATGGCGGCCTGCCTCCTCGTGATCGTCGGCACGGCGCTGACGGCGGCGGCGAGCGGCCTTTCGATGACCCTCGGCGCCTTCGTCGCCGGGCTGCTGCTGGCCGAGACCGAGTATCGGCGGGCGATCGAGGCGACGATCGACCCGTTCAAGGGCCTCCTGCTCGGGGTGTTCTTCGTCTCGGTGGGGATGAACCTCGATCCGGCGCAGCTCATGGCCTCGCCCGGCGCGATCCTCGGCCTGTCGCTGGCCCTCGTCCTCATCAAGGCGGGGGTGGTGGTGATGGCCGGGCCGGTGCTCGGCCTGTCGCGGGCGGTGGCCCTGGAGGCGGCGCTCCTCCTCGGGCCGGGGGGCGAGTTCGCCTTCGTGCTCATCGGCGGCGCCATGGCGACCGGCCTCGTGCCGGAGGAGGTCGGGGCCGCCGCGCTGATCGTCACCACGGTGACGATGATCCTCATCCCGGCGCTGGCCTCCCTCGGCCGCCGGATCGGCCGGCACGCGGCCACCACCGCCCGGGGGATGGTCACGGCCGAGCCCCTGCCGGAGAAGGTCGAGAACCGGGTCATCATCGCGGGCTACGGACGGGTCGGGCGGCAGGTGGGCGAGATGCTCGCCCGCCACCGCATCCCCTATCTCGCCCTCGATTCCGACGCGGCCCGCGTCGCCGAGCAGCGCCGGACGGGGGCGCCGGTGTATTTCGGGGATTCCGGCAATGTCGAGATCCTGCGCCGCAGCGGCATCGACACCGCCCGCGCCCTGGTCGTGACCCTCGACACGCCGCGCTCCGTCGAGGAGGCGGTGATGGCGGCGCGCAGCGAGCGGCCAGACCTGACCATCGTCGCCCGCGCCCGCGACGCGCGGCACGCCACCGCGCTCTACGAACTCGGCGTGGACGACGCCGTGCCGGAGACGATCGAGGCCTCGCTGCAATTGTCGGAGGCCGTGCTGGTGGATGTCGGCGTGCCGATGGGCCTCGTGATCGCCTCGATCCACGAGCGGCGGGACGAGTACCGGACGCTGCTCAAGAAGCGCGAGAACGACGCGAAGCCGGTCTTCCGCGCGCGGCGGACCGTGGGGAAGGCCCCGCGCCCCGAGGCGGACAAGGCCCCCGCGCCGGGTCAGCCGCAGGCGAGGGCCGGGAGCGCCTGAGGCGCCCCGGTCAGGGCGGCGGAGGGGCCGCCTCCTCGTGGGCGGCGCTCCGGCGCGGCGCCCGCGCCCGGGCGACGGGCTCGTAGCCCTCCGCGAAGCTGCAGCGGTAGGTGATCTCGTCCGGGGCGCCGAGCCCCGTCACCAGGGGCACCGTGACGGTGTCCCCCTGGAAGCGCCAGCCGCGCGCGCCCTTGTCCCAGTAGAGCCAGACGGTGCCCGGAAAGCCGCGCAGGCTGAACACCGCCGCCTTCTTCGACAGCGCCTGCACCGCCCGTGGCGCGTACATCCCCCGGTCCCGGTAGGCCGCCCGCGTCGGCTCGGGCTGCCGGTCCATGAAGGTGTTGCGCACCACTTGAATCGTCGCGCCCGGCTTCGCGAGAAACCGCTTGAACTCGGGTAAACTACGCAGGATGACCGCCACGGCAGGTCTCCTCGACACCGGCTCTCGCCCGCAGGATCGCGGACGCGCCACCGTTCGGGATGAGTTGGGGTGATTCCCGTGACGGTTTAAGTGACTGCGCGAGTCTCGCGAGGTAGGATATCAACAGGATTCGGGACTTATACCCAGATTCAGGCCTTATGAGCCGAGTCCAGCGCCGCGAAGCCCCCGCCGAAGTCTTCCGCAGCGCCGCATTCCACTTAACGGCAAGCCGTCAAGACTCTGGCGCGATTCGCTCCGATTCGGCGATTGCGGCGCGGCGCGTCGTGCGGCATCGCGGGATCGCCGGACGCACTTGACCCCGGCGCGGGGCTCGCGCGTTGTCGCGCCATGCTGCTCCAGTTCTTCACGGCCCTGCGCGACGCGAAGGTGCCCGTCACCCTCAAGGAGTACCTCGTCCTCCTGGGCGCGCTCGAACGCGACCTGCCGGATAAGAGCGTCGAGGCGTTCTACTTCCTCTCGCGCACCGCCCTCGTGAAGGACGAGGCCCATCTCGACCGGTTCGACCGGGTGTTCGGCACCGTGTTCAAGGGGCTGGAGACCATCGGCGAGGCGGTGGAGGCGGTGCCGATCCCCGAGGAATGGCTGCGCAAGCTCGCGGAGAAGTACCTCACCGACGAGGAGAAGGCGCAGCTTCAGGCGCTGGGCTGGGACAAGCTGTTCGAGACCCTGAAGCAGCGCCTCGCCGAGCAGAAGGGCCGCCACCAGGGCGGCTCGAAATGGATCGGCACCGGGGGCACCTCCCCGTTCGGCGCCTACGGCTACAACCCGGAGGGGATCCGCATCGGGCAGGACGGCAACCGCAACTTCCGGGCGGTGAAGGTCTGGGACCGCCGCGAGTTCCGCGACTTCGACGACGATGCCGAGATCGGCGCCCGCACCATGCGCCTCGCCCTGCGGCGCCTGCGCCGCTTCGCCCGCACCGGCGCGGCGGACGAACTCGACCTCGACGGCACGATCCGCGAGAGCGCCCGCCAGGGCTATATCGACGTGCGGATGCGGCCGGAGCGGCGCAACGCGGTGAAGGTGCTGCTCTTCCTCGATGTCGGCGGCTCGATGGACTGGCACGTGGAGCAGGCGCAGGCGCTGTTCTCCGCCGCCCGGTCGGAGTTCAAGCACCTCGTCCACTTCTACTTCCACAATTGCGTCTACGAGGGCGTCTGGACCGAGAACGCGAGGCGCCACGACGGGCGCACGCCGCTCACCGACGTGATCCGCACCTACGGCAGCGACTACCGCGTCGTCTTCGTGGGCGACGCCTCCATGAGCCCCTACGAGATCGCCGCGCCGGGGGGCTCGGTGGAGCATTGGAACGAGGAGGCCGGCGCCGTGTGGCTCGGGCGGCTCCTCGACCATTTCCACAAGGCGGCGTGGCTCAACCCCGTGCCGGAGACCCATTGGGCCTACACGCAGTCCATCGGGATGGTGCAGCGCCTGATGGCGGGGCGGATGTTCCCGATGACCCTCGACGGGCTCGACGCCGCCGCCCGCGCCCTGGTGCGCTGAGGGGCGCCCTCAGCCCTGCTGGGCGGGGGTCGCGACCTTCATGCCGTCGAGGTCCGGCGTGATCTTGATCTGGCAGGACAGCCGGGAATTCTCGCGCACGTCGGTGGCGAAATCGAGCATGTCCTGCTCCATGTCCTGGGCCTTGCCCACGACGGCGATCCAGGCGTCGTCCACATAGACGTGGCAGGTGGCGCAGGCGCAGGCGCCGCCGCATTCCGCGTCGATGCCGGGCACGTTGTTGCGCAGAGCCGTCTCCATCACGGTGGCGCCGACGCTGCCCTCGACGGTGCGTTCCGTCCCGGCGTGATCGACGTAGGTGATCTTGGGCATGCTCACGGGCTCCTCGTGCGCGCCGGGCCGCGTGGGGGCGGCTCGGCGGACGGCGGTGTCTGCTTGGCGGCTCGCCGAACGGAAAGCAAGCGGATCGAGGCCCCGGACGGCGACGCCGAGGGGCGACCTTTCGAAGCTTCAGGCTCCCTCGATTTCGGCCACGGCGTCCCGGATCGCCGCGTCCAGAACGGCCACGCTGTCCCCGGCCCCGGCCGCGTCCGTGCGGAGCGCCTGCTCCGCCTCCCCGGCGAGGCGCTGCACGCGGGCCGCGCCGAGCCCGGCCGCCGCGCCCCGCAGGGTGTGCGCGATATCGGCCCGCTGGATCGTCGGACGGGTCGGGTCGGTCAGCGCGGGAAGCAGGCGGCGGCACTCGCCCGCGAACAGGGCCAGCACCTCGCGGGCGAGGTCGGCATCCCCCCCGGTCTGGGCATCCAGGGCCGCGCGGTCGATTTCTGCCATCGGAGACCCCGCAATCCACATGGTATCGGCCGGGTGCCCCCACCCATCGCCTCGCGATTCCGCTCCGTCCCTGGCACGATGGCGTCGCCCCTCGGGCCGGTCGCGGTAACCATTCGGTTAATGTTACCTGGGGGCGGTCTCCCGCGCTCCTATCGAAGCAGGGTGCCGGACCTTAGGCTCGGGTGGTAAACGGGAAGTTGCGTCTTCGGCATGCAAGTGCCGGACCCGTGCGTGTGAGGCGTTTCATGGCGACGGACAAAAAGCTGAAGGACCCGGCCGAGGCCGCTCTCTCAGCCATCGAACAGGCACTGAGCCTGGACGCCCTGATGCGCGACGGCGGCGCCCGTTCGGAGCCCCGGCTCCCGGATGTCGGCGACACCGATCCGCTGCTCGAGGGCGGGCGCGACGCCTCGGGCCGCCTGCCCCCGCCCCGTCTCGACATCGAGCGCCCGCCGGGCGGCCCGATGCCGCTGACGCAGGATCCGCCCCTCGCCTCGGACCTGCCCTCCCCCGATCTCGACCGGCCCCGCCGGGAAGGCGGCCTGCTGCCGCCCGACCGCTCCCTGGTGGCCAACGACGACCGGCGCAACATCGGCATCCTGCAGCAGACCCTGCGGGTGCGTCCCTCGCGCAAGCCCTACATCGTCGCCTCGCTCGCCGGCCTCGCCTGGATCGGGGCGCTCGGCGGCATCGTCTGGTCGCAATCGGGCGGCGACCTCGCCGGCTTCGTCGCCGGCCTGCCCCCGCTCCAGGCCATGGGCGCCGTCTCGGCGCTGCTCGGGCCGGTGATCCTGTTCGTCGTCGTGGCGATGCTCGCCATGCGCGCCCAGGAGATGCGCCTCGTCGCCCGCGCCGTGGGCGAGGTCGCGGTGCGCCTCGCGGAGCCGGAGGGCTTCTCGACGGACGCCGTGCTGACCATGTCGCAGACCGTCCGCCGCGAGGTCGCGGCGGTGGGCGATGGCGTCGAGCGCGCCCTGGCCCGGGCGGGCGAGCTCGAAACCCTGGTGCGCGGCGAGATCGCCACCCTGGAGCGCGCCTATTCCGACAACGAGATCCGCATCCGCTCGCTGGTCGATGAGCTGGTCGCGCAGCGCGAGGCCATCGTCACCAATGCCGAGCGGGTGCGCGGCGCCATCGCCGGCTCGCACACCAACCTCACCCAGGAACTCGACGGGGCGGCCCAGCGGATCGTCTCGGCCCTCGACGGGGCCGGCGAGCGCGTGACCGGCGCCCTCGACGCGCGGGGCCTCGCCCTCACCGCCTCGCTCGGCGAGGTGGGCGAGCGCGTCACCGGGCTGATGAGCGAGCGCGGCGACACGCTGATCGAGCGCCTGTCGCAGACCGGCTCGGGCGTGCGCGAGAGCCTGGAAGGCGTCGGCGCGGACTTCGTGCGCACCTTCGAGGAGCGCACCTCCGTCCTCACCGGCGCGTTCGAGGCGACGGGACAGGCCCTCACCGGGCGGCTCGCTTCGAGCGCGGACAAGGTCGCGGAATCCCTGGCCGAGACCGGGGCCGGCGTCGGCGCGGCCATCGCGCGGCAGGGCGAGGCGGTGCGGGAGAGCTTCGAGCGCTCCGCGTCGAGCCTGGAGAGCGCCTTCCTGAACCGGGGCACCGAACTCACCGAGCGCTTCGCCGCCACGGGCGCCGAGATCACCGGCCGCTTCTCCGAGGTCGGCGCGGCCTTCACGCAGGACCTGTCGGGCCGGGGCACGGCCCTGCGCACCGAGATCGAGACGGCGGGCCGCGACATCGTCGGCGCCATCGCCCAGAGCGGCCGGACGGCGCAGGACACCCTCGCCCAGGCGGCGGACGGCGCGGCGGCGACGCTGGCCGCCCGCGCCGACGCGGTGCGCGACGACATCGTCGCCGCCGCCGACCGGATCGGGGATGCCGTCAGCGGACGCGGCGGTGAACTCGCCGAGCGGATGGAGGGCATCGTCTCCCGCCTGCACGAGACCATCGCCGTCGAGGGGGCGGGCCTGGAAAACCGCCTCGACGCGGCGGCCGAGCGGGCCAGCGGCCTCGTCGCCGGGCGGGCGCGGGAAGCCGCCGAGGGCCTGGAGGCGGCCTTCACGACCCTCGGCCGGGGCTTCGAGACCGGCGCCGGGGATGCCGTGCGCAGCCTGCGCACCAGCGTCGAGCACCTGTCGGGCGAGATCGACGGCCGCGCCAGCGAGGCTGCCGAGATCATCCGTGCGGCCGCCGCCAATGCGGGCGAGGCGGCGCAGACCCGCGTCGCCGAGGCCGCGACGCGCCTCACCGAGAGCCTGGGCCTGCTGCGCACCGCCTCGGCCGAGGTCACGGGGGCCATCGAGGCGGAATCCGCCATCCTGCTCACCCGCTTCCGCGAGGCCGCCGAGCGGGCGACCGAGGAACTGGGCGCGCGGGGCGGCGCCGCCGTCACGGAACTGCGCGTCGCCCTCGAAGGGCTCGACCGGGAACTCGCCGCCCGCACCAGCGCCACGACCGGCGCCCTGGAGCGCGCCGCCGCGCAGGTCGCGTCCGACCTGTCGAGCCGCCTCGGCGAGATCGAGGCCACCTTCGGCGCCCATGGGCGCGACGTGGCCGACCTGCTCTCCACCCACGCGGAGGAGACCCACGCCCGCATCGCCGGCACCGGCCGCGACATCGTGCTCGCCGTGGCGAGCCAGGGGGCGCGCATCGCAGACAGCCTCGGCCGCAGCGGCGACACCTTCGCCGAGACCGCCGACGGGCGGGTCAAGGTCATCGAGGAGGTGCTGGGCAGCCGCCTCGCCGCCCTGCAGGAGACCATCGCCCGGGGCGACATCCTCGCCGACCGGATCGGCCGCGACACCGCCGCCCTCGGCGAGACCGTGGGCCACCAGCTGGACGAGGTCACGCGCCTCCTCTCCGACCGGGGCCAAGCCGTGGCCGAGACCATCGCGGGCCAGGCCCGCGAGGCCGGCAGCCTGATCGAGACCCATCTCGGCTCCCTGGAGGAGCGCTCCGCCCGGCACACCGCCGAGGTCGCCAAGCGCACCGCCGAGGTGGCCGAGACCATGGCCACCCTGGTCGGCCAGCTCGACGGGCAGATCGGCACCAGCGCCGCCGCCCTCACCGAGACCCTGGCCGCGCGCACCGCCGCCCTCACCGAGGCGCTGGCCACCCGCGCCGCCACCCTGGACGAGACCTTCGCCACCCGCGCCGCCGCCCTGGACGAGACCTTCGCCACCCGCGCCTCGACCCTGGACGAGTCCCTCAACGCCCGCACCGCCGCCCTGGACGAGGCCCTGTCCGCCCGCACGGGCGAGATGGCCCGCATCGTCGAGGAAGGCGGTCGCGGCCTCGTGGAGTCCGTGGATTCCCATTTCGCCGCCGCCGCCCGCGACTTCCAGGTCCGCTCCGTCGATTTCGGCGCCGAGGTCGAGCGCCGCACCGGCGAGATCGCCCGCGCCCTCGATACCGGCGCGGAGCGGTTCGACGGCACGGTCCTGCGCCGCCTGGAGGAGATCGGCGCGACGCTGGAAGAGCGCGCCCGCCTCGTGGACGAGAGCTTCGGCTCGCAGGCCTTCGAGGCGATCCGCCTGATCGAGGCGCGCACCCGCGCCGTCGACGCGGAGCTGACCCAGCGCACCCGCGACCTCGTGGAGGCGATCGAGACCCGCACCGGCGGCCTCGACGCGGCCATGGCCGAACGCATCGCCGCCCTGACCGGCGCCGTCGAGGAGCGCACCCGCGCCCTCGACGTCTCCCTCGCGGCCCGCGCGGAAGAGATCGCGTCCCTCGTGGACGAGCGCGCCACCGCCGCCGACACCGCCCTGTCGGCCCGCACCGACGAGGTGCGCGCCGCCTTCGCCGAACGCTCCGACCTGCTCGGGCGCCTCATCGACGAGCGCACCGAGGCGATGTCGAAGGAGCTGGACGAGAAGGGCCGGGCGGTGTTCGGCGTCATCGGCAACCGCATCACCGAGCTCGCCCGCCTGTTCGACACCGGCAGCACCTCGCTCGCCGAACTCATCGACAACCGGGGCGAGGGCGTCCTCGCCAAGCTGCAGCAGACCATCGCCGACGCCGAGCGGATGCTCGAGGAGGGCGAGGGCCGCCTCGGCCATACGCTGGCGAGCCGCACGGGCGACATCAGCGGCCTGCTGGACGAGGGCGTGCGCACCGTGCACGGCCTGCTCGACGACCGCACCAACCAGATCCGCATCATGCTGGACGGGCACGCCCACACCCTGGTCGAGACGCTCGACGGGCGCACGGGCCCCCTCAGCGAGGCCCTGGACGGCCGTGGCCGCGAACTCGTCACGGCGCTGGAAGGCGCGCTGACGGGAGCCGCCGGGGCGCTGGAGAGCCGCACCGAGGCCCTGGGCAACCTGTTCGACGCCCGCCTCGGCCGCCTGGAGGATCTGGTCGAGGGCCGGGGCAACCGCCTCGCCGAGACCCTGGACGCCCGCGCCGAGGGCCTTCGCAGCCTGTTCGAGGAGGCCCAGGCCACCCTCGACGCGGCGGTCGAAGGCGGCAGCGGCCGCTTCGCCGCCTCCGTGGACGAGCGCCTGCAGACCCTGCGCAGCCTGCTCGAGGAGGCCCCCGCCGCCGTGGCGGCCCTGGTCGAGACCCGCGAGCGTCAGCTCGCCGCGACCCTCGACAGCCGCACCCAGCGCCTGCGGACCCTGTTCGAGGAGGCCCAGGACGGTCTGCGCGATCTCGTGGAGACCCGTGGCGGCGACATCGCCCAGGCGATCGCCACCCAGACCGACGAGATCCGCAGCGTCCTCAACACGGCGCCCGCCGGCATGGCCGACCTGTTCGACGCCCGCCTCGCGGCCCTGCGCACCACCTTCGACGAGGCCCGCACGGCCATCGACGGGCTCCTCGACAGCCGCAGCCGCGGCCTGATCGAGGCGGCCGACGACCGGGTCGGCGCCCTGACCGAGGTGTTCGAGACCCGTCTGCGCGACCTCGACGGGGTCGTGGAAGGCCGTACGCAGGACCTCACCCGCGAGGTCGATGCCCGCGCGGACGCCTTCACCCAGCGGATCGACAGCCGCATCCAGCGCTTCGCGCATCTCGTCGGCCAGCGCGCCGACGCCCTCGCCACGGCCTTCGACGAGCGTCACGACGCCTTCGCCGGCCTCATGGACGAGCGCACCGCCGGCCTGGGCGCCGCCCTGGACGCACGGGCGCAGGCCCATGCGGAACAGGTCGAGGCCCACACGGCGACCCTGGCCGCGACGCTCGCCGCCCGCGAGGCGGCCCTGGCCGCCCTCATCGACCAGCGCGCCGAAGCGATGGGCATGGGCTTCGAGCGCCGGGCCAACGCCCTCGGCTCCCTGGTGGACGCCCGTGGCGAAGCCCTCGCCCGCCGCCTCGCCGAGAGCGCCGAGACCCTGGTCCGGGCCATCGAGGAGCGGGGCGGCGCCCTGCTCGACAGCCTCAACGCCAGCGGCGACAGCGTCGGCTCCGAGCTGGAGGGCCACGTCTCGCGGTTCCGCGCGGCGGTGGACGGCCCGATGCGCGACCTCGCCGACGCCCTGTCCGACCGGGCCGGGACCATCGAGCGGGTGCTGGAGGAGACCGGCCTGCCGCTGGCCGAGACCCTGCGCACCAGCACCGAACGCCTCGCGATCCAGACCCGCGCCTCGGCCGACATCCTCCGCGCGGCGGTGGACGAGGGCGCTGGCCGGACCCTGGCCGACCTCGCGGAGACCAACGACCGGCTCACCCGTGAGCTGGGCGGCGTGATCGTCCGCGTGGAGAGCGCCAACGCGGCCCTGACCGGCCTCGTGGCGGGGGCGGATTCGAACCTCGGCGCCATCGAGCGCAACCTCTCCGGCCGGCTCTCGCAGATCCGCACCGAACTGGAGCGCGTCGCCGCCGAGACCGACCGGGCCGGGGCCGACGTCTCGACCCAGGTCGCGGCCCTGCGCGAGGCCTCGGAAGGGGCCCTGCGCGAGGCGAACGACCTCGCCCGCAACCTCGACGGGGCGGCGACCTCCCTCGACGCCGTCGAGACCCGTCTCTCCACCGCCCTCACCGAGCGGGAGCGGGCGCTCGCCACCGCCATGTCCGAGTTCGAGGCCCGGGCCGAGACCCTGGAATCGCGCGGTTCGGCCTTCGCCGGCCAGATCGACAAGGTGCTGCGCGAGGCCGAGAACCGGGCGCGCGCGCTCACCGACGCCCTCGCCCGCTCCGCCGAGAGCGCGGGCGAGCAGGTGACGGGGGCCTTCGCCGGCCTGAAGGACGATGCCGGGGCGGAGGCCGAGAAGGCCGCCGCCGGGGTGCGCGAAGCCCTCGATGCGGCCTCCCGCGAGATGCGGGAGGGCCTGGAGGAGGCGCAGAGCCGGTTCGGGGAATCGGTGACGAACCTGCGCGAGATGGCTTCGTCCATCCGCAGCGAGCTCGAATCCACCCGCGCCGACCTCGCCCGCGGCGTCCTCGAACTGCCCCGCGAGACCCAGGACGCGGCCGGCGAGATGCGCCGGGTCGTGGCCGACCAGATCAAGGCCCTCAACGAGCTGTCGGCCCTGGTCGCCCGCACCGGCCGCACGGTGGACGTCGCGCAGCCCATCGCCCAGACGCAGCGGCGCGTCGCGGAGGGGGGAAGCCGCTCCCTCGCGGCGCCCGCCTCGCTGCCGCCGACCCCGGCCGCGCCGGCTCCCACCGCTTCGGCGCCGAGCCCGGCTCCGGTGCAGGCCCCGGTGCAGGCGCCCGCGCCGAGCCCGGCGCCCCGCCCGGCCCCGGCGCGCAGCGAGACCCGCCCGGTGACGCCGCGCCCGGTCAACCCGGCCCCCGCCACGGGGGCGGGCAACAACAAGAAGGGCTGGCTCTCCGACCTCCTCACCCGCGCCTCGCTGGATGACGACGAGGAGAACCCGGCCGCGACCGCCCCGGCCCGCACTGCACCGGCTCCGACCCCGGCGCCGGCCGCCTCCCCTGCCCCGCGCAACGGGAAGCTCGCCGCCGAGACCGGCCGGATCGCCCTCGACACGATCTCCACCGACATCGCGCGGATGATCGAGCACCGCACCGCCGTCGACCTGTGGGAGCGGTACCGCCGGGGTGAGCCGAACCTGTTCACGCCGCGCATCTACACGGCGCAGGGGCAGACGACCTTCACCGAGATCCAGCGGCGCTACCGCTCGGATCAGGAGTTCCGGCGCAGCGTGGACCGCTACGTGAGCGAGTTCGAGCGCCTGCTCGGCGACGTGGTGAAGAACGACCCCGACGCCAAGCGGACCGACGCCTACCTCACCTCCGAGACGGGCAAGGTCTACACGATGCTGGCCCATGCCAGCGGGCGCTTCGAAGGGGCCTGAGCGAGACGGGGTCGCGCGCCTTCACGGGGCGCGCGGTCCTAGAGCAGGCCGAGGGCGGCGAGTTCCCGGCGGAGCTTTTCCGGCATCTCGGCGACGTCGCCGCCGAGCCCCGCGCCGAGATCGGCCGGGGCGTCGCCGGCCGCGAGGTAGCGCCAGCCCTGGAACGGGCGGCAGGGCCGGGGGACCACCGGCACCAGGGGCGGGGCGAGCACGATGCGGCAGCGGGGAATCCCGTCCTCGCCGGTCAGCGGTTCCAGGGCGACGATGGCCTGGCGGCAGCACAGGCTTCCCCGGATCACCCAGTAGATCGAGCCCTTGCCCGCGATCTCCCGGTGCCGCTTGGGCAGGGTGCGCGTGACATGGACCGGCTGGGCCGCCTGGCCCGCCTGTCGCGCGGCGAGATCGGCCATGGAGGCCGGGCCGACGCTGAGCTTGATGAGGTGCAGGGCCAAGGGATCGTGGGGAATGGGATCGAGGGGGCTGACGCGGGTGGGCGCCCCCTATATCGGCTCGGATTGCCTCAGGCGAAGAGGGCGAGGCGCTTCTCGGCCGGCTCGGCATCGAGCCCGTCCAGGCTCATGGCCTCCGGCTCGGCGAGGGAGAACTCGAACAGGGCGTCGGCGGGCTCCTCTTCCGTCCAGTGCGGCGGCGAAAGCTCCGATTTGGGCTCCGGCACGGGGGCGGGCGGCGCGGCCGGCTCCGGCGGGGTCGAGACCGGGACGAACACGATGTCCTCGTGCAGGGCCGGGCTGCCCGGCTGGGCGGCGATGGCCGCCGCCGTCATGGCCGGCACCGACATGGCGATGTAGCGGTCCACGTCGATCTGGCAGAGATCCTCGTCGATGGCGAGGGCGCCCTCGCTCGCGCCCGGAGGGGGCGGGACCCGCGCGATCTCGTCGCCCCAGATCGCGATCATGGAGGCAATCCGGTCCTCCAGGTAGCGGAGGGTGTAGATGATCCGCGCGGTGCGCTGCGCGGTGAGG
Organism: Methylobacterium sp. TK26; assembly: GCF_055361565.1. Classification (NCBI taxonomy): domain Bacteria; kingdom Pseudomonadati; phylum Pseudomonadota; class Alphaproteobacteria; order Hyphomicrobiales; family Methylobacteriaceae; genus Methylobacterium; species Methylobacterium sp. TK26. The sequence goes on along the minus strand of NZ_CM143965.1, from coordinate 914,906 downwards.
TCCTGGAAGGAGCAGGCCGTGTAGATCGCGGTCGCGTGGCGGTCGAGGGCCTCGCAGGTCTCCGGCTCGACGTTGCGCTCGCGCAGGGTCCAGGCCGCCTCCTGCACCGCCTCGGCGGCGCCGAGGATGTCGGAGGTCGCCTGCTCGGTGGCCCGCACGATGGCGTCGAGGGCCTGCGAGGCGGAGGTGAGGCGGGTCTGGTCGCCGTCGGGCACGCTGATCGCCGAGATCTCGGCCTTGGTCCGGCTGATCGCCTCGGCCATCTCCGCGAGGCCGCCGCGCAGGCTGCCCACCGCATCGACGGGACGCTCGGCGGTGACGCTGCGCTCCAGCCGCTCGATGGCGTTCAGCACCGTCGCCATCTCCTCGGCGCGGGCCCGGCGGGCATGCTCGGCGAGGAAGTGCTGGCCGCGCTCGCTGGCGCCGATCGTCGCCTCGATCGCCGCGTATTCCGCAGCATCGATCGCGTGGGCGCTGGGCAGACCGGACATCAACGGCGCTTCCGACAGGGGCGCCCGGCGGGGCGAAGACCCCGCGCCCGGCGCGTCCCGAACCCCTCAACATTGACAGAAGCGGTTTAACGGGCGCTTACGACGGCCTCCGTCCCACAGCCCCTTTTCCCCGTGCCCGCTACCCCCGGCGCGCTGCGCCTGTCGCTGCTCTACGCCGTCGTCTTCACCGAGATCGGCATCGCCATGCCGTTCCTGCCGGTCTGGCTCGCCACGCTCAAGCTCGATGCCGGGGTGATCGGCCTGCTGCTGGCGCTGCCCATCGCCACGCGGATCGTCGCCACGGCGCCGCTGATGGGGCTGATCGACCGGGGGCTCGGGGCGCGGCGGCTGATCGTGGCGGGCAGCTTCGGCGTCGCGGCGACCTATGCCGCCATGGCCCCGGCCTCCGGGTTCGGCTGGCCCGCGCTCGCGGTGCTGACCGTGCTGAACGCGGTCGCCGCCGCGCCCCTGGTGCCCTCCATCGATTATCTGACCCTCGCCGCCGCCCGGCGGGATCCCCGCCTCGCCTATTCGCGCATCCGCATGGCGGGCTCGATCGCGTTCCTCCTTGCCAACCTCGCGGGCGGGGTCCTGCTCGCGGCGCTCGGCGGGCAACTCGCCGTGCCGATCCTGCTCACCGGCCTCGCCCTGATCGCCGGATTCACCGCGCTCCTCGACCGCACCCCGGCCGAGGCGCCCCGCCGCGCGGCGGGGGGCAAGGGCCCGCCCCTGCCCCGGCGGCTGTGGCTGTGCATCGGCGCCGCCGCCGCGATCCAGGCGGGGCACGCGGCGGTTTACGGCTTCGGCAGCATCCACTGGACCGCGCACGGCCTCTCCGCGACGCAGGTCGGCGCCCTGTGGGCGACGGGGGTGCTCGCCGAGATCGTCCTGTTCGCGGCGGCCCCTCGCCTGCCCGCCTCCTGGCGCGGGCCGGTGCCGCTCCTCGTCCTCGGCGGGGCGGCGGGCATCCTGCGGGCGGCGGGGCTCTATCTGGTGGGCGACCGGATGGAGACGCTGGTGCCGCTGCAGGTCCTGCACGGCCTCACCTTCGGCGCGACGCAGCTCGGGGCGATGGAGGCGGTCTCGTCCCTGTCGCCGGAGGGCGCGCGGGGCCGGGCGCAGGGCACCCTCTCGGCGGTGAACGCGGGAATCGCCGTCACGGCGACGCTGGCGAGCGGGCTCGTCTACCGCGAGGCGGGGGCGCTCGCCTTCCTCGCCATGGCGCCGCTCTCGGCCTGCGGCGTCATTCTGGCGCTGGCCGCTGCACAAGAGAGAAACCGTCAACCGTAATCTCGTCATAACCGTGGCGCAGCATGACATCTCGCGATGGCGTGTCCTGCCGCACGGACGGGGCAGGGCAAGCCTGGCCTTACGATCCGCTCCCGGCGCGGGAGCGGGCTCGATCGTGCGACACCGCCGGTGAAGGAGTACCCCCTGTTGCTGACCGAAGGGCTCGCGCCCGGCACCGCATCGCTGACGGAGGCGGCTGACGGGCGGTTGCGGCTCGGCGGTCGCTGGACCGCCGACCAAGCGCCGGCCGTGGAGGCCGCGGCCGCCCGGATCGCGGCGGGCGGACCCGCGCGACTCGTGGTCGACCTCGGGGAGATCGAACGGCTCGACACCCTCGGCGCCTGGGTTCTCGAACGGACCCGCGCGGAGGTCGAGGCGTCGGGGGGCACCCTCGCCTATCTCGGCACGCGGCCCGAGCACCGGACGCTCCTCGGCGAGGTGGTGATCCGGGGCGAGCCGCCGGCCCCCGCCCCGCGCCTGCGCTTCCCCCTGTCGCTCCTCGACGGGACCGGCCGCCAGGTCGTGCGGGGGGGCAAGGAATTCGGCACCGGCATCGCCTTCCTCGGCGAGGTCGTGGCGGCCTGCGCCCGCGTCGCCCTGCGCCCGCGCACCTTCCGGGGCACCGCCCTGGTCAACCAAGTCCAGCAGATGGCGATGAACGGCGCGCCGATCATCGTGCTGATCTCGTTCCTCGTCGGCGGCATCGTCGCGCAGCAGGGCATCTTCCAGCTCCAGCGGTTCGGGGCGCAGACCTTCGTCGTGAACCTGATCGGCCTGCTGATCCTGCGCGAACTCGGGGTGCTGCTCACGGCGATCATGGTGGCGGGCCGCTCCGGCTCGGCCATCACCGCCGAGATCGGCTCCATGCGGATGCGCGAGGAGGTCGATGCCCTGCGCGTCATGGGCCTCGACGCCACCGAGATCCTCATCGTCCCGCGCGTCCTGGCGCTGATGATCAGCCTGCCGATGCTGACCCTGCTCGGCGACCTCGCGGCTCTCGCCGGGGGCGGCCTCACGGCGATGCTCTACGGCGGGCTGACCCTCGACCAGTTCCTCGCCCGGCTGCAGGCGGCGGTGGGCGTGCACCACGTCATCGTCGGCCTCATCAAGGCGCCGTTCATGGCCCTGACCATCGGGCTCATCGCCACCATCGAGGGCTTCGCCGTCGAGGGCTCGGCCGAGTCCCTCGGGCGCCGCGTCACCGCCTCGGTGGTGAAGTCCATCTTCATGGTCATCGTCCTCGATGGCCTGTTCGCGGTGTTCTTCGCCGCCATCGACTTTTGAGTTCCGCCCGGTGAGCGACAGCCCCATCATCCGCGTGCGCGACCTCGTGGTCGGCTTCCGCGACAAGACCATCCTGAAGGGTCTCAACCTCGACATCCGCCGGGGGGAGATCCTGGGCTTCGTCGGCCCGTCCGGGCAGGGCAAGTCCGTGCTCACCCGCACGATCCTCGGCCTCGTGCCGAAGCGCTCGGGCACGATCGAGGTGTTCGGCCAGGACGTGGACGGCCTCACCTATGCCGAGCGGCGGCGGATGGAGACCCGCTGGGGGGTGCTGTTCCAGCAGGGCGCCCTGTTCTCCGCCCTCACCGTGAAGCAGAACATCCAGGTGCCGATGCGCGAGCACCTGAAGCTCTCCGGCCGGCTCCTCGACGAGTTCGCCCGGCTGAAGATCGAGATGGTCGGCCTCAAGCCCGACGCCGCCGACAAGCTCCCCTCCGAACTCTCGGGCGGCATGATCAAGCGCGCCGCGCTGGCGCGCTCCCTGGCGCTGGACCCGGAGATCCTGTTCCTCGACGAGCCGACCTCGGGCCTCGACCCGATCGGCGCGGGCGAGTTCGACGACCTCGTCTCCACCCTCAAGGAGACGCTGGGCCTGACCGTGTTCATGGTCACGCACGACCTCGACAGCCTCTACACCGCCTGCGACCGCATCGCGGCGCTGGGCGACGGCCAGATCATCGCCGCCGGTACGGTGGAGGAGATGCTGGAAAACCCCCATCCCTGGTTGCGCTCGTATTTCCACGGCAAGCGCGCCCGCGCCGTCGCGGGCGGGCCCTCGGCCGTGCGCGCGCCGCCCCAGGATTCCCTCGCCGCAGCGACCGGAGGCTGACCTCATGGAAACCCGCGCGAACTACGCCCTGATCGGGGCCTTCACCCTCGCCGTCATCCTGGCCGGCTTCGGCTTCACCCTGTGGATCGCGGGCGGCTCGTCCCGGCAGGTGAGCGAGCAGGTCCGCATCGTCTTCTCCGGCTCGGTCGGCGGCCTGTCGCGCGGATCGAGCGTGACCTTCAACGGCATCAAGGTCGGCGAGGTGACGGACATCCACCTCGCCCCGCAGGACCCGCGCCGGGTGCTCGCCATGGTCAAGGTCGAGCCCTCGACGCCGCTCAAGTCCGACACCCGCGCCCGGCTCGATTCGGCGATGCTGACCGGCGTCTCGGTGATCGCGCTGACCGGCGGCGACGCCGACGCGCCGCCCCTGAAGCCCGGCGCCAACGGAGAGCCGGCGACGATCTTCGCCCAGACCTCCGACATACAGGACATGATGGCCCTGGCGCGGCAGGTGGCGCAGCGGGCGGACGACATGCTCTCCCACCTCGACCGGCTGGTCGCGGGCAACGAGGGCGCGATCTCCCGCACCCTCGCCAACGTCGAGACCTTCTCGAAGACCCTGGCCGACGCGGCGCCGGCCATGTCGTCGCTGGTGAAGGCGGTGGACGGCAACCGCGTCGTCCGGGTGATCGACAACGCCGACAGGTTCTCCGCGGCGCTGGCCAATTCCGCCCCCGACATCCAGGCCGGCCTCCACGACGCCCGCTCGCTGGCGGCCAAGCTCGACGCCTCGGCCGACCGGATCGACGCCGTGCTGAAGGGCGCGGAGGGCTTCCTCGGCTCGGCCTCCGGCAAGGAGGGGACGAGCACCTTCGTGGAGATCCGCGAGGCGGCGATCTCCGTGCGCGACGCGGGCCGGGCCTTCCGCACCATGTCGGAGAACCTCGACAAGCGCACCGCCAGCATCTCCACGAGCTTCGGTCGCCTCTCGGGGAGCAGCCGCCGGGAGGTCGAGGCCCTGTCCGGCGACGGGCAGCGCACCCTCGGTACCCTGAACCGCACCGTGCGCAGCCTGGAGAAAGACCCCTCGCAGGTCCTGTTCGGCGGCAAGCCGACGTTGCCCGAATACAACGGTGGCCGCTGACTCGTGCGTCGGGGCCACGTTTGTGCTGAGCCGCACTGCAGCCTTTCGCTTACGGCATAGTTTTGGCTGCATGGATTTGGTGACCTGCCGCCTCGCGTCGGCAGGCGCAATTAGGTTGTGTGTATGATCCGTTCGGTCCTCCCGACCGCGACCCTGCTGGCCGCCGCCCTGCTGGGCGGCTGCGCCGGCGGTGCGGCGCCCCTCACCTTCGACCTCGCCGCCCTCCCGGCGGGCGGGCGGCCCGTGGCGTCGGGGCGGGCGATCGTGGTGTCCGAACCGGTCGGCATCCAGCCCTTCGAGGCGGACCGGATCATCGTGCGCGAGGGCGCCGGCTCCCTGTCCTTCCTCGGCGGCGGCCAGTGGGCCGACCGACTGCCGCGCCTGATCCAGACGCGGATCATCCAGAGCCTGGAGAATGCCGGCCGGCTGCGCTCGGTGAGCCGGCCCGGCGACAAGGTGAACGCGGATTACCAGCTCATCAGCGAGATCCGCGCCTTCGACATCCAGACCGCCACGGGCGAGGCGGTGGTAGACCTGTCGCTCAAGCTGGTGGCGGACGGCACGGGCCGCGTCGCGGCGGCGCGGATCTTCACGGCGCGCGTGCCGGTGGGCTCGCTCGATGCGGGCTCTGGCGCCCGCGCCCTCGATCAGGCGCTGGTCATGGTGCTGGCCGACATCGTGCGCTGGGTGAACACCGGGCGGTAAGTCACGGATCTCAAAGGGCTGCGCCCTTTGGCGGGGTGCCGGGGCGGCGCCCCGGCTATTCCATCACGGCGGCCTTCATGATGACCACCATGGTGGCCCGGCCCGGTCCCTCGGCGCAGCGCACGAGATGCGGCCGGTCGCAGCGGTAGCGCAGGGTCTCGCCGGGCCGCGCCCGCTGGAGGGCGCCGCCGACCTCGACCTCGAACACGCCCTCCGTCACCGACAGCGATTCCACCGAGCCGCGCTGGTGCGGGTCGGAATCGAGCACGCCGCCGGGATCGGCGCTGACCTCGTACCATTGCAGCCACTCGACGGTCTTAATCCAGCCGACGATGGCGAGCCGCACCTTGCCGTCCTCGGAGAGGAGGATCGGCGTGTCGGCGCGGGAGGTCTTCTCGATGAAGGGCTCCTCGTCGCCCGCCGCCAGGACCCGCTCGATGGATACGTCGAGCGCCTGGGACAGGCGCCAGATGGTGGCGAGCGTCGGGTTGGTCTCGTTGCGCTCGATCTGGCTGATGATCGACTTGGCGACGCCGGATTGCTCGGCGAGGTCCGACAGGGACAGGTTGTAGGCCTTGCGCAGGCGCTGGATCGTCTTGCCGAGCTGCCCCGACAGGACCTGCGCCCCCGTCAGCAGGTCGCGCGTCCTGCCGACCTTCTCCGGCCGGTCTCCTTGCCGATCCCCTTGCCGTTCCACCTGATCCCGCATGGTCCTTCGATCCGCCCGGCCGTTCCGTTCATCGAACGATCGTACGCTTCTTCAAACGCAAACGGATGACGGGCGCAAGGTTTCGGCGGGGGCGATGCACATCAGCCGCGCTCACCCCACCAGGCGTGGAAATGGTGGACCGGCCCGTGGCCGCCGCCGATGGCGAGTTCGTCGGCGGCCAGGATCGCGGCGGTGAGGTAATCCTTGGCGGCGGCGACGGCCTCCGGCAGGGGCAGGCCCCGGGCGAGGAGCGCGGCGATGGCCGCCGAGAGGGTGCAGCCGGTGCCGTGGGTGTTGCGGGTCTCGACGCGCGGGGCGGCGAGGCGGCGCTCGATACCCTCGGCGGTGGCGAGGTAATCGACGCTTTCCGGCCCGGTCCCGTGCCCGCCCTTCACCAGCACCGCCCGCGCCCCGAGGGCGAGGAGCCGCTGCGCCAGGACGGCGCCGTCCTCCTCACTATCGTCGCCGAGGAGGACGGCGGCCTCGGGGAGGTTCGGTGTCACGAGATCGACCTGCGGCAGCAGGCGCTCGCGCAGCACGGCCACTGCCTCGTCGGCGATCAGCCGGTCGCCGCTGGTGGCGATCATCACCGGATCGAGCACCACCGGAATCCCGGTCGCGTGGCGGGCGAGGCCGTCGGCGACGGCGAGGATGACCTCCGGCCGGGACAGCATCCCGATCTTCACCGCGCCGACCGTCAGGTCGGAGAACACGCTCTCGATCTGCCGGGTGACGAACTCCGCCGGCACCTCGTGGATGGCCTGGACGCCCCGGGTGTTCTGCGCCGTCAGGGCGGTGACGACGCTGGCGCCGTAGACGCCGAGCGCCGAGAAGGTCTTGAGGTCGGCCTGGATGCCGGCGCCGCCGCCGGAATCCGAGCCCGCCAGAGTGACCGCGATGGCCGTCATCGGTGCGCTCCGCGCTCGGCGAGGGCGGCGTCGATCAGCCCCCGCAGGTGGCGGGCATTCTGGCGCACCGGCTCGGCGCCGAACAGGGACGAAATGACGGCGACCCCGTCCGCCCCCGCCGCGATCACCTGCGCCGCGTTGCCGGCGTCGATGCCGGCGATGGCCCCGACCGGCAGGCCCGGCCCCCGCGCCAGCCGCGCCCGGAACAGGATGCGCGACAGCCCGTCGAGGCCGACCGGCGGGTCCGGGTTGTCCTTGCTCGTCGTGGCGAAGACCCCGCCGATGCAGGCGTAATCCACCGGGAGCCGGTAGAGTTCGTCCGCCTGGGCGGCGGTCTTCACGGTGAGGCCGATGATCGCCTGCGGCCCCAGCAGCCGCCGCGCGTCGGCCGGGTGCAGGTCCGATTGGCCGAGATGCACCCCGTCCGCCCCCGCCGCCAGGGCGAGGTCGACGCGGTCGTTCACGAGGAGCGGCACCTGCCCGCCGATCGCGGCGCGGATCGCCCGCAGGCGCTCCACCGCCGCGCGGGCATCCGCGATGTCCTTCTCGCGGTACTGGAGCAGGGTGCAGCCGCCCGCCACCGCCTCGGCGCCGAGGCGGCCCAGGACCGCGCCGTCGCCGCCGCTCGCGCCGGTATCGAGGAGCCCGTAGAGCCGCAGGTCCACCGCCCGCGCCCCGGCCTGCGCCCTGCCCGTCATCCCGCCCGGTTCCATCACCGCCTCCGCCAGCCCGGCCCCCGCCCCACGCGGGTGCCCTGCGGTCCGATGGTGTTTGGGTGCCCGAAGCCGGCTTGGCAAGCGACCTTGGCAATCGACCTTAGCAAGTTGCCCCGGCGAGCCGGCCCGGAAGGTCGATTGCGCGCGACCGATTGCGCCCTATCATAGATTGCGCACCGCCAATCCGGCGGCCGTCCCGCGCGCCACGCGGGCGATGACAGGAGGAAGCATGGACGCGCATGCGACCGGGGATCCCGGAGGCGGCGGCGCCTTTGGCCCCCACAACACGGTGACGGTCGTCGATCCGTCGCCGGTGAACTGGCTCTCCATCACGTGGAACACGATGGAGGAGGCCAACCGGGTCGATCACGAGGGAATCGGCCAGCCGAGCCTCGCCGAATCCTGGCGCTGGCTCGATGGGGAGACCCTCGAACTCACGATGCGCGAGGCCGTCTACCAGGATGGCGAGCGCTTCGATGCCGGCATGTTCAAGCTCGGCTTCGACAAGGTGCAGGAATGGACCAACCCGCATCCGCCGGGGGCCTTCCTGAACTTCGCCCGCGACGTGACCTGCGAGGCGGTGGACGACCGCACGGTCCGCATGCGCTTCCCCGGCGGCGATTCCGCCGCGCTGATGAAGCTGCGGGGCATGCACCTGCCCTCGACGCGGTTCTGGAACGAGTGGGGCTTCATCGACCCGAAGACGGGATCGGCCGAAGGCCATTGGTGAGTGATCGACGCGCCCGGTCCGTGGGGGACTGGCCCGTTCGTGCTCACCGAGGGTGTCTCGCTGATCGATTCCCGCTCCGACAGGGTCGTGATGGAGCCCAACCCGACCTACTGGAACCCGGCCCGCAGGCCGAGCGTCCGCATCGTCTACGACAACGTCATCGGCAAGGCGGAGGGCATCCGCTCGGTGGCTTCCGGTGACGGCCGCGTCGACGTGGTGTTCGACCTGACGCCGGACGAGGCGAAGGCCTTTCCGCCGAGCGACAAGGGGAAGATCCAGACCAAGAAGGCCAAGACGATCCTGACGGGCGTCTTCAACGAGAACCGGCCGGATTCGCCCTGGCGCGACCCGGCGGTGCGCAGGGCGCTCAACCTCGCCATCGACCGGCAGGCGGTGCTCGACCAGGGGGCGCATGGCTACGGCACGGTGATCCCGGCCTTCATCCAGCCCGGCCGCTACGGCGCGGATCCCGGCATGACGCCGTTCCCGCACGATCCCCAGGCCGCGAAGGCGGTGCTGGAGAAGGCGGGGCTCGGGGGCCGGGCGCTCGTGTTCGTCGCGTCCCCCGCCTGGACAGGCGTGGTCGAGGCGATCGGCCGGAACCTCGCGGAGATCGGCCTCTCGGCCCGCTTCGTGAGCGACCGGGGCGACCTGCCGGAGGATTTCGACGTCAAGCTCGAATGGTACTTCGACTGGACGCCGCAATACCCGGTCGCCTGCGTCCACCGGGAGTTCTTCGGCAAGGACGCGACCCTGCGCCAGGGCCCGGAGGATCCCGCCTTCGACGCCCTCTACGACACACTCCTGCACACCGCAGAGCCGGCGGCGCAGGAGGGCGTGGTGCGGGAGGTGGAGCGCTACCTGCAGGACGAGGCCAAGGCCCTGTTCCTGTACTCGCCCTTCACCCTGTTCGCGGTGTCGGAAAGGGTGGCCTTCACGCCCTACGACACCTGCATGTCGGAACTGGCCGAGACCCGGATCAAGGGCTGACACAAGGCGGCGCGGAGTGGATCCGCGCCGCCCCTCCCATCCACGACGCGAAGTCCAAAAGAATGATCGTCGCGACGGCGGGGCATATCGACCACGGCAAGACGGCGCTGGTGAAGGCGCTGACCGGAATCGATGCCGACCGGCTGCCCGAGGAGAAGGCCCGGGGCATCACCCTCGATCTCGGCTTCGCCTATGCCCGGCGGGGCGCCCTCTCCCTGGGCTTCGTGGACGTGCCGGGCCACGAGCGGCTGGTGCGCACCATGGTGGCCGGGGCGACGGGAGTCGATTGCGCCCTCCTCGTGGTGGCCGCCGACGACGGCGTGATGCCCCAGACCCGCGAACACGCCGCCATCCTCGACCTCTTGGGCCTCTCGCGCGGGATCGTCGCCCTCACCAAGGCCGACAGGGCCGGGCCGGAGCGGATCGCCGCCGTCACCGAGGCGGTGCGCGCCCTCCTCGCCGGCACCGGCCTCGCGGGGGCGCCGATCCTGCCCTGCTCCGCCCTCACCGGCGCCGGCATCCCGGAGGTGCTGGCCCGGCTGGAGGAGGCCGGCGACGGGGCGGCCCCGCGCGGGGCCGAATCCGAGCGGGGCTTCCGCCTCGCCATCGACCGCTGCTTCAGCCTGCCAGGCGTAGGCCTCGTGGTGACGGGGGCCGTCCATGCCGGCACGGTGCGGATCGGCGACCGGGTGCTGGTGTCGGCAAAGGGTATCGAGGCGCGGGTGCGCGGCATCCATGCCCAGGGCGAGGTCGCGGAGGAGGGCCGGGCTGGCGAGCGCTGCGCCCTCAATCTCACCGGGCCGCGCCTGTCGCGCGACGACATCCACCGGGGCGAGTGGGTGCTCGCCCCCGCCCTGTCCGGCTGGGCGACGCGCCTCGACGCGCGGATCCGCCTGCTGCCGGGGGAGGCGCGGCCCCTGCGCCACCGGGCGGCGGTGCAGGTCCATTGCGGCGCGGCCGGCGTGACCGGACGGGTGCTCCTCGCCCCCGAGGCGCCCGCCATCCCACCGGGGGGCGAGGCCTTCGCGCGGATCGCCCTCGACGCTCCTCTTCATGCCCTCATCGGCGACCGCCTCGTCCTGCGCGACGCCGCCGCCGCGCGCACGATCGGCGGCGGCCGCGTCATCGACGCCGACGGGCCGCGCCGGGGGGCGTGGCTCCCCGCCCGCCGGGCCGTCCTCGCCGCCCTGGCCGAGCCCGACGATGGAACCGCCCTCGCCGCGCTGCTCGACGCGGAGCCGGCGGGGCTCGATGTCGGGCGCTTCGCCCGCCTGCGCAACATCCCGCCGCCGGCCCTGGACCCCCTGCTCGCCGGGTGCGCCGCGCGGGTCGTGGACACGGCGGCGGGGCGCCTCGCCTTCCCCGCCGCGCGGGTCGTGGATCTGGAGGCGCGGCTCGTCGCCCTGTTCGAGGCCCGCCACACCGCCGAGCCCGACAATCCCGGCCTCTCGGCGGACGAGGTCGCGGCCGACCTGTCCGCCGCCGACCGGCCCCTCGCCCGCCTCGTCCTCGACGGGCTCACCCGGGCCGGGGCGCTCGCCCGGCGGGGCGCCCTGCACCACCGGCCCGGCCACGAGGCGCGCCTCGCCCCCGCCGACGCGGCGCTCTACGCGGAGATCCGCGCGGTGGTGGAGGCGGCCGGGCGCGACCAGCCGCGCCTGCATCTCCTAGCCGAACGCCTCGGGCGGGAGCCGGAGGCCGTGCGCGCCCTCCTCGACAAGGTGGGGCGCATCGGCTGGCTGCGGCGGGTCTCGAAGGCCTATTACCTCCCGCCGCCGCTGCTGGCCGACCTCGCCCGGATCGCCGAGGCGGTGGCGGGCGAGCATCCGGAGGGGTTGCTCACCGTGGGGCGGTTTCGCGAGGCGGCCGGGATCGGCCGCAACATGACGATGCCGGTGCTCGAACATTTCGACGCGGTCGGCTTCACCGCGCGGATCGCGGACGGGCGGCGCCTGCGGGCGGGCTGGCGCGACCTGTTCGGCGCGGATGCGCCCTGACGCGCACTGGATACCGCCGGCCCGCAGGCGTATCTCACGGGGCATCCTTGTGAACGGAAAGGTTTGGGACTCATGTCCGGCACCACCCGTACGAGCGCCGACCTCGACCCCCGCCGCCGCCGCACCCTGTTCCGGGCGTGGCACCGGGGCATCCGCGAGATGGACCTGATCATGGGCCGCTTCGCCGACGCGGAGATCGGCGACCTGTCCGAGAGCGAACTCGACGAGTTCGAGGCGCTGATCGAGGTGCCCGACCGCGACCTGTTCAAGTGGCTGACCGGCGAGGCCGAGACGCCCTCGAACTACGACACGGCGGTGTGGCGGCGCCTGCGCGACTTCCACCGCCACGACGCGCCGATCCATTCGTGAGGGAGCCCGCGATGAGCGAGGAGAGCAAAGTGCCGAAGGCCCCCTACGACCACCCGGCCCGCTCCATCGCCACCGAGCTGGTGGTGCGCGTGATGCTGGAGATGCTGGAGCGCTCCGACCCGACGCTGCGCGCCGAGATCCTGCGCCAGGCCGGCACCCGCGCCGCCGCCATGACGGCGGGCATGCCCAACGCGGAGTTCTTCCGCGGCCGGGTGGAGATGGCGCTTCAGGAGATCATGGCGAAGGAGTGAGGTCGCTCAGCCGGCCTTCTCGTTGGCCCGCATGTAATGCCGGAGGACGGCGTTGATGCGGGTCTGGTAGCCGCGCCCGTCCTGGCGGAAGAAGCGCAGCACGTCGCTGTCGAGCTTGATCGAGATCGCCTCCTTCGCCGGCATCGGCGCCAGCGCCCCATCCCAGAAATCGTCGTCCAGGGCGGGGTGGTCGGGATCCGAGGCCGCCATGGATTCGATCTCCGCCTCGGTCAGGGCGGCGAGCTTGGCGTGATCGCTCCGCCCCTCCGTGGGCCGATAGGACCCGTCCGGTTGGCGACGCAGCAGCGTTCCGTCCGACAGGCGGGTGAAGAGGATCTCAGAGGCGTTCGCCATAGCGTGCCCGCTCCTTCCGGTTGGCCGGCCAGGCGGTGACGAGCCACGTCACCGGCCCGCGCATCGTGTAGACGACCGTATAGACGCCGCCCAACGCCGCGCCGACCGTGACCCTTCGGACCTCGCCGTAATCCCGCCGGGCATCGACCACGTCGAGCCGGTCTGGATCGGAAAACACTTCGGCCATGTCGAGCAGGTCGAGATGCCGCTCGCTCAGCAGAAGGTGGCGTTTGCCGGGATCGCAGCCGAACAGCCGTTCCATGACCGCGTAATCTATACCCGAATCTATACCCGTGCCAGCGATGTGGCCGCTGCGGCCCGCAGGCGCATCCGGAACCCTGGATCGGCGCGGCGCGATGGGCTAACGCCCGCCTGATCCGTGGACGCCGCCCCGGCGGACGAACATCCCGCGAACGAGCCCCGATGGCCAAGCCTCAACCGAAGCCGCAGCCGGCTGCCCCCAAACAGCAGACCGCCCGCTTCGCCCTGCCGAAATCCTCCGCCCTGGCCAAGGCCATGGACGCGCTCAAGCGCGGCGACAGCCCGACGCTGGCCGGCGTGCCGGAAGGGTTCGACGCCGTTGTCGCCGCCGACCTCGCCCGCGCCCTCGCCCCCGAGGCCAAGGGGCCGGCGGTGCTGGTCCATGTGGCGCGTGATTCGGGGCGCTCGGCCTCGTTCCAGGCGGCGCTCGGCTTCGCCGCCCCCGAACTCGACATCATGTCCCTGCCCGCCTGGGACTGCCAGCCCTACGACCGGGTCTCGCCGACGACCGGCGTCGCCGCCCAGCGGGTGACGGCGCTGGCCCGCCTCGCGCGGACGCGCTCCTCCGAGGAGCGCCCGCGCATCCTCTGCACCACGATCAACGCCCTGGTGCAGCGGGTGCCGCCCCAGGCGCACATCGCCCGCGAGACCTTCTCGGCGGCCATCGGCAACGTCGTGAAGATGGACGACATCGTCGCCTGGGTGGAGGCGAACGGCTTCCTGCGCACCGGCACCGTCCGCGATACCGGCGAATACGCCGTGCGCGGCGGCATCCTCGACCTGTCGCCGCCGGGCCTTGCCGCCCCGATCCGCCTCGACTTCTTCGGCGACACGCTGGAATCGATCCGCGCCTTCGATCCCGAGACGCAGCGCACCACCGGGCAGCTGCGCTCCCTCGACCTCGTGCCGATGAGCGAGGTGCAGCTCACCACCGAGACGATCCGGCGCTTCCGGCAGAACTACATCCAGAGCTTCGGCGCCGCGACCCGCGACGACCGGCTCTACGAGACGGTGAGCGAAGGGCGCCGCTATGCCGGCCTCGAACACTGGATGCCGCTGTTCTACGACCGGCTCGACACCCTGTTCGACTACCTCGCCGGGGTGCCCCTCCTCCTCGACCCGCAGGTGGAGGAGGCGGCGGCCGAGCGCATCGCCCTGGTGCAGGATTACTTCCAGGCCCGCGAGACCGCCCTCAAGCAGCCGCAGGCGGGCGTGGCGCCCTACAAGCCGCTGCCGCCGCGCGCCCTCTACCTGATGCAGAACGAACTGAAGGAGCGCCTCACCACCGCCACGGTGGCGCGGATGACGCCCTTCGACCAGCCGGATTCGGAGGCGCGCACGGTCATCGATTGCGGCGCCAAGCCCGGCCGGAGCTTCGCCCCCGAGCGGGCGGACGAGCATGCCGGCGTCTTCGACGCGGCGGTCGCCCATATCCGCGACCTGCAGGGATCCGGTCATCACGTGATCCTTGGATCCTGGTCCGACGGCTCCCGCGACCGGCTCTGCGGCGTGCTCGCCGACCACGGGCTCAGGAAGCCGGTGGCGATCACGCGGCTCGCGGACGTCTACGCCCTCAAGCGCGGCACCGACACGGCGGTGGCGGTGTGGGGGCTGGAAGCCGGCTTCACCGTCGGCGAACTCGCCGTGGTGTCCGAGGGCGACATCCTCGGCGACCGTCTGGTCCGCCAGAAGCGCAAGGCCAAGCGGCCCCAGGACGTGATCCTGGAGGTCCAGGCGCTGCAAACCGGCGACCTCGTGGTCCATGCCGACCACGGCATCGGCCGGTTCATCGGCCTCAAGACGATCCACGCGGCCGGCGCCCCGCACGACTGTCTGGAGTTGCAATACAACGGCGGCCAGTTGCTCCTGCCGGTGGAGAACATCGAGCTCCTGACCCGCTACGGCTCGGAGGATTCGGAAGTCGCCCTCGACCGGCTCGGCGGCGGCGCGTGGCAGGCCCGCAAGGCCAAGATGAAGCGCCGCATCCTCGAGATGGCGGGCGAGCTCATCAAGGTCGCGGCGCAGCGCTTCGTGAAGAAGGCCCCGGTCCTCCACGCGCCGGAGGGGCTCTACGGCGAGTTCGCCGCCCGCTTCCCCTTCGAGGAGACGGAGGATCAGGCGGGCGCCATCGAAGCGGTGTTGGACGACCTCAATGCCGGCCGCCCGATGGACCGGCTGGTCTGCGGCGATGTCGGCTTCGGCAAGACCGAGGTGGCCTTGCGGGCCGCCTTCGCCTGCGCCATCGCCGGCAAGCAGGTGGCGGTGATCGTGCCGACGACGCTGCTGGCCCGCCAGCATTTCCGCACCTTCGCCGAGCGCTTCAAGGGGCTGCCGGTGCAGGTGGCGCAGCTCTCGCGCTTCGTCTCGGCGGCCGAGATGAAGCAGACCCGCGCCGGCCTCGCGGCGGGCACCGTCGACATCGTGGTCGGCACGCACGCGCTGCTCGCGAAGAACATCGCCTTCAAGGATCTCGGCCTGCTGATCGTGGACGAGGAGCAGCATTTCGGCGTCTCCCACAAGGAGCGGCTGAAGGCGCTGCAGGCGGACGTTCACGTCCTGACCCTCTCGGCGACGCCGATCCCACGCACCCTGCAGCTCGCCATGACCGGCGTGCGGGAACTGTCGATCATCGCGACCCCGCCGGTGGACCGGCTGGTGGTGCGCACCTTCATCACGCCCTTCGACCCGCTCTCGATCCGCGAGGCGCTGCTGCGCGAGCGCTATCGCGGCGGGCAGTCGTTCTACGTGGTGCCGAGGATCGAGGACCTTGCGGAGGTCAAGAAGTTCCTCGACGCGGAGATGCCGGAGATCAAGGTCGCGGTCGCCCACGGCCAGATGGCGGCGGGGCAATTGGAAGACGTGATGACCGCCTTCTACGAGGGCAAGTTCGACGTGCTGCTCTCGACCACGATCGTGGAATCGGGCCTCGACATTCCCACCGCCAACACGCTCATCGTCCACCGGGCGGACATGTTCGGCCTCGCCCAGCTCTACCAGCTGCGCGGGCGCGTCGGGCGCTCGAAGGCGCGGGCCTACGCCCTGTTCACGACCCCGGCCGGGCGGCAACTGACCCCGCAGGCCGAGCAGCGGCTGAAGGTGCTCCAGGGCCTCGACACTTTGGGCGCGGGCTTCCAGCTGGCGAGCCACGATCTCGACATCCGCGGCGCCGGCAACCTGCTCGGCGACGCGCAGTCCGGCCACATCAAGGAGGTCGGCTACGAGCTCTACCAGCAGATGCTGGAGGATGCGGTCACGGCCCTCAAGGCGGGCATCGAGGACGTGCCGGAGGAGGCGTGGTCCCCGACCATCGCGCTGGGCGCCCCGGTCACGATCCCGGAGGAGTATGTCGAGGACCTGTCGGTGCGCCTCGGCCTCTACCGTCGCCTCGCCACCATGCAGGACGATGCCGAGATGGAGGCTTTCGGCGCCGAGATGATCGACCGGTTCGGGCCGCTGCCGCCGGAGGTGGAGCAACTGCTCAAGATCGGCACGATCAAGATCCTGTGCCTCAAGGCCAACGTGGAGAAGGTCGAGGCCGGGCCGAAGGGCGTGGTCGTCCACTTCCGCGACCGGTCCTACGCCAACCCGCAGGGTCTCGTGGCCTTCGTCGCCGAGCAGGCCTCCTTCGCGAAGGTGCGGCCGGACATGAGCGTGGTGTTCGTCCGCGACCTGCCGTCGGTCCAGTCCCGGCTGAAGATCGCCACCGACGTGCTGCGCAACCTCGTGAAGATCGCCGGGCGGGGGAAGAAGGCGGCGTAGGGGCCGTAACATTCTCCCCACCAACTCGCCTCATCCTGAGGTGCCCGCGGCAGCGGGCCTCGAAGGAGGGCTCCAGATAGCAGTGCGATCCCTGGAGCCCTCCTTCGAGGCCGCCGCTTTGCGTCGGCACCTCAGGATGAGGGGGGGGAATGGGAGTAGGCGTAGCAGCAGCGGGTGCTAAGCTTTTCGTCCTGTGATCGGACGAATCGGGCTATGAGCGCCTTCGTGTATATCCTGCGCTGTTCGGACGGCAGCTATTATGTCGGTTCGGCCCGTGGCGAGAGCCTCGATCGGCGTCTGAGCGAACATCAGGTTGGGATGTACGAGGGTTACACCAGCAAGCGCCGGCCCGTGACCCTCGTCTACGCCGAGCACTTCGACCGCATCACCGATGCCATCGCCGCGGAGCGACGGCTCAAGGGATGGAGCCGGGCCAAGAAGGAGGCCCTGATCGCAGGCGATTGGGGCTCTCTCCAAGCGCTGGCCAAACGCCCAACCGCACGACGCCATTTCCCCTCACCCCCCTCAGGATGAGGCGGGTGAGGGAAAACGCACTCTTTCCCCTTTTCTCCCCCGGCGCACCGAACCTTCCCGGATCCGCGAGGTTCAACCCTTGAGACCGGACGATACTCCCCCTGAGTACCATCCCGGTCCGCTGCGCATTCGCAGGGAGGAACCTCCATGTTCTATTTCGACAAGCGCCTTCAGTATCCCGTGAAGGTCGAGAACCCCGATCCGATCTACGCGCGCATGCTCCAGCAGGCGATCGGCGGGGTCGAGGGTGAGATCCGGGTCTGCATGCAGTACTTCTTCCAGGGCTGGGGCGCCCGGGGGCCGACGACCAAGTACCGCGACATGCTCCTCAACACCGCCACCGAGGAGATGGGCCATATCGAGATGCTGGCGACCGCCGTCGCCCTGAACCTCGAGAACGCCCCGACTGCTCTGCAGGAAGAGGGCGCGGCAGACGGCGTGGTCGGCGCCGTCATGGGCGGGGGCAACGCCCGCCACACCATCGAAGGCATGCTGCACCGGCACGTCCTCTCGACCGGCATGGCCGCCTTCCCCGCCAATTGCGAGGGCGTGCCCTTCGACATGAGCCACATCTACGCCAGCGGGAACCTCGCGGCGGACATGTACTGCAACGTCGCCGCCGAGAGCACCGGCCGCGTCCTCGCCGTGCGCCTCTACAACGCCGCCCACGATGCCGGCATGAAGGACATGCTGCATTACATGATCGCCCGGGACACGATGCACCAGCAGCAATGGCTCGCGGTGATCGAGGAACTCGGCGGCCACCAGGGCGCCCTGCCGATCCCGAACTCCTTCCCGCAGGAGAAGGAGGACAGCGAGAACGCCTACAATTTCTACGTCAGTTCCGTCGACGGCACGACGCCGGAGGGGCGCTGGACGAAAGGCCCGTCGCTCGACGGCAAGGGCACCTACACCGTGTTCAAGAACAAGCCGCTTGGCGAGGAACCCGTCCTCGGCCCGGCCCGGCCCGACAGCGGTGCCCAGACCGAGCAGATGTAAGCCCGACCCCGCCGCCCGGTGCGTGCCGGGCGGCGGCACCCCCGTCTCGTTTCAACCTATGATACGGAGGCTCGAGTTTTCCGAACGGGGCGGGGATGTCGAGCGAGACCGTAGAAGAGACCGTGAACGAGACCGGGGACGACATTCGCGGTGATGTGGTCGGCGACCGGATCCTGCTGAAGCGGGGCGCGGCGGCCAAGCGTCCCCTCATCCAGCGGTTGAACCGGATCGAAGGCCAGGTCCGGGGCCTGCGCAAGATGATCGAGGAGGACCGCTACTGCCTCGATGAGGTGCAGCAGATCAACGCCATGACGGCGGCGCTGCGCGAGGTCGCCATGGCGATCATCGCCCAGCATGTCACGGCCGGCGTGAAGCTCGCGGCCGACCCCGAGACCTCCGAGGACGTGGCGCTCGCCGACGTCACCCGTGTCCTGCGGGCGGCGATGCGCCTCGACACCTAGCCGGACCGTTGCAACCGGGGGCCGAGTCTGGCTCTCTCCGCCCGGCGGGGGATGGTGCGATGGCGGATACGATGCGGGCCGGGACGGCGCCGGCCGACAGGCCGGGCCTATTCGCGCCGCTCTTCACCGATATCCGCGTGGCGGCGGTGCTCGGCCTCGGCTTCGCGCAGGGGATGCCGTTCCTCCTCGTCTACGCGACGCAATCGGCGTGGCTCAGCGAGGCGAAGGTGCCCCTGGCGACCATCGGGCTGATGAGCGAACTGACCATCGCCTACAAGTTCAAGTTCCTCTGGGCCCCCTTCCTCGACCGCTACGATCCGCCCCTCCTCGGGCGCCTCCTCGGGCGGCGGCGGGGCTGGATCGTCGCCGCGCAGATCGCCGTGGCGGCGGCGCTCGCGGGCGTCGCCTTCGGGGATCCCGCCCACTGGCTCGCCTGGACGGTGGCCTTCTCCCTGGCGCTCGGCGTCGCGGGGGCGACGCAGGACATCGTGGTCGATGGCTGGCGCATCGCCGTGGCCCCGCTGGAGCGGCAGGCGCTGATGTCGTCCTGGGCCGAGATCGGCTTCCGCTGCGGCAACCTCGCGGCGGGCGCCGGGGCGCTCTACCTCGCCGACGCCTATGGCTGGCGCGTCGCCTATCTCTGCATGGCCGCGCTCATGGCGCCCGGCACCGTCGCCGCGCTCCTGGCCCCCGAGCCCTCGACGGAGGGGCAACCCACCCGCGCGGGCCTCGTGGAGACCATCTGGGCGCCGATCCGCGACCTCCTCGCCCGCCTCGGGCCGCTCGCCGTGCCGGTCCTGCTGCTGGTGGCCGGGTTCCGGATGCCCGGCTACGTCTCGAACGCCATGGCGATCCCGCTGTTCAAGCAGCTCGGCTACTCGAACACCGACATCGCCACCGTGACGAAGCTGTTCGGCTTCTGGATCGCGCTGGCCGGCACCTTCCTCGCCAGCGCGATCATCCAGCGGGTCGGCATGATGGCGAGCCTGCTGATCGGGACGGTGGCGGCCTCGGCCTCGCATCTCGCGCTGGCCTATCTCGCGTGGCACGGCGGCCATGGCGGCGCGGCCTTCTGGACCTTCGCCGCCAGCGTCGGCATCGACGGGTTCGCCTACGCCTTCGCCTCCATCGTGCTCATCACCTACATGTCGCGCCTGTCGGATTCGCAGCACGCGGCGAGCCAATACGCCCTGCTCACCTCGCTCTGCGCCCTGCCCGGCAGCGTGCTCGCCGGCTTCTCGGGCTTCGTCATCGAGGAGACCGGCTTCCCGCTGTTCTTCGCGGGCACTTCGCTCATCGGCCTGCCGGTGGCCGCCCTCTGCGTGTACGTGGCGCGCCAGCACGGGCCGATGGAGGCCTGAGCGGATTCCGTTCCGGTCTTAGCCGGAGATTAACCCTGATCCCCGCTTAATCGCCCCGGTTGAGTTTTCCCGAACGGGTGTTCCGGCCTGCCCGGCCGACGCGCGCGGATGCGTTCCGCGGCGACGGACGGCGGCTGCCCAACGGGGCGAGCAGGGCCCAGTCACGTCATGTCCAGCATCGCGTATGCCCGCCGCCCGCGTCATCGGCGCTCGAAGCTGCCGGCGCTCGCCTGCCTCGCCGCCGTCGCGGCGGCGGGCTGGACGGTCCTGAACCGCTCGGAGGGCGAGACCCGCCTCACCGTTCCGGCGCAGGAGGCCCAAGCCCAAACCCAGGCTCAAGCTCCGACGCCCGCCCCGGCGCTGCGGCTCCGGCCGGACCTCGCCTGGGTCTTCGCCCCGGCGCCGATCCTCGGGGCCGAGGCTGCCGCCGGCTTCGTCCGCGACCTCCCGGTCCTGGCCCTGAACACGAGCGCCCCGGCGAGCCTGCGGCCGTCCCTGGTCGCGGAGGCCGCGCCCGCCCGCGTCCCGACGCCTGCCGCCGTGACGCCGGTCCGCCGGGTCGCCTCGGCCGATCCGGCCCTGGTGCCGCTGCCCGTCCGCCGCCCGGCCGACCTGCCCGGCCCGGTGCAGGCCCAGGCTCCGGTGCAGGCGGTCCCCCAGGCGCCGGTGCGGATCGCCGCCCGCCGCGCCCTGCCCCGCACCCGCGACGTGTTCCGCGCCGCCATCGCCGAGGAGCCCTCGTTCCTCGAACGCCTGTTCGGCGGCGGCAACGCGACTTCCTCCGGCCAGGGCGCGCCGCAGGCCCTCGCCTATGCCAACCCCGACGCGGTCGCCCCGTCGCGCGGCCGCCTCATCCCCGGCCCCTCGGCCAGCACTTCGGAAGGCACGGCGGTCTACGACATCAGCGCCAGCACCGTGACGCTGCCCAGCGGCGAGGTGCTGGAGGCCCATTCCGGCTACGGCAACCTGATGGACGACCCGCGCTACGTGCATGTGCGGATGCGCGGCGCCACCCCGCCCGGCACCTACGACATGCGGGAGCGCGAGGCGCCGTTCCACGGCGTCCGGGCGATCCGGCTAACCCCCGTGGGCGGAAGCGGCGCGATCCACGGCCGCGA
The DNA here is from genome assembly GCF_055361565.1 of Methylobacterium sp. TK26. Classification (NCBI taxonomy): domain Bacteria; kingdom Pseudomonadati; phylum Pseudomonadota; class Alphaproteobacteria; order Hyphomicrobiales; family Methylobacteriaceae; genus Methylobacterium; species Methylobacterium sp. TK26. The sequence goes on along the minus strand of NZ_CM143965.1, from coordinate 893,703 downwards.
CGGCATCCTCGCCCACACCTACATGCTGCGCGCCCAGCCCGGCGCCTCGAACGGCTGCGTCGTGTTCCGCGATTACGACCGCTTCCTGCGCGCCTACCTGCGCGGCGAGGTGCGCCGCCTCGTCGTGGTGGCCGGCAACCGCTCGCCCCGAATCGATCTCGCCGATCGCGGTCGTTAAGCCTTCTGCACAGCGCGAATGCTTAACAATTTGCGGAAACGATAGATAAAAACTCGCGGCGCGCTGTGGATAGGGGTGATTTCTGACTTCGCGGGGCGATCTGAGCGAAAAAGTGCTGGCCAATGTTGCCGGCGCGTTGCAGGAATGTTTCCGACGAACGCGGAAACGTGCCGTGAAGAAGATCATCCTCGCCACCACCCTCTTCTCGCTTGCCGCCGCCGGGGCCTATGCCGAGGCGCGGATCCACGAGGACGGGCGCACCCTCACGAGCACGGCCATCCGGCCGAAGGCGGCCACGTTCCAGCCCTCGCCGATCCCGGCGCAGTGGGTCGTGGCCGGCAACCCGGTCGCCGAGGCGGCGGAGGTGTCGCGCACCGAGGATGACGGCGCGCAGGTCTTCCTGTGGCGGGTGAGCGCCGGCACCTTCAACTGGACGCACAGGTCCGACGAGATCGTCACGATCCTGAAGGGCGAGGTCTTCGTGACCGACGCGGACGGCACCCGCCACCACCTGACCGTGGGCGACGTGGCGCATTTCCCGCAAGGGGCGGTGCAGACCTGGGAGGTGCCGAAGGAGTTGCTGAAGTCGGCGATCCTCAAGCACCGCGCGCCCTCGACGGTCGAGGCGCCCATGCGCTGGATGCGGCAGGTCCGCGCCCTGGTCCTCGGCTGAGCCGCCGGGACCCCTTTCGAACGTGACCATTTGTAACGGCTTCGCACCTCCGCAGGGAGATTCGGAGCCGTTTCCGCGTGGCCGGCGCGGTTCATGCCGTTGCTTTCGGGAGGTCGCTGGCTATAGTCCGCGCGCTTTTCGCCGGGCCTCTCCCCTGCTCAGACGACCCCACGTTCGGGGGCGGGCCGGCCTTCCAGACGCAGGAGATGCACGTTGATCACCCCCGCTTTCGCGCAAGGGGCCGGCGCGACCGCCGCCGGTGGAGCGGAGATCGCCTTCCAGGTGATCCCCTTCGTCCTGATCTTCGTGATCATGTACTTCCTGATCCTCCGGCCGCAGCAGAAGCGGGTCAAGGATCACCAGGCGCTGATCCGCGCCGTCCGCCGGGACGACACCGTCGTCACCAATGGCGGCCTCGTCGGCCGGGTGGTGAAGGCCCAGGACGACCAGCCCGAGATTGAGGTCGAGATCGCCCCGAACGTCCGCGTCCGGGTCGTGCGCACGATGATCTCCGAGGTCCGCGCCAAGGGCGGCCCCGCCAAGGCTGTGTGAGGATGGCCGCCTGAGGCGGCCGTTCCGTTCGGGCATCACGTGAGGAGGCTGGCGCAAGCCGCCGGCCAATCAAGAGAAACGATCCGCCGATGTTGCGCTTCTCCCGTGCGAAGATCGCCGCGACCCTCGCGATCATCCTGGTGGGGCTGGCGCTCGCCGTGCCGAGCTTCTTCTCGCCGGAGCAGCGGAAGGGCTTCCTCGCGAGCCTGCCGCCGTGGTTCCCGCACTGGATCGTGCCGACCCGGGCCATCGTGCTCGGCCTCGACCTCCAGGGCGGTTCGCAGCTGCTCCTCGAAGTCGATCAGAACGACCTGGTCGCCTCGCAGGCCAAGTCCCTGCGCGACGACGTGCGCCGCGTCCTCCAGCAGGAAAGCGTCCGCGCCGACGGCGGCATCCAGCTGCTCCAGCGCGGCGTGCAGGTGAAGGTGACGGACGACGCGGCCCGGGCCAAGGTCCTGCCGAAGCTGCGCGACCTCGCCGCGCCCATCGCCACCGCCATCGGCCAGACCGGGGCCCGCACCCTCGACGTCACCGAGCAGCCGGGCGGCGTGGTGCGCCTGACCCTCACCGATGCCGGCATCGTCGACCGCACCCGCCGGGCGGTGAGCCAGGGCATCGAGGTCATCCGCCGCCGCCTCGATTCGACGGGCACGACCGAGCCCTCGATCCAGCAGCAGGGCGCCGAGCGCATCCTGATCCAGGTGCCGGGCGAGCAGAACCCGGAGCGGCTGGAGAAGCTCCTCGGCTCCACCGCCAAGCTCGAATTCCGCATGCTTGCCGACAGCCCCTCGGGCGACGTCGACATGCTGCCCTCCAAGGACGGCAAGGGCGCCAAGGTGCCGGTGGAGCGCCGGGTGATGGCCGACGGCAGCGAGCTGACCGACGCGCAGCCCGCCTTCGACCAGCAGAGCCACGAGCCGATGGTGAGCTTCAAGTTCAACCTGCGCGGCGCCCAGCGCTTCGGGCAGGCCACGAGCGAGAACATCGGCCGCCCGATGGCCATCGTCCTCGACAACGAGGTGGTCTCGGCCCCCGTCATCCGCTCGGCGATCACCGGCGGCTCGGGCCAGATCACCGGCAACTTCACCGTGCAGCAGGCCAACGATCTTGCGGTCCTGCTCCGGGCCGGCGCCCTCCCCGCCAAGTTCACCGTGGTGGAGCGCCGCGTCGTCGGGCCGGGGCTGGGCCGCGATTCGATCGAGGCGGGCAAGCTCGCGACGCTGGTCGCCGCCGGCCTCGTCGTCTGCTTCATGTTCGCGACCTACGGGACCTTCGGCTTCATCGCCAACATCGCCCTGATGGTCCACGTCGGGCTGATCCTCGGCCTGATGTCGGTGCTGGAGGCCACGATGACCCTGCCGGGCATCGCGGGCATCGTGCTCACCATCGGCACGGCGGTCGATTCGAACGTGCTGATCTACGAGCGCATGCGCGAGGAATCCCGCGCCGGCCGCTCGCTGATCTCGGCCCTCCAGGCCGGCTTCGACCGCGCCTTCGCGACGATCATCGACTCGAACTCGACCATGGCCATCGCGGCCCTGATCCTGTTCTTCATGGGCTCCGGCCCGGTGAAGGGCTTCGCCGTGGTGTTCATCCTCGGCATCCTCACCACCGTCATCACCGCCGTGACCCTCACGCGGATGATGATCGCCCTATGGTACAAGACGTTCAGGCCGAAGGCCCTGCCGTTCTGATTCTCGGGAAGAGGTCGCGCCCCGTGCCGGCTCGATGAGCCGGTGCCGCTGACATCCTCCGCACGTTAGGTCCGACACCATGCGCCTGCTTCGCCTCTGGCCCGATGAATCGCATTTCGACTTCATGCGATTCCGGCGCTTCACCTTCCCGCTCTCGGCGCTGCTCTCGCTGGCGACGGTGGTGCTGTTCCTCACCGTCGGGCTGAACTTCGGCATCGACTTCAAGGGCGGCACCCTGGTCGAGCTGCAGGCGAAATCGGGCAAGGCGGATGTCGCCGCCATCCGCCACACGGCGGCCGCCTTCGGCTACGGCGAGCCCGAGGTGCAGGAACTGGGCAACCAGGGCACCGTGCTGGTGCGCCTGCCGCTGCAGAGCGGCGAGCAGGGCCAGACGGCGGTGATGAACAAGGCGCATGCCGCCTTCGACCAGGATTACGATTTCCGCCGCACCGAGACGGTCGGCCCCCGCGTTTCGGGCGAGCTCGTCCAGTCGGGCACGATCGGCGTCGTGCTCTCGGTCATCGCGGTGCTGCTCTACCTGTGGTTCCGGTTCGAGCGGGAGTTGGCGCTCGGCGCCATCGTCGGCACCCTGCACGACATCGTGCTGACGGTCGGCGTGTTCATCATCACCCGGATCGAGTTCAACATGACCTCGATCGCGGCGATCCTCACCATCGTCGGCTACTCCCTGAACGAGACGGTGGTGGTGTTCGACCGGACCCGCGAACTCATGCGGCGCTACAAGACCATCCCCACCGTCGAACTACTCAACCTGTCGATCAACTCGACCATGTCGCGCACGGTGATGACCTCGATCTCCTCGGCCCTGTCGCTGCTGGCGCTGGTGCTGTTCGGCGGCGAGGCGATCAACGGCTTCGCCGTGGTGATGCTCTGCGGCGTTCTGATCTGCACCTACTCGGCGATCTTCGTCTCGACTCCGGTGTTGATCTATCTCGGGTTGATGCTGTCGGGCGCCCGGGCGGCTTCCGAGCGGTCCGGCCTCCCGCAACCGGCGGAGTAGCTGTTTCGGGACATGGCAGAGCGGGAGCTTCCGGCAAACTTCGATTCCGGCTTCGTGCCGGGGCGGCACATCATCGACACCTACGGCAATGGCGGCTTCCGCTTCGCCGGGATGTCGCATCGCGGCTCGATCCTGCTCCTGCCCTCCGGCGTGCGCGCGTGGCCCGTCGAGGCGCCCCGCGAGATCGACCGGACTTCGCTCCGTCCGGTGCAGGCCGAGGCCGGGGACATCGAGTTGCTGCTCGTCGGCACGGGGCTCGACATCGCGGCGATCGACCCCGCCCTGCGCGGCTGGCTGAAGGATGCGGGCGTCGGCCTCGACGTGATGCAGACGGGGGCCGCCGCGCGGACCTACAACATCCTGGTGGCCGAGAACCGCAAGGTCGCCGCCGCCCTGATCGCGGTTGCCTGATGGCGGAGGCGGCGCGGGATCAGACGGCAGCGGCCGAGACCGGGCTGCCCTTCGCGCAGAGCCATTGCGAGGCGCTGGTGCGCGAGGGCGATCCCGACCGCTACCTCGCCACCCTCTTCGCCCCGGCCGCCGCCCGGCCGCATCTCTTCGCCCTCTACGCCTTCAGCCTCACCGTCGCGCGGGTGCGCGAGGCCGCCACGAACCCGATGGCGGGGGAGATCCGCCTGCAATGGTGGCGCGACGCCCTGCAGGGCGAGGCGCGCGGCGACGTGAAGGCCAACCCCGTCGCGGCGGCGCTGGAGGAGGCGATCAAGGCCAACCGCCTGAGCCGCCAGCCCTTCGTCGATCTGATCGACGCCCGCGTCTTCGACCTCTACGAGGACCCGATGCCCCGGGTGAACGACTTGGAGGGCTATTGCGGCGAGACCGCTTCGGCCCTGTTCCGCATCGCGAGCCTGATCATCGGCGGGGGCGCCGAGCCCGGCGGCGCGGCGGCGGCCGGGCATGCCGGCGTCGCCTACGGCATCACCGGCCTGCTGCGCGCCCTGCCCTGGCATTCCCGCGCGGGGCAGGTCTACCTCCCCACCGACATCCTCGGCCGCCACGGCGTGACCCGCGAGGACATCGTGACCGGACGCGGCGGCCCCGGCCTGCGCGGCGCCTGCGCGGACCTGCGCGACCTCGCCCGCCGCCACCTCGCGGCCTACGAGGCCGGTCGCCCGACCATCGCCCCCGCCGCCCACACGGCCTTCCTGCCCATGGCGCTGGTGGAGCCCTACCTCACGGCGATGGACCGGACCTCCTACGACCCGCTCAACACGGCCGTGGACCTCCCGCGCTGGCGCCGTGTGTGGCGCCTGTGGCGGGCCTCGCGGGCGATCCGGTAAGGGGCCGCAGGGCGCTGCCCTGCACCCGCCGAAGGGCACGGCCCTTTAGGAACCCCGGACTTTCAGAGCACCCGCGCCAGCCCCGGCATCAGGGTGGCGAGGCGGATCGGCGGGCCAATGTCCGGGGTGCCGTCCGCCGCCACGGAGGCGAGGCGGCATTGGCCGTCCACGGTAAGGCCGGTGACGAGGCGTCCGCCCGGTTCCAGGGCCGCGAGCCAGTGCTCCGGCACCGCCTCCACGCAGCCGTTCACGAGGATGCGGTCGAACCCGCCGTCCGGCAGGGACGGCGCCAGGGCGTCGGCCTGGACGACATGGACCCCGGGCAGGTCCGCGAGGCGCGCGGCGGCGTCCTCCGCGAGGGTGCGGTAGCGCTCGAGGCTCAGCACCGCGCCCGCCCCGAGGCGGTCGAGGAGGGCCGTGACGTAGCCGGAGCCAGCGCCGATCTCCATCACCCGCTGGCCGGGTTCGAGCTTGAGCCGCGTCAGCATCGCCGCCACCGACGAGGGGGCCGTCATGGTGGCGCCGCAGGGCAGCGGCAGGGCGATGTCCCACCGCGCCTGCTCCCGGTGCGCCTCCGGGGCGAAGGTCTCGCGCGGCACCCGCTCCATCGCCCGCAGCACGGCGATGTCCCGGAGGCCCTTCTCGCGCAGCGCGAGGACGAAGGCGGCGTCGCCGATGGAGCCCGCCTCGTCCCGCGCGGTGGTCATTCCGCGAAGGCCTGGGCGAAGCGGGTGAGCGTCGGCTCGTCGGTGAGGTCGAGGCGCAGCGGCGTCACCGAGATGCGCTTCTCCGCGATGGCTTTCAAATCCGAGCCGTGGCCCGGCTCGAACCGCGCCTTGGCGAAGGCGAGCCAGAAATACGGGTTGCCGCGCCCGTCGACGCGGGCGTCGATGGAGAGCAGCGCCTGATTGCGGAAGCCCTGCGCGGCCACGGCGACGCCCTGCACCTCCCCCGGCTCGCAATCGGGGAAGTTCACGTTCACGAGGATGCCCGGCTCGATCCCCGTGTCGAGGATCTTGCGCACCACCTTCGCCCCGTGGGTACGGGCGCAATCCCATTTCAGGGCCTGCCGCCCGCCCGCGCCGTAGGCCTGGCTGAGGGCGATGGAGCGCACGCCGAGGATGGTGCCCTCCATGGCCGCCGCGATGGTGCCGGAATAGGTCACGTCCTCGGCGACGTTCTGGCCCCGGTTCACCCCCGAGAGCACGAGGTCCGGACCCTGCTCGGCCAGGATGTGGCGGATGCCGAGGATCACGCAATCGGAGGGCGTGCCCTTCACCGCGAAGCGCTTCTCCCCCGCCTGCCGCAGCCGGAGCGGGTCGTTCAGCGAGAGCGAGTGCGAGACGCCGGATTGGTCGCTCTCCGGCGCCACCACCCAGACGTCGTCCGAGAGTTCGCGGGCGATCTCTTCCAGGGTGGCGAGTCCCGGGGCGTGGATGCCGTCGTCGTTGGTGACGAGGATGCGCATCAGCGGGGTCCTTCGATCCGGTGGAGGCCGCCCATGTAGGGCACGAGCACGGACGGGACCGTGACGCTCCCGTCGGGGTTCTGGTAGTTCTCGAGGACGGCGATGAGCGCGCGGCCGACCGCCACGCCCGAGCCGTTGAGGGTGTGTACGAAGGCCGGCTTGCCGTCCTTGCCCCGGTAGCGGGCCTGCATGCGCCGCGCCTGGAAATCGCCGCAGACCGAGCAGGAGGAGATCTCCCGGTAGGTCCGCTGACCCGGCACCCAGACCTCGATGTCGTAGGTCTTCTGCGACGCAAAACCCATGTCGCCTGTGCAGAGGGTCATCACCCGGTAGGGCAGGTCGAGCTTCTTCAGCACCGCCTCGGCGGAGGTGAGCATCCGCTCGTGCTCGTCGGCGGAGGCCTCCGGCGTCGTGATCGAGACCAGCTCGACCTTGTTGAACTGGTGCTGGCGCAGCATCCCGCGCGTGTCCCGCCCCGCCGCCCCGGCCTCGGCCCGGAAGCACGGGGTGAGCGCGGTGAAGCGGAGCGGCAGCTCCTCCTCGCGCAGGATCGACTCGCGGACGAGGTTCGTCAGCGGCACTTCCGCCGTGGGGACGAGCCAGCGGCGGGGCTGCTCGCCGGCTGCGGCCCCGCGCAGGGCCTCCCCATCGAGCACCGCGAACTGGTCGTCCTCGAATTTCGGCAGTTGCGCCGTGCCGAACATCGCCTCGTCGCGGACCATGATCGGCGGGGCGACCTCGGTGTAGCCGTGCTCCTGCGTGTGCAGGTCGAGCATGAACTGGCCGAGCGCCCGCTCCAGCCGGGCGAGCTGGCCCTTCAGCACCACGAAGCGGGAGCCGGAAAGCTTGGCGGCGGTCTCGAAATCCATGAGGCCCATGGCCTCGCCGAGTTCGAAATGCTCCTTGCCCTCGCTGAGCCGCTCGCGGGTCGAGGCGTGGCTGCGGTACTCGACGTTGCCGTGCTCGTCGGCGCCCTCCGGCACGTCCGCCTTGGGGCGGTTGGGGATGGCGGCAAGGCGCGCGTCGAGAGATTCGGCGGCCTTGCCTTGCGCCTGCTCCAGGCCCGGCCCGGCCTCCTTGAGGGCGGCGACCTCTGCCATGAGGGCGGCGGCGCGCGCCTCGTCCTTGGCCTTCTTGGCGCCGCCGATCTCCTTGGCGAGCGCGTTGCGGCGCTCCTGGTTCGCCTGGGCGGCCGAGACGGCGCCCTTGCGCGCCTCGTCGAGGGCGATCAGCTCGGCCGAGAGCGGGGCGAGGCCCCGGCGGGCGAGGTCGCGGTCGAAGGCGTCCGGGTTCTCCCGGATGGCGCGGATGTCGTGCATCGGATCGGCTCGGGTGGGGTCACTGGAATGTGGCCCGCGCTGGCCCCGCTTTGCCGCATCGCGCCGGATGGGACAAGCGGGCGTGCCTTTCGGTGGCCGCCGCCTTATGGAGGCGGGACCTCCGCACGATCCCGACCGACGCCATGACAAGCCCCACCCCCCTCGACGCCCTGATGCCCCTTTTGGAGCGCATCGCCACCGCCCTGGAGCGCGCGGCGCCCCCTGCCCCGCCGGCCTTCGATCCCGATGCGGCGGATGCCTTCCTGTGGGGGCCGGAGCGGCGGCTGGTGCCGGTGCCGCAGGTGGCGCATGTCGACATGGCGCTGCTCACCGGCATCGACCGGGCGCGGGAGATTCTGGTCGAGAACACCGAGCGCTTCGCCCGTGGCCTGCCGGCCAACAACGCCCTCCTCTGGGGCGCGCGGGGCATGGGCAAGTCCTCCCTGGTGAAGGCGGCCCATGCCGACATCAACGCCCGCCGCCCGGCCGGCGCCCGGCCGATGAAGCTCGTGGAGATCCACCGCGAGGACATCGAGGCCCTGCCGGACCTGATGGCCCTGCTCCGGCCCGACCCGCACCGCTGGCTGGTCTATTGCGACGACCTGTCGTTCGATGCCGACGACACGTCGTACAAGTCCCTGAAGACGGCCCTCGATGGCGGCATCGAGGGCCGCCCGGCCAACGTGCTGTTCTACGCCACGTCGAACCGCCGCCACCTGCTGGCGCGGGACATGGTGGAGAACGAGCGCTCGACGGCGATCAACCCCGGCGAGGCGGTGGAGGAGAAGGTCTCCCTCTCCGACCGGTTCGGTCTCTGGCTCGGCTTCCACAAGTGCAGCCAGGACGAGTACCTCGCGATGATCGACGCCTACGTCGCCCGCTACGGCCTGGAGGTCGCCCCCGAGCGCCTGCGCGCCGAGGCGCTGGAATGGGCCACCACCCGGGGCCACCGCTCCGGCCGCACGGCCTTCCAGTACATCCAGGATCTGGCGGGGCGCCTCGGCCGGGCGCTGGAGTGACGGGGGTTCGCGCAGCGGACCCCTCGGGGGCCTCGACGTCTCAATAATCCAGCGACGCCGAGAGCCAGAGCGTGCGCGGCGCACCGAGGATCAGGGCGCCGTTCGGGTTGGCGATCCAGTGGCGGCTGGCGGTGGCGTTCGTCACCGTCGCCCGGAGCGTGACCGGCTTGTCCTGCACCCGCGTCGTGTAGCGCAGTCCGAGATCCACACTCGTCCAGTCGGGGATCTTCGAGAAGGCCAGCTTCGTGAAGGACGTGCCGGCATAGGATGAGCCCGTGTAGACGACGGTGGCGAGGGCGGTGAGGCCGCGCAGGAACGGCGTGTCCCATTCGAAGCCGGTGGTGGCCTGGAACCGGGGCGCCCCGGTCGCGGGGTTGCCGTCGTAGCGGCCGCCCCGCGTCCGCTCCCAGCGGGCGTCGAGGAGCGTCGCCCCCGCGATGACCCGCAACTCCGGCACCACCTCGCCGAAGACCGTCGCCTCGAAGCCCCGGTTCCGCTGGACGCCGCCCACGCCGTAGATGTTGCCGACCGGATCGACGTTGCCCGCCGGGTTCGAGATCTGGAAGGCCGCCAGCGTCGCGCCGAAGGTCCTGAAGTCGAGCTTCGAGCCGACCTCGTATTGCCGTGACCGGGCCGGGGCGAAGGTCTGCCCGGCATTCACCGCCGAGCCCGGCGCCCGCAGGGCGGTGAGGCCCTGGACGGTGTTGGCGTAGAGCGAGAGGGTCTCGGCCGGCCGCAGGACGAGGCCGAGGGCGGGGGTCGTCGCGGACCTGTCGTAGGCGCTGCTCACGAGGCCGGTGATCGGCGCGTAGTTGCCGGTGTCGATCTCCTGCCGCCGCAGCCCGACCAGCACCTCCACCAGCCCATCGGCGAATGTCATCGTGTCGGCGACGCCGTAGCTCGTCATCTGGTTGTAGCTGGACCGTCCGCGCGGGTAGGTGCCGGCGCGCAGGGGCAGTCCCGGCGAGGCGAGGCGGACCGGCGCGTAGAGGTTCGAGAGGTAGTTCGCATAGGTGGCTTGGCCGAGGGTCAGGTCCTGGTCGAGGTGCGTGGCCGTGAAGGAGACCTCGTGCCGGATCCCGCCCATGGCGAAGCGCCCCCGCACCCCCGCCTCGCCTGAGAGCGTCGAGGTCGTGCCGGTCTGGAACACGGAGTTCACCCGCGTGGTGCCTCGTGTGTCGAGGAGGGTGAAGGCGGGGTTCTCCTGCTTGTCGTAGGCGAAGCGGTTGGCGCCCAGCGCCCCGAACACGGTGATGTCCGGGGTGAGGTCGTACTCGGCCCGGCCGAGGACCGTGAGGCTGTCGGCGCGGGAGAAGTCGAAGGCCTGCGACATGTTCCGGCGCGGATCGGGGGCGCGGGGGATGCGCAGGCCCGGCACCGGGTTCCCACCGCGAGTCTGGCTGTCGTAGGCGTCGTGCTGATAGATCACGTCGGCGAAGAGGCGCAGCCGGTCGCCGTCGTAGTCGAGGCCGAGGGACCCGACGCCGTTGCGTTGGCCGGTCCGGTCGATGGGCGTGTCGCCGCCGAACCCGCCGCCGTTGATGCGCACGCCCACCTGCTTCCCGTCGCCGTAGCGCCGGGCTACGTCGACCTGCCCCCCGCCGGCGCCGGGCGAGGCGTAATCGACCGTCACCCGGTTCAAGGGCGTGTCCCCTGCCCGCTTGGTGACGACGTTCACCGTGCCCGCGACGCTGCCGTTGATCGACGCGCCGAACAGGAAGGCGGCCGGGCCCTTCAGCACCTCGATCCGTTCGAGGGGCACCGGGTTGATCCGGTAATCCGGCACGAGGCCGTAGAGGCCGTTCAGCGCGAACTCACGGTTGTCCACCCGGAAACCCCGGATCGTCAGCGCGTCGTAGCGGTTGCCGCTGCCGATGGCGGCCCGCACCGAGGGGTCTGTCCGTGTCAGGAACTCGCCGACGCTCACCGCCTGCGTGTCGCGGATCGCCTTGTCGGTGTAGCCCGTCGCGCTGAACGGCGTCTCCATGATGTCCCGGTTGCCGAGGAGGCCGAGCCGGCTGCCCCGCGCGACCTGCCCGCCCGCGAAGGCCGGCGGAAGGCCCCCCGCCTCTCCCGTCCTGGCGCCCCGCGCCTCTACCGACAGCGTGTCGAGGGTGACGGCGTTCTCGTCCGGCGCCCGCTGCGGCGCAGCCTCGACGGGGACGACAGTGACGAGCGGCACCGTCATGAACAAGGCAATGGCAGATTTGCGTGTTGTTGTTCGCGTGAGGCGCCGATGATCAATCTCGAAGTGATCTATTGAGTCTTCGCCACTCGAGTTATTGTCGGTCTTCATCGGCTCAACCTGCGACGTTATGTCCCTGGAAAGCCGCCGGTTAGCATGGGAGATACGATGCTGAAACCAGAATGTTTCAGAATTAATATACGAATACTTCTAAATAGGGGACCGGCTTGGCAAGCCGGCTCATTGTCCTAGGATCATCGGGCGGTCGAGCCGAGCCTCCAGACAACGCGTTGGCCCAGGAATCCTGTCGCGGCGCCTTGATCAGGACAAAATGCCTGCATCAGGTTGGCTTTCGGTCCACCGATAGGAATATGTTTTTGTTCCTGGGCGCGTGAACGGCCGTCCATGCCGTGGGGATCGGATGTCGGGGCTCGCTCATGCGCCGGGGTTTCGTGCGGGAGGGTGAAAGGCGCCCCCCGGCGACGAGTCGGACACCGATTGGCTGAGCCCGTGGCCCCTCCTCGGGGCTTGGCATGGCCGCTTCGCCGAGGGGGCCTCCGCCTCGTATGGGGCGCAGGTGGGCGCGGCGGGCAGTGACCACGACGTGACCAGTTACTCCCAGCGCGGCGCCTCGCTCCCGACCTCCGCGCCGGGCGGGAACCAAGTCGGCGGCATCACCGCCACCGATCGCCCCGGCCGGGCGGGATACGTCAACGGCGACATCAACCCGTCTTTCACCAGCACCTCGTCGGCCGCGCCCGAGGTGACGGCGGTGGTCGCCTGGACCTCCATGAAACCCGTGGCGCAGACCTTCCACAACGAGGTCCACCTCTCGGCGACGGCCGCCGGACAGGCCGTGCCGGCCAATGCCGCCGGGACGCGCTTCTCCTTCGCCGTGACCGGGTCGGAGATCGTCGAGAACGCCGACCTGACCCTCAACGTCGCCACCGCCAATCTCGACCATCTCAAGGTGGTGCTCACCAGCGCCTCGGGCACGCAGTCCATCGTGCTCGACACGTCGTTCACGCCGCGGGGCGAATACGTCGTGAACCACGCCTCGGGGGTCACTGCCCTAGCGCCCGCTCGATCCGAAGCCGCCCACGCCACGGCCGGAGCCCGGCCCGTCCTCCCCGTCGATGAGGGTCAGGTCCGGCCGGGCGATGCGGGTGAAGACGAGCTGGGCGATGCGCTCGCCCGGCTCGATCCGCACCGCCTCGCCGGCGCGGTTCCAGGCGGAGATCATCAGCGGCCCCTCGTAGTCGGCGTCGATCACCCCCGTGCCGTTGCCGAGGATCAGCCCGTCGCGGTGGCCCCGGCCGGAGCGGGGGAGCACGAGGCCGCACCACGCGGGGTCGCGGATCAGCACGGTAAAGCCCGCCGGGATCAGCGCGGCGGGGGCGCCGGGGTCGAGGGTGAGCGGCGCGTCGAGGCAGGCGTGCAGGTCGAGGCCGGCGGCGCTGGCCGAACCCCATCGCGGAAAGCCCCAGCCGGAGAGCCTGTCGTCGAGGAGGCGGATCCCGACGGAGGGCAGATCCCCCATCGGCTCAGGCGCCGAGCCGGTCGATGGCCTCGGCCATGGCGATGAGCCGCCGCGCCGCCTCGACATGCAGCCGCTCGACCATCCGGCCCTCGATGGCGACGACGCCGAGCCCGTGGTTCTCCGGCGCGTCGAACACGGTGGCGATGCGGCGGGCCAGGGCCAATTCCTCCGGATCGGGGGCGAAGGCGGCGTTGGCCGGGCCGATCTGGTTCGGGTGGATCAGCATCTTGCCGTCGAAGCCCAGTTCCCGGCCCTGGCGGCACTCGGCCGCGAAGCCGGCCTCGTCCTTGAAGTGCGTGTAGACGCCGTCGATCGCCTCGATCTCGTAGGCGCGGGCGGCGGCGAGCACCTGCATCAGCCACGGCACCAGGGCGGCGCGGCCCGGCGGCGGGATGCGCCCGGCCTTCAGGAGGTCGTTCGGGCCCACCACCAGCGCCGAGAGCCGCGCATCCACGTCGCGGGCGGCGCTGGCGATCTCGGCGGCGTTCACCACCGCCATCGGCGTCTCGATCATCGCCCAGACGCGGGTCGAGGCCGGCGCCCCGAGCCGGCGCAGGCGCGAGCCGACCGCGATCAACGCGTCGGAGGTCTTCACCTTGGGCACCAGCACCGCGTCGGGCGCGGCGGCGGCGAGCGCGGCGAGGTCGGCCTCGCCGTCCTCCGTCTCGGGCGGGTTGATCCGCACCACCACCTCGCGGGCGCCGAAGCCCCGGGCGGCGACCGCCGCCGCCACCGATTCGCGCGCCGCCGCCTTCGCGGCGGGGGCGGTGCCGTCCTCCAGGTCGATCAGGACGACGTCGGCGGGGAGGGAACGGGCCTTCTCCAGGGCCCGTGCGTTGGCGCCGGGCATGGCGAGGACGCTGCGGCGCGGACGGATCTCGCTCATGATGGATCTCCCCCGACGGACGGCCCCGTCCAGTCGGGCGCATAGCGGGCGCGTCCGCTTCGGGCAAGGAGGGGGTACCGGAATGGCGCGGTGGATCGCGGGTCTCGACGGATGCCGGGGGGCCTGGGCGGGGGCGCTGATGGATTGCGACGATCCGGAGCGCTTCCGCTGCGGGCTGTTCGAATCGGTCGCGGCGCTCCTCGATGGGCCGGAGGCGCCCCGCATCGCCGGGATCGACGTGCCCATCGGCCTACCGGAGCGCGTCCTCGGCGGCGGGCGGGGCGCCGACCGCGCGGCCCGCGCCCGCCTCGGGCCGGCCCGCGCCTCGGTCTTCCCGATGCCGCCGCGCGCGGCGGTCTATGCGCCGGATTACGAGACCGCCAAGGCCCTGTCGCGGGCGGGAAGCGAGCCGCCCTTCGCCCCCTCGATCCAGGGCTGGAACATCGTTCGCTATGTCCGCGAGGTGGATACGCTCCTGCGCGAACGACCGGACCTGCGGGAGCGGCTGCACGAGGTCCACCCGGAGGTGGCCTTCCACGCCCTCAACGGCCTGCGCCCCCTCGGCCTGCCGAAGAAGGGGCCGCGCCGGCACGAGGGCCTCGCGCTCCGCCGCAGGCTCCTCGCGGAGGCCGGCCTGCCGGAGGCGCTGATCGCGGCGCGTCCGCCGGGGGTGCCCGCCGACGACCATCTCGATGCCCTCGCCGGCCTCGTTACCGCCCGCGACATCCTCCTCGGCCGGGCGCAGCCCCTCCCCGATCCGCCGGAGCGCGATGCGTTCGGCCTGCCGGTGGTCATCTGGGCGCCGGCTCCGGTGACGGGGGCAAGCGTCGCCCTAGATCGTCCCGCATGAGCCTGCCCATCCGCCACATCGCCCGCGCCATCGTCCTCGATCCCGCCGATCGGGTGCTGCTGATCGAGTACGTCTCCGTCCATGCCAAGGGGCCGGACGGGGGGCCGCTGCATTTCTGGTTCATGCCCGGCGGCGGGCTGGAGCCGGGGGAGGACCACGTCACCGCCTGCGCCCGCGAACTCGGCGAGGAGATCGGCCGGGCCGACGCCACGATCGGGCCGCAGGTCGCCTCCTGCGACGGGCCGTTCCACCTGTTCAAGCAGTCCCGCGACGCCCGGGAGCGCTACTTCGTCGTCCGCCTGCCCGATGACCGGGTCGACACGAGCCGGCTGGCCGAGACCGAGGACAATCCCCTGGTCGGCACCCGCTGGTGGACACTCGCCGAACTCGAGGCCACCGATCAGCGGATCGAGCCGGCGGGCCTTGCGGGTGTCGTCGCGCACCTGGTGTCCGGGATGACTCCGTCGGTTTCGCGCGTTCTGAACTGGCACAACCGCTGATTTCGCAGCCGCAGCAAATTAACCCATGAGAAAAGGAGAGCCCATGTTTCCCCACGCCCTCACCGAAGGCTACCGCTCGTTCCTGTCGGGTCGCTTCCCGGAGGAGCGCCGCCGTTTCAAGGAGCTGGCCACGAGCCAGGCCCCCGAGGTTCTGGTGATCAGCTGCTGCGACAGCCGCGTCGCGCCGGAGGCGGTGTTCGACGCCGGGCCGGGCGAATTGTTCGTCATCCGCAACGTGGCCAACATCGTGCCGGTCTACGAGACCGGCGGCGATTACCACGGCACCTCGGCGGCCATCGAGTTCGCGGTGGTGGGGCTGAAGGTGAAGCACATCGTGGTGCTGGGCCACGCCACCTGCGGTGGCATCAAGGCCTACGCCACGAAGGCGGAGCCGCTGTCGAAGGGCAACTTCATCGGCAAGTGGACCTCCCTCGTCGCCCCGGCCGAGGCCAAGGCCGGCGATTCGAGCGCGCCCGACTACCTCACCCGCCTGGAGCACGCGATGGTGAGCCAGAGCATCGAGAACCTGCTGACCTTCCCCTTCGTGAAGGAGCAGGTGGATGCCGGCGAGCTGACCCTCCACGGGGCGCATTTCGGCATCGCCAACGGCGTGCTGCTGGTGCGCGACCCGGAGACCGGCGATTTCGGCCCGGCGACCGACGGGACGGGCCGGGCGCTGCGCCCCTCCGACACGATCGCCTGCAACTGAGAGTACGAGAAAGGGCGGCGGCTTCGGCCGCTCCCCCGTTTTTGTGTCGTGATGCAAAAAAGGGCGGTGGGTCTTTCGACCCACCGCCCTCTCTCGTTCAGCCCTGGGGCTGGATTACATGGCGCCCGGCATCCGCTGCAGCATACCGTAATGCTCCTGCAGCGACGGCAGGACCTGCTGGGCGTAGGTGCGCAGCGCCGGGTTCGGGCCGTTCTGCGCGTAGGCCTGGGTCATGCCGATCGCCATCTGGTGCGACTGGACCTGCTGGCTGACGTAGAGACGGTCGAAGCGCGGGCCGGCCGGGGTGGCCGAAAGCTCGGCGAGCATCGCCTGCTGCTGCTGGTTCGGAGGGACCATGGTGCCGGCGCCGGTGTTCTCCACCATCGCGCCGCCGCCGAGGCGGCTGCCGGCCGCCGCGCCCTGCGCCGCGCCGTTGCCCACGCCCTGGAGGCCGCCGACCGGGCCGCCCGAGAGGGTGCCGCCCACGGCGCCCGTCGCGGCGCCGAGGCCCGCGCCGACCGCACCACCGGCCACGGCGAGCGGAGCGCCGATCAGGCCACCGATCGGGCCGCCATCGGCCATCGCGCCCATGGAGCCGGTCGCGCCGCCCGACAGGGCCACGTTGGCGGCCCGGTGGTCACGGAGCGCATCCTTGGCGTAGGTACGGATCCGCGCGTTGCGGGTCTTCTGCAGGGCGATCTGCGCCGACTGCACCTCGAAGGCGTTCGACTGCATCGCGTCCATGCGGAAGTCGTTCATCTGGGCGAAGGCGGGGGTGGCCAGGGCCAGGACCATCGCGGAGGCGACAACGGTATTCTTCAGCATAGGAGAACCTCGTAGCAAGAGAAGACTGACGCACGGCGACGCCACCCGCGCCGGATCCTCACGGATCCAACGGCACTTGGCGGCCCATCGTGCGCCGATTCAATGGGTCAACCGAGACTTTCGGGGATTGTTCCAGATGTCGTTGCCTGGAATCGGGGCAGTGAACACGCGCCGCGCGGGCTTTCCGTGGGAAAGACTGCTCTGATGCTGGTCTTCATCCAAATCCTGCGCGCTGTCGCGGCGACGATGGTGGTCTGGCATCATGCCCGGCACGAGGCCGGGCTCTTGGCCGCGCGGGGCGCCGGGGCGGCCCTGGCGCCGGGGACGCTGCTGCCCTGGTGGGCCGGCGTCGACCTGTTCTTCGTGATCTCCGGCCTCGTCATCGTGCTGGCGAGCCGGTCCCTCGCCGGGGCACCGGGGGGGCGGGGGCGCTTCCTCGCCCACCGGATCGCGCGGGTGGTGCCGCTCTACTGGCTCACCACCGCGCTCTACCTCGCCCTGGCACTCGCGGCGCCGGGGCTGCTCGGTGAGGCGGGGGCGCTCGGGCGCGATCCGGCCTTCGTCGCCGCCTCCTTCCTGTTCTGGCCGATGGCCCGGCCGGACGGGAGCCTCCAGCCCCTCTACGGGCTCGGCTGGACGCTCAATTACGAGATGGCCTTCTACGCCCTCTTCGCCCTCGGGCTCGGCTTCGGCCTGCGGGGGGCGGTGGCGTGGCTCGGCGGGGTTCTCGTCGCCCTGGTGGCCCTGGGCACCCTCGTCTCGCCGCCCCCGCCGCTGGCGTTCTGGGCGGACCCGATCGTCCTCGAATTCGCCCTCGGGGCGGGGCTCGGCCTCGCCCGCCTCGCGGGCCTGCGCCTGCCCTCCGGCGCGAGGATCGCGCTGGCGCTCCTCGGGCTCGCCGGGATGCTCGGCGCGGCGTGGCATCTCGGCGGCGAGGGCGAGGTGCCGGGCTTCGCGCGGCCCCTCCTCGTCGGGCTGCCGGCGGGGCTCCTCGTGGCGGCGGCCGCCTTCGGGCCCGGCCTCGGCCGGGGCGGGATCGCCGCCCTGCCGGCCCCCTTGCGCGCCCTCGCCGTCCTCGGGGACGCCTCCTACGCGCTCTACCTCACCCACCCCTTCGCCCTGCGCGCAGGGCGGGAGGCGCTGCTGCGGCTCGGCCTCGCCCCCGCCCTGCATCCCTGGGTCGCCATGGCCGCGATGACCGGCCTCGCCCTCCTCGCGGCCCTGGCGGTGCACCGCCTCGTGGAGCGTCCCTTGACCCGGAGCTTGCGCGGGTTCCTCGAAAACCGTGTGGGGCCGTCGCGCCGCCCGGTTTTCTTAGGCCGAGAGGATCGCTAGCCTCCGCCCGATCCGAGACGTCAGCCCCGAGGACGGCATGATGAAGACCCTGCTCGTACCTGTGGCGATGCACGACGCCCTGCCCTCCGTGTTCGAGACGACGCGGCTCGCCGCCGCGCGCTTCGGCAGCCTGATCGAGGGCGTCTCCCTGCGCCCCGCGCTGGCCGAATACGTTCCCGTCGACATGGTCGGCGGCATGACGTGGCTGCGCGACGAGGAGGCCGACATCGCGGAGGCGGAGGAGGCGGGCTCGCGCTTCGTCGCCGCGATGGATGCGGCCGGCATCCCCCGCCACCCGCGCGACGGCCAGTGCAACCCCGCCAAGGTGATGGAGGCCGGGCCGCGCTACCGGTGGCGCCAGGACGTGCCGACCGGCGACGCCTTCCTCGGGCAATATGCCCGCCTGTTCTCGGCCACCGTGGTCGGGCGGCCGGGGACCGGCGACAACGCCCCGCGCATGACCACCTTCGAGACCGCCCTGTTCGAGAGCGGCCGTCCGATCCTGCTGGCGCCCCCCGCCCCGCCCGCGAGCCTCGGCGAGGCGGTGCTGATCGCCTGGAACGGCTCCACCGAGACCGCCCGCGCGGTGGCCTTCGCCATGCCCTTCCTGCGCCGGGCGGCGCGGGTGCTGGTGCTGAGCGTCGAGGGCGGCATGGTGCCGGGCCCGAGCGCGCAGGACCTCGCCCAGGCGCTGGCCTGCGAGGGCGTCGAGGCCACCCACCGCGCCCTGCCCACCGGCCGGCGCACCCCCGGCGAGACCTTCCTGGCCGAGGCCAAGGAGTTCGGCTGCGACCTGCTCATCAAGGGCGCCTACACCCAGAGCCGCCTGCGCCAGATGATCTTCGGAGGTGTCACGAGTCACGTCCTCGCCCAGGCCGATATGCCAGTGTTGATGGCCCATTGACGGGAACCCCCGACCCACGGCCACGTTCGGCCTGGGCCTTGTCTGTTTCGGCCGGAGGTATGCCTTGGTCCGCACCCTGACCGCCCTTGCGGTGCTGCTCGCCGCCGCGCCCGCCCTCGCGCAGCCGGGCAAGCCCGACCCCTCGACCCACAGCTTCCGCGGCACGGTCGAGGCCCGCCACGGCGACGACCTGACGCTCGTGCGGTCGGGCGGCAGCACCGTGACGGTGCGGATGGACGCCAAGACCCAGGTCTACACCGCGACCGATGCCCGCCTGCGCGACATCAAGCCGGAGAGCTACATCACCGTCACCGCAGCGCCCGATTCGGCGAAGGCGACGGGGGTGACGATCTATTCCCCCTCCGAGCGTGGCTTCGCCGCCGGCAGCCGCCCCTGGGATTCGCAGCCCGGCGCCACCCTCACCGGAGGGTGGATCGCCGACCTGAGCGGCACGGGCACGCGGCAAGTCACCCTCACCCACGGCGACGGGCGCAGCGACTTCACGATTCCCCCCGACACGCGGGTGACGCAGGTCGCCCCGGGGGAGAAGGCCCTGCTCGTGCCCGGCGCCGCCGTCACGGTGCTCACCCAGGCGGGCCCGGACGGGGCGCACGATGCCGGCACGGTCATCGTCGGACGCGCCGGGGCCGTGCCCACCCTGTGAACCGGCGACGGCGCGGGGACGCACGCGCCTGTTCGGCCCCGACGGCCGCGCTATAGAGACGGGATGACCGCGCCCGATTTCGTCCCCGATCCGCGTCTTTCGGCCGACACCGTGCATCTCGGCGACCTCGCCCTGTCGCGGGTGCTGCTGATGGACGATGCCCGCTTCCCCTGGTTGATCCTCGTGCCGAGGCGCGAGGGGGTGAGCGAGATCACCGACCTCGACGAGGCCGACGCGCAGGCGCTCTGGCAGGAGATCCGCCTCGCCACCGGGGTGATGCGCGACCTCGCCAAGCCGGACAAGATCAACGTCGCGGCGCTCGGCAACGTCGTCGCGCAGCTCCATGTGCATGTGGTCGGGCGCTTCCGCTCCGATCCGGCCTGGCCCGGCCCCGTCTGGGGCTTCGGCACCCGCACCCCCTACCCGCTCCATGCCCGCGCCCAGCTCGCCGAGCGGGCCGGCGCCCTGTTCGCGGCGGCCTGACCCCGATGCACGATCCGATCTCGACCCTGGGCTTCGTCCACAACCGCCTGGACCGGCACTCCGCCGAGCAGCCGGAGGAGGCGGTGCCGCCCCTCGACGCGCCGGACACCCGCCTGCTCATCCTCGGCGGCGACCGCTTCCTCCTGCGCGAGGGCACGGCGATCCATGTCGCCACCACCGCCCTGCTGCACGCGGTGGAGCGCATCGAGACGGTGTTCCTCGGCCGCTGGGACGGGTTCCCGGTCTTCGCCGCCTCGATCCCGACCGACGAACTGCCGACCCTGGAAGGCAGCGAGAACCGCAGCCTCGATTTGCGCAGCATCGCCACGGACGGCGTCGTCGCGCCGGAGGAACTCGGCCTCCTCGCGGTGGCGAAGTCGATGCTCGACTGGCACGGGCGACACCGCTTCTGCGCCAATTGCGGCGCGCCGACCTTCACGGCGGCGGGGGGCTTCCGGCGGGAGTGCCGGGCCTGCAACGCCCACCATTTCCCCCGGGTCGATCCGGTGGTGATCATGCTGGTGCGCCGGGGCGAGACCTGCCTCCTCGGGCGGGGCCCGCATTTCCGGCCGCACATGTTCTCCTGCCTCGCGGGCTTCCTCGAACCCGGCGAGACCATCGAGGATGCCGTGCGCCGAGAGGTCTACGAGGAGACCAGGATCCGCGTCGGGGCGGTCTCCTACCGGACCTCGCAGCCCTGGCCCTTCCCCTCCTCGCTGATGCTCGGCTGCGTCGCCGAGGCGCTGGACGGGGAGATCGTCACCGATCCGGCCGAGATCGAGGATGCCCGCTGGTTCGACCGGGAGGCGGTGTCCGCGATGCTCGCGGGCACCCATCCCGACGGCATCCTCTCGCCGCCGCCCATGGCCATCGCACACTTCCTGATGCGGCAGTTCGTGGAGGGCTGAGCCCTCTCACACCGCCGCATCGGCCGGCTCCGGGTCCGCCAGCGACCGCAGGGCGGCGAGCCCGTAGGCGGCGACGCAGGCGTAGCAGAGGATGGGCGCCGCCAGGGCCACCTGCAGGCCGAAGCGGTCGGCGAGCGCCCCGGTGATGACCGGCACCACCGCCCCGCCGACGATGGCGACGCAGACGATGCCCGCCCCCTGCGCCGTGCGGGGGCCGAGCCCCTCGATCGCCATGGCGAAGATCGTCGGGAACATGATCGAGTTGGCGAGCCCCACCGCCAGCAGGCTCCAGCCGGAGACCGTCCCGCCGGTCAGCGCGGAGAGGGTCGCGAGGCCCCCCGCCGCCAGGGCGCAGACGGCCAGCGCCGCCCCGCCCTTCACCCGCCGCAGCACGAGGCTGCCGACGATCCGCCCCGCCAGCGCCCCGCCCCAGTAGAAGCTGAGGAGATGGCCGGCGGTCTCGGGGCTCGCGGCCAGGACCTGCTTCTGTTCGAGGTAGCTCACCATCAGCGTGCCGATGGCGACCTCCGCGCCGACATAGAGGAAGATCGCCAGCGCCCCGAAGGCGAGGCGCGGCCGGGCCAGGAGATCGAGCCCGACCCCCCTGCCCCCGGCCGACCCCCCCTCCTCCGGCAGCCAGCGCCGCAGGGTCCAGAACACGCCGGCCAGTAGGGCGAGCCCGCCCGCGATGACGAGGAACGGCATCTGCAGCACGGCGGCTTCGGCCTGCCGCGCGGCCGCCATCGCCGCGGGCGACAGGGTGGCGGGATCGGCCGGCGCCGGCCCGCGCGACAGGATCGCCCAGGCGCCGATGGCCGGGCCGACCGTGGTGCCGAGGGAATTGAAGGTCTGCGCCAGGGTCAGGCGGCTCGGCGCGCTCTCCGGCGCCCCGAGGCCCGTCACCAGCGGGTTGGCGGCGACCTGCAGCACGGCGATGCCGGAGGCCATCACGAAGAGCGCCGCCAGGAAAAGGGGATAGACGCCGATCCTCGCGGCCGGCGTGAACAGCAGGCCCCCCGCCGCCATCACCAGAAGCCCCAGCACGAGGCCCCGGATGTAGCCGATCCGCGCCACCAAAGCCCCGGCGGGCAGGGAGATGACCGCGTAGGCCAGGAAGAAGCAGAACTGGGTGAGCGTCGCCTCGGCGTAGCTGAGGGCGAACAGCGCCTTGAGCTTGGGGGTGATGATGTCGACGAAGACCGTCACCAGCCCCCAGGTGAAGAACAGGGCCAGCATGAAGGGGAACAGCCACCCGGCCTTCGCCCCCGCCGGCCCGTCCCCGGCCCGCGCGGCGCCGTCGGCCGGATTGCCCCCGAGAGCGACCATCTTACAGCCCGGCGAGGGGGAAGATCGCCAGGGCGCCGAGGAAGACGAATCCCGTGAGAAGCGTCGTCCAGATCGCCTTCTCCCGCAGGCGCGGCGCGGCGGGCGCGCCGAGATCCTGGCCCGGCACGATGTGCTCCGGCCGTGTCTCCGCATGGTTGCGGATCGGCAGGATGGCGAAGAGCAGGGTCCACCAGATGACGAAGTAGAGGGCGATCCCGCCCCCCACCGTCAGCTTGAACAGCCCCACCCCGACCGCGACGAAACACGCGACGAGGAGGGCGACCGCCGCGAGGGTCGCGGGCGTGGACCGCCCGAACACCCGCATCAGCCCGCTCATACCTGCTCCAGCTCCACGAGGGTGCCGAGGAAGTCCTTGGGGTGCAGGAACAGGACCGGCTTGCCGTGGGCGCCGATCTTCGGCTCGCCGGTGCCGAGCACCCGCGCGCCCTGCGCCTTCAGCTTGTCGCGGGCGGCGATGATGTCGTCGACCTCGTAGCAGACGTGGTGGACGCCGCCGTTCGGGTTGCGCTCCACGAAGGCCTCGATGGGCGAGCCCTCGCCGAGCGGCGCCATGAGCTCGACCTTGCTGTTCGGCAACTCCACGAAGACGACGGTGACGCCGTGCTCCGGCTGCGGCAGCGCCTCGGACACCGTGGCGCCCAGCGTGTCGCGGTAGGTCGCGGTGGCGGCGTCGAGGTCGCGCACCGCGATGGCCACATGGTTGAGCCGGCCGATCATTCTCTTCTCTCCCTCTCTCGGACCTTCAGCGGGCCCTGTCTCCCACCTTTTGCCCTCGTCCCGAGGTGCTGCGGAGCAGCCTCGAAGGAGACCTCCAGCCGGCCACGCGGACCCTGGAGCCCTCCTTCGCGGCCCGCCGGGGCGGGCACCTCAGGATGAGGGAGGCGGATGGGGAAGCCTTGCCCGCCTTTCGCGAACCGTAGCTTACACCTCCACCACCTGCACGTGGCAGGCCGGCTTCTTGCCCCACACCTCGTTGACCGCCTGCCGCACGGCGCGGTCGACGCTCTTCTCGACGCCCTCGGAATCCTTGAGCTTGCCCCGCGACAGGCTGCCGAGGGTCTGCGAGACGGCATCGACCACCGTGTCGATCAGCGCCTCGCCGCCCCGGCCCCGGTTCGGCAGGCCGATGATGTCCACCGCTGGCTCGCCCAGCACCACGCCGTCGTCGTCGATGGCGATGGCCACCGAGACGAGGCCCGCCTGCATTAGCTTGCGCCGCTCGGGGATCGCCCGGTCCTTGTCGTCGATCAGGACGTGGCCGTCCTTGTAGAGGCGCCCGGCGCGCACGTGCTCCACCACCTCCGGCTTGCCGGGGGCGAGGCGGACCATCGCGCCGTTGCGGGCCTTCACCACATGGCCGACGCCCTGGGCGCGGGCGAAGCGGGCATGCTCGTCGAGGTGCAGCGCCTCGCCGTGGACGGGGATCGCCGTCTGCGGACGGGTCCACTTGTACATCTCGACCATCTCGTCCCGGCGCGGGTGGCCGGAGACGTGGACCAGGGCGGTGCGGTCGGTGATGACCTCGACGCCCTGCTCGATCAGGTCGTTGATGATGGCGCCGACATCCCGCTCGTTGCCGGGGATGGCGCGCGAGGAGAAGATCACCCGGTCGCCCTCGGCCAAGCTGATGTCCGGGTGGTCGCGGCGGGAGACGCGGGACATGGCCGCGCGGGGCTCGCCCTGCGAGCCGGTGAGCAGCGCCACGACCTTGTCGCGGGGGATGCTCTTCCACGAATCCGCCCGGCGGAACTCCGGCAGGCCGTCGAGGTAGCCGCATTCGCGGGCGACATCGATCACCCGGTCCATGGCCCGGCCGACCGCGATCACCTCGCGCCCGCAGGCCTGGGCCGCCTCGGCCACCGCGCGGATGCGGGCGACGTTCGAGGCGAAGGTCGTCACCGCCACCCGGTGGGGCGCGTCGGCGATGATCGTCTTCAGGGTCGCGGCGACCTCGGTCTCGCTCGGCGAGAAGCCCTCGCGGACCACGTTGGTCGAATCGCAGATCAGGGCGAGGATGCCCTCGTCGCCGAGCGCCGTGAAGGCCTCCGGCGAGGTGACGTTGCCCGCCACCGGGGTCGGGTCGAGCTTCCAGTCGCCGGTATGGACCACGAGGCCCGCCGCCGTGCGGATCGCCACCGCGTTCGATTCGGGGATCGAGTGCGCCACCGGCACGAATTCGAGCTCGAACGGGCCGACGTTCAGCCGCTTGCCCGGCTTGACCTCACGCAGCTCGACCTTCGGCGCGCCCGGCTCCGAGAGGCGGCGCGTCTCGAGCAGGTTCTTGGCGAAGCGCGTCGCGTAGACCGGCACGCGCAGCTTCGTCCACAATTCCGAGATCGCGCCGATATGGTCCTCGTGCGCGTGCGTGATGAAGATGCCGAGAAGGTCCTTCCGGCGCTCCTCGATATAGGTGAGGTCCGGGAACATGAGGTCGATGCCGGGCATCGCCTCCTCGCCCGCGAAACCCATTCCGCAATCGATCATGATCCATTTGCGGCTCTTCGGCGGCCCGAAGCCGTAGAGAGCCGCATTCATCCCGATCTCGCCCACGCCGCCGAGCGGCAGGAAGACGAGCTCCTCCTGTCCCATTGCCATCTGTCGTCGTCCAAACTCAGGCCGCCGTCGCGGCCGTTCCAAAGTGCACCTCCCCGGCAGTCACGACATGCCGGGCATCGTCGGGGCCGAGGATCACGAGCCGCCCCCCCTCGTCGATCGTGTCGAACCGGCCCCGCAGGACCCGTTCCCCGCTGGCCACCGCGATCTCGCTTCCGAGACCGGCGGCCCGCGCGAGCCAGCGCTCGCGGATGCGGGTGAATGCCTTGCCTCCGGCCCAGGCGCGCGCGTGCGCGGCCATCTCGTCGGAGAGATGTTCCAGTAACGCTTCCGGCCCGCCGACGTAACCCGCCGCCGCAAGGCTTGTCGCGGGCAGGTTCGCCGGCGCGGCGGCGACGTTGACGCCGAAACCGATCACCACCGCCCGCCGGCCGCCGGGCAGCACCTCCGCTTCCAGCAGGAGCCCCGCGAGCTTGCCGGACCCGAGCAGCAGATCGTTCGGCCATTTCAGGCGAACAGATCGGGTCGGATCGCGCCGATCCCAGCCCGGCAGGGTGCCGCAGGTGGCCTCGACGGCGTCGGCCAGCGCCACCCCGGCCACGAAGCCGAGTTCGGCGAGATGGTCCGGCGCCACGCCGGAGACCGGCCAGAGCACGCTCGCCGTGAGGTTGCCCGGCAGCGAGGACCACGCGTTGCCCCGCCGGCCGCGCCCCGCCTCCTGCCGGTGCGCGACGACCCAGAGGGGCCCGGGCTCGCCGGCCCGGGCCCGCTCCAGGGCTTCCGTGTTGGTGGAACCGAGGCGGTCATGGACATGGAGCCTGTGCCCCGCCGCCCGTGCCGCCTGACCGAGTCGGTAGGCCAATCCTAGAAGAGCGACTTGGCCGCGTTCGCCGCAGCGGCCCGGAGGGGATCCGGCATCACGACGAACAGGATCACCACGACGCTCGACAGGGCGAGCACCACCCGCAGGCCCGGCGCCATGGGCTCGTAGCGCTCCTTCGGCTCGTCGAAGTACATGATCTTCACGATGCGCAGGTAGTAATAGGCGCCGACCACGCTGGTCACGACGCCGATCACCGCCAGCGTCACGAGGCCCGCCTTGATGGCCGCCGCGAACACGTAGAACTTCGCGAAGAAGCCGGCGAGCGGCGGGATGCCGGCGAGCGAGAACATCATCGCCGCGAGGCAGAAGGCGATCCACGGGTGGGTCCGCGACAGGCCCGACAGGTCCTCGATGGACTCGAACATCACGTCCCGGCGGCGCAGGCTGAGGACGATCGCGAAGGTGCCGAGCGTCATCGCGAGATAGATGATCATGTAGAGGACGAGGCCCTCGATCCCCTCCTGCGAGCCCGAGGCGAGGCCGATCAGCGCGTAGCCGATATTGGCGATGGACGAGTAGGCCATCAGGCGCTTGATCGAGCGCTGGCCGATGGCGGCGAAGGAGCCCAGCGCCATCGAGACGATGGAGACGAACACGAAGATCTGCTGCCAGACCGCCGTGACGTCCGGCAGGGCGCCGATGAACACCCGCACCGTCATCGACACCGCCGCCATCTTCGGCGCGGCGGCGAAGAAGGCCGTCACGGGCGTCGGCGAGCCCTCGTATACGTCGGGCGTCCACATGTGGAACGGCACCGCCGACATCTTGAAGCAGACGCCCGCCGCCACGAACACGATGCCGAGCACGATGCCCGCACCCGCCTGATCGTTCAGGGCCGAGACGATGCCGGGGAACGAGACCGTGCCGGTGAAGCCGTAGATCAGCGAGGCGCCGTAGAGCAGCATGCCGGAGGAGAGCGCGCCGAGCACGAAGTACTTCAGGCCGGCTTCCGTGGAGCGCACGTCGTCCCGGTGGAAGGCGGCGATGACGTAGGCGGCGAGCGACTGAAGCTCCAGGCCGAGATAGAGGGCGATCAGGTCGTTGGCCGAGACCATCACCATCATGCCGATGGTGCAGAGCACGATCAGCACCGGGAACTCGAACCGGTCGATCTTCTCGCGCTTGAAGAAGTCGTGCGACAGGACGATCGCCGCCGCCGAGCCGAGCAGCACCAGGGACTTCATCACCTTCGAGAAGGCGTCCGACACGAAGGCGCCGGAGAGGGTCGTCACCCGGCCGTGGGCCGGCTGCGAGATCACGACGAAGAGGGCGAAGAGCAGCAGCACGAGGGCGCCGACGCTCACGGTCTCGGCGGAGCGCTCACCCCGCCACGCGCCGTAGAGGATCAGCACCAGGACCCCGATGCCGAGGATCAGCTCGGGCAGGAGCGGTGCGAGCGACGGGAGGGCGGCGTGGACGGGCGGCATCGGGACGGCCTCAGCGCGGGACCGGCAGCGCAGCCGCCGCGGTCTGGGTGTTGGCGAGCGCGGCCTTCATGCCCGTCATCAGCGCCTCGGTGGAGGGCGCGAACACGTCGAGCACGGGCGCGGGATGCACGCCGTAATAGATGGTCAGGACGACGAGGGGGGCGATGATCAGCTTCTCGCGCAGGTCGAGGTCGAGGATGCCCTGCAGGTTCGGCTTCTCCAGCTTCCCGTAGATCACCCGGGCGTAGAGCCACAGGGCGTAGCCCGCCGAGAGGATGATGCCGAAGGTCGAGAAGAAGGCGACCATCGGGTTCGCCTTGAAGGCGCCCATCATCGACAGGAACTCGCCCACGAAGCCCGAGGTGCCCGGCAGGCCGACATTGGCCATGGTGAACACCATCATCGCCGCCGCGTAGAGGGGCATCCGCTTCACGAGGCCGCCATAGGCCGCGATCTCGCGGGTGTGCATCCGGTCGTAGACCACGCCGACGCAGAGGAAGAGCGCGCCGGACACGATGCCGTGGGAGATCATCAGGAACAGGGCGCCCTGGATGCCCTGCTCGTTCAGGGTGAACAGGCCGAGCGTCACGAAGCCCATATGCGCCACCGACGAGTAGGCGATGAGCTTCTTGATGTCGGTCTGCATCATCGCGGTGAGCGACGTGAAGATGATCGCGATCACCGAGAGGGCGAAGACCAGCGGCGCGAAGTCCTGGCTCGCCACCGGCAGCATCGGCAGGGAGATCCGGATGAAGCCGTAGCCGCCCATCTTGAGCAGGATGCCGGCCAGGATCACCGAGCCCGCCGTCGGCGCCTCGACGTGCGCGTCGGGGAGCCAGGTATGGACCGGCCACATCGGCATCTTCACCGCGAACGAGGCGAAGAAGGCCAGCCACAGCCACCATTGCATCTCCGCCGGGAAGCGGTACTGCAGCAGGGTCGGGATGTCGGTGGTGCCGGCCTCCCAGTACATCGCCATCACGGCGAGCAGCATCAGCACCGAGCCGAGCAGGGTATAGAGGAAGAACTTGAAGCTCGCGTAGATCCGGCGCTTCCCGCCCCAGATGCCGATGATGAGGAACATCGGGATCAGGCCGGCTTCGAAGAACAGGTAGAACAGCACGAGGTCGAGCGCCTGGAACACGCCGATCATCGTCGTCTCGAGGACCAGGAGCGCGACGTAGTATTCCTTCACGCGGGTCGAGATCGAGTTCCACGAGGCGCCGACGCAGAACGGCATCAGGAACGTCGTCAGCAGCACGAGCGGCATGGAGAAGCCGTCGACGCCGAGCTTGAAGCGGATGCCCTGGGCCAGCCACGCATGGCTCTCCACGAGCTGGAAGCTCGACGAGGTGGCATCGTAGCGCG
The DNA here is from genome assembly GCF_055361565.1 of Methylobacterium sp. TK26. Taxonomy (NCBI): domain Bacteria; kingdom Pseudomonadati; phylum Pseudomonadota; class Alphaproteobacteria; order Hyphomicrobiales; family Methylobacteriaceae; genus Methylobacterium; species Methylobacterium sp. TK26. Next base: position 865,114 of record NZ_CM143965.1, on the reverse strand, counting down.
ACCACGCCACCAGGGAGAGGGCGAAGGTGACGATCGTGGTCGCCAGGGCGGCCCAGCGGCTGTTACGCGCGACCGCCGCCTCATCGCCGTTCAGCGTGAGGATGAAGGCCGCCCCGCACAGGGGCACGATCAGCAGACCGGAGAGGATGCCGAGGCCGAGCATTTACTTCGTATTCCCCTCTGCCTGCCGCAACGAAGACCGTCGCATCAGTGGGTGCCCTTGGGCAGGCCGGACATCAGGTACCAGCTGATGAAGCCGGCGACGCCGATGAGCATGACGAACGCGTAGTGGTAGAGGTAGCCGGTCTGGAGGCGGACCACCCCGCGGGTGACGTCCACCACCCGGGCGGCGATGCCGTTCGGGCCGAACCCGTCGATGATCCGGCCGTCGCCCTCCTTCCAGAGGAACAGGCCGAACTTCTTCGCGGGGCGCACGAAGATCGCGTCGTAAATCTCGTCCACGTACCACTTGTTGAGTAGGAAGCGGTACAGGGTCGGCTGCTGCGCGGCGAGTTCGCCCGGCAGCTTCGGCTGGCGGATGTACATCCAGAAGGCCAGGACGAAGCCCCCCACCAGCATGATGAACGGCGAGTAGGAGACCAGCGCCGGCACGTGGTGGATGTCGTGCATGATGTGGTTGTCGGGGCCGTGCGCCAGGGCGTGGCCCCAGAAGGCGTCCATGCCCTCGCCGATGAACTTGTTCTTGAAGATCAGGCCGGCGAACAGCGCGCCGAAGGCCAGGATCGCCAGCGGGATCGTCATCACCAGCGGGCTCTCGTGCGGCGTGTGATCGCCGTGGTGCCCGTGGCCGTGATGGTCGTCCTTCACCACGTCGCTGTGGTGGGCCGGCTCGATGTCGTGGCCCTTGTCGTCGTGGGCCGCGCCCTCGGTGTGCCCCGGCGCGCCATCGGCCTCGTGGGCCATGGCGGAATGGGCGACGGCCGGCGCGGCCTGGTGATCGTGCGCCGCGTGGACGCCCCAGCGCGCCGGACCCTCGAAGGTCATGAAGAACAGGCGCCAGGAATAGAACGAGGTGAAGAAGGCGGCGATCACCGTGCACAGGAAGGCCAGGGTGTGGCCCGGCCGGGTCGAGGCATAGGCCGCCTCGATGATCGCGTCCTTCGAGTAGTAGCCGGCGGTGAAGGGGAAGCCGATCAGCGCGAGGGTGCCGATCGCCATCATCGCGCAGGTAAAGGGGATGTAGCGTCGCAGGTCGCCCATGTTCCGCATATCCTGCTCGTGGTGCATCGCGTGGATGACCGAGCCGGCCCCGAGGAACAGCAGCGCCTTGAAGAAGGCGTGGGTGAACAGGTGGAACACGCCGGCCGAGTAGGCGCCGACGCCGAGCGCCACGAACATGTAGCCGAGCTGCGAGCAGGTCGAGTACGCGATCACGCGCTTGATGTCGTTCTGCACGAGTCCGACGGTCGCCGCGAAGAAGGCGGTGATGCCGCCGATCACCGTCACCACGATCAGCGCGTTCGGCGCCACCTCGAACAGGGGCGAGAGCCGGGCGACCATGAACACGCCCGCCGTCACCATCGTCGCCGCGTGGATCAGCGCCGAGACCGGGGTCGGGCCCTCCATCGCGTCCGGCAGCCACGTGTGGAGCAGGAACTGCGCGGACTTGCCCATGGCGCCCATGAACAGCAGCAGGCAGGCGAGCGTCAGGGCGTTCCAGTCATAGCCGAGGAAGTGGAAGCTCATCTCCTTCACGGCGTCGATCTTCGGGAAGATCCCGTCGAAGGCCACCGAGCCGAACAGCACGAAGACGAGGAAGATGCCGAGCGAGAAGCCGAAATCGCCGACGCGGTTGACGATGAACGCCTTCATGGCGGCGGCGTTGGCCGAGGGCTTCTCGTACCAGAAGCCGATCAGCAGGTAGGAGGCGAGGCCGACGCCCTCCCAGCCGAAGAACATCTGCACGAGGTTGTCCGCCGTCACCAGCATCAGCATGGCGAAGGTGAACAGCGACAGGTACGCGAAGAAGCGCGGCCGGTGCGGGTCCTCGTGCATGTAGCCGATGGAGTAGAGGTGCACAAGGGTCGAGACCGAGGTCACGACCACGAGCATCACCCGCGTCAGCGTGTCGATGCGGAAGGCCCAATCGACCGTCAGGTCCCCGGCGGTGAACCACGAGGCCACCTGCACCCGCACCTCCGGCCCGCCGTCGATGAAGACGCCCCAGGCGATCAGCGCCGCGAAGGCGAGGCACGACGTGGTGATCAGCTCGCAGGCCCGCGCGCCGAGATAGCGCCCGAACAGGCCGGCAGTGAGGGCGCCGATGAGCGGGAAGAAGACGATCGCGTGGTACATCGGGGGAAGGCTGTCCGTCTTCGCGTCGGGCGGGGCGGGTTGGGAGACGACGAGGGGCTAAGTCAGCCCTTCATCATGCTCACGTCCTCGACCGCGATCGATCCGCGGTTGCGGAAGAACACCACCAGGATGGCGAGGCCGATGGCCGACTCGGCCGCCGCGACCGTCAGCACGAACAGGGCGAAGACCTGCCCGGTGATGTCGTTCAGCTGGGTCGAGAAGGCGACGAGGTTGATGTTGACCGCGAGCAGGATCAACTCGACCGACATCAGGATGACGATGATGTTCTTGCGGTTGATGAAGATGCCGAGCACGCCGAGCGTGAACAGGATCGCCGCGACGGTGAGATAGTGGCTGAGGCCGATCATCGTGCAATCCCTCCGGCGGGCATCAGACTTCCACGCCCTGGCGCGAAGGCACCTTGCGGGTCTCCACGGCGGTGGCCTGGGTGCGGGCGTTCTGCACCGCGATGTTCTGGCGCTTCACGCCCGGCCGGTCCCGCAGCGTCAGCACGATCGCGCCGATCATCGCCACGAGGAGGATGAGGCCGGCGATCTGGAAGAAATACGCGTAGTCCGTGTAGATCACGCGGCCCAGCGCCTGGGCGTTGGTCATGTTCTCCGCGCTCGCGACGTTGCCCAGCGGCGCCTGCACGAGGCCCGGATCGATGCTCCACGAGCCGACCACCAGCAGGATCTCGATCAGGAAGATCGCGCCGATCAGCGCGCCGACCGGAAGGTATTGCTGGAAGCCCTGGCGCAGCTCGGCGAAATCCACGTCGAGCATCATCACCACGAATAGGAACAGCACGGCGACCGCGCCCACGTAGACGACCACGAGGATCATCGCGAGGAATTCCGCGCCCATCAGCACGAACAAACCCGCCGCGTTCACGAAGGCGAGAATCAGGAACAACACCGACGCGACGGGATTGCGGGAGGCGATCACCATGAAGCCCGACGCGACGGCGAGGCTCGCGAACAGGTAGAAGAAGGCGGCTGCTGCGGTCATGCGCTTCGTGCGTCCGGCCGCTCGCGCGGCCCCTTCTGCCTCGGTGGCGTCAGGCCACCGCAGGCGGCCCGTCTATAGAACCCGGCCAGGGCCGGCACAACGGTCTTGCCGCAATGCGGCGGCCGACAGGCGCATGCCTGTCAGCGATAGGGCGCGTCCATCGCGATGTTGCGCGCGATCTCGCGCTCCCAACGGTCGCCGTTCAGGAGCAGCTTCTGCTTGTCGTAGAGCAGCTCCTCGCGGGTCTCCGTCGAGAACTCGAAGTTCGGCCCCTCCACGATGGCGTCCACCGGGCAGGCCTCCTGGCACATGCCGCAATAGATGCACTTCACCATGTCGATGTCGTAGCGGGTGGTGCGGCGCGTGCCGTCGTTCCGGCGCGGTCCCGCCTCGATGGTGATGGCCTGGGCCGGGCAGATCGCCTCGCAGAGCTTGCAGGCGATGCACCGCTCCTCGCCGTTCGGGTAGCGGCGGAGCGCATGCTCGCCCCGGAAGCGCGGGCCGCGATGGCCCATTTCGAACGGGTAGTTGATCGTCGCCTTCGGCTTGAAGAAATATCGCATGCCGAGGACCATTCCCGACACGAACTCCTTCAAGAGGAGGCTCTTGGCAACCTGATCCAGCTTCATGCCGTGATCTCCGGGTGTCTGGGGGTCACGCGCCGGGCGCCAGGCCGGTGATCTTCAGGACGAAGGCCACGACCACGACCGAGACGAGCGAGAGAGGGAGGAACACCTTCCAGCCGAGCCGCATCAGCTGGTCGTAGCGGTAGCGCGGCACGATGGACTTCACCATCGCGAAGCCGAAGAACAGGAAGCTCGCCTTCAGCACGAACCAGATCACGCCGGGCACCCAGGTGAAGGGCGCGAACGGAATCGGCGAGAGCCAGCCGCCGAGGAACAGCACGGTGCCGAGCGCGCACATGCTCATGATCGCGACGTACTCGCCGAGCATGAACAGCAGGTACGGGGTCGAGGAATACTCGACCATGTAGCCGGCCACGAGCTCCGATTCGGCCTCCGGCAGGTCGAAGGGCGGGCGGTTCGTCTCGGCGAGCGCTGAGATGAAGAACACCACGAACATCGGGAACAGCCACAGCCAGTACCAGCCGAACAGGCCGAGGCTGGTGTCCTGCGCCGTCACGATCCGCGTGAGGTTGAGCGAGCCCGCGCACATCAGCACGCAGATGATCACGAAGCCGAGGGACACCTCGTAGGAGATCATCTGGGCCGCCGAGCGCAGCGCGCCGAGGAAGGCGTATTTCGAGTTCGACGCCCAGCCGCCCATGATGACGCCGTACACGCCGAGCGACGAGATCGCGAAGATGTAGGTGATGCCGACATTGATGTCGGCGATGGCCCAGCCGTCGGCGATCGGCATCACCGCCCAACTCGACAGGGCGAGCATGGCGAACACCAAGGGTGCCAGCAGGTAGATCGCCTTGTTGGCGCCCGCCGGGATGACGGGCTCCTTCAGGACGAACTTGAGCAGATCCGCAAAGGACTGGAACAGCCCGTAGGGGCCGACCACGTTCGGCCCCCGGCGCAGCTGCACCGCCGCCCAGATCTTCCGGTCGGCGAGCAGCGCGTAGGCGATGAAGACGAGGAGCGCGGCGAGGAGCACGAAGCTCTTCAGCGCGATCAGGAGCACGGTCCCGATGAGTTCCAGGGGCGTCATCGGGCTCTCCTACTCGGCCGCCGCGAGGGGCTGAGGCTCGGCCGCCCGCTCGCGGGCGAGCCGCGAGCATTCGGCCAGCACCCGCGAGGCGCGGGCAATCGGGTTCGTCAGGTAGAAATCACCGACCGGCGACACGAAGGCCCCGGTTCCGGTCTCGCCGCCGCGCTGCGCCAGGGCCGCGACCGCGCCCGCCACGTCGCCAACCTCCATGGCATCGACGGCGGCGAAATGCGGGTGGGCCGCGTAGAGCGCCTTGCGGAGGGCGATCAGCGAATCGAACGGCAGGCGATGGCCCAGCACGTCCGACAGGGCGCGCAGGATCGCCCAATCCTCGCGGGCGTCGCCCGGCGGGAAGCCGGCGCGGTTGGCGACCTGCACCCGGCCTTCGAGGTTCACGTAGGTCGCGTTCTTCTCGGTATAGGCGGCGCCCGGCAGGATCACGTCGGCGCGGGAGGCGCCTTTGTCGCCGTGTGTGCCCTGGTAGATCACGAAGGCGCCCGGCGCGACCTCGCACTCGTCCGCGCCGAGGTTGAACAGCACGTCCACCCCGCCGGCGGCAATCATCTGCGCGAAGGTCAGGCCGCCCTCCCCCGGCACGAAGCCGAGATCGAGCGCGCCGACCCGCGCGGCGGCGTGGTGCAGCACGCCGAAGCCCGGACGGCCTTCCGCGACCGCGCCGATCTCCTGCGCCAGCGTGGCGGCGGCGGCCATCACGCCGGGGGCGACGTTCGCGCCGACGACGATGAGCGGGGCCTTCGCCTCCTTGAGCACGTCGAGGAAGCTGTGCTCGCCCCGCGCCAGGGCGGCCAGCGACTCGGAGCCGGCGCCGAGATAGTGGCTCGGGTAGGTCAGGTCGATCTGTTCGCCGATCACGCCCACCGCCAGCGGCGCCATGCGCCAGCGCTTGCGGATGCGCACGTTCAGCATGGACGCTTCGGTGCGCGGGTTGGCGCCGACGATCAGGATCGCGTCCGCTGCCTCGATGCCCGGGATCGTCGGGTTGAACAGGTAGCTCGCCCGGCCGAGCGACGGGTCGAGCCCCGCGCCGGTCTGGCGGCAATCGAGGTTGACCGAGCCGAGGCTGCGGACCAGCTCACGCAGCGCGAAGGTCTCCTCCACGGCGGCGAGGTCGCCGACGATGGCGCCGATGCGCTTCCCGTCGGTGCCCTTCACCTTGGCGGCGATGGCCTGGAACGCCTCGCCCCAGGAGGCCGGGCGCAGGCGGCCGTTCTCGCGGAGGTACGGCCGGTCGAGGCGCTGCATCCGCAGCCCGTCCACGACGTGGCGGGTCTTGTCGGAGATCCACTCCTCGTTGATGTCCTCGTTCACCCGCGGCTCGATCTGCATGACCTCGCGGCCACGGGTGTCGACGCGGATCGCCGAGCCGACCGCGTCCATCACGTCGACCGATTCGGTCTTGGACAGCTCCCACGGGCGGACGTTGTAGCTCTGCGGCTTGTGGACCAGCGCACCCACCGGGCACAGGTCGGCGACGTTGCCCTGGAGCTCCGAGGCCATCGACTGTTCGAGGTAGCTCGTGATCTCCATGTCCTCGCCGCGCCCGATGGCGCCGAGGTCCGGCACGCCGGCCACCTCCGCCAGGAAGCGCACGCAGCGGGTGCAGTGGATGCAGCGGTTCATCGCCGTCCGCACCAGCGGGCCGATATGCTTCTCCTCGACCGCCCGCTTGTTCTCCTGATAGCGGGTCGAATCGACGCCGTAGGCCATCGCCTGATCCTGCAGGTCGCAATGGCCGCCCTGGTCGCAGATCGGGCAATCGAGCGGATGGTTGATGAGGAGGAACTCCATCACCCCCTCGCGGGCCTTCTTGGTGAGGCCGGAGCGCGTCAGCACCTCCGGCGGCTCGCCGTTCGGGCCGGGCCGGCAATCCTTCACCGCGTAGGCGCAGGAGGCCACCGGCTTCGGGGCGCCCTTCAGCTCCACGAGGCACATGCGGCAATTGCCGGCGATGGACAGGCGCTCGTGGAAGCAGAAGCGCGGGATCTCGGCCCCCGCGATCTCGCACGCCTGGAGCAGCGTGTAGTCGGCCGGGACATCGACCTCGGTGCCGTCGACGAGGATTTTGGTCATCGGAACGTCTCGAAATCTGGCACGAACGCGCGAGCCTCGGTCCCACCCGCGACCTCATCCTGAGGTGCGAGGCAGCGCCGAGCCTCGAAGGAGGCCTCCAGCCGGCCGCGCGACCCCTTGAGGTCTCCTTCGAGGCCCGCTGACGCGGGCACCTCAGGATGAGGCTGTGGGCTGGAGACACGCATCAACATCACTCCGCTGCCATCGGCACCGGATCGGAATGGGGGTTGGCCGAGTAGCGGTCGATCCGCTTCTCGATCTCGGGGCGGAAGTGGCGGATGAGGCCCTGGATCGGCCAGGCCGCCGCGTCGCCCAATGCGCAGATCGTGTGGCCCTCGATCTGCTTCGTCACCTCGAACAGCATGTCGATCTCGCGCTTCTGCGCCCGGCCTTCGGCCATGCGCGTCAGCACCCGCCACATCCAGCCCGTGCCCTCACGGCAGGGCGTGCACTGGCCGCAGGATTCGTGCTTGTAGAAGTACGAGATGCGGGCGATCGCGCCGACGATGTCGGTGGACTTGTCGAGGACGATCACCGCCGCCGTGCCGAGGCCAGAGCCGAGGTTGCGCAGGGTGTCGAAGTCCATCTTGGCGTCGATGATCTGCTCCGCCGGAACCAGCGGAACCGACGATCCGCCGGGGATGGAGCAGAGGAGGTTGTCCCAGCCGCCGCGCATGCCGCCGCAATGCTTGTCGATCAGCTCGCGGAAGGTGATGCCCAGCTCCTCCTCGACGTTGCACGGCTTGTTGACGTGCCCCGAGATGCAGAAGAGCTTCGTGCCGGTGTTGTTCTTGCCGCCGAGCCCGGCGAACCACGCCGCGCCGCGCCGCAGGATCGTGCCCGCCACCGCGATCGACTCGACGTTGTTCACCGTCGTGGGGCAGCCGTAGAGGCCCATATTGGCCGGGAAAGGCGGCTTCAGCCGCGGCATCCCCTTCTTGCCCTCAAGACTCTCGATGAGGGCCGTCTCCTCGCCGCAGATATACGCGCCTGCGCCGTGGTGGACGTAGATGTCGAACGGGTAGTCGTGGACGTTGTTCTGACCGACGAGGCGCGCCTCGTAGGCCTCGTCCACCGCCTTCTGCAGGGCGTGCTTCTCGGCGACGTACTCGCCGCGGATGTAGACGTAGCAGGCATGCGCGCCCATGGCGAAGCAGGCCAGCATGCAGCCTTCGATCAGGAGATGCGGATCGTGCCGCATAATCTCCCGGTCCTTGCAGGTGCCGGGCTCCGACTCGTCGGCGTTGACCACGAGGTAATGCGGCCGCCCGTCCGACTTCTTGGGCATGAACGACCACTTGAGGCCGGTGGGGAAGCCGGCGCCGCCACGGCCGCGCAGGCCCGAGGCCTTCATCTCCTCGATGATCCAGTCGCGGCCCTGCTCCAGGAGGAATTGGGTCCCGTCCCAGGCGCCACGCTTCTTGGCGGCGTCGAGCCCCGGCGAGTGCAGGCCGTAAAGGTTGGTGAAGATGCGATCCTGATCGGCGAGCATGTCAGGCCCTCACTTCTTCTCTGGCGCGGAGGCGAGCTTCTCCTCCACCGCCTCGCTGGCGCCCGTGGCTTCCGGCGGCGGCGGGGGGATGTCGCGACCCGGCGATTCCTGGCGGCTCTCCTCGCCGGCGGCGGGCTCGCCCTCGGCGACGCGCTTGGCCGGCGAATCGAGGGCGTCCGCGTCGCCCTGGCGGGCGCCGCCATGCTTGGCGACGGATCGGCCGCGTTCGGCGGCGTCGGCCCGGTCCTCGGGCTTCACCGGCTCCTCGCCATTGGCGGCGCGCTGGGCCGGGGCGTCGGAGGCCGTCCGCTCCACCGGGCGGCCGGCATCGGGCTTGGCGGGCCGGGGCGCGGTGGCCGCCTGCTGCGTCGCCGATTCGGCCTCGCCGGTCTTGGCCGGGGGCGTCGTCGCCTCGACGCCGTCGGCGTCCTTCGCCTGCTCGAAGCGCTTGCGCCACGCGCCGACCCGCGACCCGTCGAACAGGGTCTCGTCGGTGAGCGTGTTGGCGCCGCCCTGCGGCTCGGAGGAGGTGCGCCCTTTCTGCGAGCCGACCTTCACCGGCCGTCCGGCGGCGAGGTCGTCCATCAGCTGCGACAGCGATTCGGGGGTCAGGTCCTCGTAATAGTCCTGGTTGATCTGGACCATTGGCGCGTTGCAGCAGGCGCCCAGGCACTCGACTTCCAGCCACGAGAAGTTGCCGTCCGCCGAGACGTGGCCGGGCGGGCCGAGGCGCTTCTCCAGCATGCCCTTCAGCTCGCGGGCGCCGCAGGAATCGCACGGCACCGTGCCGCAGAGCTGGATCCAGAACCGGCCCACCGGCTCCAGGGCGAACATCGTGTAGAAGGTCGCCACTTCGAGCACGCGGATCTTCGGCATGCCGAGTTCGGCCGCCACCGTCTCGATCGCCTTCTGCGGCAGCCAGCCGCCATTCTGCTCCTGCGCCTTCCACAGGAGCGGGATCACGGCGGAGGCCTGCCGGCCCTCCGGGTATTTGGCGATCTGGTGCTTCGCCCACTCCGCGTTCTCGGGCGTGAAGGCGAAGGTCTGGGGTTGCTCGGAGGCGGGGGCGAGTCTGCGGTTGGCCATCGCTGCTGTCTTACCGATCCACTTCGCCGAACACGATGTCGAGCGTCCCGAGCACACAGGACACGTCGGCCAGAAGGTGCCCACGGCACATCCAGTCCATCGCCTGCAAATGCGCGAATCCCGGAGCGCGGATCTTGCAGCGGTACGGCTTGTTGGTGCCGTCCGACACGAGATACACGCCGAACTCGCCCTTGGGCGCCTCGACCGCGGCGTAGACCTCGCCCTCGGGGACGTGGAAGCCCTCGGTGTACAGCTTGAAGTGGTGGATGAGCGCTTCCATCGAGCGCTTCATGTCCCGGCGCGGCGGCGGGGCGAACTTGCCGTCCACGGAGGCGATCGGCCCCTGTCCGGCGGGCTCGCGCAGCTTGGCGCAGCACTGCTTCATGATACGCGCCGATTCCCGCATCTCTTCCATGCGGATGACCTGCCGGTCGTAGGTGTCGCCGTTCTTGCCTACGGGGATGTCGAAATCCATCTCCTCGTAGCACTCGTAGGGCTGGCTCTTGCGCAGGTCCCACGGGATGCCGGAGCCGCGCACCATCACGCCCGAGAAGCCCCAGGCCATGCACTCGTCGACGGACACGATGCCGATGTCGACGTTGCGCTGCTTGAAGATGCGGCTCTCCATCACGAGCGCGTCGAGGTCGTCCACCACCTGCAGGAACGGGTCGCAGAAGGCGTCGATGTCCTCGATCAGCTTCGGCGGCAGGTCCTGGTGGACGCCGCCCGGCCGGAAGTAGTTGGCGTGGAGCCGGGCGCCGGAGGCCCGCTCGTAGAAGATCATCAGCTTCTCGCGCTCCTCGAAGCCCCAGAGCGGGGGCGTGAGGGCGCCGACATCCATCGCCTGCGTGGTGACGTTGAGGAGATGCGACAGCAGCCGGCCGATCTCGCAGAACAGCACGCGGATCAGCTGCGCCCGGCGCGGCACCTCGATGCCGGCGAGCTTCTCGATCGCGAGGCAGAAGGCGTGCTCCTGATTCATCGGCGACACGTAGTCGAGCCGGTCGAAATAGGGCGTCGCCTGGACGTAGGTCTTGTGCTCGATCAGCTTCTCGGTGCCGCGATGCAGCAGGCCGATATGCGGATCGACGCGCTCCACGACCTCGCCGTCGAGTTCGAGGACCAGCCGGAGAACCCCGTGCGCCGCAGGATGTTGCGGGCCGAAGTTGATGGCGAAGTTGCGGATGTTGTGTTCCGTCACGAAGACCTCCGCGCGTCAGGCCGACTTCTTCTCATCGCCCGGGAGCACGTAGTCGGTGCCCTCCCACGGCGAGAGGAAGTCGAAGTTCCGGAATTCCTGCGTCAGCTGGACCGGCTCGTAGACCACGCGGCCCTCGTCCTGGTCGTAGCGGACCTCGACGAAGCCGGTGAGCGGGAAGTCCTTGCGCAGGGGATGCCCCTCGAATCCGTAATCGGTCAGCAGCCGGCGCAGGTCCGGGTGGCCCGAGAACAGGATCCCGTAGAGGTCGTAGGTCTCGCGCTCGTACCAGTTGGCCGCCGGAAAGACCTCGATGATCGAGGGGACCGGCGTCACCTCGTCGGTCTGCACCTTCACCCGGATGCGGGCGTTATGGCGCAACGACAGCAGGTGGTAGACCACCTCGAACCGCTTCTCCCGCTGCGGGTAGTCGGCCCCGCAGAGGTCGATGAAGCAGCGGAAGCCGCAGGCCGGGTCGTCGCGCAGGTAGGTCAGCGCGTAGACGATGTCGGAGGCCTGCACGACCAGCGTCAGCTCGCCGAAGGCGATGGCCTTCGACACGACGGCCGGACCCAGCGCCCCGGCGACGCGCTCGGCCAGGGTGGCGACGGCGTCGGCGCCGCCCTCGGCCTGGGTGTGGCTCAGGATCGAGATGCCGTTCGTCATGTCAGCGCTCGATCGTCCCGATGCGGCGGATCTTCTTCTGCAGGAGCAGCACCCCGTAGAGCAGCGCCTCCGCCGTGGGCGGGCAGCCGGGCACGTAGATGTCCACCGGCACCACCCGGTCGCAGCCACGCACCACCGAGTAGGAGTAGTGGTAGTAGCCGCCGCCGTTGGCGCAGGAGCCCATCGAGATGACGTAGCGCGGCTCCGGCATCTGATCGTAGACCTTGCGGAGCGCCGGGGCCATCTTGTTGGTGAGCGTGCCGGCCACGATCATCACGTCCGACTGGCGCGGCGAGGCGCGCGGGGCGAAGCCGAAGCGCTCGCAATCGTAGCGCGGCATCGACATCTGCATCATCTCGACGGCGCAGCAGGCGAGGCCGAAGGTCATCCACATCAGCGAGCCGGTGCGGGCCCAGTTGATGAGCTCGTCGGCGCTGGTGAGCAGGAAGCCCCGGTCGGCCAGCTCGTCGCTGATCGACAGGAAGGTCGGGTCGTCGGCGCCGATCGGGCGGCCGGTGTTCGGATCGATGATCCCCTTCGGCTGCGGCGCGATGGCCGGGGTCCGGGGTGAGGTCTCGGTGATCAGGGCCATTCAGCGCCTCGGAATCTCAACGGTCTCGGCGGATCGCGGGGGTTAGTCCCACTCGAGGGCGCCCTTGCGCCACTCGTAGACGAACCCGACGGTCAGCACGCCGAGGAAGATCATCATCGACCAGAAGCCGTACCACCCGAGCTCCCCGAAGGTGATCGCCCAGGGGAACAGGAAGGCGACCTCGAGGTCGAAGATGATGAACAGGATGGCGACGAGATAGAAGCGCACGTCGAACTTCATGCGCGCGTCGTCGAAGGCGTTGAAGCCGCACTCGTAGGCCGACAGCTTCTCGGGATCCGGCGCCTTGAAGGCCACCAGGAAGGGCACCACCAACAGGGCGGAGGCGATGAAGAGCGCCACCCCGATGAACACGATGAGCGGAAGGTAGTCCGCCAGCAATCCGGTCATGCCCGAGCCTCACGAATCGAGGGACGGAGCGGCGCGAGGCCGGACCGGCTCCCCCGGTGGAATTGTTCTTATGCCAGGATGCGTTCGCGGGTGGCTTAGTCGAGGCGCCGTCGCATGACAATGGGCGTTCCGCGTCGCACAAACCGCGTCTCCTCCCCCAAGATGGGGAACGGGGCGGGCCTGCGCAGACGGCAGATCCGCACACGTGGCAGAGCGACGCCCGCGACGACCCCGATTCCCGCCCCGCCAAGCTTTCTCGCGGGACGTGAGAATTCGGGCGCGACTCGCGCTTGACAGGGGGGGCTCCCACCCATACACCCCCCGTCGTCGCGCAGCACTGAGGTGCTCAGCAGCGGCCGCCCGCGCGGGCGTAGCTCAGTTGGTTAGAGTGCCGGCCTGTCACGCCGGAGGTCGCGGGTTCGAGCCCCGTCGCCCGCGCCACTTTCAAGCTTCCCCCTCCCGATCGCCAGTTCGCCCATGCGGCGTTGTGCGCACGGTCTTCCGCCCTGCGGCGCGACTGGTATGTGCTTACCGGTTAACGCATGTTGCGGCGACCGCTCCGGTGACGGGTAACACTTCAGGTCCTGACGCGAGGTCCCGTCTCGCGCCGTCTTCCAGCGGACCTGATGACCGAATCCGACGTCTCTCTCCTGGACGGCGACGCCGCCCCCGCTCTCCCCGATTCCGTGCGCCGGCATCTGGGCGTGCTCCTGCAGAGCGCCTACGCGGACGCGCCGAGCGAACCCGACCGGTTCGCGGACCTGCTCGCGCGCCTGGACCAGGTGCTGGGACAGACCGGGCGCCTGGGCGCGGCGGACGAGGACACGTTCCGCACGGGGCTGCTCGCGAGCGTGCCGGCGCTGCGCCGGTTCGCCCTGTCGCTGGCCCGCGAGCCGGCGGCCGCCGACGACCTCGTGCAGGACGCGCTCCTGCGCGCGTGGCGCGGGCGCGGCGGCTTTGCGCCGGGCACGAACCTCGAAGCGTGGCTGTTCACGATCCTGCGCAACGTCTTCTACAGCCGCCACCGCCGCCAGACCCGCGAGGTGCCCGACAGCGACGGCGATTACGCCGGCCGCCTCGCCGCCGCCCCCGAGCAGGGCGGCCATCTCGACCTGCAGGACGTGCGCGCGGCCCTCGACCGCCTCGCCCCGGTGATGCGCGAGGCCCTCGTCCTCGTGGGCATCGAGAACCTGAGCTACGAGGAGGCCGCCGCCGTCATGGAATGCCAGATCGGCACGGCCAAGAGCCGGGTCTGGCGGGCGCGGGCGCAGCTCGCGCGGATGCTCGGCTACGGCGGCGCCGACATCGGCAGCGACGGCGTCACCCTCTCGGCGCTCGGCACGACGAGCGACGCCTCCGCCTGACCTAGTGCAGTTTTTCCAGACACGGCTGACGCCTTCGTCTGGATCGATGCGCTAGCCCGGCAGGGTGAGGGTCGCGCGCAGGCCCCCGCCCGCCGCGCGCCCGAGGCTCAGGGCGCCGCCGTACAATTCCGCCAGTTCGAGGGTGATCGGTAGGCCGAACCCGTCGCCGGGGACGGCCTCGTCCAGGCGCCGGCCGCGCGCCATCACCGCTGTCGCGGCCTCCGGCGTCAGGCCGGGGCCGTCATCCTCGATGCGGATCTCGATCTGCGCCCCGACTCGCTGCGCGGTCACGGAGACGCTTCCGGCGCACCACCGGCAGGCATTGTCGAGGAGGTTGCCCAGCATCTCGTCGCAATCCTGTTCCTCGCAGGCCAGGGCGAGGCCGTCCGGCACGGCGAGCGCGATCTCCGGCGCCTTGTCCGCATGGATGCGCACCAGCACCGACCGCAGGTCCGTCAGGCGCGGCAGCAGGGGCGTGCGCGCCCGGCCCGGCCCCGCCAGGGCGGCGGCCCGGGCGCGGCGCAGGTGGTGGCGCACCCGCCGGTCCATATCGTCGACCTGCGCGGCGAGCGTGCCCTCGGGATCGCGGGCGGGGTCGCGCAGGGCCAGGGCGAGGGTCGCGAGGGGCGTCTTGAGGGCGTGGGCGAGGTTGGCGACATGGCCCCGGGCGCGGTCGAGGTTGCGCTCGTTCTCATCGAGCAGGGCGTTCAACTCGGCGACGAGGGGGCGGACCTCCTCCGGCTGGCGGGAGGGGATCCGCGCCTGCCTGCCGGTGCGCACGGCGGCGAGATGGTCCCGCAGGCGCCGGAGGGGGGCGAGGCCGAGGCGCACCTGCGCCACCGCCCCGAAGGCGAGGACGAGGCCGAGGCCGCCGAGCGCCACGGCGAGGCTCACGAGCACGTCGCGCAGGGGGCCGTAGAGGGCGATCTGCGGCGCGCCGACGAGGATCCGCGCGGGCGGCTCCCCCGGCAGGTCGAGTTCGCGCAGCATCAGGTTCGCGGGCGGGCGGCGCTCATCGAAGGAGTCCGAGCGGACGAGTTCGTCGCCCCTCCGCACCTCCCAGATCCAGCCGCCCGGCCGGTCGAAGGGCGGGCCGTCGAACCGTTCCGGGTGGGCGGTCAGGGTTCCCGCGTCCATGCCGGCGCGCAGCGCCGTGATCTGCGCGTCGAGCCGCCCGTCGATCTGCGCGCGCAGGAAGCGGGTGAGGATCACGCCGATGGCGAGGCCGGCGACGACCAGCGCCACGGTCACGGCGGCGAGGGCGGCGGCGACGAGGCGCGTGCGCAGGGAGCCGAAGCGCAGGTGCATCAGGCCGCCTCGGCCGTGAGGCGGTAGCCGTGGCCGCGGATCGCCTCGATCCGGGCGGGGGCGATCTTCTTGCGCAGCCGCGCGACGATCACCTCCACCGAGTTCGAATCGACCTCGGCGTCGCCGTCGTAGACGCGCTCGATCAGGTAGGTGCGCGGCACCACCGAATCCCGGTTGAGCATCAGGCAGGACAGGACCCGCCATTCGAGACCGGTGAGGCGCAGGGGCAGCCCGTCCCGCTCGAAGGCGCCGAGGCCCGGATCGAAGCTCAAGGGTCCGCAGCTGAGGCGGCTCGCGCCATGCCCCTGGCTCCGCCGCACCAGGGCGCGCAGGCGGATCACCAGCTCCTCCACCCGCACGGGCTTCACGAGGTAGTCGTCGGCGCCGGCCTTGAACGCGGCGACCTTGTCGCTCCACCCGTCGCGGGCCGTGAGCACCAGCACGGGGAGCGTCCGCCCCGCCGCGCGCCACGCATTGAGGACTGAGACGCCGTCGCCGCGCGGCAGGCCGAGATCGAGGATGCAGGCGTCGTAGCCCTCCGTCTCCCCGAGATGGCGGGCATCATCGCCCGTCGCCGCCCGGTCGAGGACGAAGTTCTCCGCGCGCAAGGCGCGGTCGATCTCCGCCGCCAGCGCCGCATCGTCCTCAACCAGCAGGATCTTCACGCCCGTCCCTCCTCGGCTCCGGGTAGGTCAGGCCGTTTAACCGAGGCTGAACCGCCCGGTTCAGTTCCCGTCGCGCCCTCCCCCCTAGACCTGCCGCCACGGATCGAACGGGTCCGATCAGGAAAGGCAGACACGATGAGCGAGAACACAGTGATCGACGGCACCGCCACCGAAATCCCGGCCGCGCGGCCGGAGACGGGCAAGCGCATCCCGAAGCGGACCTGGGTGGTGGGGGCGCTGGCCCTGCCCCTCGCCTTCGGAGCGATGGGCCTGTCGCTGTCCAAGAACCGGGCCGTGGCGCAAACGCCGGTCGCGCCGGTAGCGATCCAGGCCCTGGTGCCCTCCGGCGCGACGGCGATCAAGGGCGACGTCGCCGAGATCTACGGCAACAAGTTCGTGGTGCAGGACCCGACCGGCCGGGCGCTGGTGGAGACCGGCCGGGCGAGCGAAGGCGGGACCCTCGTCGCCAGGGGCGAGAGCGTCACCGTGCAGGGACGGTTCGAGAACGGCTTCCTCCACGCCCGGCTGCTGACCCATGGCGACGGCAAGCAGGTGGTGCTCGGCCCGGCGGGCGGGCCGCCCTTCGGCACCCTCGATTGGGCGAAGGACCGGGTCGGCCTCACCCCCGCCCCCGATGTCCCGGCCCTGACGGCGGCGGTGCAGTCGGCCGGCTACACCGACGTGCGCGTCACCGGGCGCGGGCCGCGCCATCTCGAAGTCGCCGCCAAGGATGCGGACGGACGCGAGCGCGAGCTGCATGTCGGCTTCGACGGGCAGGTCCGTGAGCGGCCGAGGCCGTGATCCTGCGGCCGGCGTGCAACCGATCGCCTTCCGGCGCGTCCTCCGCACTCTCACTGCGAAGCGGAGGACGCACCATGGAACCGATGAAGCCGATGGAACCCATGAAGCCCATGGAGCCGATGAAGCCCATGGAAGGCACCAAGCCCTGGTGGCCGGAGGATCTCGGTTCGCCCGCGACGAGCGGCGCCCAGAACGGGATGAAATACGCCTTCTTCCCCGACAAGAAGCGGCTCCTGATCGAGTCCGACGGGACGGTCTCGACCTACGACAGCGGCGACCACCGGATCGGCGGCGTCTCGCAGGCCGATGGCGGATCGCGCTCGCTCACCTTCACGAGCCAGAACGGCGAGGTGGACCTCGGTTCGCTGAAGAAGCTCGACTGAGGCCCTTGCGCCCTCCCGCCGGTCCGTTAACTCGTGAACGGAGTTGAGAGGGAGCGGGCCTTGGGCGAGCGGATCGACCTCATCGCGCCGGACGGCAGCACGGCGACCGTCTCGACCCACGGGGCCGAGCCGGTCTCGTGGCGAATCGGCGGCCGCGAGTACCTGTGGAGCGGCGACCCCGCCCACTGGAACCGGCACGCCCCCTGGCTCTTCCCGGTGGTCGGCGCCTCGGCCGGCGCGGCGGTGCGGGTCGAGGGGCGCGCCTACCCGATGGGCCAGCACGGTTTCGCCCGCGACCTGACCTTCGCCGTGATCGAGCGCGGCGACGACGCGGTGCTGCTGCGCCTGACCGACAGCGACGAGACGCGCGCTCATTATCCTTATGCCTTCCGCCTGGACGTGACCGTGCGCCTGCGCCCGGCCGGGCTCGACTTCGATGTCGTCGTCGCCAACCCGGGCGACGGGCCCCTGCCCTACGCGCTGGGCTTCCACCCTGCCTTCCCCTGGCCCTTCGCCGGGGGCGAGCGCGCGAAGGACGGCGGCTACGCGGTGGAGTTCGAGACGGCGGAACGGCCTTTCGCCCCCAAGGTCGGCGACGGGGGGCTTCTCCTGCGCGACGAGCAGCCGGTGCCCCTCGACGGACGCGTCCTGCCCCTCGATCCCGCGATCTTCACCGAGGCCTTCGTGTTCCGGAACGCCGCGAGCCGGGTGATGCGCTTCACCGGGCCGGACGGGGCGGCGATCCGCATGGAGGCGGAGGACTTCCCGCATCTCGCCGTGTGGACCAAGCCCACCGCGCCGTTCCTCTCGCTCGAATGCTGGACCGGCCATGCCGACTGGGCGGGCTTCGACGGCGACCTGACGGAGCGCGATTCGCAGCGCCTCCTCGCTCCCGGGGCGCAGGCGCGCCACGGGGTGCGCCTGAGCCTGGAGGGCTGAGGATCATGCGCGTCTGGGTGGCGCGGCCGGAACCGGGGGCTTCGCGCACGGGCGCGGCGTTGGCCGGGCTCGGCCATGCCCCGGTGGTCGCGCCGGTCCTCGCCGTCCGCGCCGTGGGGGCGCCCCTGCCGGCGGGGCCGTTCGACGGGATCATCCTGACCAGCGCCAACGCCGTCGCGGCGCTCAAAGCCCATGCCCGCGACGTGCCGGTCTTCGCTGTCGGCGCCCGCACCGCCGAGCGCGCGCGGGAGGCCGGGTTCGGGCCCGTGACCGAGGGGCCGGGCGACGGGGCGGGACTCGCCGCCCTGGTGGCGGGCCATCTTCCGGCCGGCGCGCGCCTGCTCCACGTCGCCGGGGAAGACCGCAAGCCGGAGCCCGCCGCCGCCCTGGCGAAGGCGGGTTTTCGCCTCGTGATCCACATTGCCTACCGGGCGCAGGCCATCGCCGATCTGCCCGCCCCCGTCGGGGACGCCCTGTCGGCGGGAACGCTGGAGGCCGCGTTGCACTATTCCAGCCGAAGCGCCGAAACCGCCGTGTCGCTCTGCGAGGCGGCGGGGCATGGTGGAGCCTTCCGCGCTCTGAATCATTACTGCCTGTCCGCCGATGTTGCGCGGACGCTGGAACAGGCGGGCATTCGGGTCCATTTCGTCGCGGCGCAGCCGCGCGAGACGGCGCTGCTCGACGGGTTGGCCCGGTGACGGGCGGCCCGACAAAGCCAACAGGCCGCCCTCGCCGGAACCGGCGGCGCGGTGATAGGGGAACGGGCCGCCGCGACACCGCAGCGGCCGGCACGCCGAGAGTGGAGGACCTGCCCGTGACGTCAGCGCCCAGCGACGCAGACAAGCCCGCTTCCGGGCCGTCCGGCGCGAAGCCGGAGACGAAGCCCGACGTCAAGCCGGAGGTGAAGCCCGGCGCGGTGCCGCTCTCCGCGACGAAGCCCGTCACCCCCTCCCCGGCCGGCACCCCGCCGAAGCCCGCCGAGCCCGCGAAGGCCGCGGAGCCGGTGAAGCCCGAGGCGACCAGGACCGAACCCCCGAAGCCCGGCGAGACCAAGCCCGGCGACGGGAAGCCCGGCGAGCCGAAGAAGCCCGATCCCGTGAACACGGCCGGTCCGAGCGCCCGCCCCGGCGGTCCGGCCGGGCCGGTCGGCGGCGCGGCGGTGACGGCGGGCCCGATCCTCGACCTGAAGGCGACCCGCGTCCCCGAGGCCGCCAAGGATGCGCCCAAGGATGCCTCGAAGGACGCTTCGAAGGTGACGCCGAAGCCCGGCGAGCCGGCCAAGCCCGCCGATCCGGTGAAGCCGTCGCCGGCATCCGCCTCGGCGAAGCCCGGCCCCACGCCCACCGCCTCGCCGGCTCCCGCCGCGCCGAAGCCGGGCGTCTCGCCGGCCCCCTCCCTGTCGTCCGCCTCCGCCGTGCCCCCGGCCGCGAAGGCGCGGGGCGGGTTCGGCTCCCTGGCCGCCGCCGGCCTTCTCGGCGGCGTCATCGGTGCCGGCCTGCTCTTCGCCGCCGAGAAGGCGGGTGTCGGCGGCGAGGCCGGCCGCGTCGCCGCCCTCGACCAGAAGATCGCCGGCATCGACCAGCGCCTCGGCTCCTTCGTGCCGAAGGACGCCCTCGCGCCCCTCGACAAGCGCGTCGCCACCGCCGAGGCGAGCGCCAAGCAGGCCCTCGACAAGGCTTCCGCCCAGCCGCAGGCCTCGTCGGGTGAGGCCGCCGTCCCGCAGGATGTCACCGCCCGCCTCGACAACCTCGACCAGCGCCTCTCGGCGCTGACGGAGGAGCCCGGCCGCGACGGGGGGGCCAATACCGGCTTGGGCGTCGCCCAGGCCGAGGGCACCAAGCAGCTCGCCGACCTCGATGCCCGCGTGAAGGCCCTCGAAGGCGCCGCGCCGGCTTCGGGCGCGGCCACGGCCCAGGCCAAGGAGACGAGCGACGCCATCGCCGCCCTGAAGAGCGAGATGGAAGCCCGCACCAAGCAGAACGCCGATGCCGACGCGGCCCTCGGCCAGAAGCTCGCGTCCCTGCAGCAGAGCCTCGACGCCAGGGTGCAGGCCGCCACCGAGTCGGTGCAGGCGGCGACCGAGGCGAGCCGCAAGGCGGCCGAGGCCGGGCAGAGCCAGGCGGCCGAAGCCGCCAAGGCCGTCGACCGCAAGCTCTCCGAGCAGGGCGACCGGATCGCCACCCTCGACAAGGGCCTCGCCGACCGCGCCCCCACCGCCACCGTCCAGGCGGCCCTGCGGGTCGTGGTGGCCGACCGGGTCGCCTCGGCGCTCGCCAGCGGCGCGCCCTATGCCGAGCCGCTCGCCACCCTGCGTAAGCTCGATCCGTCCGCGCAGGATCAGGCGGAAGCCCTCGCCCCCTTCGCGGAGAAGGGCGCGCCGACCACGGCGCAGCTCGCCGGCACGTTCCGGGGCATCGCGGACAGGATCGCCCAGGCGCGGCAGGCGGCCAAGGTGAAGGCGGCCTCCGAGAGCGGCGATTTCCGCACGAAGCTCCTCAGCATGGCCGACGGCCTCGTGCAGGTGCGCAAGGTCGAGTCCGGCCCGGCGGAGACCAACGGCGCGACGGCGGCCCCCGAGGAGGCGGTGCAGGCCGCCCTCGACCGGGGCGACCTCGCGGGCGCGGCCAAGGTGTTCGACGCCCTGCCGCAGGAGGCCAAGGCGCAAGCCGGGGAGTTCGGCACGACCCTCGCCGCGCGGGCCAAGGCGGCCGGCGCGTCGCAGGCGCTCACCGCCGCCGCGTTCCAGGCCCTGCCCGCCCCCGCCGCGCAGAAATGACGGCGGCGGCCGCCCGCCACCGCCAGCCATCGGCGCAGGGTGCCAGACACCCCGCGCCATCCCGCATTCGCGCCGGCCGCCCCACGGCCGGCGCCTGGAGAGACTGACCCCATGTGGCGCGCCCTCGCCTACCTCGTCCTGCTGGCCGTGGCCGCCTTCGGGGCGGTCTGGATCGCCGACAGGCCCGGCACCGTCACGGTGGTGTGGAACGGCTACCAGATCGGCACCAGCCTCGCCCTCGCCATCGTCGGCGTGATCGCGGCGGCGGTGGTCCTCGGCTTCGTCTGGGCGATCATCCGCGGCTTCATCGGCCTGCCCGAGGCGCTGGTGCGCGGCTCCTCCGAGCGGCGCCGGAGCAAGGGGCTCTCGGCCCTCTCGCGGGGGATGATCGCCGTGGGCTCGGGTGATCCCCTGGCGGCCAAGCGCTACGCGGGCGACGCGGAGCGGCTGCTCGGCACCGAGCCGCTGACCCTGCTGCTGAAGGCCCAGGCCGCGCAGATCTCCGGTGATCGCGAGGGCGCCGAGCGCGCCTTCCAGGCCATGGCCGACGACCCCGAGACACGGGTGCTCGGCCTGCGCGGCCTGTTCGTGGAGGCGCGCCGCCGGGACGACGAGATCGCCGCCCGCGCCTACGCCGCCGAGGCGTCGCGCCTCGCGCCGAGCGTCACCTGGGCCAACGACGCGATGCTGGAGGCGCATTGCGCCGACACCGACTGGACCGGCGCCCTGGAGACGGTGGAACGCCGCGCCTCCCTCGGCCTGATCGACAAGCAGGCGGCCAAGCGCCAGCGGGCCGTGCTGCTCACGGCCATCGCCCGCGACCGGGAGGCCGGCGAGCCCGAATCCGCCGCCGAGCGGGCGCTCCAGGCGGTGAAGCTGAGCCCCAGCCTCGTGCCTGCCGCCTGCATCGCGGGCCGGCTGCTGGCCCGCCGCGGCGACCTCAAGAAGGCCGCCCGCGTGATCGAGGGCGCGTGGAAGATCAACCCGCATCCCGACCTCGCCCAGGTCTACCTCGGCCTGCGCACGGGCGATTCCGTGCGCGACCGTCTCGCCCGCGCCGAGACGCTGGCCAAGCTCTCGTCCTGGGATCCCGAGGCGCGCCTCGCCGTGGCCCAGGCGGCCCTGGATGCCCGCGAGTTCGGCCGCGCCCGCGAGGCGCTTCAGCCCCTCACCCTCGAAGGGCCGACCGCGCGCACCTGCCTGATGATGGCCTCGATCGAGGAGGCCGAGCACGGCGCCCAGTCCGGCCGGGCCCGGGAATGGCTCTCCCGCGCCGCCCGTGCCCCGCGCGACCCGCTCTGGATCGCCGACGGCACCGCCTCGCGGACCTGGGAGCCGGTCTCGCCGGTCACCGGCCAGCTCGACGCCTTCACGTGGCAGGCCCCGCCGAACGCCCTCGGCGCCCCGGCCGAGCCGATGGATCCGGAGGAGGACGAGCCGCAGCCGCAGCTGAAGCCGCATGCAGAGCCCGCCCTCGCGGCGCCCAAGCCCGGCCCGGTGGAGCCGAAGCCTCCGGCGCAGACGGCGGCGGATCCCGTGTCGGCGGGCATGGCGGCGGCGGCCTTGCCGGTGCAGGCCGGGGCGGGGCCGGGTGTCAAAACTGTCGTGCGCGACATTCCTGCGCGCGGCGGTGAACTTGTTTCGCAATCAGAACGTAGCAATATCTAGACAACGGCTCATTCGGGGGCCGTGCGGGGCCACCGTCGAGGAGAGAGTCCGATCACCGCGCAGTTTGCCAAGCCGTCCGCACGCCGGCTGAAGCCATCGGACCTGTCCCTCGACGATGCGGACGAGCCCCGGCGCCAAGTCGGCGTCCTGCCGATCCGCCGGGGGCGGGACGGCGGGATGAAGGTGCTGCTGGTGACGTCGCGGGAGAGCCGCCGCTGGGTGATTCCGAAGGGCTGGCCGATGAAGGGCCGCAAGCCTTTCGAGGCGGCGGCGCAGGAGGCCTACGAGGAGGCGGGCCTGCGCGGCTCGGTCGGCAAGCGCCCGCTGGGCTATTACCTCTACGAGAAGCGCCTGAAGAACCTGGAGGCCGTCACCTGCCAGGTGAAGGTGTTCCCCCTGCGCGTGCGCAAGCAGCTGAAGCATTTCCCGGAGGAGCACCAGCGGGAGCTGCGCTGGTTCACGCCCGCCGAGGCGGCGGAGGCGGTGACGGAGCCCGGTCTGGCGGCGATCATCCGGGCCGTCCTGCAACGCCCGGTTCTGCCGGAGATGCTGCCGGACGCATAACTGGCGTTGCCAAGCCCGTTTCGATCCGGTATGGCCCCTCTCGCGCGGACGTCACGGCCCAACGGCCCCGACCCGCCCCGTATCCCCGAGGGGATGCCAGATGCTGCGGTAGCTCAGTGGTAGAGCACTTCATTGGTAATGAAGAGGTCGACAGTTCAATCCTGTCTCGCAGCACCATAGTTCGCTCAGTCCAGCACTAACGCCTCATTCGTTTGCAGCACCGGAATGCGGGAGCGAGGGAATTCACCTCGGCTCGATGCGGTGTCTCAACCTCCGCCCTGGATGTACCGATTGGCGATCATCGAGGCCGCGGTGCGGTTCTCGACGCCGAGCTTGGCGTAGATGGCTTCGAGATGCTTGGTCACCGTCCGGTGACTGAGGCCCAGGATCTCGCCGATGTCGCGGCTCGCCTTGCCCTGGGACAGCCAGAACAGGACGTCCGCCTCGCGGGCGGTGATGGGCAGGCTCGCGCGCAGGCGGGCGAGGCTCAGCGCCGGATCGTCCTGCGACAGCCGCAACAGGATCTCCTCGGCCGTCCCGCCGACGAAGCTGAGGCTGTGCGGCGGGCCGTCCGATCCCTTCAGCGTCACGGAACCGGTGGTCGTCCCCGCGAGGCAGGCCCGCAGCCACGCCACCGCCTCGGGCGGCAGGGACAGGACGCCGTCCGGCGTCGCGGCCAGGGAGGCGATGAGCTGTCCGGCCTGGGGCGTGCACCACAGGACCCGGCCGTTGGCGGACACCGCCAACAGGGTCCGCCCCATCGCGTCGAGGGCGGTGCGGGCGCTGCGGGCGGATCGCGCCCCGGCGAGATGGGTGCGGATGCGGGCCAGCAACTCGTCCGGGACGATGGGCTTCGTCACGTAGTCGACGCCGCCCGCGTCGAGGCCCCGCACGATGTGCTCGGTCTCGCTGAGCCCGGTCATGAAGATCACCGGGACGCTGGCGAGGTGCGGTTTCGCCTTGAGGCGGCGGCAGGTCTCGAACCCGTCGAGGCCCGGCATCACCGCGTCGAGCAGGATCACGTCGGGCGTGACCTCATCGACCAGGGCGAGGGCGAGATCGCCCGCCACCGCGATCAGCACCGTCGCGCCGGAGCGTTCGATCGCCTCGGTCAGGAAGCTCAGGGTCTCGGGGGAATCGTCGACGACGAGGATCACGTCGCGGCCGGGCTCACTCATCGCCGGCGAGCTCCTTCAGCACCGTCAGGTAGCGGCGCAGGTCGAAGTCCGCGATCAGCCCGCGCATCTGCGCCACGAAGTCCGGCGGAACGGTGTCGTCCTGTTCCATCGCCGCGAGCTTCGCCTCGATGCCCCGGATATGCCCGATCCGACCGAGGCGCAGCAGGTCGCCCACATGGGCGGCGGCGGGGCGGTTCGCCATGGGCGGGCCGTCCGTCTCTGCCGCCGGGCGCGGCGCCGCATCCGTCTCCGTCCAGTCGAGGCGCAAGAGGGCGCCGGTCCGATCCAGCACGTCGCGCAGGTCGAAGGGCTTGGTGAGGATCGCGTCGTGGGGCGGGCTGTCGCCCCGCAGGGGGCCGAGTTCGTGGACGTTGGCGGACATCATCACGATCGGCCCGCCATGGCCCCGCGCCCGCAGCGCCGCCGCCACGTCCCAGCCGCTCATGCCCGGCATCGCGATGTCGAGGAGGATCAGGTCGATCGCGTTCGATTCCGTCGCCTCCGCGACCGCCGCGAGGCAGGCGGGTCCGGTCTCGGCCTCGCGCACCGTGAGCCCGCGCGGCTCCAGAATGGCCCGCATCAGGGTCCGGTGCGCGGTGTCGTCATCGACCACGAGGACGGTCCGGCGCGGGCCGGCGTAACAGGGCTCCGCGCGGGCCGGCGGCGCGGGGGCGGGGGCGAGCGAGGGCTGCGTGACGGCGGCGAGCATCAGGCGCAGCCGGGCCTGCGTCCCGCCCCCCGGCGCCGGCATCAGCGAGATCTCCCCCCCGAGGAGCTGCGCCAGCAGGTTGGCGATGGTGAGCCCCAGGCCGGTTCCGGGCGTGCTGCGGGCGGCGGGCGTCGAGCCGCGCTCGAACGGCTCGAAGATCCGGTCGCGGTCGGCCTCCGGGATGCCGGGGCCGGTGTCGCGGATCGTGAAGACCGCGACCTGGCTGCGGTAGCTCAGGCTGAGTGAGACCGTCCCGCGCGGCGTGAACTTGATGGCGTTCGACAGCAGGTTGAGCA
Source organism: Methylobacterium sp. TK26 (assembly GCF_055361565.1). Lineage (NCBI taxonomy): Bacteria > Pseudomonadati > Pseudomonadota > Alphaproteobacteria > Hyphomicrobiales > Methylobacteriaceae > Methylobacterium > Methylobacterium sp. TK26. The sequence goes on along the minus strand of NZ_CM143965.1, from coordinate 839,926 downwards.
GCACTTGGCGCAGGCGCTTCTCGTCGGTGGCGACGACCTGGGGCAGGGTCTCGGGGCGGGTGAAGCGGAAATCGAGCCCGGCCTCGCGGGCCTGGAGCCGGACCATGTCGGCGAGCTGATCGAGGAAATCCGAGAGCCGGATCTCGTCGCGGTTGATCTGCAGGCGGCCCGCCTCCATCCGCGAGATGTCGAGAAGCCCGTCGATCAGGCCCGAGAGGTGCTGGGCGCTGCGCCGGATGACCCGGATGCCGTTGAGGCGGGCCGGGGGGATCGTCGGGTCGGTCTCGAGGAGCTGGGCGTAGCCGAGCACGCTGGAGAGGGGGGTCCGCAACTCGTGGCTGAGGCCGACGACGTAGCGGCTCTTGGCCTGGTTGGCGGCCTCGGCCCGCTCCTTGGCCTCCTGCAGCTTCGCGTCCGTCACCTTGTGCGCGGCGATCTCGGCCTCGTAGAGGAGGGTCTGGCGCCGCGTCTCGGCCTGGGCGACCCGCCGGCTTTCCTGCGCGAGCACGAACAGCCACGCGACGACCCCGAGGATGACCACGAGGATGAAGAACACGCTGGTCAGCGCCGCGCGCAGGACCTCGCGGTGGTCCGGGTGGGCGATGCTCGCGCCCGCATGGACGACGCCGAGGATCAGGCCGATCACCGCGCAGAGCGTCAGCATCACCGCCAGATAGCGGCCGAGCGGCGCGCCGATCCAGGCGGCCGTGCGGCGCGGCAGGATGCGCGCGAGGGCGTCCTGCGCCTGAACTTCGAGTCGGCCGTGGGGCTTGCAGAGGTCGCCGCAGCGGGCGTCGAGGGAGCAGCAGAGGGAGCAGATCGGTGCGTTGTAGGCCGGGCAATGGGCCATGTCCTCGCCCTCGAAGGGCAATTCGCAGACCCGGCAGGTGATCTCGCCCGCGCCCCAGTCCCGGCGCGGCGCCCGGGCGAGATACCAGCGCCCTTCCGTCGCCCAGGCCAGCGCGGGCGCCGCGCCGAACGCGATGGCCAGCGTCAGCATCGGGGCGAAGGCCTGGGGCGTCGGGCCCAGGAGGCCGAAATAGAGCAGGCAGCCCGCCGCCAGGGCCAGCAGCATCGCCCCGGTGCCGACCGGGTTGACCGCGTAGAGATGCGCCCGCTTGAACTCGATGCCGGGCGGCGACAGGCCGAGCGGCTTGTTCACGACGAGGTCGGCGGCCAGCGCCCCGACCCAGGCCGAGACCACGCAGGCATAGAGCGGCAGGGTGCTCTCGATCGTCTTGTCGATGCCGAGCATCATCAGCAGCACCGCGATGGCGACGTTGAAGACGAGCCAGACCACCCGGCCGGGATGGCTGTGCGTGAGGCGCGAGAAGAAGTTCGACCACGCGATCGAGCCGGCATAGGCGTTGGTCAGGTTGATCTTGAGCTGCGAGACGAGGACGAAGGCCCCCATCAGCAGCAGCGCCGCCTGCCCGTTCCCGCCGGTCACGTAGCCGAAGGCGATGCGGTACATCTGGGTCGGTTCGGCGGCCTGATCGGGCGGGACGCCGTGGGACAGGGCGAGGACCGCGAGGCCGGCGCCGAGCAGGATCTTGGCCATGCCGGGCAGGATCCACCCGGCGCCGCCCGCCAGCACCGCCAGCCACCACGTCCGGTCGCGCGCCGATGTCGGCTCGGGCACGAAGCGCAGGAAATCCACCTGCTCGCCCACCTGGGCCAGCAGGGCCAGCAACACCCCGGTGGCGGTGCCGAACCGCGCGAGGTCGAATCCGTCGCCCCGTCCGTCGAGGCCGGGGAAGGCGGCGAGCGCCGGCAGCGCGGCGGGATCCCGCACGGCGATGAAGACGACGGGCAGCAGGCCGAGGGCGAGCCAGAGGGGCTGCGTCCAGATCTGGATCCGGCTGATCAAGCGGATGCCGTAGGCCACGAGGGGGATCACCGCGCTCGCGCAGACGAGATAGCCGATCCAGAGCGGCAGCCCGAGGCAGAGCTGCAGCGCCAGCGCCATGATCGCCGCCTCGATGGCGAAGAACAGGAAGGTGAAGCTCGCGTAGATCAGCGACGTCACCGTCGAGCCGAGATAGCCGAAGCCCGCCCCGCGGGTGAGCAGATCCATGTCCACGCCGTAGCGGGCGGCGTAGGTGGTGATCGGCGCGGCGGTGGCGAAGATGATCAGGCCGACGGTGAGGATCGCCGCCAGGGCGTTCACGAAGCCCGCCGTGAGGACGAGCGTGCCGCCGATCGCCTCCAGCGCCAGGAACGACACCGAGCCCAGCGCCGTCTGCGCGACCGCGAAGCCCGACCAGCGCCGCGCCTTCTTCGCCGTGAAGCGGAGGGCGTAATCCTCCAGGGTCTCGTCCGCGACGAAGCGGTTGTAGTCGCGCCGGATCGGGATGATGCGCTGCGGGCCGCTCATCGGTCGCCGACCGGGCATGCGGGTGCGACCGCGCGCGATGGAGGCCGCACGGCACAAGGCGCTCCCGCGCAACGTGTATTCCCGATCCTGAACGCCATCGGTCCCTGGACTAGCCGGGTCGACGGTGCCCCAGAGGCAAGAGCCCGGCCATACGCAAAACAGCGTATATGCTGCGCTGCGGCGAACGCCCTAGCCTGCACCGGTCGATTTGGGGCCGCCTCTCTAGGCCCCGGACGCAACCGGGGCAGGCAGATGGCAGACGACACCGATTCCGGCGCGGATCACGGCTTGCGGTCGCCGTTGCGGCGCAGGCTTCTCATGGGGCTGGCCGGCGCGCCGGCCCTGGCGATGATGCCGGGGCGCGCCTTCGCGGCGGCCCCGACCGCCGCCGTCAACACCACCGGCCTCGCCGTGACCGACACCGAGGTGACGGTCGGCATCCTGCACTCGATCACCGGCACGATGGCGATCTCCGAGACGGGCGCGCAGGAAGCGGAAAAGCTCGCGATCCAGCAGATCAACGACGCGGGCGGCGTGCTCGGCCGCAAGATCAAGATCATCCAGGAGGACGGCGGCTCCGACTGGCCGACCTTCGCCGAGAAGGCCAAGAAGCTCCTCGTCAACGACCATTGCGCGGCGGTGATGGGCTGCTGGACCTCCGCGTCGCGCAAGGCGGTGCTGCCGGTCTTCGAGCAGTATAACGGGCTCCTGTACTACCCGACCTTCTACGAGGGTCTGGAGCAGTCCAAGAACGTCTTCTACACCGGCCAGGAGGCGACGCAGCAGATCCTCGCCGGACTCGACTGGGTGCACAAGGAGAAGGGCGGCGACACCTTCTACTTCATCGGCTCCGATTACATCTGGCCGCGCACCTCGAACAAGATCGCCCGCAAGCACGTCGAGAACGTGTTGAAGGGCAAGGTGGTCGGCGAGGAATACTTCCCGCTCGGCCACACGCAGTTCAACTCGGTCATCAACAAGATCAAGCTGACGAAGCCGAAGGTGATCTTCGCCGACGTGGTCGGCGGGTCGAACGTGGCGTTCTACAAGCAGCTGAAGGCGGCCGGCATCGACCTGTCGAAGCAGGTGCTGATGACGATCTCGGTGACGGAAGACGAGATCGACGGCATCGGCGGCGAGAACATCGCCGGGGCCTATGCCTGCATGAAGTACTTCCAGTCGATCGAGAACGAGAACAACAAGGCGTTCGTCGCGGCCTTCAAGAAGATGTGGGGCGAGAAGACGGTCATCGGCGACGTGACCCAGGCGGCCTATCTCGGGCCCTTCCTGTGGAAGATGGCCTGCGAGAAGGCCGGCTCCTTCGACGTGGACAAGGTGGTCGCCGCGTCGCCAGGCATCGAGTTCAAGGGCGCGCCCGAAGGCTATGTCAGGATCGATCCGAACCATCACCTCTGGTCGAAGACCCGGGTCGGCCGGGCCAAGACCGATGGCCAGTTCGAGATCGTCTACACCAGTCCCGAGCTGATCAAGCCGGACCCGTTCCCGAAGGGATACCAGTAGGCACGCCGATCCCGCCCCCGGAAGAGGGGGCGGGACATGAAACGTCGTCCCCATCGCGGGAGATTCCACAGATGTTCGGCGATTATTCCCTCGGCGATCTCGGCGCGATCTTCGCGATGCAGGGCTTCGCCGGCCTGATCCTGTTCTCGGTTTACCTGCTGATGGCGCTGGGGCTGGCGATCATCTTCGGCCAGATGGGCGTGATCAACATGGCCCACGGGGAGTTCATGATCCTCGGCGCCTACGTCACCTATCTCTGCTCGGCGTTCTTCCAGTCCTACCTGCCGGTGCTGTTCCCGGCCTACTTCTTCATCGCCATGGGGCTGGCCTTCCTCGCCTCTGGGGCGCTCGGGATGCTGGTGGAATGGGGCCTGATCCGGTTCCTCTACAAGCGCCCGCTCGACACCCTGCTGGCCACCTGGGGCCTCTCGCTGATCCTGCAGCAGGCCTACCGCTCGATCTTCGGCGCCCGCGAGGTCGGGGTCGAGCTGCCCTCCTGGCTGATCGGCTCGGTGCAAGTCACCGACACGATCGAGATCCCGATCAACGGCCTGTTCGTCATGGCCGTGACCATCCTCATCACCGTGAGCGTCGCGCTCCTGATCTTCCGCTCGCGCTTCGGCCAGCAGGTCCGGGCGGTGATGTCGAACCGCGCCATGGCGGGGGCGGTCGGCATCGATACCGAGAAGGTCGACCGCTACACGTTCGGCCTCGGCTGCGGCATCGCCGGCATCGCCGGCTCGGCCTTCACGATGATCGGCTCCACCGGGCCGACCTCCGGCCAGCTCTACATCGTCGATACCTTCCTGATCGTCGTGTTCGGCGGCGCGGCGAGCCTCGTCGGCACCATCGCCTCGGCCTTCTCGATCTCGCAGACGCAATCGACCCTGGAATTCTTCCTCTCCGGCTCGATGGCCAAGGTGATCACCCTGCTTGCGGTGGTCGGCATCCTGATGCTGCGGCCGCAGGGTCTCTTCACCCTCAAGGTCCGGCGCTGAGGAGTTTTCGGCCATGACGAACCCGGTCCAGACCCTCACCAAATCCGTCACCGTCAACGACAACCCGTTCATGAAGCCGGTGGAATGGCTGAGCTTGGCGCTCCTGGCCGGGGTGATCCTCGTCGTTCTGCCGCTGATGCTCGACGGCTTCCGCCTCAACCTCGTCGGCAAGTACCTCACCTACGCCTTCGTGGCGCTCGGCCTCGTGATCTGCTGGGGCTACGCCGGCATCCTGTCGCTCGGCCAGGGCGTGTTCTTCGGTCTCGGCGGGTATTGCATGGCGATGTACCTGAAGCTGGAGGCTTCGAGCGTCGAGAATACGAAGATCCAGTCGACGCCGGGCATCCCGGACTTCATGGACTGGAACCAGATCACCGCCCTCCCCTGGTTCTGGCAGCCGTTCAAGAGCTTCCCGCTCACCGTCCTGCTGGTGGTGGCGGTCCCGGTCCTGTTCGCGATGCTGATCTCCTTCGCGATGTTCAAGCGCCGGGTCGGCGGCACCTACTTCGCCATCATCACCCAGGCCATCGCCGCCATCCTGACGATCCTGATCGTCGGCCAGCAGGGCTATACCGGCGGCATCAACGGCATCACCGACCTGCGCACCCTCCACGGCTGGGACATCCGCACCGACCACGCCAAGGTCATCCTGTACTTCGTCAACGGCGGCCTGCTCCTCGCCTGCATCCTGGCGGCGCAGTACGTGAAGAAGTCGAAGCTCGGCCGCATCCTCGTGGCCATGCGCGACAAGGAGGACCGGGTGCGGTTCTCCGGCTACTCGGTGGCGGGGTTCAAGGTCTTCGCCTTCAGCCTGGCCGCCGCCTTCGCGGCGATCGGCGGGGCGATGTTCAGCCTGCAGGTCGGGTTCATGTCGCCCTCCTTCGTCGGCATCGTGCCCTCGATCGAGATGGTGATCTATGCCGCGGTCGGCGGGCGCCTGTCCCTGTTCGGCGCGGTCTGGGGCACGCTCCTCGTGAACTGGGCCAAGACCACCTTCTCCGAGAGCTTCCCGGACCTCTGGCTGTTCGGCCTCGGCGCCCTGTTCATCGCCGTGGTGCTGGCCTTCCCGAACGGTCTCGCCGGCATCTGGCGGGAGCACATCGAGCCCCGCCTCACCCGCCGGGTGAAGGCCCTGCGCGCGCCTCCGCCCGCCATCGTCCCGCCTCAGAATGCGCCCGCTGGCGCCCCCGCCGAGTGAGGATGCCATGAACGCCGCGATCCTCTCCTCCCCCGTGGTCGGGGCCGAGTCCGCCCCGCCCGACCATCTCCTCGCCGTCGAGGCGCTGACGGTCTCCTTCGACGGGTTCAAGGCGGTGAACGACGTGTCGTTCTACGTCGAGCCCGACGAGATCCGGGTGATCATCGGCCCGAACGGCGCCGGCAAGACCACGGTGCTCGACCTGATCTGCGGGCGCACCCGCGCGAGCGCCGGCTCGATCAAGTACAAGGGCCAGGAACTGACGAAGCTCTCCGAGAGCGCCATCGTCCAGGCCGGCGTCGGCCGCAAGTTCCAGACGCCGTCGATCTACGACGACCTGACGGTGTTCGAGAACCTCGAAATCTCGTTCCCCCGGGGCCGCTCGGTGTTCGGCGCCCTGACCTTCAAGCGCGACGCCGAGGTCCGCGACCGCATCCACGCCATCGCCGAGACGATCTTCCTGAAGGACCAGCTCAAGGAACGGGCGGAGTTCCTGAGCCACGGCCAGAAGCAGTGGCTGGAGATCGGCATGCTGCTGATCCAGGACCCGGAACTGTTGATGCTCGACGAGCCGGTGGCCGGGATGAGCGTCGGCGAGCGGATCAAGACCGCCGAACTGCTCAACCAGATCATCAAGGGCCGCTCGGTGCTGGTGATCGAGCACGACATGAAGTTCGTCGAGGACATCGCCCACCGGGTGACGGTCCTGCACCAGGGCAAGGTGCTCTCCGAAGGCTCGATGGAGCGGGTCAAGACCGACCCGAAGGTCATCGAAGTGTATCTGGGACATTGACGATGGCCTCGCTCCAGACCGCGCCTACAGCCTCCGTCCCGCCGCCGCTGGCGGCGATGCCCTCCGCCATGCCGGCGCTCGCCGTCGAGGATTTGCACGCGGCCTACGGCCAGAGCGAGGTCCTGCACGGGCTCACCTTCGCGGTGGCCCCCGGCGAGATCGTCGCCGTGATGGGCCGCAACGGCATGGGCAAGACCACGCTGATGAAGACCCTGATGGGCCTCCTGCCCGTCAAGGCCGGGTCGATCCGGGTCGAGGGCGCGGATGTGGCCGGGCTCAAGAGCCACGCCCGGGTCGCCAAGGGCCTCGCCTACGTGCCGCAGGGCCGGATGATCTTCTCGACCATGACGGTACAGGAGAACATCGAGACCGGCCTGACGGTCACGGGCGCCCGCGCGGTGCCGCAGGACCTCTACGAGATGTTCCCGTTCCTGCTGGAGATGAAGGGGCGCCGGGGCGGCAACCTGTCCGGCGGGCAGCAGCAGCAGCTCGCCATCGCCCGCGCGCTGGCCAGCCGCCCGAAGGTGCTGCTCCTCGATGAGCCCACGGAAGGCATCCAGCCCTCGATCATCCGCGAGATGGGCCGGACCCTGAAGAGGATTCGTGACGAGCGTGGCCTGTCCATCGTGGTCTCGGAGCAGGTGCTGAGCTTCGCCCTCGACGTCGCCGACCGGGTCGTCGTCCTGGAGAACGGCGCCATCGTCCACGAGGCCCCGCGGGACGGCATCGACGAGGCGGCCGTCGCCCGGTTCCTGTCGGTCTGACCGATGGCCGCTCACCGCTCGTCAATGGGGGTGACGGCGGAGGGCAGGCACCCCGCCATTCCCTCCCGCCCTCATCCTCATCCTGAGGTGCCCGCGTGAGCGGGCCTCGAAGGAGAGCTCCAGGGATCGCGGAGCCTTCTGGAGCCCTCCTTCGAGGCCGTCGCTTCGCGCCGGCACCTCAGGATGAGGGCAAGGGTGGGATGAGCCGTCCGCGCCCATCCCCTCAAGGCCAGTCAACCACAACCGCAGCAGGGAGTCGTAAAAAATGCCCGAGACATTGATCAAGGTCGATCTCACGCAGTCGGCCTACGACAACGACATGGTGCACAACCGCTGGCACCCGGACATTCCGATGGTCGCCACCGTGAAGCCGGGCGCGGACTTCATCGTCGAGACCTACGACTGGACCGGCGGCTTCATCAAGAACAACGATTCCGCCGACGACGTGCGCGACATCGACCTGTCGATCGTCCACTTCCTCTCGGGCCCCATCGGCGTCGAGGGCGCCGAGCCCGGCGACCTGCTGGTGGTCGATCTCCTCGACATCGGCGCCAAGCCGGAGAGCCAGTGGGGCTTCAACGGCTTCTTCTCCAAGAAGAACGGCGGCGGCTTCCTCGACGAGCACTTTCCGCAGGCCCAGAAGTCGATCTGGGATTTCGAGGGTATGTTCACCAAGTCGCGCCACGTCCCTGGCGTGCGCTTCCCCGGCCTGATCCATCCCGGCCTGATCGGCTGCCTGCCCGATCCCACGATGCTGGAGACCTGGAACACCCGCGAGAAGGCCCTCTACGACACCAACCCGGACCGCGTTCCGGCGCTGGCCACCCTGCCCTTCGGCCCGACCGCCCATATGGGCCGCTTGAAGGGCGAGGCGAAGGACGCGGCCGCCGCCACCGGCGCCCGGACGGTCCCGCCCCGCGAGCATGGCGGCAATTGCGACATCAAGGATCTGTCGCGCGGCTCGAAGATCTACTTCCCGGTCTACGTGCCGGGCGCCGGCCTCTCCATGGGCGACCTGCATTTCAGCCAGGGCGACGGCGAGATCACCTTCTGCGGCGCCATCGAGATGGCCGGCTGGGTGCATCTCAAGGTCGATCTGATCAAGGGCGGCATGGCCAAGTACGGGATCAAGAACCCGATCTTCAAGCCGTCGCCGATCACGCCGAAATTCGACGATCATTTGATCTTCGAGGGCATCTCCGTCGACGAGCACGGCGGCCAGCATTACCTCGACGTGCATATCGCCTACCGGCAGGCCTGCCTCAACGCGATCGAATACCTGAAGAAGTTCGGCTATTCCGGCGCGCAGGCCTACTCGATCCTCGGCACGGCGCCGGTCCAGGGGCACATCTCGGGGGTGGTCGACATCCCCAACGCCTGCGCGACCCTCTGGATTCCGACCAAGATCTTCGAGTTCGACATCAATCCCGGCGCGGACGGGCCGACCAAGTTCCTCGACGGCTCGATCCAGATGCCGCTCTCGCCGGATCTCTGAGATGCCCGTCTACGACTACGAATGCGAGGCCTGCGGGCCCTTCACCGTCATGCGCCCGATGGCGGAGTTCCGCGAGCCGCATGACTGCCCGGATTGCGGGGGGACGAGCCCACGGGCCTTCCTCACCGCCCCCCGCATCGCCGGGATGGAGGCGGGGCTGCGGGCGGCCCACGCCACCAACGAGCGCAGCCGCCACGCGCCCCGCCGCTCGGGGGGCCATGGAGCCGGCTGCGGCTGCTGCGCGCCGAAGAAGGCGGCGGCGGCCCCGGCCGCCGCCAAGAGCTTTCCCGGCGCGCGGCCCTGGATGATCAGCCACTGAGCCGACCGCGAAGACTTCCCGGAGGATAAGACGCCATGATGCACGGAGACATCTCGTCCAGCCAGGACAGCGTCGGCGTCGCCGTCGTGAACTACAAGATGCCGCGCCTGCACACCCGCGCGGAAGTCCTTGAGAACGCCAAGGCGATCGGTCGGATGATCGTCGGCATGAAGTCCGGCCTGCCGGGCCTCGACCTCGTGATCTTCCCCGAATACTCGACCCACGGCATCATGTACGACGCCGCCGAGATGTACGAGACCGCCGCGACAATCCCCGGCGCCGAGACCGAGGTGTTCGCCGCCGCCTGCCGGGAGGCGAAGGTCTGGGGCGTGTTCTCGCTCACCGGCGAGCGCCACGAGGAGCATCCGCACAAGGCGCCCTACAACACCCTGATCCTGATGAACGACCAGGGCGAGATCGTCCAGAAGTACCGCAAGATCATGCCCTGGACGCCGATCGAGGGCTGGTATCCGGGGGACCGCACGTACGTGTCGGACGGGCCGAAGGGCCTCAAGATCAGCCTGATCATCTGCGACGACGGCAACTACCCGGAGATCTGGCGCGACTGCGCCATGCGCGGCGCCGAGCTGATCATCCGCTGCCAGGGCTACATGTATCCGGCCAAGGAACAGCAGATCGTCATCTCGAAGGCGATGGCGTTCGCCAACAACACCTACGTGGCGGTGTCGAACGCGGCCGGGTTCGACGGGGTCTACACCTATTTCGGCCACTCGGCGATCATCGGCTTCGACGGCCGCACCCTTGGCGAGTGCGGCGAGGAGGAGATGGGGATCCAGTACGCCGCCCTGTCGAAGTTCCTCATCCGGGACTTCCGCGCCCACGGCCAGTCGGAGAACCACCTCTTCAAGCTCCTGCACCGTGGCTACACGGGCATGATCAACTCGAAGGAGAACCGGCACGGGATGTCGGAATGTCCCTACGACTTCTACCGGCGCTGGATCGAGGATCCCGACGGGACCCGCGACGCGGTTAGGGCCATCACCCGCCAGAGCGTCGGCACGGAGGAATGCCCCATCGAGGGCATCCCCTTCATCGGCCGGGGCGACGCGCCGCCCGATCCCTGACCGGCGCGGCCCCGCGCCGAAGGAGACCATCGGCCAATGACGAGAATTTTGACGTTATCGGCCGGCGTCCGCCTGTCCTTCGCACAGGGGGCGCCCATCTGCGCAAGCTTTGCGCCGTCCTGCGCCCTCTTTGATCTTCCGGTTGCCCGGAAGGCCGGCAATGATACCTGCGCTTGTCCAAGGGGGCTTCGGGATCGATGGCACATCTCACGCGGCGAAGCTTCGTCGGGGCGGCGTCGTTGCTCGCCTCCCCCGCCCTGATCCGGCCGGCCTTCGCGGCCGACACCGTCAAGCTCGGCTGCCTGTTCTCCTCCTCCGGCACGATGGCCAACCTCGAAGGCCGGCTGAACCACGTCGTCCGCATGGCCGCCGACGAGATCAACGGCCGGGGCGGCGTCAACGGTCGCCAGATCGAGGTGCTGACCTCCGATCCCGCCTCGGACTGGCCGCTCTACGCCCAGGTCGGCCGGCAGATGCTGCAGCAGGAGAAGGTCGCGGCCCTGTTCGGCTGCTGGACCTCGGTGTCGCGCAAATCCGTCCTGCCGGTCGTCGAGCAGAACGACGGGCTGCTGTTCTACCCGCTGCACTTCGAGGGCGACGAGAATTCGAAGAACGTCGTCTACGTGAACTCGCCGCCCGCGAGCTCCGTGCTGCCGGCGGTCGATTACCTGATGGGCCAGGACGGGGTCGGGGCGAAGCGGTTCTTCATGATCGGCTCGGACTACGTCTGGCCCCGGACGATCAACAAGCAGCTCAGGGGCTATTGGAAGAGCAAGGGCATCCCCGAGAGCGCGTGGCGCGAGGAATACGTGCCCTTCGGCTTCTCGAACTTCCAGACTCTGGTGAACCAGGTCCGCAGCTTCGCCAGCCAGCCCGGCGGGCAGGCGATCGTGGTGCTCACCGTCGTCGGATCCTCGATTCCCGACTTCCTGCGCGAATTCGCCAACCAGGGCATCACCGCCACCGACGTGCCGATCCTCGGCCTCGACATGGTGGAGGCCGATCTCGAAGGGCTCGACACGGCCAAGCTCGCCGGCCACCTGAATTGCTGGGCCTATCTGCAGGCCGCCAAGAGCGAGCGGAACACCAAGTTCCTCGGCGACTGGGCCTCCTACGTGAAGGCCAGGAACGTCCCGTTCAGCGCGGACACGGTCATCGACCCGATGGTGTCGGCCTATGACAGCGTCCAGCTCTGGGCGCTCGCGGCCGCCAAGGCCGGGTCCTTCGCGGTGCCCGAGGTGCGCAAGGCCTTCGCCGGCCTCAGCTTCGAGGACCCGTCCGGCTACACGCTGACCATGACGGGGGAGAACAATTACGTCTCCCGCGGCGTGTTCATCGGCTCGGTCAACGAGAAGCGCGGCTTCGACGTGCTGTGGCAATCCCCGAACGCGCCCAAGCCGGTCCCGTTCAGCCCCTATGGCTGAACCGGGGATGCCCGTGCTCCGCGCCGTCCTCGTCCTCGTCTGTCTCGCGCTCGTGCCGGCTCCCGCCGCCGCCGCGTCCCTCGACCGGGCGGGGTTCGTGGCGGGCCTGTGCGATGACGCCGCCGCGCAGGTTCGCGCCGCCGAGGGTCTGATCCAGTCCGCCGGAGAACTGCCGGCGGACGATCTCGCCTTCGCCGCCGGCCTCCTCGGCGCCCTCGCCGAGCGACGCCTCGCCTGCCCGGCGGACGGCGCCCTCCTGCTCGACCGGCCCGGCGCGTCCGAGGGGCGCGATGCGCTCACCGGCCTCGCGCGGGCGACCCCGGACGCGCGGGTGCCGGTCCTCGGGCTGCGCCAGCGCGCCGCCGTGGAGACGGCGCGCGGCGTCACCGCCCTGCTCACCGGCCCCGATCCGGCCGCGCGGGCCGCCGGCCTCGCCGCCGCCGAGCGGCGCATCGCCACCGTCCCGGCGGCTGTGCTCGACCGGGCGCGGGATGCGGAGAGCGATGCCGGATTGAAGGAGAGGATCACCGGCCTCGCCCAGGCGGCGGCCCTGTCGTCGCCCGATCCGGTTCGGCGCCGAGCGGCCATCGCCGCCGTGGCGGCCCATCCGTCGGGGGCCGCGAAGGCGCGCCTCGCGGCGCTGAAGGGCGACCCGGCCTACGCCGCCGACCCGGCCTTCCGGGCGGCCCTCGACGCCGGCCTCGCCACGGTCTCCCGCGCGGTGGCGGTCGGGGACGGCCTCGCGGTGGTCTATAACGGGCTGAGCTTCGCCAGCATCCTGTTCATGGCGGCGGCCGGGCTCGCGATCATCTTCGGGCTGATGGGCGTGATCAATCTCGCCCAGGGCGAGTTCATCATGCTCGGCGCCTACGCCACCTACGGCGTGCAGGAGGCCTTCCGCCGCCTCGCCCCCGGCCTCCTCGACCTCTACCTCGTCGCGGCCATCCCCGTGGCCTTCTGCGCCGTCGCCCTGGTGGGGATCGTGGTGGAGGCGCTGATCCTGCGCCATCTCTACCGGCGGCCGCTCATGAGCCTGCTGGCCACCTGGGCGGTGAGCCTGTTCCTCGTGAACCTCGTGCGCGTGACGGTGGGCACCCAGAACCTGCAATTCGTCATGCCCGCCTATGTCAGCGGCGGCGTGCCCCTCTACGCCGACTTCGTCGTGACCTGGAACCGGCTCTTCGCCATCGGCTTCGCGGCGGCGACCCTCGTCCTGACGCTCCTGATCCTGCGCCGCACGCCGCTGGGGCTCGACATCCGCGCCGTGACCCAGAACCGCGACATGGCCGCCTGCCTCGGCCTGCCGACCCGCCGGGTCGACCGCCTCGCCTTCGGGCTGGGCTCGGGCATCGCGGGGCTCGCCGGGGTGGCCCTCTGCCCGATCTACAGCGTCAATCCCGGCATGGGGTCGGGCTTCATCGTCGACAGCTTCATGGTCGTGGTGCTGGGCGGCGTCGGCAGCCTCCTCGGGACGCTGGTGGCGGCCCTGGGGATCGGGGGCGCCAACGTGCTGATCGAGCCGGTCTCCGGCGCGGTCGCCGCCAAGGTCATCGTGCTCGTGGGCATCATCCTGTTCCTGCAGCGGCGGCCCGAGGGGCTGTTCGCGGTGCGGAGGCGGCGATGAGCGGGGCCATGCAGACCGTCCTCGCTCCGCCGGCCGGCCCGGCCCGGCGCGCGGTGCGCGATCCCCTGGTCGCCGGCCTCGTCGGGCTCTGCCTCGCCGTCGCGGTGGGGCTCCTCGTGGCGCGGCCCGCGCCGTATCTCGTCAACGCGCTGGGCCAGCTCGCGGCCTTCGCGATCCTGGCCGTGTCCCTCGATCTGGTCTGGGGCTATCTCGGCATCCTCAGCCTGGGGCACGGGCTGTTCTTCGCCATCGGCGGCTACGTCTGCGCCATGCACCTCCTGTCCCACGGCGTGGCCGTGACGGGCGTGCTGCCGGACTTCGTGCAGTTCATGGGGTGGAAGAGCCTGCCGGCCTATTGGGCGGGGCTCGACCACCCGGCCTACGCCCTCGTCCTGGCGCTGGCGCTCGCCGGCCTCGTCGCCTTCCTGTTCGGGCTCGCCTCGTTCCGCTCGCGGGTCAACGGCGTCTATTTCTCGATCATCAGCCAAGCCCTCGTCTATGTCGCGATGCTGCTGATGTACCGCAACGACACCGGCCTCGGCGGCAACAACGGCATGACCGGGTTCCCGCTGCTGTTCGGCTGGCCGATGGGCTCCCCCGGCGTGGCCACCGGGCTGGCCGTCGCCGCCCTGGTGGCGCTGGCCGCCGTGCTGGCCGGCACGCGGCTCCTCGTCGGCAGCGCCGTGGGCCGGCGGATGCTCGCCTGCCGCGACGACGAGACCCGCCTGCGCACCCTGGGCTACAGCACCACCCGGCTGAAGCTCGGCATCTGGTGCCTCTCGGCCATGATCGCGGCCCTCGCCGGCATCCTCTACGTGCCGCAGGTCGGCATCATCAACCCGCGGGTGCTGGCGCCCGACCTCTCCATCGAGATCGCCGTCTGGGTGGCCATCGGCGGCCTGGGGCGGCTCGGCGGGGCGGTGATCGGCGCGGTGCTCGTCAACGGCCTGAAGTTCTGGCTCAGCGCCGCGATGCCGGAGGCGTGGCCCTTCATCCTGTCGGGGCTGGTCCTCGTCGTGGTGCTGGTCCTGCCGAACGGTCTGCTCGACCTCGTGGCCCTGCGCCCCCGCCCGACCTGGCTGCGGAGTTCCCGATGACCGGCCTCGTCATCGAGGCCCTGACGGTCGCGTTCGGCCGCTTCACGGCGCTGGACGGCGTCTCGCTGGCGGTCGATCCCGGCGAGGTGCGGGCCGTGATCGGGCCGAACGGCGCCGGCAAGACCACCCTGCTCGACGTGATCTCCGGCATCACCAAGCCGGTCTCCGGCCGGGTGATGCTCGGCGACCGGATCGACCTCACCACGCGGTCTGAGGCCGAGATCGCCCGGGCCGGCGTGCGGCGCAAGTTCCAGAAGCCCAGCGTCTTCCCGGCGCTCACCGTGCGGGAGAACCTGGAGATCGGCTGCGGACCCGCCGTCCCGGTGGGGGCGCGGGCCGGCCGCATCGCCTCCGTCCTCGGCGAGATCGGCCTCGGCCCCCGGGCCGACATCATGGCCGGCCGCCTGTCCCACGGGGAGAAGCAGTGGCTGGAGATCGGCATGGTGCTCGCCGCCGAGCCGGCCCTGCTGCTCCTCGACGAGCCCGTGGCCGGGTTGTCCGATGCCGAAACCACGCAGACCGCCGCGCTGATCCGCGCCCTGCGGCGGCCGGACCGGGCGATCCTGGTGATCGAGCACGACATGAACTTCGTCGAGGCCGTCGCCGACCGGGTGACGGTGCTGCACGAGGGCCGCACGCTCTACGAGGGCAGCCTGCGCGGCGCCCGGAGCGATGCCCGCGTCATCGAGGTCTTCCTCGGCCGATGACGCACTCAGCCACGCCCGCCCGCCTCACCGTCGAGGGGCTCGATCAGCATTACGGCAGCGCGCAGGTGCTGCGCGGGATCGCGCTCGCGGTCGAGCCGGGGGCCTGCCTCACCGTGCTCGGCCGCAACGGTGCGGGCAAGACCACGCTGCTGCGCTGCCTCACCGGCTCGATCCCCGAGAGCCGCGGCCGGATCGCGCTGGACGGGACCGACCTGACGCGCCTGTCCCCCGACCGGCGCGCCCGCGCGGGCCTCGCCTACGTTCCGCAGGGGCGCGAGATCTTCCCGGATCTGAGCGTCGCCGAGAACCTGCGGGTCGCCGCCCGCGCCCACGGGCTGGAGCGCACCGGGGCGGTGGACGAGGCGGTCGCCCTGTTCCCCGCCCTGCGCGGGCTCTGGCACCGGCCGGGGGGAAACCTCTCGGGCGGCCAGCAGCAGCAGCTCGCCATCGCCCGCGCGCTCGCCACCCGGCCCCGCGCCCTCCTCCTCGACGAGCCGACGGAGGGCATCCAGCCTTCCATCGTCGCCGCCATCGAGGGGGTGATCGCCGGGCTGAAAGGCCGGATCACCGTGCTGCTGGTGGAGCAGTACCTCGATTTCGCGCTCCGGGTCGCCGACACCGTGGTGGTGCTGTCGCGCGGCCAGGTCGTCGCGCGCGGCGATCCCGGAGCCTTAAGCCACGAAACCCTCACGCGGCACATCGCCGTCTGACAGTTGGAAGGAGCCGCCGTGCCCACCCATCACGAGATCCCCGCCACCCCCGACACGATGGTGCTCGGCTATTTCGACGCCGCGCTGCCGCCGGTCCTGACGGTCCAATCCGGCGACACCGTCACCCTGCATTCGCACCCGGCGGGCGGGCGCGAATGCCTCCACCCGGACCCGGCGCGGGTGCCGGCCGACCTGCTCCAGTCCCTCGACACGCTCCCCTCCGGCCCCGGCCCCCACTTCGTCACCGGCCCGATCCACGTGGAAGGCGCCGAGCCCGGCGACATGCTGCAGGTCGACATCCTCGACCTGAAGTTCCGCCTCGACTGGGGCTTCGTGGCGATCCTGCCGCTGCTCGGAACCCTGCCGGACGAGTTCACCGAGTACGAGACGATCCACGCCGACATCGACACCGCGCGCGGTGTCTGCCGCCTGCCCTGGGGCGCGGAACTGCCCCTCGATCCGTTCTTCGGCATCCTCGGCACCGCGCCGCCGGCGGCCTGGGGGCGGGTCGGCACGCCGGTGCCCCGGGCCTTCGGCGGCAACATGGACAACAAGGAGATGCGGGTCGGCACGAGTCTCTACCTGCCGGTGTTCAACCCCGGCGGCGGCTTCTACGCGGGCGACGGCCACGGCGTGCAGGGCGACGGCGAGGTGTGCATCACCGCCCTGGAGACCGGGCTGACCGGCACGTTCCGCCTGACCGTGCGCAAGGACCTGCCGGGCGCGTGGCCCTTCGCCGAGACGCCCACCGACCTGATGTCGATCGGCCTGCACGAGAGCCTCGACGAGGCGATGCGCCAGGCCGTGCGCGAGATGGTGCGCCTCGTCTGCGCGCGCACGAGCCTCACCCGCAACCAAGCCTACATGCTCTGCTCGCTCGCCGGGAACCTGCGGATCACCCAGACGGTGGACGGCAACAAGGGCGTGCACATGCTGATGCCCAAGTCGGCCCTCGCCTCGGCATGAGGCGGGACGGGCCTGCGTCTCAGTTCGCGCTTCGGACGAAGGCGAACCGGCCGACGCAGGCCTCGGCGCCGCGATGGCGCGGCACCGGCCGCGCCCCTACGGGGGCGGTGCGGGCCGGCTCCGGTCGCGACGGTTGCACGAGCAGCGCCGCCCGGAGCCGCTGCACCTCCGCCCGGAGGTCGGCATTCTCCCGCTCGACCTGATCGAGGCGGGCCACGCCGGCCGGTTTCAGCCCGCCGAGCCGCCGCCGCCAGCGATAGAAGGTGCCCGGCGAGACATGCGCGCTCGCGCAGATCGCCGCGATCGGGATGCCCCGCTCGGCCTCGCCCAGCAGGAAGGCGATCTCCTCGTCCGTGTGCAGGGACCGACGCATGCGGAACCTCCCGGTTCTTCGACCTCGAACGCGCATCGGGCAAGCAAGAATTGCACCGGG
Source organism: Methylobacterium sp. TK26 (assembly GCF_055361565.1). Classification (NCBI taxonomy): domain Bacteria; kingdom Pseudomonadati; phylum Pseudomonadota; class Alphaproteobacteria; order Hyphomicrobiales; family Methylobacteriaceae; genus Methylobacterium; species Methylobacterium sp. TK26. The sequence continues at coordinate 822,415 of NZ_CM143965.1, read as the reverse complement.
GACGCCGCGGACGGGAGCCGTGCATCCGCGTGGGATCGTATCCATTCGGACGTGACTGTATAGGCCGGCGGACGGCGACGGTTATGCAGTCAAATTAATTGCTATATTTTCCCAATAAAATAAAATTTCTGCGAAGCATCCAATATCGCTTCCAGCCATTGACGGGGGCCGGATTCCCATCGGAGCGAGCGTTTTGGCCGATCCACCCTTCGTCAAAACGTTCGTCCAGAGCACAGCGGACGTCGAACCGGGCCGCGCGTTCGAATACTGGCGGGACTCGCTTTCCGCATTGAGCGGCGTCGACATCCATACGACGAAGCCGACGTCGTCGTTCTCGGCCGGTCGCTTCATCGCCCGGGCGACCCACAGCGTCCTGCTCCACACGAAAAGCGATCAGGTCGGGGTGACGCGTCTGGCGCATCACATCCGGCGGGACGACGACGATGCGGTGGCCATCGCGATGCCCCTGTCCGGTCGCGGATACTTCGAGCAGGGCAATCGCGGCGCGCGGAAGGCCCCGGGCGATATCAGTCTCGTCGATACCAACCGCCCCTATCAGGCCGGGGCGTACGAAGCCTACGCCGAGTTGCGGCTGCGGGTGTCACGCTCCCTGTTCCGCACCCATGTCGGCGAGCCGGACGTCTATGCGGGACGCATGATCCCGAGCGGCCCGCACAGCGCCCTCTTCGCGAGCTATCTGCAGACCTATGCGGGTTTGGTCGGGCGGATGTCCGATGCCGAGGCGAAAGTCGCCATCGAGGGCGCGCTGCACCTCGTCCGCACCTTCACGGCCGCATCCGAAGGGCCCGTCTCATCCGAGGCGCTGCGGTCCCTCGCACTCGTCCATATCGAGCGCGGCCTCCATGACCCGCAATTCGGGCCGGACACGATGTGCAGGAGCCTGCAGGTGTCCCGCACCCGGCTCTACGCCGCGTTCGCGGACGGCGAAGGCGTCGTGGCGACGATCCGTGACGCGCGGCTCGACCGTGCGCGCACCTACCTGTCCCACCCGGCGCAGGCGCGCGAAAGCGTGGCCACGATCATGATCCGGTGCGGCTTCACCGATCCTTCGCTGTTCAGCCGCTCGTTCCGGCGGCGGTTCGGGATGGCGCCGCGCGATGTCAGGCCCCGCTGACCGAGGGGCCGGCGCCTCCCGGCTCACCGGCTGCCACGCTGGGCGAAGACGGCGGGAACGGTGCGGATCAGGATCACGAGATCCCGCTTGAGGCTCCAGCCGGCGGCGTAGGCGAGATCGAGCGCGACGCGCTCCTCGTAGGTGGTGTCCGAGCGGCCGGAGACCTGCCACAGGCCGGTGACGCCGGGCGGTACGGAGAAGCAGGCGGGGAAGGCCGAACCGTACCGCGCCATTTCGGCCTGCACGATCGGCCGGGGGCCCACGAGGCTCATGTCCCCGCGCAGGACGTTGATCAATTGCGGCAGCTCATCGAGGGATGTCTTGCGCAGCACGCGGCCGATGGCCGTCACGCGCGGATCGTCGGTGAGCTTGTGCGTGGCCTCCCATTCGGCCCGCGCCGCCGGGTTGGCAGCAAGATGGGCCGCCAGGGCCGCCTCGGCCTCCACCACCATGGTGCGGAACTTCAGGCAGCCGAAGGGCCGGCCCTGGCGACCCACGCGCCGGTGCCGGAAGATCGGCGACTTGCGGTCCCCCGCCCAGACCGCGCCGGCGACGAGGGCCAGCAGCGGCATGAGCAGGACGAGGGTGACGCCCGCCACGATCACATCAATGGCGCGCTTGGCGGGGCGCTGCAGCCATCCGCGCCCCTGCGAAACGGACACCGCCTCCGCTGGGACATAGGCCAAGGCCGCAGCGTCAGGGGCGATCGGCGCAGCAGGCGGCATGGTCCAGTCCTCCGGGTTGGCCCGTATCGGGTCTTGGTTTCGCGATGATCGAGACGCGATCGCTTAGTTTGGCGTATCGCCTCGCTGCGAGGCACGGCCGAACGTCTGATCCCAGCGCAGGGAGATGACGTTGCCCGACTTGTTTTCGGGGAGAACTTGGGCGTCGCTCCGACGCTTGCGCCTTGCCTGGCCGACCCAGCTGCGGATCAAGTCCGTGTCCCGGAAGCGCTGCGACCACCGGGCTTGCCGGACAGCTTTCGGCCGAGCGCAATTCCTGTCCGTCCGTCTCCCCGCCGACATCGCGTTAGGCCCTGTTCGCATGAGCTGAGCAAGGCGCGGTCAGCTCTTATCGGTCGCCGGAGCTGGGCGCCCTCTTTGGCATGCCTAATAGCAGATGAACGCGCTCCGTCATTTGACTGCGTGTCCTAAAAACTTGGCTGGGCGTCTCGGGGGCGGAGGGCGGCAGACGCTATACTAGTATAGCGTGCCGACACCGCCCCGGTCTCACGCGGTCAGTCCGACAAAGGAAACTCCTAACGGTGCCGAAGGCCCTTCAGGGCGTTCCAGGCCGGCGCGAGAACGAAGCTCGTCAGCGGGATCAGCAGCAGGCCCACGACCATCCCGATCACCCCCGACACCGCCGCCGTGACCAGCCACTCGACGAAGCCCTTAGCGACGGGGACGAACGAGGCCGCGCCGTCGGCGGCCACATGGGCGACATGGGCGGGCGCGGCGACGCCGTAGCCCTCCAGCCCGTGCATCAGGATCCCGCCGCCGACCCAGATCATCGCCGCCGTCCCGATGACCGAGAGGATTTGGAGCAGGACCGGCATCCCCCGGACCACGCCGCGCCCCAGCCCCCGGATCAGGCTCCCCAGCGGCGGCCTCGCCGTGCTGCGGGCGAGGGCGAGGCCCGCATCGTCGGCCTTCACGATCAGCGCCACCACGCCGTAGACGCCCACGGTGATCCCGATGGCGACGAGGGCCAGCACCGCCGCCCGCATCCAGAAACTGCCCTCCGGCAGGGCGGCCAGGGTGATCGCCATGATCTCGGCCGAGAGGATGAAATCGGTCTTGATCGCGCTCGCCACGCGGCGGTCCTCCCGCGCCTGATCGCCCCCGGCACCGCCCTGGTCCTCCTCCTCGCCGGCCGGGCCGTGATGGGGGAAGACGGCCTCGAAAACCTTCTCGGCCCCCTCGTAGCAGAGGTAGGCGCCACCCAGCATCAGCAGCGGCGTGATCGACCAGGGGGCGAAGGCGCTGAGCGCCAGGGCGCCCGGCAGGAGGATCAGAAGCTTGTTGCGCATCGATCCCAGGGCGATCTTGCCGACGATCGGCAACTCACGCTCGGCCGCGAACCCGACGACGTAGCGCGGCGTGACGGCGGCATCGTCGATGACCACGCCCGCCGCCTTCGTTCCGGCGCTGGCGGCCTGCCCCGCGACGTCATCCAGGGACGCCGCCGCCGTCCTCACCATGAACGCCACGTCGTCCAGCAGCGCAATCAATCCGACGCTCACACGATGTCTCCTCGTCGGGGTGAGATCCCCCCTACAGACGAACCTCGGCGCGGTTTGATCCGCCGAACGACGAGGCCGCCAGGAACTGGGTTTCCCACGGGTTGTTAGCGGGGACGAAAAGGTCGCCGCCGCGGCCCGCATGCAAGGACCCCCCATGGCAGAGGCCGTCGCCGACTTCTTCTGGAAGCGCCTCGCCGAATGGGGCGTGACCAAGATCTTCGGGTATCCCGGCGATGGCATCAACGGGCTTCTCGGCTCTCTCCAGCGCAATGATCTGCCCTTCGAGTTCATCCAGGTCCGCCACGAGGAGATGGCGGCCTTCATGGCCTCGGCCTATTCGAAGTTCACGGGGGAGGTCGGCGTGTGCCTCGCCACCTCCGGCCCCGGCGCGACCCATCTGCTGACGGGCATGTACGACGCCTATTCCGACCATGTGCCGATGCTAGCCATCGCCGGCCAGCAGGCGCGCAACGTCCACGGCGCGCATTACCAGCAGGAACTCGACCTCACGAGCGTGTTCAAGGACGTGACGGCCTACGTGCAGCAGGCGTCCTCCCCCGCGCAGGTCCGGCACATCGTCGACCGCGCCATGCGCATCGCCAAGGGCGAGCGGAAGGTGACGGCGATCATCCTGCCGAACGACCTGCAGGACGTCCCCTACGAGCCGCCCGTGCGCAAGCACGGCAACACCTTCTCGGGCGTCGGCTACACCGCGCCGAAGGTCGTGCCCTTCGAGGCCGACCTGCGCCGGGCCGCCGACGTGCTGAACGCCGGCAGGAAGGTCGCGATCCTCGTGGGCGCGGGGGCGCTCCACGCCACCGACGAGGTGATCGCGGTGGCCAACAGGCTCCAGGCCGGCGTGGCGAAGGCCCTGCTCGGCAAGGCGGCCCTGCCCGACGACCTGCCCTTCGTGACCGGCACGATCGGGCTCCTCGGCTCCAAGCCCTCCTCCGACATGATGGCCGGGTGCGACACCCTGCTGATGATCGGCTCCGGTTTCCCCTGGGCCGAGTTCCTGCCCGAGGAGGGGCAGGCGCGGGGTGTGCAGATCGACATCGCCCCGGCGATGCTGTCGCTCCGCTACCCGATGGAGGTGCCGCTCTGCGGCGACTCGGTCGAGACGCTGAACGCCCTGCTCCCCCTGCTGGAGCAGAAGAAGGAGGGCGGCTCCTGGCGCAAGGGCATCGAGAAGGGCGTCGCCGCGTGGTGGAAGGAGGCGGAAGACCGGGCCATGGCCAAGGCCAACCCGGTGAACCCGCAGCGCGTGACCTGGGAACTCTCCCCGCGCATGCCCGATCGGGTCATCGTGACCTCGGATTCCGGCTCCTGCGTCAACTGGTATGCCCGCGACCTGAAGATGCGCCGGGGCCAGATGTGCTCGCTCTCCGGGGGGCTCGCCTCCATGGGCGCGGCGGTGCCCTACGCCATCGCGGCGAAGGTGGCCCATCCCGACCGGCCGGTGATCGCGCTGGTCGGCGACGGCGCCATGCAGATGAACAACATGGCCGAACTGATCACGGTGGCGAAGTACCGCCACCGCTGGTCGAACCAGACCTTCGTCTGCTGCGTGTTCAACAACGAGGACCTGAATCAGGTCACGTGGGAGCAGCGCGTGATGGAGGGCAACCCGAAATTCGAGGCGAGTCAGACCATCCCGAACGTGCCCTACCACAAGTTCGCGGAGCTGATCGGCCTGAGGGGGATCTACGTCGATGACCCGGCTGAGGTCGGTGCCGCCTGGGACGAGGCGCTGGCGAGCCCCGTCCCGGTGGTGCTGGAGGTGAAGACCGACCCCGAGGTGCCGCCCCTGCCGCCCTTCTTCACCCTGGATCAGGTGAAGAGCTTCATGTCGATGCTCGGCAAGGGCGACCCGAAGGAGCGCCACCTGCTCGTGGACACCGCCCGGCAGATGCTGAGCTCGGTCCTGCCCGGCGACCGGAAATAGGTTCGCGCCGGAGCCGGCCCGGAATCAGGCCGCCGGGGCCGCCAGTGCGAGCCGGGTGCCGAGCACCCGATGCAGGATGCGGCCGAGCTGCTCGGCCGAATAGGGCTTGTGCAGCAGGGCGAAGCCGTGGTCGCTCTCCTGCGCGAGGACGTGGCTGTAGCCCGAGGTCAGGATCACCGGCAGGTGAGGCAGGCGCTGCTGCAATTCCCGGGCGAGGGCGACCCCGCCCATGCCCGGCATCACGACGTCCGAGAACACCAGATCGAACCCGTTCCCGTCGTCGCCGAGCCTTTCCAAGGCCTCCTCGGCGTTGCCGGCCCAGGTCGGCCGGTAGCCCAGATCCTCCAGGATCTGCGTCGCGAACTGGCCGACCCCGACATTGTCCTCCACGACGAGGACGCTCTGTCCGCAGCCGAGGGGGGCCAGCCCCTCCTCCCGCTCGCGCTCGCCCGTGGGCATCTCCGACACCGCCACCTCGGGCAGGTAGAGAGTGAAGGTGGTGCCCTCGCCGACGACGCTGCGGACATCCACGTCGCCGCCCGATTGCTTGGCGAAGCCGAAGACCTGGCTGAGCCCGAGGCCCGTGCCCTTGCCCACCTCCTTGGTGGTGAAGAAGGGCTCGAAGATCCGCCCGATCCGGTCCTGGGGGATGCCGATGCCCGTGTCGGTCAGGGCGATCGCCACGAAGGGCGTCCCGGAGCCGGCATGGCCCCGGACCGCCGGCAGCGCCGCGCCGCAGGTGACGCGCAGGATGAGGGTGCCCTCCCCGTCCATGGCGTCCCGGGCATTGACCGCCATGTTGACCAGCGCGGTCTCGAACTGGCTCACGTCCGCGCGGATGTGGCAGTTCGAATCCGGCGCCTCGATCAGCACCTGCACCCGCGCGCCCGTCAGGGTGTCGAGCATGTCGGCGATGGCGCGCACCCGCTGGCCGGCGCTGAACACCTCGGGCTTGAGCGCCTGCCGCCGGGCGAAGGCCAGGAGCTGCCCGGTGAGCTTGGCCGCCCGGTCGACCGTGTCCGACACGGCGTCAAGGTAGCGGCGCTTGCGGGCCTCCGGCAGGTCGGGCCGGCGCAGGAAATCCACCGACGAGCGGATGATCGTCAGAAGGTTGTTGAAGTCGTGCGCCACGCCGCCCGTGAGCTGGCCGACCGCCTCCAGCTTCTGCGATTGGCGCAGGGCCTCCTGGGCTTGCAGCAGCGCGTCCTGGCCGCGCAGCCGCTCCGAGACGTCCATGACGAACTGGTAGCAGCCGGTGCGCTCGCCCCGTTCGTTGCGCAGGGTGCGGAAGCTGATCTCGTAGGCCGGGCGCGCCCGGTCGGAATCGCCGAATTCCTGGACGAAGGTCATCTCCTCGCCCGCGAGCCCCCGCCCCCACCCGGCCTTCACCTGGGCCTGATGCTCCGGTTGGTCGGCCAGGAGGTCGAGCATGTTGTCGCCGACCTTGGGCCGCACGCCGTAGATGCGGGCGAACTCGTCGGCATTCGCCTGGTTGATGGCCAGGATGGTGTAATCGAGATCGGCCGCCATCACCATGATATCGGTGCGCTCGACGATCGTGGCGAACAGGTTGCGCTCGGCGGTGCGCTCGGAGACCTGCTGTTCCAGGGTCTCGTTGAGGTGCTGGAGCCGGCGCTCGCTCTCGGCCAGCCGCTGCTCGGCCTCCCGGCGCTCGCTGAGATCCACGGTGACGATCAGCAGGTTCCTGAAGCGCCCTTGCGCGTCGTCCAGGCGCCGGATGCTGCTGCTCACCCAGACCGGTGTGCCGTCGGGGCGGCGGTAGATCTTGTCGAGGCCGGCGCCGTACCCGGTCTCGACGGCCTGCGCCAGCGTCGCCGCGCTCTGCGCGACCGAGAGGGGATCGGTCACGTCGGCGACGCCCCGTTGCAGCAACTCCTCCGCCGGGCGCCCGAGGATGCGGCACAGTTCGGTGTTGACCCGCAGGAAGCGGCCCTCGGCATCCACCTCGGACAGGCCGACGGAGGCGCCCGCGAAGATCGCCGCCAGATGCTCCTCGCTCTCGCGCAGGGCGACCTCGGCGCGGGCACGCTCGATCGCGGTCTTGACGCGCTCGCCCACCTCCCGGATCAGCGACCCCTCCTCCGGGGTCCAGGCGCGCGGGACCGCGCTCTGCACCGCCAGCAGGCCGACCCATTCCTCCCCCCGGAACAGCACGACGTCGACGAAGGCCCCGACCTCGCGCGCGCCCAGGCCGGCCCGCGCTTCGGGGTTGAACCGGGGGTCCGAGGGGACGTCCTCGACGGCGACGACCCCGCCGTCGCGATAGGCGGTCAGGAGGTCGGGCCCGAAGGCCGCCAGCGAATGCCGGCCGACGATGGTGCCGACGCCGTCGATGTACTCGCGCTCGACCGTCATCAGGCTGCCGGCGATCTCGGCGTAGAAGACGCGGCTCGCGCCGACCCGCGCCCCGAGGCGATGGGAGGCCACCTCGGCGATCTCGGCCGGCGTGCTCAGGGGCCGGAGCGCATCGCTGAGAGCGAGGAGGAAGGATTGCCGCTCCTCGGTCTCGCGGCGGCGGCTTTCGCCGAGCGCGTGGCCCGCGCCTTCGGTGCAGGTGCCGTACAGGCCGTCCACGCCGCCGGCCGAATTGCGGACGGGCACGCAGGACAGAGAGACCCAGGGGCCGCCCGTGCCGTCCGCGTGGACGGCGCGGCCGGCCCAGGCCTCGGCCAGGAGGGGTTCCAGATCCGCCGCGACCGGGTGCCGGACCTCGCGATAATCGCGGCCGAGGGCGGCCGGATGCGCCCCCCCGAGGAGCCGGGCATAGGCGTCGTTGTAGAGGAGCCGTCGCTCCGGCCCCCAGAGGATGAAGGTCGGCTGGTTCGTGCCGAGCATGACGCCCACGAGCGTCGCGAGGTTCGCCGGCCATGTCGCGGGATCGCCGAGGGGGGACTTGGCCCAATCGTGCTCGCGCAGGGCCAGCCCCGTCGCGCCACCGTCCATCAGGCAGACCGGGATGCACATCGTCGCGTTCGGTCTCTCGTGCATCGGGTCGCGCCGGGCCGCCCGGGATCGCAGCCGCCGATTCGAAGCGTGGCACGATCGCAGTAAAGGAAGGCCCCTTCGAGGCAGACCCGGGAGCCCCGCCATCCGGCAGGCTACCTCAACGAGCGGTCTCACGAGTGATCGAGCTTGTCAAAGCCGCCGCTCCGTCGGCGCCGTCCGCCCGGACGTACCTGTACCATCGACGGTTGATCTCGCGCGCCGCGCAGCTAGCTGAGGCGGGAATCCACAGGAGGAGAGTGCCCGTGTTCAGTCACGTGATGGTCGGTACCAACGACATGGCCCGGTCGAAGGCCTTCTACGACGCCCTGTTCGCTGCCATGGGCGGCAAGCCGGGCCAGGAGGATCCGCTGGGCCGCGTGCTCTACTTCCATCGCGGGGCGCTGTTCATGATCAGCAAGCCCATCGACGGGCAGCCCGCCACCGTGAGCAACGGCGGCACGATCGGCTTCGGCGTGGAATCGCCGGAGGAGGCCGATGCGTGGCACCGGGCCGGGACCGAGAACGGCGGGACCGCCGTCGAGGATCCGCCGGGCGAGCGCAACGGCTCCGCCGGCCGGCTCTACCTCGCCTATCTCCGCGATCCCGACGGCAACAAGCTCTGCGCCCTCCACCGCCTCGGCTGAGCGGAAAGGGGAAGGCCGCGCGCCGGCCCTATCGGGCGGCGGGCGGCTCGGCGGCGGCGACCGGGATCGGCGTCGCCGCGAAGGGGGTGGAGACCTGCGTCCGGGGCGTCTTCTCGTAGAAGACGTTGCCCCCGGCCGCCGCCACGTAATGCATGTTCTTGTAGGGGAAGTGATAGCCGGCGGTGTGGAAGAACATCGCCTTCCCGACCTTGGGGTGCCGCTCGCCGGCCAGGACCGCATCGGCCACCTCGGCGATCCTGTCGAGGTCCTTCTCCTGCATCGGCTTCGTGAGCACGCCGCTGGCGAACTGGCCGGGCTGACCCACCACCGCGCAGATGCCGCCCGGAAACATCGCGGCTTCCATCCGGTTCATCACGACCGTGCCCACGGCCAGCAGGCCCTCGGCGTCGTTCCGCTTCGATTCGAAATACATCGCCCGCCCGAGGCAATCGCGCTCCTCGTCCGTGACCTGAAGGGCGGTCCTCTGGATGGCGAGCCCGCCCGTGGCGGTGGGATTCACGGAGTTGCAGGCGCTCAACCCGGCGCTCAGGAGCAGGATTCCGATCCGCGCTGTCGAAGAGATCGCCTCGGCACGTTGCATGCGGCTTCGCTGTCCTCTGCCAGGGAGGCTCCGCTCCCGGGTTGCTCGATGGTAGCCTCAACGTCTCGTCTACGGTCGAGCTTAACCGCCACTTCTGGGCGATGATGTGGCAAAGGTTCGAGGCGCTGGGCCGTGACGCGGGAATCGAAATCCGCTATTACGGCGCCTTATCCCCAGTTTCCCTGCTTGCAAATCGCTCACGCGAGCCGCAAAACATTCGCGCCTCCTGTCCGTGTAAGATCACGACGAATAGCGAATGCGTATGGGTGCGGCCGGGCGAAAGACATGGGACTGTTCGAAGCGCTATTTGTATTCGGCCACCGTGATTTTGACTTGGCCCTGATGCGGGCCAGCATGCTCTTTGACGAAGAATTCTATATCGGCCGATATGGGCTTCGCGCGGGAATTGACGGGGTCAGGCATTTCTGTAGGCGAGGATGGAAACACGGTTACGATCCATCGCTATTTTTTGACACCGTGTTCTATCTTGAAAAATACCCCGACGTCCAAAGATCGGGGCTGAATCCCTTGGTCCATTACCTGAGATTCGGCGCGCGGGAGCGGAGGGTCCCAAGCCCGTTCTTCGATATCGATGCCTTCTGCGAGGCGCATCGGGACAGGATGGCACCCGATGCCAATCCCGCCGAACTCTGCATCGCGTGGTATGGCAGCTACGAGTGGGCGGAGCGGCTGGGATCGTCCACGGACGTCGGCCCCGAGGTGGCGGCACTCTTCCGCAAGCATTTCGATGAAGCGTTCTACCGTTCCATGAACCCCGATGTCGAAAGATCGGGGATGAGGCCGTACGAGCACTTCATCGCCCACGGGCAACACGAGGATCGCGATCCGGCGCCCGGTTTCGAAATCTACGAATACAAGCGCGAAATCTTGAGGAGCCGGCCGCCCTACACCAATCCCCTCGTGCATCGCGTCCGGATCGCCGACCGGGTGGGCGCGCCGGGCTACGGGGCGAACGGGATCGTGCTGGATCCCGTATCCGCCGATCCGCCGGGGGGCCTCACGCTCGGCGTCCACGCGCATTGCTACTATCCCGAACTCATCGCGGAGTTGCTGCCGCGCTTGCGCTCGCTGCCGCCCATGGCGGTGGCCGTCATCACGGTCGTCTCCGAAGCCGACAGGGTGTTCGTCGAGAACGTCTGCCGGCGGGACTGGCGGGACGGGCGGTATGAGCTCCGCGTGGTGCCGAACCGGGGGCGCGACCTCGGCCCGCTCCTCGTCGGGTGCCGGGACCTATGGTTCGATTACGACATCCTGCTCCACGTCCACACGAAGCGCAGTCCGCATGTCGCTTGGGGCGACGATTGGCGCCGCTACCTGTTCGACCAGACGATGGGATCGCCTGCCCTCGTCGCCACGATCCTGCGGACCTTCGCGGACGCGCCCGATCTCGGATGCCTGTTCCCGCGAAACTTCCACATGATCCGTCGCTACACGGCGGAGGAGGCCAATGCCGGCAGGATCGATGCGGCGTTGCGCCGGCTCGGCCACGACGGCTTCCCCTGGCGGGGCAGCGATTACCCGGCCGGCGCGATGGCGTGGTACCGCACGGCGCCGCTGCGGCCCCTCATCGACGCCTACGGCACCCTCGAACGCTTCGAGGACGAGCGCGGCCAGCTCGACGCGACCTTCGCCCACGTCCTCGAACGACTATTGCCGATCGTGGTCCGCGCGTCGGGAAGCCGGGTCGTCAGCTACATCACGCCCCGCCGGGCGCAGCCGGCGCCCCTGGCCGGTCTCCCGATGCGGGAGGATTCCGCTGCCACCGTGCCGGCGCGATGGCAGCGCGACACACCGCGCATCGCCCGCCACCCGCTCCAGCCCCTCGCCCCCCTCGCCCGGGTCCACGACGCGCGGGCCCTCGACATCCACTGGATCATCCCCTCCTTCGGCCGAGGCGCGGGCGGGCACATGACGATCTTCCGCATGGTCGAGCGCCTGGAGGAGTTCGGGCACCATCAGACCGTCTGGATCCAGAATGCCGTCACCTTCCGCGATCAGGCCGCCGCCAGGACGGCGATCAGGGACTGGTACAGGCCCATCGGCGAGAGGGTCCATGTCCGCTTCCTCCCGGAGGACGTGCGGGAACTGGCCGGCGATTGCCTGATCGTCACCGATTGCTGGACCGCCTTCCCCGCCGCGCAGGCGCGGAACTTCAAGGAGCGGTTCTATTTCGTGCAGGATTACGAGCCGAGCTTCCATCCGATGGGAGAGCTGCAGCTTCTCGCGGAATCGACCTACGATTTCGGCTTCCCCACCCTCTGCGCCGGCCGGTGGCTGACCGACCTGATGAGCGCGCGCGGCCTCTGGGCCCGCAACTGGGACCTCTGCGCCGACCACGAGGTCTATTATCCGGGGCCGGCGCGGAACGTGCCCCCGAAGGTCCTGCGCATCGCCTTCTACGCCAGGGGCTACACGCCGCGCCGCGCGGTCGGCCTCGGGTTTGCGGCTCTGGAAGACCTGCATCGGCGGGGCGTCGCCTTCCACGCCGACCTGTTCGGCGAGGCCAACCTCGCGGTCCCGTACGACTTCCCCCACACGCAGCACGGCATCCTGAGCCCGGAGGCCCTGGGAGACCTCTACCGGGACAGCGATATCGGGCTCGTCTTCTCGGCGACCAACTATTCGCTGATCCCGCTGGAGATGATGGCCTGCGACCTGCCGGTGGTGGAGATCGACGCGCCGAGCACCCGCGCGATCTTCCGCGACGGCGAGGTGAGCCTCGCCAAGCCCCTGCCCCACGCCATCGCCGACGCGATCGAGGCGCTGATGGCCGATCCGCAGCGCCGGGAGCGGCAGCGGCGGAAGGGCCGCGACTTCGTGGCGACCACGTCCTGGGCGCGGAGCGCGCGGATGGTCGAGGCCGCCCTGTTCGAGCGGCTGGGGGAGCGCGGCTTCAGCCCCGTCGATCCGGAGCGGTGCCTCGCGCCGAACGTCCATCGCGGGCGGCGGGTGTCGGTGTTCATCCCGACCTTCAATGCGGGGCCCGAGTTCGCGCGCGTCCTCGACGCCGTCCTCGGCCAGCGCTGCGCCTTCCCCTACGACCTGCTCGTCATCGACAGCGGCTCGACGGACGGCACGCCCGATCTCGTCCGCCGCCGCCGGGACCCCCGCCTGCGGCTGGAGACGATCCCGAACGCGGAGTTCCAGCATGGCCGGACGCGCAATCGCGGCATCGAACTGACGGACGGGACCTTCGTCGCGATCCTCACGCAGGACGCCCTGCCCCGGAACGACCTCTGGCTCGCCTACCTGATCTCGGGCTTCGATCGCGGGGCGCGGGTGGCCGGCGTGATCGGCCGGCACGAGGCCTATCCCGAACACGACGCCTTCATCCGCCGCGACCTGACCGAGATGTTCGACGCCCTCGCCCTGCTGCCGCCGGTCATCGACCGCGAGACCGGCCTGCCGAGCTTCTTCCATCCCGGCGGCGGCCTGTGGCGCCGGGTGCGGCAATTCTATTCCGACAACAACTCCGCCATGGCGCGGGCCGCCTGGGCGGTCCTACCCTATCCCGAGATCCCGTGGGGCGAGGATCAGGTCTGGGCCGACGAGATGCTACGGGCGGGCTTCCAGAAGGCCTACGTGAACGAGGCCGTCGTCTTCCACTCACACCCGATCGCGTGGACCCGGCACGCCGCCACCGCGCGGACCGAGGGCGCGTTCTGGGGGCGGCATTTCGGCATGGATCTCCATCCCGAGCCGCAGGCCGCCATCGCCGCGATGGATGCCCGCGACGAGGATTTCGCCTTCCGCCACGGCCTCGCCGCGCAGGACCTCGCGGCGCGCAAGCGGCACAACCGCGCCACCGTCGAGGGGCGCGCGGCCGGCTACGCGGAGTCCCTGCGCCTGCATTAGGCCCCCCGGCCCGCCTTGTCCGGGGCGGCCTTGGAGCCCTGCTTCTCGCGCTGGCCCTCTTCCGCGATCCGAGTATCGCCGGTGAGCTTGCCGATGGCCTCCTTCACCGAACCTTTGAGATGGTTCGCGGACGGCTTGTCCTTGTCTTCGGCCATGGGCGACGCGTCCTGTACGGGGCAATCCTGCTCGACAGGGAGATGTGCCGGCACATCGCGCCTTCAATGGTGAGTTTGTACCGGTGACGGCGTGCCGAATGCGGGGCCGGTCAGGCGGTCGCGGGCAAGCCGAGGAGCGAGGCATCCTCGGAGAGGACCCGGTCGCGCAGGCTGCGGGGGCCGAGGGTCAGGGCGAAGATGTCGAACACGCCGGCATGGTCGTTCGCCATCAGGAACTGGAAATGCATCCGGAAGGGGCGCAGGCGGATGCGCTCGTAGGTCTGCCGGTTGATGATCTCGGCGAACTTGGCCGAGCGGATGATCGGGTTCGCCATCTCGCCCTCGGACAGGCCGAGGGGCAGGTCGCGGGCCGGGTTGAAGCCGGGGAAGTTCATCCAATCCTGCGGCGCCTGAAAATCGACCCAGCTCAGCCGCCGCGAGGTCACGAGCTGCGCCACCGCCGCCCGCGTGGCGCGGGCGTCGGGCTGCAGGGCCACGATCGGCAGGCAGGAGCCGAGGGTCAGGAGCGAGAGGACCGGGCCGCCGGCCTCCCCGAGGGTCGGGTCTTCGCCGAGGAGGCGGACCGCGAGTTCGACGGCGGTCAGCCCGCCGGTCGAATGGCCGACGATCATCACCTCGTCGGCTTGGCTCTCGCGGATGCGGGCGCGCATGTGCGCGGTGAAGGCCTCCACCCGCGCGTCGTAATCCGGCCGTTTCCCGCACGCGTGCTGCCAGTGGAAGACGCAATCGTGCATCAATTGCCAGAGGAAGGCGCGGTCGAGGCGCGGCGCCAGAAACCTCAGGCCGACCAAGCTGGCGACGATCCCCGCCAGCAGGGCGAACCAGCCCGGCAGGCCGAACCCGTGGTGCAGCACCCCATGCCCGGCGAAGCTCGACACGAGGAGCGCCACCAGCAGCAGGATCGACCCGACGAACGGGTACAGCATCACGTTCGCGCATTTCCAGCTGGTGCGGTAGAGGCCGGCCAGCGTGCCGTTGACGGCGAAGTTCAGGGTCGCCCAGGCATTGAGGCCGATGCCGACGACGCGCGGCTTGCCCATGTCCCGGCGGACGAGGTCGCTCCAGAGGAGGAGGTCGTACTCCGTGCGGGTGCGGCCGCCCCCGGTCTCGACGACCCAGCTCTGGCGGTTGCCGTCCTCGCTCGCCGTCGGGCAGCCGACCTTCGGCATCGGGACGCCGAAGACCTTGGCGTAGCGGCTGATTTCCCGCAGGAACAGGGTGTGGTAGCGGCGCTCGGAATCGGGATCGTAGCCCGGTACGTAGAACAGCAGGCGCCGCGCGACGGGCCCATCGGGCTCCCGGGAGGTAAGGGGCGGTGTGAACGCGATGGTTCTCGTCCGGACGGGCTCGCAGACCCGTTCCGGCCCGGCGCTCATCGCGTCGGTTTGCATGGTTTCAGCTCTGACTTCGTGTGTGACGACCCGAAAACACGTCGTAAACCCTCGTCACAAGTCAGACGTTATCGGCAATTGAAGCCTAGACCGTCAATGAACGATCAGGACCGGTCGCCTCAAGACGCCCGGGTGCGGCAGGACAGATACAGTCCGTCACCAGCCCTGGCTACCGGGTCCGCCCTTGAACGGGCCGACGATGCGCGGGGTGATCCAGCCGCCGTAGAAGCCGCCGGGCTGGGGCGTCACGAGGTCGTCGCCGACATGGCAGGATTCCATCGGCGCCGCGTAGAAGGCGACGTGGTTGGCGATTGGCGCGAAGTCCGGGGTCGGGGTCGGGTAGGCCCAGGCCGCCTGCGGCGCCCGGCGGGTCGGCCCGACCACGTCGAAATGGATCGCCCTGCCCTTCCATTCGCAGAAGCTGCCGCTGGCGATCCGGGCGAGGCTGCCGGAGGCGATGTCCTCCGGCGGGATATAGTAGGTCGGCGGATGGCTCGTCTCCAGCACCCGCCAGCCCCGCGTCGTGTCGGCGATGGTCATGCCGTCGAAGACGATGCGCAGGCGCTCCGGCACGGATTCCAGCCGGGGCGGGCGCGGGTAATCCCACACGCTCTCCTGGCCGGGGCCGACGGGAAGGGGGTTCGGATGCGGGGCCATGGGCATGCGGGTCCTGAGGGGAACGCCGCAGGGCCATGTAGGGCGCCGCACCCCGGGGAGGATGCGGCGCGGGGTCAGAGGCCGCGATCGTTCCGGCGCAGGCTCGCCGGGGTGGCGAACAGGAGCAGCGCCGCCGCGACGAGGCAAAGGACGCCGATCCCGTAGAGGGCCGGGGTGGTGGAGCCGGTGAGGTCCTTCACCCAGCCGACCGCCACGGGGCTGACGATGCCGCCGAACTGGCCGAGCGTGTTGATGAGGGCGATGCCCCCGGCCGCACCGACGCCGGTCACGAGCTTGGCCGGCAGGGTCCAGAAGGTCGGGATCGAGGCGACGATGCCGGAGCCGACCAGCGCCAGGGCGATCATCAGGGGCACGATCTGCTTGTCGAACAGGCCGGCGGCGAAGAAGCCGAGGGCCGCCGCGATGGCGAGGCCCGCGACGAATTTCGGCCGCTCGCCCGAGGCGTCGGACAGGCGCCCGACCACGACCATGCTGATGGCACCGCAGATGTAGGGGATGGCGGTGAGGAAGCCGACCGAGGCCGCCGACCCGCCCGTGGCGGTCTTGATGAGGTCCGGCCCCCAGAAGTTCAGGCCGTAGGAGCCGATCTGCAGCAGGAAGTAGACGAGCGCGATGAGCAGGAAGCCCGGCAGCTTGACCGCGCCCCAGAGGGAATGGTCGCCGATATCCCGGTTGTGGTGGGCGATCTTCGAGGAGAGGAGGTCCTTCTCCTCCTGCGACAGCCAGCGCGCGTCGGAGATCCGGTCGTCGAGGCGCAGGAACACCAGCACGCCGAGGAGGAGGCAGGGCAGGCCGCCGGCCAGGAACAGCCATTGCCAGCCGGCAAGACCCATCACGCCGTTGAGCCCGCCGAGGATCAGCCCCGCCACGGGGGCGCCGAAGATGCCGGAGAAGGCCGAGGCCACGAACATGAAGGAGGTGACGCGGCCGCGGAACGAGGCCGGGAACCACAGGGTGAGGTAATAGAGGATGCCCGGCGCGAAGCCCGCTTCCATGGCGCCGATGAGGAAGCGCAGGGCGTAGAACTGCCACTCGGTGCTGATGAACACCATGAGCGCCGTGGCGATGCCCCAGGAGATCATGATGCGGGCGATCCAGCGCCGCGCCCCGACCCGGTAGAGGAACAGGTTCGAGGGCACCTCGAAGATCACGTAGCCGACCACGAACATGCTCGCCCCGAGCCCGTAGGCGACGTTGCTGAAGCCGAGGTCGCTCTGGAGCTGGAACTTCGCGAAGCTGATGTTGATGCGGTCGAAGAACGCGAACATGTAGCAGATCATGATCAGCGGCATCAGCCGCCACGCGGCCTTGCGGACCACGCTGCTTTCCGTGACTTCGGCCACGCCCGCGAGCGGGCTGGTGCTGACGGCACTCATTTCGTTTCCTCCAGGACTTCGGGCGGGTCGCGGCTGGCGTGCGACCTCACGCCGGCCGGCGCCGCTTCTGTGGCGGCGTCCGGTCGGGACGGGGTTTGCGGGGGGCGAAGGGCTCAGGCGGCCTGCGGGATCGAGTGAAGCTCGCAAGGGCGCCCGGCCTTGGCGACCTGCCCCGGCACGTCGTGCCCGACGAGGCGGGGCAGGTCGCGGGAGAGGCCGATCAGGGCTTCGAGGTCGAGGCCCGTCGCGATGCCCATCTCCTGGGCCATGTTGGCGAGATCCTCGGTGCAGATGTTGCCCGTGGCCCCCGGCGCGAAGGGGCAGCCCCCGAGGCCGCCGAGCGCCGCATCGAACCGGCGCGCCCCGACATTGTAGGCCGCCAGCACGTTGGCGAGGCCAAGGCCGCGCGTGTTGTGGAAGTGGAGCGTCAGCTTCGAGGCCGGCACGAGGGTGAGCGCCCGCGCGACCAGCGCCTCGACCTGCCGGGGGTTGGCCATGCCGGTCGTGTCGGCGAGGGTGACGTTCTCGACGCCGAGAGCGAGGTAGCGCTCCACCTGCGCCATCACCTTGTCCGCCGGCTGGTCGCCCTCGAAGGGGCAGCCGAAGGCCGTGGCGACGGTGGCGTTGGTGGAGACGCCGGAGCCCTTCACCGCCTCCATGATCTTGCCGAAGCCTTCGATCGAGGCGGCGGGCGTCATGCCCATGTTGGCGCGGTTGTGGGTCTCGCTCACGGAAGCGACGAGGTTGATCTCGTCCACCTTGGCGGCGAGCGCCCGCTCGGCGCCCTTGGGGTTCGGCACCAGCGCGACGTAGACCGTACCGGGGCGCCGCCCGATGCCGGCGAAGACCTCGGCGGCGTCGCGGAGCGCGGGCACGGCCTTCGGCGAGACGAAGGACGAGACCTCGATCCGCGAGAAGCCGGTGGCCGAGAGGGCGTCGATCAGGGCGATCTTGTCGGCGGTCTCCACGAAGACGGGTTCGATCTGGAACCCGTCGCGGGTGGCGACCTCCTGGATCAGCATGGCATCCCCGGTCATTGGACGGCTCCCTCGCGGCGCAGGCGCGCGATGGTCTCGGGGTCGCGGCCGAGATCGGCCAGGACGTCGTCCGTGTGGGCGCCCAGCGCCGGGCCCTGCCAGCGCACCGAACCCGGCGTGCCGGAGAGCTTGGGAACGATGCCCGGCATCTTCACGGTGGTCCCGCCGGGCAGTTCCGCCTCCAGGATCATGTCGCGGGCGGCGTAATGCGGGTCGGCCACGATGTCGGCGACCGAGTAGATGCGGCCCGCCGGCACGTCGGCGGCGTCGAGGACCTCCAGGGCCTCCTCGACGCTGCGCGCCCGGGTCCAGTCGGCGATCACCCCGTCGAGCATTGCCGCCACGGCGCTGCGGCCGTCATTGCCCCGCAGGGACGGGTCCTCGGCGAGGTCCGGGCGGCCGATGGCGGTCATCAGGCGGCGGAAGATCGGGTCCGAATTGCCGGCGATGACGACGTAGCCGCCATCCTGGGTGGGATAGGTGTTCGAGGGCGTGATGCCCGGCAGCGCGCCGCCGGTGCGGGTGCGGACCTCGCCCAGCAGGTCGTATTCCGGGACGAGGCTTTCCATGACGTTGAACACGCTCTCCACGAGCGAGACGTCGATCACCTGGCCGGCGCCGCCGCCGGTCTTGACGTGGAGCAGCGCCATCAGGGCGCCGATCACCCCGTGCAGCGAGGCGAGGGTGTCGCCGATGCTCACGCCGACGCGGGCGGGCGGGGAATCCGGGCTGCCGGTGGTGAAGCGGATGCCGCCCATCGACTCGCCGATGGCGCCGAAGCCCGGCCGGTCGCGATAGGGGCCGGTCTGGCCGTAGCCGGAGATGCGGACCATCACCAGCTTCGGGTTCAGCGCCGAGAGCACATCCCAGCCGAGGCCGAGCTTTTCCAGGCCGCCGGGGCGGAAATTCTCCACCACGACGTCGGCGCTGCGGACGAGATCCTTCACGACCGCGAGGCCGTCCGGCGATTTCAGGTTGATCGCGATCGACTTCTTGTTGCGCGACTGCAGATACCACCAGAGCGAGGTGCCCTCGTGCATCTTGCGCCACTTGCGCAAGGGATCGCCGTCGTTCGGCGGCTCGACCTTGATGACCTCTGCGCCGAATTCGGCGAGGATCTTGGTGGCGAACGGTGCCGCGATCAGCTGGCCGAGTTCGAGAACGCGGATTCCAGCGAGCGGGCCCTGGGACTGGGCGGTTGCCGAGCTTGCCATGGTTGCTGAGCTTGCCATGAGCGCTCCTCCATCATTGGTTGATGGAAGAATAGTTCATCGCTCCCGGTGGGTCTAAACGCCATGCGCGAGCCTGCGTTCTCCGCGGGAGAACGCTAAGGCGTCAGCCGGCCGCCCTGCGCAGGTGTTCGAACAGCAGCGCAGGGGCCGGCGTCAAGGCGCCCGGCCGGACGACGAGGAGAAGCGTGCGCTGCGCCCACGGATCGGTCAGCGGCACGGCGGCGACGCGCATCTGCGGCCCGAGCAGGGCGTAGACCCCCTCCGGCACGACGCCGAGTCCCATCCCGGCCTGCGCCATCCGGCAGATCGCGTCGAAGCTCGGCACATGGATGCGCAGCTTCAGGGGGCGTCCGAGGCGGCGGGCCTCGTCGCGCAGGGCGGCGTAGATCGAGCTTTCCCGGTGCATCCCGACATGGTCGTGGTCGAGGGTGTCGGCGAGCGCCACGGAGTCCCGCCCGGCGAGCGGATGGCCATCCGGGACCACGAGAACGAGGCGGTCGCTCCGGTAGGGGTAGGCGTCGAGCGAGCGGGTGTCGGTGCCGCCCGCGCAGATGCCGAGGTCGGCGGCGCCCTCCTCCACCCCGGCGACGACGCCGCTGCTCGGGCGCTCCTCCAGGTCGACGCGGATCTCCCCCTGCGCGGCGAGGAAGGCCTGAAGGTCCTCCGGCAGGAACTCGACGATGGCCGAGAGGTTCGCCAGCACCCGGACGAAGCCGCGCACGCCGCGCGCATGCTCGGCGAGTTCGAGGCTGATCTGCTCGGCGCTCGCGAGCATCCGGCGGGTGTGGTGGAGCAGGGTCTCCCCGGCCGGAGTGGGTCGCATCCCCTTGGGCTCGCGGATCAGCAGGTCGCAGCCCAGCGCGCGTTCCAGTTCGGCGAGGCGCTTGCTGACCGCCGAGGGCGCGATGGCCGCCCGCCGGGCGGCGCCGTTCAGCGTGCCGTCCTCGCAGATCGCCACGAAGAGGCGCAGGGTCTTGAGATCGAGGCGGTTGAGGATGGATGGCGTCGCAAGCCCCGTCACCATGGCCCGCCCCGTCGCCTCCCGGAGCCCGGTTTATCGCGGGCGGGGTTCGCTGGCGTCAAGGCTCGGCGGAGGTGTCCGTCGCGCACAACCTTGACGGTTCGTTGCCGGGGAGGGACACCAACGCGCACGGGTGGGGAGCGATGTCGGCGATGGGGATGCGTCTGGTCAGGCCTGTGTTGCCGGTGGTGGCGGCCCTCCTCGGCGCGGCCGCGCCGGCCGCCGCACACGACGCGCAGCTGTGGTTCAACACCACCGTCTTCGGCTCCATCGACGATGTCGCCTTCTTCGCCGAGATGCAGCCGCGCTTCGGCAACGGCATCTCGCAGCTCGATCAATTGATCCTGCGCCCGGCCGTGGGCTGGAAGGTCACGAAGGACCTCACGCTCTACCAGGGCTACGCCTACGTCCAGGATCGCGGCATGGGCCCGGTGCAGGTGGAGGACCGCTCCTTCCAGGAGGTTAACTGGAAGCTCGGGGAGATCAACGGCCTGAAGACCTCCTCCCGCACCCGCTTCGAGCAGCGCTGGCGGTCGGACGGGAAGGACGTCGCCTTCCGGGTGCGCGAGCAGATGCGCGTCGCCGCCCCGCTCACCGACAAGGCGGGCGCCGTGTCGGCGTTGGGCTCGGCGGAGGTGTTCGTCGCCCTCAACGATGCCGATTGGGGGCCGAGGGCGGGGTTCGACCAGCTGCGCACCTTCGCCGGGATCGAGGTGCCGATCGGCGGCCAGTCCACCGTCGAGCTCGGCTACCTGAACCGGCTGATCCAGATGCCGGGCAACGGGCTCGCCACCGACCACATCCTCTCGGTCAACCTGTTCCTGCGGCCCTGACGCCTCAGCCCGGCCCGTGGGGCGGGCGCAGGATCGCGCGGTCGATGGCGCGGATGTCGCGGTGGCCGCACAGCGCCATCGTCATGTCGAGCTCCTTGCGGATGATCTCCAGGCAGCGGGCGACGCCCGCCTCCCCGCCCGCGCCGAGCCCGTAGAGGAACGAGCGGCCGATGAAGACGCCCTTGGCGCCGAGCGCCACGGCCTTCAGCACGTCCTGCCCCGAGCGGATGCCGCCATCCATCAGCACCTCGATGCGCGAGCCCACCGCCTCCACGATCTCCGGCAGGATCGCGATGGAGGACGGCGCGCCGTCGAGCTGCCGCCCGCCATGGTTCGAGACGACCAGCGACTCGGCCCCCGTGGCGACGGCCCGCTCGGCATCCTCCGCGTCGAGGATGCCCTTGAGGATCAGCGGCCCCTTCCAGCGGTCGCGGATGCGGGCCACGTCGTCCCAGTCGAGACGCGGATCGAATTGCTGCGAAGTCCAGGCGGAGATCGAGCGTGTGTCGCCGACGCCCTCCACATGGCCGACGATGTTGCGGAACGTCCGCCGCTTGGTGCCGAGCATCTGAAGGCACCAGCGCGGCTTGGTGAGGAGGTCGAGGACCGTGGAAGGCGTCAGGCGCGGCGGCGCCGAGAGGCCGTTGCGGATGTCCTTGTGGCGCTGCCCGAGGATCTGCAGGTCGAGGGTCAGGACCAGCGCCGAGCAGCCCGCTGCCGCCGCCCGGTCGATCAGCCGGTCGTTGAACGCCCGGTCGCGCATGAAATACAGCTGGAACCAGAACGGCGCCGAGACCGCCTCGGCCACGTCCTCGATGCTGCAGATGCTCATGGTCGAGAGGGTGAACGGCACCCCGGCGGCCTGCGCCGCCCGCGCGGCCAGGATCTCCCCGTCCGCATGCTGCATCCCCGTCATGCCGGTGGGCGCCAGGGCGACGGGCATCGCCACCGCCTGCCCGGCCATGGTGGTGGCAAGCGTGCGGTTCGTCATGTCCACCGCCACCCGCTGGCGGAATTGGATCGCGGCGAAGTCGTCCTCGTTCGCCCGGTAGGTGCCTTCCGTCCACGAGCCGGAATCGGCGTAATCGTAGAACATCCGCGGCACCCGCCGCTTGGCGATCCGGCGCAGATCTTCGACCGTGGTGATGGTGGGGTCCATCGGGGGCGTTCCTCCGTCTCGCCGCGATGCCGGGCCGGGGCATCCGCATCGCGCGAGGTGTGTTTTCCTCACCCTATACCGGCAGGCGGCCGTGCGGCCAGGCGCGGCGCGGCGCCTCAGCCCCCGCGCTTCGAGGCGGCGTCGCGCTGGCGCTCCACCTCGACGCGGATACCCCGCCCCGCGAGCAGGATCTCCGCCAGGAAGGCGCAGATGGCGATGAAGGTGAACACCAGGGCGAGGCCGAACAGGGCGAACAGCACCGAGGCCGCCGCGCCCTCGCGCAGGGCGCCGACATAGAGGGTGAGGATCGAACTGAGCACCAGCCCCGCCCCGACGCAGGCGAGCACCACCGCCGCGTCGAGGAGGACCGACCGGCGGTGCAGGAAGGCGAGGCGCACGGAAATCGCCCGCGCCGCGTCCTCGTCCGCCCCCATCAACTCCCGGTCGGCCGCGTTCACCTTGTCGGAGATCCGGGCGAGCCGGGTCGAGAAGGTGTTGAGCAGCGTCGCCAGCGCCGTCAGCAGGAAGGCGGGCGCGAGCGAGACCTGGATGATGTGGGCGATGTCGTCGGGCGAGTTGACGCTGAGCGCGCCGCCGAACAGGTCCATGCGCTGAAAACCCCCGGATGCGCCCGCGCGGAATGCGGGCGGCAGGGGCTTTAACGCATCATGGCGTCCGGGTCGTCACTCGGTCTTGGCCAGCGCCTTGGCCTGCGCGGCGAGGCGCGCCTTGCGGGCCTCCCGGATCATGATCTCCGCCCGCTCGGCCTCCGTGCGGATGCCCATGCGGTCGATGAGCTCGGTCCCCGCCCTCTTCTGCACGGCGTGCAGATCGGTCTTCGGCCGCGGCCCCTTCACTTGCCCCATTCCCCACCTCGTTGCGCCAGTATGGCCACGCTTGTGCGAAGGGGGATCTTGGGCGCTACCGCAGCGCGTCAACCCTGGACTGTACGAGGATACACAGAACAAAGCGGCCGGATGGGCGATTCCATCCGGCGCGCACGGCGTTTCGGACGGTTCCGGTCAGTTCAGGCTGGTCCAGCCGGTCGAGGCGATGGAGCGGTTCCAGGCATGGCCGGAGCCGTCCATCAGGTGGAGTTCCGTGGCGTCGGGATATTCCCGGCGGACCTTCTCGTAGGCTGCGTTGGCTGCGAACTGCGCCGACGATTCGTCGCCGGCCGAGATCGCGATCCGGCGAACGGGCTCGTCGTCGCCGTCGGCCATGATACCCAGCGTGAACTTGGCCATGGTTCCTCCCTTATATTCGTCGGGACAGTTCACCTCGCTTCACGCAATGGAGTCAATCGATCTTTCGGCGAGAGCCGTGATGGATGTTGTATTCCGTCATCCCGCACTTGCGAAGAACGCATATCGCGCTGCAATCGACGCAATCCGGGAGATCGGATTGCGGCACGGGCGACATGACTATTGCCGCCGGTTTGATCGAACCTGATCGAGAACGGGGCGGCGCTCACCCTCGTCGCACGCCGCCGCGACGGCACGGAAGATCCGGTCCGGGGCGAAGGGCGTGGCGGTGAGGCGGGCGCCGGTGGCGTCGCGGATCGCGTTGCCCAGCGCCGCCGCGACCGGGTTGAAGGGCGATTCGCTCATCGACTTGGCCCCGAGCGGCCCGACCGTGTCGTCCGTCCGGGCGAACAGCACCCGCGTGTCCGGGACGTCGCCGCAGGCGGGGATGTGGTAGTTGCGGAAGGTGCGCGTCGCAACTGCCCCCTCCCCGTCCAGGGCGACCTCCTCGTAGAGCGCGGCGCCGAGTGCCTGGGCCACGCCGCCCTCCACCTGCCCCCGGCACTGCATCGGGTTGATCACCACCCCCGCATCGGCGGCGTGGACGCTCGTGAGGATGCGCACGGACCCGCTCACCGGGTGGACCGCCACCCGGAAGGCCTGGACGTTGAAGGCGACCGAGCGCGGGCTCCCGTTCGAGCGGCCCGACGCCTCCAGCGGCGCGAGGTCGGCCAGCGCGATGCGCCCCGTGGGCGTCTCGACCGCGCCGTCCGCGAGGCGGCATGCCTCCGGTGCCACGCCGGTCCGCTCGGCCGCCCGCGCGCGGATCGCCTCGGCGAGCGCCAGCGCCGCCCGGTGGACCGCTTGGCCCGCGACGACGGTGCCGGTCGAGCCGTAGGCGCCGGTATCGTGCCCGACCGCGTCGGTGTCGGCGGCCTCGATCCGCACCCGCGCCGGGTCGGCCTGGAGCGCCTGCGCGGCGAACTGGCGGTGGACCGTCTGGCTGCCGTTGCCGAACTCGGCGGTGCCGGTGCGGACGCGATAGGTGCCGTCGGGCAGGAGGGCGGCGACGGCCTCCGCGTGGTGGCCGCGCGGGGGAATCGTGTCGAGCATCGCCATCGCCATGCCGGTGCCGACGCGCCAGCCCGGCTCGGGCGCCGGGCCGGGATCCTCGGCGAGCGCCGCCTGCGCGAGGTCGAGGCATTGGTCGAGGCCGTAGCTGCCGAACACTACGTCGTGCGGATGCAGGCTGTGGGCGATCAGCGGCTCGCCCGGCCGCACGGCGTTGATCCGGCGCAGGGCAAAGGGATCGATGCCGAGCCGCCGCGCCACCTCGTCGAGGGCGGATTCGAGGGCGAAGATCGTCTGGCTGAGGCCGTAGCCCCGGAAGGCGCCGGCCGGCGGGGTGTGGGTGTGGACCGCCCGCCCCTCCACCCGCTTGTTCGGGCAGGAATAGGCCGCCAGCACCTCGTTGCAGCCGTGGTGGAGTACGCCGCCGGCATGGTTGCCGTAGGCGCCGGTGTCGGAGAGCACGCCGAGACCGATCGCCGTGAGCCGCCCGTCCCGCTTGGCGCCCACCGTCACCCGCACGCTCATCGGGTGGCGGGTGGTGGTGGCCGCGAACTGCTCCTGCCGGGTCAGCTCCCATTTCACCGGGCGGCCGGTCCTGAGGACGGCCAGCGCCACCAGATCCTCGGTCAGCATCTCCTGCTTGCCGCCGAAGCCGCCGCCGACCCGCCCGCACACCACGCGGACCTCCTCTCGGGGCAGACCGAACAAGGCGCAGAGGGCGTCGCGGGTCAGGAACGGCACCTGCGTGCTGGTGCGCAGGGTGAGGCGGCCGTCGGCATCGCGCCAGCCGGCGCAGCCATGGGTTTCGAGATGGGCGTGCTGCACCCGCTGCGAGGCGAAGGTCTCCTCGTAGACGAGGTCGGCCTCGGCCAGGCCGGCGGCCACCTCGCCGACCTCGCCGCGCACCTCCGCCGCGAGGTTCGACCCGCCGTGGACGCGGGGCGCGTCCGGGTCGAGGGCGCGGGCGGGATCGAGCAGGGCGGGCAGAACCTCGTAGGTGACGCGAAGGGCCCGGCAGCCTGCCTCGGCGGCGGCCTCGGTCTCGGCGATCACCGCCGCGACGCGCTGGCCGGCGAAGCGCATGACGGGATCGAGCACCATCGTGTCGGCGGCGTCGTCGCGGGGGTCCTCGTGGCGCCCGGTGGAGAAGCGGCGCGGGGGCGCGTCCTCGTGGGTCAGGACAGTGACGACGCCGGGCACGGCGCGGGCGGGGCCGATGTCGATGGCGACGATCCGCGCATGGGCGTGGGGCGAGCGCAGCACCTTCAGGTGCAGCATCCCCGCCTCGGGGATGTCGAAGGTGAAGCGGGCGGTGCCCGTCACCACCCGCGGCGCGGCCGGGGCCGGCACGGAGCGGCCGACGCACGCGCCCTCCGGCGCCTCGACGCGCGCGATGCCCGCGATGGCGTCACGGATCGCCCCGTAGCCGGTGCAGCGGCAGAGGTTGCCCTTGAGGGCATCGCCGAGATCCTGGCGCCGGCCCTGGTCCAGGGCGGCGGCGGTCATCACCATGCCTGGGGTGCAGAACCCGCACTGGAAGCCCTGGGCGGCGAGGAAGGCGGCCTGGACCGGATGGGTCGGCGCCGGGGACTCGCCCGGCCGGCACGGGCCGGACAGGCCCTCGATGGTCGTGACCTCGGCGCCCTCGGCGCGGAAGGCCGGGACGAGGCAGGAATGGACCGGCTCGCCGTCGAGATGGACGGTGCAGGCGCCGCAATCGCCCGCGTCGCAGCCCTTCTTCACCCCGAACCAGCCGGCCTCGCGCAGGACGGTACGCAGGCATTGGCCGGGGCGCGGGTCGGCGTCGTGCGCATGCCCGTTGACCGTCAGCCTCACGCCCGTGCCTCCGTCAGTTCGGCCAGGATCTCGCCCGCGAAATGCAGGGTCATGTGGCGCCGCCAGTCGGGGCGGCCGTGGACGTCGTCGTAATACAGGCCCTCGGGGATCGCCGCCTCGACCGCGTGCAACAGGTCGTCGGGCTCAGGGGGGCGCGGGAAGGCGAGGCGCAGGGGGCGCGGCACCGAGGCCGTGACCGTGAGGGCGAAGGCGCCGTCCGCACCGAGCGTCCCGATGAGCAGCGCCCCCGAGCGCCCGTGCGGGCTGAGGCTGATCCGCCGGAAGGCGGTGCGCCGGGACAATGCCGAGGCCGGCAGGGTGACGCTGCGCAGGATCTCGCCGGGGGCGAGGGCGTTGCGCTGCGGCCCGATCACCACCTCCGGCACGGTCAGGCGGCGCTCGCTCCCGTCCGGCGCCCAGAGGAGACAGGTACCTTCGAGGGCGGTCGTCAGGGCGATGATCGGCCCGGCCGGCAGGGCGAGGCAGAGGTTGCCGCCCACCGTCGCCCCGTTCCACACCTTGAACGAGCCGAGCAGCGACCGGCAGCATTGCCGGACCAGCGGCGCGGCGATCCAGGCGGCGGGCAGGTCCAGCCGTTCGAGGGCGGCGACGGTGCAGGTGGCGGCGAGCGTCAGCCCCTCCGGCCCCGTCTCGTGCGCCGGCCAGCCGAGACCGGTCAGGTCGATGAGGCGGCGGAGCGCCGGCTGCGGCTCGGAATAGAGCCACGTGCCGCCCGCGAGCCACGCATCGCCCTCGCGCCAATCCGGCATCTCCGACCGGCTGCGGAGCCGGATCGTGGTCTCGATCGTGTGCAGGTCCATGGTGTCCCAGGGGATGGTGTTTGGGACCCCTTGGCAAGTTGCTTGCCGCCAGCCCTGCGTGGGGCGCTGGCCGGGCGGCGGCCGGGAGGACCCGGCCGCCGCCTGTGCGTCAGTTCGGCTTCAGGTCGTAACGGTCGAGGTTCATCACCTTGTCCCAGACCTTCACGAAGTCGCGCAGGAAGCGCTCCTGCCCGTCCGTGCCGGCATAGACCTCGGCCACCGCGCGAAGCTGGGCGTTCGCGCCGAAGACGAGGTCGCAGCGGGTCGCCGTGTACTTCGTCTGGCCGCTCCCGCGGTCATCGAGGGTGAACGCCTTGCCCACGCCGTCCGCCTTCTTCCACTCGTAGTCCATGCTGGTCAGCACGGTGAAGAAGTCGTTCGTCAGCACCCCGACCCGGTCGGTGAAGATGCCGTGCTGGGACCCGTCGTGGTTCAGGTTCAGCGCCCGCAGGCCGCCCGTCAGCGCCACCCATTCCGGGGCGGTCAGCGCCAGCAGGTGCGCCCGGTCGAGGAAGACCTGCTCCGGCGAGACCCGGCCCTGGGTGATCCGGTCGAAGCGGTCGTCCACGTAGTTGCGGAACCCGTCCACCACCGGCTTCAGCCACTCGAAGCTGTCGGCGTCGGTCATCGCGTCGGTCGTGTCCATCCGCCCCGGCGCGAAGGGCACCGTGACCGAGGCCCCGGCGTCGCGGGCGGCCTTCTCCACCGCCGCGCAGCCGCCGAGCACGATGAGGTCGGCTAGCGACACCTTCTTGCCGCCGCCGGCCCGGCCGTTGAACCCGGCCATGACGCCCTTCAGGGCCTCGATCACCGGCATGGCCCGGCGGTTGATCGCCCAGTCCTTCTGCGGCGCCAGCGCGATGCGCGCCCCGTTCGCCCCGCCGCGCTTGTCGGTGTTGCGGTGGGTGGAGGCCGAGGCGAAGGCCGCGTAGGCGAGGTCCGACACGGAATGCCCGAGGCCGAGGATCTCCGCCTTGAGGGCGGCGATGTCGCCCTCGTCGATCAGCGGGTGATCGACGGCCGGGATCGGGTCCTGCCACAGCAGGTCCGGCTCGAGGGTCTTCTCCGGCCCGAGGTAGCGCTCCTTCGGGCCCATGTCGCGATGGGTGAGCTTGTACCACGCCTTGGAGAACTGCAGCGTGAAGTAGTCGAAGTCGTTGAGGAACTTCAGGCAGATCTCGCGATAGACCGGGTCGGTCTTCAGCGCGATGTCGCTCGTCATCATCATGAGCGGGTGGGTCTTGCCGGGGATGTGGGCGTCCGGCGTGCGGGGGGCGTCCGGGTCCTCGGGCTCCCATTGCAGGGCGCCGGCCGGGCTCTTCGTCTGCTTCCATTCGAACTTGAAGAGGTTCGTCAGGTAGTCGTTGTCCCATTGGGTCGGGTTCGGGATCCACGAGCCCTCGATGCCGTTCGTCATCGTGTTCTCGGCGGCGCCCGTGCCCTGCGGGTTGTGCCAGCCCAGCCCCATCGCCTCGATGGGCGCGATCTCCGGCGGCGGGCCGATCCTGTCCGCCTTCACCATGCCGTGGCTCTTGCCGAAGGCGTGGCCGCCCGCGATCAGCGCGACGGTCTCCTCGTCGTTCATCGCCATGCGGGTGAAGGTGACGCGGATGTCCCGCGCCGAGCCCATCGGGTCGCCGTTGGCGTAGGGCCCTTCCGGGTTCACGTAGATCAGCGCCTGGTGGGAGGCCGCGAGCGGGTTCTCCAGGTCGTAATCGGGATCGCCGTTCTGGCCGCGCCAGCGCTTGTCGCGCGTGACCATGCTGTCGGGGGATTCGATGTTGTGCGGGTCCCACAGTTCCGGGCCCCAATAGGTGGCGTTGTCCGCCTCCCAGGCGTCGCGGCGGCCGCCGGCGAAGCCGTAGGTGGGCAGGCCCATGATCTCCAAGGAGATGGTGCCGGTCAGCACCATCAGGTCGGCCCAGGACAGGGCGTTGCCGTATTTCTGCTTGATCGGCCAGATCAGGCGGCGGGACTTGTCGGTGTTGCCGTTGTCCCACCACGAACTGATCGGGGCGAAGCGCTGCAGGCCCTCGCCCGCGCCGCCGCGCCCGTCGGCGATGCGGTACGTGCCGGCCGAGTGCCAGGCCATGCGGATCATCTGCGGGCCGTAATTGCCGTAATCGGACGGCCACCACGCCACCGAGCTCGTCAGGAACGCGCGGATGTCGGCCTTCAGCTGGTCATAGTCCAGCGCCTCGAAGGCGGCCTGGTAATCGAAATCGGCCAGCGGGTTCGCCTGCGGACCGTTCTGGTGGAGCATCTCGACGCGCAGGCGGTCGGGATACCAGTCCTCCAGGGTCGGCGGCGACGTCTGGGCCCCCCCGATACGGTCGCCGCCGAAGGGGCATTGGCCCGCGAGAACGTCCTTATAGGTTTCCATGCTTCGTTCCCCGTTCACTCGCCCTCAGTTTTAGGGCGAGATGCGGGTCCGTCACGGAAGCGGAGCCATACGTCGCATCATATTTAAGGATGCGCCCGGCGCAGCCGCATCACCGCCCGGTCGAGGGCGCCGAGGAAGGCGGAGCGGTCCCTGGCCGAGAACGGGGGCGGGCCGCCCGTCACCGCGCCGGCTTCCCGCAGTTCCTGCATGAGGTTACGGGTGGCGAGCGCCATCCCGACGGAGGAATCCGTGAAAGCCTTGCCGGTGGGCGAGAGGGCGCTCGCCCCCGCCTTCACGCAGCGGCTCGCCAGGGGCACGTCGGCGGTGATCACGATCGAGTGTGGGCCCGCGCGCTCGGCGATCCAGTCGTCGGCGGCGTCGAACCCGTCCGACACGATGACCCGCTCGATCCACGGCTCGCGCGGCACGTTGAGGAAGCTGTTGGCCACCACGTAGACGTGCAGCCCGTAGCGCTCGGCCACGCGGTAGGTCTCGGCCTTCACCGGGCAGGCATCGGCGTCGATGAAGATCGTGATCGGCTGCGGCACGGGCTCGTCCTAATTCGGTCGGCCGAAGGGATGCCCCTTCGGCGCCGCACGGTCCAGGCCCCCGCCGATGACGGATCTCGGCCTACGGGTGAGAGGCCGTGTCGAGAAGCTCCCGCGCGGCGCGGACGAACAGGCCGTCGGGCCCCGTGAACCCGTCGAGGATCGAGAAATGGTCGGCGCCCGGCACCGGCAGCAGCGCCCCCGGCGCGTGGGCGGCGGCCCGCAGGGCATGGAGGCGGCGGGCGTCGTGGACGAGGGCCGGCAATTCGCGGCTGCCATAGGCGAGCGTCATCGGCTTGTCCGGCACCGGCAGGCGCAGGGGCGAGAGCGTCGCGATCTCCCCGTCCGTCAGGGACAGCTTCTCGTTCAGGTAGGTGTCGCGGATCGGGGCGAGATCGTAGACGCCGGAGATGGCGAGCGCGCCCGCCACGGCCCGGTGCCCGAGATGCAGGGCGGCGAGATGGCCCCCCGCCGACCAGCCGGAGAGGATGATCGGGCCGCCGATCCCGTGGGCCTTCCCCTCCCCCGCGAGCCAGTCGAGGGCGGTGCCGATCTCGGCGGCGATGCCGGCGAGGCTCGCCTCCGGGGCCAGGGTGTAGCCCGGCATCGCCACCGCCCAGCCGGCGGCGTTCAGCCCCTCCGCGAGGCCGGCGAAATCGGCGCGGGCGTTGCGCTGCCAGTAGCCGCCATGGACGAAGACGAAGCAGGGCGCCTGCGCATCCGCCACCGGGAAGAGGTCGAAGCCGGTGCGCTCTCCCTCCGCGTAGGGGATGTCGAGACCGGCCGGGTGCGCGGCCCGGTAGCGCGCGGCGGCCGCGTTGCGGGTGGCGATCCGTTCCGCGCTGTCGGCGACAGCGTTGGTGTTGTCGTAGCTCGCGTCCCGCGCCCCCTGGTCGAGGCGCGGCCAGTCGAGGCGGGGATCGCGGGGCGTCGGGTCGTCGAGGACGAAGGCGGTCATCGGGTCTCGCGGGCTCAAGCGGCGGCCTTTTCCATGTAGCGGCGCCAGCCGCCGAACCCAGTGATGTCGGTGGCGCCGACGAGCCCCGTCGCCTCGCACAGGAAGCCCTTCGGCGCGGTGCCGTCGGCCAGGCGCACGGTGCCGATTCCCAGGGGGGCCGGGATGCCGGCGACGAACTCCCCGAAGGCGGCGGGCGACAGCGCCCAGACCTCCGTCGCGATGGCGCCGCCGCCCTCCCCCACCCGCACGAGGCCCGGCCGCTTCGGCGGGCCCCCGGGCAGGGCATGGAGGCGGTAATCCGGTGCGGTCTCCGCCGCGCGGAGGAAGCGGGCGCCGCGCCCGGTCAGCTCGTGGTTGAGGGGTAGCCCGGAGAGATGCGCGCCCACCACGACGAGCTCGATCTCGCCGGGCAGGGCCCGCGCCGGCCCGTCCTGAGCGGGCGGCACCGGCGCGCGGCTCGCGCCGATCCGCTCGGCCGAGGCCGCGTGCAGCCGCGCGCCGAGGGCGGCCAGCAACCCGTCCGCCCCACGGGGGCCGATGAGGGTGATGCCGGCGGGAAACCCGTCCGCGCGGGCGCGGCCCGGCACGGCGAGCGCGCACCAATCGAGCAGGTTCACGAAGTTCGTATAGGTGCCGAGTTCGCTGTTCGGGCCGATCGGGTCCGCCGCCAGGGCGGCGCGGGTCTGCGGGCGCGGATAGGTCGGCACGCACAGGACATCGACCCCGGACCAGACCGCGTCGGCGGCCCGGCGCAATGCGGTGAGGCGGTAGAGGCCGGCGAACGCATCCGCCGCCGCGTGGCGGGTGGCCGTGCCGATCACCGCCCGCGTCGTCTCGTGGAGGATGTCCGGCCGCGTCTCCATCACGGCGCGGATCGCTTCGTAGCGCTCGGCGACCCAGGGGCCGTCGTAGAGGAGGTCGGCCACGGCGAACATCGGCGCGAGGTCGATCTCGGCGGCCTGCCCGGCGATGTCCCGGAGGTCCGCCATCGTGGCGGCGAAGGCGTCCCGCGAGAGCGCATCGCCCCCGAAGCGCAGGCTCGGCCCATCCGGCACGCCGAGGCGCAGGCCCGGCGGCAGGCCGGCGGGGACGGGCGCCACCGGCAGGGGCCGCGACCACGGGTCGGCGGGGTCGAACCCGGCCATGACGCGGAAGGCAGCGTCGGCATCGGCGACGGTTCCGGCGAAGACCGAGATCGTGTCGAGGGTGCGGCAGGCGGGCAGCATCCCCCGGCTCGACACCGCCCCGAGGGAGGGCTTCAGCCCGACCACGTTGTTGAGCCCCGCCGGCACCCGGCCGGAGCCCGCCGTGTCGGTGCCGAGCGCGAAGGCGATGATCCCGTGCGACACCGCCACGGCCGAGCCGCTGCTCGATCCCCCCGGCACGTAGGCCGGGTCGATGGCGTTGCGCGGCACGGGATAGGGCGTGCGCACCCCGACGAGGCCGGTGGCGAACTGGTCGAGGTTGGTCTTGCCGATCAGGATCGCCCCCGCCGCGAGGAGCCGCGCCACGGCGGCGGCGGTCTCGGTGGGGGTGAAGGCGAAGTCCGGGCAGGCGGCGGTGGTCGGCAGGCCCGCCACGTCGATGTTGTCCTTCACCGCGAAGGGCACACCCCAGAGGGGCTTGGCCTGCGGGTCGAAGGCGCCCAGCGCGTCGGCGGCGGCCAGCGCCTCCGCCTCCGGCACCAGCGCGAGGAAGATGCCGGGATCGTCGATCTCCGCGATCCGGCGGTAGGCGCCGGCCACCACGGCGCGGGGGTCGAGCCCGCCTTCATAGGCCGCGTGCAGGGCGGGGATCGTCGGGAAGGGGGGCACGGCAGGTTCCATCAGGCGGCGACCGTCGCGGTGCGCGGTGCGTGGTGGCTGTGCAACTGCGCGGCGAGCATCCGGCGCAGGTCGTTGAAGGCCGGGCTCGACACGTCCCGGCGGCGCGGCAGGTCGACCTCGTGCACGGCCTCGATCCGGCCGGGGCCGGGCGACATCATCACGATGCGGTCGGCGAGGAAGATCGCCTCCTCGATGGCGTGGGTGACGAACAGGATCGTCAGCCCCGTCCGCGACCAGAGTTCGAGCAATTCGTCCTGAAGCCGCTCGCGGGTCATGGCGTCCAGCGCCCCGAAGGGCTCGTCCATCAGCACCACCTCGGCCTCGTTGGCGAGCACGCGGGCGATGGCGACGCGCTGCTTCATGCCGCCGGAGAGCTGGTGCGGATAGGCGTCCGCGAAGGCCTGGAGGCCGACGAGGGAGATGTAGCGCTCGGCGGTCTCCCGCACCTCGGCGGCGGGTCGCTTGCGGGATTTCGGGCCGAACCCGATGTTGTCGCGCACGGTGAGCCAGGGGAACAGGCCGTAATCCTGGAACACCATTCCCCGGCTCGGCCCCGGTCCGGGGATGGGCTTGCCCCACATCAGCGCCTGCCCGGAGGTGGGCGCCTCGAAGCCGGCGGCGACGCGCAGCAGGGTCGACTTCCCGCAGCCGGAGGCGCCGAGCAGGCAGACGAACTCGCCCCGCGACACGGTGAGGTTCGCCTCGCGCAGGGCCTCGGTGGTGCGCCCGTTGGCCCGGTAGGTCTTGCCGACCGCGCGCATGTCGAGGATCGGGACGGTGGGATCAGCCATGGGACGGGCTCCAGGCGAGGAGGAGGCGGCCGAGGCGCATGACCAGCCAGTCCGAGACGAAGCCCGCGACGCCGATCACCGCCATGCCGCAGATCACGATCTCGGTGCGGGAGAGTTGGCGCGCCTCCATGATGATCGCGCCGAGGCCGGTCTGGACGCCAGTCATCTCGCCGACCACGATCACCACCCAGGCGAAGCCGAGGCCGAGCCGCAGGCCGGTGAAGATCGACGGCAGGGCCGCCGGCAGCACCACCCGGGCGAATTGCGCCGGCCCGGTGCAGCCGAGCATCGCCGCCGCCTCGAACAGGCGCGGCTCCACCGAGCGCACCCCGAACACGGTGTTGACGAGGATCGGGTAGAACGCCCCCAGGAACACGAGGAAGAAGGCCGAGCGCGGCCCGAGGCCGAACAGGATCATCGCCAGCGGCAGCCACGCCGTCACCGGCACCGGCCGCAGGATCTGCAACACGGGGTCGAGCAGCGCCCGGACCACGGGCACCCGGCCGATCAGCAGGCCGAGCGGCAGGGCCGCCGCGGCGGCCAGCGCGAAGCCGCCGTAGACGCGCGTCAGCGAGGCCGCGAGATGCGTCCAGAGGGTGCCGCTGAAGGCGTCGTCGTTCACGCCGCCGATGGCGAGGTCGCGCATCTCGGCCCAGACCTCGGCGGGCGGCGGGATCAGGCTGTAGGGCCGGCCCGCCGTCGTCACCTGCCAGATCGCGAGGAGGATCGCCGGCACCACCAGGGCGAGGCCGGCCCGCGCCAGCCCGCCGCCGAGGGCGATCCGCGCGGGCGCCCGCGCCGGCATGGAGGCCGGAGCCGGCAGGGCGGGGGCGTCGATGCCGGTGCTCATGCCCGGCTCATCGCATCGACGAAGCGGGTGTCGATGAAGCCGGGCTCCGGCAGGCGCTTGATCTGCTTGAGCGCCAGCATGTGCTGGGCATAGGCGCCGGCCTGCCGCACCTCGTCCGGGCCGAGGCGCCACGTCAGCTCGACGTTCGGGGCGGAGAGTTCCAGCGCCTCGCGCTTCTGGCCGAGCTTGGCCACCGCCATGGCGATCATCGCCTCGCGGTTGCCGGCCGCGAACTCCGTCGCCTTGCGGTGGATGTCGAGCATGGTGCGCACCACGTCGGGGCGCTCGACCAGGGTGTCGCGATGGGCGCCGAACACCATGTTCAGCGCGCCCATCTCGGTGCCGTAGGGATATTCCACCAATTGCCCCACGCCGGAGGCGAGGCTGACGCCGGGGGCGGGCTCGGCGCCGACATAGGCGTCGACGTCGCCGCGCGCGAGGGCGATGTGCATCTCGGAGAAGGAGATCCGCACGGGGGTGATGTCCTTCACGGACAGGCCCTCCATGCGCATCCGCTCCAGGGCGAACACCTCCTGCGTGCTGCCGGGCCAGATCGCGACCCGCTTGCCGCGCAGGTCCTTGATCGCGTGGATGTCCGAATCCTTCTTGGCGATCACCGCCATCCCGCGGTTGCAGGTGGAGGCGATGACCACCAGCGGCTCGCCCGCCGCCGCCCCGAGCGTCGCCGCCGCGAGGCCGAACGTGCCGAAATCGACCGACTTGGTGACGACGGCGTTCTTGCACTCGGTCGGGCTCTCGAAGGGCACGACCTCCACCCGCACGTTCTGCGGGGTGAAGCGCTCGTAGAAGCTCGGCGCGATGGAATGGATGAGCTTGAGGGAGCCCATCCGGATCGTGACGGGGGCGCCCTCGGCCCGCGCGGCGCGGCGGGACAGGGGGGCGAGGGCGAGGCCGGCCCCGAGCCCGGCCAGGAGAGAGCGGCGGCGGATCATCGAACGGCTCCGTGAGATTCTCGATGACGAGAGGCTAGGTTCGCCGCCTGTTGCGAGGAAGTGCTATTTTTCGAGTGACCCGTTGCAAGATGGGCAACAGGGCGGCAGGGTGGAGCCGTGAAGCACCTGCGCACCCTCGCCTACGTCACGGAGATCGCCCGCGCCGGGTCGATCCGCCGTGCCGCCGAGCGGCTGAGCATCACCCCCTCGGCCCTCACCCGGCAGATCCAGGATCTCGAATACGAGCTCGGCACGCCGATCTTCGAGCGGCTGGCGCAGGGGATGCGCCTCAACGCGGCAGGCGAGCTGTTCGCCCGGCACATCCGCGACCAGATGGCGGACCTCGACCGGGTCCGCTCGCAGATCGCCGACCTCTCCGGCGTGCGCCGGGGTCATGTGGCTCTGGCCTGCAGCCAAGCCTTCGTGACGCAGGTGGTGCCGGAGGAGGTCGAGACCTATCGCGCGCGCTTTCCGCTCGTCGGGTTCACGGTGCAGGTGCGCGACCACGCCCAGGCGGTGACGGCGCTCTCCACCTTCGAGGCGGATCTCGCCCTCATCCTCCAGCCTCCGCCCTCGGCGGATCTGCACCCGCTCTATTCCGGGCACCAGACCCTGCGCGTCCTGATGCGCGCCGACCATCCCCTGGCGGCGGAGGCGGGGCCGGTGCGCCTGCGCGACTGCCTCGGCCACGCCCTCGCCCTGCCCGACCGGTCGCTCGCCATCCGCCACCATATCGAGCAGGCGCTGGCCCGGCGGGGCGTCGCGCTGCAGCCCACCGTGGAATCGGGCTCCCTCGAATTCCTGCGCAACCTGACCCTGCGCGAGGGCGTGATCAGCCTTCAGGTGCCGAGCGGCATCCCGCAGGATCCGCGCCTGCATAGCCGGCCGATCGACGGGCGCGACCTCACGCCCATGGCGCTGGTCCTGGCGCAGCTGCGCGGCCGCTCCCTGTCGGTGGCGGCGGCGAAGTTCGCGGACCAGCTCGTCGCCCGCCTCAACCGGGAGGGGAGTTGAGGGGGCGTTCGGCGAAGATCGCCTTCTTCACGATGGCGTGGACGCCCCAGTTGCCGTCCACCACCTGCGTGATGCCGAAATCGACCGCGATGGACATGAGCGAGATCGCCTCGTCCTCGGTGAGGCCCTGCGCCTGCATCAGGAACTGGCGCATCTTGCGGAAGGCGTCCCGCATGGCGAGGTCGAGGGAGGATTTTGCGAAGATCTCCGATTGGGCGTCGGGCCCGAGGTCGCGCAGGTAGTTCGGGTAGCTGAAGCCCGAGAGGACCCAATCCTCCCCCGTCTCGATCATCGGGAAGTCGAGGCTGGCGAGGGAGGTGCCGGCGAGGTCGGCCTTCTTGTGCAGGATGAACTGGAACGTGCCGGTGAGCGAGCACTCGATGGCCGTGCCGCAGAGTTCGGAATCGCCCTGGCTCGCATGGGGATCGCCCACGGAGAACAGCGCGCCCGGCACGGCCACGGGGTAGTATAGCGTGGCGCCCTTGCCGATGCGCCAGTTGTCGATGTTGCCGCCGGTGTAGCTCGGCGGGATCGAGTTCACCATGTCGGCCTCGGCCGGCGCCAGCCCCATCGTGCCGAAATGCGGGCGGATCGGCAGGCGCACGCCCTTCAGCACGTCGAAGTCCCGCGTGGTGCGCGAATGGTCCACCGGCAGGCCGGGATAGTCGATGGTCGGGTGGTGGACGCCGTTCGGGTCGGTCACGCCCGGCCAGCGGAAGTTGTAGGCGGCCCGCGCCCAGTCGCGGCGGCCGGTGGCGTCGATCTCGTAGATCGTCACGACCTCGCGGGGCTTCTCCCCGGTTAGCAGGTCCTTGTAATGGTAGCCCCACCACGCCGCCGCGTTGCTGCCGAAGGCGAGGCCCTTGAACTTCGGGTTGGCGCAGGGGCGCGGCGCCACGTCGAGGATGCGCACCTCCAGCACGTCGCCGGGCTCGGCGCCGCGGATCGCCACCGGTCCGGTGCAGATATGCACGCCGAGCCCGCCGCCCGGCCCGAGCTTGGCGTCGTCCGGGCCGGCGCCGCGCCGGGCGACGCCCTTCTTCTCCTTGGTCCAGAGGAAGACGCTCTCCGCGCCGGGATCGCCCTGGACCATCCGCTCCGCGTCGTCGTTGGCGTGGTGGGTCAGGGTCTCGATGGTGACGAAGTCGCCGGATTCGATCTCGACCTGCGGCTTCAGGTTCTTGGAGAAGTAGCCCCAGTGGATCGTCTCGGCATTGGCCGGCAGGTGGTAATGCGCCGTCCGCCCGGCGGCGGCCTTGGCCGCGCTCGCCTGGGCCAGCGCCGGGCTCACGAGGGTGGTGCCCGCCGCCATCATCGCGGCGGCGCCGCCGGTCGCGGCGAAGGTGCTCTTCAGGAAGGCCCGACGCTCGGGCGCCATGTCGCGCCGGTAGCGAAGGCGATGCTCCGCGAAGGCCGCGCAGGTCGGATCGTCACCGAGGCACATTCCCAAAAACTCCGACTGACCGGATTCCCGGCAGCGATCCATGCAAGGGCGCGGCCAAGCTGCGGAACGATCCTTGCCTGCACGGGGCCGGAACCCGGCCTCGGAGGATCGATGAGCCCCAACCCGCACCCGGCCGCCCCGCCGGATCTCGACGCCTATTGCGACGCCGCCGCCGCGCTCCTCGGCCTGACGATCGAGCCCGCGTGGCGGGCGCCGGTCCTCGCCAACCTGCGGGTGCTGCGGGAGGCCGCCGCGCTGGTGGAGGGCTTCCCCCTCCCCGACGAGGCCGAGCCGGCCCCGGTCTTCGAGGCGTGAGGTGATGCCCGTGTCGCAGGATTGGGCCACGGCCCCCGCCGCCGCCATCGCCGGGGGCGTGGCCTCCGGGGCGGTCAGCGCCCGCGCCGTCGTCGCGGCGTCCCTGGAGCGGATCGGGCGGATCGACCCCGCCGTGAACAGCTTCACCGACGTGCTGGCCGGGCGGGCCCTCGCCCGCGCGGAGGCCGTCGATGCCGCGCTCGCCCGGGGCGAGGCGCCGGGCCCGCTCTGCGGCGTGCCCTTCGCGGTGAAGAACCTGTTCGACGTCGCGGGGCTGACCACCCGCGCCGGATCGCGCATCAACCGCGAGCAAGCGCCGGCCGCCCGCGACGCGGCGCTGATCCGCTGCCTCGAAGGCGCGGGCGCCGTGCTGGTCGGCGCCCTCAACATGGGCGAATACGCCTACGACTTCACCGGCGAGAACATCCACGACGGCGACACCCACAACCCGCACGACCTGTCGCGGATGGCGGGGGGCTCGTCGGGGGGCTCCGGCGGGGCGGTGGCGGCGGGGCTCGTGCCCCTGGCGCTCGCCTCCGACACCAACGGCTCGATCCGCGTGCCCGCCGCCTTCTGCGGCTGCTTCGGGCTGAAGCCCACCTACGGGCGCACCAGCCGGGCCGGCAGCTTCCCCTTCGTCGGAAGCCTCGACCATCTCGGGCCGATGGCGCGGAGCATCACCGACCTCGCCCTCGCCTTCGACGCGATGCAGGGGCCGGATTCCGACGATCCCGCCTGCGCCAAGCGCCCGGCCGAGCCCGCCCTCCCCGGCTTGGAGGACGGCATCGGGGGCCTGCGCATCGCCGCCGCCGGGGGCTATTTCACCCGCTCCGGCGAACCGGAGGCCTTCGCCGCCGTGGCGCAGGTGGCGGGGGCGCTAGACGTGTCCCGCGTCGTGGAACTGCCCGAGGCCGCCCGCGCGCGGGCCGCCGCCTACCTCATCAGCGCCGCCGAGGGCGCCTCCCTGCATCTCGACCGCCTGCGCCACCGCGCGGCCGAGTTCGATCCGGCGGTGCGCGACCGGCTGCTCGCCGGGGCGATGCTGCCGGCGACCTTCATCGAGCGGGCGCAGCGTTTCCGCCGCTGGTACCGGGCGGCCATGCTCGACCTGTTCGAGGAGGTGGACGTGATCCTCGCCCCCACCACGCCCTGCCGGGCGCCGAGGGGCGGACAGACCACCTTCCTCCTCGACGGGGTGGAGTTTCCGCTACGGCCGAACATCGGCCTCTACACGCAGCCGATCTCCTTCATCGGCCTGCCCGTCGTCGCCGTGCCGGTCTGGCCCGATGACGGGCTGCCGCTCGGCGTGCAGGTCATCGCCGCGCCCTGGCGGGAGGGCGTCGCCCTGCGGGTGGCGCGGCATCTCGAACGGGAGGGCGTCGTGCGCGCGCCCATCGCGAGGCTCTGATGGTGATCGACGATCCTGCGGTGAAGGCCGAGGTCGAGGCGGCCTTCGCCACCTACGAGACGGCCCTCGTCACCAACGACGTGCCGACCCTCGAAGCCCTGTTCCACGACGATCCCCGCACCATCCGCTACGGCGGCGGGGAAAACCTCTACGGCATGGAGGCGATCCGCGCATTCCGCCGGGGGCGCTCGCCCCAGGGCCTCGCCCGCGCCCTGAAGGGCACGGTGATCTCCACCTACGGACGGGACTTCGCCACGGCGATGACCCTGTTCACCCGCGAGAACGCGCCGGGCAAGGTCGGCCGGCAGAGCCAGACCTGGGTGCGGTTCCCCGAGGGCTGGAAGGTCGTCGCCGCGCATGTGAGCGTGATCGACGCCTGAGCCTCCTCAGTGGTGCCCCGCCATGTGCCGGCCGATCGTGCCGGCCTCGGCGGTGGCGCCCGGCGTCTCGTAGACGAGGCGGCCCTCCGACATCACGACGATGCGGTCGGACAGGGCCAGGATCTCGTCCAGATCCTCGCTGATGAGCAGCACCGCCGCCCCGGCGTTGCGGGCGGTGACGATCCGCGTGCGGATCTCGGAGACCGCCGCGAAGTCGAGGCCGAAGCACGGGTTCACCACGATCAGCAGATCGACCGGGTCGGTCAGTTCGCGGGCGAGCACCGCCCGCTGGACGTTGCCCCCGGACAGCGTGGCGATGGGCGCCTCCGACGAAGCGGTCTTCACCTGGAAGCGTTCGATCAGCTCCTTGGCGCGCCGGGCCATGGCGCGCCGGTCGAGCCAGAAGGTCGGCGGGCCGGCGGCGTCCTCGCCCCGGCGGTCGAAGGCGCGGAAGGCGAGGTTCTCGGCCACCGACATGCGCGGGGCGCAGGCTTCCCGCAGGGGCTCCTCCGGGATGAAGCGCACCTTACGCGCCCGGCTCTGCGCGCGGATCCCCGTATAGGGCTCGCCCGCCACGACCACCCGGCCGCCGGCCGCGCGGATGCGCCCGCCGAGCACGTCGGCCAATTCCTTCTGGCCGTTGCCCGAGACGCCCGCGATCCCGACGATCTCCCGCGCCCGCACACGCAGGTCGGGGATCGCGATCCGGCGCAGGCCGGAACTGTCGGTCGCCTGAAGGTTCTCGACGCGCAGGATCTCGCGGGCCGTGTCCGGTTCGCCGACGCGGCTGGCGATGGGCCGCACCGTCCGTTCGCCAATCATCATCGCCGCCATCTCGGTGCGCGACACGGCGCCGACCTCCCCGCCCCCGACCAGCTTGCCCCGGCGCAGGACGCTGAACGAGCGGGCGAAGGTCTCGACCTCCCGGAACTTGTGGCTGATCATCAGCACCGTCAGGTCGCCCCGGTCGGCCATGCCGCGCAGGAGCCCCAGCACCTCCTCGGCCTCGTCCGGGGTGAGCACCGAGGTCGGCTCGTCGAGGATCAGGAAGCGGGCCTTGAGGTAGAGTTGCTTGACGATTTCGAGCTTCTGCTTTTCCCCCGCCGCCAGTTCGGCCACTGGCCGGTCGAGGTTCAGCCGGAACGGCATCCCGGCCATGAACGCGGCGAGCGCCGCCCGCTCGGCCTTCCAGTCGAGGATGGCGGGGGCGTCGGCGCGGGCGATCACGAGGTTTTCCGCCCCGGTCAGGGACGGCACCAGGGTGAAGTGCTGGTAGACCATGCCGAGGCCGCGCCCCTGCGCGCCCTTCGGGTTGGTGATCTCGACCTCGCGGCCGTCCACCAGCACGCTGCCGGCGCTCGGGGCGTAGAAGCCCATCACGCATTTCACGAAGGTCGACTTGCCGGCGCCGTTCTCCCCGAGCAGCGCATGGAAGCCGCCGGCCTCGATCTTCATCGACACGTCGTCGAGCGCCGCGAAGGCGCCGAAGCGCTTCGTCATGCCGATGGTCTCGACGCCCAGCGCACCGGGACGCGTTCCCGGGGGCGGCGCCTCGCTCATGCGCGGCGCCCCATGGCCTCGATGAGCGCGGCCGAGGAGGCGACGGCGCCGAACACACCGCCCTGCATCGTCACCATCTTCAGGGCCGCCTCGTGGTTGCCGGGATCGGTCGCGGCGGTGCCGTCCGAGACGATCACGCATTCGAAGCCCCGGTCGTTGGCCTCGCGCATCGTCGTGTGGACGCAGACGTCGGTGGTGATGCCGGTGAGGATCAGGTTGCGGATGCCCCGCTGCGTGAGGATCAATTCCAGGTCGGTGGCGCAGAACGAGCCCTTGCCCGGCTTGTCGATGACCGGCTCGCCGGGCAGCGGCGCGAGTTCTGGGATGATCTCCCAACCCGGCTCGCCCCGCACCAGCACCCGGCCGCAGGGGCCGGGATCGCCGATCCCCGCGCCGATCCGGCGGGAGCGCCAGCGCTTGTTGGCGGGCAGGTCGGCGAGGTCCGGCCGGTGGCCCTCGCGGGTGTGGATCACGTGGAAGCCGGCGGCGCGGGCCGCGTCGAGCAGGCGGCCGATCGGCCCGATCGGCGCGCGGGTCAGGGCGAGGTCGTAGCCCATCGCGTCGACGTAGCCGCCCTTGCCGCAGAAATCCGTCTGCATGTCGATGACGACGAGGGCGGTGTTGCCGGGCCGCAGATCGCCGTCGAAGGGCCAGGGATAGGGCTCGGCGGCGGCGTAGGTGCCTTCCGTCCCGCTCATTCGGCGGCCTCGCGCCGGCCGGGCGTGCCGTAGGGGCGCGTCGGCGCCGGGAAGCCGCAGGAGGTGCCGTCCGTGACCACCACCTGATCCTCCCAGGGCAGGCGATAGCGGCCGGCGGCGAGGTCGGTCATGTAGGTGTAGGGGCAATCCTGCGCCCCGCCCTTCACCGCCGTGTAGCCCCGGTGGCCGAACTGGTAGATGTTGTTCTCGACGCCCCAGTGCCGGCGTGCCTCGCGCACCAGATCGGGCCGCACCTCGGCGGTGATGATCTCATCGACCCGGCCGGTGGTGCCGTGGGCGAGGACCATTCCGTCGAAGTTGCAGATCATCCCCTCGCCCATCGAGTCGAACGTGCCGTCCGAGCCGCACAGGCAGACGTTGGCCGTGACCATCAGGTTGCAGAAGGCGTTCGACTGGTTGGTGAAGCGCCAGGATTCGCGGATCGGGGCCGTGTAGCCGGCCGTGCGGATCATGATCTCGGCGCCCTTGTAGGCGGCCTCCCGCGCCATCTCCGGGAACATGCCGTCGTGGCAGATGATGAGGCCGAGCTTGGCGCCCTTCGGCCCCTCGATCACCGGGATGCCGAGGTCGCCCGGCTCCCAGGGTTCCACAGGGACCCAGGGGTGCATCTTCCGGTAGTAGAGCTTCAACTCGCCCCGGTCGTCGATGATCAGGCCGGAATTGTAGGGCATCCCGCCGGGGTTCGCCTCCATGATGGAGAAGCAGCCCCAAATCCGGTGCTCGGCGCAGGCGCGCTTGAAGGCCGCCACCTCCGGCC
Source organism: Methylobacterium sp. TK26 (assembly GCF_055361565.1). Taxonomy (NCBI): domain Bacteria; kingdom Pseudomonadati; phylum Pseudomonadota; class Alphaproteobacteria; order Hyphomicrobiales; family Methylobacteriaceae; genus Methylobacterium; species Methylobacterium sp. TK26. Next base: position 779,182 of record NZ_CM143965.1, on the reverse strand, counting down.
CGTCGAGGGTGCACAGGATCTCCGGGCGGATATCCATGGACAGGCCATGGAGGGCGTATTCCGGGAAGACCACGAGGTCCATCGTGCCGAGGTTGGCCCGCGCCTTGGCGACCATCGCCACGATCCGGTCGGTCTGCGCCGCGATGTCGGCGCGGGTCTCGATCTTCGGCAATTGCAGTTGCACGAGGCCGATCACCACGCCGTTTGGCGACTTGTTCAATCCACCGAGGCCGTTCATCGGCACCACTCTCACTTCGACAGGGACAGCTCGCCCGGCGCCCCGGCCAGCGCCCGGTCGGGCGAGGAGGTGGCGATCAGGAGGGCGAGGGTGAGGACGTAAGGGGCGGCGTAGAACAGGTAATAGCCCTGCGAGACGCCCACCGATTGGAGCGCCGGGCCGAGCGCCCCCGCGCCGCCGAACAGAAGCGCCGCCCCGAAGCAGGCGAGCGGGTTCCAGCGGGCGAAGATGACGAGCGCCACCGCCATCAGCCCCTGGCCGGAGGAGATGCCCTCGTTCCACGAGCCCGGATAATAGAGCGAGAGATAGGAGCCGCCGATCCCGGCGAGCACGCCGCCGAGCCCGGTGGCGACGAGGCGCACCCGGTCGACGTCGTAGCCGAGCGCCCGGGCGGCGTCGGCGCTGTCGCCGACGACGCGCAGGATCAGCCCGGCCTTGGTGTTGCGGAAGCCCCACCACAGGGCGACGGAGAGGGCGGCGCCCGCGAGGAACAGCACGTTCACCCGCAACGCCGCCTGCACCTGGGGCAGGTCCGACCACGCCCCGAAGGGGATGGCCGGCAGCGGCGGAGCGGGGGGTTGGATGAACGGCTTGCCGAAGAAGAACGCGAGGCCCGTGCCGAACAGCATCAGGGCGATGCCGATGGCGACGTCGTTCACCTTCGGGAACTTGCAGAGGGTGCCGTGGAGCAGGCCGAACAGCCCGCCCGCGAGCCCCGCCACCGCCACCCCCGCCCAGGGCGAATTCGTGAGCACGGCGGTGGCGTAGGCCGACATCGCCCCGAACACGAGGGTGCCTTCGAGGCCGAGATTGATCCGCCCCGAGCGCTCGGTGATCGTCTCGCCGAGGCTCACGAACAGGAACGGGGTCGAGACGCGGATCGCGCCGCCGAGGATCGCCAGCGGCACGCTCCAGAGGCCGAGATCGTCGCTCATGCGGGGACCGCCTCGCGCTTCTGCGCCCAGAGATGCGGGTTGAACGGCTTGAACCGGCCGTAGAGCGTCTCGCTCAGGAGCACGACCAGGAAGAGCAGCCCTTCCAGCACCAGCACCGTCGCGTCGGGCAGTTGCATCCGGCGCTGGATCAGACCGCTCGACGCCTCGATGCCACCGAGGAGGAAGGCCACCGGCATGATCGCGAGGGGATTCTGCCGGGCGAGGAAGGCGACGAGGATGCCGGTGTAGCCGTAGCCCGCCGCCAGGGTGCCGTTGGCGTTGCCCTGCACCGCCGCGACCTCGAAATAGCCGGCGAGCGCCGCGAAGGCCCCGCCGAGCGCCGTGAAGCCGACGATGAGCCGCCCGACCGGCAAGCCCTGGATCTGCGCCGCGCGGACGTTCCCGCCCGCGATCCGCGCCGCGAAGCCCAGCGTCGTGCGGTCCATGAGGATGGAGGCGATCACGCAGGCGAGGATTCCGCAGCCGAGGCCCCAATGGACGCCGATCACCGGCATCGGCCCGAGCATGAAGGCGTCGCCCACGGGCAGGGTCGAGGGCTTGTTGAGGCTCGCGGGATCGCGCAGCGGCCCCTCGATCATGTGGTTCGCGAGCGCGATGGCGATGTAGGACAGGAGCAGGCTGGAGATGGTGGCGTTGACGTTGCGATAGGCCTGGAGCCAGCCGACGGCGCCGATCCAGACGGCGCCGGCAAGCATGGCCGCGCCGGCCATCAGCGGCACGGCGAGGAGGGCCGGCAGACCGGCGAGCGGCTGGGCGGCGGCCGCCGCCGCGAGGCCGCCGAGCACGATGGCGCCCTCGCCCCCGATCACCACGAGGCCGAGGCGGGCGGGCAGCGCCACGCATAGGGCGGCGAAGAGGAGGGGCGCGGCCCGCTGCAGGCTGTTGCCGAGCGCGAAGGGCGAGCCGAAGCCGCCCCGCCAGACGATGTCCACGAGTTGCAGGGGCGACTTGCCGAGCGCGGCCAGGAACAGCCCGAACAGCAGGAACCCGACGAGGGCGGCGCCGACCGGGATGGCGATGGCTTCGAGCCGGCGGGCGAGCCACGCGCGCAGGGGCAGCGAGGTCCAGCCGCGCGGCCCGTCGGCGGCGAGCTTCGAGGGGGCGGCGTCCGCGACCACGTGTTCAGGCTCCTCCGCGCTTCGTGCGGGCCGGCGGCGCAGAAACCGTGCCAGAGGCAATCAGCGCCGCACCGAGACGTCGGCTTTTCCCCATCCTCCCCCTCATCCTGAGGTGCCCGCGGCAGCGGGCCTCGAAGGAGGGTTCCAGAAGGCTCCGCGATTCCTGGAGCCCTCCTTCGAGGCGGCTACGCCGCACCTCAGGATGAGGAGGGCGATGGGACTCACAGGGTTCCCGGTCACACCTTCAGACCGAGCCCTTCACGCCCTCCACGAGGTAGTTCGTGCCCTCCAACTCGACGGCCTTCTCGGGATAGGCCTTGCCGGCGGGTATCACCTCCTTGCCGGTGTTGTCCTTCAGCGGCCCCTTGATGATCTCGTAGCCGCCCTTCAGCATCTCGGCCTTCACCGCATCCGCGTTCCGGCGGGCGCCGTCCGACACGGCCGGGCCGTAGGGGCTCATCTTCACGTAGCCGTCCGCCAGCCCGCCGCGCACGAAATGCGCGGGCACCTTGCCCGCCTGCATCGCCCCGATCGCGTCCTTGTAGATCGGCAGCCAGTTCCACTCGGCGCCGGTCAGGTATTTCTGCGGCGCCAGCGGCGACTGGTCGACATGGTAGCCGCAGACGAAGGCGCCCCGGCGGGCGGCGGTCTCGACCACGACCTTCGGGCTGTCGACGTGGCAGGTGATGACGTCGGCGCCGCCATCGACCAGGGCGTTGGTGGCCTCGGCCTCCTTCACCGCCAGCGACCATTCCCCGGTGAAGATCACCTGGCAGGTGATCGCCGGATCGACGCTGCGCGCGCCCAGAAGGAAGGCGTTGACGTTGTTGAGCACCTGCGGGATCGGCTTGGCCGCGACGAAGCCGATCTTCTTCGACTTGCTGGCATGGGCGGCGACGATGCCGTTCAGATACTGCCCCTGCGCGATGTAGCCGAAATAGGAGCCGGCGTTCGGCGGGTCCTTCTCGGTCCAGAGGCCGCCGCAATGGCGGAACTGGATCTTGGGGTTCTTGCGCGCCTCGTTGAGGAGATAGGGGCTGTAATAGCCGAAGGAGGTCGGGAAGAGCAGGCTGGCCCCGTCGAGGTTGATCATGCTCTCCATGGTCTTCTCGACGGCGTTGGTCTCGGGGACGCGCTCCTCCTCGGTGATCTCGATCCCGCTCATGCCCTTGAGGGCCTTGGCCGCCTGGGCGTGGGCTTGGTTGTAGCCGTAATCGTCCTTCGGCCCGACATAGATGAAGCCGACCGTGAGCGGCGCGGCGGCGCGGGCCCGCCCGCCCGTCGCCGCATCAAGGCCAAGGAGCGCCCCCGCGCCGAGCAGGGTCCTGCGGGTGAACGGACAATGGGCCACGGACGAACTCACGCCAGACGAGCCGCCCGGAGGCGGCGGACGGGTCGAAAGCTTAAGCAGGTCCCTTGAGGGGGCGAAGCCGATATTTACGGCAGCGCGACAAGTCGTTTTCGCTGGGAGCCAAGCATCGACCGCCTATGCGTTGACCGTGACTTGTTCAATCGCGCGCCAATCCGGCGATTCGCACGGCGCGGCGCGACCGGTCGCGGTTCGTCGTTTGCGGGAACTCGCGCGCGCCTGCGCCATTCGTCCCCATTATTGGAGAGGATCGCACCATGGCGATGGGTTTCAGGACGGCGGCACTGATCGGGCTCGGCGCCCTCGTGGCGACGGCGGGCGCGGCCTCCGCGCAATCGACCGGTGCCCCCGCCGGGCGCGAGCCCGCGACCGCGCCGGGCGGCACCAAGGGCCTCGCCGGCCCGCGCAACGCCGCCGAGGCGGTCCGCTCCGGCGACGCCATCGCGGTGAACCCGCGCGGCCCGGCCGCCACGGGCACGACGCCGGCGGCGCGGATGCCCGCCGGGCGCTGAGCCGCCCCTACTGGGGGAGCTTGTCCTCGATCCCCTTCACGTACCAGTTCATGCCGAGGATCATCGGGTCGGGGGCGGTCTCGCCGTCCTTGACCGCGATGGTGCCGTCCTGCTTCGTCACAGGGCCGGCGAAGGAGTGCGTCTTGCCGGAGGCGATGTCCTTCACGGTCGTCTCGGCCAGGGCCTTCACGTCGTCGGGCATGTTGGTGAAGGGCGCGAGGACGACCATGCCGTCCTTGATGCCGCCCCAGGTATCGTGGCTCTTCCACGAGCCGTCGAGCACCGCCTTCGCCTCGCCGATCACGTAGCCGTTCCAATCGTCCACGATGGAGGTGAGCTGCGCCTTCGGGGCGAAGCGGTACTGGTCGGAGGATTGGCCGAAGGCGAGCTTGCCCTGCTTCTCGGCCTCCTGCAGCGGCGCGGCGGAATCGGTGTGCTGGGTGAGGATGTCGGCGCCCTGCGCCAGCAGCGCCTTGGCGGCCTCGGCCTCCTTGCCGGGGTCGAACCACGTGTTCACCCAGACGATCTTGAGCTTGATGGCCGGGTTCACCGATTGCGCGCCGAGCATGAAGGCGTTGATGCCGCTCACCACCTCGGGGATCGGGAAGGAGGCGATGTAGCCGACCGTGCCCGTCTTCGAGAGCTTGGCGGCGATCTTTCCGCAGACGTAGCGGCCCTCGTAGAACCGGGCCGAGTAGGTCGAGACGTTGGCGGCGCGCTTGTAGCCGGTGGCATGCTCGAACTTCACCTTGGGGTATTTCTTGGCGACCTTCAGGGTCGGCTCCATGAAGCCAAAGGAGGTGGTGAAGATCAGCCCCATGCCGGAGCGGGCGAGCTTCTCGATGGCGCGCTCGCTGTCGGCCTCCGGCACGTTCTCGAGATAGGTGGTCTCGACCTTGTCGCCCATCGCCTCGGCCAGCGCCTTGCGGCTGAGGTCGTGCTGGAACGAATAGCCGTAATCGGCCACCGGCCCGACATAGACGAAGCCGACCTTGAGCTTGTCCTCCGCGCTCGCCGCGCCGGAGACCAGGAGGAGCGCGCCGAGGCAGGCTGAGAGGGTCGTCCGCAACATCCGCATGTGTCCTTGTGTCGTGGTGTCTATCGGTGCGGGGTGAAATCCCGGCCCAGCGCCGCCGGGGCCTGCGAGCCGCCCCGCCGCCGCCCGAGGGAGAGCAGGACCAGGGCCAGGATCGTCGCGAGGTAGGGAAGCGCCGAGAGCAACTGCCCCGGCAGGCCGATGCCGGAGGCCTGGGCGTGGAGTTGCAGCACGGTGGCACCGCCGAACAGGATCGCCCCGCCCACCACCCGCGCCGGCCGCCACGAGGCGAAGACGACGAGGGCCAGCGCGATCCAGCCGCGCCCGGCGGTCATGGCCGGCGCCCAGAACGGCGTGTAGGCCAGCGACAGGTAGGCCCCCGCCAGCCCGGCGCAGGCGCCCCCGAACAGTACCGCGAGGAAGCGCACCCCGCGCACCGACAGGCCCAGCGAATGGGTGGCGGTGTGGTCGTCGCCGATGGCGCGCAGGATCAGCCCGCCCCGCGTCCGCCACAGGAACCACGAGACGCCGAAGGCGAGGGCGATGCCGGCATAGACGAAGCCGTCCTGCCCGAAGAGGAGGCGGCCGACGCCCGGCAGGTCGCTCAGGACCGGCAGGTGGAGATGGGGCGCGGGCTCGCGCTTCAGCCCGACATAGCCCGCGCCGACGAGCCCCGAGAGCCCGAGGCCGAGGATCGTCAGCGCCAGACCCGAAGCGACCTGGTTCGCCGCGAGCCCCACCGTCAGCAGGCCGAACAGGGCGGACAGCGCCATCCCCGCGCCGATCCCGGCCAGCGCCCCGACGAGGGTCGAGCCGGATTCCACCGCCGCCGCGAAGCCGATGGCCGCGCCGCAGACCATCATGCCCTCGACGCCGAGGTTCAGCACGCCCGCCCGCTCGGTGACGAGTTCGCCGAGGGCCGCGATGATGAGCGGCGTCGCGGCGGTCAGCACCGTGACCAGCACCATCTGGACGAGGTCGAGGCTCATCGCGCCGCCCCCGGCACGAGGCGGACCTTGAACCGCGTGAACACGTCCGCCGCCAGCACGAGGCCGAGCAGCAGCCCCTGGAAGGCCCGGGTTAGGTCGAGCGGGAGCCGCAGGTCGATCTGCGCCGCCTCCCCGCCGATGGTGGTGACGGCGATGACCAGCGCCGCGAGGAGGATTCCGACCGGCGAGAGCCGCCCGAGGAAGGCGACGATGATCGCGGTGAAGCCGTAGCCCGGCGAGATGGTCGGCTGGAGCTGGCCGATCTTGCCCGCCACCTCCACGATGCCCGCGAGCCCCGCCGCGCCGCCGGAGATGGCGAAGGCCATCAGCGTCAGCCGCGCCTCCCCGAAGCCCGCGAACCGGGCGGCGCGGGGGCTCGCGCCGACGAGGCGCATCTCGAACCCGAACAGGCTGCGCCCGAGGACGACGGCCGCCAGCAAAACGGCGGCGAGCGCCACCAGCACGCCTGCGTGCAGCGTATCGCCCTCCATCAGGTAGGGGAGCCGCGCGGCGTCATCGAACGTCACGCTCTGCGGGAAATTGTACCCGGCCGGATCGCGTAAGGGACCGCGCGCCATGTAGTCGAGGAGGAGTTCGGCCACGTAGACGAGCATGAGGCTCGTCAGGATCTCCGAGACGCCGAGCTTCACCCGGAGCAGCGCCGGGATCATCGCGTAGGCGAGGCCGGCGAGCGTGCCCGTGAGGAGCATCGCCGGCAGCACCCAGAATGTGGCGCCCGCACTGCCATGGGTGGCGATGGCGACCATGCCGCCCGCCAAGCCGCCGACCACGAACTGGCCCTCGGCGCCGATGTTCCACAGGTTCGCCCGGTAGCAGAAGGCGAGGCCGGTCGCGATGAGGGCCAGCGGCGCCGCCTTCAGGGCGATCTCCTGCAGCGACCACAGGTCGGAGAGCGGCGCCACGAAGTAGACGGTGAAGGCGGCGGCGGGCGAGACGCCCATCAGCGCGACGGCGATGCCGCCGACCAGCACGGCGGCGAGGAAGGCGAGCGCGGGCGACAGGGCGGCGGAGAGCGCCGAGCGGCGCCCGCGCGGAACGAGGTCAAGCCGCATGGGCGGCCTCCGGCGGCCTGCCGGCGCCGCCCATCAGCAGGCCGACCGCCTCGCGGGAGGTCTCGGCCCGCGCCACGGGCGGCGACAGGCTGCCGCCATGGAGCACGGCGATGCGCCCCGCGATCTCGAACAGCTCATCGAGGTCCTGGCTGATCACGAGGACGGCGCTGCCCCGCGCCGCGAGGTCGATCAGCGCCTGCCGGATCCGCGCCGCCGCCGCCGCGTCGACGCCCCAGGTCGGCTGATCGACCACGAGGAGGCCGGGCTCGGCCAGGATCTCCCGCCCGACCACGAACTTCTGGAGGTTACCGCCCGACAGCGTCCCGGCGGCCGGGTCCGGCCCCGCCTTGCGCACGTCGAAGGCCGTGCTCACGCTCGCCGCCATGGCCCTGGCCGCCGTGCGGCGCACGAGGCCGAAGCGGGTGAGCGGAGCCGTGGCGTGGCGCGACAGCACGATGTTGTCGGACAGGCTCAGGCCGGGGGCGGCGGCGTGGCCGTTGCGCTCCTCCGGCACGAAGGCCGCGCCCAGCCGGCGGCGGGCATTGATGCCGAGATGCCCGGCGGGCGCGCCGTCGATGCGCACGGCCTCGGCCGGGACCGTCGTCTCGCCGGAGAGGGCGGCGAAGAGTTCCGCCTGCCCGTTCCCGGCGATGCCGGCGATGCCCAGGATCTCGCCGCCCCGGATCGCCAGCGTGATGTCCCGCAGGGCGGTGGCGTGCAGGCGGGGTGCGGGCAGTGAGAGCCGGTCGAGGCGCAGGCGCTCGGGGCCTGCCGGGGCGCCGGGCGCCGCCGCGATCCCGCGGACCTCCTCCCCCACCATCATCGCGGCGAGCGAGGCGGCGCTCTCCGCGCGCGGGTCGCAGGCGCCCACCACCTTGCCCGCCCGCAGGATCGTGGCGCGGGCGCAGAGGCGGCGCACTTCGTCGAGGCGGTGCGAGATGTAGAGGAGCGCCCTCCCCTCGTCGCGCAGGCGCTCCAGCACCGTGAACAGCAACTCGGCCTCGCCGGGGGTGAGGACCGAGGTCGGCTCATCGAGGATCACCAGCTTCGGATCCTGCAGCAGGCAGCGCACGATCTCGATGCGCTGGCGCTCGCCGGCCGAGAGCGACCAGACCGGGCGATCCGGTTCGAGATGCAGCCCGTAGGTCTGCCCCAGCGCCGCGATGCGCCGGGCGAGGTCAGCGCGGGAAAGGCCGCGCTCCATCACCAGGGCGATGTTCTCGGCGACCGTCAGGTTCTCGCAAAGGGAGAAGTGCTGGAACACCATGCCGATGCCGAGCCGGCGCGCGGCCTCGGGGCTGCCGAGCCGCACCGTCTCGCCGCGATGGGTGACGACCCCCTCCGTCGGCTCCAAGAGGCCGTAGAGGATCTTCATCAGCGTCGACTTGCCCGCGCCGTTCTCCCCCAGCAGGGCGTGGATCTCGCCGGCGCGGATTTCGAGGTCGATGTGGTCGTTGGCCGTGAAGGCGCCGAAGCGCTTCACGATGCCGTAGGCGCCGAAGAGCGGCCCCGCCTCGCTTGCCACGGCGCGCCCGTCAGAAGACGTGGAAGGCGAAGCCGGCCAGGAAGCTCTTTTCCTCCGTGCCCTTGAAGGTCGCCGTCTCGACATTGCCGAACTTGTTCAGCCAGTACTGGAAGCCGATGAACACATCGACCTTGTTCGGCTGGTCATAGACCAGCTTGCCGAGGTCGAGAACGAGGTTCGTGCGCGACAGGAATTCCAGGCCCCGCTTCGGGTTGAACGCGAAGTCGGCCACGTTCTGCACACCCCGGCCCTTGGGCAGGACGATGTTGTTGAACCCCGTCACGCTCAGGGGCAACCCGGTAAACGTCAGCGGGAAGTTATAGACGAGCTCGAACTCGGGGACGACGTCGAAGCTCTGGTCGCGATCCGGCTGCACGTTGAAGCCGTTGCGGTTCCATTCCTTGTAGGCGTGGACCGACAGGTTCAGGAACCCGGCCGGCACGTCGAACGCGAAGTTCAGGCCGCCGACCACGTCGCGCTTCTTCGAGCCGAAGGCGTCGTTCTGCGAGTTGGCGTCGAAGCCGAAGGCCAATGACACGTCCTTGACGAGGCCGGGGATGGCGAAGGCCTTCGTGTTGGTGAGCGCGTTGAGGCTGAGCGTGCCGCGATAGAGGCCGTAGGCTTCGGTGTTGCCGTAATCGGCGAAGAACGGGTTGGCGATGGTGCCGGGCGGGTTGGTGGTGCCTGCGGGAAATTGCGAGCCGGATTTCAGGATGTCGAGGGAGAAGAAGTTGGTGCCGTAGGCCCAAGCGTCGGCGTGGGAGATGTTGAGGATCTGCTTGGGCGCTTCGCGGGAGACGAAGCTGCCGTCGCCGCGCTGGATCTGCACGCCGGGTGAGACCGTCGGGAACTGGTAGCGATAGCTGATCTGCGTGTCCGCGAAGAGGAAGAACGGCGCGTCCACCGGCGCCGCCGCCGGGGCCACGTCCTTCTTCACCGAACCGAGATCGGCGGCGTCGGCGGCCCCCATCATCGAGAGCGGCAACGCCGCCGCGAGCATGAAACGCTTGAACATCCTACGATCCCCCGGGCCTTCTCGGTCGGGGAGACTTCAGCAACCGCTATGCCATGCCTTGGTTGTATGCCGACCGGCGCGGGACGTGTTGCAAAACTGCGACAATCTGGCATCCCATTGAGCTGTCTGCCTGTTTCCCATCCAGACACAGGCCCCGTCATGGCGCGGGATCGCCTGCATGGATCTTGCGTGAGGGGGCCGGCGAGGGAGGGCGACGTGCCCGTCATGCGCGCAGGTGACGACGATGGATTCCCCGACGCTTCCCGCCTTGAAGACCGCCCGCCTCGTCACGGCATGAGCGCCCCCGTGGAGCCGCCAATCCGGCGCCGGGCCCTGCGCGGGCGCATGGCGAGCCTGTCCGGCAACCCGTTCCTCGCGGAAGGCTGCCTCGACCATGTCGAGGACGCCCTGATCCTGATCGAGGACGGGCGCATCGCGGCAGTCGGCCCCTATGCCGAGACGCTGGGCCAAGTCCCGGCGGGCGTCGCGGTGGAGCATTACGAGAACGCGCTGATCCTGCCGGGGCTGATCGACACCCACGTCCACTACCCGCAACTGCAGATGATCGCCTCCTACGGCGAGCAATTGCTGACCTGGCTCACCAAGTACACCTTCCCCGCCGAGCTCGAATTCGCCGACCAAGCCCATGCCGAGCGGGTCGCGAAGCTGTTCTTCCGCGAGATCCTCGGCGCCGGGACGACCACGGCTTTGGTCTATTGCACGGTGCATCCCGGCTCGGTGGAGGCGTTCTTCGCCGAATCCGAGCGGTTCAACACCCGCATGATCGCCGGCAAGGTCCTGATGGACCGCAACGCCCCCGCCGGCCTCCTCGACACCGCCCAGCGCGGCTACGACGAGAGCAAGGCGCTCATCGCCCGCTGGCACGGGCGGGGGCGGCAGCTCTACGCGGTGACGCCGCGCTTCGCCGCCTCCTGCACCCCGCCCCAGCTCGACGCGGCCGGAGCGCTCCTGAAGGAGCATGACGGCCTCTTCCTCCAGACGCATCTCTGCGAGACCACCGACGAGATCGCCTGGGTGATGGACCTGTTCCCCGACCGGGCGAGCTACCTCGACGTCTACGCCCAGGCGGGCCTCGTCGGGCCGCGCTCGGTCTTCGGCCACGCGATCCACGTGACGGAGGAAGATTTCTGCACCTGCCATGCGGCCGGCGCGGCGGTCGCCCATTGCCCGACCTCGAACGGCTTCCTCGGCAGCGGCCTGTTCCGCCTCTACGATGCCCTCGACCCCAAGCGCCCGGTGCGGGTGGGGCTCGGCTCCGATGTCGGGGCCGGCACCACGCTGTCGCTCCTGAAGACGCTGGGCGATGCCTACAAGGTCGCCGCGCTGCGCGGCACCAAGCTCGACGCGCCGCGCGCCTTCTGGCTCGCGACGCTCGGCGGCGCGGAGGCCCTGCGCCTCGATGACCGGATCGGCCGCATCGCCCCCGGCTACGAGGCGGATCTCTGCGTCCTCGACCTCGCGGCGACCCCGCTCCTCGGCTTCCGCACGCAAACCTGCCGCAGCATCGAGGATCTGCTGTTCGTGCTGATGACCCTCGGCGATCACCGCACGGTGCGCGCCACCTGGGTGGCCGGAGACTGCGTCTACGACACCCGCCGCGCGGGCGATCCGCTGCGCTACCCGCGTTCCACGCCGATCGACTGACTTTGGCTCGGCGCTTGCTTGAGCTTGACCGTTATTGGAGGGGTGACGATGCGCCGGTTGAGTCTGGGACTGTGCCTGATCCTCGGGCTGCCGGCGGCGGCGCTCGCGCAGAGCTATACGGCGCCGACGCCTACCGACGTGCCGGCGACCGCCACACGGGAATTGAGCAAGGCCGACCGGAAGACCGCCTGCACGCAGGAGGCCGACCGGCGCAACATGCGCGGCCTGCGCCGCCAGCAATACCGCGCCGCCTGTCGCGGACGGCCGATCCCGAAGCGGGTCAACCCCTGACCGGAGGCGGTGCGAGGCCCCCGCCTTGATCTTCGTTTCAGGCACGCTTAGACAGTAAAACCTGAGGCGAACCAATACATTAGCGTGATTATAAACTACGGGCCCGCAGCGGCGCGTATGACGGGATCGCCGGCGCGGTGACGGGACCCGCCGGGACTGCGATCGCTGCGCGGAGGGACGGACATCTCGCGAGGCTGCGGCCTCTGGCGCCGTTCTTCTGCCTGTATGTCAGCTTCGGGGCGACCCTCGGTTTCCTCTCGGGCGGGGCGCCGCTCATCCTGCGTGCCCGGGGCGTCGACCTCACGGAGGTCGGGCTGCTGCAGGTCATCAACCTGCCGGTGGGGTTGACCTTCCTGTGGGCCCCCCTCCTCGACCGGCTGCGCCTGCCCGTCCTGGCGCACCGCACCGGCTGGATCCTCGCCGCACAGGGCGTTGCGATCCTGCTCCTTGGCCTCCTCAGCCTCGGCGAGACCTGGCCCCTTCCGGCCCTCCTCGCCCTGGCGATCGCCGCCTGCACCTGCGTCGCCACCATGGACATCGCCCTGGAGGCCCTCGTGGTCGAGACCGTGGGCGCCGAGCGCCGCGCCTTCGTCGCCTCGGCCAAGCTCTGCGGGGCCTCCCTCGGCGGCGTCATCGGCGTCGGCGTGCTGGTCGGATCCTACGACAGCCTCGGGTGGCGGGTCGCGGTGCTGGCCTGCGCCGCCCTGAACCTCGCCCTGCTCCTTCCGATCCTGTCCTACCCGGAACGGCCCCTGCGCCGGGGCCAGCCTGCGCGGGAGGAGCGGACGGGCTCCCTCGGGCGGCTGCGCGTGCTGGCGCCGCGCATCCTCGTGCTCGGCACCTATTTCGCCGCCGCCTACCTGCTCTCCGGGCCGAACACCCTCGCCCTCCTCGACCTGCAGGTGCCCCTCGCCCAGGTCGGGCTCCTCACCGGCACCGTCCTGCCGGCTGTAAACCTCGTGATGGCGTTGGTCGCCGGAGGCCTGAGCGCGCGGGTCGGCACCGTCCGGCTGATCGTCGTGGGCGCGGCCGGCGTCCTGGCGTCGGGGCTCCTGATGGCGCTCGCCTGCGCCGCCGGCTCGGCCCCCGTCGCGATCACGGCGACGATCCTGAACTTCCTGTTCGGCGGGCTTCTCGGGGTGCCGGTGTTCAACATGATCTACCGCTGGGCGCAGGGGAAACGCCCGGCGACGGATTACGCCCTGCTGTTCGGCGCGGCCTTCTTCGCGGCGATGCCCGTGCGGGTGGCCTCGGCGGCGCTGGCGGACTGGCTCGGCTGGCCGGTCTATTTCGCGGCGGCGCTGCCGCTCTACGCGGTGGCGGTCGCCGGGCTCGCAAGGATGGTCGGACGGACCCTGCGCAACGATGAGGCGGTGTCGCCATGATCGAGGACGTCCTCGCCCGCGTGCCCGCCTCGCTCGCGGCCTACCGGGACAGCGTCGCCGCCGGCCCCGGCGGCGCGGCGTCCCTGCCGCTGCCGGCCCTGCGCGACGAGGCGGTGTTCGACGCCGCCCTCGCGCCCTTCGCCGCCGGCTTCGGCGAGGCCGACCGGCGCGCCGTCGTCTCGTTCTGGAGCCAGTATTACTTCGCCCTCCTCGCCACCCCCGCCCTCACTGCGCTGATGTGCTGCGGCCGCGCCCTGCCCTTGGCCTTCGAGGCGACCCGCCTCGAACTCGACGCCGAGGGCCGCCCCGCCCGGCTCCTCATCGATGTGCAAGCGGGGGATGGCGCCGCCTGCCCCGCCGCCGGCCTGTCCGGGCTGATCGAGGGGCATCTCCGGCCCTTCGTCGAGCTGTGTCACGCCCGCTGCGGGCTGGCGCCGCGCGTCCTGTGGGGCAACGCCGCGACGATCCTCGATTACGTGGCGCGGGAGATCGGGGAGGACGCGCCCTACGCCTGTGACGAGGTCGCGACCTGCCTCGGATGGCGCCGGGGACCGGGCTGCGCTAGGACTCCCCTCGCGCAGGCCCTGTGCCCGGATGCGGCGGGCTGCCGGCGGCGCGCGTGCTGCCTGCGCCACCGTCTTCCCGGCGTGGCCTCCTGCGGGCCGCGCTGCCCCCTCGAACGCTGTCCCGCCCCATGCTGAAGGCCTTCCTCGCCTATTACAGGCCGCACAAGGCGCTGTTCCTCGTCGATTTCGGCTGCGCCGTGCTCTCCGGCCTGCTCGAACTCGGCTTCCCCGTGGCGGTGAAGGGCTTCATCGACACCCTGCTGCCGCGCCAGGATTGGGGGCTGATCGTCCTCGCCGCCGCCGCGCTGGCGCTGATCTACGTGGCCAATGCCGGGCTGATGGTGGTCGTGACCTATTGGGGCCATGTGCTGGGCATCAACATCGAGACGACGATGCGCGCCCGCGCGTTCGATCATCTCCAGAAGCTCTCCTTCCGCTTCTACGACACGCAGAAGACCGGCCATCTCGTGGCCCGCGTGACGAAGGACCTGGAGGAGATCGGCGAGGTCGCCCATCACGGGCCGGAGGACCTGTTCATCGCGCTGATGACCCTCGTCGGCGCCTTCCTGCTGATGCTCTGGGTCCACCCGCCCCTGGCCTTCATCACCGGGGCGATCCTGCCGGTCATCGCCTTCGTCTCGCTCCGCTACGGTGGTCGCATGACCCGCAACTGGCAGACGCAATACGGGCGGGTCGGGGCGTTCAACGCCCGGATCGAGGAGAATGTCGGCGGGATGCGCGTCGTGCAGGCCTTCGCCAACGAGCCGCACGAGCGCGCCCTGTTCGCCCTCGACAACGCCCGCTACCGCGACACCAAGCTCGAAGCCTACCGCCTCATGGCGGCGGGCCTGTCGATCAACTATCTCGGCCTGCGCCTCGTCCAGATCGCGGTGCTGCTCGGCGGCGCGGCCTTCGTGGTGCGCGGCGACCTGAGCCCCGGCGGCTTCGTCGGCTTCCTCCTGCTCGTCGGCGTGTTCTACCGGCCGCTCGAAAAGATCGGCGCCGTGGTCGAGACCTACCCGAAGGGCGTGGCGGGCTTCCGCCGCTACCAGGAATTGCTCTCCACCGAGCCCGACATCACCGACCGCCCCGGCGCCGTCGCGGCCGCCGGCCTGCGGGGCGAGATCGCCTTCGAGGGGGTGGGCTTCGGCTACGGCCGGGGCCGCCCGGTCTTCACCGGCCTCGACCTGCGGATCGCGGCCGGCGAGACGGTGGCCTTCGTGGGGCCGTCCGGCGTCGGCAAGACGACCCTCTGCGCCCTGCTCCCGCGCTTCTACGAGGTCGAAGCCGGGCGGATCACCGTGGACGGCACCGACATCCGCGACATCACCCTCGCCTCCCTGCGGCAACAGATCGGCATCGTGCAGCAGGACGTGTTCCTGTTCGCCGGCACGATCCGCGAGAACATCGCCTATGGCCGGCTCGACGCCAGCGAGGAGGAGATCGTGCAGGCCGCGAGGCGGGCGCGGCTCGGCGCCCTCATCGACAGCCTGCCGGAGGGGCTCGACACGGTGGTCGGCGAGCGCGGCGTGCGGCTCTCGGGCGGCCAGAAGCAGCGGATCGCCATCGCGCGGGTGTTCCTCAAGAACCCGCCGATCCTGATCCTCGACGAGGCGACCTCGGCGCTCGACACGCAGACCGAGCGGGAGATCCAGCGGGCGCTGGCCGACCTCGCGCAGGGCCGCACGACACTGGTGATCGCCCACCGCCTCGCCACCATCCGCGACGCCGACCGGATCGTCGTGCTCGGCGAGGGCGGCGTGGCGGAGCAGGGCCGGCACGCGGACTTGCTGGCCGGCGACGGCCCCTATCGCGGCCTGCACGCCGCCCAGTTCGGCAGCGCGGGCGAGGCGGAGCGGGCGGCGGCGGAATAGGCCGCCGCCCGCCGCGCCTACGGCGTCAGCCCCGCCGCCGCCAAGCGACCGGCGAGGCGCGGGTAGACCTTGAGCGTGTTGCCCGCGAAGATCCGCGCGCGGTCCTCGTCCGTGAGGGCGGCGGCGTCGACGTAGCGCTTGGTGTCGTCGTAGGCGTGCCCCGTCTCGGGATCGATCCCGTTCACCGCCCCGACCATCTCGGAGGCGAACAGGATGTTCTCGTGGGGCACGACCTTCATCAGCAGGTCGATGCCGGGCTGGTGGTAGACGCAGGTGTCGAAGAAGACGTTGCGCATCAGCTCCGACAGCGGCGGGCGCTTCAGGTCCTGCGCGAGGCCCCGGTAGCGGCCCCAATGGTAGGGCACCGCCCCGCCGCCATGGGGGATGACGAGCCGCAGGGTCGGGAAGTCCTTGAACAGGTCGGAGGTGACGAACTGCATGAAGGCGGAGGTGTCGCCGTTGATGTAATGCGCCCCCGTCGCGTGGAAGTTGCGGTTGGCCGAGGCGCTGACATGGACCATGCCGGGCACGTCGAGCTCGACCATCTTCTCCCAGAGCGGGTACCAGAACCGGTCCGAGAGGGGCGGATCGGTCCAGAAGCCGCCGGACGGGTCCGGGTTCACGTTGCACCCGACGAAGCCGAGTTCCTTGACGCACCGCTCCAGCTCGGCCGTGCAGTTCCGCGGCGAGACACCCGGCGTCTGCGGCAACTGGCAGACGCCCACGAAATTCTTCGGGTTCAGGGTCACGACCCGGTGGATCATGTCGTTCGACACGATCGACCAGTCGAGGCTGGTGCGGGCGTTGCCGATATGGTGGCCCATCCCGCCCGCCCGGGGCGAGAACAGGGCGAGCGAGATACCCCGCTCCGCTTGCAGCTTGAGCTGGCGCCCGCGCACGCTCTCCCGCACCTCGTCGTCGCCGACCTTGAGATCGGAGGGTGAGGGCGTTTGCGCGGGATCGTTGAGGGCGTCGATCTGGCGCTTGCGCCACGCCAGCATCGCCGGCGGCTCGGTGGTGTAATGCCCGTGGCAATCGATCACGAGCCCGCCGTAGCGGGAGGGCTCGGCCCGCGCGGCGGCGGGGGCGGCGGTCAGGGCCGCCGCGCCGAGGCCCGCGAGGCCCCGCATGAAGCCCCGCCGGGGTAGGCAGCAGGGGCAGGCGGCGCCCGTGACGGGATCGTCCGATCCCGCCATCATCGCGGGCCCTCCTGCAGGGCGGCGCGCTTGCGCAGGACCATGTCGCCCCGGAACAGGAACTTCTGGGCGCGCTTGCCGGTGTCGACCTCCGTCGTGAAGACGTTGCCCTTCGAGTCGATGGCGAGGTTGTGGACCCAGTGGAAGTCCCCCGCCATCCGGCCGTTGCGCCCGAACCGGCCGAGGATTTCGCCGTTCTCGCGGCTGAGGGTGCGGACCTCGTTGTTGGCCCCGTCCGCGTTGAGCAGATAGCTCTGGCGCTCGTCCGGCCACAGGGCGAGTTCCCAGACCGACCCGTTGGCGCGGGTGTTCCTCTCGACGAACATCTCCTTCACGAAGCTGCCGTCCTTGTGGAACACCTGGATGCGGTTGTTCGTGCGGTCGCAGACATAGACCAGCCCGTCGCGGGCGATCTGCACGCAATGGACCGGGTTGCGGAACTGCGCGGCGGGCTCGGCCGCCGGATCGTAGGCGCCGAGCTTGTCGTCGGTCGGCGGCTTGCCGTAGGCGCCCCACATCCGCTTGAACGCGCCGGTCTCGGCGTCGAACACGATGATGCGGTGGTTGTAGTAGCCGTCGGCGACGTAGAGTTCGTTCGTCTCGGGATCGACCGTCATCGCCGCCGGCTTGCCGAGGCGGGTCGTGTCCTGGCTGTCGGTCTGCGGGCCCTGCTTGCCGATCTGGAGGACGAATTGGCCGTCCTGCGTGAACTTCAGGATCTGGCCGTCCGTGTCGCCGTTGCCCGCGAGCCAGACGAAGCCCTTCGGGTCGATATGGATGCCGTGCTCGTTCTGGGGCCATTGGTAGCCCTCGCCGGGCCCGCCCCAGGACTTGATGAGCGTGCCGGCCTGATCGAACACGAGGACCGGCGGGGCGGGCTTGCAGCAGCGGGTGCGCTGCGGATCGAGGCTCGCGGCCTTCTCGTCGTCGGTGAGGGTGCGCGGGCGCTGGATCACCCAGACATTGTCCTGGGCATCGACCGCGACGCCCGCCGCCTGCCCCATGATCCAATCGTGGGGCAGGCGTTTCGGCCAGCCCGGATCGACCTCGAAGCGCAGGGGTTCTTCCGCCATCGCGGGAGCCATGAGGCCCAATAGAACGGCGACCGCCACACGCTTCAGCATGCAAACCCTCCCGATGTGTTTATTCTTGTCGTAGTCATCGGAGGAGACGACTTGGCGCGCGCGGCGTCCACCGAAGCACGGGGCGCCGCGGAACCATTGCGCTACGTTTTCCGCGAAATGTCTCTCTAGTTAAAGTTGGATCGTTCCTGGTCTGAACTTGCGGCAGTGCCGCTCAGGCGACGGCGGCCGTCGGCGCGGGCTCGATCCACTCCGCGCCCCAGTCCTGCACGCTGTGGCCGGGGGAGACCTCCCGGTAGACCCGCGCGGGGGGCTCGTAATCCGGGGGGCGGATCGGGCTGCGGATCTCGCTGTCCGGCAGGGCGTGCCGCGCCCGGCGGCGGGCCGGATCGGGGACCGGGACGGCGTCGAGGAGCTTCTTCGTGTAGGGGTGCTGCGGGTTGCCGAACACCGCCTCGCGCGGGCCGATCTCCACGATCTCGCCGAGATACATCACGGCGACGCGGTGGCTCACCCGCTCCACCACGGCCATGTCGTGCGAGATGAACAGGTAGGCGAGCCCCATCTCGGCCTGGAGGTCGAGCATCAGGTTCACCACCTGCGCCTTCACCGAGACGTCGAGGGCCGAGACCGCCTCGTCGGCGACGATCAGCCGGGGGCGCAGGGCGAGCGCCCGCGCGATGCAGATGCGCTGGCGCTGGCCGCCGGAGAACTCGTGCGGGAAGCGCCCGGCCGTCTCCGGGGCGAGCCCGACCCGGCTCAAGAGATCCTCGGCCCGCGCCTTCGCCTCCCGGGGGGTGGCGAGGCGGTTGATGAGCAGCGGCTCCGCCACCGCCGCGCCGACGCTGAGGCGCGGATCGAGGCTCGCGAACGGATCCTGGAAGATCATCTGCATCCGCTGGCGGCGGTTGCGCAGGGTCTTGGCGTCGAGGGCGGCGATGTCCTCCCCGTCGAGGAGGACGGAGCCGGACAGGGGCTCGACCAGCCGCAGGATCGAGCGGCCGGTGGTGGACTTGCCGCAGCCGGATTCGCCCACGAGCGCCAGGGTCTCCCCCGCCGCGAGGCTGAACGAGACGCGCTCCACCGCGTGGACCCGGCCCGTCACCCGCCCAAGCAGGCCGGAGCGGATGTCGAACCGGGTGGTCAGGTCGCGCACCTCCAGGACCGGGCGCTCCGCCGCCTTCACGGTGTCGGGGGTCTCCGGCGTCGGCTCGGCCACGCCGGTCGTCCGGTCGATGACGGGGAAGCGCATCGGCCGCGTCCGCCCCGCCATGGCGCCGAGGCGGGGGACGGAGGCGAGCAGGGCGCGGGTATAGGGCTCGGCGGGGTCGGCGAAGATCCGCGCGGTCGGCCCGGTCTCGACTCCCCTGCCGCGATACATCACCACCGTGCGGTCGGCGATCTCGGCCACCACGCCCATGTCGTGGGTGATGAACAGGACCGACATGCCCTCGTCGTCCTGCAGGCTCTTGATGAGGTCGAGGATCTGGGCCTGGATCGTCACGTCGAGGGCCGTGGTCGGCTCGTCGGCGATGAGGAGCTTCGGCCGGCAGGCCAGGGCCATGGCGATCATCACCCGCTGGCGCATCCCGCCGGAGAACCGGTGCGGGTAATCGTGCAGGCGCGAGCGCGCCGCCGGGATGCGCACCTTGTCGAGGAGGCGCAGCACCTCTGCCTCGGCGGCGGCCCGCGACAGGCCCCGGTGCCGGATCAGCGCCTCCGCGATCTGGAAGCCGACCGTCAGGACCGGGTTCAGGGAGGTCATCGGCTCCTGGAAGATCATGGCGATGGCATCGCCGCGCACCGTCCGCATCTCGCCCTCGGAGGCGGTCAGGAGCTCGCGCCCCTGGAAGCGCACGCTGCCGCCGATGCGGCTGGCGTCGCGGGGCAGCAGGCGCAGGACCGACAGGGCGCTGACGCTCTTGCCGGAGCCGGATTCGCCCACCAGCGCCACGGTCTCCCGGGGGCCGATGTCGAAGGAGACGCCGTGCACCACCTCGCGCCACCGCCCGTCCGAACGGAACGACACGGTGAGGTCGGCGACCGAGAGGATCGGATCCGTCACGGGGCGGCTCCTACAGCACCCGGCGCGGGTCGAGCGCATCGCGCAGGCCGTCGCCGATGAAGTTGATCGAGAGCACGGTGAGGAAGATCGCCCCGCCGGGGAACAGCGCCCAGTGCGGGGCGACGTCGAGATGGTCCTTGGCGTCGAACAGCAGCCGGCCCCAGGTGGGGATGTCCGGCGGGAAGCCGAGGCCGAGGAACGAGAGGGTCGATTCCGCGATGATCGCCGAGGAGACCTCGATGGAGGCCGCCACGATCACCGGCCCCAGCGCGTTGGGCAGGATGTGGCGGCGCACGAGGCGCCACGTCGTCGCCCCCTGCGAGCGGGCGGCCTCCACGAACTCCTTCTCGCGGAGCGTCAGGAACTGCGCCCGCACCAGCCGGGCGACGGGCATCCAGCGCAGGCCGCCGATCACCGCCACGATCATCAGGAACACGCCGCCCTGCGCCCCGAACACGGCCTTCAGGCTGTCGCGGAACAGGTAGATCACCAGGAGCAGCAGCGGCAGTTGCGGCAGCGACAGGAACAGGTCGGTCAGCCACATCAGCACCGGATCGAGGAGGCGGCGCGACATGCCCGCCAGCGAGCCGACGAGGACGCCGATCACGCTCGCCACCGCCATGGCGGCGAAGCCCACCGCGAGCGAGATCCGCCCGCCGTGGATCATCCGGGCCAGCAGGTCCTGGCCGAGGTCGTCGGTGCCGAACGGGTGCGCCCAGGACGGGCCCTGGAGCTGCGCCGAGAAGTCGATGTCGTCGATGGCGACCGGCCAGAGCAGGCCGCCGACGAGGACGCCCGCCACCAGCACCGCCAGCACGCCGACGCTGGCGAGCGCCAGCCGGTGCCGCCGGAAGCGGCGCCACGTCTCCCGCCCCGGCGAGGCCGGGGCCGAGGCCACCGCCTCAATGGAGGGCGATGCGAGGGTCGAGCCAGCCATAGAGCAGGTCCGCGACGAGGTTGAACAGGATGACGAGGCCGGCGAACACGAAGGTCACAGCCATCACCACCGGCGTGTCGTTGGCGAGCATCGCGTCGATCAGCAGCGAGCCGATGCCGGGGATGCGGAAGATCTGCTCGGTGACGATGGCGCCGCCGAACACCGCCGGGATCTGGAGGGCCACCAGCGTCACCACGGGGATCAGCGCGTTGCGGGCGACGTGGCGGCGCGTCACCGTGGCCTCCGTCAGGCCCTTGGCCCTGGCGGTGGTCACGTAATCGAGTCGGGCCACGTCCAGCGCCGAGGCGCGGACGTAGCGGGTGTAGGAGGCCGCCTGGAAGAAGCCCAGCACCGCCACCGGCATGATCGCCTGCCGGACATTCGCCCAGACCCAGGCGAGCCCGGATCCCGGCAGGTCCGCCTGGTAGACGAAGGGCAGCCAGCCGAGCTTGATCGAGAAGAGCAGGATGAACAGCAGGCCGGTGAAGAAGGTCGGCAGGGAGAAGCCGACGAAGGCCAGCGTGTTGGCGATCTGGTCGGCGAGCGAATAGGGCCGCCGTGCCGCGTAGAGCCCCACCGGCACCGCGACGAGCAGCGCCAGGACCTGCGAGGAGCCGACCACGAACAGGGTCGTGGGCAGCCGCTGCAGGATCAACTGGTCGACGTTGACCCGGCTCGCGAAGGAGAAGCCCCAATCGCCGTGCAGCATCGCCACCAGCCAGCGCAGGTAGCGGGTCAGGATCGGGTCATCGAGGCCGAATTTCAGCCGTAGCGCCGCCCTCACCTCGGGCGGCACGTTGGGGTTCGAGGCGAGTTCGCCGAACGGGTCGCCCGGCGCGAGCGCCAGCACGACGAACAGGATGAGGCTGATCCCGAGGAGGCTCGGGATCGCGATCAGCAGCCTTCGCAGGATGTAGGCGCCCATGGCGCGCGGACCCGCTCAGGTCTGCCGGCTCCATTCGGGCAGGAAGGACAGGTCGTTGTCCCAGCCGCTGCGGGGCGCCACGAGGGTGTTGCTGACCCCCGAGACCTCCGCCCGGTGGATGAGCGGCAGGACGTTGCCGGACACCGCGAGGTCGTTGGCCTTGATGAGCAGGGCGGCGCGCTTGACCGGGTCGAGCTCCGACTGGGCCGCGTTGTAGGCGGCGTCGTAATCCGCGTTGCGCCATCGGGAGATGTTCCGGCCCTGCCACTTGTTCTCCTTCGTGGCGGCCTCCCACGAGACGTATTGCAGGAGCCACGTCGCCGGGTCCGCCTGGGACATGCTGAACGCGTACATCTCCATGTCCGCGTAGAAATGCGGGAACGTGTCCGGGTTGGCGGGGTCGGAGGAGAAGAACACCGAGCCGGTGATCGACTTCAGCTCGATCTCGATGCCCGCCTTGGCTGCGGCCTGCTTGATGATCGCCTGGGTCTTCTGGCGGGGGGCGTTGATCGAGGTCTGGAACAGCAGCTTCAGCCGCTTGCCGTCCTTGGCGCGGATGCCGTCCGAGCCCTTCGTCCAGCCGGCTTCGTCGAGGAGGGCGTTGGCCTTGGCCGGATCGAAGGCGTAGCGCGTGCTCTTCGAGACGAAGCGCTCCGGCCCGTTCACCGAGTTGGCGGTGGCCCGGCCGGTGCGGCCGTAGATGTAATCCTGGATCGACTTGCGATCGAGGAGCAGGTTGAGGGCCTGGACGACCTTCGGATCGGAGAAGGCGGGGTGCGTGGTCTTGAGGGAAGAGCGCTCGCCATCGACCTCGACGGTCGGATCGGTGGCGTTGAGGAGCACGAATTCGAGCTTGCCGCCGTAGACGACGTCCACCCGGCCCTTGCCCCCCGTCTCCAGGCGCTTGAGCACCTCGTCCTCGACCAGCAGGTTCCAGGCGTAATCGTATTCGCCGGTCTGGATCACGGCGCGGGCCGCCGAGACGGCGTCGCCGCCGCCCTTCATCTCGATCGTGTCGAAATACGGCCGGTTCGGCAGGTGGTAGTTCGGGTTGCGCGCGCCGCGCACGATGTCGCCGGGGCGGAACTCCACGAACGTGTACGGGCCGGTGCCCACGGGGGCGAGGTTCTGCGGCGCCTCGCGGGATTTGGCGCCGGTATAGGCGGCGAAGATGTGCTTGGGCAGGATCGCGCCGACATTGCCCACGAAGGCGTCGCTCCAATAGGGCGTCGGCTTGTCGAACAGGACGCGGACGCGCAGGTCGTCGATCTTCTCGACCTTGCAATCCTTGTAGGAGCCGATCGTCACCGCCGCCGTGGCGGGGTCGCGGGCGTATTCCCAGGTGAAGACGAGGTCGTCGGCGGTGAGCGGCTTGCCGTCGTGCCACGTCACGCCCGGCTTGATCGTCCACACCACGGAGCGCCCGTCCGCCGCGAGGCCGCCATTCTCCTTCGAGGGGATCTCGGCGGCGAGCACCGTCGCGAGGTTGCCGTCCGCATCCCAGGCCGCCAGGGGCTCGTAGAAGATACGGCAGGCCTCCTGGTCCTTGGTGCCGATGGCGAAATGCGGGTTGATGAGCGTCGGGGCCTGCCACCACAGCAGCCGCAGGGCGCCGCCGCCGCCCGCCTTGGTCGGCTTGTAGCCGGCCCGGAGGTCGCTCGCCATCGCGACGCCGTTCCCGGCCAGCATCAGCCCGGCCATCGGCGCGGTGAGGCCCACGGCCACCATGCGGCGCACGAAGGCGCGCCGCGAGAGGCCACCGGACCGGACCCGTCCGATGAGGTCGTGCAGATCCCGCTCGTCCATGAAGCTCAGCCTGTTCCCAAATGTCGGCGCCGCGCGCACAGCATCATTCCCATGGCGTCCTTGGCAAGGGTTGCGCCAGTGACGCTTCAACCTGAGCATGTATTTTTCCCGTGCTTTGCTTGGCTCCGAGAGGATGGAATGGATAACCGCAACGCCGTGTGGCGCCACGTCGACGCCCGGAAGGACCGGCTGATCGCCCTGTCCGACCGCGTCTGGGCCATGCCGGAGGTCTGCTACACGGAGGCGCGCTCCTGCGCCGAGCATGTCGCGGAGCTGCGGCACCAGGGCTTCCGGATCACCGAGCAGGTGGCGGGCATCCCCACCGCCGTGATGGGCGAGGCGGGCGAAGGCGGACCGGTCATCGCCTTCCTGGGCGAGTACGACGCCCTGCCGGGCCTCTCGCAGGAGGCGGGCCTCGCGGAGCATCGCCCCGTCGAGGCCGGGGGCCACGGGCATGGCTGCGGCCACAACCTCCTGGGGTCGGCGGCGCTGCTGGCCGCCACGGCGGTGAAGGACTGGCTGGCCGAGACCGGCACGCCGGGCCGCGTGCGCTATTACGGCTGCCCGGCGGAAGAGGGCGGCGCCGCGAAGGCGTTCATGGTGCGCGCGGGTGCCTTCGCCGACGCCGACATCGCGATCTCCTGGCATCCGGCGAGCTTCTGGGAGGTGGCGCCCCCGGTGGCGCTCGCCAACACCCGCGCCGACTTCGTCTTCACCGGGCGCACCGCCCACGCGGCGGCGGCCCCGCATCTCGGCCGCTCGGCGCTGGATGCCGTCGAGCTGATGAGCGTCGGCGTGAACTACATGCGCGAGCACATGCCCTCCGACGCGCGGGTGCATTACGCCTATCTCGACGCGGGCGGCATCGCCCCGAACGTCGTCCAGGCGAGCGCGCGGGTGCGCTACTCGATCCGCGCCGGCGACCTGCCCGGCATGCTCGCCCTGGTGGAGCGGGTGAAGAAGATCGCGCAGGGCGCCGCGCTGATGACCGAGACCAGCGTCGAGGTGCGGATCGTCAGCGCGGTCTCGAACCTCCTCGGCAACACGCCCCTGGAACAGGCGCTCCACGGGGTGATGGAGGAGCTCGGCCCGCCACATTTCGACGAGGCCGACCGCGCCTTCGCCGAGGCGATCCGGGGGACGCTCGGCGAGGGCGACATCGATGCCGTGTTCCGCGCCATCGGGATGCCGCGCACCGAGGCACCGCTGGCCGATTTCCTCGTGCCCCTCGACGCGCTGAGGAAGCCGGCGGTCGGCTCCACGGACGTGGGCGACGTGAGCTGGGTCGTGCCCACGGTCCAGGCCCATGCCCCGACCGTGGCGGTGGGCACGCCGTTCCACACCTGGCAGGTGGTGGCCCAGGGGAAGAGCCCGGCGGCCCACAAGGCGATGGTGCAGGTGGCCAAGGCGATGGCCGCCACCGGCACCCTCGCCCTCACCGATGCGGGCCTGCGCGAGGCCGCCCGGCAGGACCTCGTCCGCCGCCGGGGCGCGGAGGGCTATGTCAGCCCCCTGCCCCCGGAGGTCGAGCCGCCGCTGCGGATGTCGCTGGCCTGACCCGGCGC
The DNA here is from genome assembly GCF_055361565.1 of Methylobacterium sp. TK26. Classification (NCBI taxonomy): domain Bacteria; kingdom Pseudomonadati; phylum Pseudomonadota; class Alphaproteobacteria; order Hyphomicrobiales; family Methylobacteriaceae; genus Methylobacterium; species Methylobacterium sp. TK26. Next base: position 753,994 of record NZ_CM143965.1, on the reverse strand, counting down.
CGGCTCAGAGGGCCGACCGGCGCGGGCTGAGGGCGGCGTGCCGGTTCACGTCCTTGTACAGGAGGTAGCGGAAGGGGCCGGGCCCGCCCGCGTAGCAGGCTTGCGGGCAGAAGGCGCGCAGCCATAGGAAGTCGCCGGCCTCGACCTCGACCCAGTCGCGGTTGAGCCGGTAGACCGCCTTGCCTTCCAGCACGAACAGGCCGTGCTCCATCACATGGGTCTCCTCGAAGGGGATCGAGGCGCCCGGCCGAAGGGTCACGATGTTCACGTGCATGTCGTGGCGCAGGTCGTCGGGGGAGACGAACCGCGTCGTCGCCCAGGCGCCGTCGGTGCCGGGCATGCTCGCGGGCTCCACGGCGGATTCGTGCGTCACGAAGGCGTCTGGCGCGTCGAGGCCGGCGGCGCGCTCGTAGGCCTTGCGGATCCAGTGGAAGCGGGCCGGGCCCTCCCCGTCGTTGCGCAGGCTCCAGGCGGCGCCCGGCGGGCAATAGGCGTAGCTGCCCGGCCGCAGGGCGTGCGCCCGCCCGTCGAGCACGAGGCGCGGTGTGCCCTCGACCACGAACAGCACGCCCTCCGCCTGGGGATCGGGCTCGGGCCGCTCGCTGCCGCCGCCGGGGGCGACCTCCATCAGGTATTGCGCGAAGGTCTCCGCGAAGCCCGACAGGGGCCGCGCGAGGATCCAGGCCCGGCTCCGCTCCCAGCCCGGCAGGAGGCTCGTGACGATGTCGCTCATCACCCCGTGGGGCAGGACGGCATAGGCTTCGGTGAAGACGGCCCGGCCGGTCATCAGAGCCGTTTGCGGCGGCAGGCCCCCGCAGGCGGGGTTGTAGGACGGCGCGGTCATGAATGTCTCCCGGTTCGGGGGCGGCGGTCGCCACCGTCGCCACGCCATGGCCGATCAGGGCCCTGAGGCCCCGGACAGTCATGCCGCGCCAATGAGACGTCAAATATCTTTTACATTGCCGTCCAGACGAGCGCGGTATGGATCAGGGGGGTGGCTCGCCCACGAGGCCGCGCAACGCCGCCGTCACGAGCATTCGCGTCATGCGCGGCACGTCGTCGGGGGAGATCGGGCCGAGCCCGTTCGTCTCCCCGAGATGCACCATGCCGTGGACGCTCGCCCAGAGCGCCTTCACCGCGATGGGAATTTCGGCCTCCGGGATGCGGCCGGTCTCCTTGAGCACGCCGCCGATCAGCCCGAACAGGGCCGCGATCTCGTCCGCCATCTCCGGCGGCGTGTCCGAGACGCGGGGGGCGAGCATGGCGGTCCAGGCGTTGCGGCGCAGCCGCGCGAACCCGGCATAGGCGTCCGCCAGGGCGAGCAGCCGCTCCGTCGCCGGGGCGCCGGCGCTGCGGTCCAGGGAGGCTTCGAGCACCCGCCGCAAGTCGCGCATGGTGATCGCGTTGGCTTCGAGCCGCAGCGCCTCCAGATCGCCGAACGCCTTGTAGACGGCCCCGACCGACATGCCCGCGCGCTCGGCGACGGCCCGTGCGGTCAGGGCCTCCAGCCCGCCCTGCTCAATCAGTTCGAGGGCGATCCGCGCGAGGGCGAACCGCTCCTCGGCCCGCGTCAGGTCGGATTTGGACGGGCGGCCCAATTTTTTTGGAACGTTGTTCACGAAAGGCCTTGCATCGGAGTTCGAGGCGGGTATATCTCATTTCGTGAACGGCGTTCAAGTTAGCTCGCGAGGCGGGCCGGCCGTTCCCTCGAAAGGGGTGTCACATGTTGAAGACCCTGAGCGACCTGCTGCGCGGCACGGTCGCCGACCAAGCCCAGGCCATCCACGACGCCAATGCCGTCGTCCTGCTGCGGCAGCAGATCCGGGACGCCGCCGGGGCGCTGGCGGTGGCGCGGCGCGAGCTGGCGATCGCCATGGCCCACCAAGCGGGCGAGACCCGCGCCGTGGAGGCCCTGACCGAGCGCGCCGTCGCGCTGGAGGAATCCGCCGCCAAGGCGCTGGCCGATGGGCGCGAGGACCTCGCGACGCAGGCCGCGATCCGCATCGCGGCCCTGGAGGACGAGGTCGCCGACCGGCGCGCGGCGCTGGACGGGTTCGCGGCGGACGTGGCCCGCCTGCGCCGCCTCGTGGAGGACGGAGAGCGCCGCCTGCGCGACCTGGATCGCGGGCTGCAGGCGGCCCGCGCCACGGAGGCCGTCCGCCGGGCGGGGGCCAACGGCCGGCGCGGCATCGCCCACGCCTCGGGCGCCCTGCAGGACGCGGAGGCGACCCTGGTGCAGCTGCGCGGACGCCAAGCCGCCGAGGCCGACATCGACACCGCGCTCGCGGCCCTCGACGGGACACCGCACGCCATCGAGGAACGCCTCGACGCGGCCGGCTACGGGAAGATCCGCACCGATCCCGCCGCGATCCTCGGGCGCATCCGCGCCAAGGCCGCCTGACCCCGCCCCCTCCCCGTAACGCCCCAAAAGGACCACGCCCATGACCCCTCAGATGCCCCACACCCCCGCCTGGAAGGCCTTCACCTTCGTCAGCTTCGGCCTCGCCGTCGCCATGCTCGGCATCGGCGTGTTCTTCGCCGACATCGACACCTGGACGAAGGGCTATCTCGCCATGGCCGCGCTGCTGTCGCTGAGTTCGGCCTTCACCCTGGCCAAGACCCTGCGCGACGAGCACGAGACCAACCGGCTGATCAACCGCATCGAGAACGCCGAAACCGAACGCACCCTGCGCGAGGCGATCCCCGGCCGCGTGTGAGGCGCAGGCCGGGCTACCGGACCCGCCAGAGCGCGCCGACGCAGGCGAGGTTGGCGAGGCTCAGGGCGAGCAGGAGCCACCACAGCGCGTCGGGTCCGGCCTGGGTCAGCACGAAGGCCCCGGCCGGCGGGGCGAGCGCCTGCGCGACCAGCCCCGGCCGGGCGAGGCGGCCGACCACGAGCGGGTAGCGCGCGGGGCCGAACAGCGCGAGGGGCACCGTCCCCCGCGCGATCGAATAGATCCCGTTGCCGCCGCCGTAGAGCACCAGCCAGACCCCGACGCCGGGCAGGCCGAGGGCGAGTAGCACGAGGCCGAGGGCCACGAGGGTGAGGGCCGCCGTCAGGGTCCAGAGCGGGTGATGCCGCCCCTTGAAGGACATCTCCACGATGCGGGCGGCCACCTGCGCCGGGCCGATCAGCGCCCCGTAGGAGACGGCCGAGGCCAGGGCGACGCCCCGCGCCTGGAGCAGCGTCAGCAGATGCACCGACACCAGCGACATGATCGCGCCGCCGAGGATCAGCACCCCGGCGAAGAGCAGGAAGGCCCGCCATTCCGAGGCCGAGAGCGGGCCGGCGCCCCCTGTCCGGTGCTCCGCCGCCGCCGGCAGCGCGGGGGCTTTCGGGATGAGCCAGAGCACCAGCGGCAGGGTGATCCCGAGATGCAGCCCGGCATAGGCGAGGCAGGTGCCCCGCCAGCCGACCTGGGCGACGAGGAACGCCGAGAGCGGCCAGCACACGGTGCTCGCGAATCCGCCCCACAGGGTCAGGGTGGTGATCGCCGGCCGCGCCTGCGCGCCGAAGAGGCGTCCCAGGGTTGCGAAGGCGGGATCGTACAGGCCGCACCCCATGCCGAGGCCGAGGAGCAGCCAGCCGGCGAGGTAGACCGGCAGGGCCGGGGCCAGGGCCAGGGTGGTGAGTCCGGCTGCCAGGAGCAGCGCCGCCGCGGCCAGCACCGGGCGGCCCCCGTGGCGGTGGATCGCCACCCCGACATGGGGCGAGGCGAAAGCGGCGGCGAGCAGGCCGAGGGCGAGGCCGCCGACCACCCAGGCCAGGGGCCATCCGGTGTCCCCGGCGATCGGGCCGGCGAGCACCGCCGGCAGGTAGAACGACGAGCCCCAGGCGAGGATCTCCACGATGCCGAGGGCGGAGATCACCGGCCAGCGCCGGGCCTCGGGCAGGGGCGGGCTACCGGGTGCCACGCGGCGTGGCGGGACGGCGCGGGCGGGCGCGAAGCGGGGGCCGTGGCATCGGGGGGACCGTGAGCGTGACGTCGTGCCTGTACCACGCGGGGAAGGCGGACGACACGATCGCGCGGGAGGACTTCCGCGCGGCCCCGGAATTTGGCATCCTCGTTCCGTGACCCTCCGGCTCGCCCTCCGGCGACTGTTGCCGCTCCTCGCGGTCCTCAGCCTCGCCCTGACACCGGTGGCCGCCCCTGCGGCCACCGCGGGGATGCACGCGCCGATGGCGTCGAGCCACGACGGGGCCATGGCGTCCGACATGTCCGACATGGACATGGGCGACATGCCCTGTTGCCCGAAGGCCGAGGCCCCCGAGCCGGACTGCGCCAAGGGCTGCCCGCTGATGGCCCTGTGTCTCGCCAGCATGGCCTCCCTGCTGCCGGCCGCCCTGCGCGTCCCGGTGCCGGCGGCGACGCGGACGAGCGTGCTCTGGCCGGAGCCGGACTCCTTCGTCAGCCTGCACGGGCCACCGTTACCCGAGCCCCCCCGAGCCTGAACCCGATGCCGCCGGCGCTTGCGCCGGCACGGTGACGCGCGTCCGCGCGCCCAAACCCATCGTGTTCAGGAGATCAGTCCCGTGACCAGGAATCCCTTCGCGCGTGCCCTGCCGGCCGCGCTGCTCGGCGCCGCGCTGTCGGCCCTGCCCGCCCTCGCCGACATCAAGGACTACGCCTTCGAGCTCACGCAGAAGGAGATGAAGCAGGGTGAGGCCATCGTCGCCGTCCGGCTCGTGGACAAGCGCAGCGGCAAGCCGGTGCCCGACGCCGTGATCTTCGCCAAGCGCCTCGACATGGCCCCCGACGACATGGAGACCATGACGACGAAGATCGAGCCGCTGCCCTCGACGGAGCCGGGCCTCTACCGCTTCAAGACCAAGCTGACGATGGCCGGGAACTGGCGGCTCTCCCTCGGCGCCAAGGTCCAGGGCGAGGTCGGCACGGTCGAGGACAGGCTCGTCTTCCAGGCCGTCAAATGAGCCGGGCGGCATGGTTCGCCGGAACCCTCGCCGCGCTGGCGGCGGGGGGAGCCGGCTACGTCGCGGGGCATGGGAACGGTCCCGCTCCCGCGCCGGCCGCGCATGCGCAGGCGACCGGACCGGTGATCTATTACCGGGACCCGGACGGGACACCGGCCTACTCGGCCTCGCCGAGGGCGACGGCGGACGGGCGGGCGTTCCGGCCGGTGCAGGCGAGTGAGGACGTGAGCTTCGACTTGGCCGACGGGGACGAGGCGGCGACGCCCGCCGCCGTAGCCCGGCCGGTCCTCTATTACCGCAACCCGATGGGCCTGCCGGACACGTCTCCGGTGCCGAAGAAGGATGCGATGGGGATGGAGTACATCCCCGTCCATGCCGGCGAGGACGAGGACGGGTCCACCGTCACCCTCTCGCCGGGCAAGATCCAGCGCACGGGGGTGCGCACCGAAGCCGTCGCGCGGCGCGTGGTCGCCCGGCCGGTGCGCGTGCCCGGCACCATCGCCCTCGACGAGCGCCGCGTCACCGTCGTGGCGACCCGCTCGGACGCCTATGTCGACCGCGTCGAACCCGTCACGACCGGCGAAAGGGTGCGGAAGGGCCAGCCCCTCGTCCACGTCTACTCCCCGGAGATCAACGCCGCCGCCGCCCAGCTGATCGCCAATCCCGGCTTCGACGGCGCCCGGCGCCGCCTGCAGAACCTGAACGTCTCGGCGGGGGTCATCGCGGAGATCGAGCGCACCCGCGCGGTGCCGATGGCGATCACGTGGTCCTCCCCGCGCGACGGCGTCATCCTGCAGCGGAACGCCATCGAGGGGATGAAGGCGGGGGCCGGCGACACCCTGTTCCGCATCGGCGACATCGCGACGATGTGGGTGCTGGCCGACGTGCCCGAGCGCGACCTCGCCGCCGTGCGCGTCGGACAGCCCGCCGCCGTGCGGCTGCGCTCGGCTCCGGGCCGGGCCGTCGCGGGCCGGGTGGGGGTGATCTACCCGCAGGTGAACCCGGAGACGCGGGCCACGCGGGTGCGGATCGAGCTGCCCAACCCGGACGGGACGCTGCTGCCCGACATGTACGCCGACGTCGAGATCGCCACCGGGGACGCGACGCCGGTGGTGGCCGTCCCCGACGACGCCATCCTCGATACGGGGGAGCGGCCCATCGTGCTCCTCGATCGCGGCGAGGGCCGCTTCGCGCCGACGGACGTGACGGTCGGCCTGCGCGGCGGGGGCTACACGGAGATCCGCGACGGCCTCTCGGTCGGCGACAGGGTCGTGACGGGGGCGAACTTCCTGATCGATGCCGAGAGCAACCTGAAGGCGGCGCTGCGCTCCCTCGCCGCGCTGAAGGACGGCCGGCAGGCCGCGAATGCCGGGGCGCGGCCATGATCGCCCGCCTCATCGGCTGGTCGGCCCGCAACCTCGTCCTCGTGCTGACCGGGACGATCTTCGCCGTCGCGGCCGGCGTGCTGGCCCTGCGGAGCCTGCCCCTCGACGCCATCCCCGACCTCTCGGACGTGCAGGCCATCGTCTACACCGAGTATCCGGGGCAGGCCCCGCAGGTGGTCGAGGACCAAGTCACCTATCCGCTCACCACCGCCATGCTGACGGTGCCGAAGGCCAAGGTGGTGCGGGGCTTCTCGTTCTTCGGCGTGTCCTTCGTCTACGTGATCTTCGAGGACGGCACCGATCCGTATTGGGGCCGCTCGCGGGTGCTCGAATACCTCAACGGCGTGGCGAGCCGCCTGCCCGCCGGGGTGACGCCGACCCTCGGCCCCGACGCGACGGGGGTGGGCTGGGTCTATCAATACGTCGTGGTCGCCAAGGAGCGGACGCTCGCCGAACTCCGCTCCCTGCAGGATTGGGTGATCCGCTTCGGGGCGTCGCGGGCGGAGGGCGTGGCCGAGGTCGCGGGCGTCGGCGGCTTCGTGAAGCAATACACCGTCGTGGTCGATCCGAACCGCCTGCGGGCGCAGGGCGTGTCGCTCGCCAGGCTGCGGGAGGCGATCCGCACCAGCAACGCCGATGTCGGCGGGCGCACGGTGGAACTCTCCGAGTTCGAGTTCATGGTGCGCGGGCGCGGCTACCTGAGGAGCGTCGCCGACATCGAGGACATCGTGCTCAAGACCGCCGCCGGCACGCCCCTGCGGGTGCGGGACGTCGCGCGGGTCGAACTCGGGCCGGACGAGCGGCGCGGCCTCACCGAGATGAACGGCGAGGGCGAGGTCGCGGGCGGCATCGTGCTGCAACGCTTCGGCGCGAACGCCCTCACCGTCATCGAGGGCGTGAAGGCGAAGCTCGCGGAGATCGCCGGCAGCCTGCCGGCCGGCACGGAGATCCTGCCCGTCTACGACCGCTCGCACCTGATCGAGGCGGCCATCGACACCCTGCGCCGCACGCTCGTGGAGGAGAGCCTGATCGTCTCCCTCGTCTGCGTCGTGTTCCTGCTGCATGTGCGCAGCGCGCTGGTGGCCATCCTGATGCTGCCGGTGGGAATCCTGATGGCGCTCGCGGGCATGAAGGCCCTGGGGTTCGGCGCCAACATCATGTCGCTGGGGGGCATCGCCATCGCGGTCGGCGCCATGATCGACGCCGCCATCGTGATGATCGAGAACGCCCACAAGCACCTGGAGCGGGCGCCGCCGGGCAGGCCGCGCGTCGCGATCCTGATCGAGGCGGCCTCCGAGGTCGGGCCTTCGCTGTTCTTCTCCCTCCTCGTCATCACCGTGAGCTTCCTGCCGATCTTCACCCTGGAGAGCCAGGAGGGCCGGCTGTTCGGGCCGCTCGCCACCACCAAGACCTTCGCCATGGCGGCGGCGGCGCTCCTGTCGGTGACGCTCGTCCCGGCGCTGATGGTGCTGTGCGTGCGCGGGCGGATCGTCCCGGAGCACCGCAACCCGCTGAACCGCCTGCTGATCCGGCTGTACCGCCCGCTCATCGCGGGCGTGCTGCGGGCGCGCATCCTCACCCTCCTCGTCGCCCTCGGCATCCTGGCGGCGACGGTCTGGCCCGCGCGGCAACTCGGCTCCGAGTTCATGCCCGACCTCGATGAGGGCAGCCTGCTCTACATGCCGACGACCTTGCCCGGCCTCTCCGTAACCAAGGCGGGCGAGCTTTTGGCAACCCAGGACCGCATCATCAAGGGCTTTCCCGAGGTGGCCTCGGTCTACGGCAAGGCCGGGCGCGCCAACACCGCCACCGACCCGGCGCCGATGGAGATGTTCGAGACGATCATCGCCCTGAAGCCGAAGACGGAATGGCGGCCGGGCGTGACGCTGGCGAGCCTGAAGGCCGAGATGGACGCGGCGCTGCAGTTCCCCGGCGTCTCGAACGCCTGGACGCAGCCGATCCGCGCCCGGATCGACATGCTCTCCACGGGCATCCGCACCCCGGTTGGCGTGAAGGTGCTCGGCACCGACCTGACCCGGATGGAGGGCGTCGCCCGGCAGGTCGAGGCTCTCGTGCGGGCCGTGCCGGGCACGGCGAGCGCCTATGCCGAGCGGGTGATCGGGGGCTACTTCCTCGACATCACCCCCGACCGCGAGGCGCTGGGCCGCTACGGCCTGACGGTCGGCGACGTGCAGGACGTCATCGCGACGGCACTCGGCGGGCAGACCGTGACGAACACGGTCGAGGGCCGCGAGCGCTACACCGTGAACGTGCGCTACCCCCGCGCCCTCCGCTCGGACCCGAGGGCCATCGCGGACGACGTGCAGGTGCCCCTGCCGGCGGGCGGGACGGTGCCCCTGCGCGAGGTCGCCACGGTGGCGCTGACGCGGGGGCCGACCGCGATCCGCACCGAGAACGGCCAGCTTGCGGTCTATCTCTTCATCGACATCGCGGGGCGGGACCTCGGCGGCTACGTCGCCGCCGCGCGTCGGGCCGTGGCCGAGGGGGTGAGGCTCCCGTCGGGCACCACGCTGCAATGGAGCGGGCAATACGAATATCTCGAACGGGCCGAGGCGCGGTTGAGGATCGTGGTGCCGCTGACGCTGCTCGTCGTCTTCCTGCTCCTCTACCTCAACTTCCGGCGGCTGACGGAGACGTTCATCGTGATGCTGTCCCTGCCCTTCGCCCTGGTGGGCGGGGTGTGGCTGCTGTGGTGGATGGGCTTCAACCTGTCGGTGGCCGTGGCGGTGGGCTTCATCGCGCTGGCCGGCGTCGCCGCCGAGACCGGGGTGATCATGCTGGTCTATCTCGATCAGGCCTGGGACGAGGCGCAGGCCGGATGCGGGCGCGAGGGGCGCCCCCCGACGGAGGCGGATCTGCGCCGCGCCATCATGGTCGGCGCGGTGGAGCGGGTGCGCCCGAAGATGATGACCGTCGTCGCCATCATGGCGGGGCTCCTGCCCATCCTCTGGAGCGCGGGCGCCGGGTCCGAGGTGATGCAGCGCATCGCCGTGCCGATGATCGGCGGCATGGTCTCCTCGTCGGTGCTGACGCTCCTCGTGATCCCCGCCGTCTACGCCCTCGTGAAGGGCTGGGCATTGCCCGCGCGCCCCGGCGTTCAGGCGATGCCGGCGATGCGGATGCCGAGGTTGCTGGGGCCGCGCAGGGACGCCCCGGCGCGGTAGGGCGGCGGGTCGTCGAGCAGCGTCGGCCGGACGAGGCGGCGGCAGAGCGTGACGAGGGCGATCTCCGCCTCGATGCGGGCGAGCGGCGCGCCGACGCAATAATGGAGGCCGCCCCCGAAGCCGAAATGCTGGTTGTCCGCCCGGTCGGGATCGAAGCGATCCGGGTCCGCGAAGCGTTCGGGGTCGCGGTTGCCGGAGGCGAAGAGGAGGATGACCGGCGCGCCCTTCGGGATCGTCGTGCCGGCGATGTCGATGGCGCCGAGGGCCTTGCGCGTCCGGAAGTGGACGGGCGGCTCGTAGCGCAGGACCTCCTCGATCAGGCGCGGCGCCCGCTCGGGATCGGCCTTCAGCCGGTCGAGTTCGTGCGGGTGCCTGAGCAGGGTCAGCATGCCGTTGGTGATGAGGTTCACCGTGGTCTCGTGCCCCGCGACGAGGAGCAGGACCGCCGTCGCGATGAGGTCCACGTCGCCCATGGCCGGCGCCCCGGCGCGGGACGGCCGGGCCAGGCCGCTCAGCATGTCGTCGGCGGGGTGGCGCCGCTTCTCCCGGATCAGGCGGCGCATGTAGGCGGCGATGGCGTCGAAGGTCGTCACCGTCACCCGGCGGGCCTCGTCGTCCCGGCGGGCATCCGGCTCCAAAGCCGTGGCCAGTTGCGTCGCCCAGGCGTGGAATCGCGGCTCGTCCGCCTCCGGCACGCCGAGCAATTCGCAGATCACCGCCACGGGCAGCGGATAGGACAGGTCATCGACGAGGCACACCGTGTCGCGCCCCCGGCATTGCTCGATGAGCATGTCCACCAGCGCCCCGACCCGCCCGTGCAGGCCGTTGACCCGCGCGATGGTGAACTCGTCCATCACGAAGCCGCGCAGGGTGTCGTGGGCCGGCGGGTCGCGGAAGATCAGCGGACGGTGGGCGTTGGCCACCCGGTTCTTGATGGGATTGAGGATCCAGTCCGTCAGCGGGTTGCCGGTGCGCGGCCGCCGCGAGGGCGGCAGGTCCTCCGAACTGAGGCGCGGGTCGAAGAGCAGGCTGCGGATCGCCGCATGCGTGCTGACGACATAGGCCCCGTCGCGCTGGCGCGAGACGGGAATCCGCCGCAGCCGGGCGTAGATCGGGTACGGGTCGGCGCGGTTGGCCGGATCGAGCACCTCCGCGAACAGCGCGTCCTCAGACATGGGCCATCTCCCGCATCCGTCCCTCGGCGGCCGGGCCGCGGCGGGCCGGCGGGAAGCCCGGCGCCAGGATCTCGACCCGGCCCTGGTCGGTGGCGTCGAGGATCGGCGGGAACGCCGCCCCCTCGGCGATCCGGTCCGCGTAGGAGGGCAGCCAGCGCGCCTGATCGAAGGACACCGCCGCGATGCTGCGCCCGCTCCGGCCGTAGACCGCGAGGTAGCGCCGCGCGGCACGGTCGCCCTGCACGATGGCGACGGCATCCGCCCCCTCGGCGAGGCCGACCGCCTTGATGTTGATCTCGAACTGGCTCGACCAGAAGGCCGGCAGGTGCCGGTAGGGGCGCGGATCCTCGGGGTGCAGCAGGGTGCGCGCCGCGTGCGCCGCCTGCTCCACGGCGTTGCCCCAATGCTCGACCGTCATCTCCCGCCCGCCATAGAGGGGGTTCGGCCAGCGCGCGACGTCGCCCGCCGCGCCGATGTCGGGATCGGGATCGCCCGCGCGGGTGAGCGCCCGGCAGGCCGCGTCGCAGGTCAGCCCGCCCGCGTCGGCGCGCAGGCCCCCATGCGCCAGCCACTCCGTGTCGCGGATGGCCCCGAGGGCGACGATGACGCAATCCGTCTCGATGAGCCCGCCGTCGCGCAGCCGCGCCCCGGCGACATGGCCCCCCTCCCCCGTGAGGGCGTGGACCTGCGTGCCGGCGCGATACGCGACGCCCGCCCGGCGCAGGCACTCGGCGATCGTCCCGCCGACGACGGTCCCGAGCACGCGGGCCAGGGGCGTCGGATTGGGATCGACCAGCGTCACCGGCACGCCGAGGTCGCGGCAGCAGGAGGCGGCCTCGCAGCCGATCAGCCCCGCGCCGATGACGAGGACGTGCCTGGGCGGCCGGGCGAGGGCCAGCCGCAGGGCGGCGGCATCGTCCCGGCCGCGAATGGTGAACACTCCGGCGAGGTGGGCGCCCTCCCCCGGCCAGGGGCGGGCCCGCGCCCCCGTCGCGATCAGGAGCTTGGTGTAGGGCACCTCGCTGCCGTCGCCGAGGCGGATCGCCTTGCGTTGCCGGTCGAGGGCGGTGGCGGGCTGGCCGAGGCGCCAATGCGCCTTCAGGGGGCGCTGCTGCGGCAGGGCGGTGGCTTCGGGCGCCAGCTCCCCCGCCAGGACGTGCTTCGACAGCGGCGGCCGGTCGTAGGGCCGGTAGGGCTCGTCGCCGACGATGGTGAGCGGCCCGTCGTAGCCGGCCTCGCGCAGGGCCTCGGCGCCGCGCAGCCCCGCCAGCGAGGCGCCGACGACCACGATGCCCGGATCGCCGGTCATGGCGCGTCGTCCCGGTCGAGGCCGGCGGGCTCGATGCTGATCGCCCGGACGGGGCAGGCCTGCTGCGCGCGCTCGATCCGGGGCCGGGCCTCATCGGGCGGCGCGGGATCGTAGAACAGGATCTCGTGCCCCCGCAGCTCGAAGGATTCGGGGGCCGCGTAGCAGCACTGCGCGTAACCCTGGCAGCGGTTGAGGTCGACGACGACGCGCATCGGTGGATCTCCGGGCAGCGGGGTCCGAGGGGGTCACTCCTCTCCGTCGGGAATCAGCTTGTATGCTGAGCGCAGAGGCACCCCGGCCGCAACCGCCAGGAAGGAGGCGGCCAGGGCCTCCGCGACCTCGCCCGCCACGCGATGCAGGAGGCCCGGCGCGGCCGGCGGCGAGGCCGGGTGGAAGGCGTGGGCCGGGGGAACGGGGTTCGGAACGGGCATGGCGGCGTCCTTCGCGGGGCGGATGTCTCAGGACGTCATTCGCCCGTGGGCGGGGCCCGTTACCGGCCCGGGCGGAGACCCGGTGCGCGGGCGCACCTGCGCGCCCTCACGCCCAGCCTTCGAGTCCCTTCGCGTCGATCGCCTCGCGGGTGCAGCGGTAGCCGAGGGCGGCGGTCGTCGCGAAGCTCGACCAGTCCCGCAGGTCGACCCCTTCGAGGGGCGGCTTGAGCACCACCGTCGCGCGGCTGACCGACATCATGGTCTGGGCGTCGCTCGACACGGTCGCCGCCCGGAGGAGCAGCGGGGCGATCCCCGGCATCGCATCCGGCAGGCCGAGCAGGCGGCGGACGAGATGGCCCGTCCACGACCGCTCCGGCATGCCGGTGAAGGCGCGGTCGCTGCCGACATCGATGGCCAGGACCGGCCCTCGCCCCAGCCCCGCCATCACGTCCGCCGGCAGGTTGTTCATCATGCCGCCGTCCACGAGGATGCCCTCCTCCGAGACGACGGGCGGCAACAGGCCGGGGATGGCGATGCTGGCGCGCAGCGCGGTGGCGAGGTCGCCTTTGCGATGGACCATGGCCGCGCCCGTCGTGAGGTTCGAGGACACGCAGAGGTAGGGCAGCCACAATTCCTCGATCCGCGCCGTGCCGAAGCTCTCGCGGAGCGCCGCGTCCACCTTCACTCCCCGCGTCAGGGCGTGGAACGGCAGCGTGTAGTCGTTCAGCGGGTTCCGGCCGACGAAGGTCGCCTCCATCCTGTCCCGGATCTCGGCTGGGCCGAGATCCATCGCGACGCTCGCCGCGACGATGGCCCCCATGCTGGTGCCGCCTACGAAATCCACGGGGAAGTCCGCCTCCGCCAGGGCTTCGAGGACGCCGAGATGGGCGAGGCCCCGCGCGCCGCCGCCGCCGAGGACGAGGCCGCGGGCCTTGCCGATGGCGAGCCGCGCCAGCCGCGCCCGGTCCCGGACGCTGCCGTCGCGGACCTGGATCCGCATGGAGGACGGCAGGGCGGCGACGGCCGGATGGAGCGGTCGCGGGAGGGATGCGCCCGCAGGCTGGCGGATGGCGAGGTCGATCTGGATCCAGGCCGAGCGGAGGGGCTCGATGCAGGCCGCCGCCCCGGGACGCGGCGGCGTCTCCGGCTCGGCGAGGAGCAGGATGTGGTCGGCATGCCGGAGGCAGAGCTTGCACCAGGGGCAATCGGTGACGCGATGGGCCACGAAGATCGTGCGGGCGTGCCGCGTCTCGTACTCGTGGAACCACGTCTCGTCGGCGCCCTCCGGCCAGTCCGTCAGGCAGCCGGTCGTCCCCGGCAGGGCCTCGTCGAAGGCGCGGGCGAGGCCGTGGCCGAAGGCCACCGCGTCGGGGCCGTCCGTCACGGCGAGCACCGCGAAGCTGCGGGGCGGGTGGTCGAAGGCATGGCCCCCGGAGGCGACGCGCAGGCGTTCGGCCAGGAGGCGGGCGACGTACAGGAGCGTCGAGGGATGCTCGGCGACGATCTCCTCGAAGGCGGAGCGCCCGAGGCGCAGCAGATGCGTGTCGCGCAGGGCCGTGGCCGTCGCCGAGCGCGACTCGTGGGAGAGGAGCGCCATCTCGCCGAACGCCTCCGGCGGCGTCAGGCGGGCGAGGCGCCGGGTCTGCCCGTCCCGGGGATCGCGGGCGGAGATGCCCACCGCGCCGGAGACGAGGATGTAGAGGGCGTCGCCCTCCTCCCCCTGCTCGAACACCGGCACGCCGCCCGCGACCGCGACGGAGGCGAACCGCCGCCCGACGGCCGAAGCGACGGCGGGGTCGAGCCCGGCCAGGAAGGGGATCGCCGCCGTGTTCACTCCACCGCCCGCTTGAGGTTCTGCGCCGCGCGGGCGTAGCCGCCTCCGGCGCCATCCACGAAGTGCAGATGATCGGCGCGCAGGGGCGAGGGCGTGATGCACGTCACCACCGCCGCCTCCTGCCGGTGCAGGCCATACCGCACCACGCCCTCGGCGCGGGCCGCCTCCAGCATGGCTTCGATCCGGTCGACGGTGCGCAGCGGGCAGGCGACCGTCACGCGCAGGCCGTCGTCGTATTTGCGGAAGTCGGCGTTGGCGACGAGCTGGCGCACGTAGGTCTGTGGCGAGAACCGGCCGACCGTGAGGTTGAAGCGGAAGATCGCGAACGAAAAGCAGCGCCGGGCGAAGGCCACGGCGCAGCGCAGGGCGAACGCTCCCCGCATCGGGCCGGCGACGTGCACCTCGTCCCGCAGCCCGGTCCAGGGGGCCCCCATCGGCGGTCCCCCCTCCGGGAGGGGGCAGCCCATGTCCGGCCCCTCGTCGATGGCGGCGATCACCCCCTCCAGCACGGCGCGCACCGCCGCCCGATCCGCCCCGTCGCGGGGGACCACGATCAGCGAGAGGATGGGATCGCCCCGCCGGCCGACCGGCTTGAAGCGGCACGACAGGCCGGTGAGGTCGGGGCGCGTCCCCCCGGCGGCGGGCGCCACGGCGAAGCGGCCGGTCTTCATGGCCGCCTCCGCCCAGGCCAGCCCGCCCCCGGTGAACATCGCGTAGGCGATGTCGGCGGAGGCTTGGTAGCGGGCGACGCGCAGGTCGAACCCCGCTTCGCGCACCGCCGCAACGGGGATCAGGCCCGCCCGCAGGGTCAGGCCGAGTTCCTCGCGCGCCCATGTCACCGTCGCCGCCAGCGCCGTCTCCACCATGGCCCGCGCGTCGGGCGGGATCAGGACGCTGGCCCCGTCGCCGCCGAAGACGAAGGGGACCTCGCGGCCCGGCAAGGCGTTGCGGATGGACGCGATGGCGGCGGCGCCCGCGAGGTTCACCGCCCGGTAGCGCCCGTCCGCGATGGCCGCGGTGGACATCGTGACGTCGCTCGACGCGATCCACCACGCATCGGGCACGGGTGCGTACCGGGCATCGTCGAAGATGTCCCGGAAGCGTTCGAGGGGAGGCAGCAGCCCGTAGCTGAAGGGAGGTGTCTCGGCTTTCACGGCATCAGGCTTCCACGCCACCGCGATTCGCGGCGGCCCCATCCCAGGTTACGCGATCCGGGGGAGATGCATCCTTTTGCAGAAGCTCCCGTCGAAGGTACCGCGACACACCGTCCACGCGGAGCGGTCAGGGCGCGACGGAATCCTGCGCCGCCTGGAGCAGTTCCTTGGCCAGGTCCTCGTCATCGACGGCGCGGGCCAGGACGACGGCGCCGACGAGGGTGGCCATCGTCGCCAGGGCGCGCTGGCGACGGCGCTCCTTCGAGGCCTTGGGCGTCAGGCCGGCGAAGAGGGCGGCCAGCCCCTCCACGCCCTTCGTGAACCGCGCCCGGACGAGGCTGCCCGCCCCTTCGCGGGAGACGTCGTTCGCCAGCGCCGCCAGGGGGCAGCCCTTTCCGGGCGTCTTCACGTGACCGAGCGACAGGTAGTTCGCGACCACTTTGTCCGTGGTGCCCCGGTGCTCCTCCGCGAGGGCCGCGTCGAAGGCCTCCGCCGCCAGGGCGTCCTTGTTGGCGAACTGGCCGTAGAAGCCGCCATGGGTCAGGCCGGCGGCGGCCATGATGTCGACCACCCCGACGCCGTGCAGGCCGCGCTCGCGGAACAGGGCGGCGGCCACCTCGACCACGCGCTGCCGGTTGATCCTCGCCTGCTCCTGCGACACTCTCGGCATGGCCTGATCCCTGGGCGTTCCTCCCGCTCATATAGATGCGTCATGTCATCTATAGAAGGTCGGGCACCGCGACGCCGCGCGCGGAGGCGTCCGCCCCGCGCGGCTCCCGCCCCACCCGGAACCACAGGGCGTAGAGCGCCGGCAGGAACAGGAGGGTGAGCAGCGTCCCGACGCCGACGCCGCCGATCAGCACGTAGGCCAGCGCCCCCCAGAACACCGAGTGGGTGAGCGGGATGAAGGCGAGCATCGCCGCCGCCGCCGTCAGGATCACCGGACGGGCCCGGCGCACCGTCGATTCGACGATCGCCTCGTAGTCCGACAGCCCCGATGCCCGGTCGTGGTGGATCTGGTCCACGAGGATCAGCGTGTTGCGCATCAGGATGCCCGACAGCGCGATCAGCCCGAGGATCGCGTTGAAGCCGAAGGGCTGGTGGAAGATCAGCATCGTCGGGACGGCGCCGACGAGGCCGAGCGGCGCGGTGGCGAACACCATGACCATCGTGGTGAACGAGCGCACCTGCAGCATGATGACCGTCAGCGTCACGATCAGCATCAGCGGGAAGACCGTCACCAGGGCCTTCATCGCCTTCTCGCTCTCCTCGACCGAGCCGGCCGTGTCGATGCGGTAGCCCGGCGGCAGCTTCGCCTTGATCGCCGCGAGGGCGGGGACGACCTCCGCGTGGATGTCCGGCGGCTGCTTGCCGTCGAGCACGTCGCCTTGCACGCGGATGTAGGTCTCGCGGTTGTAGCGCTTGAGCACCGCGTCCTCGTTGCGGCTCTCCAGATGCGCCACCTGCGAGAGCGGGACCTGCCGCCCGTCCTTCGTGGCGAGCGTCAAGTCGCCGATGTCGCCGAGCGAGCGGCGCTCCGGGCCGGGGCTGCGCAGGAGCACGTCCACCGCGCGCAGGTTCTCCCGGACCTGGGTGGCGGGGGTGCCGTTGAGGTAGCTCTGCAATTGCTGGCCCGCCTCCTTCGGCGTCAGGCCGATCAGGCGCAGGCGCTCCTGGTCGAGGGCGAGGTGCAGGGTCGGCGTCCGGTTCCCCCAGTCGAGGTGGACGAGTCGCATGTTGGGGTTGGCCATCATGACGTCGCGCACCTCCGTCGCGATGCCGCGGATGACGTCGAGGTCGGGGCCGACCACCCGGAAGGCCACGGGAAAGCGCACCGGCGGCCCGAACACGATCTGCAGGACGCGCACCCGCGCCTCGGGGAAGCGCCCCTCGTCCACGAGGTGGCGCACCTTGCCGCGCAGCACGTCGCGGGCGTGGGAATCGGCGGTCTGCACGACGATCTGCGCGAAGGCGGGATCCGGCAGTTCGGGATCGAAGGAGAGCACGAAGCGCGGCATCCCCTGGCCGATGTAGCTCGTGATCTCGCGCGCCTCCGGCAGTTCGCGCACGGCCGCCTCGACCCGCTTCACGCTGGCCTCGGTGGTGGCGAAGGCGGAGCCGGTCGGCAGCGTCACCTCCACGATGAGTTCGGAGCGCTCCGAGTTCGGGAAGAACTGCTTCTCGACCCGGCCCATGCCGACGATGGCCGCCGCGAACAGCGCCACGGTGATGCCGGCCGCCATCCACTTGTGATCGACGGACAGCCGCACGACCCGGCGCAGGCGCTGGTAGTTCCGCGTGGCGTAGATCGCCTCGTGCCCGCCCTCGACTCGCTTGATGGCGGGCAGGAGCTTCACGCCGAGATAGGGCGTGAAGGTCACGGCCACGATCCACGAGACGATCAGCGAGAAGGCCACCACCCAGAAGATGTTGCCGGCATACTCGCCCGCCGTGGAGGCGGCGAAGCCCACGGGCAGGAAGCCCGCGATGGTGACGAGGGTGCCGGTGAGCATCGGCGCGGCGGTGGCGCTCCAGGCGTAGGTCGCCGCCGAGATCCGGTCGGCGCCCTCCTCCATGCGCACCACCATCATCTCGATGGCGATGATCGCGTCGTCCACGAGGAGGCCGAGCGAGATGATGAGCGCGCCCAGCGTGATGCGGTCGAAGTCCCGGCCGGTGATCATCATCACCACGAACACCGCCGAGAGGGTGAGCGGCACGGCGAGCGCCACCACGAGGCCGACGCGGAAGCCCAGGGCCACGAGGCTCACGAAGATGACCACCGAGAGGGCGGTGAAGAACTTCACCATGAACTCGTGGATCGCTTCGTCGATGACCTTCGCCTGATCGGTGATCTTGGTGAAGGTCACGCCGACCGGCAGGTCTTGATGGATCGCGACCTCCTCCTCGTTCAAAGCCTCGCCGAGGCTGAGGCCGTTGAAGCCGGGCTTCATCACGAGGCCGAGCATCAGGGCCGGCTCGCCGTCATTGCGGATCGCGAAGGTCTTCGGGTCCTCGTAGCCGCGCGTCACCTGCGCGATGTCGCCGAGCTTGAGGCTGCGCTCGCCCGCCGCCACCGGCAGGTTGCGGATCGCGTCGAGCCCGTCGAGGGCGCCGTCGAGGCGCAGATACACGCGCGGGCCCTCGGCCTCCACGAAGCCGGCCGGCGTCACGTCGTTCTGGTTGGCGAGCGCCGCCAGCAGCTGCTGCCCGGTGATGCCGAGGGTCGCGAGGCGCTGGTAGGAGACCTCCACGAAGATCTTCTGCGCCTGCTCGCCGAGGATGTTGATCTTCTCGACGCCGGGCACGCGCAGGAGACGCTGGCGCAGGTCCTCGGCGCGGAGCACGAGGGCCCGGTGCGGCAGGCCCCGCGCCTGGAGCGCGTAGAGGGCGAAGTAGACGTCCGAGAACTCGTCGTTGAACAGCGGCCCGAGCACCCCGCGCGGCAGGGTGGAGGCCTGATCCGAAAGCTTCTTGCGCGCCTGATAGAACTCCGATGCGAGCTTTGCCGGGGGCATCGAATCCCGGAAGAACACCTTCATCAGCATCAGGCCGGGGCGGAGCGTCGTCTCGACCCGGTCGTAATAGACCAGTTCCTGCAGGCGCTTCTCCAGCGGGTCGGCGACCTGCCGCTGCATCTCGTCGGTGGTCGCGCCGGGCCACGCCGCCGAGACCGCCATGGTCTTCACCGTGAAGGTCGGATCCTCCGCCCGCCCGAGCCGCTCGAAGGCGAAGATCCCCGCCGCCGTGACGGCGAGCAGGAGGAACAGCGTGACGGCGCGCTCGCGCACCGCCAGGGCCGAGAGGTTGAAGGCCGAGGCGTTCATCGGACGGCCCCCGTCATGCCCGTGGCGGCCTGCCGGACCGGCTGCCCGGCCTTAAGCAGATGGGCGCCGAGCGACACGATCCGGTCGCCGGGGTTCAGGCCGGCGGCGACCTCCGCGCTCTCCTCCGACAGGCGGGCCACGGTGACGGGCTGCGCCGCGACGGTCTGGGTGTCGGCGTCGTAGCGCCAGACGGCCGAGCCGCCGCCCTGGTCGAACAGGGCGCCCAGCGGCACCGAGACCGCCGCCGCCTGTCCCTGCGCCGGCTTCAGCCGGAGGGTGACGGTCGCCCCCAGCGGCGCGGCCTCGCCCCCGCCGGAAAGGATGTAGCGGGCGCGGTAGGTGCGGGTCGCCGGGTCGGCGGTGGCGGACAATTCGCGCAGCCTCGCGGGATAGGTGGCCTCACCCTCGGCGTAGAGGGCCGCCGAGGCCGTGCCCTTCGCGAGGTGCCGGCTCGCCTCGGGCAGGAACACCTCCGCCTCGCGGGCGCCGTCGCGGGCGAGCTTCACCACGGTCTGCCCGGCGGCGACGACCTGGCCCGGCTCGCTCGGCACCTCCATCACGACGCCGTCGGCATCGGCCTGCAGCTCGGAATAGCCCGCTTGGTTGGCGATCTGGCTCGCTTGCGCCTCGGCATTGGCGAACTGGGCGATGGCCGCGTCGGCGGCGGCCTTGTTCTGGTCGTAGGTCTGCTTGGAGGTCCAGCCGTCGCCCACGAGCTTGCGGCTGCGCTCCTCGTCGGCCCTCGCCTTGACCATCTGCGCGCGGGCCGCCTCGACGGAGGCGCGGGCGGCGTTGAGGGCGAGGCTGAAATCCGTCGGGTCGAGGCGCATCAGCGGCTGCCCGAGGCGGACGTGATCGCCCGGATCGACGAGGCGCTCGGCGATCTTGCCGCCGACCCGGAAGCCGAGATTGCTCTCGGTGCGGGCCCGGATCACCCCGGTGTAGCGCGCGAGCGCCCCCGTGGCGGGGGCGACCGCGACGGTCTGCACCAGGGGCGGCTCGGGCGTCACGGCGGTCTCGGCCGGGGAGCATGACGCCAGGGCCAAGCCGGCGAGCCCGATCACCCATCTCGCGTCCATCGCCCACTCCCGCCGCCGCCCGGCCCGTAAAGATTATGAACATAATCTATTGTGGCGCGGCGGTGGGGTCAATGGCCCTGCCGAGGGATCGCGTCGATAGCGCCACAGGGATGGACCTTTGGTCTCTGCGACCTGTTGCTCTCGTATATCCATCGACCGGACCGACGAGGCACTGAATTGGCTGAGAGACATTCCACCCAGAATGGGCACCACGACTCGGGACGACTGCCGGTCTATTTCGCATCCATTGGGAGCGTCGGCCTGATGCTGGCAGTGCTCGCGGTGATGATGACCGGCCAGATGGCGAATTCGCCTGTGACGGGCAAGGCGCTCGCGATCGGCGCGCCGCTCATCGGGGGCGCGGCCACCACCGCGCGGTAGCGACGGCGCCCCCCTCCCCCGGCGTCCTGCGGCGCTAGGCGATCACGAGGTTCAGTGATCGGGAGGCCGGCGTGATCACCACCTGCCGCCCCCAGTCGAAGGCGACGAAATCCTGCTCGATCCCATCGGAGAAGACGACGCCGCCCTCGTTCATCCGCGACACCACGGTGAGGGGCGATCCGGCGAACTTGCCTCCGCGCAGGTCGGTGCCGGTGGCGACGCTCGGGAACGGCTCGCGCACCCAGTAGCCGAAGGCCGCCTCTCCGATGCCGACCTCCACGGTCAGGTGCGTCGCCTCGCTGATCGAGCGCGCCCAGCCGGTCAGGCCGGTGCCCGAGGCGACGATCAGCCCGCTCGATGACTGGTCCTCCGCCCGAACCCCGTCATCGATCCGGTAGCGGGCGGATTGGTGGCTGCGGTGGCCGACGAAGATCTCGTTCAACGCGAGTAGCCGCTCGCCGCCGTCGAACGTCGCCTGCACCATGGTCCGCCGTTCCACCGGAGCGGCGCCGGCCGCACCGGCGGGCAGGAGTTCGCGCAGGGCCTCCACCCGGAGCCGGGCCAGCACGCCGTCGTAGAGATCGGGTGCCGGGTTGACGCCGACGACCGGCTGTCCGTCAAGATATTTGGCGACGTTGGCCACCAGCCCGTCCTGCCCCACCGCCACGACCACGTCCTCCGGGGCGAAGAGGAAGCGGTCGAGATCGGGGCGCCGTACCAGGGCCTGCCGCCAATCCGGCGGCACGCAGGCCCGCGCCTCGGCGAGGACCGATTGGAACCCGGCGTGGCGCGCCTCGACGTCGGCGAGCGTCTGGCCCCGGCTCTCCAGGAAGAACCGGACCTGGCCTCGGGTCGCGTGCCGGGCGATGAGTTGTTCGTAATCCGTGTCGCGGATCACGAAGACCACCCGTGGGGTGATGCTCGGCATGGTCCGCCTCCTCAGCGCGGTGCGATCCGCGACGGGAGAGCGCCCCGGACCTCGCCGAGAACCGCCGCCAGCAGGTCGGGCGTGACGTTGACGTGCTCGATCGTCTCCAGCTTGCCGGCGAGTTCCTGCGCCGCCAGCCCGAGCAGGATGGCGGGCGGCATGTCTCGGTAGACAGCGGCGCGGCGCTGCTCCGTCTCGACGCGGGCGCCCTCGACGAGCCGGATGCGCTCGGCCTCCGCCGCCGCCTCCAGGCCCCGTGCCTGCGCGACGCCGGCGGCGCGGTCGCGGGCGTTTTCGGCCTCCTGGGCGATCAGCACCGTCTCCCGCCGGGCCAGTTCGGTCTTCGTCGCGAGCTCGTTCTCCGCGATGGCGCGTTCCTTCTCCACCGCGAGCGCACGCCGCGCGAAGGTCGCCTCGTCGGCCTTCTGCTGCAGGGCCTCGAAGGTCGGCGTCTGCAGGGCGCGCTCCAACTCGCTGCTCGGCGCGAGGTTGGTGAGCCGCACCGACACGGCGGCGATGCCGATCTCGGCCAGCGCCGGAGCTGCGAAGAGGGCCCGTTCCAGCACGGCGCGCAGGGGCTCCGGCCCCGCATCGAGGAGGGCGCCGATCGGGCTCGCGCCGAGATAGTGCAGCGCCGCCTGACCGGCGATGCCGCCGAGACGAGCCTCGATCCGCTCGATCGGCTCGCCCTGCAGGCGCCCGGTGCGCAGGTCGATGGAGAAGTCGACCCGGCTCGCCAGCAGTTCCGGATCGACGACGTGCCAGCCGATCGTCCCCTGGATCACCACCGTCTGGAAATCCCGGCTGCGGCCGCGGACGAACAAGGTCATCTCGCGGTCGTCCACCGGCACTTCGCTGATGCTGGCGGTCTCCGGCCTGAACCAGAAGACCAGCCCCCGCCCGCTCTGCCGGATGCGGCCGTTGCGGAAGCGGATGACGTGGCTGCTCGCCTCGCTGCGGAGCTGGGCGATCACACCGACATTGCGCACCGTGGCCATGATGGTCTCCTCAGAACCGACCGGAACCGGACATGCGCCAACTTATACTCATAATGAGCATAATGGAAGCCGGGATCGCGGCCGGGCCGCGATCCGCCGGTCGAGGGGTTACGCGGCGACGCTCACCCGTACCCGGTGCCAGCAGGCGCAGAGGTAGCCCTTGTGGTTCCAGGTGTCGTCCGGCAGCGCCGGCTGCGTCTGTCCGGCGGCATCCCAGGCACGGACGGCGAGGTCGTGCTCGCCCGGCGGCAGATCGAGATCCACCGCCCAGAACGTCCAGGCGAAGGGCGCGCCGGATTCGTGCTCCAAAGCGGCCTGCGCCCAGGACCGGCCGCCGTTCCCGGAGACATCGACCCGGACGATGGCCCGGTCCCCGCTCACCGCGTAGCCGCGGATCCGGTTCGTCCCGGCATCGAGGACGGCGCCGCGCGGCGGCTCGCAGATCGCGGCGTTCAGGGGCATCGTCTCGATGGTGTGCCCCAGGGCCGGGTCGGCCGTCTCGGCGGTCACGTCGGGCGGGTAGAGCTTGTAATCGCCGGCCTGGATCGGGTTGTCGGACGGGTGGTCCTGCACGGCGAGGCGCCGGAGCCATTTCGGGCTGCGCACGCCGGCATAGCCCGGCACGACCGCGCGGACGGGAAAGCCGTGCTCGGGCAGAAGGGGTTCCCCGTTCATCGCGTAGGCGAGCAGGGTCTCGGGGGCCATCGCCTTGGCGAGGGGGATCGAGACCCCGTACGGGTGTCCCTCCACCCTGTCGTGGCTCTCGAAGGCCACATGGCGATCCGCGCCCTCCGCGACGCCCAGGGCGCGCAGGACGTCGCCGAGGCGCACCCCTGTCCACGCGGCCGTCCCGATGGCGCCGGCATCCCACGGATCGCCGGAGACCGGGGCCACCGCGCGCATGTCGGCGCGGCGATTGCCGGCGCATTGCATCGTCGCCGTCACCGTGGCTTCCGGGAAGCCCGTCCGCAGGTCGTGCAGGGAGAAATCCCGCGCGGTCCCGGCTCCCCCCGCGACGGCAAGGCGCCAGCTTTCCGCGTCGAGATCCGGGAGATCGCCGTGCGAGCGGACATAGAAGTCCGCCGCCGGGGTGCGGTAGGCGACCCGCAGCCGGCCGAGGGGCGGTTCGGCGTTGTAGGGCCGGTCGCCGTGGACGATCAGGCGGGCCTTTCGCTCGGCAAGGCTCGGCATCGCGGCTTCCGTTCGGGTGAGGACACGGCGGTGAACGCGCGAGACCGACCCATGGCCTATGCGGCGACTTTGCCCGATGCGGTTTCCCGCAATTGCGCCTCGATGGCGGCGTTGGCACGGCTGCGCAGGGCCTTCGTCGCCTCGCCCTCGTCGAACGTGTCGGGGAAGCGGCGCGCCAGCCACAGATAGGCGGCGGCGAGTTTGACCGTGCGTTCCAGCTCGCCGAGGTCGCCGTCGAGGCTGGCCCGCAAGGCGGGGACGAACGAGCCGGCCGCGCGGGCCTGGACCCAGCGGTCGAGCACGCCCGTGGACACCGCGTCGCGGCGGTCGATCGGGGCGACCGCGAAGGCGAAGGCCTCTCGGATCGGGAGCCCGGCCCTGTCCACCGCGCGGGCGGCCTCCAGGGCCTCCTCCATCGCGGAGGGCTGGAACGGCGAGCCGTCGTAGAAGGTCGCGCGGGCGAAGTGGGTCAGCACCTCGGCGAGGGAGGCGGTGCCGAGTTCCAGGGCCGCCGCCTCGATCGCGATCAGGTCCGGCCGGACATAGAACCGGGTGTCGGCGGCGGGGGCCGTCGGGGCGCCGGCGAGCGCGTCGCGGATCGGCCCGAGGCTCGCCGCGTCCGTCGCCGAGACGTGGCCCTCGTCCTGATGGCCGAAGCGGCCGGCCCGGCCGGCGATCTGCCGGATCTCCGGGTTGGTGAGGGTGCGCGTCGCCGTCCCGTCCCATTTCGTGACCGCCGAGAAGATCACGCGCTTGAGCGGCCCGAGGTTGAGGCCCATGCCGATCGCGTCGGTCGTGACCAGCACCTCGGCCTCGCCGTCGCGGAACCGTCGCGCCTCGGCGCGGCGCACCTCCGGCGACAGGGCGCCGTAGATCGTGGAGACGCTTCGCCCTTCCGCCACCAGGGTCTCGCGGATCTCGTGGACGGCCCGGCGCGAGAAGGCGACCACGGCATCGCCCGGTTGCACGGCTTCGAGGGGGACGGGCGTGTCCAGCGCGACCAGCGGCGTCTTGCGTGCGAATGTCACCACGTCGAGGGATTCCCCGGCCGCCTCCGCCGCGCGGCGGACATGCGACAAGGCGTCGTCCGAGCCGCAGACGATGACGGTCTTCGCCGGGATTCCGAACAGCGCGTTGGTCCAGGCCCAGCCGCGATCGGGATCGGACAGCATCTGGATCTCATCGATCACCGCGACATCGACCGGGCGGCGCAGATCCGCCGTCTCGATGGTCCGCGCGGTGTGGCTGGGATCGGGCTCGCCCAGGATCTCCTCGCCCGTGACCATGCCGGCGCGCAGCCCGCGCTCCAGCAGCGCTTCGTAATTCTCCAGCGCGAGCAGCCGCAGCGGGGCGAGATAGGTGCCGGTCTGCGCCTGCGTCAGCGCCTCGAGCGCCGCGTAGGTCTTGCCGGAATTGGTCGGCCCCATGTGGAAGATGATCCGCCGGTTCAGCCGGCGGGCGGGCACGAACTTGTCGATGTAGCCGCCGAAGCCGATCCGGTCGCGCAGGCGCCGCCGGCCGGATTCCTCCCGCGCCACCACCTTCGCCCGGGTGCGGACGGTCTTGAGCGTGTCGCCGATGGTGCGGGGCAGGTTCGGCGCCGGCGTGAAGATGCGGGAGCGGAGCGAGCGGTCGAGATGGGCGATGTAGGTCGGCGCGTCCGCCCCGGTCTCGTGCAGGTCCTCGCTGATCTGGACGCGCAGCCGGGCGATTGTCGAGCCCAACGCGGCCGTGATGTCCGCGGCCGTCCCGGCGAGCGCCGCGCGCAGGCCGTCGAGGTGGCGGGCCGGGTCGTCGCCCAGCGCCATCTCCTCCAGGATCTCCGCCGCTGCCTCGCCCGGCGGAACGTCGATGCGGAGATCGAGCCGGCCGTCGTCCAGCAGCGGGAGATTCACCCGAAGCGTCCAGACGAGGTCGCCGTCGCGGCCGGGTTCGGCCCGCAGCGCCGGGAGCGCGGACCGGAGGAGTGCCACGCCCGTCTCGGCGAAGGCCCGTCGGGCCTCCCCGTGGCGCAGGGCGGCGGCGACCGCATCGTCCTCGACGAAGCCGTCATACTCGGGGAGGTCCATGCGAAGGCGCAACGCCTCGCGGTCGATGGCGGCGGCTCCGATGCCGAGCCGATGCAGGACATCGGCCAGGATGTCGGTCGTCAGGTGGGTGCGCTTGCGAGCCATGCCCCACCTTTCCGGTCGCGTGGCCGCAGATCAAGCGGCGGCTCACGCGGAGGGCGTCGGTGACGGCCCTCGCGAACGGCTAGGCCGCGCGCACGGTCGCCAGGAAGCGGGCGACTTCGGCCGTCAGGTGCTCGGATTGCCGCGAGAGTTCCGAGGCCGCGCCGAGCACCTGCGTGGCGGCGGCCCCCGTCTCCTCGGCGGCCTGCGCGACGCCGGTGATGTTGCCCGTGACCTCCCCCGTCCCGGCGGCCGCCTGAGACACGTTCCGGACGATCTCCTGCGTCGCCGCGCCCTGCTGCTCCACCGCCGCCGCAATCGAGGTCGCCGTGGCGCTGATGTCGCGGATCCGCTGGGTGATGCCGCCGATGGCCGCCACCGCCTGGCCCGTCGAGCCCTGGATCCGGCCGATCTGCCCGGCGATCTCCTGCGTCGCCCGCGCCGTCTGGCTGGCCAGCTCCTTCACCTCGGCGGCCACCACGGCGAAGCCCTTGCCGGCCTCGCCGGCCCGCGCCGCCTCGATCGTGGCGTTGAGCGCCAGCAGGTTCGTCTGGCCGGCGATGGAGGAGATCAGCCCGACCACGTCGCCGATGCGTTCCACCGCGCCGCTGAGGTCCTGCACCAGCGCCCCCGTCTGATCGGCCGCGATCACCGCCTCCCGCGCGATGCTGGCGGACCCGTCCACCTGCCGCCCGATCTCCTGGACCGACGAGCCCAGCTCCTCGGCCGCCGCCGCGACCGTGGCGACGTTGCTGCCGGCTTCCTCGGCGGCCGCCGCGACGGCGGTGGACTGGGCGGCGGTCTCGGCGGCGGTGCCGCTCATGGCGCCGGCCGTGGCCTGCAACTCGGTGGCCGAGGACGAGACCATCCCGATGATCCCGCCCACCGCCGCCTCGAAGCCGTCGGCCATCTGCCGCATGCCGGCCTTGCGCTGCTCCTCGGCCGCGAGCCGGGCCTGCGCGGTGTCGGCTTCGAGCTGCCGGGTGCGGATCAGGTTGTCCTTGAACACCTGGACGGCCGACGCCATCGCGCCCACCTCGTCCCGGCGCGCGCGGTGGGGCACCTCGGCCTGCGTGTCGCCGCCGGCCAGAACGGTCATGGACGCCGTCATCGCCTGGATCGGGCGGGACACACGGACCAGAACGAAGATGGCGGCACCCAGCGCGGTGAGCAGGCTGAGGGCGACGGCGATGTAGGCCGTCGTGCTCGCCGCGTCGGTGGCGCCGATGGCGCGGTCGGCATCCTCATGGGCCCTGCGCTCATTCAGCTCGATGTCCTTGCCGAGGGTGACGCGGGCCGCGTTGTAGAGATCGATGTTGGCCGGATCCGCCATCAACCGGGCGCCCTCTGCCACCCGCCCGGCTTCCGCCAACGTCATGGCTTCGTGGCCGATCACGTCGTAGCGGCTCCACGCGGACGAGAACGCCTCGTACAGGGTGCGTTCCTCGGCGGAGGAGATCAGCGGTTCATAGGTCCGGCGAGCCCGGTCCAGCGCGGCGTTCACCTCGTCCATCTGTCGCACGATGGTGGTGCGCCCCTGCGCGCCGTCCGTGAGGCCCAGCAGGCGCAACTCCTTGATGCGCACTTCGGCGGCGGCCGCGCGGACATTGGTGACGGCGACCACCGAGGGAAGCCAATTCGTGGCGACATCGGTGACGTTGGCCCGGATGTCGGCGAGGCGTGTGATCGAGAGGACGCCCTGCCCGACGCAGAACAGCGTGAGGAGGCCGAAGGCGGCGAAGAGCGAGGATTTCACGGTGAGGGCGAGGCGCATCATTCCATCCCGGGAGTTCGAGCCCGGATGGACGCGCGCCCCCTGCCGGTGGGCAGGCGTCGACGCGGCCGCACGGGCAGAATGGGGGGACATGGATCGCGCGACGCAGGAAACAGCCGCCGCTCGTCCAAGCAACGCCATCGTCGTGCCTGTATATTAATAAATCTATTGTTTCTAAATGAAGCAGAGGTGCTTCCCGTCAAATAAAGGTGATTCGAAATCGGGGCGGGGAGCCCTATTCGGCGCAATTCCGCGTCGGCGTCGTGTCGCGCACCGTGGCGGCTTCCGTGCCGCTTCGAGCGCGGCTTCCGGCGGACCCATCGGCATCGGGAACCAAACGCCAAGCTTCGCGTTTGCGGACCCATGCTCCGGATATTCCGTCCCGTCGACCGATCCCCTCTCAGCGCCTCCACGATCTTCATGGCCCTCAGCATCGGCTGCCTGAGCGCGTCGATCGCGTTCGTGCTGATGTGAGGCGTGGCTTCGAGGCCGGCCGGGCCGATCCGCCGAGCCTGTCTCACACCGCCAGATGGTCGATGACGCGCGCGGCGGCGTCGGGCGCCTTGGCCGAGCCGCTGTCCACGATCTCACCGAGCTTCAACACGGCGTAGCGGTCGGCGAGCCCGAGGGCGAAGGCGACGTGCTGCTCGACCACCAGCATGGACAGGCCCTCCTCCCGCTCTGCGAGGAGCACTTGGCGCAGCCGTTCGACCATCGAGGGCTGGATCCCTTCGGAGATCTCGTCGATCAGGAGGAGGCGCGGGCGCAGCATCAGGGCGCGCCCGAGGATCAGCATCTTCTGCTCGCCCCCCGAGAGCGTCCCGGCCCGCTGGGCGAGGCGGTCCTTCAGGAAGGCGAAATGGCCGAACAGCCGCTCCAGGGCCTGGGGCAGGTGCCGGTCGGAGGGGAGCGCGAGGCGCAGGTTGTCCCGGATCGACAGATCCTGGAACAGGGGCTGCTCCTGCGGGGCGTAGCCGACGCCGAGCGCCACGAGCTTGGCGGGGGACAGGCCGGCGAGGGCCTGCCCGCCGATGGTGATCCCGCCCCCGCGCAGGGCCACCATGCCGAGGATCGTCTTGAGCAGGGTGGTCTTGCCCATCCCGTTCTTGCCGAGGAGGGCGACGATCTCCCCCTGCCCCACCGTGAGGGACACGCCCTTCACGATGGAGACCGCGCTGTAGCCGCTCGACACATCTTTGAGGGCCAGAGCCGCCCCGGCCGGCTCTTCCCGCCGCGCTGCCTCAGCCATGGGCGCCTCCCGAATAGATGGTCCGGACCAGTTCGGAGCCGACGACCTCCTCCACCGTGCCGTCGAGGACGAGACGGCCCTGATGCAGCACGACGATCCGCGAGGAGATCTCCCGCACGAAGTCGAGGTCGTGCTCCACCAGCACGGCGGCGATCCGCCCCCCGGCCGTCAGCGCCTTCAGGACGCTGCCGATGGTGGTGCGCTCCCCCTTGGTCAGGCCGGCGGTCGGCTCGTCGAGGAGGATCAGCCGGGGCTCCAGCGCGACCACCATGGCGAGTTCCAGCGCCTGCTTCTGCCCGTGGGAGAGGAGCCGCGTCGGCTGGCTCAGCAGGCGGTCGAGGCCCGTCATCCGCAGCACGTCGAGGGCGGCCTGGGGCAGGAAGAGCGTCGTCGCCTGGCCGAGGGGGCTCAGGCCATCGTGCGAGGCCCGGGCGAGCCGCAGGCAATCGGCCACCGACAGGCTCTCGAAGACGCTCGCGATTTGGAACTTGCGCCCGACCCCGAGGCCGACGATCCGGTTCGGCGTGAGGCCGTCGGTGGCCGTGCCGCCGATGGCGATGGTGCCGCGATAGGGTTCGGTGCCGTCGCTGAGGCAGCGCATCAGTGTGGTCTTGCCGGCGCCGTTGGGCCCGACGAGGCTCACGAGTTCCCCCGCCCGGATCTCCAGGTCGATCCCTTCCAGCACGGTGAGGCTGCCGTAGCTCTTGGCGAGGCCCTGGACCTTGAGGATCGGTTCCTGCGCGGCCGCTGTGTCCGCTCCGGCCTCCCGCACCGCCAGGGCGGGGGCGGTGCGCCCCGCGCGGCCGAAGGGCAGAGCCCGCCACAGCCGGCCGACCGGGTCGGCGAGGCCGCCGGGCAGCAGGATGATGATCGCCACGAAGGCGGTGCCGAGCAGGAGCTGCCAGAGGAACGGCAGGTCGCCGGAGAGGTTCGCCGCGAGGTAGTCGATGGCCACCGTCCCGAGGACGGGGCCGAGCAGCGTGCCGCGCCCGCCGAGCGCCACCCAGATCACCAGTTCGGTGCCGAACAGGAAGCCGGCATTCTCCGGCGCCACGACCCCCGACGCGTTGGCGAACAGGAAGCCCGCGATGCCGGCGACGGCGGCGAGCGCGGCGGTGAGCAGGATCTGCAGGCGGCGGGGGTTGAGGCCGAGATAGGCGCAGCGCGTCTCGTTGTCCCGCAGGGCCACGAGGGCCCGGCCGGCATCCGCGCGCACGAGGATCCAGGCGACCAGGGTGACGGCGATCAGCACCAGGGCCGCGAGGCGGAAATAGCCTTCGAGCTCGAAGGGCACCACGTCGAAGCCGACGAGGCCGCTGCTGGAGCCGGTCCACTCGCCGCCGGAATAGATCAGCTGCGTCACCACGATGGGCACGACGAGCGAGATCACCGAGGCGTAGAGCGGCGTCGAGCGGTGGTAGAAGGACAGCCATCCGACCACGAGGCCGAGCAGCGCCGGGGCCACGATCGCCGTGGCGAGGGCGAGGGCGAGGGCGATCCCGGTGGGCGTCGCCCCGAGGGCCCCGAGGATCATCGCGGCGGCATAGGCGCCGATGCCGAAGAAGGCCGCCTGCCCGAAGGTGAGGATGCCGGCGAAGCCCCAGAGCAGATCGACGGTGACGGCGAGCACCGCGTAGATCATCGAGCGGGTCAGCACGTTGATCGCGAAGGTGTCGAGGAAGCCCGGCGCGATCCAGAGGGCCACGGCCGCGAGCGCGGCGACCACGAGGGGGGCCGCCCGCGAGAGGCGCGCGGGCGTCGCGGTCGCGTCCCGCGTCGCGGCGGGGATCGTGTCAAGCACGGGAGAATCCTTTCGGGCTGATGCGCAGCACGAGGGCCGCGAGCACCGCGATGGCGATGCTGCCGAGGATCGGGCTCACGAAGGTGCTGATCAGGACCTGCGCGCCCCCGAAGACGAGGCAGGCGGCGGCCAGGGCCAGGAAGGAGGCATCGGCGACCATCACCAGCATGAAGGCGCCGATCAGCCACGAGACGCCCATGTTCGGATCGACGCTGGTGAGCGGCGTCAGGAGCACCCCCGCGAGCGCCGCCAGCCCCGCGCCGATCATGAACACCACGAGGCGCACGCGGCCGGTGTTGACCCCGAGACTGCGGGCCAGCGTCTCGTTCATGATCACCGCCCGGGCCGAGAGCCCGAGCCGCGTCCGCTCGATGGTGAGCGCGAACAGCGTCCCGATCACCAGGGCGATGCCGAGCGCCACCAGCCGGTAGGCCGAATACTCGACGCCGAGCACCGAGACGGTCCCCGCATAGAGGTTCGGGGTGAGCTGCACGTCACGGCCGAACCCCAGGGTGATGAGCTGCCCGACGACGATCCCGAGCCCCCAGGTGGCGAGGATCGCATCAAGGGGCCGGCGGTAGAGGGGGCGGATGATGAAATACTCCGCCAACCCCCCGAGCGCGGCCCCGACGACGAAAGCCAGCGGCAGCGCCGCCCAGGGGTTCATCCCGAGCCTTGCCGTGGCGACGGCGCAGTACGCGCCGACCGTCAGCCACGCCCCGTGGGCGAAGTTGATGATCTTCAGCACGCCGAAGATCGCCAGCAGGCCGATCGACACCACGAACAGGATCGCGGCCGTGGTGAGGATGTCGAGGAGGAGGAGCATCGCAGGTTACTGCAGCTTCGGGCACTGATCGCCCGGATCGACGTCCTTGAACGTGCCCGCGACCTTGACCGTGCCGTCGGCCTGGATCTGGCCGAGATACATGGTCAGCGGCGCATGGTGCTGCTTGCTCATGCGGATCGTGCCGCGGGGGCCGGTCACGCTCACCGTCGGCAGGGCTTCGAGGACCTTCGCCGTCTCGGTGCCCCCCGCCTTCTCAACGGCAGCCTTGTAGAGGTAGATCGCCTCGTATTCCGGCACGGAGAGGTCGTTCGGCGTGCGCAACTCGGCGCCGAACTTCTTCTTCATGGCGTCGAGGAAGGTCTTGTTCTCCGGGCTGTCGATGCCGGTGACGTAGGAAGCCGAGAGGTAGACGCCCTCGGCGTCGGCGCCCATGCTCTTCGCGGTGCCTTCGTCCAGGGCGAGGTTGGCGAAGGGCAGGCTCACGCCGGCGCCCCGCAACTGCTTGGTGAGGGTCACGTTCGGCGCGCCGCCGGCCGTCGAGGTGATGAGCGCGTCGGGCTTGGCCTCCTTGAGCTTGGAGACGATCGCGGTCCAGTCGCTGCCGTCCATCGGCAGGTATTCCTCGCCGAGGACCTTGCCGCCGGTCTTCTCGATGTAGCTCCTGGCGAAGCCCAGCATCCCACGGCCGAACGCGTAATCGCTGCCGATCAGGAAGTAAGTCTTGGCGCCCTTCGCCTTGAACGCATCCACCACCGGCGGCACCTGCTGCTCCGGCACCCAGGCATCCACGAACAGGTTCTTGTTGCAGGAATGGCCCTCGTAGAACGAGGTGTAGATGTACGGGACGCGCCCCTTGGTGACGGCCGGCAGGCCGGCGTTGCGGGCCGCGCTCGTCTCCATCGAGATCAAGACATCGACCTTTTTCTGGTAGATCAGGCTGTCGAACGCCTTCTGGGCGCCGGCCGCGCCGGAGGCGTCGTCGGCCACCTCCAGGACGAGCTTGCGGCCGAGCACGCCGCCCTTGGCGTTGATCTCCTCCACGGCGAGTTCCGCCGACTGCACCACCGAGGGGGCGACCACGCTGTTGGCGCCGGACAGGCCGATCGGCACGCCGATGACGATGGGCTTGCCGTCGGCCGCCTGCGCGGCGGACCCCGCCAGCACGAGGGCGGCGGTGACGATGAGGGAACGTGCAACCATGAACGGGCTCCTTGACCAGAGATGAGGGCAGGCGGGAAATCAGCCGTAGATGTCGGTGCGGCGGTCCCGCAGGAGGGAGTTGAAGCGGTTGAGATCCTTGGCGCCGGCCTCGGCGAGGTCGACCACCGCCGAGAGGATCTCCGTCCGGTCTCGGCTCGCCGGCCCGGCGAGGGGCCAGCCCTTCGGCCCGATGATGAGGCTCTGCCCCTCGAAGGGCTGGCCGCGCTCGGTCCCGACCCGGTCGGCGCAGGCGATGAAGAGGCCGTTCGAATGGGCGGCCGCCCGGTGCAGGGTGTTGGCCATGGCGGCCTCGCCCTCGGGCTGGTCGGGCATCGGTACCCAGTTGGTGGGGATGCAGACGATCTCGGCGCCGCCGAGCGCCAGTTGCCGGAAGGTCTCGGGGAACCAACCGTCGTAGCAGATCGCGACTCCGACCTTGCCGAGCGCCGTGTCGAAGACCGGAAAGCCGAGGTCGCCCCTGGCGAAGAACAGGTTCTCCCGGTCCCAGAGATGCGCCTTCCGGTAGGTGCCGATATAGCCCTCCGGCCCGACGATCACGGCGGCGTTGTAGAGCGTGCCGCCCGCCTTCTCGGCGATCCCCGCCACGAGATGGATGCCGAGTTCGGCGGCGAGCGCGGCCCAGGCGCGGGTGGTCGGCCCGTCCGGCACGGGCTCGGCGAGGGAGGCCGCCTCCTCCTGCGTCTCGAAGACATAGCCGGTGCTGGCGAGTTCCGGCAGGACGATCAGCCCGCTGCCCTCGGCCGCCGCCGCGCGGACGAGCTCCGCCGCGCGCGCCGTGTTCGCCGCAACCGCGCCGATCTGCGGCTCGAACTGGATGCACGAGACCCGTATTGGCGGGCGCGCGGGACCGTTCGCTTGGATCATGACTGCTCCAAAACGCAAAAAGCCCCTGGGCGCGGATCGTATCCGCGGTCCAGAGGCTCCAAAGCCGAGATGTGATGCAGCAATCCTGCTGCGGGGCAACCTTGCCCGATGGCCGACGATACCCGCCCTCTTGCGGAGAGCAAGATGAGAATTGCGGCAGGCTGCCCGGTTCAGGTCTTTTCCGCCAACGCGATGCGCAGGCCGAGCCCGCTCATCGCCTCGTGGGCCGAGACCACGCCCTCGGCCACGCTCGCCATCGGCACGCGGGCCGCGGTGGCCCGGTCGCGGAGCAACTTGTAGGCGGCGTCCTCGTCGATCCGGTTGAGCTCCACCAGGAGGCGCACCGCCTTCTCCACGGTGCGCCGGCCCTTCATCGTCTCCTCCAGCCGGTTGATCTTGCTGGTGAGGCGCCCCTCGTAACCGCGCCGGTATCGGGCCAGGGCGAACTGGGTGAGCACGCCCCGCGCATGGAGGGGCTTGTTCAGCACGCCGTGGGCGTTGACGTCGGCGATGGCCTTCAGCGACGTCGGGCTCTCGTAGGCGACGATGGCGATGACGGCGGGCTCGGTCTCCTCGATCGAGGGCAGGAGATGCATCACCTGCGCGTCATCGAGCTGGATGAACACCGTGTCGATGTCCGGCGGGAGCGCGGCGGGCGGGGGCCAGACCAGGGACACCTCGCAGCCGAGGCGGCGCAGCTGCTCCAGCAGGGCGGCGCCCTCCTCGTCGCGCGGGTGGATGACCAGGGCGCGGGCGCGTCTCAGGTCGTCCAGGATCTTGCGGGCGGAGGCGCTCACGCGGCGGCTCCCTCGTCCAGCCCGTTCGTCTCGAAGCGCGACCATGCGAGGTAGGGGTCGGGCCGGACGGGCCGGCGGGCCCGCCAGACCACGTCGAAGTCCCCGTCCGCGCGGGCGACCCCGATGCCGGGGGTGAGCCAGAGATGCCGGGTCTCGCTGTCGAAGGTCAGTTCGCCCTCCGGCGCGGCGAGGCGCTGCCGCAGGGCCGCCGCGCCGAGGCGCCCGGCATCGAGGGTGCCGGCCTCCGCCAGCGCCTGGGCGAACAGATGCACCTGCGCGTAGGCGGTCTCCGACCACATGCTCGTCGGGCGCTCCGCTCCGAACCGGGCCTGGAAGGCGGCCGCGAAGCGCGCGTTCTCCGCCCCCGGCAGCGTCGCGAAGTAGGAAGCCGCCAGGACGTGGCCGCTGCACAGGTCGGGGCCGATCGCCCGGATCTGCCCCTCGGCCAGGGTGAGGCTGGCGATGGGGCAGCGGGCCCGGTCGATCCCGGACTCGCCATAGGCGCGGTAAAGCCGCTCGGCCCCGCGCCCGACCACCGTGGAGAACACGGCGTCCGGCGCGGCGTGCCGGATGGCGGCGATCATCGCGCCGTGGGCGGCGTCATCCGCGTCCAAGGGCGCGTAGAGTTCGCCGACGATGGTGCCGCCCTTGGCCTCGATGAGGTCCCGCATCACGCGGTTCGATTCGCGCGGGTAGATGTATTCGGACCCGATCAGGAAGATCCGCCGGCCATGCTCCTGCAGAAGGTAGTCGGCCAGGGCGAAGACGTTCTGGTTGAGGGTCGCCCCCGTGTAGACGATGTTTTCCGAATACTCGAACCCCTCGTAGATCGAGGGGTACCAGAGGAGGCCGTTATGCCGTTCGACGGTGGACAGGACCGACTTGCGGCTCGCCGACAGGGAGCAGCCGAACACCACCTCGACCCCGTCCTCGGCGAGCATCCGCCGGGCAAAGGACCGGTAGGCATCGGTGTCGCCGGCCGGATCGTAGCAGACCGGCTCGATCGGCCGCCCCAGCACGCCCCCGGCCGTGTTGATCTCCTCGATGGCCAGCGCGGTGCCGAGGAAGTGCTCGGTCTCCGTGATGCCGCTGACTCCGCTGCGGGAGAACAAGACGCCGACGCGCCAAGCCGGCTCGTCCTTCCCTGCCATGGACTCCTCACCCCACCCGTATCGAGCGCCCCGTCCTATCGCAGTCGCGATGGTTTTGGATACGGAGGCTCGGCCGTGGCGCGTGGGAGGGGCGCGGCTTTGCCGGGGCGGAACGCCCAAGCCGGAGGGCTCCCATGACGAGGCGCGTTCACGGAAAACGGCACCGTCCGTTTGTGCGGATGGGTAAGCTCGGCGCTGGTTTCGAGAGCGAAATCAGTCGTTTAGCGAACTGATGGTGCCCAGGGGCGGAATCGAACCACCGACACTGCGATTTTCAGTCGCATGCTCTACCAACTGAGCTACCTGGGCGTCGACGCGGGCCGTTTCGGCTGCGGACGGCGGGGGTATAGAGGCGGTCGAGGCTCCTGTCCAGCCTTGCTTTGCGCTTCTTGGCGCGGGCAACGATTCCTCCCGGGGCGGAGGCCTCGCCCTCCCCTTTCGCGGGCATCGCACTACCTCCGCCGCCCCAGTGCCGAACAGGCGAGAGCGTCACCGCATGGATCTGTCCACCCAAGCTGCCGCCGAGCGGCCCGGCCTCGACCGGAAGTCCGTCGGCGCGGTCGTCCTCGGCAATGCGCTCGAATTCTACGATTTCACCGTCTACGCCTTCTTCGCGAAGCCCATCGGCGAGGCGTTCTTCCCCGCCGCCGATGCCAGCCACAGCCTGCTCGCGTCCCTCGCCCTGTTCGGCGTCGGCTACGTCATGCGGCCGATCGGCGGCGTGGTGATCGGGGCGCTGGCCGACCGGGCCGGGCGCAAACCCGCCATGCTCGTCACCATCGCCCTCATGGCGGTCGGCATGCTCATCCTCGCCGCCTGCCCGAGCTACGCGCAGATCGGGGGCTGGGCGCAGGCCATCGTCATCGCCGGGCGGCTCATCCAGGGGATGGCGCTGGGCGGCGAGGTCGGGCCCTCCACCGCCTATCTCCTCGAAGCCGCGCCCCCCCGCCATCGGGGCTTCGTGACGAGCTGGCAGATCGCCAGCCAGGGCTGCGCCGCGCTGCTCGCGGGCCTCGTCTCCACCCTGCTGGCCCTCACCATCGGCGATGCCGCCATGAACCAATGGGGCTGGCGGGTGATGTTCCTGCTCGGCCTCACCGTGGTGCCCGTCGGCCTCATCATCCGCAGCCACCTGCCCGAGACGGCCGGCGAGGGCGAGGACCCGCAGGCGGCGGGCTCCGCGCGGGAGGTGGTCGGGCGGCTCCTGCGCGACCATTGGCGGATGCTCGGCCTGACCTTCCTCGTGATTGCGGCCTCCACGGTCTCGAACGCGGTGGGCACCAACATGCCCGTCTATGCCGGGGCGACCCTCGGCCTCAGCGAGACCGCCGCCACCGCGGTGCCCATCGCGCTGGGCCTCGCCTCGGTGGCCTTCCCCCTGCTCGGCGGCTGGCTCGCCGACCGGTTCGGGCGGCGGCCGGTGATGATCTGGCCCCGGGCGGCGATCCTCATCCTGGCGGTGCCGGCCTTCCTCTGGCTGCTGAGCACGCCCGGCCCGGCCGCCGTCTACGCGGTGACCTTCCTGCTCTCGGCCCTGTCCTCCATCAACGCCGCCGCGATCATCGTCGGCATCCCCGAGGCCCTGCCCCGCTCGGTGCGCAGCACCGGGCTCGCCCTGGTCTACGCCCTGTCGGTCTCGCTCTTCGGCGGCAGCACGAACTTCATCATCAACTGGCTCGTGACGACCACGGGTGACCGCCTCGCGCCGGCCTATTATCTCGCGGCGTTCAGCCTCGTCGGCACCATCGCCGCGATGCTGCTGCCGGAGACGAAGGACCGCAGCCTCGATGACGAGTCCACCGCAGCCCCTGCTGCAGCCCCCGTCCGTGCCGCCGCCGAGTGAGGGGGGGACCCCCGGCCCCGTGGACGCCCTCCTGCACGGGGCGCTGGCGGAGGCCGAAACGGGCTGGAGCCTCGGCAGTTTCGGCGCCCTCGCCGCGTTCCGGCGGGATGCGGACGAGCCCGCCCTCCCCCTGGCGGACGGGCGTTTCGGGCTCGCCACGGCGCGGGGTGCCCTCGCCCTGGCGCCGCCGCCCACCCTGCGGCCGCTCGCCTACGAGACCGCCTTCGCAACCGGCTGGAGTCACGCCGTCGCCCTGTGCCTGCCGGAGGAAGCCTGTGCCATGGCCCAGCGGGGCGCCCTCACCGAACTCGGGCCGGACGCGGCGGCGGCGCGGGACGAGGATCGCGGGGCGATCCTGTTCGACCTCGGCCTCTCCCTGCGCGCGGTCGATGCCTGCATCCGCACGGCGGACCCCGCCCTCATCGCCCGCTTGCGGGCCGGGGGCGACTGTCCCTCGCTCGCCCCCGGCGGCTGGCTCGCCGAGGCGAACCCGCACCGGGTGTTCCTGACGCGGATCGGCCGGATCGAGGTGTTCACCCCGTGGCAGGCGGGGCCGGAGGGGCCGCATGCGCGCCTCGTGCCGGAGATCCTGCGGGCCGGGCGCAGCCACGCCGCCACGGCACCGATCCCGCCGGGCCTCGTGCCCTGCGGCGCCCTGCACCCGCCCCATCCGGCGAAGGATGGCGCGGGCCGGGCGATCCCCTTCGTCCGGGCCCGGCACGAGGCCTTCCAGGCGATCCTCGATGCCTGGGGGGACCCCGCCCTCGTGGCCGCCAAGCGCGCGGCCGAGGCGGGGCGAGCGCCGCCACCGGAACCGACGCCACCGGAACCGACGCCCTCTGGACCCACGGGCCGGAGCCGCTACCTTCGGGCGGCGCTGCGGGCCGCCGAGGTCCAGGCGCCCTACCTGCGCGGCGACGCGCCGTCCCTCCGGCCCCACGGGTGACAGTGGTTTCCTCCCTTCCCGAGACATCACGCCTCAGCCGGCGGCTCGGTCTCCTCGCGGCCCTGCTGGTCGTCGGCAATGTCGGGGCGTGGCTCTGGGCCTGGAGCGCCTTCGCGCACAGCCCCACCCTGCTCTCGACGGCCCTGCTCGCCTACGTGTTCGGCCTGCGCCACGCCGTGGACCCCGACCACATCGCCGCCATCGACAACGTGACGCGCAAGCTGTTGCAGGCGGGTCAGCGCCCGGTCTCGGTCGGGCTGTGGTTCGCCCTGGGCCATTCCACGATCGTGATCGCGGCGGCGGCCGCCGTCGCGCTGGCGACGACGAGCCTCCTCACCGCGTCGGACGAGTTCCGGCAGCTCGGCAACCTGATCGGCACCGGCGTCTCGGCCGGCTTCCTGATCGTGATCGGCCTCGTGAATTTCGTGATCCTGGCGGGCGTCTGGCGCAGCTTCCGGCAGGTGCGCCGCACCGGGCGCTACGCGGAGGCCGACCTCGACGGGCTCCTCGCCGGCCAGGGTGTCCTCGCCCGGCTGCTGCGTCCGCTCTTCCGCCTCATAACGCGCCCCTGGCACATGTACCCGCTGGGCTTCCTCTTCGCGCTGGGCTTCGACACCGCGACGGAGGTGAGCCTGTTCGGGCTCTCGGCGGCCGAGGCGAGCCGGGGGGCCGACCCGTGGGCGATCCTCGTCTTCCCCGCGCTGTTCACCGCCGGCATGGCCCTCGTGGACACCGCCGACGGGGTGCTGATGCTCGGCGCCTATCGCTGGGCCACCGTCCAGCCGATGCGGCGGCTGTTCTACAATCTCACCATCACGGCGATCTCGGTCGTCGTCGCCCTGGTGGTGGGCACGCTCGAAGCCCTCAACCTCATCGCCGACAAGCTCGGCCTGGAGGGCCGATTCTGGGGCTGGGTCGGCGCCGTGAACGAGCATTTCGGGGTGCTCGGTTTCGGCATCGTCGGCCTGTTCGCGGCCGCATGGCTCCTGTCCTACCTCGTCTACCGCCTCGGCGGGTTCGACCGCGTCGCCATCGCCCCCGCCGAGCCGCGCTGACGCTCAGGCCGAGCCGACCTCGTCGTCGGCGGCGGAGGCCTTGGCGCCCCGTCCGGGCCGACGGCGCTTGGCGGCGGCTTCCGCCGGCTCGGGCTTCGACATGGCCTCGGGGAGGATGATCGCCTCCGAAGCGGGCTTGGGTTTGGGCGCGGGTGCGGGGGCCCCCATCGGCTCGGGCACGACGATCGGCTCGGCCGGCGCGCTGCCCGACAGCAGAGACGGCAACTCGCCCCGGAAGTAGAACGGGCCGACATGGGTCGTGCGCACCCACGGCGCCGCGTAGATCTTGCCCCCGATATCCCGCCAGCGCTTGCAGAAGGTCAGATCCTCCGAGAGCAGCCGCCCGTCGGGCTCGCGGTCGAACGCGAAATACTCGACCAGGGTGTCGACGTTCGGCACGAGGTGGCGGTAGCAGTCGGGGAAGCGGCTCCGGGCGCCGGGATAAGCCCGGTCGATTCGGGCGAGGGCCGAGCGCGCGATCATCATGAGCCCCGCGCCGCCCGCATGGATCTCGTTGAGCCCGTTCGCGGTGAAGGTGGTCCGGTCGCCCAGGCCGTAGAAGTTCGTGCTGTAATCGGCCATCCGCAGGGCGATCTCGTGAGCCGGAAGGTCCAGGTTCTGCCGGGCCGTCTCCACGATGCCGTGCCAGTTGATGTGCTTGGCCGGATAGGGGCCCAGCACGACCTCCCGCTGCTCCACGAACATGCGCAGGATGTCCGCCCCGTCGAAGCCGATATCGGAATCGACGTAGAGCATGTGCGACAGGTCGCTGTGGCGCATGAAGGCGGCGGCCGCGACGTTGCGGTGCTCATGCAGCAGGGCGGTACCGCTCACGTAGAAATAGTCGAACCCGATTCCCGCCTCGGCGCAGATCTTCTGCAGGGACAGCAGCCCCGTGACGTAGGGCATGTAGCAGGCGGCGCCGTAGACCGGTGTGGCGACGAAGATGCCCGGACGGGCGGGGGCCGGTTCGACCATCGCTGCGAACGCTCCATGAGTGCGACGGCTCCGCAGGGAGCCGAATGCGCCCTAGCGCAGGATTTAGCCCGCGCCAAGACGGTTTTGACGCGATGACTGACGGTTCGTGGCTGTACTTCGATTGTATATCTATCGAGATGTAGAATAAAAGTTGCAATCATCGGGCGTGAAGACCGTGGTCCCGGATCGGGCCACGGTCCCGCGACGCCTCAGTGATGATGTCCCTTGCCGTGGTCCATCTCGCCGCCGGCGGCGCCCGGCGCCTTGGCGGCCAGGGCCTCGACGCTGAACGTCACCGGCACGGAGCCGGCCTTGGCGAAGGTCAGGGTGCCCTTCACGGACTCGCCCTTCTTCAGCGGATCCTTCAGGCCGAGGAACATCAGGTGGTAGCCGCCGGGCTTGAGCGTCACCGTCTCGCCCGGCTTCACGACGAGGCCGCTCTCCACCGGGGCCATCTTCATCACGCCGCCCTCCATGGACATGGAGTGGATCTCGACGCTGCCGGCCTCCGCGAAGGTGCCGCCGGTCAGGGTGTCGGGCTCGGACCCGGTGTTGGTGACGGTCAGGTAGCCGCCCGCGACCTTGGCGCCGTTCGGCGTCGCCCGCGACCAGGGCTGGCCGATCGTGAGGGAGCCGGCGGTGAAATCCTCGGCAGCGGCCGCGCCCGCCAGGAGCGGCGAAAGGCAGAGCAGCACGACTCGGGCGGTGGCACGCATGGATGGTCTCTCCGTAAGGGGTAGCCGCGCGGATGCGTACAGGTCGGCTCGCCGACGGGTCAACGCGCGTCAGGGTTGCGGGCTGCCCGGTGCGTGGGCATCCCGCTGGCCGAGGGTGGCCTTGGTGTCGCGGTAGCGCTCGATGCCCCGCGCCGCGTAGGCCCCGTCGCTCGGCACCACGGCGTCCGAGCCGAGGAGGTCGGCGGGGTCGTTGACCATCGCCGCGAGGTTGCGGCGGGTGGAGCAGCCGAGGGTCGGCTCGAAATCGTTGTCGTTGAGCGAGGGCTCGACGATGGCCAGCGACGGGCAGACCGGCGCCAGCGCGGCGAAGCGCGCGGCGATCACCTCCACCGAACCGGGCGGGCCCGATCCCGGCACGACGTGGATCTTCAGCGGGTCGACGCCCGCCCGCCGGGCGACCGCGATCACCGCCCGCAGGCTCCCCCTGTCCCGGCCATAGAGCGTGAGATGCAGGGCATCGAACCGCCCCCGCGCGGCCGCGCCGAGGGCGCCCGCGAGACGCCCCAGGGGGATGCCGCCGCGCCCGACGAGGATGCGGGTCGGCACCGCCTCGACGAGGATTTCCTGCCCGTCGCCGCCCGTCACCGGCGGCGGGAGGGTGACGGGCTTGCAGCCCGCGAGGGCGGACAGGGCGGCG
Source organism: Methylobacterium sp. TK26 (assembly GCF_055361565.1). Classification (NCBI taxonomy): domain Bacteria; kingdom Pseudomonadati; phylum Pseudomonadota; class Alphaproteobacteria; order Hyphomicrobiales; family Methylobacteriaceae; genus Methylobacterium; species Methylobacterium sp. TK26. Next base: position 712,173 of record NZ_CM143965.1, on the reverse strand, counting down.
AGCGCCGCGAGGGCGGTTCTCAGGGGGGCGCCGTTCATGGCACGCCGAGCCCCGCATCGCCCGTGAGCCCCACCGAACCCTTGCGCGGCGCCCGGCGTTTCGCGGGCGCCTTCGACTGGGTGTTGAGCAGGACGCGGCCGGCATCGGTCGGCGGCGCGAGCCGGTCCGTGGGGGCTTCGAGGGCCTGCGGGCCATAGGCCGCCCGCACGATGGTGGGGGTGACGATGATCACCAACTCGGTCTCCTCCTTCTGGAAGGCGCTCGAGCGGAACAGGGCCCCGAGGATCGGGATGTCCCCGATGCCCGGCATGGTGCCGATGTTGGTGCCGAAGGTCCTGCGGATGAGGCCGCCGATGGCGAAGCTTTGGCCACTCGCCAGTTCCACCACCGTGTCCGCCGAGCGCGTGGTGAGGCCGGGGATGTTCACCCCGTTCATTTCGATGCCGTTGGCCGGGGTGATCTCGCTCACCTCCGGCCGGACGTGGATGTTGATGAGGTTGTTCGACAGCACGGTCGGCTGGAATTCGAGGCTCGCGCCGAAGCGGCGGAACTGCACGGAGGTCTGGCCCAAGGCCTGCGCCACGGGGATCGGGATTTCGCCGCCCGCGAGGAAGCTCGCCTTCTCGCCGGAGATGGCGGTGAGGTTCGGCTCGGCGAGGATGGTCACGAGCCCCGATTCGGCCAGGGCGTCGAGGGTCGCCGACACGCTGTTGATGCCGTCGGAATAGCTGATGCCCAGGGAGTTGGTGCGCCCGGAGCTTCGCGTCTCGGACGCGGCGCCGCGCCCGCCCGAGACCACCGTGAAGCCGACCGCGCCCGCATGGGTGCGCGCGTTGATGTTGATGCCGAATTCCTTGAGCACGCTGCGGCGGACCTCCGCAACGCGCACCTGCAGGTTCACCTGCAAGGCCCCCGACACGCGCAGGCGGTTCGTCACGGTCGCACCCGCGCCGAGGAACTGGGCGGTGATCGCCTTCGCGCTCTCGACCAGGGCGGCATTGGGCAGGCTGCCGCTGAGCACCGCGCCGTTCGGCGTGTAGGCGACGTTGATCCGCTCGTCCCCGATCTCGGTGCGCAGGAGGCCGCGCAGATCCTCGATGGGCGGCGTCACCGCCACGCCGTACTCGGCGATGGGCTCGCCCAAGGCGTCGAGGGCGAACAGGCTGGTGTGCCCCGCCTTCTTGCCGAATACGAAGACGACCTGGTTCGACGGCGTCTGGATGTCGGCGATGGCCGGGTCCGCGACGAAGATCGAGCTGGCCGGGCGTGTGAGCCGCAGGGTTTGGCCCCGCGAGATGTTCAGGGCGATGTCCCCCCGCGCGGGCACCGCCAGCCCCCCATCGGGCGTCTCTGTTGGCCGCTCCGGCGGCGGGCCGCCGCCCCCCGAGGGCTGCTCGGGCTTTTCGGCCTTCGGATGCACCTTGATCGCGATGGCCACGCTCTCCCAGCCCGGCGTGGGGGCGGTGGGCGCGGGATCGGCGGCGGCTCCCGTCAGGAGGGCGAGGGTCAGGGCCGCGCATCTCAGGGCGAAGGCAGCCCCCCGCCCTCCGCCTGCTCCCACCATCCACATCGCCGACTGGGCCACTCCGATGCCTTGCATCCTTCACGGATCTTAAACGATTGCCGACGGGCATGTGTGGCGTATCGGGCACTGTTCGCGATGTAGTCGTGTTTATTGAGATGCCATTTCAGCGTAAGTTCAAGTAAGTTCGCGACAAGCGGGCAATCGGCGCGGCTATGCTACGCTCGATTGTGAGGTGCCAGCGTCAGTTCCACATCTGCAGGGCGATCTTGCCGGACGCTTGTTTAGGCAGCCCGATCAGCCAGTTTCCGTCGTAGCGTCGGGCGAAGCCGTCCTGGCCGGGGCCGGTGATCTCCCATCGCCCGGTCGCCACGGTCAGGCCGCTTTCGTTGAGGATGTCGTCGATCCGGACGCGGTAGTCCTGAAAGCCCTGAGCGCGAACGCCGTTGAAGTAGATGCGCAAGGCGGTCACGCCCGTCAGAATGGGGCGTCCCGGCGGGAAGACATGGGCGTCGGCGGCATAGTAGGCGACCAAGTCATCGATGCGCCCGGAATTGAAGGCGGTGCTCCAGCCGTTGGCCAAGGTCTGAATATTCGTCTTCATGGCCGGATCTCGCTTGCTGACGTGACGGAAGCCATTCCCGCAGGGTGAGCCCCCACGAGGATCGGCCAGAATACCCAATCCACCAGCGGGCAGGTCGGAGGGCGACCGGCATCGTAGGGCGACAGGCGGATCCGGTCGGGCTGCGGATAGTCGAGCACGAGGTGGTTCGCGCCCAGCCGCTTGGCGAGGACGGCGGAGCCGGCGACCACATCGACCCGGCGGTGGATGCCCTCGGCGGTGAACAGGTCCACCTGTGCCGGCGTACGCCGCGACGCCGCTGGGAAAGCCAGCGCGGGCATGTCGGCCATCGAGAAGATCAGGGTCCGCGGCGTGGCGATAGCCGCGAGATCCTTGAACCATGCCCCGCGCAGGGGCAGGCTCACGGGCTGTACCCGGAGCAGCCGCGCTGCAAGATTCGCGACGACCCCCAGACGTGGCTCGGGCCGCGCGCCCTGGTGCAGGAGCACGATGCGGTCGCAGGACCGGACCTGCGCGAGATGCGCCGAGAACTGGAACAGGACCGAGAAGACGCAGGCATGATGGACCGTGTCCACCCAGAGGGGGCCGGGCCTGTCGAGGCCGCTCGCATCGCCCAGTCGCAGGCTCCGCTCCACGCCCGTGCAATAGGCCTGGGCCTGGGCGAGCGACAGGCTGGGAAGCACCAGCGGTTCGAAGGCGAAGTCGATCGTGTTGATTGCCGCGCGCCGTTCCTCGGCCTCGGGCAGGCTGTCCAGGCCCTCCGCCGCGCGCAGCAAGAGCCCGTCGTGCCGCCCGGAACGGACCTCGGCGATCAGGCGGTCCCGCGTATGCCGGCTCGGCTCCGCCGCGAAGGCGCGCATCACGAGGGTGTCGAACCGTTCGGCCTGGAAGGCGGCGGTGGATACGGGCGCATTCATGATGGGGTGACCTCGAGGGCCGCCTCGCCGGCCAGCATCATGGCCCGATCGAACGGACGCCCGTGGAGGCGGCTCACTTTCTCCAGCACCACGGTCTGGGAAGCCCGCAGCGACTCCGGCGACTGTCGCTCGCCGGATTGCTTGGCGTCCACGGTGGCTTCCTCGGGGAGCCACTGGTCCTGCGTGACGACGCCCAGAGTCTTCGCACGGCTGAAGAGGTAATCGGCCGTGTTCCACTTCCAACTCGGGCAGGGCAACGCCGTATCGTCCGGGTTGTTGTAGATGAACCGATGCGCGCAGTGGCCGCCGCATAGGGGCAGGATCTTACACGCGGAGCAGATCGCGTTGTCGAAGGGCGTCCACTGCTCCCACAGGGTGGCGTTGACGCTCTCGTGCAGCGTGTCGGGCGTGAAGATGCTTCCCGTGCGCTTGGACGGATCGTGGGCCGTCTCCCAGCACTTGTGGACGTCGCCATTGCCCGCGATCACGTAGCCCCCCTTCGAGGCGGCGACGCACAGGCCCATGAAGCCGCTCGAGGGAGTCTGGATTCCGGCGAAGCCGAGTTCGCGCGCCCGGCCCTCCAGGGCCAGGACCTGCCGGTTGAACTCGGCCCGCGACAGCCGCTCCTCGAAGGCGCTGCCGCTCTCGGGAGTGGAGGCCTCGATCGGCGAGAAATACACGCCGAACCGGCCGCGCTGCGCGAGCCGCCGGGCGGCGAAATCGTCCAGCATGGCGGCGGCGCGGTCGACGTTGCTCTGTCCGACGTTGACCCGCGTCTGGATCGACAGGGCCGTGGTGTCGAGGGTCTGCTCGATGTTGTCGAGGATGCGGTCGAAGGTCCCCCCGCCGGAGGTCAGGGGGCGCATCGTGTCGTGGGTCTCGCGGTCGCCGTCGATGGTGACCTGCACCCATTGGACCCGGCGAGCATAGAGTTGGGCCGCCACCTCGGCGGTGAGGAACCACGCGTTGGAGACGATCCCGGCCCGGTAGGCGATGCCGTTCTTGTCGCAATAGGCGATCAGAAGATCGGACAGGCGGAAGATCGCATCCCGCCCCATCAGCGGTTCGCCGCCATACCAGACCACGTTCAGGGACTTGAGATCCCGACGAGACTTCACGAAATCGATGATCGCATCCTGCACCTCCGGCGTCATCTTCTTCGAGGGCTTGTGCTGGCCCTGGAAGCAGTATCCGCACGCGAAGTTGCAGGCCATCGTGGGCGCCACCGTCAGCGACAGGCTGTTGGGGGCATGCCGGGCCGATTCATACTCCGCCCGCACGACCGCCAACTCGTCGACGGCCTCGCTCACCACGTGGCCGCCGCCGATGAGCACCCGCAGCAGCAGGGGATCGGTGACGTGGTCATCGCCGAACACGCCCAGCCCCGCCAAGCCGGCATAGGCCGCGCTCTCCCCGGCGGAGAGGAGGATCAGGGAGCGTGTGCGGCTGTTGAACAGCAGGCTGGCTCCGTCGGCCAGCCGGACGGTGATGTCGTAGCGCGAGGTCCTGTAGCGTGCCGTCTCGCCGGCAGGCGGCGGCAGGCGGCGGAGGGTCTGCCGTGCGGCCGCTTCGAGAGCGTCGGCCTGTGGCGGGAGATCGGCGGTCGAAACCTGCGAATCTTTGGCGTCGAAATCGAGCATGGTTCCTCCTCAGGCGGCTTGCGCCCGTGCGGCCCGGGCCATGGCGAGCCGGTCCAGCGTGGTCTGTGCGAGTTCGGCGAGCAGATCGTTGCACAGGGCCAGGAAGGCCTCGGCGCGGATCTCGGCGTCGATGACGGGCTGCCCCGTCTCCGCGTCATGGGGCAGGCCGGAGAGCGTCAGAACCCGGCGGTTCATGACGGTCACCGTGAAATCACCCCGTCCGTTCAGTCCCGCGATGCGCAGGGCGAAGCGCCCGCCCAGCGTTTCGAGGTGGGCGGCATCGTAGAAGCGCGGGACCGCGCCATGCATCAGCGTCGCGAAGTAGGGAGCGCCGGCTCGACCGGGGGCGGTGCGCCAGGCGGGCTCGGCGAGAATCCAGGATTCCAGCTTTAGCCCGGTGACGAAACCCGCGAAGGCGTCCGGGTCCGAGACGTAACCGCGACCGGGGGCGGTGATCTCCGCGAGGCTGAGCCTCGCTGCGCTGTGTTGCTTGTCGATGATCAGCATGACGGCAGAAACGGAATGACGTTGATGAGGCAGCAGGAGAAGGGGTCGCCGTTCTTGACGTTGACCCCGCACGCGCCTCCCGCATCGACGGCACAGGCCCCGACATCGACTCCGCAGGCCTCTCCGCCAGCCTTCACGGCGCAGACCACGGCATCCGCACCGCAGACTCCCACGTGAGCGTCGGCGCCGCACATATCCGCGTTGGCCCCGCAGACCTCCGCCTCAGCATTCGCGCCGCAGACATTCGCGTCGGCCCCGCAGATCTCCGCCTCAGCATTCGCGCCGCAGGCATTCGCGTTGGCCCCGCAGATCTCCGCCTCAGCATTCGCGCCGCAAACTCTCGCCGCCTCACCGCAGATCTCGGCGACGGCGTCCACGCCGCACGCCCCCACATTGGCGCCGCAGGCGACGGCTTCGACGTCCGCGCCACACAGCCTGGCATCCGCGCCGCAGGTCCCGACGGTGACGTCCGCACCGCAGGCCCCCACGTTCGCGCCGCACGCACCCGCTTGCGCGTCCACGCCGCAGACCCCGATATCCGTACCGCAGGCGACAGCCTGGACGCTCGCCCCGCCGAGCTTCACGTCGACGCCGCAGGTCGCCGGCATGCTGGTCTTCGCGGCACAGATGCTCGCGTCCACGCCGCAGAGCTTGCCCATGCCGAACTTCGTTCCGCACATACCGAAGTTCGCCCCGCATGCGCCGGCGCCGCCCACGTTCTCGCCGCAGACCGATGCCTTCGCGCCGCAGGCCGATAAGTAGCCAGCATTCGCGCCGCAGGCGCCGGCGTCGGCTCCGCAGAGGGTGAGCGCCCCGGCATTCGCGCCGCAGCCGCTCATCTTGAGGCCACAGGCCGTGTCGACCCCGCCCTTCGCGCCGCAAGCCCCGGCATCGGCTCCACAGAAGCTGTCCATGCCGACATCCGTTGCACAGATGCCCAGCTTGGCTTCGCACGCTGTCTCCGCGGCGGCTTTGACGGCGCAGACGAGATCCATGGCTGCCGCGCAGGAAGTCAAGGTTCCGGCATTGGCGCCGCACGCGAAGCTCTGCTTCATCGCGCAGGTCGAGTGGCTGCTCTCCTTCGCTCCGCAGAGGGAACCGTGAGTCTTGTGTTCGACGCCGGCCTCACCGGACGGCAGCATGTCCGCGCCGCAGATACTTGCGTTCGCCAGCGTGGACGACCAACTCTCCTGCGACTTCGGCAGGTCCGCGCCACAGGGCGGCAGAACAGTGCCAGCAGGCAGACGCGGCGAATCGATTTTGACCGCCATGTTTCTTTCGCTTCTTCGATGAGAGCAATCGGATTCGACACCGGCCTTCAGCGGACGAGGTCAATGTCAGGACCCATAGGTCGCTGACCTGACGTCCATCTGACTGAATCTTTGCTCTCGCCGGGGGGGCTCCCGCTCGGCTCCCTTCGATCAGCCGATCCCGCCATTCGTTCGAGCCGTCAGGTTTACGAAAGCTTGCATTCCTACATCCCGCGTTGAGCTGGAGGTATCCAGGGCTGAATGCCGCTCGGACGACCATGTCCGGGAAGTGACTTTCGGCGCGCCCCGAGATTTGGCTGGCTCCCGAACCAATGAATGACAGAGGGAATCATGATAGATAATGTAAATTCGTCGGGATCTACGGTAGCGGCGGCGTCAACGGCCGACAATACGGTCCAGGCAGCACAATTTCAGAATGCTTTTGTGGCGGCCCAGAGTGCTGGCGCGCATGCTGCCCCCGTGGATCCTTTCTTGGGGCGTATTGCCCAAACCATCGATCCGCAGGAGAAGCTGGCGCTCATCGATGGCTTCGCGGCTGGCTAAGCGGCGGCCTCTCAGAGCACAACCACATCGTACACGCCTCAAGCCGAGGTCGCCCAGGCCGCCCATCAGACCAGCGCCTCACAGAGCAGCCCTGCGGGCCTCATGAACGGTTACAAGGAGCTGGCAGGCCAAGTCGCCGATTCGACCCTGCCGGCAACGCAGAAGAACTCCATGCTCGACAACATCGCCGGGCAGATGGAATTTATTCGGGATGCCAATCCCCCGGCCGGCAACAACCAACAGCATTCCACGAATACGAATGTGGCGCCTGCCGCGAGCCAGGTGGCGAACAATCAGGTCGCCACGGAGGCCCCTGCGACCACGGAGGCCAAGAGCCGTGATTCGTCGAACGGCGTCTGGACGAGCGACGTGAAGGACGGGGCTGGCGAAATCCACCTCGGCAATCATTACACCCTCAAGATCGCCGAAAAAGATGAATCGGTCATGCTAGTGAATAACTTCACTGGCCAGAAGACGAATATCTGGGGCGATCCCCACGTTGACTTCGGGGCTGATGGCAAGAATGAGGTCGACTTCCACAAGGGGATGAGCCTCCAACTGGCGGATGGTATCAAGATCACCCTCGATACGATCGGAAATGGCGGTGATAAGACCTACACGTCGAAGCTCTTGATCACCCAGGACGACAAGGCCATGGAAGTGTCCGGCATCGCCGGCGATATCGACGGCAAGAACAACCTCACGGTCCGGCAGTCCGACGATGGGGTCGCGCTCGACCGACGGACCCTCGATGGCGCCTTTACGTTTGTCGAGGACGAGAGCAGCAAGACCTGGAAGACCCCGGGCGGTCACGATATCACCCAACAATACATCAATGAATCGGAGCATAACTGGGACGGAACCAGCGATGAAAAAAAAAATGAGTTAGAACTTCATCCTCTTGCCTGGTTATAGCGCCGTCGTCGCAAGTCGACACGGGCGTCGGGACGGGACGGCTCAGCCGTTCCGTCCCTTTTTTTAAGCTGTGAAGTCCGCATTTCAAATCCAATGCCGGCAAAACACATCAGCACGTGTATTCGTAGGCTCTTTCCGCGCAAACTTTTTCTAAAACGTTAACAATCCGACACATATGCCGCGTATCGCGAGGCTTGTTACGGGGCCAATTCCGGCATTCCTGGGCTGCAACAACTAGACGTTGCTCGGACAATCCATGAGAGTCTTGATCGTTGACGTCGACCGTGCTTGCACGAAGTCGATTGCGGATGCATTGCGCGGCAAGGGTTTCGTCGTCGATACTGTGCGGACAATCGACGCCGCGCGGGATGCGACGGGTGTCGCCCCCTACGATGCGATCCTCACCGAACGGGTTCTGCCGGATGGCGACGGTCTCGACTGGGTCCGCGAGCAGCGCCGGGCGGGGAGCACGGCGCCGATCCTGATCGTCACCGCCGAGCGCGGTGCGGTCTGGCACCGTGTCGAGGGGCTGAACGCGGGGGCGGACGACTACATCCTCAAGCCGATCCCCATGGACGAGCTGGTGGCCCGCATCCGCGCCGTCCTGCGCCGGCCCGCCTCGACGCTGGGATCGGTCCTGCGGGCGGGGAACGTGGAGTTCGATTCCGTGATCCGGGAGGTCCGCATTGCGGGCAAGCGGATGCGCCTGCCGCGCCGGGAGACCTGCATCCTCGAGATGTTGATCCGCCGGGCCGGCAAGACCGTGACGAAGGGGGTCCTTGAGGAAGGCCTCTACAGCTTCGAGGATGACGTGTCCTCCAACGCCATCGAGGTCGGCATCTACCGTCTGCGCAGCCATCTCCAGGGGGCGGGGGCCACGGCGAAGGTTCGCACCGTGCGCGGCACCGGCTACGTGCTGGAGAGCGAGGACGATGCGCCGATCCAGATTCCCAAGGCGGTGGTTCTGGCGGCGAAGGTCGCGGCCGCCTTGTCGTCGCGGAATGACGGCGCCTTTCCCGTCAGCGCGGGCTCGGGCGCAGCCATGCCGAAGCCGGAGGCGCAGGTTGCCGCCCTCGCTGCGGCCCTCGCCCTGAGCATGACCCAGTTCAGCTGACGACGCGCGGCCTCAACCGGCCGCGAGCGCCTCGTGCCGTCCCGGCCGCACGAGGCTGATCGAACTCACCGGACGCACGGAGAACTCTTCGGCAAGGTCCTGATACGACAGGACCGGAATGTCGATGCCGTTGCGGGAGAGGAACCCGCGCACGAAGCGGCGGAGATCGAGGGCAGCCAGCACCACGGGGCGCCCGATTTCGGCTTCACCGGTCCGGTGGGCGGCCTTCTCCTGGAACGCTCGCATCTGCGAGAGCAGCGCTTCGGAGGCGTGGTCTTCGAGGACGAGATACGGGCCGACGGCGGTGTCGCGCACGGCGGAGCGGATCGTCTCCTCGGCCTCGCGCTCGAAGACATAGGCCGCGACCACCTTGTGCGCGTTCGCGTGCCGGTAGCAGATCTGCCGTTTCAACCCGGTGCGCACGTATTCCGCGAGGAGAAGCGGATTGGCCTCGCGCTCGCCCCACTCGGCGAAGGCTTCGAGCAGCAACCGCGTGTTGCGAACGGGAATCCCCTCTTCGACCAGACGGCGGATCACCTCCGCGATGCGCGGGACCGGAACGGAGCGTAGAACCTCCTTCACGAGGTCGCCGTAGCCCGCCTCCATCCTGGCGAGGAGGGTGCGCGTCTCCTGGATGCCGACGAACCGGCCGGTGTAGCGGACGAGGACGCTGCGCAGGCGCGTGCCGACGCCCCCCCCGGCATCGAGATAGCCGATGCCGGCCTCATCGAGGCTCGCCCGGTGGGCGGCCTCGATCCAGATCGGCCCCTCCGCGCCCGCCTCCCTGGTGTGAGGGATGCCGGACAATTCGAGGTTGGCGAAATCGTCGGCGAACAGCAACTGGCCGGGGAGGATGTGGCCGCTCTCCACGGGGACGCCCTCGATATCGATGCGGAAGTCGCCCTCGGCCAGGTCGGGGTCGACCGTGGACCCCACCTCGGGGATCGCCACGCCGAGATCGGTGGAGGCCGCCGCACGCAGACGCGCGATGGCGCGGGTGAGAGCCGCCGTGCCGATCTCGGCGATGAGGCTGGGCGCGAGGTGCATCATGACGGGAGCGACTTCGGCCGGCAGGGCGGGTTTCGTCACGCGCGCGGGCTCCTCGACGATCTCGGCTTCTGCGGCCGAATTCTTCTTGGGCGTGAGCCAGACGCTCGCCGCCGCGAACAGGCAAGCGAGGATCAGGAAGACCGGCGTGGGAAAGCCGGGCACGGCCGCCATGCCCAGCAGCACCGCCGCCGCGAGGCGCAGCGCGCGGGGATCGGAGATGAGCTGATCCGCGATGTCGGCGGTATGGCGATCGAGTCGATTGCGGCGGGTCTCGGCGGGGCGATGCCCGCGCCCGGTGGCGCGTCTCAAACGAGCAGCGCGGAGGCTTTCGAGGCCTTCCGGCCGGCGCCCCCCGAGGCGCCCGCGCCCGTGCCCGCGCAGACGGCCCGGCTCGGCGGCCCGGCGGAGGCGTCGCTGCGCCCGCGGATCGTGACGGAGGTCAGCGCGTCGCCGCCCATCGACGGCCTCTCCCTCGGCCACCATGTGCTCGACCGGCTCGACACCCTGCAGCGGGGCGCCGCCGCCACGGCCCTCCCCGGCCCGCCCGGCGAGGGCGGGGGGCCGAGCTTCGATGGGATGATGGACCAGCTCCGGCAGATGAGCGGCCAGGTGGTGCAGGTCTCCCTCGTCACGAAGACCACGAGCAGCTTCACCGGCTCGCTCAACAAGCTCCTGTCCTCCGGTTGAGCGCATGGCGATGACGCGACCGACCGGTTCCGGCCGAACCCGGCACCTGCGCCGGGCCACGCTGCTCGTGGCGCTGGCGCTGGCGCTCGGCGCCTGCAAGACCGACCTCTACACCAAGCTCTCGGAGCGCGAGGCCAACGAGATGGTCGCGCTGCTCCTCGACCGGGGGATCGACGCCGCCCGCATTGGCGTGAAGGACGGAACCAGCACCGTCCAGGTGGAGCAGACCCGCTTCGCCCAGGCCGTCGAGATCCTGAAGGCGGCCGGCTACCCGCAGCCGAGTTTCGCCAGCATGGGCGAGGTCTTCAAGGGCGGGGGCCTCGTCGCCTCGCCCACGGAGGAGCGGGCGCGCTACATCTACGCCCTCAGCCAGGAGCTCTCGAAGACCGTCTCCGGCATCGATGGCGTGCTCTCCGCGCGGATCCATGTGGTCCTGCCGAGGAACGACCTGCTGAAGCAGGATTCCACGCCCTCCTCCGCTTCCGTCTTCATCCGCTACGACCAAGCGGTGCCGGTGAGGGCGCTGCTGCCGCAGATCAAGATGCTGGTGGCCAACAGCATCGAGGGGCTGAACTACGAGAAGGTCTCGGTGGTGTTCGTTCCCGTGGAGCGGCCCCCGATCGACCACGAGGCGCCCCTGCGGGAGCGCCCCGTGGGGGGGCTCGATCCGGTCCTCGTCCTCGCCCTCGCGGCCGGGGCGGTGATCCTGCTCGCCCTCGCGGGCGGCGCCTTCTGGTTCCTTCGCCGCCGCAACCGTGCGGAGGGCCCCCAGCTCGACGCTCCCCCGGTGCAGGGTTTGATCGCCGATGCGAGCGGTTGAGACGATGCGGATCCATCCGGACCGGGTACGCGCCACCCTCCACGGGGGGCTGAGCGATGCCACCATCGCCCGCCTCCTCGCCTGCGCGCGGTTGAACGAGCGCTTCGACGCCTGGTTCGGCACCGGCCCGGTGGGAGCGGGGGACGCGCCCGCATGGCTCCTCGCCGACCCTGCGGAGGCCGTGTGCCGGGCGGGGGCGATCCTGCACGGACGGGCGATCCGGAGCGTTCTCACGGGACCGGACGTGGCGGCCCTGGTGGCGGCGATCGGGCGGGAGGCCCATGCCCTCGGCCTGCGCCACGGGGCGGAGGCGACCGCCCGCGATCACGGCGGCGACCTCGCGGGGGCGATCCGCCGCGACGGCGCGGCCTGCCTCGACGCGTGGCTGCGGACCCGTGCGGCGCCGTTGCGCGCCGCGATCCTCCTGGCGCTGCCCCCCGGGCTGGCCGGCGCGGAGCCCTCGGACGCCGTCGACGCGGAGGCGGTGATGGAGGCGGTCGCGCGCTCCTTCACGCCGCAAGGGGATGCGAAGGCCGGTTCCGGTGTCTGACGATTCCCCCACACCCCCGCGCCTGCGTCCCGACGGCCCGATCCTGAAAGCTGCCGAGGTGGCGATCTGGGGCGAGGCGGAGGCGGCGCTCGTCGCCGCGCGGCAGCACGCCACGCAGGCCAGGGAATGGGCCCGCGATCTCCTCGAGACGGAACGGGCGCGCGGCCATGCGGAGGGGCGCGCGGCGGGGGCCGAGGAGGCGGCACGCCTCCTGGCCGAGACCGCGACCCGCGCGACGGACTACATCGCGGCCCTGGAGCGAGACCTGCCGACCCTCGTCCACGACCTCGTCGCCCGCATCCTCGGCGAGTTCGAGCCGGGGGAACGCATCGCCCGCGTCGTCGGTCACGCGGTGGAACGGCTTCGCCCCGATGCCCAGGCGGTGCTGCGCTTCGCCCCCGGCGAGGCCGATGCGGTGCGCAAGGCCCTGGAAGGGCTCGGCGGCCACGCCCTGCGGATCGAGCCCGATCCCAGCCTCGCCCCCGGCGAATGCACCCTGCGGAGCGCGGTCGGCCGGGTCGAACTCGGCGTCGAGGCGCAATTGCGGGCCCTGCGCGACGGGCTCCTCCGGGCGGAGGCGCGGCCGTGAGCGAGCGGGGCCCCACCGAAGGCGGGCTCGCGGAGGCCCTGCCCCGCCTGCGCGCGGCCGTTGCCGGCGTCGACACGCGCCCGGTGCGCGGGCGCATCGTCTCGGCCATCGGCACGGTGATCCAGGCGGTGGTGCCCGGCGTCCGCATCGGCGAATTGTGCCGGCTGGAGGATCCCGCCGGCGACACCCGCCTGGAGGCCGAGGTGGTCGGCCTGACCGACGAGGCCGCGATCCTGACGCCCATCGGGGCCATCGAGTCCCTGTCCGCCCGCACGGAGGTGGTGCCGACCGGCCGGATGGTCGAGGTGCCGGTGGGTGAGGCCCTCCTCGGGCGCATCCTCGACAGCCGGGGGCGGCCCCTCGACGACGGCGCCTCCCTGGCCGGCTGCCGGACCCGCTCCCTGCGCGGCACCGCGCCGAACCCGCTCAAGCGGCAACTCATCGCGCGGCCGATGCCCCTCGGCGTGCGCGTCATCGACGGCCTGCTCACCGTGGGCGACGGGCAGCGCCTCGGGATCTACGGCGAGCCCGGCGGCGGCAAGTCCTCGCTGATGGCGCAGATCGTGAAGGGCGCGCAGGCGGACATCTGCGTGATGGCGCTGATCGGCGAGCGCGGGCGCGAGGTGCGCGAATTCGTGGAGCGCCATCTCGGGGCGGAGGGCATGGCCCGCAGCGTCCTCGTGGTGGCGACCTCCGACCGGTCGGCCATCGAGCGGATGCAGGCCGCCTACGCCGCCACCGCCATCGCCGAGCATTTCCGGGACGAGGGCCGGCGCGTCATCCTGCTGATGGATTCGGTCACGCGCTTCGCCCGGGCGCTGCGCGAGATCGGGCTGGCGGCGGGGGAGCCTCCGACGCGGCGCGGCTTCCCGCCCTCCGTCTTCGCCAGCCTGCCGGGGCTGATGGAGCGGGCGGGGCCCGGGGAGACGGGCTCGATCACCGCCTTCTACACCGTCCTCGTGGAGGGCGACGGCGGGGGCGACCCGATCGCGGAGGAGACGCGGGGCATCCTCGACGGGCACATCGTGCTCTCCCCGAGCCTCGCCGCGCAGAATCACTACCCCGCCGTCGACGTGCTGGTGAGCCGGTCCCGCGTGATGGGCGCGGTGGCCGCGCCGGAGCACGTGAAGGCCGCCGGCCGGTTCCGGCAATTGCTCGCCCGCTACCAGGAGGCCGAATTCCTCGTGCAGGTCGGGGAATACAAGTCCGGCTCCGACGCCATCACCGACAAGGCCATCGCCCGGATCGAAGACCTGCGCGGCTTCCTGCGCCAGGGCGAGCACGAAACCACCGCCTTCGAGGAGAGCGTCGCGTGGATGCAGCGTCTCGTCGCGTGAGGCCGGTCGATCTGGCCCGGCTCCAGACCCTGCGGAGCCGCCGGGAGGACGAGGCGCGCCGCGCCGTCCGCGCCGGCGTCGCCGCGCGGGAGATGGCGCAAGCGGAGTCCCTGCGCGCCGGCCGGGAGGCCGAGGCCCGGGAGGCCGAGCGCCTGGAGAACGAGCGGGCGCTCCGGGCCAAGCTCGACAGCGCCTCCCTCGGCCTGACCGCCCTCATGGAGGCCCGCCTGCGGATCGCGGGATGGGCCGATGAGGTCGCGAAGGCCCATGGGCGGGTGAGAGAGCGCGCGGCCGATGCCGAGGCCGCCACCACGGTGCTGAAGCAGGCCCGCGCCCGCCACGCCGCCCGGATGGGCGAGGCGAAACGGTGGGAGCGGGTCCGCACCCGCATCCTGTCGGCACGCCGGGCGGCGGCGGAGCGGGCCGAGGAAGCCGCCGCCGAGGACGACACCCTGGACCGGCTCGGGGCCGCGCGCGTGCGCCGATGAACGCTGGTCCCTCCCCCCGGCGCTACGCGCCCCGCACGCGGATCGATCCGGCGGCGGTCGCGGCGATCAACGTGGCCGCGCGGCCCCGCGACGGCCTCTCCGCAATGATCGAGGGGCTGGCCCTGCGCCTCGCCCCCGCCGGAGTCGCGGACGAGCCCGCCCCGTCGCCGGAGGACACCGAGATCACCCTCGCCGTCGCGGAGGCGGACACGCTCACCCTGCGCCTGCCGGGGGCGATCCTCGACCGGCTCGCGCGGGCGGTGCAGGCGGACCTCCCCACGCTGCCGCCGGGGCCGGCGGGCCTCTTCCTCCTCGAACTCGCCCTCGCCCCCCTCCTCGACGCCGCCGAGGGCATCGCCGCCAGGACGCTCCGCGTGAAGGCCGTGGCCCCCGCCGCGCGCCGGTCCGGCACGGTGGCGCTGCGCCTCGACGGGGCGCTGGACGGCGCGGCCTTCACGGCCTCCCTCGCGCTGCCGCCCTCCGGCGCGGCGACGGACGCGGTGCTCGCCCTGCTGCAAGGGCTGCCGAAGCGGGATGTCCCGGTGCCCGAGATCGGCCTGCCCCTCGCCTGGGAGGCCGGCATCACGCGGCTGAGCGCGGGGCAGATCGCCGGGCTCAGCCCCGGCGACGTGGTGCTGCCCGACCTCTGGCATCCGAAGCGGCGGGCGATCCGCCTCGTCCTCGGCACCACCCATGCCGCGATGGCGGTGGCGGACGGCCGGTCGGCCTCATGCTGATCCTGCCGGTCTTCACCCGCGCGGAACTGGGCAACCTGCTGCGGATGGCCTTCGCCTTCGCCCTGGCCCTGCCGGTCATCGGCACGGCGGGGCTCGTGCCGGCCGACCTCTCGGCCGCGAGCCTCACCCTCATCGGGCTCAAGGAGCTCTTCGTCGGGCTCGTCATCGGCTACCTGATGGGTGCGCCGTTCTGGGCGATCCAGGCGGTCGGCGAATTGATCGACAGCCAGCGCGGCATCTCGAACCCGGCGGGGCCGAGCGATCCCTCGTCGAAGTCGCAATCCTCGGCGATGAACCTGCTCCTCGGCCTCCTGGCGATCACGATCTTCGTCGCCGCCGACGGAATGAACCTCGTCGTGGACATCCTCTACGGCAGCTACACCCTCTGGCCGGTCGGCAGCGCCCTGCCCGGCTTCGCCTCCGAACGCGACGCGGCGGACGAGGTCGGCCGCATCGTGGACCACGTGCTGCGCGTGGGGCTCACCGTCAGCGGGCCGGTGATCGGGCTGATGCTGCTGCTGGAATTGTGCGTCGCGCTGCTCGGGCGGATCGCGCCCTCGCTCCACCTCGGCGAGCTGGGGGCGGTGCTGAAGAACGCGGCGTCGGTGGCGTTCCTGCTCGTCTACGCCCATGCGCTGTTCCACTACGTCGGGGGCGAGGTCGCCACCACGCGGGAGCTTGCCGCGCGACTCGGGCAGTTCCTGCGGTGAGCGGCGGATCGAGCGAGGAGAAGAACCACCCCGCGAGCCGGAAGAAGATTCAGGACGCGCGCAAGAAAGGGCAGGTCGCCAAGAGCCGCGACCTCGTCGGCGCCCTGACCCTCACCGCCGCCGCGATGCTCCTCGCCGGCCAGTCCGGGAGCCTGACCGAACGCCTGCGCGACGCGATGCGGCAGGCCCTGCGCCTCCAGAACGCGCCCTTCGCGGAGGCGCTTCCGCAGGTCGCGGCGAACCTCGCCGACCTCGCGGCGATCACCCTCCTGCCCCTGCTCGGCCTCATCTTCGTGATGGTCGTCCTGGCCAGCGTGCTCGCGACGCAGGGCGTGGTCATCTCCCTCGATCCGCTCAAGCCGAAGTTCTCGAAGCTCAACCCGATCAAGGGGCTCGCCGGGCTGTTCGCCGCGAAGGCGCTGGTGGAACTCGGCAAGGGCCTGCTCAAGGCGCTGATCCTCGGGGCGGCGCTGTTCACGATCGTCCTGGAGACCGTGCGCTTGCTCCCGCTCCTGCCGGCCTGCGGCATGCCCTGCATCGGTTCGCTCATCGCGGCGAACGCGACGTCCCTCCTCCATACCGGGGCCGGGATCTCCCTCGCCGCCGGCCTCTCGGACGTGCTGATCCAGCGCTGGCTGTTCCTGCGCGATATGAAGATGAGCAAGAGCGAGGTGAAGAAGGAGCACAAGGATCAGGAGGGCGATCCGCATGTGCGCAACGCCCATCGCCGCCATCGCCAGGAGGCCGCGTCGCTCCCCCGCACCGGGCTGGACCGCGCGACGATCCTGATCCGCGGACGCGGCGTGGTGGTCGGGTTGCGCTACGTGGCGAGCGAGGGCACCGCGCCGGTCATCGTCTGCCGCGCCCGCAACGAGCGGGCCGACGCGATGCTCGCGGCCGGGGCAGAGCTGCGCATCCCCACCGTGGTGGACGAATGGCTCGCGGTCTCCCTAGCGAAGAAGGTCCCGCCCGGCATGATCCTGCCGAACCGCTTCTTCGACCGGGCGGCGCAGGCGATCTACGCCACCATGCAGACCTGACGTCCTGCCCGCTCACCCAAGGCCAAGCTTGTCTCTTGCGGAACACTTGCGGAACGCCTAACGTGTTCGCGATTTGTTTCTTTGCGCCCGGCGCCCCTTTGCGAGACCCGACCCATGCTCACCCGCAAGCAGCTGGACCTCCTGCGCTTCATCCAGCAGCGGATGCAGGAATGCGGCGTGCCGCCGTCCTTCGATGAGATGAAGGATGCCCTCGATCTGAAGTCGAAATCCGGCATTCACCGCCTCATCACCGCCCTGGAGGAGCGCGGCTTCCTGCGCCGCCTGCCGAACCGGGCGCGGGCGATCGAGGTGATTCGCCTCCCCGACGCCCTGGGGCGCGGGGCGGAAGCCGCCGAGGCGGCCGCTGCCGCCGCGCCGGAGCCCCGGCGCTTCACCCCGAGCGTGGTCGAGGGCGGCCTTGCGAAGCTGCCGCCGGCCGCCGCGCCGCAGCCGCGGGCCTATGAAGAGTTCCGGGGCGTCGCCATCCCGGTCATGGGTCGCATCGCGGCGGGCACGCCCATCGCGGCGATCCAGAACCAGAGCCACACCGTCACCATGTCGCCGGACTTCCTGGCCGGCGGCGAGCATTACGCTCTTGAAGTGCGCGGCGATTCGATGGTCGAGGCCGGCATCCTCGACGGCGACCTCGTGGTGATCCGCAAGCAGGAGACCGCCAACACCGGCGACATCATCGTCGCCCTGATCGACGACGAGGAGGCGACCCTCAAGCGCCTGCGCCGGCGCGGCTCCTCCATCGCCCTCGAAGCGGCGAACCCCGCCTACGAGACCCGCGTCCTCGGGCCCGACCGGGTGCGGATCCAGGGCCGGCTCGTGAGCCTCGTCCGCCGCTACTGATCCGCCGGGGGCTCCGGCTCCCGGGTGGATCGCCAGGGTGGGGCGCGACGCGCCTCATGGGCATAGGTCGGGACCAGGGTGCCGCCGCCGAGGCTGAGCGACACGGCGCCCCTCTCCGCGAGGCGACGCCGGTCGATGACGAGGGGCGCCGCGCAATCGGGCGGGGCCTTCAGCGCGCTGACGATGACGACGGCGCGGGCGCAATCCTCGGGGAAGGCCCGCCGGTCCTTCACCAGGGCGACGGCTCGCCCGTCCGGCAGGCGGGCTGTGCAGCCGAGGCGGTCGCAGCGGCCCGGCGGGGGCGCCGCGAGGAGGTCGCCGGCCCGGCGCCCGTCGCCATCGGCCTTCAGCCATTGTTCCAGCACGAAGGCCGGCGGCTTGCCGAGTACCATGAGGCGCCCGTCCGCCCCGCGGAAGGCCGCCCCCGCACCCTGGCGGTCGATGTAGAGATCCTGCCGCTGCGGCAGGGCGGCAAAGGCCAGCCCCGCCAGGGCCGGCAGCAGGGCGAGGCGGCGCAGGGGCGAGACCGGCAGGGTCGCGACGAGCAGCGCCGCCGCCAGCAGCAGCAGGGCCCCCGTTCCGAAGGCCGGCACCACGAGGACGGAGCGGCCGAACCCGGCGATCCAGTCCGAGATGGCGAGCATCCCCGCCACCGCCTGCCCCATGATCCACCAGACCGGCCGGTCGAGGGCGAAGGGATAGGCGAGCGTCCCGAGGACGGCGCAGGGCATCACCACCAGCGAGACGAGTGGCAGCGTCAGCGCGTTGCCGAGCACGCCGAAGGGCTGCACCGTCTGGAAATGGTAGGTCGCGAAGGGGGCGGTCGCGATTTGCGCGACGAGGGTCGTGGTGAGCGTGCCGACGACGGCCCTGGCGAGGAGCCCGAGGGCCCGCCCGAGGCGCCCCGCCCCGGGGGTGAGGAAGAGCCGTCCGTCGATGAGCCGGGCGCAGGCGACGAGGCCCGCCACCGCGCCGAAGGACATCTGGAAGCTCGGCCCGAGCAGCGCCTCGGGCTCCCGCGCGAGGCAGATGAGGGCGGCCAGCGCGAGGTTGCGCATCGAGAGGGCGGGCCGGTCCACGAGGATCGCGCCCAGCATGATCAGCGTCATCACGAGGCTGCGCTCGGCGGCGATGTCCCAGCCGGAGAAGGCGCAATAGGCGGTGACGCCCGCCATGGCGGTGCCGGCCGCGATCTTCTTCACCGGCCAGAACAGGGCGCAATGGGGCACGAGGGCGAGGAGCGCCCGGACGAGCCAGAACACGACGCCCGCCGCCAGCACCATGTGCAGGCCGGAGATCGAGACGACGTGGTTGCGAGTTGGCCGGCATAAAAAGTCGAGAACGGCCCGGTGTTCTAGCTTGGCATCTTCGCATCCAGCGGAATGCTTCAGGCCCGTTTGCCCAAGCAACGTGAGCGTCGCACGAACGCTGCGTTCACGCTGGGAGCTAGTGAACCTGCCGCTTGGACCGGGCAGCCCAACTTCAACACGACGGGCGTGGCGGCAAGTTGGAACTGTACGCTACGCTTGTCGGATGTTCGTCCTACCTACGTTGGTCCGGCCAGCGCGAGCGGCGGTCAGCTATTCGACTTTTCGTCCGGTGTCATTGAGTCCAAGACCGCGAGGGCTTCGCGAAGCCGCTCACGGGCTTCCTCCACCCGGGCGAACGCAATCCGGTCCCGTCGCCCGACGGAGGCGAGAAATGCTTCGAGCATTTCGGGGCAATGTTGGACAAGGCTGCGGAAATGGTGGCCCCGCGGGGCGCAGGTTCCGGAGAACCAGTTCTTCACGGTCCGCTCGCCGGCCCCGGTCCATCGTGCGACTTGCTTGACCGATGCCGGGCGTTCGCCCGGCGCACCTCTAAGCACCGTAGACACCATCGCGGCAAACGAGACCTCGTCTTCGCCCCGAAGGAACTTGCCCGTCTTCGGAAAGGACATTCCACGCTCCTGTGCCTAGCTACGCCAAGACGCGGATTTTGGCCGGTGTCCCGGCTGCAAGGTTGCTAGGGAGCGGGGCGTGGGTCTGGGTAGGACAAGGGGCAACTCAGGAGACGAGGCCGCCCCGGCGGTCGCCTACGTGCGCATGTCGACCGATCTCCAGCGATACTCGACCGAGAACCAGCTGGAACGCATCCGCCGCTTCGCTGAGGCTCGGGGCTTCGAGATCGTCAGAACCTATGAGGATGCCGGGCGCAGCGGCCTAACCATGGATGGACGCGAGGCGCTGCAGCGGCTGATGGCTGACGTCACGTCTGGCGCCCCCGATTTTCAGGCCATCCTCGTCTACGACGTGAGCCGATGGGGACGCTTCCAGGACGCAGACGAGGGAGCCTACCACGAACATGTATGCCGCCGCGCCGGCATTACCGTGCACTACTGCGCCGAGCAGTTCGACAACGACGGCAGCATCGGCTCCACCCTGCTCAAAGCGGTAAAGCGCGTGATGGCGGGGGAGTACAGCCGTGAGCTGTCAGTCAAGGTCTTCGCCGGCCAGTGCAGACTGGTCCAGCGCGGCTATCGGCAGGGCGGGATGGCTGGCTACGGCCTACGGCGGCTCCTCGTCGACGAGCATGGGGGCGTCAAGGCCGAACTCGCGCAAGGTGAGCGGAAGAGCCTTCAGACTGACCGCGTCGTCCTCGTCCCCGGCCCGGAGCACGAGGTGGCGACGGTACGGCGCATGTACTGCTTGTTCACGTCCGGCGTAGGCGAGCGCGAGATTGCCGATGGGCTCAACCGCGACGGTATCGCAACGGACCTCGGTCGTGCTTGGACGAGGGGCACAGTCCACCAGGTACTTACGAACGCAAAATACGTCGGCGATAACGTCTTCAACCGCGTGTCCTGCAAGCTGAGGCAGCGCCGGACCGCGAACGACCCCTCGCTGTGGGTTGTAGCCAAGGGCGCCTTCACGCCCCTGGTAGAAACCCATGTCTTCGAGCGCGCCAGGGCCATCGTCGAGGAACGATGCCGCCGGTTCGATGATGGGGAACTGCTGGCCCTGCTGACGGAACTGCTGCGCGCCACGGGGGCCCTTTCGAGCCTCGTCATCGACGAGCGCGACGACATGCCATCGAGCAGCGTCTATAGGCGCCGCTTCGGGAGCTTGCTGCGGGCCTACCGGCTCGTTGGCTACGCACCGGACCGCGACTACCGCTATCTAGAGGTCAACCGTCGCCTGCGCTCCCTTCACCCCGAAGTGGTTGCGATGATCGTGGCGGGGCTGGAAGGCGCAGGGGGCGAGGTCCTCCGCGATCCAGCGACGGATCTGCTTACGTGCAACGGCGAGTTCACCGCCTCGGTTGTGATCGCTCGGTATCAAGAGACCGCGGCCGGCTCAGCGCGATGGCGGATACGCCTTGATGCTGGCATCGCCCCCGACGTCACCGTCGCCGTGCGCATGGGGCCGGAGAACGCCGCGCCGCTCGACTACTACGTCCTGCCGCGCATCGACATGATGGAGCCGCGCCTGCGCCTTGCGGAGTGGAACGGGCTCTTGCTCGACGGCTACCGATTCGACGACCTCGGATTCTTCTTCTCGCTGGCCGCCAGGGCCACGCTTACGGAGGCGGCATGATGGAGGAAGTGGTCAGCAGGCGGGTCGCCATGATCCCGATCGACAGAATCACAGTGCTTAATCCTCGTGCCCGCGAGAAGCGCAAATTTAGGGAAATCGTCGAGAACATCGGCGCAGTGGGCTTGAAGCGCCCGATAACCGTCACTCGCATTCCGTCGGGTGACGGATCCGCAGCCTATGGTGTCGTGTGCGGCGAGGGGCGCCTCAAGGCTTGTGTCGCCCTCGGGCAGACAGAGGTCGCTGCCGTGATTGTAGAGGCCAGCGAGCAGGACTGTCTGGTTATGAGCTTGGTTGAGAACTGCGCCCGGCGGCAGCACCGCCCCGCGGACCTCCTCCACGACGTCGGAACCATGCGCAAGCGCGGCTACTCTGACGCTCAGATCGCGGCCAAGATCGGATGCACGCAGCAGTGGGTCAACATGGTCGGTGGCCTGATCGAGCGGGGCGAGGAACGCCTCCTTGCCGCGGTCGAGAACGGCGTCCTACCGCTGAGTGTCGCCGCGGAAATCGCGCGGACCGACGAAGAGGGTATGCAAGGCCTTCTCACGCAGGCCTACGCTGAGGGGAAGCTATCTGGTGGCAAGCTCGTCAAGGTGCGCCGCCTCCTTGATGCCCGTAGCAGACGGGGGCGCAAGGCTGACGACAACCCCTATGGCAAGAAGCAGCAGCCTCGGCGTCCAACCTCGACTGCCGCACTGCTACGCGTCTTCCAGCAAGAGGCTGACCGTCAGCGGGTCTTTGTAAAAAAGGCCGAGGTTACGCAGTCCCGGCTGATGTTCGTGGTCGAGGCCCTGCGTCGGCTCAAGGAGGACGGAAACTTTGTAACCCTGCTCTGCACCGAACGCCTCGACAGCATGCCGGCCGACCTCGACGCCCGCGTCTCCCGGAGGCTGGCATGAGCGCGGTCGAGAAACGGAACTTTATACTTGGGTTCGAGCCCGAGTTGCTCGTCGTGCCAGTCGCCGCGCTGATGCCAGTCAAGACGCTGCGGCCAACGTTGAAGGCGAGCCACAAGTACGCTCAGATAGCCCAATCCATCCGGGAGATCGGCCTAGTGGAGCCGCCAGTCGTCGCCCGCGATCCCGCAACCCCGGGCCGTTACCTCCTCCTCGATGGCCACCTTCGGGTGGAGATCCTCAAGGACGAGGGCCGGACCGACGTCGAGTGCCTTGTGTCTACGGACGACGAGGCTCTGACCTACAACCGTAGCGTCAACCGGATCTCACCGGTGATGCAGCGAGCCATGATCCTGCGGGCCTTGGAGCGGGGCGTGCCAGAGGCGAAGATCGCCGCCGCCATGTCCCTGGAGGCGGCCAGCGTGAAGCGGCGCGTGAAGATGCTCGACGGCATCTGCGCCGAGGCCGTTTCGCAGCTCAACGATAGGCACTGTCCACTCTCAGTGTTCGACATCCTTCGGAAGATGAAGCCACTGCGCCAGATGGCCGCCGCCGAGTTGATGGTCCAGCACAACAATTTTAGCGTGGCCTACGCGTCCGCCATACTGGCTGGCACCCCGCTAGCGGATCTCGTCGTCGGTTCGAAGCCGACACCCAAGAATGTAACCCCGGCCGCGATGGCGCGGCTGGAGCGGGAGCTGGACAACCTACAATCAGCCGTAGGCGAAGTGCAGGAGTCGTTCAGTCGAGACAACCTGCACCTGACGGTCGCCAAAGGATACCTGAAGAAGCTACTCGCTAATCGTTCGATGTATCGATTTCTGACAGACAGCTATCCGGAACTGCTGGAGCAGTTCCAGACGATTGCGGACGTAACGTCGACCCTGCCTGCAGATACAGCGGCTTAAGGCCCTTGAAGACGTTACGACGTGGTAGATGCCCGCCGCGCGCAGGGCGTCGTTGGCCTGGGGGCCGATCAGCCCGCGCTTGCCGGTGACGAGGGCGGCGGCGACGGCGCCGGGCTGGCCGCCGTAGCTGTCGGCGATCCGCCGGGTCAGGGCGTTGCGGGCGTCGTCCAGGGCGGCGGCGAACCGGAGCGAGGGCGGCAGGTCCGGCGTCGGCCGCACGGTGATCGCCCCGGTGAGCGAGCCCACCGCGCCGATGCCCTGGAAATACGCGTCCCGGGCGAAGTCGTAGCCCCCCGGCCGTGCGGCCTCCGGCGGGGGCAGCAGCCGCGCCGTGGCGCTCACCGTGTCGCCGGGCCTCAGCGGCGGCGCCTTGCGGAACGAGACCCGCACCCGAAACGGCCGCGCCTCCGGCGGCAGGGTGCCGAAGCTCTCGACGCGGACGATGAGCCGCGCCCCCTCCTCCCGCTCGTCGAAAGCCTCGATCAGCCCGGTGAGCGGGCCGACCAGGGTCCGCGTCAGGACCGGCGCGGCGACGCGCTCCACCCGCCACGCGGCGGCGAAGAAGCCGAGGCAGGCGAAACCGAGGGCGAGCGCCAGGGCCATCGCCCCCGGCCGCGCGCCGAGCCGGGTGGCGAGGAGGAGGCAGGCCGCGCCGACCGCCAGCGGTGCGGGCAGGAAGGGCCGCCCGTCGGCGCCCGCGAAGAACACGAGGATGCCGGCGCCGAACGCGACGGCGAGCCAGGGGAACAGCCGCCGCTGCCCGGCCTCCAGGGCGAGGGCATGCAGGAAGTGTCCGCGCAGGGCGCCGAGCGCAAGGTCCGGGGCGCGGAAGCGGGCGCTCGCCGCCGCCGCCATGCCCGTACCGATCCGCTGCATCGAGAGCCGTCCGCGACATCGCCCACGATGCCGCGGGCGCCCGCCCGATGCTTAGCGTAGCGGCCGAGCCCGGCGACAGTCCCGCGCGGGGTATGGGGCGATCTCACCCCCAGGCACTTGACCCGGCGGGCGGAGCAATGCCCTGTCGCCGGCAGCGAACAGGCCGACGCGACGACACGCAGGGATCGAACTTGCGTCGCCGCGCTTTCCCCCGCATTCCCGGTCCCGGCCGCCGCCGGCTCCTCCGCCAGTCCGAAAAAAGATGTCGTCTCCCGTCGTCACGCGCTTTGCCCCCTCGCCCACCGGCTTCCTCCATATCGGCGGGGCGCGCACCGCCCTGTTCAACTGGCTCTATGCCCGCCACCACGGCGGGCGGATGCTGCTGCGCATCGAG
The DNA here is from genome assembly GCF_055361565.1 of Methylobacterium sp. TK26. Lineage (NCBI taxonomy): Bacteria > Pseudomonadati > Pseudomonadota > Alphaproteobacteria > Hyphomicrobiales > Methylobacteriaceae > Methylobacterium > Methylobacterium sp. TK26. The sequence goes on along the minus strand of NZ_CM143965.1, from coordinate 687,649 downwards.
GACACCGACCGCGAGCGCTCGACCAAGGCGGCCATCGACGCGATCCTCGAAGGGCTGCGCTGGCTCGGCCTGGATTGGGACGGGGACGTGGTGTTCCAGTTCGCCCGCGCCGAGCGCCACCGGCAGGTGGTGGACGACCTGCTCGCCGCCGGCCGCGCCTATCGCTGCTACGCCTCGCAGGACGAGCTGACCCAGATGCGCGAGCAGGCCCGCGCCGAGGGCAAGCCGCTGCGCTACGACGGGCGCTGGCGTGACCGCGATCCCGCCGAGGCGCCGGCGGGCGTGAAGCCGGTCATCCGCCTGCGGGCGCCGCTGGAAGGCGAGACCGTGGTGGACGACGCGGTGCAGGGCCGCGTGACCTGGGCGAATCGCGACCTCGACGACCTCGTGCTGCTGCGCTCGGACGGGACGCCGACCTACATGCTCGCCGTGGTGGTGGACGACCACGACATGGGCGTCACGCAGATCATCCGCGGCGACGACCACCTTACCAACGCCGCCCGCCAGAGCCAGATCTTCTCGGCGATCGGATGGGAGGTGCCAAAGATGGCGCATATCCCGCTGATCCACGGGGCGGACGGCGCCAAGCTCTCGAAGCGCCACGGGGCGCTCGGCGTCGAGGCCTATCGCGACCTCGGCTACCTGCCCTCGGCCCTGCGCAACTACCTCGTCCGCCTCGGCTGGAGCCACGGCGACCAGGAGGTCTTCTCGACGGAAGAGATGGTCGCGGCCTTCGATCTCGGCGCGGTCGGCCGCTCGGCCTCGCGCTTCGACTTCGTGAAGCTCGCGAATCTCAACGGCTTCTACATCCGCAACAGCGGCGATGCCGAGCTCGTGGCCGCCATCGAGGCGATCCTGCCCCAGGTCGGCCCGGAGCGCGGCATCCCCGTGCCCCTGTCCGACGACCTGCGGGAGAAGCTGACGCTCGCCATGCCGGGTCTGAAGGAGCGCGCCAAGACGCTGATCGAACTCCTCGACAGCGCCTATTACCTCACCGCCGCCCGGCCGCTCGTGCCCGACGAGAAGGCGAAGGCCCTCCTGTCGGAGGAGGGCCGCGCCCGCATCGCGGCGGTGCTGCCGGCCTTGGAAGCCCTGCCCGATTGGAGCGCGGCGGCGACCGAGGGTGCGGTGCGCCAGTACGCCGAGGCAGCCGGCTGCAAGCTCGGGCAGGTGGCGCAGCCACTGCGCGCTGCGCTCACCGGCCGGACCACCTCCCCGCCCCTGTTCGACGTGATGGCCGTGCTGGGGCGGACCGAGAGCCTCGCCCGCCTGGGGGAACAGATCCCGCAGGCCTGACCCGGCCCGGATTTCGCATTGCGGGCGGCGGGCTTTGTCACCCTGCCCGTTGCCGCTGCACTGCCGTTCGGCTAACCGGGGGTTCTGTGAGCAACCGCAAAATAATGTGCGGTGCGCTCACGAGTCCGGGGTCGCCTCGGGGGAGCGGAACCGGTCTCGTCACGTCCCACCAGAAGGGTCCACGTCCCATGAGCGGCACCAGCACCATCACCGTGGACGGAAAGCAGATCGAACTGCCGGTGAAATCCGGTACGATCGGGCCGGACGTCGTCGATATCAGCAAGCTCTACGCGCAGACGGGGGCCTTCACCTTCGATCCGGGCTTCACCTCGACGGCCTCCTGCGAATCGAAGATCACCTACATCGACGGCGACGAGGGCGTGCTGCTCTATCGCGGCTACCCGATCGAGCAGCTGGCCGAGCAGGGTGACTTCCTCGAGACCTGCTACCTGATGCTGTTCGGCACCCTGCCGACCGAGGCCCAGAAGTCCGACTTCGATTACCGCGTCACGCGCCACACCATGGTGCACGACCAGATGAACCGGTTCTTCACCGGCTTCCGCCGCGACGCGCACCCGATGGCGGTGATGGTCGCCTCCGTCGGCGCCCTCTCGGCCTTCTACCACGACTCGACCGACATCACCGACGAGAACCAGCGGCTGATCGCGTCGATCCGCATGATCGCCAAGATGCCGACCCTGGCGGCGATGGCCTACAAGTATTCGATCGGCCAGCCCTTCGTCTATCCGAAGAACGATCTCGACTACGCCTCGAACTTCCTGCGCATGTGCTACGCCGTGCCGTGCGAGGATTATGAGGTGAACCCGGTCTTCGCCAAGGCGCTGGACAAGATCTTCATCCTGCACGCCGACCACGAGCAGAACGCCTCGACCTCGACGGTGCGTCTGGCCGGCTCCTCGGGCGCCAACCCCTTCGCCTGCATCGCGGCCGGCATCGCCTGCCTGTGGGGCCCGGCCCATGGCGGCGCCAACGAGGCCGCGCTGAAGATGCTGATGGAGATCGGCAAGCCCGAGAACGTCGGCAAGTACGTCGCCAAGGCCAAGGACAAGAACGATCCGTTCCGCCTGATGGGCTTCGGCCACCGCGTCTACAAGAACTACGACCCGCGCGCCCGCCTGATGCAGAAGGTGACGCACGAGGTCCTGAAGGAACTCGGCCACCAGGACGATCCGCTGCTCGAAGTCGCCGTGCAGCTGGAGCAGATCGCCCTCAAGGACGAGTACTTCATCGAGAAGAAGCTCTACCCGAACATCGATTTCTACTCGGGCATCACCCTGAAGGCGATGGGCTTCCCGACCGACATGTTCACGGTGCTCTTCGCCGTGGCGCGGACGGTGGGCTGGATCGCCCAGTGGGCCGAGATGATCGAGGACCCGCAGCAGAAGATCGGCCGTCCGCGCCAGCTCTATGTCGGGCCGGACAAGCGCGACTACGTGCCGATCAATTCGCGCGGCTGAGGCCGGCGCGACGGGATGACGAAAGGCGGCCTCCGGGCCGCCTTTCTCGTTTCGGAGGCGCCCTGGCGGGACTGAATTGGTGTCGCACCGCGCCGGTCCCGGCCGAATAATGTTTGGACGAACGAGAAGCGGATTTTGAATGCGCCCGGTCTCTGCTCTGCGGGGCGGCGTCGTTCGTGCGAAAACCCAGCTATCTCCGACTTTCGGCCCACTTGGAGCCTCTTCGCAACGCAGCTATAGGCGAACGTCGAAGAACCGCGGCACTGCATAAGACCGCGCGTCAGCGAGGAGATGGAGATGGCGGCGAGCGCTGCGATCCAGGAAGCGGGTCGCGAGGTCAAGGACCTCTACGAGATGGGGGAGATCCCCCCCCTCGGTCACGTGCCGGCCAAGATGTATGCCTGGGCGATCCGGCGTGAGCGCCATGGGCCGCCGGAGCAGTCGCATCAGCTCGAAGTCCTGCCGGTGTGGGACATCGGCGACGACGAGGTGCTGGTCTACGTCATGGCCGCCGGCGTCAACTACAACGGCGTCTGGGCCGGCCTCGGCGAGCCGATCTCGCCCTTCGACGTGCACAAGGGCGAGTACCACATCGCCGGCTCCGACGCGTCGGGCATCGTCTGGAAGGTCGGCTCCAAGGTGAAGCGCTGGAAGGTCGGTGACGAGGTCATCGTCCACTGCAACCGCGACGACGGCGACGACGAGGAGTGCAACGGCGGCGACCCGATGTTCTCGCCCTCGCAGCGCATCTGGGGTTACGAGACCGGCGACGGCTCCTTCGCCCAGTTCTGCCGGGTGCAGTCGCGCCAGCTGATGAAGCGTCCGCAGCACCTCACCTGGGAAGAGGCCGCCTGCTACACGCTGACCCTCGCCACCGCCTACCGGATGCTGTTCGGCCACGCCCCGCACACGGTGAAGCCCGGCCAGAACGTGCTGATCTGGGGTGCCTCCGGCGGCCTCGGCGTGTTCGGCGTGCAGCTCTGCGCGGCCTCGGGCGCCAACGCCATCGCCGTGATCTCGGACGAGTCGAAGCGCGACTACGTGATGAGCCTCGGCGCCAAGGGCGTCATCAACCGCAAGGACTTCGATTGCTGGGGCCAATTGCCGAAGGTGAACTCCCCTGAGTTTCACGCCTGGACGAAAGAGGCGAGAAAATTCGGCAAGGCGATCTGGGACATCACCGGCAAGGGCAACGACGTCGACATCGTGTTCGAGCACCCCGGCGAGGCGACCTTCCCGGTCTCGGCGCTGGTGGTTAAGCGCGGCGGCATGGTGGTGTTCTGCGCCGGCACCACCGGCTTCAACATCACCTTCGACGCCCGCTACGTGTGGATGCGCCAGAAGCGCATCCAGGGTTCGCATTTCGCCCATCTCAAGCAGGCCTCGGCCGCGAACCAGTTCGTGCTGGATCGCCGGATCGACCCGTGCATGAGCGAGGTCTTCCCCTGGGACAAGATCCCCCAGGCCCACACCAAGATGTGGAAGAACCAGCACCCGCCGGGCAACATGGCCTGCCTCGTGAACTCCCCCCGCGCCGGTCTCCGGACCGTCGAGGACGTGATCGAGGCCGGTCCGCTCAAGCGGTAAGGCTTACGCAGGGCGGCACCGCCTTGAAGCGGTGCTGCCCTGCGTGGTCCGCCCTTGCCCGTCGCCGGGCGGGGCGCGACAACGGCGACGCTTGACAGGCCGTTCCTGCTTTCGAGGAACGGCGCGGCGGGAGCCCCGAGACGTGACCGGCGACGACGAATCCTACGTGTACGATGAGGCCACCGGCGAGTGGCTGCCCCCCGGCGCGGCGTCCGCCCCTGCCGCCGTCGTGGTCCGCGACGCGGCCGGCAATGCCCTTGCCGACGGCGATGCGGTGACGCTGATCAAGGACCTGAAGGTCAAGGGCACGAGCACGACCCTGAAGCAGGGCACGGTGATCCGCTCGATCCGCCTGACGGACGACCCCGACGAGATCGACTGCCGCCACGACACGATCAAGGGCTTGGTCCTGCGCACGGAGTTCGTGCGCAAGCGCTGATTCCGGCTCCAGTAACGGGATTCTCCCTGCGCCCGCCCTCATCCTTCGAGGCTGCTCCGCAGCACCTCAGGAAGAGGTTTGGGCTGCGATCACTTCGAACAGATCAAAAACTCGGCGGGGTGCAGGCGCTCACGACCTCGCAGGGCTGCGGGCCGACGCAGCGGAAGCGGTGGAGGCGGCGGCTGTCGAAGCTGTAGGCGTCGCCGGGGCCGAGGATGCGGCGCTCCTCGCCGACCGTGACCTCCAGCCGTCCGCTGAGCACGATCCCGCCCTCCTCCCCGTCATGGCTGAGGAGCACCCGGCCGGTATCCGCGCCGGGCTCGTAGCGTTCCTTCAGGATCTGCAGGCGGCGGCCGAAGAGGTTGTCGCCCACCTGCCGGAAGGAGATGCCGCCCCGCGCCGAGCGGCGTCCGATCTCGGTCAACTCCTCGGCGGCGAAGAACGCCTTGCGCTCCGGCTCCGGCTCGACGGCGAAGAACTCGGCCATGCCGATGGGGATGCCGTCGAGGATGCGCTTCAGCGCGCCGACGGAGGGGTTCACCCGGTTCGCCTCGATCAGCGAAATCGCCGAGTTGGTGACGCCCGCGCGCTTGGCCAGGGTGCGCTGCGACAGGCCGTGACGCACCCGCACGAAGCGCAGGCGCTCGCCGACATCGACGTCCATGGGCGGGGTCCGTTGCAGGTGTTGCGGATCCCGCAACAGTGCAGCCTCTACACAAGCCCCCGCAAGGGGTTGGCGCGCACCAGAAAAGGACTTGTTGCTGCAACCGATTGGGTATCCCCTGCCGGGGACAGAGCCGGAGCCCGTTGATGACCGACCATCGCTCGCGCAACACCCCCTCCCTCGACGCCTTCTGGATGCCGTTCACGGCGAACCGCCAGTTCAAGGCGGCGCCCCGCATGCTCGTCTCGGCCGAGGGGATGCACTACACGGCGGATGACGGGCGCACGGTCCTCGACGGCACCGCCGGCCTGTGGTGCGTGAATGCCGGCCATGGGCGTCGGCAGATCGCGGCGGCGGTGGAGCGCCAGCTCTCGACCCTCGATTTCGCGCCGACCTTCCAGATGGGCCACCCCATCGCCTTCGAATTCGCCGAACGCCTCGCGGAGATCGCGCCGGGCGGCCTCGACCGGGTGTTCTTCACCAATTCCGGCTCCGAAGCGGTCGACACCGCCCTCAAGATCGCGCTGGCCTACCAGCGCTCCATCGGCCAGGGCACCCGCACCCGGCTGATCGGGCGCGAGCGCGGCTATCACGGCGTCGGGTTCGGCGGCATCACGGTGGGCGGCATCGTCTCGAACCGCCGGGTGTTCCCGCAGCTCCCCGGCGCGGACCACCTGCGCCACACGCACGATCCCGCCCGCAACGCCTTCACGAAGGGCCAGCCGGAGCACGGCGCCGAACTCGCCGACGACCTCGAACGCCTCGTCGCCCTGCACGGGGCCGAGACCATCGCCGCCTGCATCGTGGAGCCGCTCTCGGGCTCGACCGGCGTCCTCGTGCCGCCGAAGGGCTATCTGGAGCGCCTGCGCGAGATCTGCACGAAGCACGGCATCCTGCTGATCTTCGATGAGGTCATCACCGGCTTCGGCCGCCTCGGCGCGCCCTTCGCCACCGATTATTTCGGCGTGACGCCGGACCTCGTCACCGCCGCCAAGGGCCTCACCAACGGCACCGTGCCGATGGGCGTGGTCTTCGCGAGCCGGCAGATCCACGACGGGCTGATGCAGGGGCCGGACGGGATCGAGCTGTTCCACGGCTACACCTATTCCGGGCATCCGGTGGCCTGCGCCGCCGGCATCGCGACGCTGGACATCTACCGGGAGGAAGGGCTCCTCACCCGCGCCGCCGACCTTGGCGACGATTGGGCCTCGGCGATGCACGACCTGCGCGGGCGCAAGCACGTCATCGACATCCGCACGCTGGGCCTCGTCGCCGGCATCGAACTCGAATCGCGCCCCGACGCGCCGGGCAAGCGCGCCTACGAGGTGTTCGTGGATTGCTTCCAGCGCGGGCTTCTCGTCCGCGTGACCGGGGACATCGTCGCCCTGTCGCCGCCGCTCATCGTCGAGCCGGGGCAGATCGCCGAGATGGCCGAGGTGCTGGGCGCGGCCATCGACCGGGTGGCCTGAACCCTCCCCCGCCTCAGGGGTTGCCGCCGGACAGGTTGCCTCGTCGAAGGGGCGGAATGAGGCTGACCAATGACCAATACCGTCCTGATCGTCGGCGCGAGCGGCATCGTCGGCAGCGCGGCCGCGTCGCGCTTCGTCGCCGAGGGCTGGCGCGTCGCGGGGCTCGCCCGGCGCCCGACCGCGCAGGAGGGCGTCGAGCCCGTCGCCGCGGATCTGCAGGACCGCGCCTCCCTGGAGGCCGCCCTGAAGGATCTCGCCCCGACCCATCTGGTGCTGGCGACGTGGCAGCGCCGGGACACGGAAGCGGAGATGATCCGCGTGAATGGGGCGATGGTCGCGGGCGTGCTCGACGTGCTGCGTCCGCAGGCGAGCCTGCGCCACGCCGCCCTCGTCACCGGGCTGAAGCACTATCTCGGCCCGTTCGAGGCCTACGGGAAGGGCACCCTGCCGCAGACCCCGTTCCGCGAGGAGCAGGGGCGGCTGCCGGTCGAGAACTTCTACTATGCGCAGGAGGACGCCCTGTTCGCGGCGGCCGAGCGCGACGGGTTCACGTGGAGCGTCCACCGCCCGCACACGATCATCGGCAAGGCGGTGGGCAACGCCATGAACATGGGGACCACGCTCGCCTGCTACGCCACCCTGTGCCGCGAGAAGGGGGAGCCCTTCGTGTTCCCCGGCTCGGCGGCGCAGTGGAACGGCCTCACCGACATGACCGACGCGCAGCTCCTCGCCCGGCACCTGCTCTGGGCCTCCACCGAGCCGAAGGCCCGGAACCTCGCCTTCAACGTCGTGAACGGCGACGTCTTCCGCTGGAGCTGGATGTGGGGCCGCCTCGCGGAATGGTTCGGCATCGAGGCCGCGCCCTTCGACGGCACGCACCGTCCGTTGGAGCCGCGCATGGCCGGCGACGGCCCTCTCTGGGCCGAGATCGCGAAGCGCCACACCCTCGCCGAGCCGGATCTGACCAAGCTCGCATCGCCCTGGCACACGGATGCCGATCTCGGGCGGCCCATCGAAGTCGTCACCGACATGGGCCGCAGCCGCCGCCTCGGCTTCACCGCCTACGAGCCGACCGACGACGCCTTCTTCGACCTGTTCGCGCAGCTGCGGGCCGACCGGCTCATCCCCTAGCTTCTTGTTTCACATCAATTTTTCCTAGACACGGCTGACGCCTTCGTCTGGATCGATGCACTAGGAAGAGGCCTTCCGCTCCACCCCGCACCATTCGGCCACGAACAGGGCCATGGCGGTGGTGGAACGCTTCACGGAGGCGAGGCTGACGCGCTCGTCGAAGCCGTGGATGTTCTCCGCATGGGGTCCGTAGCAGAGGGCCGGCACGTTTTCGTAGAGAGCGTGGACACGGGTATCGAGGTAGCTCGGCGACATGAAGCTGGTGAGCGCCTTGCCCGTCGCCCGCTCGTGGGCGCGACCGAGCACGGCTTCGGCCTCCGAGCCCTCCTCCAGCACGTAGCCCTCGGCCATGAAGCCGTTGAAGCGCACGAGGGGCGGGTTCCGCGCCAGGAACGCATCGCCCGAAGCGAAGCGGGCGACGGCCTCCTCGATGGCGGCGGCGGCGTCGGCCGCCCGCGTGCCGGGATAGAGGGCGATCCGGCAATCGGCCCGCGCCCAGGCCGGCACCGAGGAGGCCCAGTCGCCCCCGGCGATGCGGCCGATGTTGAGGTTGATCGGGTGCGCCTCGGTCTCGAAATGGCGATGCTGGCTGCGCTCGTCGTTCCAGCGCGCCTCGACCTCGCGCAGCGCGCCGACCACCCGCCACAGGGCGTCGATGGCGTTGGCGCCCGCGCCCATCTCGCGGACATGGACGGGGCGGCCGCGCACCTCCACCGTGAACCAGATCACCCCCGTATTGGCCCGCACCAGGGCCTCGTCCTCCGGCTCGGGGATGAACACTGCATCCGCCCGGTAGCCGCGCAGATGCGCCGCCAGCGCGCCGTTGCCGGTGGATTCCTCTTCCACCACCGATTGGATCGTGACGGCGGAGGCCGGCTGCAGGCCAAGCCGGCCGAGGGCGTCGAGGGCGAAGAGGTTGGCCGCATGGCCCGCCTTCATGTCGCCCGCGCCCCGGCCGTAGAGCCAGTCGCCCTCGATCACCGGGTCGAAGGGCGGGTGGCGCCACAGGTCGAGGGGGCCGGTCGGCACCACGTCCACATGCGCCTGCAGGATCAGCGAGCGGCCCGCCTGCCCCGCCGGTCGGTGATGACAGACCACGATCGGCGCGTCCGAATGGCGCTCGTCGATCCGGCCGCCGCCGGGATGGGCGTCGAGCGCCGCCCGGTCCATGGCGAAGCGCTCGGCGGCGTAGCCCCGCGCCCGGAAGGTCTCGAACACGTAATCCTGGCAGGCCTGCTCCTGCCCGCGCAGCGACGCGAACCGGACGAGGTTGCGCGTGTGCTCCACCTGGGCATCAAACCCGTCCGCGACGGCGGCTTCGATCTCGGCGGCGAGCGTCGGGTCCAGCGGCATGGGCACTCCTTCGTGGCACGGAAGGGGAAGCCGGCAGGGCGATCCTGTCAACGGCGGATCGCGCCCTTCCCGTGTGTCGCAGCCCCATGGCCTTGCCGAATCGCGCCTTTGCTGCGTTGGCTGCGGCCCTCGCAGGCGGGGGCCGCGATCCCCGCCCGGATCGGAGGGCATCGCATGAGCGAGATCGGGGACACCTTCAAGAAGGCGCCCAAGCGCAAGCCGAGCAAGGGCAAGAGCATCGCCGTCTCCCCGGAGATGCGGGAAGCCTATGCCGAGATGATCCGCCAGAGGGCGGAGAAGGAGGAGGTCTACGGCCGCCACCTGCCCCAGGACGAGACCCGCCGCCGCTAGAAACCGTAGAGCCGCTTCGGGTTGTCGACGAAGAGCATCCGCCGGCTTTGTTCGTCGGGCACCCACTCCGCCATCAGGTCGAGGAGCGCCGGCAGTTTCGGCGGCCCGTCCCAGGCGGCGACATGCGGCCAGTCCGAGCCCCAGAGGCAGCGCTCGGGCGCCGCGTCGTTGAGGGCGCGGGCCATGGGGATCGTGTCCGCATAGGGCGGTCCGGCGTCCGACACGCGGAAGGCACCGGAGAGCTTCACGTAGTTCCCGTCCCGGACGAGGCCGAGGAGCGCCTGGAAGCCGGGATGGTCCAATCCGGCCGAGGCCGGCATGTGGCCCATATGGTCGAAGACCAGGGGCACCGGCAGGCGCGCCATCAGGCCGGCCATCTCCGGCAGGTGCCGCGCGTCGAGCAGGAATTGCAGGTGCCAGCCCATCTCGCGGGCGAGCGCGCCGTAGCGCTCGACCTGATCGAGGCCGACGCCGCCCCCGAACAGCACGTTGAGGCGCAGACCCGTCACCCCCGCCTCCTTGAGGTCGGCGAGGTCCCGGTCGGGCAGGCCCAGCGGAATGACCGCGATGCCGCGCAGGCGCTGCCGGTTCGCCTTGAGGGTCTCGACCATCAGCCGGTTGTCCGTGCCGTGGACGCTCACCTGCACGAGGACACCGTGCGCCATGCCCGTGGCGTCGAGCATGGCGAGGTAGCGCGCGGCCGGCGCCTCGGGCGGGGTGTAGCTGCGCTCGGCGACGAACGGATAGGCCGGCGGCAGGCCGATGACGTGGGCGTGGGTGTCGACGGCGCCCGGCGGCACCGCGTAGCGCGTCGGGCCGCCGGGATGCGGATCGGGGGCCGGGCAGTCGCGGATGTCGCTCATGGTCAGGTGTCCGCGTGGAGGACGCGCCCGCGCGTCTCGGGCAGAGCGAAGGCGGCGAGGAAGAACATGCCGTAGGCGATGGCCGCGAACAGGGCGATGGCCGAGGCGAGCCCGACCCGCTCCGACAGGTAGCCGACGAGGGCCGGGAACAGGGCGCCGAGGCCCCGCCCGAAATTGTAGCAGAAGCCCTGCCCCGAGCCGCGCAGGCGCGTCGGGTAGAGTTCGGTGAGGAAGGCGCCCATGCCGGAGAAGTAGCCGGAGGCGAAGAAGCCCAGCGGGAAGCCGAGCACCCAGAGCACGCCGTTCGAGAGCGGCAATTGCGTGTAGGCGACGATGACCGCGATGGCCCCCAGCGAGAAGATCAGGAAGAGCGGGCGCCGCCCGAGCTTGTCCGCGAGCCACGCGCCGACGAGGTAGCCGGTGAACGAGCCGACGATCAGCGCCGCGAGGTAGCCGGTGGAGGAGACGATGGAGAGGTGGCGCTCCGTCGTCAGGAAGCGCGGCACCCAGGTGGTGATGGCGTAGTAGCCGCCCTGGCAGCCCGCCGCCGCCAGCGAGGCGAGGATGGTGGTGCCGAGGATCGGGCCGGAGAAGATCTCCCACAGCTTCGGCCGGTCGCCGCTCGCGGCGGCGGCGGCGCGGGTGCGCACGGCGACCTCCGGCTCCTTCACGTGGCGGCGCAGGTAGAAGACCAGCAGCGCCGGCAGGGCGCCCACGGCGAACATCCAGCGCCACGCGCTCTCGGGCGGGAGCGCCGAGAACAGGATCGCCTGGGAGAGCACGGCGAGGCCCCAGCCGATGGCCCAGCCCGACTGCACCGAGCCCACCGCCCGGCCCCGGTACTCGGCGCGGATCGTCTCGCCGATCAGCACGGCACCGGCCGCCCACTCTCCACCGAAGCCGAGGCCGAGCAGGGCGCGGGCCACGAGCAACTGCTCGAAGCTCTGCACGAAGGCGCAGACCAGGGAGAAGAACGAGAACCAGAGGATGGTGATCTGCAGGGTGAGCACCCGGCCGATCCGGTCGGCCATGAAGCCGGCGATCCAGCCGCCGAGCGCGGAGGCCAGCAGCGTCACCGTGGCGGCGAGCCCCGCCGTGCCGGGATCGACCTTCCACAGCGCGATGATCGTGCCGATCACCAGCGGGTAGATCATGAAGTCCATGCCGTCGAGGCACCAGCCGGCGGCGCAGGCCCAGAAGGTGTGCCGCTCGGGCGTCGTCATGGAGCGGTAGAAGGCGGTGAGACTCGCGTCCCGGATTTCGACCGCCTCGGCGCTTGGCGCCGTCCCCTGTCCGCCGACCGTATCCATGATTCACTCCCGTTTGACGGAAGTATCGGCCCGGTGCCGGAGCCTGTCCAACGACGTTTGCGGCCGATCCAAAGAAAAGGGCCGCCCTCGCGGGCGGCCCTTTCAGATCAGGCGTCTGCCGGTCTTAGTCGCAGCGCTCGACCAGCACGCGGCGGTAGCCGTAGGGCGTCCACCGGACGCGCGGGACGGTGTAGCAGCCGCCGCCGTAGCCGTAATCGCCGCCGTAATAGCCGACCGGGGCGTAACCGCCGCCGTAGCCGTAGCCATAGCCCGGGTAGCCATACCCGCCGTAGCCGCCATAGAGGCCGCCCGCCGCGAGGCCCAGGCCGAAGCCCGCCAGGCCGAAGCCGATGCCGCGACCGTAGCCGCCGCGATAGCCGTACCCGCGATACCCGCCGTAGCCGCCCCGGAAGCCGCCGTAGCCACCCCGGAACCCACCGTAACCGCCACGGAAGCCCGCGCCACGGAAGCCGCCGAAGCCGCCGCCATGGAACCCGCCGCCGAAGCCGCCGCCGTGGAATCCGCCCCCGCCGAACCCGCGGGCATCGGCGCTCACCGGAGCGAGCGCCAGGGCGCCGGCCGCCAGAAGCGCAGAACCGAGCACTGCACCCTTCATCTCATGTCTCCAAGAATTCAGAACCCCTTCGATGCTGAAACGTGCGGCTTGGTGAAACGGTTCGCACGGCCTGCGCGGCAGGCGGTCACGGTCCCGTGCTCACCGGATGGGGGCCTTGCGCGAAAACCGCCGTTTTCGGGCGGCACAGGGGCGGCGCGACCCACCTGATGATGCGTTCCATGCTTCTTCGTTCGACTTTCCTCGCGCTTGTGGCCGGCCTCGCCCTGTCTCACCCGGCCCGCGCGGCGCCTGAGGCCAGCGAGCCCTGCCGGGCGGTCCAGGCCCAGGGTGAGAGTTTCACGGTTTGCACCGTCGATCTACGCAAGCGCCGCCTGCGGGTGTTCTGGCGCCGACCGGACGGGCAGGCCTATTCCTCCCTCCAGGCGCTGGCCGAGGCGCAGGGTCCGAAGCTCGCCTTCGCCATGAATGGCGGCATGTACGACAAGGATCAGGCGCCGGTCGGGCTCTATGTCGAGGACGGGCGCGAGCTGCACGGCGTCTCGACGGCGGACGGGCCGGGCAATTTCCACCTCAAGCCCAACGGCGTGTTCTACGTGAAGGGCGAGAAGGCCGGCGTGCTCGACACGTCGCGCTATCTCCGCGCGCATCCGAAGCCCGATTTCGCCACGCAATCCGGGCCGATGCTGGTGATCGAGGGGCAGATCCACCCGAAGATCACGGCGGACGGGCCGTCGCAGAAGATCCGCAACGGCGTCGGCACCCGCGACGGGGGCCATGTGGCGGTCTTCGCCATCTCCGAGCGGCCCGTGAGCTTCGGCGCCTTCGCCCGCCTGTTCCGCGACGACCTCGGCTGCCGCAACGCCCTGTTCCTCGACGGCTCGGTGTCGAGCCTCTACGCGCCGAACCTCGGGCGCTCCGATCTCGGACGGCCGCTGGGGCCGCTGATCGGAGCGGTGGCGAAGTAAGGGGGCGGGATCTTACCGCTGCCCGAAGGCGGTGTCCTTGAACAGGTCCTTCAGGTGGTGCGGCTGCGAGCGCCAGTATTGCTTCGGCGCGTGCACCCGCGCGCCGAGTTCGGCGGCCGCGTGCCAGGGCCAGCGCGGGTTGTAGAGCATGGCGCGGGCCAGCGAGATCGCGTCCGCCTTGCCCTCCCGGAGGATGTCCTCGGCCTGCTTCGGCTCGGTGATGAGCCCCACCGCGATGGTGGTGAGGCCGGTCTCGGCCTTGATCCGCTCGGCATAGGGCACCTGATAGCCCGGCCCGACCTTGATCGCCTGCTTCGGCGAGACGCCCCCGGTCGAGACGTGGATCGCCGGGGAGCCGGCCGTCTTCAGGGCCTGGGCGAGTTCCACCGTCTCGTCGAGGTCCCAGCCGTCCTCCACCCAATCCGTCGCGGAGACCCTGAACCAGACCGGCGCACCGGCGGGCACGACCTGCCGCACCGCGTCGTAGATCTCCAGCGGGTAGCGCATCCGGTTGGCGAGGCTGCCGCCGTATTCGTCCGTGCGCTTGTTGGCGATGGGCGAGAGGAACTGGTGCAGCAGGTAGCCGTGGGCGCCGTGCAGCTCCACGGCCTCGATCCCGAGGCGCACGGCGCGCTTGGCGGTGGCCACGAACTCATCGCGCACCCGCTTCAGGTCGGCGGCGTCGAGGGCGTGGGGCGGCACCTCCCCCTCCCCGTGCGCCACGGCGGAGGGCGCCTCGGTGCGCCAGCCGTAGGGGTGCTCCGGCGCGATCTGCTTGCCGCCGGCCCAGGGGGCGTCGCTCGACGCCTTGCGGCCGGCATGGGCGATCTGGATGCAGACCGGGATCGGCGCGTATTCGCGCACCGCCCCGAGGACGCGGGCCAGCGCCCGCTCGCAGCCGTCGTTGTAGAGGCCGAGATCCCAGGCGGTGATGCGCGCCTCGGGGGAGATGGCGGTGGCTTCCAGCGTCAGCAGCCCGGCGCCCGACATGGCCAGTTGACCGAGATGCATCATGTGCCAGTCGGTCGCCTCCCCGTCGCGGGCCGAGTACTGGCACATCGGCGCGATGAGGATCCGGTTCTCCAGGGTCAGGGAATCGAGGGTCAGGGGCTCGAACAGGCGTGCGGTCATGGGGTCCTCCGGCATGGGGTCAATCTGGGGCGACCCCCCGGTGCGGCCAAGCGGCCCCACCGTCCCGAACCGGGAACCTGCGGATTGAACGCCCGTTTTGTGTGCGTCGCCGCGGTGCGGCGGCCCAAGCGAGCCGCCTGAGGGGGCGAGATCGCCCAGGATTCCGATCATGATGCTTCCGAGATTCGCCGCCCCATTCGTATTTGCCGCCGGTTGTGTCGCCCTCGCGGGTGCCTCCCAGGCCCAGCCCGCCGCCTTCGGCGGGCCGAAGATGTTGATCCACGGCAATTATTGCGGGCCGGGCAACAACGCCCCCCTGCCCCCCATCGACGCCCTCGACGCGGCCTGCGCCCGTCACGATGCCTGCACTCCGCAGGGCGGGCTTCCGTCTCGCGCCTGCAACATGCGCCTCCAGCGCGAGGCCGAGATGATCTCCCGCGATCCGCGCATCCCCGAGAAGGAGCGCGCCATGGCCGGGATGATCGCCATGGGTGCCGGCGCCATCCCGACGAGCCCCGATGGCGGCCCCACCGCCACCGGCTCCCTCACCCCCGCCGCCGGCATCGGCCTGCCGGGCGATGACGACGACGCGGAGTAAGCCCTAGTGCATCGATCCAGACGAAGGCGTCAGCCGTGTCTGGAAAAATTGATGCAAAAACAATAAGCTAGTACAGAGACGCATGAACGGAGTGAGTGCGTCTCTGTACTAGCCGCCGATCCCACGGGTCTTGAGGCTGTCGCCGATCTCGTCGAGGACGCTCGCGTCGTCGATGGTGGCCGGCATGGTCCAGGGCTCGTCGTCGGCGATGCGCTTCATCGTCGCGCGCAGGATCTTGCCCGAGCGGGTCTTGGGCAGGCGCGCCACGGTGAGCGCCAGCTTGAACGCCGCCACCGGCCCGATCTCCTCCCGCACCTTCGCCACGAGCTCCCGCTCGATCTCGGCGGGATCGCGGGAGACGCGGGCCTTCAGCACCACGAAACCGCAGGGCACCTCGCCCTTCAGCGCATCGCGGATGCCGATCACCGCGCATTCCGCCACGTCCGGGTGGGCGGCGAGCACCGCCTCCATCCCGCCCGTCGAGAGCCGGTGCCCGGCGACGTTGATGATGTCGTCGGTGCGGCCGAGCACGGTGATGTAGCCGTCCTCATCGATGATCCCGGCATCCGACGTGTCGTAATAGCCGGGGAAGGTGGTGAGGTAGCTCTCGCGCATCCGCTCGTCCGAGCCCCACAGCGTCGGCAGGCAGCCGGGCGGCAGGGGCAGGCGGATCGCGATGGTGCCCATCGTGCCGCGCGGCACCTCCTTGCCCCCCTCGTCGAGGACACGCACGTCGTAGCCCGGCATCGGCACGCAGGTGCTGCCGCGCTTCACCGGCAGGAGGCCGAGCCCGACCGGGTTGCCGGCGATGGGCCAGCCGGTCTCCGTCTGCCACCAATGGTCGATGACCGGCCGGTCGAGCACCCGCTCCGCCCAGGCGACGGAATCCGGGTCCGCCCGCTCGCCCGCCAGGAACAGGGAGCGGAAGGACGACAGGTCGTGGTGGCCGACGAGTTCGCCCTGCGGGTCTTCCTTCTTGATGGCGCGCAGAGCGGTCGGCGCCGTGAACAGGCACACGACCTTGTGCTCTTCCAGCACCCGCCAGAATGCCCCGGCATCGGGCGTGCCCACCGGCTTGCCCTCGTAGAGCACCGTGGTGCAGCCGTGCAGGAGCGGCGCATAGACGATGTAGCAATGCCCGACGACCCAGCCGATGTCGGAGGCGCAGAAGTAGGTCTCGCCGGGGGCGACGCCGTAGAGGTTCGGCATCGACCAGGCGAGCGCCACGAGGTACCCGCCCGTGTCGCGCACCACGCCCTTCGGCTTGCCCGTCGTGCCCGACGTGTAGAGGACATAGAGCGGGTCCGTGGCCGCCATGCTCACGCAGCCGGCGTGCTTCCCCGCCGCCCGCGCGGCCTCCATCGTCCCGGCCCAGTCATGGTCGCGGGCGGGGTCGAGGTCGGCCCGGCATTGCGGGCGCTGAAAGATCAGGCAGGCCGAGGGCTTGTGCGCGGAGGCTGCGATGGCCGCGTCGAGGAGCGGCTTGTAGGCGACGACCCGGTTCGGCTCCAGGCCGCAGGAGGCGGCGAGCACCACCTTCGGCTGCGCGTCCTCGATGCGCTTGGCGAGTTCGTTGGCCGCGAAGCCGCCGAACACCACCGAATGCACCGCGCCGAGGCGGGCGCAGGCGAGCATCCCGACCATCGCCTCGGGCACCATCGGCATGTAGATCACCACCCGGTCGCCCTGGCCGACGCCGAGGTCGGCGAGCACGGCGGCGAGCGTGCCGACCTCGTCGCGCAACGCGCCGTAGGTGATCGTCCGCTTGGTGCCGGTGACGGGCGAATCGTGGATGATCGCGACCTGGTCGCGGCGGTCGGATTCCGCGTGCCGGTCGACGGCATTGTAGCAGGCGTTGAGCCGGCCATCCGGGAACCAGCGTCCGTAGGGACCCTGGCCTCCGTCGAAGGCCCGTTCCGGCATCCGGTCCCAGGTGATGGCGCGGGCGGCGTCCCGCCAGAACGATTCGGGGTCGCGCGCGGCGGCGGCGTGGGTTTCGGCGTAGCGGCTCGCTGGCATGGCGTGTCCTCGGGGTCGTTGGACGGTCTTCCGCCGTCTCGCGCCGAGCTTACCAGATCGCCGGCCGCACCGTCATCGGTGTGCCGCCCGGACCTTTCAGGGCATGAAAAAGCCGCGCCGTCCGGTGGGGAGCGGCGCGGCCTGCCTTGGCCTATCGCATGGGTGTCAGTGCAAGGTGCCGGTGGCTTGCAGCCTGTTCATCTCATCCTTGAGGTGAAGTTTTCGGCGCTTGAGTTCCGCTATCTGCTGATCGCTTGCCGAGGGCCTGTGGATGGCCTCCTGAATCTCGCGCTCGAGGGCTTCGTGCTTACGGGCGAGTTGGCTCAGATGCGTCTGCAGCGACATGAGGCGAATCTCCTGTCATTGTTCTGACACGGGCAGACTGACACAGGTTGGCGGGCCTGTCGAAGCGTTTTCGCTGGGCAACCTTTCGCAAGGGTTGCTCCGGCGCTTGCCCACCGCTGAGGCGTGACGCATGCTTCTGACCTTCGAAGGGGTTTCGGTTTTCAAGGGTGCGATGGCGGCTGAGTCGGGTGAGAACGGGCAGTCCGATCTCGAATCGGAACTGGGCCGGCTCCGCGAGGAGCATCGCGACCTCGACGGCGCCATCGAGGCGCTGGAGCGGAGCGTGGCGGGGGATCAGTTGCAGATCCAGCGGCTGAAGAAGCGCAAGCTGACCCTGCGCGACCGGATCTCCTACATCGAGGACGTGCTGACGCCGGACATCATCGCCTGAAGGCGGTGGGTCGGCAGCCGTCCCGCCTTGCGATCCGCGTGCCGCGCGGTTAAGCGCCCTCTTTTGCTGGAACCACGCATGTCGGCGCCACCCGTCGCGATCATCATGGGCAGCCAGTCGGACTGGGCGACCATGTGCCATGCCGCGCAGACCCTGGATGCGCTGGCGATCCCCTACGATGCCCGCATCGTCTCCGCCCACCGCACGCCCGACCGGCTCGTCGCCTTCGCCAAGGGTGCGCGCGGGGACGGGTTCAAGGTGGTGATCGCCGGGGCCGGCGGCGCGGCGCACCTGCCGGGCATGGCCGCCGCCATGACGAGCCTTCCGGTCTTCGGCGTCCCCGTCGAATCGAAGGCCCTCTCGGGACAGGACAGCCTGCTCTCCATCGTGCAGATGCCGGCCGGCGTGCCGGTGGGGACCCTCGCCATCGGCCGGGCCGGGGCGGTGAACGCCGCGCTCCTCGCCGCCGCCGTGCTGGCCCTCTCGGACGAGGCGCTGGCGGGCCGCCTCGACGCGTGGCGCGCGGCGCAGAGCGCATCCGTGGCCGAACGGCCGGAGACTCAAGGACAGTGACGCAGAACGCGATTGCCCCCGGCGCGGTGCTCGGGATCGTCGGCGGCGGCCAGCTCGGCCGCATGATCGCCCTCGCGGCGGCGAACCATGGGCTGAAGGTCCATGTCTACGCCCCCGATGCCGACAGCCCGGCCTTCGACGTGGCCGCGCGGACCACCTGCGCCGCCTATGACGACGAGGCGGCGCTCGCCGCCTTCGCGGCGTCGGTGGATGTCGTGACCTACGAGTTCGAGAACATCCCCCGCGCCACCGCCGAGGTGCTGGCCCGCCACGCGCCGCTCCACCCGAACGCCGAGGCCCTGGCGACGACCCAGGACCGGCTCTCGGAAAAGGAATTCATCAATCGGCTCGGCATCCCCACCGCGCCGTTCCGGCCCGTGGACACGCCGGACGACCTCGCCCGCGCCCTGGAGACGATCGGATTGCCGGCGGTGCTGAAGACCCGCCGCTTCGGCTACGACGGCAAGGGCCAGCGCATCATCCGCGAGCCCGGCGAGGGCGACCGCAACGCGATCTTCGCGGAGTTCGGCGGCGCGCCGCTGATCCTCGAAGGCTTCGTGCCCTTCGAGCGCGAGGTCTCGGTGGTGGCCGCGCGCGGCGCCGACGGCAGCTTCGCCGCCTTCGACCTCTGCGAGAACGAACACCGCAACCACATCCTGGCCTTCACGCGGGTGCCGGCCGAGGGCGTCTCCCCCGAGACGGCGCAGGAGGCCTTCCGCATCGCCCGCGCCATCGCCGACGCCCTCGATTATGTCGGGGTGCTGGCGGTGGAGATGTTCCTCGTGCGCGAGGGCGGCGAGCGGCTCGTGGTCAACGAGATCGCGCCGCGCGTCCACAATTCCGGGCACTGGACCATCGAGGGCGCGCTGTCCTCGCAGTTCGAGCAGCATGTCCGCGCGGTCTGCGGCTGGCCGCTCGGCAGCGCGGCCCGCACGGGCGGCCTGCCCTGCGAGATGGAGAACCTGATCGGCGATCAGGTGGAGGCGTGGCGGTCGCTCCTCGCGGAGCCCGGCGCGCACCTGCACCTCTACGGCAAGGGCGAGGCCCGCCCCGGCCGCAAGATGGGCCACGTCACCCGCCTCAAGGGCTGATCGCACCCGCCCCGGTTGCGGCCCGCGCGCCACACCCGTCCGCCGGAAGAGACGGCGGGCGGCGCGATTGCGCGGCCCGGCGGCGGGGGCCATACCTTCGCCACATCCCGCCGCTTCCAACCGTTCCAGGGTTCGCCCGGCCGCGATCGGGCGGCCCGGCTTAAGGGGGCATTCACCGCGTTGCGCGAGGTTGCGCGCGGGTTGCCGGAACCGGGCGCGATGCGCCGGCGCGGACAGGACTAGGGGCGGGGCACCGTGCGGGGCGCGGCGGCTCCCGGGAGAATGGGGCGATGACGCAACGCAACGGGCTCGTGAAGGCCGCGCTGGTCGGCGCGGCGGTGGTCGCGGCTGCGGGGCTGGCGGGCTGCGAGACCGTGGGTTCGGCCGCGGGCGCGCGCCAGTACGCGGTGCTGGAAACGGATACGACGGGGGCGACGACGAGCAACATCGCCTCGCTCAGCGAAGTGGTGCAGCGGAACCCGAACGACGCCGCCGCCTACACGACCCGCGGCGCGGCCTATGCCCGCGCGGGCCAGTTCAGCGAGGCGATCAACGACTTCACGAAGGCGATCCAGCTCGATCCGAACTCGGCCTCGGCCTACAACAACCGGGCGCTGGCCCTGCGCCAGACCGGCCGTAACGACGCCGCGCTGCAGGATTTCTCGAAGGCGATCAGCGCCGATCCGAATTACGGCCCGGCCTATATCGGCCGCGCCAACGTGGAGCGGGCGCAGGGCAACCTCGACGGCGCCCTCAACGACCTCAACGTCGCGATCCGCCTGAGCCCCGAATCGGCCGAGGCGTACCATGCGCGCGGTCTGGTGAAGCAGAAGCAGGGTCTCGACACCCAGGCCATCGCCGATTTCGACGCGGCCATCGACCGGAACCCCTTCGTCTCGGCGCCCTACGCCGCGCGCGGCCAGAGCCTGATCGCCACGAACCAGTATCCGAAGGCGATCGAGGACTACAACGCGGCGCTCAACGTGAACAACAAGGACGCCACGTCCTGGGCCTATCGCGGCCTCGCCTACGAGAAGTCCGGCCAGCGCAAGGAAGCGCTCGACAATTACCAGCGCGCCGCGACCATCGACCCGGGCAACGGCGTCGCGAAGTCGGGCCTCGCCCGCGTGCAGGGCGGCCTGGGTTCGGTGTTCAACTGACGCCCCGGAAGGGCCGTGAGGGGGCCGCCCCCTCACGCCGCCAGCAGCCCGTCCTCCGCGTCGGTGAGGGTCCGCATGTGGTGCGGGGTGTCGCCGAGCTGCGTCGCGATCATCGCGAGGCGCTTGAAGTGGTGGGCGCCGAGATATTCCATCGTCATGCCGATGCCGCCGTGTAGTTGCACCGCCTCCTGGCCAAGGGCGCGGCAGGCGGTGTTGATGCGGATCTTCACCGCCGCCAGCGCCGCCGCGCGGGCCGCCGGATCGTCCGACTCCACCATCATCGCGGCGTAGAGCGCCATGGAGCGGGCCTGCTCCAGCTCGATCAGCATGTCGACGGCCCGGTGCTGCAGCGCCTGGAAGGCGCCGATGGAGGTGCCGAACTGCGTGCGCGTCTTCAGGTACTCGACGGTCAGCCGGTGCAGGGTCTCCATCGAGCCCACCGACTCGGCCGCCAGCGCCGCGATGCCGTGCTCGACCACCCGTTCCAGCAGGGGCAGGCCAGCCTCCGGGTCGCCGAGAACGGCGTCGGCCGGCACGGTCACGTCCGAGAACGAGACCTCCGCCGCCCGGCCGCCATCCTGGGCCGGATAGGCCGTCACGCCCACGCTGGCCGCGTCGGCGGGCACGAGGAACAGGCCGATCCCGCGCCGGTCGCGCCGCTCGCCGGACACGCGCGCCGAGACCACGATCAGCCCGGCCGAGTCGGCGTTCGGGACGATGGACTTCGCCCCATTGAGCACGAAGCCGTCCCCGCTGCGCCGGGCGGTGGTGGCCACGTCGAACAGGTCGTAGCGTGATTGCCGCTCGGTATGGGCCAGGGTGAGCCGCAGGGAGCCCTCGACGAGGCCGGGGATGTACCGCGCCTTCTGCGCCGCGCTGCCGCCGAGGCGCAGGGCGGTGCTGCCGAGGACGACCGAGGCGAGCAGAGGCTCCACGACGAGGTTGCGGCCCACCGCCTCCATGACGAGCATGGTCTCCACCGGCCCGCCGCCGAACCCGCCCTCCTCTTCCGAGAAGGGCAGGCCGGGGATGCCCAGTTCCACGAACGCCCGCCAGTTCGCCTCGGGGAAGCCCAAGGGGGCGCCCGCATGCTTCTGCCGGGCCTCCAACGCGGGATAGAGGTCGGCGCAGAGCCGCTCGACGCTGTCGCGCAGGAGCGACTGATCCTCGTTCAGGTCGAAATCCATGCCGATGTCCTGTCAGAGCCCCAGGATGCCCTTGGCGATCACGTTGTGCTGGATCTCGTTCGACCCGCCGTAGATCGAGACCTTGCGGTTGTTGAAGTAGCTCGGCGCGGCGGCATCGACCCAGTCGAACCCGCCCGGCAGATCGTTGGCGCCCTGCCCCCGCGCGGGGGCGGCGAGCGCGAAGGGGCCGGCGAGTTCGAGGAGCAGTTCGGTCGCCGCCTGCTGCAATTGCGAGCCCCGGATCTTCAGGAGCGAGGAGGCCGGGTCCGGCTCGACGGAATCCGCCCTGCCCTGCTTGGCCGCGACCCGCATCTGCGTGATCTCCAGGGCCTTCAGCTCGACCTCGACGCCCACGACGCGGGCGCGGAAATCGCGGTCGTCCCACATCGTGCCCGCCCCCGCCGGCATCTCGCGGGCGAGGCGCTTGATGCGGGTGATCCGCTCCTTGGTGAGGCCGATCCGGGCGATGCCGGTGCGCTCGTTGGCGAGCAGGAACTTGGCGTAGTCCCAGCCCCTGTTCTCCTCGCCGACGAGGTTTTCCACGGGCACCCGCACCGCGTCGAAAAACACCTCGTTGACCTCGTGGCGGCCTTCCAGGGTGATGATCGGGCGCACGGTGATGCCGGGCGTCTTCATGTCGATGAGCAGGAAGGAGATGCCCCTCTGCTTCTTCGCCTCGAAGTCGGTGCGCACCAGGCAGAAGATCCAGTCCGCGTGCTGGCCGAGCGTCGTCCAGGTCTTCTGGCCGTCCACGATGTAATGGTCGCCGTCGCGCACCGCCCTGGTCTTGAGGGAGGCGAGGTCGGACCCCGCGCCGGGCTCCGAGAAGCCCTGGCACCACCAATCGTCGAGGTTGGCGGCGCGGGGGAGGAAGCGCGCCTTCTGGTCCTGCCGGCCGAAGGTCGCCAGCACGGGGCCGAACATGTAGCAATTGAACTGCTGCGGCAGGGGCACCGCCGCCTGAAACAGCTCCTCCGTGTAGATGTAGCGCTGGACGGTGGTCCAATCCCGGCCGCCCCATTCCCTGGGCCAATGCGGCACCGCCCAGCCCTTGGCGTTCAGGATGCGCTGGCTGGTGACGATGTCCTCCTTCGAGAGGCCGCGCCCTTCGGAGACCTTCCTGCGGATCTCGGCGGGGATCTGCTCCCGGCAGAAGCTGCGGACCTCGTCGCGGAAGGCGACTTCCTCGGGGGTGAAGCGGAGATCCATGGATCAGCCTCCGATCTCGAACAGGCCGGCGCAGCCCTGGCCGCCCGCGACGCACATCGTGACGACGGCATAGCGCGCGCCCCGGCGGCGTCCTTCCAGCAGGGCGTGGCCGACGAGGCGGGCGCCCGACATGCCGAAGGGATGGCCGATGGCGATGGCGCCGCCGTTCACGTTGACCCGTGCCGGGTCGATCCCGAGCCGGTCGCGGCAATAGACGGATTGCGAGGCGAAGGCCTCGTTCAACTCCCACAGGTCGATGTCGGCGACGGTGAGCCCGTGCCGTTCGAGCAGGCGCGGCACGGCGAAGACC
Source organism: Methylobacterium sp. TK26 (assembly GCF_055361565.1). Lineage (NCBI taxonomy): Bacteria > Pseudomonadati > Pseudomonadota > Alphaproteobacteria > Hyphomicrobiales > Methylobacteriaceae > Methylobacterium > Methylobacterium sp. TK26. Next base: position 664,152 of record NZ_CM143965.1, on the reverse strand, counting down.
GGGCCGATGCCCATCTCCTCCGGCGCGCAGCCCGCCGAGGCGAAGCCCCGGAAGGTCCCGAGCGGCGTCAGCCCGCGCCGCGCCGCCTCCTCGGCGGACATCAGCACGCTGGCCGAGGCGCCGTCCGAGAGCTGGCTGGCATTGCCGGCGGTGATGAAGGCGCCCTCCCCGCGCACGGGCTTGAGCTTGGCGAGGCCGTCGAGCGTGGTGTCGGGGCGGTTGCCCTCGTCCTTGGTGAGCCGCGTCTCGACCTGCCGCGTTTCCCCGGTGGCCTTGTCGGTGACGGCCATGACCGCGCTCATCGGCACGATCTCGTCATCGAACAGCCCGGCCTCCTGCGCGGCCGCCGTGCGGCGCTGGCTTTCCAGGGCGAACGCGTCCTGCGCCTGCCGCGAGACGCCGTAGCGCTCGGCCACGATGTCGGCGGTCTCGATCATCGGCATGGCGATGGAGGGCAGGTGTGCGTCGAGCCACGCGTTGCGGGTGAGTTCGCGCTGCACATGCGGCTGGACGAGGCTGATCGATTCGACCCCGCCCGCCACGGAGACGGGCACGCCGTCGAGGACGATGCGCCGCGCGGCCGAGGCGATGGCCTCCAGCCCGGAGGCGCAGAAGCGCGAGACCGTGACCCCCGCCGAGGCGACGGGCATTCCGGCAATGAGCGCGGCGCGGCGGGCGACGTTGCCGCCGGTCGAGGCTTCCGGATAGCCGCAGCCGATCACCACCTCCTCCACCGCCTCCGGTTCGAGCCGGGCGCGGTTGAGGGCGGCGCGGATCGCGTGGGCGGCGAGGTCGGCGCCGTGGGTCTGGTTGAACGCGCCCCGCTGGGCCTTGCCGATCGGCGTGCGCGCGGTGGAGACGATGACGGCGTGGCTCATGCGCGCGCCGTCCCATCGGCGAAGCGGCCGCCCTCGGCGGCGAGGCGCTTCAGGAGGGGGGCGGGCTCCTGGCTCTCGTCGCCGGTCTCGGCGGCGAAGCGGGTGAGGTCGGCGGCGATCCTGTCGAGGCCGACCGCATCGGCCCAGTGCATCGGGCCGCCGCGCCACGCGGGCCAATTGTAGCCGTTGATCCAGATCGTATCGATGTCGCCGGGCCGGGCCGCGATCCCCTCCTCGAGGATGCGGGCGCCCTCGTTGACCATCGGGTACATCAGCCGCGCGACGATCTCGTCGGCGGTGAAGTGGCGGCGGGTGAGGCCGTGCTCGGCGGACGTGCGCTCGATCAGCGTCTCCACCTCCGGGTCGCGGGTGCCGGTGCGGGCGCCATCGGGATAGAGGTAGAAGCCGCGCCCGGTCTTCTGGCCGTAGCGGCCCATCTCGGCCAGCGAATCCGCGACCGGGGCCCGCCCGCCGAAATCCTTGCGCGAGCGCCAGCCGATATCGAGCCCGGCGAGGTCGCTCATGGCGTAGGGCCCCATGCGGAAGCCGAACTCGGTCACGGCGGCGTCGATCTCGTGCGGCAGGGCGCCTTCGAGCAACAGCCGCTCGCCGGCCTTGCTGCGCTTCTCCAGGATGCGGTTGCCGACGAAGCCGAAGCACACGCCGACCGCCACCGGCAGCTTGTTGAGGCGCCGTCCGAGGTCGAGGGCGGTGGCCAGCGCGTCCGGCGCGGTCTTCTCCGCGCGGACCACCTCCACGAGGCGCATGACGTTGGCCGGGCTGAAGAAGTGCATGCCGAGCACGTCCTGCGGCCGGCTCGTCACGGCGGCGATGGCGTTCACGTCGAGGTAGGAGGTGTTGGTGGCCAGGATCGCGCCGGGCTTCGCGATCCGGTCGAGTTCGGTGAAGATCGCGCGCTTGACGCCCATCTCCTCGAAGGCCGCCTCGATCACGATGTCGGCCTCCGCCGCATGGGCGAGGCCGACCGCCCCGGTGATGCGGCTGATGCGGGCGTTGCGCTCCTCCTCCGAGATCGAGCCGCGCTTGGCCGAGCCGGCATAGAGGCCGCGCACCCGGTCGAGTCCCTGGGCCAGCGCGCCCTGCTCGGTCTCGATCACCGTGACGGGGATGCCGGCATTGGCGAAGCACATGGCGATGCCGCCGCCCATCGTGCCGGCGCCGATCACGGCGGCGCGGGCGATCTCCCGGCGGGGCGTGTCCTTGGGCAGGCCCGGCACCTTCGCCGCCTCGCGCTCCGCGAAGAAAGCGTGGCGCAGGGCCTTCGAGCGGGGATCGTCCACCAGGGCGCGGAATTCCTCGCGCTCGGCGGCGACCGCCGCGTCGAAGGGCTTGTCGAACGCGCCGCGCACCGCGCGCACCAGGGCGGCGACGTTGGTTGCTTGGGAATCGCGCTTCAGCGCCTCCTCCGCCTTGGCCTCGAAGGTCTCGCGGGCGGATGGCGTCAGGTGCTCGTCCCGGTCGCGGGCGCGGGGGAGCCGCCCGGCATCGGCCAGCTCGCGGGCATGGACCCGCGCCGCCTCCACGAGGTCGCCGAGTTCCACCTTGTCCACGAAGCCGAGTTCGGCGGCTTTGCCGGCGCTCACCGGCTCGCCGGTCAGCATCATGGCGAAGGCGGGGGCCGGGCCGATCAGGCGCGGCAGGCGCTGCGTGCCGCCCGCGCCGGGGATGAGCCCGAGCTTGATCTCCGGCAGACCAAGCTTCGCCCCCGGCGCGGCGAGCCGCGCGTGGCAGGCGAGCGCCAGTTCGAGCCCGCCGCCGAGCGCCGCGCCGTTGATGGCGGCGACCACCGGCTTCGGGGCGGCGTCCAGCCGGGCCAGGATGTCGGGCAGGATCGGCGATTGCGGCGGCTTGCCGAACTCGCTGATGTCGGCCCCGCCGACGAACAGCTTGCCCTCGGCCGCCAGCACGACGGCCCGCACGGTCTCGTCCGCGAAGGTCTCGGCCAGGGCGGCGTCGAGCCGGGCGCGGAGTTCGGCGCCGAGCGCGTTGACGGGCGGGTTGGAGAGGGTGAGCACGGCGATGCCGCCGTGGTCGTCACGCTTGATCACCAGGCCCTCCCTGTTCCGCTGTGCGGAATGTCGTTCTGCATTTGCGCCAGGGTGGCCGGTCGGGGACGGGCCTGTCAAGGCGCGGAACGATCGGAACGCAACGCCGTCTCGGCTGGCGGAACGGGGCGAAAGACCCTGTTTGACAGGCTCGGCGGGGCCATGCGAACCCTTCCGCCGCCGCGAGACGGGGTTCAACCCGTCGCGGTCCTTTGCGGTTGCGCGGCCCCTTCGGAGGCCGCCAGGGAGGAGACCCGCGTGAAGAGCCGGATGCCCGTTTCGCGCCGTCCGACGCCGGGAGACCGGCCGTGAGCGGCGTGACCGTCCCCTCCGCCGCCGAGGCGCGGCTGCCGCCGGCCCTGCGGGGGCGGCTCGCCCTGCCGGTCATCGCCTCGCCGATGTTCATCGTCTCGGGGCCGGACCTCGTGATCGCGCAATGCCTCGCGGGGGTGGTCGGCTCGTTCCCGGCGCTGAACGCGCGGCCGCAACCCGTCCTCGACGAGTGGCTGACGCGGATCACCACCACCCTGCAAGAGGCCCAGGCCGCCGACCCCTCGCGACGGATCGCGCCCTTCGCGGTGAACCAGATCGTCCACGCCTCGAACGACCGGCTGGCGCAGGATGTCGAGGCCTGCGTGCGCCACGCGGTGCCGATCATCATCACGAGCCTGCGGGCGCCGGATGCGGTGATCAAGCCGGTCCACGCCTATGGCGGGGTGGTGTTCCACGACGTCATCTCCGTCCGCCATGCGGAGAAGGCGCTGGAGGCGGGGGTCGACGGGCTGATCCTCGTCTGCGCCGGGGCCGGCGGGCATGCGGGCACGCTCTCGCCCTTCGCCCTGGTCTCGGAGGTGCGCCGCTTCTACGACGGGCCGATCATCCTGTCGGGGGCCATCGCCACGGGCTCGGCGATCCTCGCCGCGCAGGCGATGGGGGCCGACCTCGCCTATATGGGCACGCGTTTCATCGCCACGCAGGAGGCGAACGCCGCGCCGGGCTACCGGGAGATGATCGCCGGTTCCTCGGCCAACGACATCCTCTACACGCCCTATTTCACCGGCGTGCCGGGCAATTACCTGACGCCGAGCATCCTCAAGTCCGGGCTCGACCCGAACGCCCTGCCGGAGCGCGACAAGAGCGCGATGGATTTCGGCAGCGCCCAGGTGAAGGCGTGGCGGGACGTGTGGGGCGCCGGCCAGGGCGTCGGCAGCATCGACGACGCCCCCCCCACCGCCGACCTCGTCGCCCGCCTCGCCCGGGAATACGCCGAGGCGAAAAACCGGCTCGCGGGATGAGCGACCTCGCCGCGGAGGCGGCCGGGGAGGACCGGCACTTCGTCACGGCGCTCGCCCGGGGCCTGTCGGTGCTCGCCTGTTTCGGGCCGGGGCGGACGAGCCTCGCCAACCACGACATCGCGGAGGCCTGCGGCCTGCCGCGCTCCACGGTCTCGCGGCTGACCCACACCCTGACCCGCCTCGGCTACCTGCAGCACCTGCCGGAATCCGGCCGCTATCGCCTCGGCACGGCGACCATCGCCCTGTCCTCGGCGGCGCTGGGCGGGCTCGACGTGCGCGCCATCGCCCGGCCGGCCCTGCGGGCGGTGGCCGAGGCGGCGAACGCCTCCGTGGGGTTCGGCGTTCGCGACGGGTTGAGCATGCGCTACGTCGATTGCCATCGAGGCCCGGCGGCCATCGCGCTCAACCTCGACACCGGCTCGCGGATCTCGCTCGCCCGCAGCGCCATGGGCCGCGCCTATGTCGCGATCTGCCCCGAGCGGGAGCGCGAGCGGATCTACGAGGACCTGAAGGCCCTCGACCCGGTGGCGTGGCCGAAGCTGCGCGCCGGGCTCGACCGGGCGGTGCAGGAGCACCGGGAGATCGGCTGCTGCACCTCCTTCGGCGAGTGGCAGGAGACGGTTTCCGCCATCGCCGTGGGGTTCGACCCCGGCGGGGGCCTGCCGGCGATGTCGGTGAATTGCGGCGCCCCCTCGGTGATCACCGACGGGCGCTTCCTGATGGAGGTGGCCCGTCCGCTGCTGATCGAGGCCGTGCGCGGCCTCGACGGCGTGATGGGCGCTTGAGGATGACGCGATGCTGTTCGACCCCGACGACCTGCCGCTGACCGGCATCCGCGTCCTCGACCTGTCGCGGGTGCTGGCCGGGCCGTGGTGCGCGCAGGTGCTCGGCGATTTCGGGGCCGACGTGATCAAGGTCGAGCATCCGGAGCGGGGGGACGACACCCGCGACTGGGGCGTGCGCACGACGCCGGGCAACACCTCGTATTTCGACAGCGTGAACCGCAACAAGCGCTCCATCGGCGTCGATCTCGCCGACCCGGAGGGCCTCGCCCTGGTGAAGGCGATGGCCCGCGACAGCGACGTGCTGGTGCAGAACTTCAAGACCGGCGGCGCCGACCGGCTCGGCCTCGGCTACGACGCCCTGTCGGCCGACAACCCGGGCCTGATCTACTGCTCGGTGGCGGGCTACGCCTCGGACGGGTCGGAGGCGACGCGGCCGGGCTACGACCTCGTCGTGCAGGGCGAATCGGGCGTCATGGCCCTGAACGGCGAGCAGGGCGGGCCGCCCCTCAAGTTCGGCGTGGCGGCGGTGGACCTGTTCACCGGCCAATACGCGGCGCAGGCGGTGATCGCGGCACTCTACCAGCGGGAGCGCACCGGAAAGGGCCGCAGGATCGACCTCGCGCTGTTCGACAGCGGCGTCTCGCTCACCTCGTATTACGGGCTCGAATCCCTGGCGCAGGGCTTCGATTCGCCCCGCTACGGCAACGCCCATCCCTCCATCGTGCCCTACGGCGTGTTCGAGGCCGGCGACGGGCCTTTGGTCATCACAGTGGGCAACAACGGCCAGTACCGGCGCTTCTGCGAGCAGGTGCTGGAGCGGCCCGACCTCTGCGCCGACCCGCGCTTCGCGACCAATCTCGACCGTTCGAAGAACCGCGCCGCCTTCGTGCCGGTGCTGGACGCCGAACTCGCCAAATGGACCCGCCGCGACCTCATCGCGCGGCTGCGGGAATGCGGCATCCCCTGCGGCGAGGTGACGGGCCTGCGCGAGGCGCTGCTCGGCGACCGGGCGAAGGAAGCCGGGCTGATCGTCCCCGGCGAGGCCGGCGGCACCGTCATCGCCCCGACCTACCGCCTCGACGGGCGGCGCCTGCCCGTCCGCCGGATGCCGCCCGATCTCGGCGGGTCCACCGCCGAGATCCTGGAGGAGCGCCTGGGCCTCGGCCCCGCCGCATGCGAGGCGCTGAAGGCGAAGGGCGTGGTGCGCTAGCGCCGCGTGCCCCAGCGGGAGCCCATGGGGCTGCTGCCGGCATCGGCGCCGATGGCCGGGCCGGCGGCGCGCTCGGGGCGGTGGGTCGAGGGAGCGGCCATCGGCTCCGGGGCGATCATGTCCGGCACCCCGGCCTGGGCCTCGGTGCCGCGGCCTTCCGCGAACTGGCCCGCCTTGCGGAAGGTCCAGAGGTAGCCCGGCACGACGGCCTCGGCGGCGGTCGGCACGATGCCGAACGCCTCGATACTGCGGCCTTCCGCCTTCGCCGCGTCGGAGACGACGTTGTCGGTCTGGAGCAGGATCACCTGATCGCGGGTGAGCTTCAGCTCGTCCGGCAGCATCCCGAGCGTCAGGGTGTTCACGATCTCCAGCGCCCGCGCCTGGATCTTGGCCAGCGGCAGCGGCAGGTCGAGGACGAGGCGGCTGCGCTGGATGGTCTTCAGCATGTAGCGGACGAGATGGTCGAGGGTCGCGACCTCCGGCCCGCCGAGTTCGTAGACCTTGCCCCCCGCGACCTGCCCATCGACCGCCTTGGCGACGGCCTCGGCCACGTCGCCGACGAAGACCGGCTGGAAGCGGGTCTGCGCGCCGGCCAGCGGCAGCACCGGCAGGGCGCGGGCGAGGCCCGCAAAGCGGTTGAAGAAGCTGTCGCCCGGCCCGAAGATCAGCGACGGGCGCAGGATGATCGCGTCCGGGCAGGCGGCGAGCACCTTGGCCTCGCCCTCCGCCTTGGTGCGGGCATAGGCCGAGGGCGAGTTCGCGTCGGCGCCGATGGCCGAAACCTGGATCATCCGCGCGCCGTTGGCGGCGGCGGCGCGGGCGATGGCGCCGGCCCCGTCCGCCTGGAGCCGCGCGAAGCGCTGCGGCCCGCTCTCCTGCAGGATGCCGACGAGGTTGATGACCACGTCCGACCGCTCGACGGCGCGGGTGATCGAGTCCGGGTAGCGCAGGTTCGCCTGCACGGCGACGATCTGGCCGACCTTGCCGAGCGGCTGGAGGAACAGGGCGAGGTCCGGCCGCCGCACCGCGACGCGGATCCGGTAGCCGCGCTTGGCGAGCGCCCGGACGACGTGGCGGCCGAGGAAGCCGGAACCGCCGAAGATCGTCACGAGCTGCGTGTCGGGGCGCCGCGCCGGCCCGGCGGGCGTCTCGTGCTGCGGGTCGAGATGCGTTTCCTGGCCGGTCATCACCGTCGTCTCGGGCTCCTTGCAGTGCGGAAGAAACACTGCCGGGGCCTCCTTAGCCCAACCTGGCGCCGCAGGGGAGAGGCGAGGACCGCGCGCGGTGATGTGATGAGCCGATCCGTCTCGCCGGGGAACGACGGCGCGGCGCGGACATTCCCCCGCTCTCACCCAGATCGCTTGCAGGGAATGCGATGATGTTCGGGATGCTCGCCTCGGCCGTGGTCGCCGTGTTCGGATTGCTCGTGGCGCTGGGGCGCATCGGCCACCCGATCGACGATCAGGCGGTGTCGCCCTTCGGATGGAGCATCCTGACGGTCGGGGCCGCCCTGTTCGTGCTGTTCGCCTTCCGCCGCTTCAGCGCCGCACGCGGAAACCGCCCGGCCTGATTCGGATGCGGAGGTCAGGCCGCGCGGACGCGGGGGCGGGCCTCGCCGGCCACGGCGTGCAGGTCCGCACTCCGCCCGCCCACCACCACCGATTGATGCTCGCGGGCGATGAAGGCGCTCGGCATTTCGGCCTGCAGGTCCGCTTCCATGGCCTGCAGGGTCGTGTCGGAATGGGCCGGGTGCAGGTGGATGATCGCCACCGATTTCACCCCGGCGGCGTGGGCGAGCTCGACGCCCTTCTGCCATGTGGAATGGCCCCAGCCCCGGCATGTCGGATATTCGCAATCCGTGAACATGCCGTCGTAGACCATCAGGTCGGCGCCCGCGACGAACTCCGCCAGGGCCGGATCCGGCCACGGGTCGCGGTGCTCGATGTCGCTGATGATGCAGAGGCGCCGGCCGTTATGGTCGAACCGGTAGCCCACCGACCCCTGCGGATGGTTGAGCAGGATCGTGTCCACGCGCGTCCCGTCCTCGAAGACCAGCGGCTCGCCGGCCTTGAACCCGTGATGGCTGAACGTGCAGCACAGGGCGTCGAGTGTAATCGGGAACAGCGGCGGCGCGAACAGCCTGTCGAGGGCCTCGCCCGCCGACTGGCCGTCGAGGTTGCCGCACCATGTGCGGATGGTGCGGTCGCAGTCCAGCACCGCCGGCTTGAAGAAGGGCAGGCCCGCCGTGTGGTCGAGGTGAAGGTGGCTGAACAGCAGGTCCACCCGCTGGGGCAGGTCGGTCCGGTGGTTCTGGCCGAGGTTGTACAGGCCCGAGCCGGCGTCGATCACGAACAGGCGCTCGCCGCAGCGGACCTCCAGGCACGGGGTGCTTCCGCCGAACTCGGCGTATTGCGGCCCGCTGACCGGGGTCGACCCACGGACGCCCCAGAACCTGAGGACGAGGTCGTCGTTCGCTGTGCCCGGAAGGGGCACGGGATCCTGGGACATGGTGATCACTTCGGACGGACCTTCCCGACCGCAACAAGGATCGGATCTCCGTCGTCGTTCCAGAGAAAATGGGCGAAGTCCGGCAGAAGTCCGTTACAGGACTACCGTTTCGTCCCTGATGGACAATGAATTGGGGAATGTAACCGTGCCGCGATGTGCGGGCCCACACATGGGGCCGGCGCCGATCACGGCCTCCCCGCAGGTCAGCCATGACATTTCGGTCGGGCGCTAAAGCTTTGCCGGGGAAGGACTTCTTCCGTCCGGCCGTGCGTCAGAGCGGGGCCGCCGAGGCGACGAGGCCGGGCCGGCTGAGTCGCGGCTCGCCATCCTGGCCGAGAGTGTCGCGCAAAAGACGCGGCAGGCTGTCGGCGTAACGGGTCTGGAACGGGTCGGCGAGGCGGGCGAGGGAATCGCGCGGGCTCGCATAGGCGGGCACGAAGGGCGCCTCGCCCGGCCGGGGCGCGGCGGCGATCCAGCTGGTCCAGACCGATTCCGGCACCGGGGCCGCCCGGCGGCGGGCCGGCGTCACGATGACCTCCTGCGCGGCGAAGGCCAGGGCCTCCGGCCGGCTGATGTCGCCGACCGCGCCGCCGCGCGACACGTAGGCCGCCCAGAAGGCGTTCTGCCCGCCATCGGAATAGGTGGTGCGGACGGCCGGCGCCTCGGTGGCGAGGGTGGCGATCCGCGCCTCCTCCATGGCGTGGCGGGTGACGTAGGCGGCCTCGCGCTTCGGGTCCTTGGAGGGGGCGAAGGCGTAGCGCCCGCCGACCACCGAGACCTGCGGCTCCTCCCCCGTCGCCTCGAACCGGTCGGCGCCCTCCTTCAGGTTCTGCCAGAAGGCGAAGTTCGGATCGCTCCGGTGGCGGGCGAGGTTCTCCGCCGTCATGTGGAACGGGAAGGCCTGGAACTGGAAGGCCGCCTGCCCCCCGGCCAGGGCCTCGCGGGCGATGGCGTAGATCTCCTCCACCGTCCCGTTCGTCATGGCGAAGCAGCCCATGGACGAGCAGATGCCGTGCACCATGATCGCCGAGCCGCTGCCGCCGTGGGCGCGGTCGTAGGCGTTCGGGTATCCGACGTCGAAGGACAGGTGATAGTGCGAGTTCGGGTTCATCTGCCGCTTCGCGACCGAATAGAACCCCTCCGGCACCTGCCGGTCGCCGTTGCGGGTCTTGGGGCCGAGCTGGCCCGACCAGCGGCAGATCGGGAAGGACTTGATGAAGACGTAGCCCTTGGCCGCCTTCTTCCAGACTTCGAGTTCCGATTCGCGCTTGTAGGCGCGGAACACGACCGGCGCCGAGGCACTGGTGCCCTTCGACGCCATGATCGCGAGCGTGCCCGCCGGGATCGGAGCCGTCGCCTTGTCCTGCGCCGTCGCGGCAGAGCCGAGGGCGAGGAGGACGAGGCCGGCGGCGAGGCTTGTCCGGAAGGGCATGAACCGGGGCGGGATCCAGGGGCGCGATGCGTCCCGAGGGGTGCCGCATCATGCTTAACCGACTGTTAAGCCAACGATCTTCGCCCGCCTTTGCGGCGCCGGTGAGGCCGCCTAAACGGGTTCGGGCACCGCGTCCGCCTGCGGCACCACCGCGCTGTTCTCCACGGCGATCACCGCGTCGAACGGATCGAGCCCGTCCGGCACCGTGGGGCCGTGCAGGCAGACGATGAGGCCGCGCCCGGCGCGCAGGCGCCGCAGCCCGGCGAGGCGCGCGGCGAAATCGTCCGGCTGGCGGGCTTCGAGCACGGCCATGACGAGGATGTCCGGCTCGCGGGCGAGGCAGCGGACGAGTTCGATGGCGATGCGGTCGCGGGCGCCGATCGCCCCGTCCGACAGGGCGCCGCCGCCCGTGGGATCGACCTCGCTGTCGAGGCCCCGCCGGTAGACGGCGGCTTCCAGCCCTTCGTCGGCGAGGAAGCGCCGGAGCAGCGCCCGCACGCGCGGCTCGGCATTGGCCTCGCCGAGGCTCACCCGGCCGAAGAGCAGGTTCTCCTCCAGGCTCGCCGCCGGGTTGATCCGCGCGGGATCGTGGAACTCGACCGCCCCGGAGAGGTGGGCGGGCAGCATCCGCGCGAAGGAGCGCCGGGCCTGGAGCAGCCTCTCCTCGAAGGCGGGGTCGATGAGGCCGAAGCGGTGGCGCGTCTCGCTGTAGCGCAGGGCGAGGCCGATCAGCCGCTTCCGGTCGCGCTGGCCCGCCGGCCCCCGCCGCAGGCCCGTGGCGGAGGGCAGGCGCACCACCAGATCCTCGAAATAGCCCCGCTCGGCGGATGGAAACAGGGAGTAAGCGTCGAAGAGCGGGTGATCGTTCGGCAGTTCCGAGAAGATCTCGACGGTCATGCGCGCCACCGTGAGGCCGATCTCGGTGAGCGGGCGCACGAGGTCTTCCGCCTCCAGCACTGCGCGCATGTAGGGGTTGCGGGCGAGCCGGGCCGGGGCGAAGGCGCCCCCGACCGGCGTGCCGAACAGGATGTTCTCGCCGACGCTGGCTTGGTGGTTGTAGCGCTCCGGGTCGAACGGCTCGATCAGCCGGCCCGCCCCCTCGGCGGCCAGCGCCGCCTGCATCCCCCGCCGCGCCGCGACGATGGCGGCGGCCAAGTCGGGATCGGTCTTCGCGTCGAGCCGCCCTTCGAGGCCCCGGCTGTAGACGAAGCCGTCGAGCCCGGTGAGGCGGCAGAGGCCGATCAGCGCGATGTCGTCCGGGGCGAGGCCGGGCTTGGTGCCGTAGAGCAGGTTCTGGCGCAGGCTCCCCTCCACGAGGATCGCCTCGCCCCCCGCGAAGGCGATGCGCCGCGCCCGCTGGATGGGGTCGAGGGACGACAGGTCGAGCCCGGCATAGGTCACGGCGCCGGCGGTGGGCTCGATCTGCCCGGCGAGCACCGCCGCGAGCACCCGCGCGCCGCTGCCGCGCCCCCCGGTGATCGCCACATGGCCCGGCATCGTCACCGCCACGTCGGAGCGGGCCAGCCGCTCGCCCGTGGCCGGATCGAAGGCGCCGACATCCTTCGCCGCGAGCGTTCCCGCCTCCGGCAGGCGCCGCGTCACCGGGGGCGCCGGGCGGGAGCCCGTGCGGCCGTCGAGGGCCACGACCGTGCGGGCGAGGTCCCGCAGGCGGGGCCGCACCGCCTGTCGCGTGAGCCAGAGCCGCACGCAGGCGCCCACGAGCCACGCGGCCACGCCGAAGGCGCCCGCCGCCGCCGCGAGGTCGGCGGGCTCCACCGGCGGCGACGCGGCAGCTTCGCCCTTCAGGCCGGAGCGCCACAGGGCCGTGCCGATGGCGAGCGCGGGCAGGATCGCCGCCAGGGCCACGGCGGGGCCGCGCGCATAGGCGAGGCGCGCCTCGGCGCGGGCGATCTTGGCGCGGTTGACCGCGACGCGGGAGGTGATCCGCGCCATCTCCAGGGCGCCCGCCCCGTGGTTGCGGACGGCGGGCAGGCGCCGCACGAGGTCGCCGAGACCGGCCTCGACCCGCGCGGCGGTGCGGATGCGCAGATCCTGCCGCTCGCGGCCCCGGCGCAGCATCAGCGCGTCCGCGAGGGCCGCCGCCGCGAGGCCCACCGCCGCCGCCGGCACGAGGCGCGGCGCGGCGATGGCGGCGAAGGCCAGGGCGAGGGTGACCGCCACGAGGGTCATGGCCGGCACGACGATGCCCGCCGCCAGAAGCCGCTCGGTGCGGCTCAGGACCTCACCCAGCAGCCGGGCGATGCCCCGGAGGTCGTCCCGCGCCGTGGCCGGCGAGGCGATGACCGCGCGGATCGCCCGGTCGCGGACGGCGTCCGCCGCGCGGTTCTGGGCGCGGAAGCACAGCACCGCGACCAGCCAGCCGACGGCGGCGAGCGCCAGGGCGCAGCCGGCGATGCCGAGGAAGCCCGCGAGTTCCAGGTCCGCCGGCCGCATCGGCCAGCCCTTCGCCAGCACCCATTCCCCCTGCGGCATCGCCACCGTGACCCGCAGGAACGGCACGCTCGGCGCCTCGTCGCGGGGCATCACGCCGATCAGGTCGCGCATGCACAGGAGCGCCAGGGTGCAGAGCGGCGCCCCGAGGCCCACCGCCAGCGCCGTCGCCGCGGCATGGAGGCGCCGCGCGTTCCGCCAGGTGATGCGCAGAGGATCGGTATCCATGCGCTCCCTTATACAGCCGACGCGGCGGAGCACGATTGGCCGCAGCCGCAGGGCTGGCGCGCTATCCCAACGGCGCTACCTTCGCGGCAGCGCACCGGAGGGCTGGTTTTTGAACGGGAACGCCGACGACCGGCCAGGGGCCCCCGCGACGGCGCAACTCTTCTCCCCCGGCGCGGACGCACTCTATCGCCTCGTGCTGATGACGCTGGTCGCCTGCCTCGTCGCGGTGCCGGTCCTGGGCGCGGGCATCGTGCGGTCGAGCTACGTCACGGGCGTGGGCATCGCCCCGAGCCAGCCTGTGCCGTTCAGCCACAAGCACCATGCGGGCGAACTCGGCGTCGATTGCCGCTATTGCCATACGGGCGTCGAGAAGACGGCCAGCGCCGGGCTCCCGCCGACCCATACCTGCATGACCTGCCACTCACAGATCTGGACCGGCTCGGACATGCTGAAGCCCGTGCGTGACAGCTACACGCAGGACAAGCCCCTCGTCTGGCAGCGGCTGAACAAGCTGCCGGGCTACGTCTACTTCAACCACTCGGTCCACGTGACCAAGGGTGTCGGCTGCTCGACCTGCCACGGCGACGTGACGTCGATGCAGATGACCTACCGCGCCAACGCCTTCGAGATGCAGTTCTGCCTCGATTGCCACCGGGCGCCCGAGAAGTACCTCCGCACGCCGGACGAAGTCTGGAACATGAACTGGAAGCCCGCCGCCGACCAGGCGAGCCTCGGGCCGAAGCTCGCCGCGCAGTACCACGTGCGCGGCGGCGAGCGGCTCACCGAATGCGGAATCTGCCACCGATGACAGGCGTGCCCGACCTCACGGCCCTGCGCGCCCGGCTGGACGGCGGCGACGGCCCGCGCTTCTGGCGCAGCCTCGACGCGGTGGCGGATTCGGAGGAGTTCCGGACCTACCTCGCGGCCGAGTTCCCGGCGGCCACGCGGCTGGCCGCGCAGCCGGGGCGGCGCGGCTTCCTCAAGCTCATGGCCGCGTCCTTCGCGCTCGGCGGCCTCGCCGCCTGCGGGGGGCCGGACGGGCGCGAATACGAAGTGCCCTACGTGAAGGAGCCGGAGCGGATCCTGCCCGGCGCCGCCCTGTCCTACGCGTCGAGCGCGCAGTTCGACGGGTTCGGCAACGGCATCCTCGTCACCACCCGCAACGGTCGGCCCCTGAAGATCGAGGGCAACCCGGACCATCCCTGGAGCCGCGGCGGCACCGACGTGCTCGCCCAGGCCTCGATCCTCGGCCTCTACGACCCGTTCCGCAGCCAGGCGGTGCAGCACCTGGGACGCCCCGCCTCCTGGGCGTCCTTCGAGGCGGCGATGCTGGGGGAGACGGAACGCTGGCGCGCGGCGCGCGGCAAGGGCGTCGCCCTGCTCACCGGGCCCGTCACCTCCCCGACGCTCGCGGCCGAACTCGACAAGCTCCGCGCGGCCTACCCGGAGATGCGCTGGTACGCGGGCTCGACCCGCGACGGGATCCTCGAGGGCGCCCGCCGGGCCTTCGGCCGCCCGGTGGAGACCCTGCCCGACTTCGCCAAGGCGAAGACCATCGTCGCCCTCGATGGCGACTTCCTCGATCTCGGGCCGGGGCAGGTCGGCCTGTCGCGGCGCTGGGCCGACGCCCGCCGGGCCGCCCTCGCGCAGGGTCGCCTGCTGCCGCTCTTCTCCGCCGCGCCGACGCCCGGCCTCACCAGTTCCAAGGCCGACGACGCCCTGCCCGTTGCCGCCGGGCGCCTGGAGGAGATCGCGCGGGCGATGCTCGCCGCCGCCTCCGGTGGGGCCGCGCCGGAGGGCGCCGACCCGGCCGCGCGCTGGGCGCGCCGCGCCTGGGATTCCCTGAGCGCCGCGCGGGGCGAGGGCATCGTGACGGCGGGGCTGACGGCGAGCCCCGACCTGCACGACCTCGTGCACCGCCTCAACGGGGCGCTCGGCAACGAGGGCGCGACGCTCCGCCATGTCTCGCCGGCCGTGCAGGACGGCGCGGGCTCCCTCGCCGACCTCGCCAAGGCGATGGACGGGGGCGAGGTGCAGGCCCTGATCGTGCTCGGCACGAACCCGGTCTACGACGCGCCGGGCGCCCTCGATTTTGCTGCGCGGCTGGAGCGGGTGCCGCTCAAGATCCATGTCGGGCTGTATTTCGACGAGACCGGCGCCCATGCCGACTGGCACCTGCCGCTGGCCCATCCGCTCGAATCCTGGGGCGACGTGCGCTCCCTCGACGGGACGGTGGGGCTGATCCAGCCGACGGTCTCGCCCTTCTACAACGGCCACACGCCGCAGGAGATCGTCGCCTTCCTCGCCCGCGCGGACGGGGCGGCCGATCCCCTGGCCCTGCTCAAGGCGCGCTGGCGCGGGCAAGGCGAGGACGAGGCCGCCTTCGAGGCGCGCTTCGCCGAGGCCCTGCGCACCGGCTTCCTGCCCGACAGCGCCGCGCCCGCCGAGGCGGTCACGCTCACCGGCGCCGCCGCGACGCCCGCCGCCCCGGCGGGCGGCCTCGAAGTGGTGTTCCGGCCGGACGGCACCCTCTACGACGGCACCCATGCCGACCTCGCGTGGCTTCAGGAATTGCCCAAGCCCCTGACCAAGGTGGTGTGGGAGAACGTCGTCGCCGTGAGCCCGGCGCTGGCCGCCCGCGAAAAGCTCGCCGACGGCGACCTCGTGCGGATCGAGGCGGGCGGGCGCTCCGTCACCGGCCCGGCCTGGATCCTGCCCGGTCAGGCCGCCGACACCGTGACGCTCTGCCTCGGCTACGGCCGGAACGTGCCCGACCATCTCTCGCAGGGCCTCGGCTACGATGCCGGCGCCCTGCGCGCCCCCGAGACGCCCTGGCGGCTGTCGGGGGCGCGCCTCGTGCGCACGGGCGAGCGGCGGATGCCCGCCACGACCCAGCATCTCGGCGCCCTGCCCGACGACGAGGAGGGCCGGCAGATCATCCGCACCCAGGTGCCCGGCGGCGCCCCGGCGGGCGATCCGAAGGGCGCGAACCCGCCCTCCTTCTACCCGCCGCCCGAGTCGCAGGACCGCTGGACGGCCGCGCAATGGGGCATGGCGATCGACCTCGACGCCTGCACCGGCTGCAACGCCTGCGTCACCGCCTGTCAGGCCGAGAACAACATTCCCGTGGTCGGCCGCGAGGAGGTGGCGCGCGGGCGCTGGCTCGGCTGGATCCGCATCGACCGCTACTACGAGGGCGACCCGGAGGCCCCGGCGACGCATTTCCAGCCCGTGAACTGCATGCATTGCGAGTCCGCGCCCTGCGAACTCGGCTGCCCGGTGGAGGCGACGCTCCACGACAGCGAGGGGCTGAACCTGCAGGTCTACAACCGCTGCGTCGGGACGCGGACCTGCCAGAGCTACTGCCCGTACAAGGTCAGGCGTTTCAACTACCTCGACTATTCCGGCGGGATGCCCCCGGTGACGCAGCAGCAGCGCAACCCGGAGGTGACGGTGCGGGCGCGCGGCGTGATGGAGAAGTGCACCTACTGCATCCAGCGCATCGCGGCGGCCCGGATCGACTCCGCTAAGGACGCCCACGCCCCGATCCCCGACGGGACGGTCGAGACCGCCTGCCAGGGCGCCTGCCCGACGCGGGCGATCACCTTCGGCAACGTGGCCGACCCGGAGAGCCAGGTCTCCGCGGCCAAGCGCGACCCGCGCAACTACTCGCTGCTGGGGCACCTCAACACCAAGCCGCGCACCACCTACCTCGCCGGTCTCGTCCCCGCCGGCCGGGAGGGCTGAGGCATGATCCGCGAGCCCGCCCCCGCGATCCGCCCCGGCGAAAACATGCGCTCCGTCGGCGAGGCGGTGACGGCGATTACCCTCGCCCATCCCGCCGGCCGGACGTGGTGGATCGCCTTCGCGGGCGCCACCGCCCTGCTCGGGTTGTTCGCCTTCACCCTCTGCTACCTCGTCTACGAGGGCGTCGGGATCTGGGACAACAACAACGCCGTCGTCTGGGCGCTCGACATCGCGAGCTACGATTGGTGGATCGGCGTCGCCTGCGGCAGCCTGCTCGTCTCAGGCATCCTGCTGCTGCTCGGCGTCGAGTGGCGGGGGCCGGTGAGCCGCGTCGCGGAGACGGTGGGGCTGCTCGCCACCGCCGCCGCCGGGCTCTACCCGATCATCCATCTCGGGCGGCCCTGGTACTTCTACTGGAACCTGCCCTACCCGAACACCTTCGGGCTCTGGCCGCAATTCCGCTCGCCGCTCCTGTGGGACGCCATCGACATCGTGTCGTTCCTCGTGGTGGCGCTCAGCCTCTGGTACATCGGCCTCCTGCCCGACATCGCCTGCCTGCGCGACCGCGCCTACGCGGAGGCCGCGCGGCAGATCGAGGCCGTGGCCCCGACCCGGAAATCCGCCCTCATGCGGGCGCGGACCTACGGCATCCTCGCCTCGGGCTGGCGCGGCTCGGCCGCCCACTGGCAGATCCGGGGGCAGGCCTACCGGATCGTCGCCCTGCTCGGGGTGCTCCTCGTCGTCTCGGTGCAGACCGGCGCCTCGGTGATGCTGGCGGGCTCCGTGATGCCGGGCTGGCACGGCACGCTGATGCCGGTGAGCTTCCTGGTCCACGCGGTGCTCTCGGGCGTCGGCGTCACGGCGGCGCTCATGATGCTGGTGCGCGGGGTCTACGGGCTGTCGAGCCTCGTCACAGACCGCCACCTCGACGTGCTCGCGCGGCTGATGCTCTGCCTCGGCTGCGCCAGCGCCTATTGCTACGGCGCCGAGATCTTCGACACGTTCCTGGCGGGCGATGCCGCCGGCCGCGCCGTGCTGGTGCGCCGGATGGAGGGCGGCCACGCCCTTGCCTTCTGGGCGGCGGTGATCGGCCTCACCCTGCCGCCGCAGGCGTTCTGGTCCGCCCGCGCCCGGCGCTCGCCGCTGATCCTCGCCGTGGTCGGGCTCCTCGTGGCGGCGGGCGCCTATGCCGACCACGTGATGATCCTCGTCGTCACCCTGACGCAGGATTTCCTGCCCTCCTCCCGCCTGCCCTACGCGGTCGATCACTGGGGCGTGGCCACCTTCGCCGGCTCGATCGGGCTGTTCCTCGCCCTGATCCTGCTGTTCGTGCGCTACCTGCCGTCGGTCTCGATCACCGAGATCCGCCGCCTCGTGCCGACCGGCGCGCAGGCCGAGGCCGCCGCGCCGGCACGGCGGCCGGACGCGGAGCGGGACGCGCCCCTCTGGGGTGTGGCCGCCTCCTTCCCGAGCGAGGCCGAACTCGCCGCCGCCCTGCAGGCGCTCTCCTCCCTGCGGGACCGCATCCGTCTCGACGGCTACGGCCCCGTGCCGATGCCCCGCACCCTGCGGGCGCTCGGCCTCGAGGGCCGCTCGATCCTGCCCTATGCCCTGGGCGGGGCGCTCGCGGGCGGCGCGGCCTTCTACGGCATGTGCATCTACGCCACGGCCTACGATTACGTGTTCCTGATCGGCGGGCGGCCGCGCTTCTCCTGGCCCTCCTTCGTGGTGCCGAGCGTGTCCTTCGCGATGCTCACCGGGTGTCTGGCCGTCCACGCCGCGCTGCTCTGGCTGAACCGCCTGCCGCGCCTGAACCACCCGGCCTTCAACATCCCCGGCTTCCTGAACACCTCGCAGGACCGGTTCTTCCTCGCCGCCGAGTTGCGGGACGACGGCCCGGAGGCCGCGCGCATCGAGCGCCGCCTCGCCGCCCTGCCCCAGGGCGGCGGGCGTCCCCTCGCCATCGCGAGGATTCCGCGATGAGCCGGCGCCTCCTCCTGCCCCTTCTGGCCGTGCTGCCGCTCGCCGCCTGCGGCGAGGCCAACATGGACGACCAGGCCAAGGCCCGCAGCTGGGACAAGAACCCGTTCTTCCCCAAAGAGATGACGATGCGCCATCCGGTGGCCGGGACGGTGCCCCGCCTCGATCCGGCCCGCGAGGTGCCCCAGCCCGGGACCATCACCGCCGCCCTCGTGGAGCGCGGGCGCCAGCGCTATGCCGTGTTCTGCACCCCCTGCCACGGGCAGGACGGCAAGGGCGCGGGCATGATCGTGGATCGCGGCCTCGCCCCGGCGGGCGACCTCGGCTCGGAGCGGCTGCGCGCCGCCGGGGCGCCCGAGATCTACGGGGCCATCTCGAACGGATACCGCAGCATGTTCGGCATGGCGCAGATGATCCCCTCGGCGGATCGCTGGGCCATCGTCGCCTATGTCCGCGCCCTGCAGATCAGCCGGGACGTGCCCGTCGCGGCCTTGCCCGAGACCGACCGCGCGGCCCTGGAGACGGTGCGATGAGGCTGCCCCTCTTCGCCCTCCTCGGCGCCGGGGCGCTCGCCTTCGCGCTCTATGCCGGCGGAAGCCGGGGCGCGGCGGCGTCCTGCCTCGCCGCGTGGCTCGTGCTCCTTGCCCTGCCCGTCGGCGCCCTGCCGATCACGGTGGTGGCCGAGCGCTTCGGCCGGAAGTTGCGCGAGCGCGGCGGCGTCGAGATGCTCGCCGGCCTGCGGCGGCTCATGGCGCTGATGCCGGCTGCCGCGCTCCTCGGCGTTCCGGTGCTCGTCGCGAGCCTCCTCCTCTATCCGTGGATGCACGAGCCGCCGCGCACGCCGCTGGCCGCCCTGTGGTTCACCGCGCCGTTCTTCCTCGCGCGGGCCGCCGTCTATCTCGGCATCTGGACGTGGCTGTGCCTGCGCTTCGCCCGGCCCTTCGAGGCCCCCGGCGAGGGCCGCACCGTGCCGGCGGTCGCCCTGCACGCGCTCATCGGCACGCTCTTCGCCATCGACGTGGTCGCCGCCCTCGATCCGAGGCTCGATTCCGCCCTCCTCGGCCTGCTGCTGATGACCGCCTGGAGCGGGCTCGCCTTCGCCGCCGCGATCCTCCTCGCCTGGGAGGAGCCGGAGCCCATCGGCCGGGGCCGCGCCGTGCCGGGGCGGGGGCGGCTCATCCCCCTCGTCGTGCTCCTCGGCCTCTGGGCCTACATGCACTTCCTGCAGGCGCTGATCGTCTGGTCCGCGAACCTCCCCGCCGAGGTGGCGTGGTACTCGGCGCGCGGCGGCTGGACCGGCCGCAGCCTCGCCATCGCCTCCGGCGTGGTGGCGAGCCTCGCCGGGCTCGCGACCCTGCGGCCGGGCCGGGTCATCACCCGCGCGCTGGCCGCCGCCGCCATCGGGGTCCACGCCCTGGAGATGTTCTGGCTGGTCACGCCCTCCGTGCGCGACCGGTTCGCGATCCGCCCGGCGGACGTGCTCGCCTGCGTCGCGGTCGCCTGCCTCGCCGGGCTGCTGCATCCGCTCCTCGCGCGGCGCTGGGCGCCGCCCCGCCGGAGGAAGGCCCGATGAGCGGCGAGGGACAACGCCCGGCCGGGCTCGTGCCGGCCATGCTCGCGGCCCTGGCGCTGAAGGCCACCGGCCTCGTGCGCCACCGGGCCGAGGCGGGCAAGCCCGCCCGCCGGCCGGACGGGCCGGGCCACGAGACCAGCGACGTCAACGTCCGCAACACCGTGCTCGTGATGGGCGGCCTCGCCCTGTCGGCCGCGGCCGTCATCGGGGGCATGGTGCTGTTCATCCGCGTCACGGAATCGCGCCAGCGCGCGGCCCTGCCGACGCTCACCCCGCAGCAGACGACCCGCCTCGTGCCGCCGCCGCCGAACCTCCAGCCCGACCCCTATGCCGACCTCGATCGGCAGCGGGATGCCGCCCGCGCCGCCATCGACGGCTACGGCTACCTCGACCCCGCCCGGACCCGCGCCCGCATCCCCATCGACCGGGCGATGACCCTCGCGGTCGGGCGCTCCCTCGACGGTGGGGGGCCGTCGCGATGACCCCCGATCACGCCGCGCTGCAACTCTGGCCCGTCGCCGCCTCGGCCAGCGCCGTCGAGGCCGACGAGCTGATCCTCGCCTTCACGGTGCTGACGCTCGTGCTCACCGTGCCGGTGTTCATCGCCATCACGTGGTTCGCCCTGCGCTACCGGGAGGGCTCGGACGCCGACCGGTCGCCCTCGGGAATCCGCTCGAACCTCATCGAGATCAGCTGGATGCTGATCCCGTTCCTGCTCACCCTGGTGTTCTTCGTGTGGGGCGCGCGGCTCTTCGTGGACTCGAAGAACCCGCCGCCGGACGCGATGGTGGTCGAGGTGATCGGGCGCCAATGGATGTGGAAGTTCCAGCATCCCACCGGCCAGTCCGAGATCAACGACCTGCACCTGCCGATCGGCCAGCCGATCAAGCTGCGCATCATCAGCCAGGACGTGATCCACGCCCTCTACCTGCCGGCCGTGCGGATGCAGGTCGCCGCCCTGCCCGACCGCTACACCGAGATGTGGTTCAAGGCCGACAAGGTCGGCACCTTCCACCTCTACTGCTCCGAATATTGCGGCACGGACCATTCGGTGATGGGCGGCAAGCTGACCCTCATGAACCCCGGCGACTACCAGGATTGGCTGGTCCATGCCGGGGCGCAGCAGGGCGTCGCCGCCGCCGGCCGCGCCCTCTACGAGGCCTATGGCTGCGCCTCTTGCCACGAGCCGGGCTCCCCGGTGAAGGCGCCGAGCCTCGCCGGCCTCTCCGGCAGCAAGGTCGCCCTCGCCGACGGGCGCAGTGTCGTCGCGGACGACGAATGGCTGCGCCAGAAGATCCTGAACCCCAACGGCGACAAGCTCGCCGGCGGGGGCAAGCAGGTGATGCCGAGCTTCGCCGGGCGGATCCCGGAGGACGAGCTCAACAAGATCGTCGACTTCATCAAGGCCTATCCGAGGCCCGGCCAATCCGCGGAGGCGACGCGATGAGCGCATCGGGCACCATCGAAGGCGCGGCCCACCGCGAGCCGCACGCGCCGGAGGCCACGATCGGGCGCAAGCCCGACTACCTCCACGCGGAATCGACCCTGCGCTCGTGGTTCCTCACCACGGACCACAAGCGCATCGCGCTGCTCTACCTCGCCTCGATCACCGGCTTCTTCGTCATCGGCGCCCTGGCGGCGGGGGTGGTGCGGCTGGCGCTGGTCGTGCCGAACGGCGCGATCATGACCAACGACACCTACAACAAGGCCTTCACCATCCACGGGGTGGTGATGGTGTGGTTCTTCCTGATCCCCTCCATCCCCGCGACCTTCGGCAACTTCCTGATCCCGCTGATGATCGGGGCCAAGGACCTCGCCTTCCCCAAGCTCAACCTGACGAGCTGGTACGTGTTCATGGCGGGCGCGCTGTTCACGCTCGTCTCGGTGGTGCTCGGCGGCGTCGACACCGGCTGGACCTTCTACGCACCCCTCTCCACCGCCTTCTCGAACACCTGGGTGCTGCCGGCGCTGATCGGCGTGACCATCGTCGGCTTCTCCTCGATCCTGACGGGGCTCAACTTCGTCGTGACGATCCACACCATGCGCGCGCCCGGCATGACGTGGTTCAAACTGCCGATCTTCGTCTGGACGCATTACGCGACGAGCCTGATCTTCCTCCTCGCGACGCCCGTCATCACCACGGCGCTGATCCTGCTCATCGCCGAGCGGGCCTTCCATGTCGGGGTGTTCGATCCGGCCTTCGGCGGCGATCCGGTGCTGTTCCAGCACCTGTTCTGGTTCTATTCGCACCCGGCCGTGTACATCATGGTGCTGCCGGGCATGGGCGTGATCTCGGAGATCGTCCCCGCCTTCGCCCGCAAGAAGCTGTTCGGCTACCGGTTCGTGGCCTACGCCTCGATCGGGCTCGCCTCCGTGACGTTCTTCGTGTGGGGCCACCACATGTTCGTCAACGGCCAGAGCGATCTGGCGAGCCTCGTCTTCTCCGCCCTCTCCTTCGCGGTGGCGGTGCCCTCGGCGGTGAAGGTCTACAACTGGACCGCGACGATCCATAAGGGCGCGCTGCGGCTCGACACGCCGATGCTCTACGCGATGGGCTATATCGGCCTGTTCGTGCTGGGCGGGTTGACCGGGCTCTACCTCGCGACGCTCGCGATCAACCAGCACATCCACGCGACCTACTTCGTGGTCGCGCATTTCCACTACATCATGGTCGGTGGCACGGTGCTGGCCTTCCTCGGCGGCCTGCACTTCTGGTGGCCGAAATTCACGGGCCGCATGTACAGCGAGCCGTGGGGCCGGGTCTCCGCGATCCTGATCTTCCTCGGCTTCAACGTCACCTTCTTCCCGCAATTCATCCTGGGGTATCTCGGGATGCCCCGGCGCTACGCGACCTATCCGCCGGAATTCCAGCTCCTCAACGTGCTCTCCTCGGCCGGGGCGACGATCCTGGCGGCGGGCTACATCTTCCCGATGCTCTACCTCGTCTATTCCCTGTGGTTCGGCCGCAAGGCGCCGGCCAACCCATGGGACGCGAAGGGGCTCGAATGGGAGACCTCCTCCCCGCCGCCGACGCTGAACTTCGTCAGCCCGCCGGAGGTGCCCCGCATTCCCTACGACTATCCGATCCAGGCCACTGAATCCAAAGACCAGCACCGATGAGCGAGGGGCTCGCCAAGGGGGTCGGGGTCGCCCGCGCCCATCATTTCGAGAGTGTGGCCCAGCAGCGCGAGGCCACGACGCTGGGCATCTGGGCGTGGCTCATCACCGAGCTTCTGCTCTTCTCCGCGCTGTTCCTCGTGGCGCTGATCCTGCGTATCCAGCACCCCGAGGCGACGGTCGCGGCGGCGCGGCACCTGAAGTTCTGGATCGGCGCCGCCAACACCGTGGTGCTGATCTGTTCGAGCCTCACCATGTCGATGGCGATCGAGTTCTCGCGGATGGGGTGGCAGCGGGCGATGGTGCGCGCCATGCTGGCCACCGCCGCCCTCGGGACCCTGTTCCTCGTGCTGAAGGGCTACGAGTACTACGCCGACTGGGACGAGCACATGATGCCGTTCCTGTCCTCGCGCCCCTTCGCGCTGGAGGAGACGCCGGCCGCGCGGCTGTTCGTGAACCTCTACTACGTCGCGACCATGCTGCACGCGGTCCACCTGTTCACCGGCATCGCGCTGCTCCTCGGCATGACGTGGATGGCGGCCAAGGCCGGGTTCCTGGCGCGGCACCAGAACTGGATCGAGATCTACGGCCTCTACTGGCACTTCATCGATCTCGTGTGGATCCTGGCCTTTCCGATCCTCTATGTCGTCAACCGGGGGACCTGACCATGCGCACCCCCCTCTCCGCCCTCACCCCGGCCGACCGGGCGCAGTTGAAGCGGCGGATGCGCAAGCCGGTGCTGACCTTCCTGGCGCTGCTGGCGCTGCTCGCCGTCAACGTCACCCTCGGCGCCACCCTGCCCTTCGCCCATGTCTGGGCCATCGAACTCGGCGTGGTCGCGCTGATGGCGGCCACCATCCTCCTCGTCTCCATGGAGGTCATCGAGGAGCCGCCGCTGATCCGGTTGTTCTCGGGGCTCGGCTTCTTCTGGGTCTGCATCATGGTCGGCATGACCCTCACCGATTACCTCGGACGCTGATTTCCGGTTGTTCGGATAGGCCAAGGCGCTTAAACGGCTGCCTTCCTCCCCTCACCTCCGTCCGGTCCGATGTGCGAACTGCTCGGCATGAGCGCCAACGTGCCGACCGACATCCGCTTCTCCTTCGCGGGCCTCGCCCGGCGCGGCGGCGAGACCGGACCGCATGCGGACGGCTGGGGCATCAGCTTCTACGAGGGGCGCACCACCCGCAGCTTCCTGGAGCCGGAGCCGAGCTCGCGCTCGCAGCTCGCGCGGCTCCTGCGCGACATGCCGATCAAGAGCTGCATCGTCCTCGGCCATGTCCGTCGGGCGAATCGCGGCCGGGTCAGCCTGGAGAACACCCACCCCTTCTCCCGCGAGTTGTGGGGCCGCCGCTGGACCTTCGCCCATAACGGACAGTTGAAGGGCGTGAAGCGCCTCGAACTCGGCGCCTTCACCCCCATCGGCACCACCGACAGCGAGCACGCCTTCTGCTGGATGCTCGGGCGCCTGCACGCCCGGTTCAAGACCCTGCCCCGGCCCGCCACCCTGGACCGGATCGTCGCCGACCTCTGCGCCGAATTGCACGCCCTCGGCGTGTTCAACATGCTGATGTCCGACAGCCGCACCCTCTACGCCCATTGCGGCAAGCGGCTCTGCTACCTCACGCGGCGCTCGCCCTTCGGCAAGGCGACCCTGATCGACGAGGACTGGACCATCGATTTCGCCCGCGAGACCACCGCCAACGACGTCGTGACCGTGGTCGCCACGC
Organism: Methylobacterium sp. TK26; assembly: GCF_055361565.1. Lineage (NCBI taxonomy): Bacteria > Pseudomonadati > Pseudomonadota > Alphaproteobacteria > Hyphomicrobiales > Methylobacteriaceae > Methylobacterium > Methylobacterium sp. TK26. Next base: position 639,152 of record NZ_CM143965.1, on the reverse strand, counting down.
AGGCCCTGACCCGCGACGAAAGCTGGACCGTGGTGGAGCGCGGGGACATGCTCACCCTGCGCGAGGGCGAGGTGCGGGTGTTGAGGGGGCGCAACGGTTGCGCACATGCGACTTGAGCGAGGGTGCATGCGCGGCTCCGATGCGCTACAACCCAGGTAACAGGCGCGCATAGGTCGGGCGTTCACCCAGTCACCGGCCCTCAAGCGCGCTCCTCGGCCGCTTTGGACCGGCGGCCGGGTCACGACAAGCTGACGAGTGCGACGAGCATGACCCGCGAAGACAACGCCGTCCTGCACGCGCAGGACGGTTCCTCGGACGAGCGTCCGAACCTGTCGTCCTCGATCCGGACCCATCTCGGCGAGCATCTACGCACCGCCTATGACCGGCTCAACGAAGACACGATGCCGGTTCGCTTCGCCGAACTCATCGACCGGCTCGAAGCCGCCCTGCGCGCGCGCGGCGAGGCGATCGAGCCGGAATTCCGCGACGGGCTTCTCGCGGCGGTGCCCAGCCTGCGCGCCTTCGCCCTGTCGCTGACCTCGAACCCCGCCCGCTCGGACGACCTCGTGCAGGACACCCTTCTCAAGGGCTGGCAGCACCGCGCCCGCTTCCAGCCGGGCACGAACCTCAATGCGTGGCTGTTCACGATCCTGCGCAACATCTTCTACTCGGATCACCGCAAGCGGGTCCGCGAGGTCGAGGACCAGGACGGCTCCTACGCCGCCCGCCTCGCCACCGCCCCGCACCAGGGCGACCGGCTCGACGTGGAGGATCTGCAATCGGCGCTGGCCAAGCTCCCGCCGGACCAGCGCGAGGCGCTGGTCCTGGTCGGCGCGGAGGGCGTCTCCTACGAGGAGGCGGCGACGATCATGGGGTGCAAGGTCGGCACGGTGAAGAGCCGCGTGAGCCGCGCCCGGGGCCGTCTGGCCGAACTTCTCGGCTACGACGAGGAGGATCTGGGCTCCGACCGGTTCATCCAGTCGGCCATGCCCGACGCGTGAACGACGTCGTCCGAGCGGTTAGCCGTTCGGACACCATGACGGCGCCGGCCCGGGAGAGGCCTCAAAAATCGATGCATCCGAATCCGGGGATGGGGCGTTGTTGGCCCGAGCTTCGCTGCATCCATGCGGCGGAACGACACGGAAACGGAGCATCCGTATGACCTTCAAGACCCTCCTGGCCGCCTCGGCCCTCGCCCTCTCGCTGCCCCTCGCCGCCCAGGCGCAGGGCCTCGTCCCCGGTGCCGAGCGCGGCGCTGCCGCCGGCGCGGACGCGGCCGGCCCGATCGGCGGGATCGTCGGCGGCGCGGTGGGCGCGGCCACGGGCACCGTGGGCGGCATTCTCGGCGTCGACATGGCCCCGCGCTTCCGCAGCTATGTCCGTGAGCGCAACGTCCGCTCGTACGATTACGACGGCCGCGTCGCCGTGGGCTCCACCCTGCCGTCCTCGGGCGTGACCTACTACGAGGTCCCGAACGAGTACCGCGTGCAGCCGGGCTACCGCTACACCGTCGTCAACGACCGTCCGGTGCTGGTGGACCGCAGCCACCGCATCGTCGAGGTGATCGACTAAGCGTTCCGGGTTCGCCCGAGGGCACGTCCCGCCGGAACGACCACCGCTCCGGCGGGATGAGTGCGGCCCTGGGCCCCGAAGCGCGTCAGCTTCGGGGCCCTTTTCGCGTGCGCCATTCCAACGGAGGAGGCTTCCCCCATGAACGACGACGGAGCCGAAGGCAGGCCGGTCCTGCCCGAGCCGGTACGGGACCATCTCGGCCAGCAATTGCGCGGCACGATCCCCGTGGCCGACAAGCCGCGCTTCCTCGGCGACGAGCCGGAGATCCCCGGCGAGTTCGAGCCGCAGCTGCGCCGCCTGGAGACCCGCCTCAAGACCCATGAGGAAGGCACCGAGGCCGTGGGCGAGGCCCTGGAGCGTATCCTCGATGCGTTCGGCGTGAAGCCGGAGCCGTCGAAGGACGCCTGACGCCTCAGACCTTGGGCTTCGTGGCGAGGATGTCGCGGATCTCGCCGAGCAGCTTCACGTCGGCCGGGACCTCGGCGACGGCGTCGGGCTTCTTGTCCTCGGCATGCTGCAGCTTGTTCATGGCGCGGATGACCATGAACAGCACGAAGGCGACGATGACGAAGTTCAGCGAGACGGTGAGGAACTGTCCGTAACCCAGCACCGCGCCTTGCTTCTTGGCCTCGGTATAGGCGAGCCCCGTCTGCACCTTGGAGGACAGGGGCAGGTAGTAGTTCGAGAAATCGAGCCCGCCGGTGACGGCGCCGATGGCCGGCATGAACAGGTCCTGCACCGCCGAGGTGACGATGGCGCCGAAGGCCGCGCCGATGATGACACCCACCGCGAGATCGACGACATTGCCCCGCAGGGCGAATTTCTTGAATTCTTCGAGCATCCCCACCTCCGCTCCGGCGACCGCGTGAGACCGTGCCTCACGCTGCGGGTGGGTGGGAACCGGGTCTCACGCGCTATCCACCGTCGGTTGCGGTGGCCCTCTCGTCGCTGAGGGCGGCCTGCTCGGCCTTCGCGCGGCGCCGATACTGCGCCGCGCCCACTGGGATGGTGACGAGATACACCCCGCTCACCGCGACCAGCGCCTCGAACGGGTAGCTGATGAGGATGCCGAAGGCCGCGACGCCGAGGAGGAAGATCGGCAGGACGAGGCCGCGCGGCACCCGCTTGCCCATGGTCTTGCCGGAGAAGGTCGGCACCGTGGAGACCACGAGCAGCGCGATGCACAGCACGTAGGCCAGCACCGCCGGCGCCGCCCAGGCATCGAAGGTGAGGCCGAGGAAGTGCAGGTAGAGCGGCAGCATCGCCGTCAACGCCCCGGCGGGGGCCGGCATGCCGACGAAGAAATCCTTCTTCCATTCCGGCCGCGAGGGGTCGTCCAGCATCGCGTTGAACCGCGCGAGGCGCAGGCCCATGGCGATGGCGAAGATCAGGGCGATGATCCAGCCGAGCGACTTCAGGTGGAACAGCACGAAGCCGTAGAGGATCAGCGCCGGGGCGCAGCCGAAATTCACGAAGTCGGCCAGCGAATCGAGCTCCGCGCCGAAGCGGGAGGTGCCCTTGAGCAGGCGCGCCACCCGCCCGTCGATCCCGTCGAGTACGCCCGCCGCCACCACGGAGATGACGGCCGGCTCGAACTTGCCCTCGAAGGCCAGCCGGATCGCCGTCAGCCCGAGGCAGAGCGCCATCAGGGTGATCATGTTCGGGGCGATCATGCGGAACGGCACCGGCTTGAACCGGCGCGGGCGCGGCTCGTTCGGATCCGGCTCGAAGGGCGGGAAGAGGTCGTCCACGACAGGCATCCCTCAGATCCGGCGGAAGCTGCGCTCGGGGCCGCCGCCGAGGTCGGCGAGCACGGTCTCCCCCGCCACCGCCTTCTGGCCGAGGCCGACGAGGACGCGGGTGCCGGCCGGCAGGTAGACATCGACGCGGGAGCCGAACCGGATCAGCCCGAACCGGTCGCCCGCCGCCAGGGTGTCCCCCGCCGAGACGAAGCCGACGATCCGCCGCGCCACCAACCCGGCGATCTGCACCACGCCGATCCGCGTCGGCGTGCCGCGATGGCTCGACTCGATGACGAGCCCGTTGCGCTCGTTGTCGTCGCTCGCCTTGTCCAACTCAGCGTTGAGGAACAAGCCGGGCGTGTAGTGGATCTGCCCGATGCGGCCGGCGACCGGCATGCGGTTCACGTGGCAATCGAACACGTTCATGAACACCGAGACGCGCAGCGTCGGCACCTGCGGCAGGTCGAGTTCCGGCGGCGGCAGGACGGTGGCGATGAGGTTCACCCGCCCGTCGGCCGGCGACACGACGAGCCCGTCGCCCGTGGGCACGACGCGCTCGGGATCGCGGAAGAAGTAGCAGACCCAGAGCGTGAGGATCAGGAAGATCCATCCGAAGAACTGGGAGAAGTAGCCCGCCAGCACGGTCAGCACGATGCCGATCAGGATGAAGGGGTAGCCCTCCTTGTGGATCGGCACCAGCGTCCGCCGGATCGTCTCGATGAGGTCGGTCATTCTGAAAGGGCTCGGGGCGTCGGATCTCTGCCGGGCGGATGGCAGCCCGTTAAGCCCGCGTCAACTTTCGGGGTCGGGATGGGGGCGCTCGCCCGGCATCGATCTCGGCAAGAGCATCCGGTGTGAAGCGGAGCTTCACGCGCCATACTTCGCCCAAAGCGCCCGAACCTGCTCGTCCGAGGCGAACTCCCCACGCGTGGCTTGGGCACGCGACTTGGCCAGCGATGCCTCTTCCTCGGGAGACAGGTGATACACCGGTTCGTCCTCGCCGTTGGCGAACACCAGCAGCATCCGCGCGGCATCGTCCTGCATGGCGTCGGGGAGCGCGCGGACGCGCGCGATGGCTCGTTCCAGTAGCTCGGTCATGGCGGCATGATACACAGCGCCGCTAGGAAAAGAAGCGATTCGCTTCGGAGTTCAGGCGCCCATGAGCCAGCACATCGCCTTCCTCGGCCTCGGCGCCATGGGCGCGCCCATCGCCCGGCATCTGGCAGCCAAGGGCCCCGAGACCGTGACGGCCTGCGATGCCGAGCCCGCCCGCCTCGCCGGCCTCGATAGGCCGCGGCTCGTCGCCACCACCGACCGGAGCCGGATCGCGGGGGCCGACGTGCTGTTCCTGTGCCTGCCCGATGGGGCGGTGGTGGAGGCGGCCCTGTTCGGGGCGGACGGCATCGCGGAGCGCCTCGCGCCGGGCGCCATCGTGGTCGATCTCAGCACCACCACCCATGCCGACGCCCTGCGCATCGGCCGGGCGCTGGAAGCGTGCGGCCGGCGCTTCCTCGACGCGCCGGTCTCAGGCGCGCCCGCCGGGGCGGAGGCAGGGACGCTCACCGTGATGTGCGGCGGCGCCCCGGAGGCGTTTGAGGCGGTGCGCCCGCTCCTCGACCGGTTCGGCGCCACGGTGCTGCACATGGGCCCGGCGGGGGCGGGGCAGCTCACCAAGACGGTCAACAACGTCCTCTACGACATCAACATCGCGGCGCTGGCCGAGGTGCTGCCGATGGCGGTGGCGATGGGGCTCGATCCGGCCCAGTTGGGCCAAGTCGTCACGACGGGCACGAGCCGGAGCTACGCCTCGCAATACTTCGTGCCGCGCATCCTCAAGGGTGAGTTCGACGAGGGCTACCCCCTCGCCAAGGCCTACAAGGACCTCGTAAGTGCCGCCGCGGTGGCCGCCGAGAACGGCTTCCCCCTCCCCGTCACGGCGGCGGCCACCGCCACCTACCAGACCGCCCTGCGCCAGGGCCACGGCGACCGCGACAAGGGCGCCATGGTTCTCCCGTTCGAGACCCTGCTGGGGGTGAAGGTGCGGGGGTGAGTACCGCCCTTCCTTGCGAGCACAGCGACGCGATGAGGGATACGCGTCGTTCGGAGCAGTCCCGCTGGCCTGGATTGCTCTGGTGACGGCTATAGCATAACGCTATATGTGCGATTCGCATCTTGTTATGATGAGCGATGCCGCAGGTCGTCTACAGTCGGGATGCTCTCCGCGCGTTGAGCCGCATGCCGGCCAACGTGTCCCGGTTGATCCGCAGCAAGATGGAACACTACGCCGTCGATCCTGGCGCCCTCGGCAACAATGTGAAGATGCTCAAAGGTGAGCCTGGAGTGTTGCGGTTGCGGGTGGGTGATTGGCGCGTCCTGTTCACGGAAGACAGCGTGGTAATCGCCGTCATCCGCATCGCACCGCGCGGCAGCGTGTACGACCGATGAGATCGCTTCGACAGCCGGCCATGGAGGTGCCCGTGAACGTCCAGACCATCACCACCCCGGCGGGGGAGCGCCTCGTCCTTCTGGCCGAGGCCGATTATGCGGCGCTCGTCGAAGCGGCGGAGGACAATGGCGACCGGGCCGCCGTCGCCGCGTTCCGCCAGCGGCTGGCGGCGGGCGAAGAGGAACTCGTACCCTCGGCGGTTGTGGACCGCCTCCTCTCCGGGGAGAGCCGCGTCCGCGTCTGGCGCGAGCACCGTGGGCTCAAGGCATCGGAACTGGCCGCGAAGGCCGGCATCGCGCAAGCCTTCCTCTCGCAGATCGAGACCGGCAAGCGCGACGGGACCGTGGAGACCTATCGCAAGCTCGCCGAAGCCCTCGACGTCACCCTGGACGATCTGGCGGGGTAGGGTCGATCCCTCAATCCACCGCCGGCGCGTGCAACTCCGCGTCGGTGAAGCGGGCCTGCTCCTCCATGACCAACTGGCCGAGCTCCCGCTTGATCGCGTTGAACTCGGCGCTCGCCGGATCACGCGGGCGGGGCATGGGCACGCTCACGTCGCGTTTGATGCGGCCGGGGCGGTAGGTCATCACGAGGATGCGGTCGGCGAGGTAGATCGCCTCCTCGATGGAGTGCGTCACGAAGACGATGGTCTTCCGGTACTCCGACCAGATCCGCAGCAACTCGTCCTGCAGGGTCCGCCGGGTCAGCGCGTCGAGGGCGCCGAAGGGCTCGTCCATCAGCATGACCGGCGGGTCGAGGGCGAGGATACGGGCGATGGCCACCCGCTGGCGCATGCCGCCGGAGAGGTCCTTCGGATAGCGCTTGAGGAAGTCGGACAGGCCGAGCTTTTCCGTGATCCGCGCCACCGTCGCGTCGGCCTGGGCGCGGGGCACCCCCTTCACGTCGAGGCCGAAGCGGACGTTGTCCTCGACGCTCATCCACGGGAACAGGGCGTATTCCTGGAACACCATGCCCCGGTCGGGGCCCGGCTCCCGGACGGTCTTGCCCCCGATGGTGATCGCGCCGGAGGTGAGCGGGGTGAAGCCCGCCATGGCGTTGAGCAGGGTCGACTTGCCGCAGCCCGAGGGGCCGAGCAGGCACAGGAACTGCCCCTCCGGCACCGTGGCGGTGATGTCCTGCAACGCGGGCACGCCCGCGCTGCCGCTGCCGAACACCTTGACGGCGTTCGAGACGACGATCTCTGCCGACATGGGTTCAGCGCTCCAGGCCGCGGTGCCAGCGCAGCAGGTGGTCGTTCAGCCGGCTCATGGCGCCGTCGATGATCAGGCCGAGGATGCCGATCGTCAGCATGCCGCCGATGATCTTGTCCGACCACATGTATTCGCGGGCTTCGAGGATGCGGTAGCCGAGCCCGTCGGAGACCGCGATCATCTCGGCGACGATCACCACGATGAAGGCGGTGCCGATGCCGATTCGCATTCCGGCCAGCACGAAGGGGCTCGCGGCGGGCAGGATCACCCGGCGGAACATCGTCCAGCGGCCCGCCCCGAGGTTGCGGGCGGCGCGGATGTAGATCGAATCGACCTGCCGCACCCCGGCGATGGTGTTCACCAGCACCGGGAAGAAGGTCCCCAGCGCGATCAGAAACAGGGCCGGCGGGTTGCCGAGCCCGAACCAGACGATGGCCAGCGGGATATAGGCGATGGGCGGGATCGGCCGCAGCACCTGCAACAGCGGGTTGAACAGGCCGTAGAGCCTGTCGCTGGTCCCGAGGAGCAAGCCGATCGGCACGGCGAGCCCGGCGCCCAGCGCGAAGCCCGCCAGCACCCGGCCGAGGCTGGAGACAGCATCGTGCGGCATCTCGCCGGAGAACAGCCAGGAGAGGTAGCTCTCCTGCCCCGGATCGTAGGGCAGCGCCGGCTGGAGCCCGGCCCACCACTTCACCGCCACCGCCGAGGGCGGGGGCAGCACCACGGGGGAGACCACGCCGGTCCGGCTCATGACCTCCCAGAGGAGGAGCAGCGCCACCGGGACGAGGGCGCCGCGGAAGGACGAGAGCGCCATCGCCTCAGTTGACCTTCAGGTTCGCCTTGGCCTTCTCGAGCAGGTCGAGCTTGACCCACTCGGCATCCGATTTCGGCGGGTTCTGCATCTTCCCCAGCCCGTACTTCATCATGTAATCGGCCGTGGTCTGCATGTGCCCGGCCGGCATCGCGTAGGTGTAGCTGGCATTGGCCATGCCATCGCGAAAGTCCTGGCTCGACAACTGGCCCTTGAACACCTGCTCGCGCACGTATTTCTCGGCCAGAGCCGGATCGTCGATGAAGGCCTTGGTCGCGGCCACGAAGAGGTTAAGCACCTTCTGCGCCACTTCGGGGCGCTCGGTGTACATCTTCTCGGTCATGACCAGCGGACGCACCGGCTTGCCGATGGGCGTGTCGTAGGGCTTCACCAGCTCGACGCCCCAGCCGGCGCTGATGGCTTGCGTCGATTGCGGCTCGGACTGGCAGATCACGTCGACGTATTTCTGCGCCAGGGCCTGGTTCAGGTCGGCGTAGTTGTTGAAGTAGGTCAGCTGCACGTCCTTGCCGGGCCGCTCGGACCACGTCATCCCGTGCTTGTCGAGTTCGGCGAGGAGCATCAGGTCCTGCGTGCCGCCGCGGACGGTGGCGACCTTGAGGCCCTTCAGGTCGGCGGCACTCTTGGCCGGCAGATCCGGCCGCTTGAGGATGCGCACCCCGCCATCGGCGAAGCCGGCCACCACGATGAGCTTCACGCCGTTGCCGCGCGCCGCCACCGCGCCATCGCCGCCGGAGGCCGCGATGTCGATCTGGTCCACCGCCATGGCGGGGTAGATGTCGGCGCCCTTGGCGAATTGGCGCTCGTCGATCTTGAGGCCGTATTTCGGGGCGATCTCCTTCATGTAGGAGATGGCGCCGTAATGGGCGAACTTGAGGTTGCCGAGACGCACGACGTCCTCGGCGCGGGCCGGCGCGGCGAGCGCAACGGCGGCGGCGCAGGCGGCCAGCAGATGTCTGATCACGATACACTCCCCGGGACTGAACGACGTCCGACCGGCCTTCTTGTTGGGCCGTGTTGCTTCAGGGGTATATCGCTTCGGCGGCCAAGTTAATCCCGGTGGAAGCCGGGTGAACCGGATTCTGGATACATCTTGCCGCCCTTGCCCCGGACGGTCATTCCGCCGCCACCGGCTCGGAGCGGGGGAGCGACGGCGCATCCGCCTCCCGCGCCAGCACCTCGCGGGCGGCGTCGGCCTCCCGCTGGCGCGCCCAGAGGGCGGCGTAGATCCCGCCCTTGTCGAGGAGTTCGCCATGGGTGCCGCGCTCGGCCACCACACCCTTGTCGAGGACGAGGATCGCGTCGGCGTTGACGACGGTGGAGAGGCGGTGGGCGATGACGAGGGTCGTGCGCCCCCGCGCCACCCGGTCGAGGGCGTCCTGGATCTCGGCCTCGGTGAAGGAATCGAGCGCCGAGGTCGCCTCGTCGAGGACGAGGATCGGCGGCCCCTTCAGGATGGTGCGGGCGATGGCGACCCGCTGCTTCTCGCCGCCCGACAGCTTCAGGCCGCGTTCGCCGACCGGCGTCTCGTAGCCTTCCGGCAGACCGGAGATGAAGCGGTCGATCTGGGCGAGCTGGGCCGCCTCCTGGACCTCCGCGTCGCTCGCATCGGGGCGGCCGTAGCGGATGTTGTAGCCGATCGTGTCGTTGAACAGCACCGTGTCCTGCGGGACCATGCCGATGGCGGCGCGCAGCGATTCCTGCGTGACGGTGGCGATGTCCTGCCCGTCGATGCTGATCCGGCCGGATGACGGCTCGTAGAACCGGAACAGCAGCCGGGAGAGGGTCGACTTGCCCGCCCCCGAGGGGCCGACGATGGCGACCGTCTGGCCGGGCTTCACTTCGAAGGAGACGCCGCGCAGGATCGGCCGATCCGGCGTGTAGGCGAAGCACACGTCCTCGAACCGCACCGTGGCGCCGGCCACCGCGAGGGGCTTCGCCCCCGGCTTGTCGGCGATCTCGGGGTTCTGCCCGAGGATGCGGAACATGTCGTCGATGTCGATGAGCGCCTGTTTGATCTCCCGGTAGATCATGCCCATGAAGTTCAGGGGCATCGAGAGCTGCACCAGCATGGTGTTGGCCAGTACGAAGCCGCCGATCGTGGTCCGCCCGGCCAGGATGTCCCGCGCCGCCAGCCACATCACCACCGTCATGCCGGCGGTGAAGATCGCCGCCTGCCCGGCGTTGAGCACCGCGAGCGACACATAGGTCTGCGTCGAGGCCTTTTCGTATTTCGCCATCGAGACATCGTAGCGGGCGGTCTCGCGGCCTTCCGCGCCGAAATACTTCACGGTCTCGTAGTTCAGCAGCGAATCGACCGCCTTGGTGTTGGCGTCGGTGTCGGAGGAGTTCATCCGGCGGCGGATAGCGATCCGCCACTCCGTCGCCTTGTAGGTGTAGCCGAGATAGGCCGCCACGGTGAGGAAGGCGGTCAGCGCGTAGAGCCAGTCGAACTCGTAGGCGAGGATGCCGAGCACCAGCGCGAACTCGACGATGGTCGGCACCAGCGTCAGCACCATCAGGCGCGACAGGTCTTCGATGCCGGAGCGCCCCCGTTCCAGCACGCGGGTGAGGCCGCCGGTCTTGCGCTCCAGATGGAAGCGCAGGGACAGGGCGTGCATGTGGGCGAAGGTCATCAGCGCGAGGCGGCGCACCGCGTGCATCGCGACCTTGGCGAACAGCCCGTCGCGGACCTGGGTGAGCAGCGCCATCGCCACCCGCGACAGGCCGTAGAGGCCGATGAGCAGCATCGGCGCGGCGATCAGCCCGGCCGGCACGCCCTTCTCCTGGCCCCCCACCGCCGCGACGAGGGCATCGGTGGCCCATTTGAAGGTGAACGGCGTGACCATCGTCGCGAACTTGGCGACGATGAGTAATCCGAAGGCGATGAAGACCCGCCGCTGGAGGTCCGGGCGCCCGTGCGGCCAGAGATGCGGCCACAGGCGGCGGTAGGTCTCGATCAGGCCGGGGCGAGCGGGCGGGGTCGTCCCGGACGGGGACGGGGTGGCATCGGACATGGAAAGGGGTTCTGGCGCGGGATTACGGCGCATATAGGCACGTGCGGGCGCGCCCGCACCCCGTCCGGCGGGACGACGGCCTGCCGTTCAGCCCCGCCGGTCCTCCGGCAGCACGAAGATCTGGCCGGGATAGATCAGGTCCGGATCGCGGATCTGCCCCTGGTTGGCGTCGTAGATCACCGTGTAGCGCTCGCCGCGCCCGTAGATCCGCTTGCTGATCTGCCAGAGGTTGTCGCCCCGGGTGATCCGCGCCGTGGCGATGGAGGGCACGAACACCGCACCCGACGCTGCCGGATCCTCCGGGGCTCCGGCCAAGCCGTTCGCGGCCGGCGCCGCCGCCGCCGGGAAGGACCGCGACGACGGAGACGACGGGGGCGTGGCCGCCATGGGCTCGCCGCGCGGCGCCGACGCGCCATGCTTCTGCTCCGGCTTGGTGTGGTCCGGCTTGGCATGGTCCGCTCGGGCCGCCTCGGCGACCTGCTGCGGCATGGCGAAGGGCACCTCCGCGCGGTGCAGGACGCGGCCGGATTTCGGATCGATCTCATCGATCCGCACCTGATACTGGCCCTGCGCGACGCCCCGTCCGATCGTGAAGGTCACGCGGCCGTCCGGGCCGATCCGGGCGGGGGCGATGAGCGTGTCGTTGAGATAGAGCCTGACATCCGTGCCGGGCTTGCCGGTGCCCGTCACGAACAGGCGCCCGCCGGGCTCGGCATCGACGCTGACGATCCGCGTCGCCGCGTCCTGGGCGGGGCGTCCGGTCGGATTCGTCCCGCCCCCGCCTGCGGACTTGTCCACCCGGCCGGCCTGGGGCGTCTCGGGGGTGCCGGGCTGGGAGAGGACCACAGTCGGCGCATCGGGGGTCGAGAGGGCGACGAGGGGGCGGCTCTTGCCCTCCGGCGCCACCGAGACGGCGACGCTCTGCGACGAGCGCACTTCCTGGCCATCCGCCGTCCTCGACCGCAGCATGATCTCGCTCGATCCCTTCGGCAGGGCCGGCGGGACGATGGCGAATTGCCCGTTCGGATCGGTCAGCGCCTTGGCGACGGACTTGCCGTCGACCAGCATCTCGATGACCGTGTTCGGCCGGCCCCGGCCCGCCACCACCGTATCGCCGTTCGGCTCGACGCGGACGATGTCGAAGCTCGGCGCGATGGCGGCCTCGGCCGCCTTGCCCGGCTCCGCCCCTGGGACCTTGTCTTGAGCAGGCTTGTCTTGAGCAGATTTATCTTGGGCAGATTTATCTTGGGCAGATTTATCTTGGGCAGATTTATCTTGGGCAGATTTATCTTGGGCAGGCTTGTCCTGCGGCGGCGTCTCCTGCGCGGGCTTGTACGCGTCCTTGCCCGGCCCCGCCGCATTGGGGGAGAGGGCGGACAGCTTGCCCTGGGCCGCCTGCTCGATCCGGGACAATCCGCCGGTCCCATAGAGGCCCAGCACGATCCCGAGACCCGCTACGAGGCCGGCGAGCGCCAGGACGATTCCGTGCCGTAGCCGACCCGTCGTCACCACGTTCCCCTCCCCCGCCGCCCCGCCGTCGAGCGGCGAAAACTCAAAACTTAGCGGACCTCCTCGTGGAAACCCGTCGACTGCACGGCCTATAATAACGTACACGGGCCGGGCACCAAGCCGCCCTGCCCTTGTGGTTGGCGATTCCTGTGGGAATTCAGCACTTTGCTGCAATTTCTCCCGGATGTAGGACCTTCGGGGCGGCCCCCGGAATGCGCGAAGGAGGGCGCCGGATGGCCCTGGTGAGGACGGTCTGTGTCTATTGCGGCTCCGGGTTCGGCAAGAATCCGGCCTTCAAGGAGGCGGCGCAACTGCTCGGCACCGCGCTCGCGCAGGCCGGCATGTCCCTCGTCTACGGCGGCGGCGATGTCGGGCTGATGGGCACCGTCGCCCGCGCCGTGCTGGAATCGGGCGGCCACGTCACCGGCATCATCCCGGACTTCCTCCAGGCCCGCGAGAACATGCTGGACGCCGTCGATGAGACCATCGTCGTGCCCGACATGCACACCCGCAAGCGCCTGATGTTCGAGCGCTCGGATGCCTTCGTCACCCTCCCCGGCGGAATCGGCACGCTGGAGGAACTGGTGGAGCAGCTCACCTGGGCGCAGCTCGGGCGGCACAGGAAGCCGGTCGTGCTCGTCTCCGTGGATGACTTCTGGGCGCCCCTGCTCGGCCTGTTCGATCACATGCGCGACCACGGCTTCATCCGTGACGGGCTCGACCTGAGCTACCTCGTGGCGAAGGACGCCGCCGCCGTGGTGCCGCTCCTCCAGGCCGCCGGCCACGAGCCGGACGGCCGCGCCGAGGAACTCATCGTCACGAAGATGTAGTCGCTCATTAGCCGGCGCAAGTATTGAGATGTTGCTATCCAGCAACTCATTGATCTTTTAAAATATATGACGGGATTATGACAAAATACCCAGGCTAGTCTTTGGTTAAACAGCCCCCACCCGGGACCAGCGGGTTGGGGGCAACAATGGACTTCAAGCAGAGTGTGTCATTCGCCGCGCTCGCCTTGGCGGCGTTCGGCCCATCGGCCGCGCAGGCCCAGACGGTCAACACCACACCGTCCAACGTCAACGTTCTGAACCTGCTCGGCCCGTTCCTCGGGCTGAACGCGACGCAGGTCGGCCAGCAGACGCTGCAGCTGAACCTGTCGCAGGCCATCGCCCAGAATCAGGGCGCCTCGCTCGCGGACCAGCGGAAGGCGATCAGCGACAAGGCCCTGCCGGGCAGCGCGGCCTTCACCACCTCGATCACGCTCGCCAATGGCACGCGGGTGAATCTCGGCCCGGCGGACAACCTCGCGGGCGGGCTCCCGGCGCAGGCGCCGCAGAGCGCGGGCGGCCTCACCCCCCTGCAGCCGGTGGGCGGCCTCGGGCCGCAACTCGGCGGGATCTACCAGACCGGCATCCGCGCCAGCACCGCCAATAGCGGCCCCCTGACGGCGACGTTCAACCTGCTGAACCAAGCCTACAGCGTGTTCAGCGCCGATCTCGGCGTGGCGAAGAACTACTTCGCCAACGGCGCGGCCACGAACCCGAGCACGACGCCCGCCGGCTACGTGCCGGTCCCGGCCGTGGCGCCCGCCGGCTACGCCCTGCCGACCGGCCCCTACACGATCCCCGCCGGTTCGCCGGCCGGCGCCGCGGGCTCCACCGGCACCCTGCCGAACCGCTACGACAGCGTCCTCGACCTCGCCTACGGCGTGCGCAACACGCAAGGAGGGCAGGATGTCTACGGGTCGTCGCGGCCGATCCAGGTGGCGCAGAGCCAGTACAACGTGTTCGATCCGACTGCGCTGAACGGCATCGCCACCAACCCGTCCTTCCCGAGCGGGCACACGCAATACGCCTATACAGACGGCTACTTGCTCGCGATGCTGGTGCCGCAGCAATACCAGAACATGCTGCTGCGGGCGTCCGACTACGCCAACAGCCGCATCGTGCTGGGCGTGCACTACCCCCTCGACATCATCGCCTCGCGGGCCTTCTCGGCCTACGACCTTGCCCAGGCCTTCACGAACCCGGCCTATATCAACAACACCGCGACCACGGGCACGGCGATCAACATGCCGAGCCTGTTCACGGCGGCGCAGTCCGAGTTGCAGATCTACCTCTCGGCCCAGTGCGGCAACACCGTCGCCGCCTGCGCCAACAGCGCGGCGAACACCACCAGCAACCCCTACCTGCCCAGCGCGGCCAACCAGGCGCTCTACCAGTCGCGCCTGACCTACGGTCTGCCGACCCTGACCTTCGCCCAGGCGCCCCGCGAACAGGCGCCCTCGGGCGGTCCCGACGCCGCGATCCTGCTGGCCCCGCTCTACGGCGGCAGCACGGGCGCGGCGAAGACCCTCGCCCCGAACGGCGGCCTCTACGGCCAGCTCTCCACGGGGACGATCAACCAGATCATCGTCAACACCGAGGGCAATGCGCTCGCCGCCTTCTACGGCACGGCGCTGAGCTACTGGTCGCGCCTCGACCTCTACTCGGCCGCCGGCTACTTCGGGAACGTCACCGGCACCCTGTCGATGGACCCGAGCGACCGGCTCAACACCGGCGCGAGCATCGGCAGCGGCGGCGCCCTCTATGCCAACGGCACGATCGGCGGCGCGGTCGTCGTCAACGGCGGCGGCCTCCTCGGCGGCACCGGCACGGTGGGTGGGCTCGCGGCCCTCTCCGGCGGCACGGTTGCCCCGGGCAATTCCATCGGCACCCTCACGGTGGCCGGGAACGCCGCCTTCGCGCCGGGCTCGGTCTATCAGGTCGAGGCCAACGCGGCGGGCCAGTCCGACCGGCTCGCGGTTTCCGGCACGGCCACGCTGGCCGGCGGCACGGTGCAGGTCCTGGCGCAGAACGGCGCCTACAACCCGCGCACGCAATACGCGATCCTCAACGCGGCCGGGGGCGTCACGGGCCAGTTCGCGGGCGTCACGTCGAACTTCGCCTTCCTGACCCCGACCCTGCGCTACCAGCCGACCGAGGTCGACCTGACGCTGACGCGCAACGACATCGCCTTCGCGAGCATCGCCACGACCCGCAACGGCGCCTCCGTCGCCAACGCGATCCAGGCGGGCGGGCCGGGCAGCGCCATCTACGCCTCGACCGTGGGCCTGACCACGCCGGAGGCGCAGGGCGCCTTCCGCGCGCTGGCGGGCGACATCCACGGCTCGACGGTCTCGTCGTCCTACGAGACGGCGTTCTTCGTGCGTGAGGCCATCCTCGACCGGCTGCGCTGGGGCACCACCCCCGGCGCGGCGGATGGGCTGAGCTTCGGCAGCCTGCCGGCCAGCTACACCGCCGACCTGCCCGGCCGCCGGCCGCCGGTCGTGAGCGTGCCGATGCAGACCCTCGACCCGACCGTGGTCGGCATCTGGGGCCAGGGCTTCGGCGTCTTCGGCAGCGCGAGCGGCGGCAACGCCTTCGGCCTCGACCGGACGCTCGCTGGCTTCGCGGCGGGCCTCGACATGCGCCTGCCGAGCGGGATCAAGCTCGGCGTGGTTGGCGGCTACACCGAGAACACCCTCGACACGAATGGCCGCTTCCAGTCGGCCGGCGTCACGAGCGGGTTCGGCGGCGTCTACGGCGGGTACGAGATCGGGCCGGTGTCGCTGCGCCTCGGAGCGGTCTACGCGGACGAGTCGCTGCGCACCCGCCGCGCCGTGATCGTCCCCGGCGTGGCGGATACCCCCACCGGCCGCTACGGCGGCTACACGGTGCAGGGCTTCGGCGAGATCGGCTACAAGTTCTTCCCCGGCCAGCCCGCTCCGGTGGCGCTGGTGTCGAAGGGCGCGACGGTCCAGCCGCTGCAGCCGTCCCCGACCTATATCGAGCCCTTCGTCGGCGGCGCATATGTCGGCATCCACCGGGACGGCTTCGCCGAGACCGGCGGCGTGGCGGCTCTGCGCGGCCTTGCCCGCGACTACGACCTCGGCGCCCTGACGGTGGGCGTGCGCGGACAGTCCGCCTTCGACTTCGGCACCGGATTGCCCCTCTCGGCCCACGCCCTCGTCGGCTACCGCCGGGCCTTCGGCGACGTGGTGCCGAAGGCGCTCCTGGCCTTCGGAACCGGCCCGTCCTTCCTGTCGGCGGGCGTGCCGATCGACCGGGACGCGGTGGTGGCGGAAGTCGGTCTCGACCTGCGGGTCGCGCCGGGCGCGACGCTCGGCGTGGCCTACACGGGCCAGACCGGTTCGCGTGCCCAGGATCAGGCGGTGAAGGGCAACTTCACCTATCGGTTCTGATCCTCGCCAATCGGGATGAGACAGGGCGGCGCTCCGAGAGGGGCGCCGCCCTTTCCGTCAGCGGGCCGCCTTCGCCTTGGCCTTCGGAGCCGGCTCCGCGCCGTCCTCGATGCCGGCCACGTTGATGGTCTCGGCGATCTTCGACAGGAGCGCGTCGGTCTTCTTCTCCTCCTGCAGGGTCTCGTCGAGGAGGCTCGCCGCCTCCGCGTAACCGAGCTGGCTCGCCCAGGTCTTGAGCGTGCCGTAGCGGGCGATCTCGTAATGCTCGACCGCCTGGGCGCAGGCGGCGAGGACGGCATCGGCCGCCGGGCTGTCGCCGAAATCCTCCAGATCCTCCTCCATCTCCGAGGTGATGCCCTGCATCGCTTCGCAGGTCTTGGCGCGGGCCGGCTTGCCGATGATCTCGAAGACCTGGGTCAGGCGCTCGACCTGATGGGCGCTCTCCTCGGCATGGGTCTCGAAGGCCTGCCGAAGCTCGTCGTGCTCCGCCGCCTTGGCCGATTTCTTGAGGGCTTTCACCGATTGCTTCTCGGCGTAGTAGACGTCCTTGAGGGTCTCGTAGAACGCGTCGTGAAGCGTCTTCTGCTTGGTGGCCATGGCGATCGGAACTCCTGCGGGCGGTGGAATGGCCGAGCGGGTGAAAGCGGCCACATCCCGCCAACCCCGGCCTCGCGCGACGGGTCCCGCCTTTATTCTCACCGTCCGCAGGAACCTTTGTCCGTGCGCTTGCGGTCTCTCGCCCTCACTTGGCGATCATCGGGCAGCCGCCCTCGCTCATCGGGCGGAAGGCCTGATCGGCGGGGATCGTCTCCAGCACCTTGTAGAGGTCCCATTCGCCCTTCGACTCGGACGGTGCCTTGGCCTCGAACAGGTACATCGGGTGGATCTTGCGCCCGTCCGGGCGGATCGTCCCCTTGCCGAACAGCGGGTCGTCGGTGGGAATCTCCTTCATCTTGGCGACGATTGCCGCGCCGTCCTTGGCCGAGTGCAGGGCCTCCACGGCCTTCAGGTAGTGGAGCGTGCTGGCGTAGACGCCCGCCTGATAGGAGGTCGGCTTCTTGCCCGGCATCTTCTGCGCGAAGCGGTCGGCGAAGGATCGGGTGGCGTCGTTCATGTCCCAGTAGAACGAGGCGGTGAACTGAAGCCCCTGGGCCACGTCGAGACCGAGCGAGTGGATGTCGGTGATGGCGATGAGCAGCGCGGCGAGTTGCTGCCCGCCCTGGCGGATGCCGAATTCGTGCGCCTGCTTGATCGCGTTGGCTGCGTCGAGGCCGGCGTCGGCGAGGCCGATCACCTGCGCGCCGGAGGCCTGGGCCTGGAGCAGGAAGGACGAGAAGTCCGGGTTCGGGAAGGGCGTGCGCACGCCGCCGACGACCTTGCCGCCGTTCTTCTCCACCACCGCCTTGGTGTCGCGTTCCAGGGCCAGCCCGAAGGCGTAGTCGGCGGTGATGAAGTACCAGGACTTGCCGCCGCGCTTCAGCAGCGCCTTGCCGGTGCCGTTGGCGAGCGCCGCCGTGTCGTAGGTCCAGTGGACGGTGTTCGGCGTGCAGGCCGGGCCGGTGAGGTCGGCGGTGCCGCCGCCCGAATTCACGAACGCCTTGTTCTTCTCCTTGGTGATCTGCGCGATGGCGAGCGCCACCGAGGAGGTCGGCACGTCGAAGATCGCATCGACCCCGTCGCGGTCGTACCATTGCCGGGCGATGGAGGCGCCGACATCGGGCTTGTTCTGGTGATCGGCGGCGATGACCTCGACCTTGAGCCCGTGCTGCTCCGGCTTGTAATCCTCCACCGCCATCCGCGCCGCGACCACCGCGCCCTCGCCCGTCGAGTCGAAATAGACGCCGGAGCGGTCGTTCAGGACGCCGATCTTCACCGGCACGAGGTCGGCAGCCTGGGCGGCGGCGAGGGTGCAGAACGCTGCGAGCGCCCCCGCCGCGAGGGTACGGGTCGGCATCGGTCTCTCTCCCTGAGGCGCATGACGATCCCCCCGCGTTCGGTGCGGCGGGTTTGCCTGAGGGACGCAGCTTAGACGCCGTGCTCCGGCGTTGCCTACGCTTCGGGTTGAGGAAGCGCCCCCGGAGTCAGGCCCAGGATCGCCGTGGCGATGTCGAGGGTGCAGATCTCGGGCCTGAGCACGCCCACGTGCCGGGTGCGCGCCTCCGGCGTAACGAAGGTGGTGCCCGGCCCCGCGACGGTGGGGTCCGTCTCCCCCGGCACGTAGCGTCCGCCCGCGCCCGTGGTGAGGTTGAGGATGACCTCGCCGTTGCGCTCGCGGATCCGCTCCACGACCTCCCGGTAGAGGGCGAGGTCCATGCTCGGCGCCCCGGTCGCGGGGTCCCTGTCGGTCATGTCCGCTTCTCCCGCCTTTGGCCTCAGGGTGGCACGGCGGCGGGAGGCTGGCGAGGCGTCGCGCCCTACCCGCCGACGCCCGTGGCGAGACCGGCGAGCATGGCCACGCCCAGCACCAGCACGAAGGCGGCGGCCAGCAATTCGAGCCCGCCGACCGCCATCGCCCCGGCCTGTCCGCGACCGCCGGCCAGCGCCAGGGCGGCGCGCTTGGCGAAGACCGCGAGCGCGGCGAGGGCCGTGGTGGTGAGTGCGGTGCCCGCCGCCATGGCGAGGACGGCGAGGATGCCGGCGAGCGGCACGCCCTGCGCCATCGCGAAGACCAGCACGAGCACCGCCCCGGCGCAGGGCCGCGAGCCCGCCGCGAGGACGATCCCCGCCCGCGCCCGCCAGGATCGCGCGGAGGCGACGCGCTCGGCCGCCGGCATGTGGGCGCAATCCGGCCCGCAGGCGCCACCGGCCACCTGGCCCGTCGCGAGCTGCCCGGCCTTGCGCCAGGTCAGGGCGAGGCCGGCGGCGGCCACCAGGGCGAAGCTCGCCGTCTCGATGAAGGTGCCGGCCCGCGTCATGGTCGCGGCGGTGGCGTTGAGGACGAGACTGCCGACCCCCACCAGGGCCATCGCCACGGCGGCCTGCAGCAGGGCGGCGCAGGCGCTGAGGGCGCAGCCGAGGCGGAAGGCGCGCTCCCCCGCCAGGATGTAGCCGGCGATGACCGCCTTCCCGTGCCCCGGCCCGGCGGCGTGGAAGACGCCGTAGGCGAAGGCGAGTCCGATCAGCGGCGTCCAGTCGCCCCCGCCCTTCAGGGCGGTGACGGCGGCGTTCATGGCCCGCGCGAAGCTCGATTGCAGGGAGAGGATGAGCCCGCCGAGGCCGGTGGCGGCGGGGGCGGCCTCGCGGAACCCGATGCCGAAGGGGGAGCGCGGCGGCGGCGCGGCGAGGCCGGGGGCGATGAGCCACGCCAGCAGGGCGACGAGGAGGGCCGCCAGCGCGACCGCCACGGCCATCAGCGCGAGGCGCTGGGGCAGCCGCGAGGCCGGCGCGGCTGGGGCGAGGCCGAGCCCTACGGACACGCGACGATCACCCGGTTGGCGAATTGCTCGCCGTAATTCGAGGCGGCGGTCAGGGCCTCGAAGAAGGCTTCGCTCATGCCCGTCTTGGCGTCGGCGACCTTCGTCTGGTCGTTCTTCGGCCGCGTGACCGAGGCGGTGCAGCCCTGCGGCGCTCCCGTCAGCGTCACGGCCTCCTGCCCCTCCGCGAAGCCGAAGGAGACGAAATAGGTGGGGTCGTAGACTTCGAGAGCCGCCACCCCCCGTCCCGGCGCCGCCGGGCTCTTGAGGGGCAGGAGGAAGCTGAGCGTGAGGGCGTTGCCCTCCATCCGCATCGCGGCCTCGCGGGGCTCGGCGAAGGCCTGTTCCTTGCCGGCGACCTTCAGCTTCGTGAAGTAGCCGAACTCGGCGAGGTTCTCGGTGTTCGTGGTCGCGAGGGAGGCCAACTCGTCGGGGCTGAGCTTGCCGTCCTTGTTGGCGTCGAGCCCTTGGGTGACGTAGGCCGAGTATTCCGGATCGAACGACCAAGTATGGCGCACGCCCGTGACCTTGCCGTCCGCGTAGGCGACCTGCGCCCTGGCGGAGACCCAGACGTGGGGATGGGCCTGCGCGGCCGTCACGGCACAGCAGGCGGCGGCGGCGAGGAGGCTGCGAAGGGCGGCGGTCGACATGGGCGGCACGCTCGCGGCGATGGGTCAACGAAGGGTGAACGCGCGCTTGTTCGCCCGGCCTTGGGGCGAAAGCGAGGCGCGCTATTGCCCCGCGTCCAGTCCCATCAGCTGGAAGCTCACCCGCAGGTCGTCCGACATCGGCACGTCGAGGCGCTCGCCGTTCGGCAGGCGCTTGAGGAACCAGCGCTCGTAGGTCCAGCGCAACTCGCGGGATTCGGCGAGCCGCCGGAAGGTGTCGCCGACCAGGGACGCGAATGCCGGGTCGTCCTTGCGGAACATGATCCCGTAGGGCTCGAAGGACAGCTTGTCCGGCAGCACCGTGTAGGTGGGGCCGTCCGCCGGGTCGGTGGCGATCAGCCCGTAGAGGAGGATGTCGTCCAGGGCGAAGGCATCGGCCTTGCCCGCCTTCACCATGGCGAAGGAGGCGGCGTGGTCGGGCGCCGTCACCACCTGCGCGTCGATCTTCAGCCGGGCGAGGAGGTCGCGCAGGATGCGCTCGTTGGTGGTGCCGGCGGTGACCACCACCGTCTTGCCGCCGAGGTCCCGGTAGGAGGCGAGCGTCGAGCCCTTCCGCACGAGGAGCTTCGTGGCGCTGATGAAGTCGACGGGCGAGAAGGCGACCTGCTTGCGCCGCTCGGCATTGGCGGTGGTCGAGCCGCATTCGAGATCGACCTTGCCGGAGACGACGGCCCCGATGCGGGTCTCGGACGTCACCGGCTCGTAGCGCACCCTGAGGGGGCGGCCGATCGCCGTCTGCACGTCGTCCACGATCTCGCCGCACAGGTCGATGGCGTAGCCCGCCACCCGAGGCGTGCCGTCGGCCCGCTTGCCCTCCACGAAGGAGAACGGGATCGAGCTTTCCCTGTAGCCGATCACGATCTCACCCCGCTCGGCGGCGGTCTTGAGCGTGCCGGTCAGAACCTCCACCGCCCCTGCGGGGCAGACGGCGAGGGTCAGCGCGACGGCGAGGGCGAGGGCCCGGTTGCGCGTAGCCATGTCGGCCATCCCCTCCCCGTCGCCTACTCGGCCGGCGCGGCGGCGCCAGGCATGTGGTCGAGGCGCTGGTCCTCCAGGGTGAGCTGGCCCTCCCACTTCGCCACGGCGACGGTCGCGATGCTGTTGCCGAGGACGTTGGTCGCCGAGCGGCCCATGTCGAGGAACTGGTCGATGCCGATGATGAGCAGCAGCCCCGCCTCGGGGATGTTGAACTGCGACAGGGTCGCCGAGATCACCACCAGCGAGGCGCGCGGCACGCCCGCCATGCCCTTCGACGTCACCATCAGCAGGAGCAGCATCGTCAGTTGCTGCGTCCAGGTCAGCGGGATGTTGTAGGCCTGCGCGATGAACATCACCGCGAAGGTGCAGTACATCATCGAGCCGTCGAGGTTGAACGAGTAGCCCATCGGCAGCACGAACGAGGTGATCTTGTTCGGCACGCCGAAGCGTTCGAGGTTCGAGAGCAGCTTCGGATAGGCCGCCTCGCTCGACGCGGTGGAGAAGGCCAGTACGAACGGCTCCTTGATCAGGTTCACGAGCCGGCTGATCCCGCCCGTGCCGACGAGGAGGGTGCCGACCCCCATCAGCAGCATCCACAGGCAGAACAGGCCGAAATAGAACATCAGCATGAACTTGCCGTAGGTGACGAGGACGCCGATGCCCTGGGTGGTGATGGTCGCCGCGATGGCCGCGAAGACGGCGACGGGGGCGAACAGCATCACGTAGCCCGTGACCTTGAGCATCACGTCGGCGACGCCCTCGATCCCCTTGGCGAGGAACTGGCCCTTCTCCCCGAGGGAGGCCAGGGCGACGCCGAAGAAGATCGAAAACACCACGATCTGCAGGATCTCGTTGTTGGCCATCGCCTCCACCGCGCTCTTGGGCACGAGGTGGGTGACGAACTCCTTCAGGGAGAGCGAGGCGGCCTTCAGGCCGGTGCCCGCTCCGGCATCAGGCAACGGCAAGTTAAGGTTGTGGCCGGGCTGGAGGAAATTCACCAGAACGAGGCCGAGCAGCAGCGAGCAGAACGACGCGCCGACGAACCACAGCAGCGCCTTGCCGCCGACCCGGCCGACGGACGCAGTATCGCCCATGTGCGCGATGCCCACGACCAGCGTCGAGAACACCAGCGGCGCAATGATCATCTTGATGAGCCGCAGGAAGATATCGGACACCAGCGCGATGTATCCGGCGATGTCCTTGGCGGTCTGTGGATCCGGCCAAGTGATGCTGCAGGCGTAACCCACCGCGATGCCGAGTACCATGCCGATAAAGATGAGCGTGGTCAGTCTCGATCCGGTCATTGCTGATCCCTCCCCGCACCCGCCCAGGTCGACTGGTTACAACTTCTCGTAACGGTCCAGCAGACACCATGCCATCCGCAAGCCCGCTTGCTGAAATTTGTGCGGCAAATGCATTGATTTGTGTCGGTGGCGCCCCCGGGACCCCCGTGGCGTCGAGGCTACGCTTGCGGTACGGGTCTTGCGGACCGGCCCCGAAGGATCGCAACGCGCTGGGGCATCGAGCGGACGGGTGTATGGACGTCTTTCTGCAGCAGTTGATCAACGGCCTGACACTGGGCTCGATCTACGGGTTGATCGCCATCGGCTATACGATGGTCTTCGGCATCATCGGGATGGTGAACTTCGCCCATGGCGATGTCTTCATGGTCTCCTGCTTCATCGCCCTGATCCTGTTCCTGCTGCTGACGACGTGGCTCGGCGTCTCCTCCATCGTGTTCGCCTTCCTCGTGGTGCTGGTGCTGGCGATGGCGCTCACCGCCCTCTGGGGCTGGGCCATCGAGCGGGTGGCCTACCGGCCGCTCCGGGGCTCCTTCCGGCTGGCGCCGCTGATCTCGGCGATCGGCGTCTCGATCTTCCTGTCGAACTTCGTGCAGGTGGTGCAGGGCGCCCGCAACAAGTCGATGCCGCCGGTCCTCTCGGGGGGCATCACTGTCCTGGAGCGGGAGGGGTACACGGTGGTCCTGTCCTACAAGCAGGGTCTCATCATGGTGGTGACGGCGGTGCTGCTGACGGGCTTCTGGTACCTCGTCCAGCGGACGCCCTTCGGCCGCGCCCAGCGGGCCTGCGAGCAGGACCGGAAGATGGCCGCCCTGCTCGGCATCGACGTGGACCGGACGATCTCCCTGACCTTCGTCCTCGGCGCCGCCCTCGCGGCGGTCGCGGGGGTGCTCTACGTGATGTATTACGGCGTGGTCTCGTTCTCGGACGGGTTCGTGCCGGGCGTGAAGGCCTTCACGGCGGCGGTGCTGGGGGGCATCGGCTCCCTGCCCGGCGCGGTGCTCGGCGGGCTCATCATCGGCCTGATCGAGACCTTCTGGTCGGCCTATTTCTCCATCGAATACAAGGACGTGGCCGCCTTCTCGATCCTGGCGATCGTGCTCATCTTCATGCCCTCGGGGATCCTCGGGCGGCCTGAGGTCGAGAAGGTCTGATGGCCCGCCCCGCCACCGACGCCCTGCCGGACAGCGCCATGGGCGCCATCCTGCGCGACGCCGCCCTCTGCGCCCTCGTCGCCCTCGGCCTCTGCGTGCCGCTGATCGCCTTCCGGATGGATCCGGGGCCGGGCAGCGACCTCGTCCTCGTCCCCCGCTGGGGGCTGGTGGCGATCCTCTGCGCGATCACCTTCGCCGTCCGCCTCGGCCAGCGCCTGCTCCTGATGCGCCGGGACGCGCGGCGGGCCAAGACGTCAGCCCTTGCCCCCTCCTCCGCCCAGGCCACCGTGGCCGTGGGGGGCGAGCCCGATGCCGGGCAGAAGGTCTCGAAGATCGGCCTGAAGCTGTTCGTGGCGGTGGCGCTCTCCCTGCCGGTCCTGGCGACGCTGGCGACCGGCGATCTCGGCTCGGCCCGCTACTGGATCGACCTCGGCATCCTCATCCTCACCTACGTGATGCTCGGCTGGGGGCTGAACATCGTCGTCGGCCTCGCCGGGCTCCTCGACCTCGGCTACGTCGCGTTCTACGCGGTCGGCGCCTATTCCTACGCGCTGCTCTCGACCACCTTCGGCCTGTCCTTCTGGGTGTGCCTGCCGCTGGCCGGCCTGTTCGCCGGGCTGTGGGGGATGCTGCTCGGCTTCCCCGTCCTGCGGCTGCGGGGGGATTACCTCGCCATCGTGACGCTGGCCTTCGGCGAGATCATCCGCCTCGTCCTCATCAACTGGACGGACGTGACCGGCGGCGCGGCGGGCGTGTCCTCGATTCCCCGCGCGACCTTCTTCGGCATCCCCTTCACGGCGGACGATGACGGGTTCGCCGCGCGTTTCGGCCTCGAATTCGATTCGATGCACCGGGTCGTGTTCCTGTACTACCTGATCCTCGTGTTGGCGCTGATCACCAACCTCGTGACCCTGCGCCTGCGCCGCCTGCCCATCGGCCGCGCCTGGGAGGCGCTCCGCGAGGACGAGATCGCCTGCCGCTCCCTCGGCATCGACACCACGGCGACGAAGCTCACGGCCTTCGCCCTGGGCGCGGCCTTCGGCGGCTTCGCCGGTTCGTTCTTCGCCGTGCGGCAGGGCTTCATCTCGCCGGAGAGCTTCACCTTCCTGGAAAGCGCGATCATCCTGGCGATCGTGGTGCTCGGCGGCATGGGCAGCCAGTTCGGCGTCGCCATCGCGGCCGTGGCGATGGTCGCCGGCCCGGAGATGCTGCGCAACCTCGGGGGGCTGAAGGCGGTGTTCGGCGAGGGGTTCGATCCCAACGAGTACCGGCTGCTGCTGTTCGGCCTCGCCATGGTGGCGATGATGGTCTGGCGCCCGCGCGGGCTGATCTCGGTGCGGATGCCCTCGGTGACGCTGGGTGAGCGAAAGGCGATCTCCGGCGCCCATGTGAGCGAGGGGCACGGCTGATGGCGGCTTCCGTCCTCACGGTCGATCACCTGACCATGCGCTTCGGCGGCCTGACCGCCATCGCCGACCTGTCCTTCGAGGCGCGCCGGGGCGACATCACCGCCCTGATCGGCCCGAACGGGGCCGGCAAGACGACGGTCTTCAACTGCATCACCGGCTTCTACAAGCCGACCGAGGGGATGCTGACCCTCACCCACGAGGACGGCAGCGAGCACCTGCTGGAACGCCTGCCGAACCATCAGGTGAACCGGACGGCGCGGGTGGCGCGGACCTTCCAGAACATCCGCCTGTTCCCCGGCATGACGGTGCTGGAGAACCTGCTGGTGGCCCAGCACAAGACGCTGATGCGCGCCTCCGGCTACACGGTGCTGGGGCTCCTCGGCTTCAAGGGGTTTCGCGATGCGCAGGCCGCGGCGGTCGAGAAGGCCAAGGGCTGGCTCGCGCGGATCGACCTGCTGGCGCGGGCCGACGAGCCGGCGGGAAGCCTGCCCTACGGGGCGCAGCGGCGGCTGGAGATCGCGCGGGCCATGTGCACCGATCCGGTGCTGCTCTGCCTCGACGAGCCCGCCGCCGGCCTCAACCCGCGCGAGTCCCTGGAACTGAACGCCCTGCTCCGGCACATCCGCGACCACGAGGGCACCTCGGTCCTGCTCATCGAGCACGACATGTCCGTGGTGATGGAGATCTCCGACCACATCGTCGTGCTCGACTACGGCAAGAAGATCGCGGACGGCACGCCGGAGGAGATCCGCACCAACCCGAGCGTCATCGCCGCCTATCTCGGCGTCGAGGACGAGGAGGTCGAGGCGGTGGAGGCCGAGGTGGGCCTGTCCCTGCCGCATGAAGGGCATCCCGCATGAGGGCCGACCGTTGAGCGTCGCCGGCATCAACGTGCTCGTGGAGGAGACGCGGGCGATCCAGGCGGGGGGCAAGCCGCCGCTCCTCACCGTGCGCGGGGTCTCGACCTATTACGGCAGCGTCGCCGCGCTGAAGGGCGTCGATCTCGATGTCGGCGAGGGCGAGATCGTCACGCTGATCGGCGCCAACGGCGCCGGCAAGTCGACCCTGATGATGACCGTGTTCGGCGCGCCCCAGGCGCGCGCGGGCACCATCACCTACGAGGGCCGCGACATCACCCGCGTGCCGACCCACGAGATCGCCCGCCTGGGGATCGCCCAGTCGCCGGAGGGCCGCCGGGTCTTCCCGCGCATGAGCGTGCACGAGAACCTGCAGATGGGCGCCGCCCTCCATGGCGGGCGCTTCTTCGCGGAGGACCTGGAGAAGGTCGTCACCCTGTTCCCCCGCGTCGGCGAGCGGCTGCACCAGCGCGCCGGCACCATGTCCGGCGGCGAGCAGCAGATGCTGGCCATCGCCCGCGCCCTGATGAGCCGGCCGAAGCTGCTCCTGCTGGACGAGCCGTCGCTCGGCCTCGCGCCCCTGGTGGTGAAGGGCATCTTCGATGCGATCCGCCGCCTCAACCGGGAGGACGGGATGACCATCTTCCTCGTGGAGCAGAACGCCTACCACGCCCTCAAGCTCGCCCATCGCGGCTACGTGCTGGTGAACGGGCGCATCACCATGAGCGGCACCGGTCGGCAATTGCTGGACGACCCCTCCGTGAAGGCGGCCTATCTCGAAGGCGGCCACGCCGCGCCTGCGGGGGGCGACCATGCTTGACGGCCTGCTCTTCGAGGAAGGCTCGGTCTGGCTGTTCCTCCTCGTCACGGTGGTGATGGGCGGCTGGGCCGGCTGGATGGCGGCGCGGGGCATCGCCAAGGGCTGGCGGCCCTACTGGCATTGCGTGCCGGCCCTGCTCCTCGTGGCGGCGGCGGTGCGCTTCATCCACTTCGCCCTGTTCGGCGGGACGCTGCTCTCGGCCCATTACTACGCCGTGGACGCGCTGATGGTGCTGCTGATCGGCTCGGCGGGCTTCCGCCACACGCGGACCCGCCAGATGACGAGCCAGTATCGCTGGCTCTACGAGAAGACCTCGCCGCTGACATGGCGTCCGCGTTGAGTCCTTGAGCTTTCGGCATCTCGATCCACCCGGCCTTTCCGGGTGAAGACAGGGGAGTGTGGCGATGCGATCGATACTTCTGGCGGGCCTCGCGCTCGGCGTCCTGAGTTCCGGCCCTGCCCTGGCGCAGGTCAAGATGGGAGTGGGCGCGCCGATCACCGGCAACAGCGCGGCCTTCGGCGCGCAGCTCAAGAACGGCACCACCCAGGCCGTGGAGGACTTCAACAAGGCCGGCGGCATCGACGGCCAGAAGGTCGAGCTGAGCGTGGGCGACGACGCCTCCGACCCGAAGCAGGGCGTCTCGGTGGCCAACAAGTTCGCCTCCGACAAGGTGAAGTTCGTGATCGGCCACTTCAATTCCGGCGTCTCGATCCCGGCCTCGGATGTCTATGCCGATGCCGGCGTCGTCGCGATCAGCCCCGGCTCCACCAACGTGAAGTACACGGAGCGCGGCCTGTGGAACACGTTCCGCGATTGCGGCCGCGACGACCAGCAGGGACAGGTCGCGGGCGACTACCTCGCCGACAAGTACAAGGGGAAGAAGGTCGCCTTCGTCCACGACAAGACCCCCTACGGCAAGGGTCTGGCCGATGAGACCCTGAAGGCGTTCAAGGCCAAGGGCGGCAAGGAAACCCTCATCGAGGGTATCAATCCCGGCGAGAAGGATTACTCGGCCCTCGTCTCCAAGTTGAAGCAGAACGGGATCGATATCGTCTATTTCGGCGGCTACTACACCGAGGCCGGGCTGATCCTGCGCCAGATGCGCGACCAGGGCCTCAAGGCGCCGATGATGGGCGGCGACGGCATGGTCGACCGCGAGCTCGTGGCCATCGCCGGCCCGGCCGCCGAGGGCACGCTCACCACCTTCCCGCCGGATGCGCGCAAGAAGCCCGCCGCCAAGGACGTGGTCGCCGCGTTCAAGGCGAAGGGCATCGATCCGGAGGGCTACACCCTCTACGCCTACGCCGCCGCGCAGATCTTCAAGCAGGCCGTCGAGGGGGCGAAGTCCACCGATGGCAAGAAGGTCGCCGCCTACATGCATGAGGGCAAGCCGTTCCAGACGGTGATCGGCCCGATCTCGTTCGACAAGAAGGGCGACATCACCAAGCCCGACTACGTGATCTACGAGTGGAAGAAGGGCGCCGACGGCCAGATCGGCTATGCCGGCAATGAACTGACCCAGTAACGTTTCCTTACCGCCGACCGGAAGCCGTCCCGCCACCCAGCGGGGCGGCTTTCGCATTGCGACATCGGGCGGATCGTCAGGCGCAGCCTGTGGGCGCCGTGAAGCGCCCCGATGCGTCCGCCTTAAAATCATGCAACATGCCGTCCGCGCGGGCGCTCGGCCCGGCTCCGAATATCGGAGAGGCGGTGATTGTGACTGCGGACGGATCGATGCGGGTCAGGGAGGCCGGGTCATCGGCCTACGGACCGCGCGCTGACCGGTATCTCGTATTCAGACTCGTCTCTCCGGCATCAACGTTGCAAAGGCTCCGCTCGAGCGGGCGGGCCTGCACCCGACACCGCCTGCCGACGACGTTCGGCCAGACCCAGGAGTTCCGTACCGATGCAGTTCGTTAACGCTCGCCGTGGCCTCGCCGCGGCGCTTGGCCTGAGCCTCGCCGTCGCCCCCCTGGCCGCCAGCGCCGAAGACCTGACCGGCACCCTCAAGAAGGTGAAGGATTCCGGCGCCATCACCATCGGCTACCGCGACTCCTCCGTACCGTTCTCCTACCTCGGCGGCGACGAGAAGCCCGTCGGCTACGCCATGGACATCTGCTACAAGATTGCCGACGCGGTGAAGACCAAGCTCGGCCTGCCGAAGATCGACGTGAAGCTCAACCCGGTCACGTCGGCGACCCGCATCCCGCTGATGGCCAACGGCACGATCGACCTCGAATGCGGGTCGACCACCAACAACGCCGACCGCCAGAAGCAGGTGGGCTTTACGAACAGCCACTTCCTCACCGCGACGCGCTTCGTCTCGAAGAAGTCCTCGAACCTGCACACGGTCGAGGACCTGAAGGGCAAGACCGTCGTCTCGACCTCCGGCACCACGAACATCCGGCAGATCAACGAGGCCAACACCGAGAAGAAGCTCGGCCTGACCATCCTGCCCGCCAAGGACCACGCCGAGGCGTTCCTGATGGTCGAGACCGGCCGCGCCGTCGCCTTCGTGATGGACGACGTGCTCCTCGCCTCGCTGGTCGCCTCCTCGAAGGATCCGGGCGCTTACGAGATCTCGAAGGAAGCCCTCTCGAAGCCGGAGCCCTACGGCATCATGGTCCGCAAGGACGACGCGCCGTTCAAGGCCGTCGCCGACGAGGCCACCGCCAAGCTCTACACCAGCCCCGAGGGCAAGGCGCTCTACGACAAGTGGTTCACACAGCCGATCCCGCCGCGCAACATCAACCTGAACCTGCCGATGAGCGACGAGATGAAGAAGCAGTTCACGAAGCCGATCGACAGCGCCGATCCCGCTTCCTACTGAGCCTTCGCACCTGAACGAGCGCCCCGCGGCACGGTCCGCGGGGCGCCTCCACGGTGCCGAGACTGGTTCGGGGTTCCAAGCCCCTTCCTCATCCTGAGGTGCCCGCGTGAGCGGGCCTCGAAGGAGGGCTCCAGGGATCGCGGTGCCCACTGGAACCCTCCTTCGAGGCTGCTGCGCAGCACCTCAGGATGAGGGTGAGAGTGGGACATTATCAGTAAGACGACCTCTCTTGGTAGACATGTCGCGATGAACTACAATTGGAACTGGAGCATCTTCTTCGACCAGTCCCCGGAGGGGACCGGCACCTACGCGGACATGCTCCTGTCCGGCCTGTACTGGACCATCGTGACGGCGCTGTGCGCCTGGGCGATCGCCTTCACCCTCGGCTCGGTCATCGGCGTGCTGCGCACCCTGCCGAGCAAGACGGCGAACGCCATCGGCACGACCTATGTCGAGATCTTCCGCAACGTGCCGCTGCTGGTGCAGATGTTCCTCTGGTACTTCGTGCTGCCGGAGGTTCTGCCGCGCGGGCTCGGGGATGCCGTGAAGCAGATGCCGGACGCACCGTTCTACACGGCGGTGGTGTGCCTGGGCTTCTTCACCGCCTCGCGGGTGGCCGAGCAGGTCCGCGCCGGCATCCAGGCCCTGCCGCGCGGGCAGCGGATGGCGGCCACGGCCATGGGCTTCACCACGGTGCAGACCTACCGCTACGTCCTGCTGCCGAACGCCTACCGCATCATCCTGCCGCCGATGACCTCCGAGTTCTTGAACAACCTCAAGAACACGTCCGTGGCGCTGACCATCGGCCTGCTCGAACTCACCGGCCGGGCGCGCTCGATGCAGGAATTCTCCTTCCAGGTGTTCGAGGCCTTCACCGCCGCGACGCTCCTCTACGTGGCGATCAACCTCGTGGTCGTCGTCTGCGCGAGCCTCCTCGAACGCGCCGTCACCATCCCCGGGCAGCGCTGACCGCCCGAACCCCGCTGCAACCGGCCGCCGACGAGGCGGCGATGATGCGCAGGCCGAGATGCTCTCGAACTTCGATTTCTCCGTCGTCCTGACCGCCCTGCCCTACCTGTTCGGGACGGGCATGGTCTTCACCCTGTCGCTCACCGCCATGGCGGCGGCGGGGGGCGTGGTGCTCGGCACCCTGCTGGCCATGGCCCGGCTCTCGGGGATCCCCGGCGTCTGGCACCTCGCCAAGGGCTATGTCGAGCTGTGCCGCTCCCTGCCCCTCGTGCTGGTGATCTTCTGGTTCTACTTCCTCGTGCCGTATATCGGCGCCTACGTGGTCGGTTCGACGACGCCGATCCAGGTCGGCGCCTTCCCCTCGGCGCTCATCACCTTCACGGCGTTCGAGGCGGCCTATTTCGCCGAGATCATGCGCGCGGGCATCCAATCGGTGCCGAAGGGGCAGACCGCCGCCGCCTCGGCGCTCGGCATGAATTACTGGCAGACGATGGGCAACGTCGTGCTGCCGCAAGCCTTCCGCAACATGCTGCCGCTGCTGCTGACCCAGACCATCGTGCTCTTCCAGGACACGTCGCTGGTCTACGTCCTGTCGCTCACCGACTTCATGGGCGCGGCCTCGAAGGTCGCCCAGCGCGACGGACGCCTGGTGGAGATGTATATCTTCGCGGCGCTCGTCTACTTTGCGATCTGCTTCGCCGCCTCGTTCCTCGTGCGCCGCCTGCAGCGCCGTGTCGCCATCATCCGCTGATCAGGGGACTTTCACCATGACCTCTTCCCCGATGCCGGCCCCGACCGCCTCGCAGCCCGCCGTCGACGCCGACCATGCTCCGAAGGATCCCGGCCTCCAGCCGGGCGGCCTCGTCTCCGGCCTGCCGAAGGGCGCGCCGGGCGAGACGATGATCGCCATCGACGCCATCAGCAAATGGTACGGCGACTTCAAGGTGCTGACCGATTGCACCACCAAGGTCGCCAAGGGCGAGGTGGTGGTGGTCTGCGGCCCCTCGGGCTCGGGCAAGTCGACGCTCATCAAGTGCGTGAACGCCCTGGAGCCCTTCCAGAAGGGCCAGATCACGGTGGCGGGCACCAAGGTGATCGACAAGACCACCAACCTGCCGAAGCTCCGCTCGCGGGTCGGCATGGTGTTCCAGCATTTCGAGCTGTTCCCGCACCTGACGATCACCGACAACCTCACCATCGCCCAGCGCAAGGTGCTGGGGCGCAGCTCCGAGGATGCCAAGAAGCGCGGCCTCGACCTGCTGGCCCGCGTCGGCCTCGGCGCCCACGCGCACAAGTATCCGGGCCAACTCTCCGGCGGCCAGCAGCAGCGCGTGGCCATCGCCCGCGCGCTCGCCATGAACCCGGTGGTGATGCTGTTCGACGAGCCGACCTCGGCGCTCGACCCCGAAATGGTGGGAGAGGTGCTCGACGTGATGGTCGAGCTCGCCAAGGAGGGCATGACCATGATGGTCGTGACCCACGAGATGGGCTTCGCCCGCAAGGTCGCCGACCGGGTGATCTTCATGGACCGGGGCGAGATCGTCGAGGACGCCACGAAGGACGACTTCTTCGGCAGCCCCCGCTCCGAGCGCGCGCAGACCTTCCTGTCGAAGATCCTGCAGCACTGAGCGACGGCGGGCGCGGTCGCTACCCCGCCAGCTCCTCCTGCGCCGCCCGGTACTCGCGACCGTGGCGGCAATAGCTCTCGACGATGCGCAGCATCATCGACCGCCGCTCGGCGTCGAGGGGGCCGAGGATCCGCGCGGGGCGGCCGCCCCAGAGATGGCCGGATTCGAGGATCTGGCCGGGATCGGTGGTGGCCCCGGCGGCGACCATCACGTCGTCGGCGATCAGCGTGCCCGGCGCGATCACGGCGCCGATGCCGATGAGGCTGCGGGCGCCGATGCGGGAATCGGCGATGCGGACATTGTGCGCGATGGTTGTGTCGCGCCCGATCACCACGCCCTCGCCCCGCGAGCGGATCACCGTGTTGTCCTGGATGTTGGTGTCGGCGCCGACCACGATGGGCCCGGCCTCGGCCTCCAGCGCGCAGCAGAACAGCACGCTCGCCCCCGCCCCCAGTCCGACGCGCCCGCGTAGGCGCGCGGTGCGGGCCACGAACACGTCCGGGTCGAGGTCCTGCGGCGGCGCGGGATCGGCGCCGAGCCCCTCGGCGCTGCGCTCGCGGACCCGTTCGGCGCGCTCGGCCGCCTCCCCCGGCGCGATCGGGCGCACCGCCTTGGCCGGGCTGCCGGCATAGGCGAAGCCCCCCGCGAGGTCCGAGCGGGGGAACACGGTCGCCCCCGCCTCGATGACCGCGCCGTCGCCGATGCTCGATCCGTCGAGGATCACCACGTCGTCCTCGACCACCACGTCCGCGCCGATCGTGCAGGCGTGGAGCACGCTGTTGCGCCCCACCGTCACCCGGTCGCCGCAGGTCGTGCCGTGGGTGAAGGTGGCGATGTGCACGGTCGAGCGGTGGCCGAGCCAGAACCGGTCCCCGAGGGTCACGCGCTGCCCGTCGGCGCGGATCACCGCCGCGTCCCCGAGCCAGGCCTGATCGCCGATCCGCGCCGCGCCGATCACGGTGCTGCCGCGTCCGCACCAGACCGGGCGGCTGGCGAAGGACGGTGACTCGCCCTCGTATGGCAGCGTCAGATCTGGGTTCATGATGCCTCGTGCCTCTCGCGGCCCCGGTTCGGCCTCCGGCTCCTCCGTGCCATATAGGGCGCAGCGCAAACAGTCAGGCGCCCCACGGGGCGGCCCCCGAAAGTCCGCCATGGAATCTCCGCTGCCCCCCGCGAAGGTCTCGATCCAGGCCGAGCCCTTCGACCTCGCGCGGGAGGTCGCCCGCGTCGAGGCGGACCTCGCGGGGAAGGCCGGCGCGGTCGTCACCTTCTCGGGTCTGTGCCGGGACGAGGCGGGGCGCCTCGCCGCCCTCGAACTGGAGCATTACCCCGGCATGGCCGAGGCCGAGATCGGCCGGGTGGTCGAGGAGGCGGAAGGACGCTGGCCGCTCCAGGCGGTGCGGGTCATCCACCGGCACGGGCTGGTCCGGCCCGGCGAGGGCATCGTCTTCGTGCTAACGGCTTCCGGCCACCGGATCGCGGCCTTCGAGGCGGCGAGCTTCCTGATGGATTACCTGAAGACGCGGGCGCCGTTCTGGAAGCGCGAGCATCTGGCCGACGGGACGGTCGGCGGCTGGGTCGAGGCTACCGCCGCCGACGACGCGGCGGCGGGGCGCTGGTGAGGGCCTAGGGCAGTGACGCACTCACTCCGTTCATGCGTCTCTGCCCTAGCTTCTTCTTTTTGCATCAATATTTCCAGATACGGCTGACGCCTTCGTCTGGATCGATGCACTAGCCGCCCAGGAGCGCCGTGAGGATCAGCGAGACGGCCCCGCCCGCGATGGCGAGGCCCATCAGCACCACGCTGCTCAACTGGTCCCGCTTGTCGATGTTGTCGCCGGGGGCGAGGTGGTTGAACCGGGTGCTGCCGTGGTTGTCCATGCGCGGGTGCTCCTTGGGATGACGTCTCCGGGCATCAACGCACATCCCGCTCATTCGTCGCCCAGGGCTTGACCGGGGCGCCTGCGACGCGTTCGACGTGGGGCTCAGTGGCCGCCAGGGATCGTAATGACCGAATCGAAGCTCGAGGCCCTGAACGGGCCGGTCGGCCCATGGCGGGGGGCCGCCCCCCTCGCCGGCTCCGGCATCGCCGTGGTCTGCTTCACCGCCGCCCTGGCCCTGGCCTGGATGTCGTCCGGCACGCTGCTCCTGATCTTCGCAGGCGTCCTGCTCGGCGTGTTCCTCGACGGGCTGACGCGGGCGCTCGCCTATGTCCTGCCGCTGCCGCGCAGCCTCAGGCTGACGCTGGCGAGCATCACCGTCGCGCTCCTGGCGCTCGGCTTCGCCACCTATGGCAGCACCACCGTCGCGCAGCAGGGGCGTGACCTCGGCAGCACGATCAAGACGCAGGCCGATTCCGTGAACACCTGGCTCGCCGACCACGGGATCGACGTGCCGCTCCTCGGCCCGGCGAAGGACGAGGGCCGGTCCGCGCGGGAGCCCGGCCAGCAGGAGGGCGGCCTCGGGGGCCTCGCCTCGGGGCTGCTCAAGAGTTCCGGCTCGGTCCTGTCGAGCGCGGGGAGCGTGCTGGGCCCGGCGACGGCGGTGGTGCTCGGCCTCGTGGACGCCGTGGGCAACGTCCTCGTCATCGTCTTCCTCGGCGTCGCCTTCGCCGCCGACCCGCGCAGCTACCGCGACGGCGTGCTGCGCTTCATCCCCCCCACGAAGCGCCGCCGGGGGGCGAAGGTGCTCGACGGGGCGGGCGAGACCCTGCGCCACTGGCTGTTCGGCCAGTTGCTGACCATGACGGCGATCTTCCTGTTCACCTGGGCGGGCCTCGCCTTCCTCGGCATCGGCGGCGCACTGATCCTCGGCTTGCAGGCGGGGCTCCTCGCCTTCGTGCCCACGGTGGGGCCGCTGGTGGCGGGCCTCGTCATCCTCCTCGCCGCCCTGGCGTCAGGGCCGAAGGCGCTGCTCGGGGCGCTCGGCGTCTACCTCGCGGTGCAGTGCCTGGAGAGCTACGGGCTCACGCCCTTCATCCAGAAGCGGGCGCTCGACATCCCCCCGGCCACGATCTTCGCCGGGCAGCTCGTGCTCGGCGTGATCTTCGGCCTCTGGGGCATCGCGCTCGCCCTGCCGCTGCTCGCGGTGATCAAGGTGCTGCTCGAACAGCTCTACGTTGAGGACACGCTCGGCGAGCATCCGGGGCATTGAGGGGCGTTCACCCCCGCATGGCCCCCTCGATCAGCTTGGCGACGGCGAGCGCCTGCCCATCGCCGCCGAACCGGCCGATGACCTGCACGCCCACCGGCAGGCCGTCGCCCGGCACCGGCACGTTCACGCAGGGCACGCCCATCAGCGTCCAGAGCCGGTTGAAGCGCGGATCGCCCGTGGAGGCGAGGCTCACCGGGGCCGGGCCGGGGGCCGAGAAGGTGAGGATGGCGTCGAACTCGCCGAACAGCCCCTTCAGCACCCGCCGGGCGCGGTGGGCGTGGCGGCGGGCGTCGTCGTAGGTCGCGGGGGCGGTGGCGTCGCCCGCTTCGAGGTTCCGCCGGACATGGGGCGGGAGGCTGTCGCGATGGGCGGTGAACTCCCAGCCCAGCGCCTGCCGCGCCTCGAAATCCTGGATGGCGCCGTGGCGGTCCCAGGCCTGCGCGAGCTCCGGCGGCAGCGTCAGGTCGAAGACCCGTGCCCCCGTCCGCTCGGCGGCGGCGCGGGCCGTGGCGAGCGCCGCCTCGGCGGCGGGCTCGGGCGCCTCCGCGAAGTCCTGCCGCACCAGAGCGATGCGGGGGGCGGACGTGGCCTCCCCGTCGATCCCGTCCCGGCCGGTGATGGCGGCGAGCGCATAGGCGAGGTCGCCCACGCCCGCCGCGAACAGGCCGACCGTGTCGAGGGCCCAGGACCACGTCTTCACCCCGACCGTCGGGATCAGCCGGAAGGAGGGCTTGATCGCCGCGCAGCCGCAATAGCTCGCCGGGCGGATCACCGAGCCCGCCGTCTGGGTGCCCAAAGCCAGCGGCAGCATGCCGGCGCCCACCGCTGCCGCCGAGCCCGCCGACGACCCGCCGGGCGTGTGGCCGGGATCGTGCGGATTGCGCGTCTCGGTGGGGTCTGAGCTGGCGTAGGCGGTGGTGGTGGTCTTGGCGAGCGCCACCGCGCCGCGCTCCTTCAGCCGCGCCACGACGGCCGCGTCCGCCTTCGGGCGCCAGCCCTCGTAGAGCGCGGTGCCCAGCTGCGTCGGCAGGGTGGCGGTGTCGATGATGTCCTTGATGCCGACCGCGATGCCCGCGAGCGGCCCGTCCTGCGGGATCGCCGGATCGGGATCGATGGCAACGAAGGCGCCGATGGCCGGATCGCGCGCGGCGATGGCCTCCCGGCAGAGGTCGACGGCGCCGGCCGGCGTGAGGGTGCCGGCGGCGATACGGGCGCGGAGATCGAGGAGCGAAAGCATTGCTTATGTGGTCGACCAGGGTGGGGGCCTGTCAACCGCGCAAGGCGTGGATCGAGCGATGCCACAGGGGTCGGGAAAGCGGAATCGCGCTTGACGAAGCGTTTACGGGATCGTGCGCACCGTCCGGTTCATGCGGCGTAGCGTTCTCGCGTTCTCAGGCCTGGCCCTGTTCGGGGCGGCCCTCACGGCCTGCTCGGTCAACCGGTTCGAACGGCGCGAGCCGTGGCGGGACCAGGCGGAGCAGGTGTGCCTCGCCAAGAAGTTGGTGGCGCAGACCGAATTCATCACGCCGGCGGCCGCCATCGACGGCCCCGGCCCCTGCGGCATGCAGCAGCCCTTCCGGGTGACGCGGCTCGGCAACGGCTCCGTGCTGCTGAAGCAGCGGATGACGCTGGGCTGCCCGGCGCTCGCCGAGGCCGAGGCGTGGCTCGCGGATACGATCCAGCCGGCGGCCGAACTCTATTTCGGCGTGGCCGTCGCCGAGATCAACGCGGGCACCTATTCCTGCCGGGGGCGCAACAACCAGCCCGGCGCCAAGCTCTCGGAGCACGGCTTCGGCAACGCCGTGGACGTGATGTCCTTCAAGCTGGCGGACGGCCACGTCATCACCGTGAAGGGCGGCTGGCGCGGCACGGAGGCCGAGCAGGGCTTCCTGCGCGAGGTGTTCCTGGGCGCGTGCCAGCGCTTCACCACGGTGCTGGCGCCGGGCTCGAACGTGTTCCACTACGACCACATCCACGTCGACCTCGCCCGGCACGACCCGCGCGGCCTGCGCCGGATCTGCCAGCCGCTCATCAAGTTCACGCCGCAGCTCGGCGGCGACGGCCCGCGTCCGCTCTCGAAGCCCATCCCGCCGCCGCGCCAGCCCGCGCCGCCGCAGGCTCCTGTTGATATCGAGGAGGACGATCCCTACGGCGTCGCGCCGATGTCGAAGGCCGCGAGCCCGACGCAGGTCGCCCGCGCCCCTGCGCGCGTCCCGGCGCAGGTGCCCTCGGCCTATACCTCGGTGCAGCCGCGCCCGAGCCTCGCCCCCCGCCCGGCCCCGCGCGTCGCGGCCGTGCCGGAGGAGCCGGGCGAGGAGTACGGCGAGCCGCTGCAACTCGGCGCGCCCCCGCCCTCCGTCGAGGGTCCGATCTACTGATCCGGCGTGTCCGCCCTATACCGGACTGATGCGACGCCTCATGCTCGGCGGCTTCCTTGCCGCGATCTTCGTTGGAATCCTGTTGATCGGCCTGTGGTGGACGAAGGCGACCCCCGTCGTCCCGGCCACCCCACCGGACCCGGCCTCGTCGTCGGCGCCGCGATAGGGCGGGGCCTCCCGCGATTGCCGGACTATCACAATGTGATAGTCTGGACCCGTCGCAGGAGGGATCCGTGCCGTCGAGCTACACCCTGGGTGCGCATTACGAACGCTTCGTTCGCGATCTCGTCGCCAGCGGGCGCTACGCCTCGGCGAGCGAGGTGATGCGCGACGGCCTGCGCCTGGTCGAGGAGCGGGAGCAGGTGCGCGCCGCCAAGCTCGACGCCCTGCGCCGCGACATCCGCGAGGGCCTGGACAGCGGAGCGCCCGAGCCTCTCGACATGGCGGCGATCAAGGCCGAAGCCCGGCGCCGCATGGCCGCGAAGGGTGAGTAGGATCCAGCGGCACCCCCGTGCCGCCGAGGACTTGCTCGACCTCTGGAGCTACATCGCCCAGGACGCCCCGGATGGGATCGCCCTGGTGCGGGTGTTGAGCCGCTACGTCGATCTGGACGAAGCCGAGTTCGAGGCCTGATTCTGAGCCGCTGACACCGTGGCGTCCGGGCCGCACCGGGCGCCCAATCCACCGGCGCGGCGCGGCGGCGGCTTGACTGACGGCGCGCCCCGGCCATCGTCCCATCATGCCGGTTCGGACCCTTGTCATGCGCCCCTTCCTCGTCCGTCTCACCCTCGGGCTCGCCCTCGGCGTGACCGCCGTCTGCGCCGCCGAGGCCCGCTCCGCCCGCGAGGACGTCGAGCCCGCCGAGGAGCGCGTCTTCCCCTACGATTCGCAGATTCCGGGCTGCCAGGATCCGGACGTGCTGGAGAAGGTGGCGACGAACTTCGCCGAGAAGGAAGCGAAGTTCTGGAACTCCTCCATGACCATCGTCTCCTTCGACAGGATCGAGCGGACGGCGTGGCGCCCCTGGGGGCTCGATGCCATCCCGCGCCGGTTCTGCTCGGCCGTCGCCACAACGTCGGACGGGTTGCACCGGAAGATCGACTACTCGGTGCGCGAGAGCCTCGGCATCATCGGGTCCACCTGGGGCGTCGAGTTCTGCGTCCACGGCCTCGACCGCAACCTCGCCTATGCCTACGCCACCGCCTGCCGGATGGCACGGCCCTGAGCGGACGGACGACCGTGCGCCCGCCCGCGCTCCGCGCCGGCCTGCTCGGGCTGGCGGCCCTGGCCTCCTTGCCCGCCGCCGCGCAGGATTACGGCGGGTTCGGCCGCCGCGCCGCGCCGGGCGATTTCGACTTCTACGTCCTCGCTCTCTCCTGGTCGCCGACCTTCTGCGAGGGGGACGGCGCACGCCGGGACGAGCCGCAATGCGCCCCCGGCCGGGGCCTCGGCTTCGTCGTTCACGGGCTCTGGCCGCAATACACCCGCGGCTACCCGCAGAACTGCTCCGCCGTGCAGCGCCCGATCACCCGGCAGGCGATGGAGGTGGCGGGGCAGGTCTATCCGAGCGAGGGCCTCGCCCGGCACGAATGGCGCAAGCACGGCACCTGCTCGGGCCTCGATCCGTCCTCCTACTTCACCGCCGCCAAGCAGGCGCGGCTGGCGGTGACGATCCCCGAGGGGCTGAAGGCGGGCGGGCAGCGGCTCGCGCCGTTGGACATCGCCCGCCAGTTCGTGGCCGCCAACGAGGGCCTGCGGCCGGACATGATGTCGGTGAACTGCGCGCGGGGCCAATTGACCGAGTTGCGGATCTGCTTCGCGAAGGATCTGCGCGGCTACACCCCCTGCCCCGAACTCGCCCGCAGCAATTGCCGCTCGCCGGACATCGCCCTCGATCCGCCCCGCTAGAGCGAAATTCCGGGGCCCGGCCCTGGACGGGCGGCGCCGGATCCGCTTGAGCCACAGCCATGAATTACCGGCACGCCTTCCACGCGGGAAACCATGCCGACGTGCTCAAGCACCTCGTGCTCGCCCGCGTCCTCGCCCATCTCGGCCTCAAGGACAAACCGTTCCGGGCGCTCGACGCCTTCGCGGGGCTGGGCATCTACGACCTCCAGGCCGACGAGGCCCGCCGCACCGGGGAGTGGCAGGGCGGCTGGGGCCGGCTGGCCGAGCCTTTCCCGGAGCCGGTGGAGGCGCTGCTCGCGCCCTACCGCGCGGCGGTGGCGGCGACGCAGGAGCGGCACGGCGCCACCACCTATCCCGGCTCCCCGGCGGTGATCCGCGAGTTCCTGCGGCCGGGCGACCGGGGCGTGTTCGTGGAACTGCACCCGCAGGACGCGGCCGTGCTGAAGGAGCGCTACAACAGCGATTCCCGCACCAAGGTGCTGCATCTCGACGGCTGGACGGCGGTCAACGCGCAGATCCCGCCCCCGGAGCGGCGCGGCCTCGTGCTGATCGACCCGCCCTACGAGGTGCCGGGTGAGGTGGAGCGGCTCGGCGCGCATCTCATGAAGGCGGTGGCCAAGTGGCCGACCGGGATCTTCCTCGCGTGGTACCCGGTGAAGGATGCGGCGGCGATCGACCGGATGGCGGCCGAGCTCGATGCCGGCCTCGCCCGCCCGGCGCTGCGCCTCGATCTGCTCATCGAGCGGCCCGACGACCCGACCCGCCTGTCCGGCAGCGGCCTCGTCGTGGTGAACCCGCCCTGGCGCCTCGCCGAGGAGGCCCTGGTGTTCCTGCCGGCGCTGGCCGAACGACTCGCCCAGTCGGGCTATGGTGGTTTTCGATGCGATCCGCTCGGTGCCAAAGGTTTCGATTGAATTAAACCGTACCTTCCCTGCAGCTTCAAGAATTCGTAGCGCATCATCTAGATGTGGCACACAAGCCACAACGCTGAAACGAACGCGGCTGTGACGCGGGATTTGCCCAAAAAGTGTGCAAGTGCAAATAGTTTGCTTTTGTGCAGAAACGCACCTGATGGCAGCTTGGCCGTAGATTCTCCGAACCGAGCTGCAAGACGATGCCGAAGCGTTCCACCCTGGCCGGTCTGGCCGCCGCGCTGCTCTCCTCCACGGTCGCCTTCGCCGCCGACATGCCGGCCCCGGTGCCTGTCCCGGCGCCGGTCGAGCCGTGCAAGGCGACGCTGATCGGCCCGGCCTATGGCGGCGTGATCAAGGCCAACCCGAACCCGACCTGCTTCGGCGTGGGCGGCCTCGGCGACATCTACATCGGCGGCGCGCTGACGGGCTACGGCTACACCCAGAACAACCCGTTCCCGACCGCCTTCGCGCCCCCCGGCTACGCCCCCGACCGGGCGGCCCGGTTCGATTTCTCGAACCTCCAGGGCTGGATCCAGAAGCCCGAGGGCACCTTCCAGTTCTACGTGCAGGGCGGCGCCTACGCGATCCCCGGCCTCGGCGTGCAGAACCTGAGCGCCATCGACCAGACGGACCTGCTGTTCACGCCCCTCCCGGTGGCCTTCGGCAAGATCCAGATCAACGACGCGTGGTCGGTGCAGGGCGGCCGGATGCCGACCATCATCGGCTCCGAGGCGCCGTTCACCTTCCAGAACCTCAACATCAACCGCGGCCTGCTCTTCGCGCAGGAGAACGTCATCAACCACGGCGTGCAGCTGAATTGGGCCGAGGGCCCGTGGTCGGTGTCGGTGGCCGGCACGGACGGGTTCTTCTCCGGCGACATCACGTGGTTCACCGGTAACGTCGCCTACAAGATCGACGATTCGAACACGATCGGCGTGAACGGCGGCGTGAATCTCGGCAGCCAGAACGTCCTCAACCGCAGCCTGCGCTACCAGTTCGCGACCCCGCTGAACCAGCAGAACAGCGGCATCTTCAACATCAACTACACCTACTCGAACGGCCCGTGGATCATCACGCCGTACTTCCAGTTCACCAACGTCGAGGCGGACCAGCGCATCGGCATCGTGCAGAGCGCCTCGACCTACGGCGGCGCGCTGCTGGCGGCCTATTCCTTCACCGACAACTTCGCCCTGGCGGGCCGCGTCGAGTACGAGGAGCAGAGCGGCGTGCGCGGCTCGGGCACGACCAGCCTCCTCTACGGCGCGGGCAGCAACGCCTTCTCGATCACCATCACGCCGACCTTCACCTGGGACCGCTACTTCCTGCGGGTCGAGTACGCCCACGTCGAGCTCGGGGGCATCACCCGCGGCAGCATCGCCAACGGCACCCTGGGCACCGGCTTCGGCCGCGACGGCAACCGGACCTCGCAGGACCGCTACATGGTCGAGACCGGCATCACCTTCTGATCGCCGCATCACCGATGCCGAAGCGCCCCGGACCCTCGTCCGGGGCGTTTTCGTTTGGAGATCAGGGCCGCACGAGCGTGAGAAGGCGGCGACCGGGCCGATGGCCCTCCGCGCCGGTATCCTCGAAGCCGAGCTTGCGCAGGAGGCCCCAGGAGGCGGTGTTGGCCGGGCGGCACTCCGCCACCAGGGTGCGGGCGGGAAAGCGCCGGGCGAGATGGCCCGCGAGCGCCGAGACCGCCTCGAAGGCGAAGCCCCGGCCCCGGGCCGCGCCGCCGATCCAGTAGCCGATCTCGATGAAGCCGGGGCCGCGCAGGTGCGCGCCCACCACGCCGACGAGGGCGGCGGCTCCGCCCTCCCCCCGGATCCAGGCGCCGAGGAAGCGGTCGCGCTCGCGGTTGCCACCGTGGATCAAGCCCTTCGCATCCTCCAGGGTGAAGGGCTCGGGCAGGAAGTCGATGGCCCCGGTGATGGCCGGATCGTCCGTGAGGCGGGCGAGGGCGGGGGCATCCTCCGGCACCAGCCCGCCGAGGATCAGCCGCGCGGTTTCGAGGCGCGGCAGGTCGGCGAGGCTGTCTCGCGGGGAGGACCGGTTGAACATCGCTGAGATGTGGGGTGCCGGGCCGCCCGGGGAAGCCGCGCCCCACACGCCCTGCGTGTTGCTGCACCGCACATCCCGCCGTTTCCAAGGCCATCTCATGGTGAACGGGAACGGTTGCTTAACCTGAATCCGGCTTCATGACGGCATCGGGTGGCGTTGTGCTGGCGGGTGCGTCGATGCGGGTGCGTGGAGCGGTCAGGGGGTTTCAGACGCTGTCGCGCGTCGCCCTCGTGGGGATCATCGGTGGTGGCGCGGCGGCCTGTTCGTCCGATGCGTCGCGGCTGAGCAGCCC
Source organism: Methylobacterium sp. TK26 (assembly GCF_055361565.1). NCBI lineage: Bacteria > Pseudomonadati > Pseudomonadota > Alphaproteobacteria > Hyphomicrobiales > Methylobacteriaceae > Methylobacterium > Methylobacterium sp. TK26. The sequence goes on along the minus strand of NZ_CM143965.1, from coordinate 595,846 downwards.
CTTCACCAACCCCTTCTCGGAGCCTGCCGCGACGGGCAGCCTCCCGGATGACGACATCAAGCCCGTGGCGCCCCTGCGCACCGGCCGCATCCAGTCCGAGGCGCTCGGCGCCCCCGGCGCGTCGCGGCCCGCCCCCGTGGCGAGCACGCTGCCGCCGCCGGCCGCCGCGAGCCCGACGCGGGTCGCCTCCGTGGGCTCCACCGGCTGGAGCGCCCAGGGCGGCACGCGCATCACCGTCTCGAAGAACGACAGCCTCAACCAGATGGCGACCCGCTACGGCGTGCCGGGCTCGGCGATCCTGCAGGCCAACGGCCTGACCAGCGCCAGCCAGATCACCCCCGGCCGGGAGATCGTCATCCCGTCCTACAACAACGTCTCGGGCCTGAACCCCTCCGCCGCCGCCATGACCGCCCGCCCCGCGCGCGCCGTCGAGGAGAAGCGCGAGGATGCCAAGGCCCTGGAGGCCAAGGAAGCCCGCGAGCGGGATTCCCGGGCGCAGGAGGCGAAGCGCGTCGCCGCCCGCGAGAAGGATGCCAAGGAGGCCCGCGAGAAGGAAGCCCGCGAGGCCCGCGAGAAGGAGGCCCGGGAGGCCAAGGAACTCGCCGCCCACAAGGCGGCCGAGGCCAAGGCCGCCGAGGAGAAGGCGCGCAAGCTCGCCGCCGTGAAGGAGAGCGACAAGAAGCACGTCCGCCCCGGCCAGACCAAGACGGCGGACGCGAAGGCTGCCGACGCGAAGGCCGCCGACAAGGCCAAGGTTGCGGCGAAGGACGCGAAGGACGCGGCCAAGGAAGCCGCCAAGGACGCCGCGAAGAGCGCGGCCAAGGCCGAGGCGGCCCAGAAGCTCGCCGAGGCCAAGGCGGCGCGCGAGGCTGCCAAGGAAAGCGCCAAGGAGACGGCCAAGCAGGCCGCCGCCGAGAAGGCCGCCAAGGCGCCGAAGGTCGAGGTCGCCAAGGCCGAGCCCGCCCCGGCCAAGGCTGAGCCGGCCAAGGCCGAGCCCGCCACCACCGCCTCGGTGCCCGCCCAGGCGAGCAGCGACAACTTCCGCTGGCCCGCCAAGGGCCGGGTGATCGCGGGCTACGGCTCGTCGGGCAACGAGGGCATCAACATCGCCCTGCCCGAGGGCACGCCGGTCAAGGCCGCCGAGGAAGGCACCGTCGCCTATGCCGGCTCGGACGTGAAGGGCTACGGCAAGCTGGTGCTCGTGCGGCACGCCAACGGCTACGTCTCGGCCTACGCCCATAACGGCGAGCTGGACGTGAAGCCCGGCGACAAGGTCAAGCGCGGCCAGACCATCGCGAAGTCCGGCGCCTCCGGCAACGTGACCTCGCCGCAGCTGCACTTCGAGATCCGCAAGAGCGGCGCTCCGGTCGATCCGATGTCGCAACTCGCCAGCAACTGAGGCAAACGCCTCGCACGCCAGCGGCGGTCCCTTGGGGCCGCCGTTTTCGTTTCAGGCCTTCGGCGGCTGCAATTCTACGTTCGGGCTGTGCTGGTCCACGGTCTCCGGCAGGGCCTTGGCCAGGGTGGGAAAGAGCTGATCCACGGGGATGCCGAGCTTCGTCGCCATGGCGCGGACTTGCTCGTTCCCGATGACCTTCTGCAAGTCCTCGGCGGTGATCGGCTCGTTGGGGCCGCGCCCGAGCCAGGAATTCACCTGCGATTCGTAGCCGTGGCGCCGCAGTTGATCGAGCAGGGCGTTCAGGCCGCCGGGCAGCACCTGCTGGATGATGCCGGGCAGCGCCTTCATCGCCATCTGCTGCAACGAGCCGCCGAGCGAATCGAATACACTCATCTGCCAATCTCCGCCGGGGCCGGATGGCCCTCGGCGGCGACAATAGTGTCTGTCCGCGGCCGCGTCGTCACGGAGACCGGCCGAAAGCTCAGCTGGCCGGCTTGTCCACCACTTGCGTGCTGGAAAAGACCGGCTGCGGCTTCAGCCGTCCGTTCTCGCTGAGCCCCGTCACCGCGGCGGGCAGGAACTCCGACAGGGCGATGGGCAGGCGTTCCCGCGAGAGGGAGAGGTCCGTGGCGAGGCTGTCGGCCACGCGATCCGGCAGCGCGTGCGCGATGGCGGCGGCGGGCACGGGGCGCGGGTCCGTGCCGGCGAGCCAGGAATCGACCTGCGCGCCGTGGCCGTCCTGCCGTAGCCGGTCGAGGAAGCCCGCCAGCCCGCCGGGATGGAACTTCGCGAAGGCCATGGGGATGTTACGGCCCCCGACCTCCGCGATGGTCCGCTCGGTCGCCGCCGCGAGATCACCGATTACCGCCTTCACCCCGTCCAAGAGCCCCATCGCCACCCGTCCTTCCGCTGGAAAAGAGTTCGTCCGAGCAGGCAAGTTCGGGCGCTGGACAGGGTCGGCAAGGCTGTGCGACGCGGAGCACGTGCGGCACGTCACGCGCGCCGCCGTGAGGGAGCGACAGGACATGGCCGCAGCCGGTTCCGTGAAGCACGTCCGCGCCGGTGTCCTCGACATCGCCTATCACGAGACCGGACCGGAGGACGGGCCTCCGGCCATCCTGCTCCACGGCTTCCCCTACGACGTCCACGCCTGCCTGCCTGCGGCGGAGATCCTCGCCGGCCAGGGCGTGCGCTGCCTCGTGCCGTATCTGCGCGGCTACGGGCCGACGCGCTTCCTCGACGCGGCGACGCCCCGCTCCGGGGAGCAGGCCGCCCTGGGGGCCGACCTCCTCGCCTTCCTCGATGCCCTCGGCATCGCGCGGGCGGTGGTGGCGGGCTACGATTGGGGCGGGCGCGCGGCCTGCGTCGTCGCGGCCCTGTGGCCGGAGCGGGTGCGCGGGCTGGTCTCCGGCGGCAGCGGCTACAACATCCACGACGTGGCCCGCGCCAACCGTCCCGCATCGGCCGAGGCCGAGAGCCGGCTCTGGTACCAGTATTACTTCCACACCGAGCGCGGCCGGGCGGGCCTGAGCGAGAACCGCGCCGGCATTGCGGAAATGCTGTGGCGGCAATGGTCGCCGCATTGGGACTTCGACGCGGCGACCGTGGCGCGCACGGTCAAGGCCTTCGACAACCCGGATTTCGTGGAGGTGGTGATCCACTCCTACCGCGTCCGCTACGGCGTGGTGCCGGGCGACCCCGCCTATGCGGGGATCGAGGCGCGGCTCGCGCCCCAGCCCAGGATCGGCGTGCCGACGATCGTGCTGGAGGGCAGCGACGGCGGCGTCTTCCCGCCGCAATCGGATGATGGCGACGCGGCCCGTTTCAGCGGCCCCTACCACTACCGCCGCTTGCCGCGCATCGGCCACAACGTCCCCCAGGAGGCGCCGGAGGCCTTCGCGCAGGCGGTGCGGGAGTTGTTGTGAGGGGAGCCGATCAGGCCGCCGTCAGGCGGGTCAGGTCGGCATCCTTCGAGAGATGCTGGGAGACGTCGAGGATCTCGACGGCGACGATGCGCCCGGTGGCGTCGAGATCGATCACGAGGCCGGGGCGCACTTCCTCGCTCTCCGCGACGGGAGCCTCGGCGAAGCGGACGTACAGGGCGTCGGCCTCTGCATCGTAGCGCGACTTCACGGCGAACGCCTCCGGTTCCGATCGAGGAAGGCGGTCACGACACGCGCGCCGTCCTCCGTGGGGACGTATATCACGGAGTATCCGCCCGTCGCGTTCGGGCACTGCGCGGAAGGCACGGACCCGTTCGGGGTGCGTCGGATCGGGCTCTGTGGCATCGGGCGCGATGAGGGTTCGCTCGATCCATTCTCGGTCGAGGCCGCGTTCCGTCATCATGTCGATGGCGTGGGCGCCGTCAGTGATTTGCACGGCCGCTTATTCGTTAACGAATCATTGCCGTAACGGTGCCATATCAATATTCCGTTAATACTTATCCTCACACCCCCGCGCGCGGCAGCGTGAGCGTGAAGCATGCCCCGCCGAGCCGGCCGGGGCAGACGGCGATGGCGCCGCCATGGGCCTCGGCGATCTGGCGGGCGATGGCGAGGCCGAGCCCGCTGCCGCCGGTGCGGCGGTTGCGGGAGCCCTCGATCCGGTAGAACGGGCTGAAGATCGCGGCGGCCTCGGCGCTTCCGACGCCGGGGCCGTCATCCTCGACCCGCAGGCTGCATTGCTCCGGCCCGGCCTCGACGGCGATCTCGACCTTGCCGCGCCCGAACTTCACCGCGTTGTCGAGGAGGTTGGCGATCACCCGGCGCAGGGCGACCGCATCCCCCGGCACGGTGGCCTCGGCCACCTCCTCTCCGACGAGGGCGACCGGCTGGCCGAGGGCCGAGCGTTCCGCCGCCTCCACCGCCGCGAGGTCGGCGAGATCGACCCGACCCCGGATCTGCGAGACGGTGGTGCCCCGGGCGAAGGCGAGCGAGGTTTCGATCAGGTCGGTCATGCCGTCGATGTCGGCGGCCATGCGCTCGCGGCCCTGCGCATCCGGCCAGGATTCGGCGCGCAGGCGCAGGCGGGTCAGGTAGGTCTTGAGGTCGTGCGAGATCGCCCCGATCAGGAACGAGCGCTCCTGCAGCAGCGCCGCCACCCGCTCCTGCATGGCGTGGACCGACCGGGCGAGGCGCTGCACGTCCGGCGCGCCGGATACCGGTACGGGACCGGCGGGGGGCGAGCCGTCGAAGGCCTCCGCCGCCGCGCTCAGGCGGCGCAGGGGCCGCATCTCCCGCTGCGCCCCGAGCAGCGCCAGCCCCGCCACGGCGATGCCGAGGATGCCGATCCATAGCCCCGGCGCGAGGCCGAACAGCTTCAGGGAGATCGCCCGTTGCGGCTCGATCTCGTCGAGGACGAGGATCGACCCGTCCTCCAGGCGGGCGACGATGCGGGTCGCGCGGCCGCCCTCGCCGTCGGTATAGGCGCGAAGCCCGTCGTCCTTGCCGGGGCCGGGCCGCTGCAGCGCCTCCGAGAAGGCCCGCAGCATCGCCTCCGAGCGCGGGAGGCGGCGCAGCCCCTCGCCTGGCGGGGCGACGTCCGCGAGGGCGGCGTGCAGGCGGATGCCGCTCACCGCGCGCAGGATGGTCGGCCGCAGGGACGGGTCGGCGCGGGAGAGCAGGTCGATCACCCCCGCCGCCTGCTCCAGGCGCGGATAGGGCGCGACCTGCGCGCTGCGGGTGTTCGCGGGCTCCATGCGGCCGACGAGGATCGCGCCCACGATCACCGCGCCGAGGGCGGCCATCAGGATCAGCATGATCCGGCCGAGCAGGCCGATGCGGCTCAGCATGGCTCAGGCCGGCCGGACGGGGGCGGCGAGGATGTAGCCGGCGTTGCGCACTGTCTTGATCAGGGCCGGCAGGCCGCTGCCCGCCTCGTCCAGCCGCTTGCGCAGGCGGCTGACCTGCACGTCGATGGTCCGGTCGAACACGTCCGCGACGCGGCCCCTGGTCCAATCGAGCAGCTGGTCGCGGGACAGCACCCGCTGCGGCCGCGTGACGAAGCACATCAGCAGGTCGAACTCGGCGCTGGTGAGCGTCACCTCGCGCGGCGCCCCGCCCTCCCCGTCCGCGTGGACCGAGCGGGCGGCGGGGTCGATCACGAGGTCGGCGGCCCGCAGCCGTTCCGCTGATGGGGCCTCCGCGACGGTGCCGTGGCCCCCGCGCGTCCGCCGCAGCACCGCCCGGATGCGGGCCAGCAGCACGCGGGGGTTGAACGGCTTCGAGACGTAATCGTCCGCGCCCATTTCCAGGCCGAGCACCCGGTCGATGTCCTCGTCCTTGGCTGTGAGCATCACGACGGGCGGGCCGCCGCCCTCGCGCAGCCGGCGGCAGATCGAGAGGCCGTCCTCGCCGGGCAGCATCCAGTCGAGCACGATGAGGTCCGGCGCCGGTCCCTGGGCGAGGCGCCGGTCGAGGGCGGCGCCCCCGTCGAGGCTCTCGACGCGGAAGCCTTCGCCTTCCAGGAAGCCGCCGAGCAGCGCCCGGATTTCGGGGTCGTCCTCGACGATGGCGAGCGTGGTGCCCTCGTTCATACGGGGAAGAATAGGCGCCCCGGCCCGGCCCGCAACGGCGGAAAAGCCGCCGTCACAAAACGTTACAGGACGAAAGCACGCCTTTACCTCGGCCGTTGCCGTGCCATAACCCCGTCACGAGGAACGCCAGAGCCGAAGGCCGCACGCGATGAAACTGCCCCGCCGCTTCTTCCAGCCGCTCGCGACCGGCGCGCCGGCTCCCTTCCGGGACCTGCCCGTGAAGCTGGAGCGGATGATCCACTTCGTACCGCCGCACAACGACAAGGTGCGCGCCCGCGTGCCGGACCTCGCCCCCACCGTCGATGTGGTGCTCGGCAACCTGGAGGACGCGGTGCCGGCCGACCAGAAGGAGGCGGCGCGCAAGGGCTTCGTCGCCATGGCGCAGGCGACCGACTTCGCCGCGACCCAGACGGGGCTGTGGACGCGCATCAACGCCCTGAACTCCCCGTGGATTCTGGACGACCTGTTCACCATCGTCTCCGAGGTCGGCGACAAGCTCGACGTGGTGATGGTGCCCAAGGTCGAGGGCCCGTGGGACATCCACTACATCGACCAGTTGCTGGCGCAGCTCGAAGCGCGCCACGGGGTGACGAAGCCGATCCTCGTCCACGCCATCCTCGAGACCGCCGAGGGCGTCGCCAACGTCGATGCCATCGCCTGCGCCTCGCCGCGCATGCACGGCATGAGCCTTGGGCCGGCCGACCTCGCGGCCTCGCGCGGCATGAAGACCACCCGCGTCGGCGGCGGCCACCCCGATTACCGGGTCATCGCCGATCCGGCGGGCGACGCCCCCCGCGCCAGCGCGCAGCAGGACCTCTGGCACTACACCATCGCCCGGATGGTCGATGCCTGCATGGCGAACGGCATCAAGGCCTTCTACGGCCCGTTCGGCGACTTCTCGGATCTGGCCGCCTGCGAGGTGCAGTTCCGCAACGCCTTCCTCATGGGCTGCGCCGGGGCCTGGACGCTGCATCCGAGCCAGGTGGCGCTCGCCAAGACGGTCTTCGCGCCGGACCCGGCCGAGGTCGCCTTCGCCGCCCGCATCGTCGCCGCCATGCCCGACGGGACCGGCGCCGTGATGCTCGACGGCAAGATGCAGGACGACGCCACGTGGAAGCAGGCCAAGGTCATCGTCGACCTCGCCAAGCTCGTGGCCGCCAAGGACCCGGATCTGGCGAAGGTTTACGATCTGGGGTGAGGCGGGGCGGCCTCGTCCCGCCCTCCTACCCTCTGCCTCATCCTGAGGTGCCCGCGTCAGCGGGCCTCGAAGGAGGGCTCCAGAACGCTCTGCGATCCCTGGAACCCTCCTTCGAGGCGGCTTCGCCGCACCTCAGGATGAGGTGATGGGTAGGAGGTTGCGTCTCTTCGATCATGTCGAAGGCGCCTCACACCGTCTCGGTGCCCCACAGCCACGCGGCCCCGCGCACGCCGGAATCGTCGCCGTGCAGGCTCGCGCGGACGGGGGTGTCGAACGCGTCGGAGAAGATGTGCGGGCGCATGGCGTCCGGTAGTCCGGCGATCAACTCGGGGATGCGCGAGAGCCCGCCCCCGACTACGATCACGTCCGGATCGAGGACGTTCACCACCTGCGCCGCCGCGCGGCCGAGGCGGTCGAGATGCCGCGCCAGGGTCTCCCGCGCCGCCGCGTCGCCGCCGCGCGCGGCCGCCACCACGGCCTCGGCGGTCGGCGTGCCGCCGTGGCGCCGGGCGTGGTCGGCGGCGAGCGAGGGACCCGAGACCCAGGTCTCGACGCAGCCGTGCCGGCCGCAATAGCAGGCCGGGCCCGGCCGCTCGTCGTCCCTTGGGCCGGGCAGCGGGCCGTGGCCCCACTCCCCGGCGATGCCGTTGCGCCCCGCATGCAGCCGCCCCTCGATGGCGAGCCCGGAGCCGACGCCCGTGCCGAGGATGATCGCCCAGACCACGCGGGCGCCCGCCCCCGCCCCGTCCGTCGCCTCGGAGACGGCGAGGCAGTCGGCGTCGTTGGCGACCCGCACCGGGCGGTCGAGCCGGGCGGCGAGGTCGGCGCCGAAGGGATGGCCGATCAGCCAGTGGGAATTGGCGTTGCGGACGAGGCCGGTGGCGGGCGACAGGCTGCCGGGCATGCCGACGCCCACGCTGCAGGGGCGCCCGGCCTCCCGCTCCAGCCGCAGGACGAGGTCGGCCACCGCCGCGACGGTGGCCCCGTAATCGCCCCTGGGGGCCGGGACGCGGGCCTCGGCGAGGCGGCGCCCGTCCCGGGCGAGGACGACCCCGGCGATCTTGGTGCCGCCGAGGTCGATCCCGAGCCGTGCCGTCGCGGTCGTCACTCCGCGGCGGCGACCTTGACCTCGGTCGAGACCGGGGCGGGCGAGTTGTCCGTCACCGCCGTGCCGATCCCGATCGGGTTGGCCATCACCTCGTTGAGCTTGGTCCGGTCGAGTTCGCCCTCCCAGCGGGCGACCACCACGCAGGCTACGCCGTTGCCGACGAGGTTAGTGAGCGCGCGGCACTCGGACATGAACTTGTCGATGCCGAGCACCAGGGTCATTGCGGCCACCGGCACGGGGTTGTTCGGGATGGCCGAGAGGGTCGCGGCGAGGGTGATGAAGCCCGCGCCGGTCACGCCCGAGGCGCCCTTCGAGGTGAGCATCGCCACGAGGATGATCGTCGCGTACTGGCCGATCGACAGGTCCGCCCCCACCGCCTGCGCGAGGAAGAGGGTGGTGAGCGTCATGTAGATATTGGTGCCGTCGAGGTTGAACGAATACCCGGTCGGCACCACGAGGCCGACGACCGAATCCGACGCGCCGAGGCGGCGCATCTTGGTCATCATGTGCGGCAGCACCGTCTCGGAGGACGAGGTGCCGAGCACGATCAGCAGCTCGTCCTTGATGTAGGCGAGGAACTTCAGGATCGAGAAGCCCGACACCCGCGCGATGGTGCCGAGCACCACGAGCACGAACAGCAGCGAGGTCAGGTAGAAGGTCGCAACGAGCTGGCCGAGGTCGTAGACCTTCTGGATGCCGTATTCGCCGATGGTGAAGGCCATTGCGCCGAACGCGCCGAGCGGCGCGAGCTTCACGATGATGCCGATGATGCGGAAGAAGATCTGCCCAGCGGTGTCGATGGCGCTGCTGACCACGGCGGCCTTCTCGCCGAGCCCCGTGACGACGCAGCCGGTGAGGATCGAGACGAGGAGCACCTGCAGCAGGTCGCCCGTGGCGAAGGCGTCGAAGAAGCTCTTCGGGATCAGCGCCATGATGTGCGCGACGGTCGAATCCGCGGCGGCCTTGCTCGCATAGCTCGCGACCTTGCTGGCATCGAGCTTCGACGGGTCGGCATGGAAGCCGGCGCCGGGCTGGATCACCTCGCCGACGATCACGCCGATGAGCAACGCCAGAGTGGAGACCACCTCGAAGTAGATGAGCGCTTTCAACCCAACCCGACCGACCTTCTTCAGGTCGCCGATCGAGGCGATGCCGTGGACGATGGTGCAGAAGATGATGGGCGCGATCATCATCTTGATGAGCGCGATGAAGGCGTCACCGAGCCACTTGAGCGATTTGCCGGTCGCCGGATCGTACCAGCCGAGCAGGATGCCGAGCGCGATCGCGATCAGCACCTGGATGTAGAGCACCTTGTACCAGGGCTCCTTGGGAGCGGTGGCCGTGCCCCCCGTCGCGTGGATCGCCTGTGCCATTCTCTATCCTCCGCGCGATCCCCGCGCGTCTCCCTGTGTGTCACGCTATCCGGCTTCGGTAGGCATCTCAACGGCGTGTCCGTAGTCCGCCTCAAGCCTCCGGTGACAAAAACCTGTCAATTGCCGCCGCCGCGCGGTCTTCACCGGACCGGCAATGCGTCACCTTGGCTTTAGGCGTGCGCGATACTGCAACCAAGAGGGTTCGTGTCGACGCCGGCCGCCGCGTCAGCCTCCGGTGACACCCCATGTCGAGGATTTTCCATCTCCGTGCCGGCCTCCTCGGGGCGGCGCTGACATGCCTCTTGCCCGCCCTCCCCGCCGCAGCGGGCGTCGTCGCCCGGATCGATCAGGGGCAGCAGAGGATGCGGGTCTATGTCGATGGGGCGCCGGCCTTCGAATGGCCGGTCTCAACGGCGCGGCAAGGCTTCGTCACGCCCAACGGCGCCTACCGGGTCGGCCGGATGGCCACGATGTGGCGCTCGCGCAAGTATCACGGCTCGCCGATGCCGCACGCGATGTTCTTCCGGGGCGGCTATGCCATCCACGGGACCTACGCCACGGGCGCCCTCGGCCGCCGGGCGAGCCACGGATGCATCCGCCTCTCGCCCGGCCATGCGGCCACCCTGTTCCGCCTCGCCAGGAACTACGGCGGGGCGGCGGTGATCATCCGCAACTGAGGGGGTTCCCCCCTCAGCCCTGGTTCTGGGTGCGGCGGGGCCGGACGGTCCAGCGCTCGAACACCGCGCCCGGATCCTCCGGCTTCTCGGGTTGGGCCGGGTTCTGGTGGATCGCCGCGCCGAGCGCCGCCGACAGGCTCTCGATCACGTCGTCGATGCGGGCATCGCCGTGCACGGCCTCGGCCGGGGTGCCGGACGCGGTCGCCGGGCCGTGATCCTCGGCGCGGGGCGCCTCGTGACGGGGCTCCTCGGCCGGCTCGTGATGCGGCTCGGGCTCGGGGGCCGGCAGTTCGGCCAGCGCCGGGGCGGGCTCGGGCGCCGGGATCGGCAGCGGGGCCGGCACCTGGATCTCCGGCTCGGGGGCCGGGCGGGCGGGCTCGGGGGCCGGCGGCGCGGCCGGGCGGCGCAGGGTGCCGGAGAGGCTGTCGAGGTTCTCGGAGGCGCGCGAGGGGGAATTGTAGCGGCCGAAGCCGAAGCGCGGCTCGATGATGTCCAGCACCGCGTCGAGGGCGGCATTGCTGAGCGACAGCTCGGCCGCCGCCGGCACGCCCTGGATCGCCAGGGCGGAGCGCTCGAAGGTCGGCTCGTTCGTCACCTCGCGGCCGAACCACACCGGCGCCTGGTAGGCGGAGGCCTGCGAGGCATCGTCGAACACGACGCTCACGAGGTCGATGCTGCCGGGGGAGACGTAGCGGTCCACCACGATCTCCCGGCCGCCGGCGGCCAGGGTCGTGCGGTCGTAGGCGGCCTTGCCGGGGCAGACGTCGAGCAGGGCGTCGCCGTGGGCGCGCGGCACCTCGGTGCGCTCCTCGACGCCGTTGTTGACGAGGATGAGCTGGCAGGCCTGCCCGTCCACGCGAACGAAGGAATTGCGGCCGCCCTGCGGGGCGAAATGGCCTTCGGTGATCCGGCTGCTGCCCCGCTCCTTGCGGAGGAGCCTCACGAGGGCCGGGGCGACGAGGAACCTGCGGGTTGTGCTCATGGACTGTTTCACTCCTCACGCCCGGCCCGGCAAGGCGCTCGGGTACGACCGATTGGTCCGGTCACCTTCGACGCACCGAGTCACGTGCAAGTCGAGCGAACGGTTCGGTGGGTTTCGAGCTTGCGCTGCATCGCGAAATGCAAAGCCTGACTGTAGCGTTCCGCAACAGGCGCAAGACCAATCCCGTAGTCTATAGAGCGACTACGCAAAATGGCGCCGAAATCAAGGCGGTAGGCGGGAGGCAGGGGGGATCGTGAGGAGAGTTTCCCCACGATCCCCGCTCCCCATCCACGGGATTCGTCAGGCGGGCTCGAAAGCCAGGGCCGCGCCGTTCATGCAGTAGCGAAGGCCGGTCGGGGCCGGGCCGTCCTCGAAGACGTGGCCGAGATGGCCCTTGCACCGGGCGCAATGGACCTCGGTGCGGGACATGCCGTAGCTGCGGTCGGTGGTGGTCTCCACCGCGCCTTCGAGGGGCGCGAAGAAGCTCGGCCAGCCGGTGCCGGATTCATACTTCGTGCCCTGCTCGAACAGGGGCTGGCCGCAGCCGGCGCAGGCAAAGGTGCCCGCCCGCTTTTCGGCGAGGAGGCAGGACGTGCCGGCCCGTTCCGTGCCGTGCTCACGGAGCACGCGGTACTGATCCGGGCTGAGGCGAGCGCGCCATTCCGCGTCGCTCAGGGTCTCGGCGGGGGCGGTGATGCTGTCGGACATGGGTGTCTCCTTCCCACCGGATATAGGAAGCCTCCCCCCGCCCGTCATGCCGCCGCGCCGACCGTGTCGGCCATCCGCGCCCGGCGGGCGCCCAGCGGCAGGGGCTTGCCCGTGGTGGTGTCGCGCCCGGTCTGGTGCTCGATCTCGGCGTTGATCTCCCCGCCGAGCAGCACGATCGTGGACGAGATCCAGATCCAGGTCATGAAGCCGATCACGGCGCCGAGCGACCCGTAGGTCTCGTTGTAGGTGCCGAAGCTCGACACGTACCAGGAGAAGAGCAGCGAGGCGACGAGCCAGAGCAGCCCCGCCACGAGGCTCCCGACGCCGACCCAGCGCCAGCGCGCGTGCTGCCGGCTCGGCCCGAACCGGTAGAGCACCGAGAGCGCGCCGAGGATCACCAGCAGCAGGGCGGGCCAGCGAAGCGCCGCGATCAGCCACGCCTCCGAGCCGAGCCCGAGGAAGTTGAACACCACCGGCACCACGACGATGGCGTTCAGGGCGATGATCGCGAAGATCAGCCCGCCCACCGTGAAGGTGAGGGAGCGCAGGTTCAGCATGAAGAAGTTGCGCTTCTCCTCCTCCTCGTAGACGACGTTCAGGGCGTCGAACATCGCCTTCATCGCGGCGTTCGCGCTCCAGATCGACACGAGCAGGCCGGTGAAGAAGGTGAGCCCCAGCGTGCCGCCGGGCTTGGACGCGATGCGCTTCACCTGATCGCCGATGATCTCCACCGCGCCCGAGGGCAGCACCGCGTGGAGCTGCGCGAGGTGCTCGTTGATGACGCTGGCATCCGCGAACAGGCCGTAGAGCGTCACCAGGGCGATGATGCCGGGGAACAGGGCGAGCAGGGTGTAGAAGGTCACGCCCGCCGCGACGGCGAGCACCCTGTCCTTGATGAATTCGAGATAGACGCGGATCAGGATGTCCTTCCAGCCGGAGGCGGGGATATCCGCCGGGTGCTCGGCGTGGCGCCCGCGCTCGGGCTGCGTCGCCGTGATGAGCCGCGCCGCATGGCCCTCGATGGAGCGCGCCCCAAGGGTCGAGGCCGGCTTGCGCCGGCCCTCCGGGTCCGGCTCCGGCGCGGGGATCGCGGCGGCGTCCCGCCTCGGCTGGACGAGGGTCAGCGCGACGAGCGCCGAGCCGAGCATCAGGATCCACAGGGTCGAGGCTTGATCGGGCGGGCCGCCGGGGCGGGGGGAAGGCGTCGTCATCGGGGTTCGGCCGGGGCGAGGTGGGCGGTATTGCCACGCTCCGCTGTTTCGCAAACGTCGGCCTCGCCGGCCCGTTCCGCGTGACGGAACGGCGCCTCGCGCGTTGTGCCCCCATGCCAAACCGCGCCCCCTCGCCCGCACGCCTCGGATTCTGCTGCACCTTCGTCCTCGACGAGCCGCCGGGCACCCATGCCACCCTCAAGGCCGCGCGGGAGGCCACCCGCGCCATGAACCTGACGACCGTGACCATGGCGCATCTCGCCAAGCTCGACCCCGCCGCCCGGCGGGAGAAGCTTGTCGGCGTCGTGACGCACAACCTGACGGCCCTGTCGCGCCAGATCGCCTGGGTCGGCGCCCGCCCTCCCCTGGAGCGGCTGCTGCGCATGGGCAGCAACGTCCTGCCCGGCTACACGCACCTGTCCGTCCAGGCGCTCTATGCCGAGCCGGCGATGCGTAAGACCGTCGAGACGGGGCTGGCCGAGGCCGGGGCCCTCGCGCGCAAGCTCGGGGTGCGGCTGAGCTTCCACCCCGGCCCGTTCTGCCTGATCGCGAGCCGGAACCCGGCGGCGATCGAGAACGGCCTCTCCGAACTCGACTACCACGCCGAGCTGTTCGGCCTGATGGGCTATGGCGGCGGCTGGCATCCGCACGGCGCGCACATCAACATCCATGTCGGCGCAGGCGACCCCGGCGTCGCGGGCTTTCGCGAGACCCTGCCGCGGGCGAGCCGCCTCGCCCGCGACCTCGTGACGGTGGAGAACGACGAGAACCTGTTCGGCCTCGACGAGGTGCTGCGGTTGGCCGACCTCGTGCCCGTCGTCCTCGACCTGCACCATCACTGGGTGCAGAGCGGCGGCGAATATCTCGAACCGGACGATGCCCGGATCGGCCGGGTGATCGAATCCTGGCGTGGGGTGCGGCCGGTGGCGCATATCAGCGTCTCGCGGGAGGCCGTCATCACCGAGGGCGCGGAGAGCCGCCTCCCGGACTTCCCCGCGTTGCGCGAGGCGGGCCATTCGGTGCGGGACCTCGCGGCCCATTCGGATCTGATGTGGAACCGGGCGGTGAACGACCTCGTGTCCCGGCACCTCGCCTGGGCCGATTTCGAGATCGAGGCCAAGCACAAGAACCTCGCCTCCATGCAGATCGCCGCCCACATCCTCGCTTTGGAGCAGGCGGCGGCCGCCTGAGCGCCGAGACTTGCGCGGCGCCGGGGGCCTGCTCTAGGCATCCTGTCATGAAGACCGCCGATTGCGACATCCTGATCGTGCCCGGGCTCGGGGGCTCCGAGGAAGGCCACTGGCAGGCCCGCTGGGCCGGGCGCCTCCCGACGGCCCGGATCGTCGCGCAGGACGACTGGCACGTCCCCACCCCCGAGGAATGGTGCGGGCGGGTGGCCGCGGCGGTCGGAGAGGCGACGAAGCCCGTCATCCTCATCGCCCACAGCCTCGGCGTCGTGGCCTGCGTCGAGGCGGTGCCGCGTTTCCCCGAGGGCGTGGTGCGCGGCGCGTTGTTCGTGGCGTTCCCCGACGTGGAGGAGGCCCTCCACCTCCCCGACTCTGTGCGCGCCTTCGCCCCCGTCCCCCGCGACCCCCTGCCCTTCCCGTCCCTGCTGGTGGCGAGCCGCACCGACCCCCATTGCACCTACGACCGCGCCGACGACTTCGCCCATTCCTGGGGCGCACTCACCGTCGATGCGGGCGAATCGGGCCACATCAACGTCGCCAGCGGCCACGGGCCCTGGCCGGAGGGGTTGATGCGGCTGGCCGGATTCTTGAAGGGGTTGTGAAGTTGGGATGCGTCCGGGGCGATGGCGCCGATCCCTGTTGCGAAGCTCTCAACGGCCGCTAGACTTCGACTCATGGCTCGCCTGTCGACCGAACCGTCCGCCGTCTCCCTGCTCGATCCGGTCCGCCGGACCGCCCTCGTTTCGCTCGCCGAAAGGCAGGCGCGCCCGCCTATCGATCTCCTGAACGACGCCGTGGATGCCCTGGTCGAGACCGACCGTTGGCAGCGCACCGAGATCGAGGCTGCCCTGCGAGAGGCCGATGCCGGCGACTTCGCTTCCACCGAGGAGGTCGAGGCGGCGTTCGCGCCACGGTGAGAGTACGGTTCACCCGGCGCGCCCTGCGCCATCTTGGGGATGTCCGTGCCTATATCGGCGTGGATGACCCGGCGGCCGCCCAACGGGTCATCGATCGCCTGCGCGAGGCAATCGACGGGCTGATTCTCTACCCGGAGCGTGGTCGGCCCGGTCGCGTACTCGGAACCCGCGAACTCGTCGTGTCAGGCACACCCTACATTGTGCCGTATCGGATCATCGACGAAACGGTCGAAGTGCTGGCCATCATGCACGGCGCCCGTGCTTGGCCCCATTCGCGCTTTTGACCGCCCCGCGTTAACCCCGCGTTTACCCTCGGGGCGTCGAGTGTTGGCCCTGGGGTGGCGTGCTGCCGTCCCGCCCCCGGAGAAACCCGTGACGCGCAAAGAGCTCCTCGCCCGCCTCGACGCGGTCCAGGCCGCCCTCGGCCCCCGTGCCCACAAGACGTTCAACTCGTCGCTGTTCAACGATACCGCCCTGCTGAAGCGGATCGAGGCGTTCGAGGCTCAGGTCGGCGAGCCTGAGAAGCCCAAGGTCGCCGATTACACCGGCAACATGTTCTCCCGCATCGCCAACCGGCGGGCGGCCGCCGGGCGCTGAGCGCCCGACGACGGTGAGGGCGATCAGGCCGTCTCGGCCTCGCCCTCGCCTTCCTCCTCACCCTCGATATGCTCCACCGAGACGACCTTCTCGGTCTTGTCGGTGTTGAACACGGTCACGCCCTGCGAGGCGCGGCCGACGATGCGGATGTCGTCCACCGGCACGCGGATCAGCTGACCGCCATTCGTGACCAGCATGATCTGGTCCGACGCCTCCACCGGGAACGACGCCACGAGGTGCCCGTTGCGGGCGTTCACCCGCATCGCCGTGATGCCCTTTCCGCCGCGCCCGGACGTCCGGTACTCGAAGGACGAGGACCGCTTGCCGTAGCCGCGCTCGGAAATCGTCAGCACGTATTGCTCGGCCCCGCCCATCTCGTTGTAGCGGTCCAGGGAGATCGCGGCGGCCTCGGCGCCCTCTTCCGGCTCCTCGTTGCCCTCCTCGATCTCGCCGGTCACGGCGCGGCGCATCTTCAGGTAGCCCGAACGCTCCTCGGGCGTCGCCTCGAAGGCGTTGAGGATCGTCATCGAGATCACCCGGTCGCCCTGCGCGAGGTTGATGCCGCGCACGCCGGTCGAGTCGCGGCCCTTGAACACGCGCACGTCCTCGACGGGGAAGCGGATGCACTGGCCGAGCGCCGTGGTCAGCAGCACGTTCTGGTCCGGCCGGCAGATCTCGACATGGACGATGTGATCGCCCTCATCGAGCTTCATCGCGATCTTGCCGTTGCGGTTCACCGTGGTGAAGTCCGACAGCTTGTTGCGCCGGACGTTGCCGCTCGCGGTGGCGAACATCACGTCCAGCGTCTCCCAGGAGGCCTCGTCCTCCGGCAGCGGCATGATCGTGGTGATGCGCTCCGACGTGTCCTGCAATTGCAGGATGTTCACGAGCGCCTTGCCCCGGGCGTTCGGCGCGGCCATCGGCAGACGCCACACCTTCTCCTTGTAGGCTTGGCCCTGGCTGGAGAAGAACAGCACCGGCGTGTGGGTGTTGGCGACGAACAGGCGGGTGACGAAATCCTCGTCGCGGGTCGCCATGCCGGAGCGGCCCTTGCCGCCCCGCCGCTGCGACCGGTAGGTCGAGAGCGGCACGCGCTTCACGTAGCCCGCATGGGACACGGTGACGACCATGTCCTCCCGCTGGATCAGGTCCTCGTCCTCGACGCTCGAATCGAAGTCGACGATCTCGGTCAGGCGCGGCGTGGCGAATTGCTCGCGGACCTCTGCCAGCTCGCTCTTCACGATGCCCTGGATCCGCGCCCGCGAGCGCAGGATGTCGAGGTAATCGGCGATCTCGTCGGCGAGCTTCTTCAATTCGTCCCCGACCTCGTCCCGGCCGAGGGCCGTGAGGCGCTGCAGGCGCAGATCGAGGATCGCGCGGGCCTGCAACTCGGAGAGGCGGTAGGTCCCATCTTCGGCGACGCGGTGACGCGGATCGTCCACCAGGGCGATGAGCGGGGCGATGTCGTGCGCCGGCCAGTCGCGGGCCATCAGCGCCTCGCGGGCCGAGTTCGGGTCCGGCGAGGTGCGGATCAGGCGGATCACCTCGTCGATGTTGGCGACCGCGATGGCGAGGCCGCACAGGACGTGGGCGCGCTCGCGGGCCTTGCCGAGGAGGAACTTGGTCCGGCGGGAGACGACCTCCTCGCGGAAGTCCACGAAGGCCTGGAGCAGGTCCTTCAGGTTCATCAACTCGGGGCGGCCGCCGTTGAGGGCGACCATGTTGCAGCCGAAGGAGCTCTGCAGCGGCGTGAAGCGGTAGAGCTGGTTCAGCACCACCTCGGCCATGGCGTCGCGCTTGATCTCGACCACGATGCGCATGCCGCTGCGGTCGGATTCGTCGCGCAGGTCCGAGATGCCCTCGACCCGCTTCTCCTTGACGAGTTCGGCGATCTTCTCGACCAGCGTCGCCTTGTTCACCTGATACGGGATCTCGGTGAAGATCAGCGCCTCGCGCTCCTTGCGAAGCTCCTCGACATGCGACTTGGCCCGCATGATCACCGAGCCGCGGCCGGTGGTGTAGGCCTGCCGGGTGCCGGCCCGGCCGAGGATCATGCCGCCGGTCGGGAAATCCGGCCCGGGGACGATCTGGTTCAGCTGCTCGATGGTCAGGTCCGGCTCGTCGATCAGGGCGATGCAGGCGTCGATCAACTCGCCGAGGTTGTGCGGCGGGATGTTGGTCGCCATGCCGACCGCGATGCCGCCCGCCCCGTTGACGAGGAGGTTCGGGAACCGCGCCGGGAGGACGAGGGGCTCCTCGCGGGACTCATCGTAGTTCGGCCCGAAGTCGACGGTGTTCTTGTCGATGTCGGTGAGCAGCGCGATGGCCGGCTTGGCCAGGCGCGATTCGGTGTAGCGCATGGCGGCCGGCGGATCGCCGTCCACCGAGCCGAAATTGCCCTGCCCGTCGATGAGCATGAGGCGCATCGAGAAGTCCTGGGCCATGCGGACCAGGGCGTCGTAGATCGATTGGTCGCCGTGCGGGTGATAGAGGCCGATCACGTCGCCGACGATGCGCGCCGACTTGACGTATTTGCGCTCCGGCAGGTGCCCCGACTCGAACGCCGAGTAGAGGATGCGCCGATGCACCGGCTTCAGCCCGTCCCGGGCGTCCGGCAGCGCGCGGCTCACGATCACGCTCATCGCGTAATCGAGGTAGGAGCGGCGCATCTCGTCGGTGATGGAAACGGGGCGGATGTCGCTGGCGGGCGGCGGGGCGCCCGTCGGATCGGTCTCGGCCAAGTTGTCTGTCCGTCTGTGTCCGGGCCTCAGGCAGCGTCCTGCCGGGGCCACGCGGGTCGCTGTGGAAGCGCAGAGATATCAGACGGTTGGTTAAGGGCTTTCGCGTGCGCGCGCAAGGCGCGCCCCGGCGTTTCGGCCGGGGCGCGACGGTGTCACTCAGTAGAAGAAGGCCGGGCCGCGGCGGTAGTAGCGCGGGCCGAAATGGCGACGGTAGCCGTAGTGGCGGCGATAGCCGTAATGGGGCCGGAAGCCGTAGTGGCGACGGTAGCCGTAGGGGCGGTAGCCGTAGTGGCGGCGGTAGCCGTAGTACTGGGTCTTTTCCACGGCGGCGGCCGGCGCGGTCTCGGCGGCAGCCATCGGCACGGGGAGCGGAGCGGCGCTCACCGGGGCGGCGGTCGGGCCGAAGAAGAAGGCGGCCAGCAGAATCAGGATCGGCCAGCGCGGCAGTCTCAAGGAGCGCATAATCTCGTCTTCCTCCCGGTCATCGCAGACGGCCCGCATGATTGCAGGTCCGTCCGCGAGAAACGGCGGGAGGCGCGAAACGGTTCGATCGTTCCCGCATAGCTTGTGTCGCAGACTGCGCAGACGGCTAACCGGAGGTGACTCGTGGCCCGCCGCGTCGCCGCACCCGCCCTTGCGGCGGCGGACTGAAATCCCATTATGCTCTCCCGTGACCGAAGTCCGTCGAGTCGAGCCCTCATGACCGCGTTGTCCGAACGTCTTCGCGCCCTGCTGCCGGGCCGCCTGCGCAACCGGCGCCCGCGCGTCGCGGTGGTCCGCCTCTCGGGGACGATCGGCGCGGTCTCGCCTTTCAGGCCGGGCCTCTCCATCGCCTCCGTGGCGGGAAGCCTGGAACGGGCCTTCACCCTGCCGGGGGTGAAGGCGGTGGCGCTGGTCATCAACTCGCCCGGCGGCTCGCCCGCCCAGTCGCACCTGATCCATCGGCGCATCCGGGCGCTCGCGGAGGAGAAGGGCCTGCCCGTCGTCGCCTTCGTAGAGGATGTCGCGGCCTCGGGCGGCTACATGATCGCCTGCGCCGCCGACGAGATCGTCGCGGACCCGACCTCCATCGTCGGCTCCATCGGTGTGGTCTCGGCGGGGTTCGGCTTCCCCGGCCTGCTGGACAAGCTGGGCATCGAGCGCCGGGTGCACACGATCGGCGAGGCGAAGGCGATGCTCGATCCGTTCCGGCCGGAGGATCCCGCCGACATCGAGCGGCTGAAGCGCATCCAGGCCGACGTGCAGGGCCTGTTCACCGAACTCGTCTCCTCCCGGCGCAAGGGCCTGCCGGCGGGGGAGAACCTGTTCACGGGGGCCGTCTGGACCGGGCGGCAGGCCCTGCCCCTCGGGCTGGTGGATTCCATCGGCGACCTGCGCGGCACGATGCGCGCCCGCTTCGGCGAGAAGGTCGATCTCGTGGTGGTCGCGGAGGCAAGGGGCGGCTTCTTCAGCCGCATCCTGCGCCGGGGGGCGCCGGGCGGGATCGGCGCGGCCGTCGCCGCCCTGCCCGGGGAGACCCTGGCCACCCTGGAGGAAAGGGCGGCCTTCGCGCGGTTCGGCCTCTAGTGCAGAGACGCACTCACTCCGTTCATGCGTCTCTGCACTAGCGTCTTGTTCTTGCATCAATTTTTCCAGACACGGCTGACGCCTTCGTCTGGATCGATGCACTAGTGCAGTGACGATGCACTAGGCCGCGACCTGGGCGAGGAACTGGCCGATCTCGCTTTCCAGTTCCGAGGCGACGCTGTCCACCGAGCCGGCGGCGGCCGTGACCGTCTCGGCCAGACGCGCCGAGCGCTGGGTCGCGTCGCTCACCACGCTCATGCCGTGGGCGATGGCGCCCGTGGCCTGGGCCGTCTCGGCGACGTTGCGCGAGATCTCGGCGGTGGCGTCGCCCTGGGCCGAGACGGCGACCGCGATGCCGGCGGTCGTGGCCTGGACGGCGCGCATCTGCTCGCCCATCCG
The DNA here is from genome assembly GCF_055361565.1 of Methylobacterium sp. TK26. Taxonomy (NCBI): domain Bacteria; kingdom Pseudomonadati; phylum Pseudomonadota; class Alphaproteobacteria; order Hyphomicrobiales; family Methylobacteriaceae; genus Methylobacterium; species Methylobacterium sp. TK26. The sequence continues at coordinate 575,249 of NZ_CM143965.1, read as the reverse complement.
GCCGATGGCGGCGACCGTCGTGCCGGTGGCGGCCTGGACCGCGCCGATCTGATCCGCGATCTCCTCCGTAGCGCGGGCGGTCTGCGCGGCCAGTTGCTTCACCTCGGCGGCGACGACGGAGAAGCCGCGCCCCGCCTCGCCGGCACGGGCCGCCTCGATCGTGGCGTTGAGGGCGAGCAGGTTGGTCTGCTCCGCGATGGTGCGGATGAGGCCGACCACGGTGCCGATCCGCGAGGCCGCCTCGGCGAGGCCGCCGATCTGCTGCTCCATGGCGGAGGATTCCCCCGCCGCCGACGAGACCAGGGTCTCGGCCTGCCCGAGCTGGCCGCCGATCTCGGCGATGGAGGCATGCAACTCCTCGGCGGCGCTTGCCACCGTCTGCACGCTCGATGAGGTTTCCTGCGAGGCCCGCGCCGTGCCGGCCACGGCCGCCTCGGCCTCTCCGGCGCGCAGGCGCATCTCCTCGGCGCGGCCGCGCATGTCGCCGGTGCTGGCGGTGAGCGTGCCCTTGAGGGCATCGACCCGGCCGCGGAAGGCGGCGATGGTCTGGTCGAGCATCATCCGGCGGCGGGCGGCCTTCTCCGCGTCGCTGCTCTGCAGGCCTTCGAGTTCGTGGGTCCGGCGCACGGCCTCGCGCAGGGTCTCCAGGGAGCGCGCCACGGCGCCGATCTCGTCGCCGCGCTGCGTGTGGCCGACCGGGCTGTCGGTGTCGCCCGCCGCCAGGGCCTCGATCCGGCTCGACATGGCGGCGAAGGGGCGGAACAGCCGCGAGGCGGCGATGCCCACCAGGGCGCAGGCGACGATGGCGATGATTAAGGCGGCGACGCTCAATTGGCGCATCGTTTCCGCGTGGGCGTCGTAATACGTCTCGATGGGCAGGCCGACGAAGAGGACGCCGTTCACCGTGCCGGCACCGTCGAAGACGGGCTGGTAGACGGTGAAGAAGCGGCGCCCGAACAGCACCGTCGATCCCTCGTAGGTCTTGCCGGCACGCAGGACGGCCTGGGCCGGGCTGTCGGCGGCGAGCGCCGTGCCGACCGCGCGGGAGCCGTCCTCCTTGCGGACCGTGGTCTGCCGGCGGACGAAGGCGTCCTTGCCCGCATCGTAGGAGAAGATCGTGGCGACGCCGCCGGTATAGGCAACCGCATCGTCCACCACGGAGGTGTCCGCGAAGCCCGCGAGGTCGGGCGAGGTCACGCGGGAGACGCGGGTGCCGTCGAGGTCCGTCTTCGCCCCCGGCAGGCGTCCGGCGAGGACGAGGGCCAGCGTCCGCAGGTTGCGCTCGCCGTTCATCCGCTGACGATCCTCCATCTGCGACCAGGTTTGGCGCGAGACCGATGCCCAGATCGCACCCGTCGTCAGAGTCACGGCGAGCATTGCGAGGACGATGACTTTGGCCGAGAGCGTGAGCGCTCGAGACTTGCGGCGGACAAATGATAGCATGACGAGTCCCCGGATATCGAGAACCCGTACTTCGCTTGCGCAAATCAACGTTCGATTAAAATCGACTGGATTCGATCACGCGAATGTCATCCCGTGCGCAATGTCACAGGAAATGTCGCAGTCAGCGCCGACCGCCGCGCCGCCGCGACACTTCCGCGAGGGCGGAGAGATCCTTCCCGCCGTCGCCGTGGCTCACCGCCTCGATCAGCCCGTCGCGGAGCACGCTGGCGAAGGGCATCGGCACGCCGGCCGCCTCCCCCGCCTGGAGCGCGAGGCGCACGTCCTTGGCGCCGAGGCGCAGGCCGAAGCCCGGCGGCTCGTAGCGGCGGGCGGCGATGGCCGCGCCGTAGTTCTTGTAGACCGGCGAGGCGAAGATCGTGTTCGTCATCAGGTCGAGGAACTCGGCTCCGGTGACGCCGTGGCCCTCGGTGAAGGCGCAGGCCTCGCCCATGGCTTCGATGGCCGCGATCAGCATGAAGTTGCCCGCGAGCTTCACGGCGTTGGCGCGCGTCGCCTCCTCGCCGTAGCGCCAGGTCTTCGCGCCCATCGCGTCGAGGATCGGCGCGGCGGCCTCGATCGCCGCGCCGGGGCCGGCGGCGACGATGTTGAGCTTGCCCGCCTCGGCCACGTCGGGCCGGCCGAAGACCGGCGCGGAGACGTAGGGGATGCCCGCCCGCCCGTGGATCGCGGTGAGCCGCTCGGCCAGGGCCACCGAGATCGTGCTCATGCCGAGATGGACGCCCGGCCGACCGGCGCCGTCGAGGAGCCCGCCCTGGACGAGCACCGATTCCAGCGCCGCGTCGTCGGCGAGCATGGTGATCACGGCATCGCCCCGGAACGCCTCCGCCGCGCTGGCGACGGCGGTCACGCCCGGAAGGCCCCGCGCCGCCTCCGGCGAGCGGTTCCAGGCGCGCACAGCGTGCCCCTGCTCCGCGAGGCGGGCCGCCATGCCACGGCCCATGCGCCCCATTCCGATGAACCCGACATCCATGTGCGTCTCCTTCAAAGATGGTCGCCCGGAGGGAAACCGTCCGGCGCCCGGAAAGTGCTGCGGCGCATTGGCCGCCCGTTCCGGCCCGTGGCAGAATCCGGCCATGAGCGATTCCCGCCGGAGCGGCCTTCTCACCGACATCCCCGGCATCACGGTCGGCCACGCCCAGGATCTGGCGGTGCGCAGCGGCGTCACCGCGATCCTGTTCGACCGGCCGGCGGTGGCCTCCGTCGATGTGCGCGGCGGCGGGCCGGGCACCCGCGAGACCGACCTGCTCGATCCCGAGCGCACGGTGGAGGCCATCGACGCGCTGGTCCTCTCGGGCGGGTCCGCGTTCGGCCTCGACGCCGCCGCCGGGGTGACGGGCTGGCTCGCAGAGCATGGACGGGGCTTTCCGGTCGGCGGGATGCGCGTGCCCATCGTGCCGGCGGCGATCCTGTTCGATCTCCTCAATGGCGGCGACAAGGGCTGGGGCGCCGATCCACCCTATCGCGACCTCGGCCGGCGAGCCGCCGAGGCGGCGGCGCGGGACTTCGCCCTCGGCTCGGTGGGGGCCGGCACGGGTGCGCGCACCGCCACCCTGAAGGGCGGCCTCGGCTCGGCTTCGGCGGCGGTGCCCGGCACGCCGTTCCGTGTCGGCGCGCTGGTGGCGGTGAACGCCTTCGGCAGCGCCGTGGCGGGGAACGGCCCGCATTTCTGGGCGGCGCCCTTCGAGGTAGGGGACGAGTTCGGCGGGCTCGGCCTGCCCGTGCCGGTGCCGGAGGAGGCCCATGCCTTCCCCGCCCGCGTCGCCGCCGGCTCCGCGACGACGCTGGCGGTCGTGGCGACCGACGCCCTCCTCACCAAGGCGCAGTGCCGCCGCCTCGCGGTGGCCGCGCAGGACGGCCTCGCCCGGGCCCTGGTGCCCGCCCATACGCCGCTGGACGGCGACCTCGTCTTCGCCGCCGCCACGGGGGAGCGGCCCCTCGCCGACCCCATCGCCGACACGGCCCGGCTCGGCCACGCGGCGGCGCGGGTGCTGGCGCGGGCCATCGCCATCGGCGTCCACGCGGCGACGAGCCTGACCGGCGTGACCCCGACGCCACCCGGCGAGGGGCGTTACGAGGGCTTGCCTCCCGCGTGGCGCGATCTCCACGGGCGTCCCTGAGACCGGAACGGACTGGCGAGCTTGACCGTTGCGTTTCGCTGCCCGGACCAGAGGGGCGGCCATGGGCGGACCCGCATCATGGGTTCCCGCCCCATAAGGGAGAAAAGACCCATGCGACTGTCCGGGATGATCCTGGCCGCTTCCGTGGCCCTGTTCGCGGGCGGTGCCGCTCAGGCGGCGCCCTTCGCCCCCACCCCCCTTTCCGACGGCGAGGCCTCCGTGGTGCTCGTGCGCGGCGGCTGCGGTTTCGGCGCCCATCGCGGCCCGATGGGCGGCTGCCGCCTGAACCGCGGCCCGCGCGGTGACATCCGCCGGGCGATCACCGGCGCCCCGCGCGGCTGCCCGCCCGGCCTCTACCGCACCCCGCGCGGCCTCTGCCGCCGCTAGCCGACACACCGGGCGCCCTGCACCGGGGCGCCCGGAACCGGTCAGACCGCGTCCTTGGCGTCCGCCAGCAACTCCGCGAGACCCTTGTCGACCTCGGCGCCGAGCAGGGCGCGTTCGGCGTCGGTCAGGTCCCTCGCCCAGGCTGGGCCGCCGAACCCTTCGGCGCAGCGGGCGCGCTCGGAGGCGATGAAGGCCTCCGTCTCCTCGGGGCGGGTGCGCATGGCCTGGACGAGGCCGAACCATGCGGCCCGCTCCACCACCGCGAGGCGCGCACGCAGGCGGATCGCCACCGCCTTGTCGGGATCGACCGTGTCGCTCATCTGTCCTTCTCCGCCAGTTGTTCGATGAGGCCCTGGATCCGCCCGGGGACGGTCTCGTTGGCCGAACGGGAATAGAGCACCCGCAATTGCCGGCCGATCTCCGCGAGGCTCAGCGAGCCCTTCGAGATCACCCGGTCGGCCTGGGCGCCGAGGCTCGCCTTCTCGGCGGGGGTGATCTCCTTCGCCGTCAGCACCACCACCGGTACGTCGCCGTCCGGCCGCGAGCGCAGGGCGCGCAGGAAGCCGAACCCGTCCATCTCCGGCATCATCAGGTCGAGGAGGATCAGGTTCGGCCGCGAGCGGTCGTAATGCTCCAGGGCGAGGCGCCCGTTGGCGGCCTCGTCCACGGTCCAGCCCTCGCGGGAGAGGGAGCGGCGCAGGCGCTCTCGGCCGTCCGCGTCGTCGTCCACCACCAGCACCCGCGCCTCGTTGGGCGCCTGGGGCCGGTAATGCTCCATCAGCCCCTTCAGCCGGTCCCAATCGATGGGTTTCACGAAGTAATCCGTGGCGCCGAGCGCCTGCCCGAGCCCCTGCTCGGCCACCACCGAGGTCATGATGACGGGGGTGCCGGCGAGGTCCGCGTCGTTGCGCACGGCATGGAGCACCGCCCAGCCGTCCATGCGCGGCATCTCAACGTCGAGGAGGATCGCCCGCGGCCTCAGCGCCCGCGCCAGGGTGAGGCCCGCGCGTCCGTCCGCGGCGGTGCGGACATGGAAGCCCTCCCGTTCGAGGAAGCGCTGGAGCAATTCCCGCGCGGCCGGGTCATCGTCCACGAGGAGCACGGTGTCGTGCTGCTCGTGCGCCTCCACGGCGGGCAGCTCTTCCGCCGGCTCGTCCTCCGTGACGAGGATGGAAGGCAGGCGCATGGTGAAGGTCGCGCCCTGGCCCGGCTGGCTCTCGACGCCGATCTCGCCGCCCATGGTGATGCAGAAGGCGCGGGTGATGGCGAGCCCGAGGCCGGTGCCGCCGAATTGCCGCGTGGTCGAATCGTCGGCCTGCACGAAGCGCTGGAACAGGCGGCCGATCTGCTCCTTTGTCAGGCCGATGCCGGTATCGGTCACCGCGAAGGAGAGCCAGTCGGCGCCGTCCTCCCGGTGGCGGCGCGCGGTGAGGGTGATCGTGCCGTTCTCGGTGAACTTCGCCGCGTTGCCGACGAGGTTCAGCAGGCACTGGCGGATCTTGGTCTGGTCCTGGTGCATGGCGCCGAGGTCCGGCCCGGCATCGAGGACGAAGCGGTTCGCCTTCTTCTCCACGAGGGAGCCGGTGGCGTCGGTCACGTCCTGCAGCAGGTCGGCGACCGTGAAGGTCTCGGCCGAGGCGGTGACGCGCCCGGCCTCGATCTTCGAGATGTCGAGGACGTCGTTGATCAGCGAGAGCAGGTGGCGCGCGGCCGACTCGATCTTGCGCAAGTCCGGCAGCAGCGCCGCCTGGCCGATATCCTCCAGTTCCTCGCCCAGCATCTCCGAATAGCCGATCACCGCCGAGAGCGGCGTGCGCAATTCGTGGCTCATGTTGGCGATGAACTGGCTCTTCGCCCGGTTCGCCGCCTCGGCGGCCTGCCGCGCCCGCTCGGCCTCGGCCTCGGCCTCCTTGCGGGCGGTGATGTCGGTATGGGTGCCGACCCATTCCCGCAGCGACCCGTCCGTGGCGAAGACCGGCACGCCGCGGGCCTCCATGTCCCGCCACACGCCGTCGTGCCGGAGCAGGCGGTGCGTCACCGCGTAGGGCACCCGCTCCTCGACGGAGCGCGCCCAGGCCTCGGCGATCTCCCCCCGGTCGTCGGGATGGACCGCGTCGATCCAGCCCCAGCCCTGGTAGCCTTCCTCGGTCTGGCCGGTATAGGCGCCCCAGCGCGGCTGCGGCGGCAGCAATTCGCCCTCCGCGTTGGTGTTCCAGATCACCGCCGCCGAGGCATCGACCAGCGCGCGGAACCGCTCCTCGGAATGGCGCAGCCGCTCCTCGGTGACGCGGCGGCGGGAGATGTCGGTGTTGGTGCCGTACCAGCGCAGGATCGTCCCGTCCGGCGCCCGGTGCGGCATCGCCTGGGACAGGAACCAGCGGTAATCGCCGTCGGCGCCCTTCAGGGGGAACGTGTCCTCCCACGGCACCCCCGCCTCGATGGACAGGCGGTAGCGCACCTCCACGGCGGCGATGTGGTCCGGGTGGTGGATGTTGCGCCAGCCCCACCCCTGCATCTCTTCGAGGGTGGTGCCCGTGTAATCGTACCAGCGGGCATTGTACCAGACGATGTGCCCGTCGGCCCTGGCGATCCAGGCGAGCTGCGGCAGGGCGTCCGCGAGGTTGCGGAAATCGTCGTCGGTGACGGCATCGCCGCCCGCTGGTTCGCTCATCGGTCCCGCCGGTGCTGGGTTGCGCAAGAGGTAGGGCGCGTGCCCGCGAAAGGTATCCGCGCGGCCTACGCGCGCAACGGAGCCGCCTTCACCTCGGCCCGCCGGCCGCGCAGGGCATCGACGGTGTAGAGGGCGAGCCCGAGCCAGATCAGCCCGAACATCGCCGCCCGGTGCGGCTCCACATGCTCGCCGAAGACCATCACGCTCAGGGCGAGCAGGCAAGTCGGGGCGACGTATTGCAGGAGGCCGAGCGTCGTCAGGCGCAGGCGCACGGCGGCGGCCGCGAACCAGATCAGCGGCAGCGCCGTGGTGAGGCCGGTGAGCAGGAGCAGGCCGAGCTTGTGCGGGTCGGCGGGCAGGAACGGCTCCGGCGTGAGCACCAGCCAGACGATGGCGATGGGCAGGAGGAGCAGCGTCTCGGCCAGGAAGCCGACGAGGGAATCCACCGCCACGATCTTCCGCACCAGCCCGTAGAGGGCGAAGGAGGTGGCGAGCGCCAGCGACATCAGCGGCAGGTCGCCCGCCCAGATCACCGCCACCAGCACCCCGGCCGCCGCGATGCCGATGGCGACCGCCTGCACCGGCCGCAGCCGCTCCCCGAGGATGAGCCGGCCGAGCGCCACGTTCATCAGCGGGTTGATGTAATAGCCGAGGCTCGCATCGAGCAGGTGCCCCCGGTCGATGGCGATGAGGTAGAGCAGCCAGTTCACGCCGATGAACAGCGCCGAGAGCACGAGGAGCCCGTGCTTGCGCGTCAGCGGGATCGGCAGCCGCAGGCGGTTGCGCCAGGCGAGCGCGAGGCACCCGGCGAAGACGGTCGACCACACGATGCGCTCGGCCAGGATGTACCAGGGGCTGAACCCGCCGAGCAGCCGGAAATGCAGCGGGACCACGAGGCCCCAGCTCAGATAGGCGGCGAGCGCGTAGACGAGGCCCACGGCGTTTCCCTCAACCCGGCTCGCGTTCCAGGAACCGGCTGGGCGTCTCTAACCGAGACGGGGCCGTGCCGTCAGGCGCCTGGATGCAAAGCTGCCATCCGGGTGTCACCCCGGCGGCGCTCCTCCGCCAGGATCCAGTCCCGGAAGCGGCGGATGCCGGGGGCGTCGTCGTCGCGGGCGCGCCAGCAGAGGAAGTGCAGGTCGCGCCGGATCCCCGTGCATCGGCCCTCGCCGAGCCGCACCAGGGCGCCGGAGGCGATCTCGTCCTCCGCGAAGCGCAGGGTTTCCAGGGCGACGCCCAGCCCCTGCACCGCCGCCGAGATGACGAGGGAGCCCCGGTCGAAGGCCGGGCCGCCCCGCGCTCTCGGCGGCGCGAGGCCGTTCTGCGCGAACCAGTCCGCCCAGCGCACGGGGCTGAACGAGGAGTCGAGCCAGGTCAGCCGGGCGATGGCGGCGGGCGAGAGGTCGGCGGCCTCGCGGGCGAGATCCGGCCGGCACAGGGCGGCGATCTCCTCCGGCCCCAGGGGCTCGACCCGCAGGCCCACCCCGCGCGGCGGCGCTCCGTAGGCGATCAGCACGTCGATCTCGGCGTGGCGCAGCATGTCCACGGGCTCGGCCCCGGAGGACAGCCGGATCGCGACGGCCGGGTTCGCCGCCACGAAGCCCGGCAGGCGGGGGCCGAGCCATTTCGTGGCGAAGCTCGGGGTGCAATGGACGGCGAGCGCCTGACCCGTGGCCGGCATCAGCTCCGCGCAGGCCGCCTCGATCCCGTCGAAGGCCCGCGACAGGCCGGCGAGGAGGCGTTCCCCGTCGGCGGTGAGGCTCGCCTGCCGGTTCTCCCGCCGGAACAGGGCCCGGCCGAACTGCCGTTCGAGCGCCCGCACCTGATGGCTGATCGCCGAGGGCGTGAGGCACAGTTCCTCGCTCGCCCGCGCGAAACTGCCGAGCCGCGCCGCCGCCTCGAAGGCGCGAAGCGCCGGAAAGCTCGGGATCCGCCGCATCGCCCAATCCGTGAATGAAATTCACCTGTCGGTGAAAAATCGTCGTTTGTCAAAGGGCGGCGAGAAGTAGAACAATAATTCCCATGCCGCGCAGACGGCAGACACACAACAAACGATCCTGGGAGGATAACAGCAATGGCGCAGGGGGTCGCAACTCTTGCCGGACCGGTCATCGACGAGGCGACGCGGGTCTACCGAAAGGTGACGTGGCGCCTCGTGCCGTTCCTGTTCGCGTGTTATGTCGCGGCCTATCTCGACCGCGTCAACGTCGGCTTCGCCAAGCTGCAGATGCTGAACGATCTTCAGTTCAGCGAGACCATCTACGGCCTCGGCGCGGGTATCTTCTTCATCGGCTACTTCCTGTTCGAAGTGCCGAGCAACATGATCCTGCATAAGGTCGGCGCGCGGGTGTGGATCGCCCGCGTGATGATCAGCTGGGCGATCATCTCGGCCGCGATGATGTTCGTGACGAGCCCGACCGTCTTCTACGTCCTGCGCTTCCTGCTCGGCGTGGCGGAAGCCGGCCTGTTCCCCGGCGTGATCCTGTACCTGACCTACTGGTACCCGTCCGAGCGCCGGGGCGGCATCATCGCCCTGTTCATGACCGGCATCCCGATCGCCGGCCTGATCGGTGGCCCGCTCTCGGGCTGGATCATGAACGTGTTCAACGGGATGCACGGGCTCGCCGGCTGGCAGTGGCTGTTCCTGATCGAGGCCCTGCCCTCGCTCGTCCTCGGCTTCTGCGTGCTCGCCTACCTCGACAACGGCATCGCCACGGCCAAGTGGCTCAGCGCCGACGAGAAGGCGCTGCTTCAGCGCAACATCGCCGCCGACGCCTCGACCGTGGCCGCGCATCGCTTTCGCGACGGCTTCACCAGCGGCTGGGTGTGGCTGCTGAGCGGGATCTATTTCTTCTTCATCATGGGCCTCTACGGCGTCGGCTTCTGGCTGCCGACCCTGATCAAGGGCGCGGGCGTCTCCGACCCCTTGCAGATCGGCCTGCTCACCATGCTCCCCTACGGTGCGGCGGCGGCGGCGATGATCGCGGTCGGCCGGATGTCGGACGCGGCCCGCGAGCGGCGCTGGCACATCGTGGTCCCCGGCCTCGTCGGCGCCACCGGCTGGCTGGTGAGCATCTGGTTCAGCCGGGACCTCGTCATCGCCGAGGCTGCGCTTACCGTCGCCACCATCGGCGTGCTCGTCACCCTCGCACAGTTCTGGTGCCTGCCGACCGCGGTGCTCGCCGGCGCGGCGGCGGCCACCGGGATCGCGGTGATCAATTCGGTCGGCAACCTTGCGGGCTTCGTCAGCCCCTACCTGATCGGCTGGATCATCGACGCGACGAAGTCGACGAGCCTCGGTGTCTACACCCTGGCCGCCTGCCTCGTGATCGGCAGCGTGCTCGCGCTCACCATGCCCAAGCGCCTCGTCAACCGCTGACGGCGCGTCACCCCCCCTCGACCCCTCACCCTCACCGAAAGGATACGCCATGCTCGACGAACACGACCATCACGACAGCGTCGCCATCGATCTGCCGAACGACGATTCCGGTCGCAAGCGGACCTCGATCTATCAGCCCGAGCAGGCCGGCCTGATCTTCCCGGAGATGCCGGACTTCGCCAACCACGCCGAGGAGCGCGAGTACCGGAAGAAGCACCTTGTCGCCGCCTGCCGCGCCTTCGCGGTGCACGGCTTCGATTACGGCTTCGCCGGACACCTGACGATCCGCGATCCGGAGCGTCCGGAGCTGTACTGGACCAACCCGATGTGCGTTCACTTCTCGCAGGTGAACCTGTCGAACCTCATCCTCGCCGACCATAACGGCCGGGTGGTCGAGGGCCGCTACGCGATCAACCGGGCCGGCTTCGTGCTGCACGCCGCCGTGCACGAGGAGTATCCCGAGGTGATGGCGATGTGCCACGCGCACACCACCTACGGCACCGCGTGGTGCGCCACGGGCCGTCCGCTGGACATGATCAGCCAAGATGCCGCCGCCTTCTACAACAGCCACGCGGTGATCGGCGCCTCCGCCGGCGCGGTGGCGGTGGAGAAGGGCAGCGGGATGTCGGTGGCCCAGCAGATCGGCCGCAACCGCGGCGTGCTGCACCAGAACCACGGCCTGCTGACCTGCTCGCAGCACAGCATCGACGACGCGGCCTTCTGGTTCATCGCCCTGGAGCGCGCCTGTAAACAACAGCTGATGGTCGAGGCCACCGGCATCACGCCGCAGCTGCTCTCCGAGAAGACCGCCCGCTACAGCCGCGAGCATGTCGGCAGCGACTATATCGGCTGGCTCCACTTCCAGACGATCTACAACCACATCGCGGCGACGCAGCCCGATATGTTCGCCTGATCGCTCCTTCGCCGGCCCGCTTCCTCAGGACAGCGGGCCGGATTTGGCGAGAGCGGCCGCGAGCAGAGGATGGCGCGGGGACGCGAACGGGTTGGCGACGGTGACGCCGCCCCACCGGAAGCCGTCCTGAAGATCCTCCGTGAGGAGCAGCCGGCATCCGGCCTGGGATGAGGCCGCGAGGATCACCGCGTCCCAGATCGCGAGGCGATGCTCGGTGGCAAGGTCGGCCGCTGCGGCGAGGGTCTCGGCTGTCGTCGGGAGGGTCGTATAAGTGTCGAGCCACCCGAGGACGGTGGCTCGAGCCTCATCTCGCGTCCATTTTCCCTTGCGAACAAGCACGTTATACAGTTCGCCAAGAACTTGCAGAGGAACTACCGAAGCATTCCGAGGTATCTCACTCAACAATTCGAGCGCGATATCCCGCTTCGGATCATCGTCGCCGCCCTCGGCATAAACGAGAAAGTTGGTGTCGAGGGCGATTTTCACTGCTCGTCCTCGTACAACTCTTCACGGGTCCAGGGCTCGACTTTCCGGATCGGCTGATTTCTCAGGCGCTCGAGCAAAGCCTCCTTCTTGGCGTCGCGCGCGGCGTCCTCCCGTTCGGCGGGGACGATGCGCGCGACGGGGCGCCCGTGGTTGGTCACGACGTAGCTGTGACCGTCGCGCACGCCGCGCAGGATCTCGGAGAATCCACGGTTGGCCTCCGCCGCCGATATGGTCTTCTCCATGGGCAACCCCAATCTAGTGAGATTGCCTACATTAAGCGCCGTGCGGCACCCCCGCAAGACTCACGGCGCCACCCAGCCCCCCTCCCAATCGGACCCGTCCCGGCACCACGCCGCGCGGCGGTGGCCCCTTCGGTCGAGGTAGAGGAAGTCGAGGCGCTGCGCCTGCACCACCACCGCACAGAAATGCCGACGGCCCGCAATGGCCGCAATGGCTTCGTCGGGGAGGGTATAGGCGTTGCCGGCGGTCAGCGCCGTGCCGGGGGGCGGCTCGGCGGCGTAGCAGACCCGGCTCATCGCCCGGGAGCCGGCCCAGGCCGCCTCGGCCAGTGCGTCGTCCGTGTGCAGGATCGCCCGGCCCTCGATGCGGATCTGGATCTTCGCCGCGCCATCGTAGACGGCAAGCGCGCAGGCCGGGTTCTCGGCCAGCTCGAACGCCTTGTCCGAGCGGCGGTCGCAGTGGAACCGCAGGGTCCCGGCGGCGGCATCCGCCTCGCGCAGCACCACCGTGCGCAGGCGAGGCCCCTCCCCCGCCACGGTCGCGAGGGTCGGCAGGTGGAAGCCGCTGCGCCCGTGCGCGGCCCCGTCCGCCAGGAGCCGCCAGAGCTCCGACAGGGTGGCGTCGAGGTCGTCGTAGAAGGCCGGCAGCGGGCTCATGCCGCCGCGCCGCGCTTGCGCTGCCGCTCCCGGAAGATCAGCGCGAGGTTGCGGACATAGATGCCCGTCGAGAGCCCCTGGCCGATGATGATCACCGGCTCCTTGCGCACGAAGCCGTAGACCAGGGTCATCAGCCCCCCGGCGATCGAGAGGAACCAGAAGGAGAGCGGCATCACGCTCTTCCCCGCCCGCTCGCTGGCGATCCATTGCAGGATGAAGCGGGAGCCGAAGATCAGCTGGGCCAGGATGCCGAACACGAGCCAGAAATCGAAGCGCGTGACGAACACGTCGTAGAAGTAGTCCGGCAGGTCGTGCGCGAGTTGAATCAGCATCCGACGTCTTCGTCCCTCGTGGCATCCGCCTCCCGCGCCGCCGTCTCGACGGCGCGCGGCGTGGCGCGCTTGCGCCGGATGAGCCACCACACCCCGGCGAGATCGAGGAGCCCGACCCAGAGGCGGTCGAACAGCCCGTAATTCGAGATGCCGGTAAGGCGCGGCCGGTCGATCACGTCCCGGTGGACGACCGTGTAGCCCTCGCGGGCGACGAGGGCCGGCATGAAGCGGTGGAGCGCATCGAAATAGGGCAGGCGCAGGTAGACGTGCCGCCGGAACAGCTTCAGCCCGCAGCCGGTGTCGCGGGTGGAATCCTTGAGGATCCGCCCGCGCACCCCGTTGGCGATGCGCGACTGGATCATCTTGAAGCGCCCGTCCTTGCGGCCGCGCCGCTGGCCCTGCGCGAGGCCGGCGCCCTCCCCGGCCTGTTCCAGGGCCTCCAGCAGCGCCGGGATGAAGGCGGGGTCGTTCTGGCCGTCGCCGTCGAGGGTGGCGACGATGGCGCCGCGCGCGGCCAGCACGCCGCTACGCACCGCCGCCGACTGGCCGGCGCTGGCCTGATGCCGCAGCACCCGCAGCCAGGGGCGGCCGGCGCGGGCGGCCTCCAGGGCGGCGGGGGTGGCGTCGGTCGAGCCGTCATCGACGTAGATCACCTCGAAGGGCAGGCCGGCGCAGGCCTGCTCGATCTCCGCGACCAGCGGGGCGATGTTGCCGGCCTCGTTCTTGACGGGGACGACGACGGTGAGGCGGGGGGCGTCCGGGGACATCATGGGGTTGCCGCATAGGCCGTCACGAACACGCGGCGGCCGGTGTTGAGGTTGAAGCCCTCGACCACGCCGACCGGCGGCGGAGCGGGGCGGCCCACGGGCCAGGCGAAGTTGAACGCATCGCGCTCCCTGCCCTCCACGAAGAGCAGCCGGCAGCCGCCCCCCTGCAGGAAGGCCTTGGCCGCGTCGGCGTCGGGCAGGAGGTCGAGGTCGGTTCCGGTGAGGAAGACGAGGCTCGGTTCACGGTAGCCGAGGCTCGCGACCAGCGGGTCGCGGCAGGGCAGCGTGTCCTTCAGGGCGGCGAGGCGCGGCGAGACCTTCAGCGCCGGCAATTGCCGCTGCGCCAAGCCGAGCACCCCCGGCCCGAGCAGGCAGGAGGCGAGGATCGCGAGGCCGAAGGCCCGCTCCGGTAGGGCGCGGGCGAAGGCGAGCCAGCTCGCCCCGGCCACGAGGCAGGCGGCGCCGAGCACCGGCAGGGCGAACCAGGGGATCGCGTGGTTGTCGAGCTTCCAGCCGGTGGCGCAGAGGCCGAGGGTCAGCCCAATCGGGATCGCCGGCACCAGCAGGGCCACCGCCCGCGCGCCCCGGCGGCGCGGCGTGACCTCGCCCCGCCCCAGGGCGATCACCGTCAGCACGGCGATCCAGGGCATCAGCGGCAGGACGTAATGCGGCAGCTTCGTCGGCACCGCCTCGAAGACGAGCCACGCCGGCAGCACCGTCGCGATCAGGAAGGCGATGGCGTCGTCCCGGCGCTCGCGCCACGCCAGCGGCAGGCTCATGGCGGCGAAGGCGGCGCCCGGCCAGAAGGTGGCGAAGAAGGCGAGGCTGTAGGCGCCGGGCGGGCCCCAATGCCGCTCGGCCGCGCCGCCGACCTTGCCGAGCATGTCCTTGCCGACCGCCTCGGCATAGAAGGCGCCGCCGCTCTTGAGGGTGATCGCCACGAACCACGGGGCGACGATCAGCGCCGTCAGCGCGAGACCGGCCCAGGGGCGCAGGGGTTTCAGCCACCCGCCCGAGCGCGCCTTCCACGACAGGAACAGCGCCGGCAGCGCCACGAACAGGGGCACCATCGGCCCCTTCACGAGGATCCCGACGGCGATGCCGAGCCAGAAGGCGAGGAAGACCGGGAAGGTCGAGACGCTCGATCCGTCCCTCCCCCTCATCCTGAGGTGCTGCGGAGCAGCCTCGAAGGAGGGCTCCAGGAATCGCGGAGGGCTCTGGATGCCTCCTTCGAGGCCCGCTGACGCGGGCGCCTCAGGATGAGGGGTGCGGGTGGGAAGGTTCGCAACGGGCGAGTGTCCGGGATCGCGGCCGGCCCGCCGCAGCCACACCCGCGCCAGCGCCCCGAGGCTCGCGGTGGCGCAGGCGGCCAGCAGCGCGTCGGTCTTGGCGAGATGCGCCTCGGCGTTCAGCATCAGGCAGGCGCCGTAGAGGGCGGCGGCGAGGAGCGCGCTCCGGCGGGGCAGGAAGGCCAGCGCCCCCCAATAGGCGAGCAGCACCGAGCCCAGCGCCCCGAGGAGCGAGGGGAGACGGTAGAGGGCGATCTGGGTGCGAGCGTGCGGCACGCCGAGCGCCTCGCCCGCCGCGACGGCGGCGGCCTGCGCCCAGTAGATGCCGACCGGCTTCTTGTTGCGGGCCTCGTCCTGGAAGCGGATCGCCACGAAGTCGCCGGTCTCCAGCATCTGCTTGGAGGCCTGGGCGAAGCGCGGCTCGTCGCGGTCCATCGGCTGCAGGGAGATCTGCCCCGGCAGGAACAGGAGCAGGCACAGCAGGGCGAGGCCAGCGCAGGCGCGGGCATGGCTGTCGGACAGCCGGTCGAGCAGGACGATGCGGCCTTCGCGCAGAGTACCGGGCGGGGCGTCGCCGTCGCGCGGGAGCGCGCCGGCTGAGAGGCGTGTGGTCATAAGCTCCGGGTCGCGGCTCTCCGGTCCCGGTTTCTCAATCGGGATCGGGCGGGGAAAGTCAAATCCCGCCGGCCGTCGCCCGCAGCCGCGCGAAGCCGGCATCGAGGTCCGATTTCAGGTCGGCGAGGTCTTCCAGGCCGATATGGAAGCGCAGCGTCGGCCCGCCCGGCTCCCAGCGGGTGGCGGTGCGGAAGCTCGTGCAGTCGAAGGGGATGCACAGGCTCTCGAAGCCGCCCCAGGAGAAGCCCATCCCGAAGAGTTCGAGCCCGTCGAGCATGGCGGCCACGGCCGCCTCCGGCACGGGCTTCAGCACCACGCCGAACAGGCCCGACGCCCCGGAGAAGTCCCGCTTCCACAGGGCGTGGCCGGGATCCTCCGGCAGGGCCGGATGGAGCACGCGCAGCACCTCCGGCCGGGCCTGGAGCCAGCGGGCGATGTCGAGGGCTTGGCGCTCGTGCTCGCGCAGGCGCAGGCCCATGGTGCGCATCCCGCGCAGGGCGAGGAACATGTCCTCCGGCCCGGCGCAGACCGAGAACTGGTGGTAGGTGCGGTTCAGCGCCGGCCAGTACTGGGCGTTGGCCGAGGTGAGGCCGAGGAGCAGGTCCGAGCCGCCGCTGAGATACTTGGTGCCCGCCTCCACCGCGATGTCGACGCCGCGCTCGTGCGGCGGGAACAGGAGGGGCGTCGCCCAGGTGTTGTCCATGATCACGCAGGCGCCCCGCGCATGCACCGCCTCGGCGATCGCGGGGATGTCCTGCATCTCGAAGGTGAGCGAGCCCGGCGCCTCGACCAGCACGGCCTTCGTGTTCCCGCGCATCAGGTCGGCGATGCCGGCGCCGACGAGCGGGTCGTAATAGGTGGTCTCGACGCCGAACCGGGCCAGCACCTCGTCGCAGAAGATGCGGGTCGGGCGGTAGGCCGAGTCGGTCACGAGGAGATGGTCCCCCGCCGAGACGGCGGCCATCAGGCCCATGGAGAGGGCGGCGAGGCCCGAGGGCGTCGCGACCGTGCCGGCGGCCCCGGCGATCTCGCTCCAGGCGTCGCAGAGCGCGTCCGAGGTCGGGGTGCCGTGGGTGCCGTAGGTGTAGCGCCCGCGCCGATGCTGGAGGTCGTCGTAGGTCGGGAACAGGACCGTGGAGCCGCGATAGATCGGCGTGTTGACGAAGCCGTGCTGCTCGGACGGATCGCGGCCCGCATGGACGAGGCGCGTGGCGGGGCCAAACCGCTTCTTCGAATCGGGCTTCGGCGTCAGGGACATCGGGACCATGGGTGAGGGTGAAGGGTTCCCGGCACGAAGCCGAGGCCGCCCTCCCCCGTCAAGACTTACGGTCAGTTGAACCGCACGCCGATCTCGCCGAGGCTGCGCCACACCACCTTGCAGGTCCAGGGATCACCGCCGGGATCGAGGGACAACGTGAAGGTCTCCGGCACATGCCCCGCCTCGGGCAGGAGCAGGCGGGCGCCCGCCGCCGAGATGTCCCGCACGATGCAGGCATGCTGCGCGCCCTCGCCCGCCACCACCCGTCCGGGGCGGTCGAGGGGTACCCGCTTTCCCTGCCTCGCGCTCATCGGGCTCGCTCCACCGCAACTCATGGGCGAATAATGGGGGAGCCGATCCTTAATGGGCCGTCCGGTCGATCTTCGGATTTTCTTGGTATCGGCCGAAAAGCGGGATGTCCGACGACTTTGCCTTAGCGGAGTGTTTGCGGCGGGTCGGATTGCTGTGCTTCATCGTAGGCCTGCATCCAGGCCTTGTAGTCCTCGGTGCCCTCGGCATAGGGGCACTCGCTCTTCGGCTTGCCGTAGAGTCGGGCGTTGCGGCCCTGGATGAAGGGGCTGTCGCTGGCGGTGGCCTGCACGTTCGACATGGGGTCTCGCGGGCGTCGGGGGTGGGGCTTCGTTAACGGCCACGGGCCTATTCTGTTGCCGTCCCGATCCCGTGTTCCCGAGTCCTGCGGCGTGCGTATCCTGCGTCCCTTCCTCGGCGGCCTCGTCGTCGCGCTGTCGACCGCCATCGTGGTCTTCGTCAGCGCCGACAGGCTCACCCATCTCGCGCCTCCGGCGCCGGTGGCCCGCGCCGTCGCCTTCGAACCTTCCGCGACGGGCTCGATCCCGGCGCCGCTCCCCGCTCCCGTGGCGATGCCCAAGAAGGCCGCGCCGGCGATCCCGAACGGCTACGACACCGAGCGGCTGCGCGCCCTGATGGCGGGCGATCCGATCATGCGGGGCCGGTAGGCCGGCCGAACCCCATCGAAGAGGGAAGCGTGGCAACACGCATCCCACCCTCACCCTCATCCTGAGGTGCGGCGGAGCCGCCTCGAAGGAGGGCTCCGGAAAGCGCTGCGATCCCTGGATCCCTCCTTCGAGGCCCGCCGGGGCGGGCACCTCAGGATGAGGTCGAGGGCGGGAATGGGCGGGACATCGGATTCCCCCGCCCCTCTCGTCATCGTGCCGTGCGGAACACCTGCAGGTCGAGGTCGCGCACCTTCTTGCGCAGGGTATTCCGGTTCACGCCGAGCAGTTCTGCCGCGCGGATCTGGTTGCCGCGCGTCGCCGCGAGGGCCGCGCCGATCAGCGGGCCTTCGATCTCCCGCAGAATGCGGTGATACAGGCCGGGCGGCGGCAGAGTGTCGCGGTAGCCCGAGAAATAGTCGGACAGGTGCCGCTCGACGGCGCTCGACAGGCTCTCCGATTCCCCAGCGGACTTGCGTCCTGCCCCATTCGTGCCCCCGGCCGCCGCCGGCTGCGCGAGCGGCAGGGTATCGAGTTCGGCCTCGATGACGGGGCCGGTGATCGTCTCCTGCGGGTAGAGGGCGGCGAGCCGGCGGACGAGGTTTTCCAACTCGCGGACGTTGCCCGGCCAGCGATAGCGCTTCAGCTTCTCCATCGCGTCGCCGTCGAGGGTCTTGCGGGTGAGACCCTCGCGCTCGACCAGCACGAAGAAGTGGCGGATGAGATCGGGCACGTCCTCCGAGCGCTCCCGCAGGGCGGGAAGCCGCAGCGGCACGACGTTCAGGCGGAAGAACAGATCCTCGCGGAAGATGCCCTGCTGGATCGAGACCCGCAGGTCCTTGTTGGTGGCCGCGATGATGCGCACGTTCGTGCGGATCGGGACCCGGCCGCCGACGGTGGTGTATTCGCCCTGCTGGAGGACGCGGAGCAGACGGGTCTGCGCCTCCATCGGCATGTCGCCGATCTCGTCGAGGAACAGCGTGCCGCCCTCGGCCTGCTCGAACCGGCCGGCCGAGCGCTGGAGCGCCCCGGTGAAGGCGCCCTTCTCGTGGCCGAACAATTCGGATTCGATGAGGTCGCGGGGGATCGCGGCCATGTTGACCGGCACGAACGGGCCGGTGCGGCGGCGGCCGTAATCGTGGAGCGCGCGCGCGACGAGTTCCTTGCCGGTGCCCGACTCGCCCGTGATCATCACGGTGAGGTCGGTGGGCATCAGCCGGGCCAGCGCCCGGTAGATCTCCTGCATGGCGGGCGAGCGGCCGACCAGCGGGATGTCCTCGTTCTCGGGCCCGGCCCCCTGCGCGGGTGCGCCGCGTGGCCGCGACAGGGCGCGGCCGACGATGGCGATCAGCTCCTTCAGGTCGAAGGGCTTGGGCAGGTATTCGTAGGCGCCGCGCTCCGAGGCGCGGATCGCGGTCATGAACGTGTTCTGCGCGCTCATCACGATGATCGGCAGTTCCGGCCGCACGCGCTTGATGCGCGGCAGCAGGTCGAACACGTTCTCGTCCGGCATCACCACGTCGGTGATGACGAGATCGCCCTCGCCTTGGGCGACCCAGCGCCAGAGGGTGGCGCAGTTGCCCGTGGAGCGGACCTCGTAGCCCGCCCGGGACAGCGCCTGGTTCAGGACGGTGCGGATGGCGGCGTCGTCGTCCGCGACGATGATGTGGCCGTTCGGCATGACTGTTACTCAGAACCTCCGGCAGGCATCCCGATCATGGCTCGACCGTCGGCTCGCGCCCGTCGCGTGCGCTCGACATCGGAAGGAGAATGCGGAACGTCGTCCGGCGTGGGGCGGGATCGCACTCGACGATCCCTCCATGGTCGCCGACGATCTTGGCGACCAAAGCAAGACCGAGGCCGGAACCCTGTGCTTTGGTGGTCACGAACGGGTCGAACATGTCGCTCAGCATCTCGGCGGAGATGCCGGGGCCGTTGTCCCGGATCGCCACCTCGATGGGCAGGCTCACCCGTTCCCGCGAGCCGGGGATCTGCAGCCGCAGGCCGGTGCGGAAGGCGGTCGCCAGGGTGATCTCGCCCTCCACCGCGTCCGGGCCGATGGCCTCGGCGGCGTTCTTGACGAGGTTGAGGATCACCTGAACCAGCTGGTCGCGGTTGCCGAGGACCGGCGGCAGCGAAGGGTCGTAGGTCTCGATGAAGCGGATGTGACGGGCAAAGCCCGACTGCGCCGAGCGCTTCACCTGATCGAGCACCCCGTGGACGTTCACCGGGCCGCGCTCGGCCGGGCGCTCGTCGCCGAACAGCTCCATCCGCTCCACGATGCGCACGATCCGGTCGGATTCGTCGCAGATCAGGCGGGTGAGCAGCCGGTCCTCCTCGGCGCCGGTGCTTTCCAGCAACTGCGCCGCGCCGCGGATGCCGGCGAGCGGGTTCTTGATCTCGTGGGCGAGCATCGCGCCGAGCGCCACCATCGAGCGGGCCGCGCCGCGATGGGTGAGCTGGCGGTTCATCTTGTCCGCGATGGTGCGCTCCTGGAGCATCATCACCACGGCGTCGCCCTCATCGAGGGGCGTCGCGAACACGTCGACGCTGCGCTCGGTGCCGAGGCGCGGCTGGGTCAGGTCCACCCGGTACTCGCTGACGCTCGCCCGGCGGCGGCGCACCTCGTTCACCAGGGAGATGATCGGCGAGCCGAACGGGATGATGTCGCGCAGGCGCCGCCGCTGCATCAGCCGCGCCGAGTATTCGAAGAACGCCTCCGCCGCATGGTTGCACTGGAGGATGCGCTCGTCCCCGCCGATGGTGAGCACCGGCAGCGGCAGGGCGTTGAGCACGGCCTCGCTGCCCGAGAGCTTGTAACCGGGAGGGGGAAAGTCGTCGCCGCTCACGCCGCTTCCCTCATCATGGGCTCCGCGCCCGCGAAGGCGCGCGTCAGGAGGGCGAGCGCCGCCTGCGGATCGGTGGTGGTCAGGAGCGCGGTGCGCTCCGTCCCGCTCAAGGCCCCGCCGGTCTCGGCATAGGCGGCGAGGTGCTTGCGCGCGTGGCGCACGCCCATCTGCGGCCCGTAGAGCGACAGCAGCCCTTCGTAATGCTCGACGGCCAGAGCGGCCTGCTCCGCACGGGTCGGGGACGGCGCCTCGCGGCCGGCGAGCGCCGCCGCCACCTGCCCCACGAGCCAGGGCCGCCCGGTCGCCGCCCGGCCGATCATCACCCCCGCCGCGCCCGAGGCGGACAGGCAGGCGCGGGCCTCGTCGAGGCCGGTGACGTCGCCGTTGGCGATGACGGGGATCGAGACGGCCTCGACGACCGCGCGGATCGCCGGCCAATCGGCCCGGCCCTTGTAGAATTGCTGGCGGGTGCGGCCGTGGACCGTCACCGCGTTGAGCCCCAGCCGCTCCGCGCGGGCGGCGAGGTCGGCGGCGTTGCGGCTCGCGTCGTCCCAGCCGAGGCGCATCTTCACCGTGACCGGGATCGCCACCGCCGCGCGCACGGCGGCGAGCAGGCGCTCGGCATGGTCGAGATCGCGCATCAGCGCCGAGCCGGAGGCGATGCCCGTCACGATCTTCGCCGGGCAGCCCATGTTCACGTCGATGGCGTCGGCGCCGTTCGCCTCCGCGAGGCGGGCGGCCTCGGCGAGCGGCGCGGCCTCGCAGCCCGCGAGCTGGACGATGTGGGTGTCGATGCCGGCCCCTTCCGCCCGAAGCGTCGCCTCGGCCGAGCCCTTCGCGAATTCCCGCGCGGCGACCATCTCGGAGACGACCGCGCTCGCCCCGCAGCGCAGGGCGATGCGGCGCATGTGCAGGTCCGTCACGCCGGACAGCGGCGCCAGCAGGCAGAGGGGTGGGTCCTCTGCCGAACGTCCGCGGCGCAGGGCGCCCAAATAATGGTCAGTCTTCATTCTGCTCAACAATGAGGCAAAGCGGGGCCGGACGCAAGCGCGGCCTTCGCGTTGATTTCGCCCCCTCCCCCGCTTAAACGCAGGGCACGTTTCACAGGTATGGCGCCGGCCGCGCGGCAGGTCTGCCGCCGTTCGAGCCGGGATCCCCACCGCCCCATGTCCGCCCCCGCAGAGAGTGAGAGCGTCGCCGCCATCGTCGTGGCGGCCGGGCGCGGCATCCGCATCGGCGGCGGGGTGCCCAAGCAATACCGGCGCGTCGGGGGGCAGGCGGTGCTCACCCGGACCTTCGCGGCGCTCGCCGCCCACCCGGCCATCGCGACGATCCAGCCGGTGATCGCCGCCGACGCGGCGGATTTCTTCCGCGAATGCCTCGAAGACCTCGACCCGGCGATTCGCGCCCGCATCGCCGAGCCCGTCGAGGGCGGCGCGACGCGGCAGATGTCGGTGCGCGCCGGGCTCGAAGCCCTGGCCGGGGGCGAGGCGCCTGCCATCGTCCTCGTCCACGACGCGGCGCGGCCCTTCATCCGGCCGGAGCTGATCGCGCGGGCGATCCGCGCCGGGCGGGATTACGGCGCCGCCGTGCCGGGCGTGGCCGTGACCGACACGGTCAAGCGCGTCGAGGAGATCGAGCCCGGCATCGGCCGCGTGGTCGAGACCCCGTCGCGGGAGACGTTGCGCGCGGTGCAGACGCCGCAATCCTTCGCCTTCGGCCCGCTCCTCGACGCCCACCGGGCGGCGGCGGCGCGGGATCTCCACGCCTTCACCGACGACGGGGCCCTCGCCGAATGGGCGGGCCTGTCCGTCGTGGTGTTCGCGGGCGACCTCGACAACCGCAAGATCACCCAGGCCGCCGACCTCATCGAGGCCGAGCGGGCCTTCTCAGCCGCCGCGCCGGAGCGCCAGCCATGACCCAGTATGTGACCCGCCTCGGCACGGGCTTCGACGTCCACGCTTTCACCGAGGGCGATCATGTCTGGCTCGGCGGCATCCGCATCCCGGCCGACCGGGGCGTGCTCGCCCATTCGGACGGGGACGTGGCCCTGCACGCCCTCACCGACGCCCTGCTCGGCGCCATCGCCGACGGCGACATCGGCACTCATTTTCCGCCCTCCGACGAAAAGTGGCGCGGTGCCTCGTCGGACCAGTTCCTGGCCCATGCCTGCGGGCTGGTGCGGGCGCGGGGCGGCCGGATCGACCATCTCGACATCACCGTGCTGGCCGAGGCCCCGCGCATCGGCAAGCACCGCGAGGAGATCCGCGCCCGCATCGCCGCCATCGCCGGGGTGCCCCTGAGCGCGGTGTCGATCAAGGCGACAACGACCGAGAAGCTCGGCTTCGTCGGCCGCGCCGAGGGCTTGGCCGCGCAGGCCGCCGCCACCGTGCGCCTGCCGGACGAGGAGGCGGGCGCCTGAGGGCGCCCCCGTCCCGCGTCACACCAGCAGCAGCACCGCCGCGACCAGCACCGCGCCGAAGGTGAGCAGGATGCCGCCGCCCCGGCAGGCGAACTGACGCGGGGAGTTGGCGGGGGCGAACATGCCCACCGGATGCAGCAGGCGCCCGACGAGCAGGGCGATCAGCAGGGCCTGGACGGTGGTGTGGCTGGCGCCGCGCCCTTCCAGCAGGCCGATCAGGATCAGCGCGATCGGCACGTACTCGCCGAAATTGGCTTGGCTGCGGATGCGCTTCTGCAGATCGGCATCGCCGCCGTCGCCGTGCAGGACGTTGCCCGAGAGGCGCCCGCCCATCACCCAGCCCGACAGGCCGAGATAGACCAGGGCGAGGATCGCCGCGTAATACGCCGTCGTTGCCGGAAAGATCATGAGGCCACCGTCTCCATGGTTGAGCAGCCCTGCAACGCGGGGCTAAGGTCGTAGCCTCCGCGACATAGGGCGCCTGCGGCCCAAGGAAGTCCTCGCCCGTGATCGACGATCCCGACCTCCTCGCCCGCGCGGACGCCCTCGTGGCGGCCTATGCGCGCGCCGGCCGCACCTGCGCCACGGCCGAATCCTGCACCGGCGGCCTCGTCGCCGCCCTGCTGACGGCGGTGCCGGGCTCCTCGGCGGTGGTGGAGCGCGGCTACGTCACCTATTCCAACGCGGCCAAGGCGGAGGCCATCGGCGTCGATCCGGCCCTGATCGCGCGCCACGGCGCGGTGAGCGAGCCGGTGGCCCGCGCCATGGCCGAGGGCGCGCGGGCGGCCTCCCGCGCCGACGTCGCGGTCGCCATCACCGGAATCGCCGGGCCGGGCGGCGGCAGCGCGGAGAAGCCCGTGGGGCTCGTCCACCTCGCCGTCGCCGGGCCGCACGGGACGCGCCACATCGCACGCCGCTACGGCGATCTCGGCCGGGCCGGCATCCGCCGCGCCGCCGTCGCCGACGCGCTCGGTCTCCTCGAAGGCGCGCTCGCGCCGGCCGAGTAGAGGACGACTGCGAGACTTTCGAGCGAAAACAGACAAGCGACCTTAACCACAATCGGACGCGAAGGCCGTGTTGTAAGGGATTATTCGATCCCGGTGGTGATACTGCCGGTGCATCCCGCTGTGACCACGATGCAGATCGATCTTCACACTCTCTACTTCCTGCTCGTCGGCACGCTGCTCACCGGGGCGGCGATGATGCTGTGGGAGCGGATGGCGCAGCCGTTCCGCGCGACGGAACTCGGCCTCTGGGCCTCCGGCTCCGTGATCTTCACGGCCGGCACCATCATGGCGATGAACCGCTTCAGCCTGCCCGGCATCACCGGGCTCGCGGCGGCCAACATCCTGTTCGTCTCGGGCTACCTGACGTGGCTGCACGGCGTGCGCCGGCTCGACGGGCCGGTCGGCGGGGTGCGCTGGTACGCGGCCCTGCTCCTCGGCCTCGCCCTGCTCTGGGCCGTGGCGGGGGTGCATTTCCCGGCGGCCTTCTGGAACCACGTCGCCGCGCTGCCCATCGCGGCGATCTGCGGCCTGACCGCCCTCGTCACCTCCCGCAGCCGGGCCCTGCGGCGCCTGCGCTCCCGGCCCCTCGCCGTGGCGATCCCCGCCGGGCACGCCGTGTTCTACTGCGCCCGCGCCTTCGTGGTGCCGCCGCTCGCCGCCGCCTACGGCGCCGACATCCTCTCGGTGGTCGCCAACATCACGATGTACGAGGCGGTGCTGTATTCCATCGCGGTGCCGATGACCTTCGTCTCCCTGGTCCGCGAGGAGGCGCAGGACCGCCTGCGCGCCGCCGCCCGGACGGATTACCTCACCGGCCTCTCGAACCGGCACGGCTTCTTCGAGCAGGGCGAGTTCATGCTGGCCGCGCGCGGCGGAGACGCCCCGGTCTCGCTGCTCGCCTTCGACCTCGACCACTTCAAGGCGATCAACGACCGCCACGGCCACGCGGCCGGCGACGCGGTGATCCGCCTGTTCGCCGTCGTGGTGCGCGATCTCATCCGTGACGTCGAGATACCGGACCCCGTGGTCGCGCGGCTCGGCGGGGAGGAGTTCGCGGCGCTGTTGCCGGGGCGTGGCCTCGCGGAGGCGCGCCGGATCGGCGAGGCGGTGGCTGCGCGGTTCGCGGAGACCTCCGTCGAGGGCATCCGGGCGACGGTGAGCGTCGGCCTCGCGGAGGCGCGGCCCGGCCGGGGCGATCTCGGCCAGCTTCTGGCCAACGCCGACCGGGCGCTCTACCGGGCGAAGGCCCTGGGGCGGAACCGCGTCGAGGTGGCGGGGCCGGCGGCGGCCTGAGCGGTCAGGCGGCGCCGTAGATCCGCGCCGCCCGCCCCTCGAAGGCATCGGTGAACTTGCGGAAGGCGCGGTCGAACATCGTGCCCATCAGCAGGCCGAGCGCCCGGCTCTTGAACTCGTAGGTGATGAAGAAGTCGACGTCGCAGGTGCCGCCCTCGGCCTCCTTGAACGTCCAGCGGTTCTCCAGATGCCGGAACGGGCCGTCGATGTATTCGGCCACGATCTTCCGCCCCCCGGGATCGAGGGAAACGCGGGTGGTGAACCGCTCGCGGATCGCCTTGTAGCCGACGCCCATCTCCGCGATCAGCACCTGCCCGCCCTCGGGCATGTCCTGGCGGCGGATGACGCGCAGCGACTCGCAGAGCGGCAGGAACTCGGGGTAGCGTTCGACGTCGGCGACGAGGTCGTACATCTGCTGGGCAGTGTGCCGCACCCGGCGCGTGACCCGGAAGGATGGCATTCCGAAAGGACTTTCCTCAGGCGGACAGCGCGGGCGACAGCTTGGCGAGCCGGGCCGCCTGAAGCCGGGCGAAATCCTCGCCGGCATGGTGGGACGAGCGCGTCAGCGGCGTCGCCGACACGAGGAGGAAACCCTTGGCGTAGGCCGTGGTTTCGTAACCCTTGAACTCGTCCGGCGGGACAAAACGCATCACCGCATGGTGCTTCTTCGACGGCTGGAGATACTGGCCGATGGTGAGGAAATCGACATCCGCCGAACGCAGGTCATCCATCAGTTGCAGCACCTCGTTCCGCTCCTCCCCGAGGCCGACCATGATGCCGGACTTGGTGAAGATCGTCGGATCGAGTTCCTTGACCCGCTGCAGCAGGCGCACCGAGTGGAAGTAGCGGGCGCCGGGGCGCACCGTCAGGTACTTCGAAGGCACCGTTTCCAAGTTGTGGTTGAACACGTCGGGCCGGGCCGCGACGACCGTTTCCAGGGCGCCGTCCTTGCGCAGGAAATCGGGGGTGAGGATCTCGACGGTGGTGCCGGGGCTCGCCCGGCGGATCGCCGCGATGGTGCGGGCGAAATGCCCGGCGCCGCCATCCTTGAGGTCGTCGCGGTCGACGGAGGTGATGACGACGTGGTGCAGGCCGAGCTTGGCGACCGAATCGCCGATCTTCTCCGGCTCGGCGGCGTCCAGGCCCTCCGGGAGGCCGGTGCGCACGTTGCAGAAGGCGCAGGCCCGCGTGCAGGTGTCGCCCATGATCATGAAGGTGGCGTGCCGCTTCTCCCAGCACTCGCCGATGTTCGGGCAGCCGGCCTCTTCGCAGACGGTGACGAGCCCGTGCTCGCGCACGATGGCCCGCGTCTCGCCCCAGGCCTTGGAGCCCGGCGCCTTCACGCGGATCCAGTCCGGCTTCTTCAGCGCGACCTGCTGGTCGGGCCGGTGCGCCTTTTCCGGGTGGCGCGGCGGCCGTGGGTCATTCTTGAGGATGTCGAGGACGACGGCCATGGGGAACCGGGTCGCGCCGGGGCGCGCATTCAGAAAGGATGCCGCTGACTTAGGCGCTTCGCGCCGCCGCCGCAAACGGGCGCGACGCTGGAGCGCGACCGAATGCGGGCGGTGTCACGGGGCCGGCGCGGTTCAGATCCCGAGCAGCCGCACGAACAATCCCGCCAGGATCGCCCCGATGGCCGGTCCCGCCACGGGGATCGGCGCGTAGCCCCAATCGGACGAACCCTTGCCCGCGATGGGGAGCACGGCGTGGGCGATGCGGGGCCCGAGGTCGCGGGCGGGGTTGATGGCGTAGCCGGTGGTGCCGCCGAGCGACAGGCCGATGCCCCAGACCAGCATCGCCACGAGGTAGGGCGCGACGCCGCGCGGGAAGGCGCCGGCATTGCCGGAGGTGCTCGCCACCAGGGCGGCGATGGTGAGGACCAGGAAGAAGGTGCCCACGATCTCGGAGATCATGTTGGCCGGCGCGTTGCGGATGGCCGGGCCGGTGCAGAACACGGCGAGCTTCAGGTCCGTCTCCGGCGTCTCCGCCCAGTGCGGCAGGTAATGCAGCCACACCAGCACCGCGCCGAGGAAGGCCCCGAGGAACTGCGCCGGCAGGTAGACCGCGAGCTTCGCATAATCGCCCGTGCTGATCGCCCCGCCGAGCGTCACTGCCGGGTTGATATGCGCGTCGGCGCTGCCGGTGGCATTCGCCACGAACACGCCTGCGAGCACCGCGAAGGCCCAGCCGGCGGTGATGCCGATCCAGCCCATCGCCTCGCCCTTGGAGCGCTTCAGCAGCGCCCCCGCCACCACACCGTCGCCGAGCACGATGAGCGTCATCGTGCCCAGCATCTCGCCCAGGAACGGCGATGCCATGACGTGTCTCCCCGTTGTTGCAGTCTTGTTCTGGTTCGTCGGCCGATCAGTCCTCGTCGGCCTTCCAGTCGAAGGAGCGCTCCACCGCCCGGCTCCACATGGCCGCGGTGGTCTCGCGGCGGGCGGCGTCCATCTGCGGCGTCCAGCGCCTGTCGACGCCCCAGTTGCGCTTGAGGTCGTCGAGGCCCTTCCAGTAGCCCACCGCGAGGCCGGCGACGTAGGCGGCGCCGAGCGCCGTCGTCTCCGAGACCTTCGGGCGGACGACCGGCACGTCGAGGATGTCGGCCTGGAACTGCATCAGCGTCCCGTTGGCGACCATGCCGCCATCGGCCCGCAGTTCCTTCACCGGGATGCCGGAATCCTTGGCCATCGCGGCCAGCACCTCGCGGGTCTGGAAGGCGGTCGCCTCCAGCACCGAGCGGGCGATGTGGCCCCGGTTGGCGTAGCGGGTGAGGCCGATGATCAGGCCGCGCGCGCCCTCGTTCCAGTGCGGCGCGTAGAGGCCCGAGAAGGCCGGCACGAAATAGACGCCGCCATTGTCCTCGACGGTGGCGGCCAGGGTCTCGACCTCGGCCGAGTCCTTGATCATGTGCAGGTTGTCGCGCAGCCACTGCACCAAGGCCCCGGTGATCGCGATGGAGCCTTCCAGCGCATAGACCGGCTTCTGCCCATCGAGGCGGTAGCCCAGCGTGGTGACGAGACCGGCCTTCGAGGGCACCGCCTCCTCGCCCGTGTTCATCAGCGCGAAGCAGCCGGTCCCGTAGGTGTTCTTGGCCTCGCCGGGGGTGAAGCAGGTCTGGCCGAACAGGGCCGCCTGCTGGTCGCCGAGGATGCCGGCGATGGGCACGCCCGCGAAATCGCCCACCGCGGCACCCTTGGCCTCGCCATAGACCTCGCTGGAGGAGACGATCCTCGGCAGCATCGCCCGGGGGATGCCGAATTCCTTGAGCATCCCCTCGTCCCAATCGAGGGACTTGAGGGACATCAGCTGTGTGCGGCTGGCATTGGTGACGTCGGTGGCGTGCAGGCCGCCCTCCGGGCCGCCGGTCAGGTTCCAGAGGAGCCAGGTGTCGATGTTGCCGAACAGCACATCGCCGGCTTCCGCCTTCTCGCGGGCGCCGTCCACGTGGTCGAGGAGCCAGCGCAGCTTCAGACCGGAGAAGTAGCTCGCCAGCGGCAGGCCGGTGAGGTCGCGAAACCGGTCGCGCCCGCCCTGGTGGGCGAATTCCGAGACGAGCCGGTCGTTGCGGGTGTCCTGCCAGACGAGGGCGTTGTGCAGAGGCTTGCCGGTCGTCCGGTCCCAGATGACCGTCGTCTCACGCTGGTTGGTGATGCCGATGGCCGCAAGGTCCTTCGGGGTGAGGTTGCCCTTGGCCAGGGCCTCCCGCATCACCTTCCGCGTCTTCGCCCAGATCTCGGCGGCGTCGTGCTCGACATGGCCCGGCGCCGGATAGATCTGCGCGTGTTCCTCCTGCGCGACCGTGATCACCGTGCCTTCCCGGTCGAAGACCATGAAGCGGGTGCTGGTCGTGCCCTGGTCGATGGCCCCGACGTAACGGCTCATCGTTTCCTCCTTGGTCGGTCCCCTCCGGTCTCAGGCCGGTTCGGGGTCGCGGGGTGTGGTGCGGTCAGGCCGCCACGGCGTGGCGGTCGAGATAGGTGGAGAGCCGTGCCGCGCTCTCCGGGCTCGTGCGCAGGCCGAGCTTCGAGCGGCGCCACAGGATGTCCTCGGCGCTCACCGCCCATTCGTGCTCGCGCAGGTAATCGACTTCCGCCGCCGTGAGGCCCCCGTCGAAGGTCTCGCCGAGATCGGCCATCGAGGCCGCGGTGCCGAGCAGGATCTCGACCTTCGTGCCGTAGGCGCGGGCGAGGCGCCGGGCCAACTCGTCCGGCAGGAAGGGGCGGCGGCGCTTCAGGTCCGCGAGGAACGTGTCGAAGTCGGCGTCCGGCATGTCGCCGCCGGGGAGGATGCCCTCCCCCGTCCAGGCGGGCTTCAGGCCGGGGAAATACGGCGCCAGCTTCTCCAGCGCGTGCTCGGCGAGGCGGCGATAGGTCGTGATCTTGCCGCCGAACACCGAGAGCACCGGCAGGCGCCCGCCCGCATCCTCGACATCGAGGACGTAGTCCCGCGTGACGGCCGAGGCGTTCTCCGCCGCGTCGTCGTAGAGGGGGCGCACGCCCGAATAGCTCCACACCACATCCGAGGGGCCGATCGCCGTCTTGAACGAGCGGTTGATGCAGGAGCAGAGGTAATCCGTCTCCTCGCCCGAAATCGAGACCGGGCCGGGCTCGCCGTCATAGGGCACGTCGGTGGTGCCGATGAGCGTAAAGTCCCGCTCGTAGGGAATGGCGAAGATGATGCGCTTGTCGGGCTGCTGCAGGATGTAGGCCTGATCGCCCTCGAACAGCTTGCGCACCACGATGTGGCTGCCCTTGATGAGCCGCACGGCGGCGCGGGAGTTGATGCCCAGCGTGCCGCCCAGCGTCTTGCTCACCCAGGGGCCGGCGGCGTTCACCACCGCCTTGGCGCGCACGGTGCGGTCGGTCCCGCTGCGCTCGTCGTGCAGCCGCGCCACCCAGAGATCGCCCTCCCGCCGCGCCGAGGCGACGCCGGTGCGGGTCAGGATCGTGGCGCCGCGCGTCTGCGCGTCCATGGCGTTCAGCACGACGAGGCGGCTGTCCTCCACCCAGCAATCCGAATAGAGGAAGCCCTTGGTCAGCCGGTCCTGCAGCGGGCGCCCGACAGGCGAGCGGTGCAGATCGACCGATTCCGAACCCGGCAGCGTTCGCAACCGCGCCAGGTGATCGTAGAGGAACAGGCCCATCCGCAGCAGCCACGCGGGGCGCAGACCCTTGTCGTGCGGCAGCACGAAGCGCAGCGGCCAGATGACGTGCGGCGCGAGGCGCAGCAGGCGCTCCCGCTCGGCCAGGGCCTCGCGGACGAGGCGGAACTCGTAATATTCGAGGTAGCGCAGGCCGCCGTGGATCAGCTTCGTCGAGGACGAGGAGGTGGACCCGGCCAGATCGCCCCGCTCCGCGAGCAGGACCGACAGGCCGCGACCGGCCGCATCGCGGGCGATGCCGGTGCCGTTGATCCCACCGCCGACGACGAGGAGATCGTAGACGTCGGGCTCTCCGCGTGGGGGCGAGGCGGTCGCCATGGGTTCCTCCGCTTGTTCGTTGGCGGGGATCCTAAACCCGATTCGGATTTTCGCAAGCGAAAATTGGATGTTCGCTATGGCTCATCGGCCACGGCCAGGGCGACGCCCTCCCGCTCCATCATGGCGGCGACGGCGGGCGGGGGAGGCCGGTCGGTGAAGAACGTGTCGATCTGCGAGAGGTGGCCCGCCTGCACCATCGGGCGCCGGGTGAACTTGGTGTGGTCGGCCACGAGGAAGGTGCGCTTGGCATGGGCGAGGATCGCCTGCGTGGCGCGGACCTCCTCGTAATCGTAATCGAGCAGCGCCCCGTCCGCGTCGATGCCGCTGATGCCGATCACGGCGACGTCCACCCGGAACTGGCCGAGCGTGTCGCTGGTCAATTGCCCGAGCACGGCACCATCGCGGTTGCGCACGGTGCCCCCGGCCACGACGATGCGGAAGGTCGTGGCGTCGGCGAGCGAGAGCGCGACGTGCAGGTTGTTGGTGATGACGCTGAGGTCGTCATGGCGGGTCAGCTCGCGGGCGACCGCCTCAGGCGTGGTGCCGATGTTGACGAAGACCGAGCAATGCGACGGGATCCGGCTCGCGGCGAGGCGGCCGATGCGCGTCTTCTCCGCGAGCAGCGTCACCCGCCGGTCGGCGTAGTCGATGTTCTCGACGCTGGAGGGCAGGCCGCCGCCGCCCCGGTAGCGTTCCAGGCGGCCCTCGGCGCTGAGTTCGTTGAGATCGCGGCGGATCGTCTGGACGGTGACGCCGAACTGACCGGCCAGGGCCTCGATGGTCATGAAGCCGCGCTGGCGCACGGCGGTGACGATGGCCTCGCGCCGCGCCTCGACGCCGCCCTCGCCCCGGTGCTCCACCGGCTGCGCCATCCGTTCCTCCCGCCCGGGTTGTTTTCGCTTCGCAACATAGCGGCGTTGCGCGGGTGCGCAAACGCGCCGTCCGGGGGCTTTGCGCGAAAAAAAGGCCCGCGAGGCGCGGGCCTGATCGGCTTACATGCCGTGGCGCATCGACCGGCGGTGATGCATCTTGCGGTGGTGCATGCGCTTGTGCATCCGGTGACGCTTCATCATCGGGCGGCCTTCCGCCATCGGGGCACCGGCCATCGGGGCGCCGGTCATCGGGGCATCGCCCATGCGGCGCTCCATACCGCCACGGGGGCCGCCGGCCTGCGCGCCGGACGTGTTGTAGGGCGAGCCGCCCTGGGCGAAGGCCGAGCCGGCGATCAGGGTGAGCGCCGCGGCGCCGAGCAGAATGCTCCTCATGGGTGTAGTCCTTCCATCTGCGAGCGCTCGCCACTCGCATGAACAGCGTCGCCGCGCCTCGCCAAAGCCCCTAACGAGGACATGGTTCCGCAGTTAAGACATTTTCGGTGGGCAATTGCCGATCAAGAAACGTCGGCTCACCCTGGGCCGTCTGGGGAGGCTGACGTGGCGGGCGAATCGACGGCCTATCTGATTCTGGACGTGGCCGGCACGGCCTGCGCCCTGCCCCGCGAGGCCGTCGCGGAGGTGCTGCCCCTGCCGGAGCTGCTGGCCGCGCCGGCCTCCGGCGGCTGGCTGCTCGGCCTCGTCAACCTCGGCGGGCGCCCCGTGCCGGTGCTCGACCTCGCCGCGCTGCTCGGCCTGCGCGCCGACGCCACCGGGCCAGGACTCTATGCCCATCTGATCCTGGCCCGCGACCGCTCCCTCGCGTGGCTCGTGGACCGGGTGGCGGATCTCAAGGCCGTCACGCCGGATGCGCACCGCGGGGCGGATCCGGAGGCGAGTCTGAACGGTTGCGTCGCATCTGGCCTCGTCATCAAGGACCGCCTCGTGCCCGCCCTCGACCCCGAGCGCCTTCTCACCCATGCCGAGCGTGCGCGCGTCGAGGGGCTGGCCCGTGCCGCCGCCGCGCGCCTGTCCGCCCTGCCCGATCCCGCTTCGGCCTGACCCCGGATGCGCCGGCCGGGCAAGCCCCGACCCGACCCCGCCGTCGAGCCCGCCTATGCCGCGCTCAAGGCGCGGATCATCGCGCGCACCGGCCACGCCTATTACAGCGACAAGGACGACCTGCTGCTGGAGCGCCTGTACCGCCGGATGCGGGCGACGGGAGCGCCCGATCTCGCGGGCTTCGCCGCCCTCCTCGACGAGCCGACCCAGGGCGAGGCGGAATGGGCGCGGCTCGAAGCCGAGATCACCATCGGGGAGACGTTCTTCTTCCGCTACAGCGAGCAGTTCACCGCCCTGCGCGGCACGATCCTGCCCGATCTCGTCGCCTCCCGCCGGTCGGAGAAGCGGCTGCGGATCTGGAGCGCGGGCTGCTCCACGGGGGCCGAGCCCTATTCCCTGGCGATCCTCGTGCGCGAGATCCTGGGCGAGGCGCTGCCCGAGTGGCGGGTGACGATCCTCGGCACCGACATCAGCGCGGAGGCCATCGCCACGGCGCGGGCGGCCGAATACGGGCGCTGGGCCCTGCGGACGATGCCGCCGGAGGAGCGCCTGCGCTACTTCACCCACCTGCCGCCGGAGCCGGGCCTGCGCCGTGAGGGCGGCTTCGCCCTGCGCCCGGAATTCCGGGCGATGGTCCGGTTCGCGCAAGGCAACCTGCTTAAGGTCGCCGAGCCTCCGGGTGGCGGCGAGGAGGGCTACGACCTCATCCTCTGCCGCAACGTGCTCATCTATTTCGACGCGGCCACCGTCACCCGCGTGGTCCACGGCCTCGGCCGGCGGCTGCGGCCGGAGGGCTGGCTCCTGCTGGGCCATGCCGAACCGAACCCGACCTTCTCGGCCTTCCTCGATCCGGTGAGCCTGCCGGGCACCGTCGCCTACCGGCCGGGCGGAAGCCCTGTGGCCGAGCCGGTGCTCCCCGTGCCGTTCATGCTTCCCGAACCGCCCGTCCTGGCGAGCGTCGAAAGGGCGGTCGAGGTCTCACGGCGAATCCTGGAGCCCTCCTTCGAGGCCGCTGACGCGGCACCTCAGGATGAGGTTGAGGTAGAGACCGAACAGGGGAACGAGGAGGCCGCCCCCCTCGACCGCGTGCGGATGCTGGCCGATGCCGGCGAGACCGGCGCGGCGTGGCGGGTCCTTCGGAAGGCCCTCGACGCGGATCCGACCCATGCGGGCTTGCGCTTTTATGAAGGGCTCATCGCCGTGAGCCTCGGGCGTGATGCGGAAGCGGAGCGGGCGCTGCGGGCCGCGCTCTACCTCGACCGTCATTTCGTGATGGCCCATTACCATCTCGGCCTGCTCCTCCTTGGCCTCGGCCGCAGGGTCGAGGCTGTCAGGGCCCTCGACAACGCCTTCGCCCTCAGCCAATCCCTTCCCCCCGACACGGTGCTGCCGGAAGGCGACGGGGCGCTGGCGCGTGATGTCGCGGCCGGCGTCTCCGCCGCGCTGGGCCGGAGCTTTGGGACGATGCGGGGGCAGGCCTGACCATGCGCGACGCGACGGAGCGCGATTTCACCCGCATCCGGGACATCAAGGCCGCGCGCACCCTCGCCCTCGCCCGCCGCGCGGAGGGCGCCGCCGCGCCGGAGCGGGCGACCTTTCCGTATCTCGTCTGCGTCTGCGGCGACGACCGGATCGGCCTGCCGCTCGCCAGCGTGGCGCAGGTCCTGCCCGGCCGTCCCTGCACCCCCGTGCCGGGGACGGCCCCCGCCCTCTCGGGCTATGTCGCCCTCTCGGGGAGGATCGTGCCGGTGATCGGCCTCGCCCGCGCCCTGGGGCGGCCCGACGCGTCGGACGGCACCCGCGACCACCTCGTGGTCCTGCGCCGGGAGCCGCCCGTCGCCCTCAGCGTCGGGCGCGCGCTCGCCATCGTGCGCGCCGTGCAGGACGGCGCCCAGCCCGAGGGCGAGGACGGCCCCCTGGGAAACGGCTCCGCATCCGCCTATGTCCCGGCCGCCGAGGGTAGCCCGGACTTCACCATCATCGACCCGGCGCAGGTGCTGCGTCGGGTGATCGCCTGACCCTCTGACCCTCCGGAGCCCGGCCCTGACCCTCTCGATCGGACGACGCATCCTCCTCGGCTTCTTCGCCGTCACGGCCGTGCTGGTGGCGCTGGGCCTCTATGCCATCGGGCAGGTCGGCGCCGTGCGCGAGACGACGGACCGCATCGTCGCGCGCGATCTGCTGATCATGCGCCAGCTCGACGAGCTCGGGAACCAGACCCGCGACCTCGGCGTGCTCCGGCGGGACGCGGTGATCGCCTCGCTCCTGAAGGCACAGGGGCGGCAGGCCCGCGAGGCGGATATCCTCACCCAGTGGCGCAAGAACAGCGCGGCCTCCGACAAGCTGTTCGGCGACTTGCTGCGTGAGGCCGGCGACTTCAAGAAGGCCGCCATCTCGGCCGACCGGGCGGCGACCTTCGAGAAGCTGGAGACCGCCCTGGCCCAGGCGAGCGACACGTTCCGCCGCTACCGCGACAGCGGCGAGCGGCAGATCCAGGCGGCGGTGGACGGCAACATCCAGGCGGTCGAGGACGGCAACGACGAACTCGGCCGGCAATACGCGGCGACCACGGGGGCGGTGGAGCGCGCCCGCGCCTCCCTCGAGGAGAGCGTCGCGGTGGGCCAGCGGGCGGCCACAGAGATCTACGAGCGCTCGCGCCTGTCGATCACCTTCACGCTGCTGGCGGCAGTGCTGCTCGCCTTCCTCGTGACCTACCTCGTCACCCGCGCCGTGGTGCGGCCGCTGAACACCGTGATGGCCTTCGTCGGCAAGGTCGGCGACGGCGATCTCACCGGGCGCCTGCGCCTCGGCGGGCAGGACGAGATCGCCCGCCTCGGGCGCACCCTCGACGGCATGGTCGAGAGCCTGTCGGACCTCGCCCGCACGAACCGGGCGGCGACGGCCGACCTGAACGCGGCGGCGGCCGAGATCCGCGCCTCGGCGCAGGAGCAGGCGGCCTCCGTCGAGGAACAGTTCGCCGCCGTGCAGGAGACCGCCGCCACGGTGGACGAGATCACCCATTCCGGCGCGCAGATCTCCAAGCGCGCGAGCGAGGTCATCGCCACCGCCCAGACCACGGCCAAGACCTCACGCCAGGGCCTGCGCGCGGTCTCGGACACCGCCCAGGCCATGGACGCGATCCGCGAGCAGGCCGAGGCGGTGGCCGGCAACATCGTCGGCGTCTCGGAGAAGACCCAGGCGATCGGCGAGATCATCGAGAGCGTCAACGACATCTCGGAGCGCACGCATCTGCTTGCGCTGAACGCGGCCATCGAGGCGGCGGCGGCGGGCGAGAGCGGGCGCAGCTTCGCGGTGGTGGCCTCGGAGATGAAGCTCCTCGCCGATCAGGCGAAGGCGGCCACGGGCCAGGTGCGGGCGATCCTCGGGGAGATCCAGCGGGGCATCAACACGTCGGTGATGCTGACGGAGGAGGCGGTGAAGCGTTCGGCGGTGGGCAAGACGCGCTCGGACACGACGCAGCGGACCATCGAGGAGATCACGGCGCGGTTCGAGGAGAACGTGCAGACGTTCCAGCAGATCGTGGCCTCGACGAACCAGCAGCAGCTCGGGATCGAGCAGGTGATGGGGGCGTTGCAGAACATCCGTCAGGCGAGCCAGCAGACGGCGGCGGGGACGCGGCAGGTCGAGACCGCCTCGGCCAACATGACCGAGCTCGCGCAGGCGCTGATGGCGCTCGCGGAGCGGTACCGCACCTGAAGGCGTAACCCATGCCGACGGACATCCGCCAGCTGCTCCTCGCGGCCTTCGACGTCGAGCACCGGGAGCACATCACGGCGATCCGGGCGGCGCTCCGCGCCGATGCGCCCGACTGGAACGATGTGTTCCGCCGGGCGCATAGCCTCAAGGGCGCCTCCCGCGCCGTGGACCTGCCCCCGGTGGAGGCGGTCTCGCACCGCCTGGAGACGCTGTTCGAGCGGGTCCGCACGGGGGGCATGGCCCTGGACCGCGAGGCGGCCTCGGCGGTGGAACTCGCCCTCGACCGGATCGAGGCCTATGTCGCGGGCCTCGACGGCGGCACCGGCCCCGACATGCCGGGCGATGCCCTCGACGCGCTGGGCCGGCTCCTCGGCCTGACCCCGAGCGCGCCCCCGCCCCCCGCCACCCCGGAACCGCCGCCCCCGCCGCCTCCCCCGCCAGCGCCCGCGCCTCAGCCCGCCCCGAAGAAGCCCGCGCCGGAGCGCCCGGCCGAGCCGCAGGAGCCCGCCACCGCCTTCCTGCGGGTGCCGGCGGAGACGGTGGCCGCGCTCCTGCGGGCGAGCGCCGACCTGTCCACGACCCTCTCCGCGAAGGCCTCGGTGGCCGAGGGGATGGGCCGGATCGCCGCCGCCCTGCGCGACCTTCAGGCCAAGGCCGATTCCCTCGATCAGGCCGGGCCGGGGCCGCGGGCGGTCGCCGCCGGGCTCGCGACCCTGGCGCGGGAGGCCGCCGAGCATGCGCGGCGGCAATCGGCCTCCCTCGGCGCCGTCGAGGGCGCGGCGGCGCGGGTGCGCGCCGAGACGGAACGCCTCGCCCTGGTACCGGCCGAGACGGTGCTCGGCCCCCTCGCCCGCACGATCCGCGACACGGCGCGGGAGCAGGGCCGCGAGGTCGACCTCGCCGTCACCGGCCTCGACATCCCGGTGGAGCGCGCGACCCTTCAGGCGCTCAAGGACCCCCTCCTCCACGCGCTCCGCAACGCCCTGAGCCATGCATGGCAACCGCCGGAGACCCGTCGCGCGGCGGGCAAGCCGGACACGCTCGGCCTCGTGCTGGAAGTCGCCCTGCGCGGCGGCCGGCTGCGGGTCGCGGTGCACGACGACGGGCCGGGGCCGGACCTCGGCCGGATCGAGGCGGTGGCGCGGGAGCGCGGCCTCCTCGCCCCCGAATCCACCCCCGACGCGGAGACGCTGTTACGCCTCGTCTTCGAGCCGGGCTTCTCCACGGCGGACGCCATCGACACCCTGTCGGGCCGGGGCTACGGCCTCTCGGTGGCCGCCGACGCCGCGCGCTCGCTCCAGGGCAGCGCCCGGCTGGAGCCCCGCTCCCCCGCCGGCACGAGCCTCGTGTTCAGCCTGCCCCTCTCGGCGGCGCGGCGCAGCCTGCTCCTCGTGGAAGCCGGCGGGCATACCTGCGCCCTGCCCTCGGCGGCGGTGGAACGCCTCGTGCGCCTGCCCCGCGCCGACCTGCCCCAGTCCATGGGCCGCACCGTCCTGCCCGCCGAGGACGACGGCGAGGCCCTGCCCGTCGCCGACCTCGCCGCGATGCTCGGCGCCGCGCCCGATCCCGACGCCGCGCGGCTGACCGCCATCGTCCTGCGCTCGGAGCATGGGCGGGCGGCGATCGCGGTCGATCGCCTGAGCGACGTGCGCTCCCTCCTCGTCCTGCCCGCGCCCGAGGTCGGGGGCGATTCCGGGCTGATCGGCGGCACCGCGATCCTGCCGGGGGACCGGCCTGTCCTCGTCCTCGACCCGGACGGCCTCGCCGAGCGTGCGGGAGCCGCCGGAACCCAGGGGCAGGCGCCACGTTCGGACCCGAACACCACGCCGAAACCCGGCGGGCGTGGCACCGGGCGCACGACGATCCTCGTCGTGGACGATTCGATCACCACCCGCACCTTGGAGAAGGGCATCTTGGAGGCGGCAGGCTACCGTGTCGTCGTCTGCGTGGACGGACAGGACGCC
This sequence comes from Methylobacterium sp. TK26, assembly GCF_055361565.1. Classification (NCBI taxonomy): domain Bacteria; kingdom Pseudomonadati; phylum Pseudomonadota; class Alphaproteobacteria; order Hyphomicrobiales; family Methylobacteriaceae; genus Methylobacterium; species Methylobacterium sp. TK26. Next base: position 537,039 of record NZ_CM143965.1, on the reverse strand, counting down.
CTCGACCGGCTGCGCGCCGAGGTCGAGCCGGTGGATCTCGTGCTCGCCGACGTGGAGATGCCCCGCCTCGACGGGTTCGGCCTGCTCAAGGCCCTGCGTGCCGACGAGCGCTTCGCCCGCCTGCCCACGGTGCTGATGACCTCCCGCGGCGACGCCGAGGACGTGGCGCGCGGCCTCGACCTCGGGGCCGACGCCTACCTGACCAAGCAGAGCTTCGACCAGCGCAAGCTCCTCGACACGATCGGACAATTGCTGTGACCCGGCCCGTTTTCGCCCGAGAAGCTCCCGAAGGAGACCTGCCGTGAGTCCCGTCCGGGTGATGATCGTCGAGGACAGCCTCGTGGTGCGGGAGCTGCTGCGCTACATCGTTTCGCGCGATCCCCGGCTCGAACTCGTCGCGGCCGTCGCCTCCGGCGAAGAGGCTCTGGCGTCGATCGCCAGCAATCGCCCCGACGTGATCTCGATGGACATCCGCCTGCCCGGCATCGACGGGCTGGAGACCACCCGGCGGATCATGGCCGAGCGGCCGACCCCCATCGTCGTCATCGCCGACGCGGTGGAGGATTCCTCCCTCCACATCTCGATGAACGCCCTCCGGGCCGGCGCGCTCTCCGTGGTGGAGAAGCCCGTCGCCACGACCCATGCGGGCTACGAGGCGGTGGCGGGCGAGATCTGCACGCAATTGCGCATCATGGCCCAGGTGCCGGTGATCCGGCGCCGGCCGATCGGCGCGGAATGGGCCGGGCGCACCGCGCCCGCCGCCTCTCCCTCGCCCCTGCCCCTCGCGCCGGGCCAGTCGCCCAGCGTCTTCGGCATCGCCGCCTCGACGGGCGGGCCGCCGGCCCTCGCCAAGGTGATCGGCGCGCTGCCCGAGACCTTCCCCCTGCCGATCCTGCTGGTGCAGCACATGGGCCCGGCCTTCATGGAAGGCTTCGCCGCGTGGCTCGACAGCGTGGTCGCCCTGCCCGTGGGCCTCGCCCGCGACGGCGAGCGCGCGGAGCCCGGCCGGGTCTACGTCGCCCCCGGCGACCGCCACCTCGAACTCGGCTCCAACCGGGTGCTGCGGGTGGTCGACACCCCCGCCGTCTCGGGCCAGCGCCCGGCGGCGACGGTGTTGTTCCGCTCCATCGCGAGGCATGCGGGGGCCTCGGCCATCGGCGCGCTCCTCACCGGCATGGGCGAGGACGGCGCGGCGGGGCTCCTCGACATGCACGGGGCCGGCGCCCAGACGGTGGCCGAGCACGAGAGCACGGCGGTGGTCTACGGGATGCCGGCGGCGGCGGTGCGCCTCGGCGCGGCGCGGGCGGTGCTGCCGCTGGACCGCATCGCCGCCCATGTCATGCGCCTCGCCGTACCGGGTTCGGTGCCGTGACGGCGTCTGCCGCAGGCGAGCCGGCGCGGATCCTCCTCGTGGAGGATTCGGAGACCCAGGCCCTCGAATTGCGGCTGTTCCTCGAAGCCAACGGCTTCGGCGTGTCGCGCTGCGCCAGCGCCGAGACGGCGCTGGACGCCCTCAACGAGGCGCAGCCCGACCTCGTGGTGGCCGATTACCACCTGCCCGGCATGAACGGCGACGAGTTGATCCGGCAGATGCGCCTGTCGCTGCGCACCCGCGCCCTGCCGGTGCTGATGCTGACCGGTGGCAGCGGCGGCGAGCGCCAGGGCCTTGAGAGCGGCGCCGACGCCTACCTCCCGAAATCCGCCGACCGCGACCTGATGATCCTGCGCATCCGCGCCCTGCTGCGCGAGCGCCGGGCGGGGGACGACAACCCCGGCGCGGCGGCCTTCCGCCGGGGCCGCGTCCTCGTCATCGACGGCAGCGCCACCTACCGCACCTTCCTCGCCGGCCTCCTCGGGCAGGACGGGCATCAGGTCACGGTGGCCGAGAGCGCCGGGGCGGCCCTGGCCGCCCTCGACGGCGACGGCAACGCCTTCGACTGCGTGACCCTTGACCTGCTGGGCCACGATTACGACGGGCTGACCCTTTGCGCGGAGATCGGCCGGCGGCGGGAGGGCGCGGCCGGGGCGGGCTTCCACCTCGTCGCCATCTCCGGCAGCGACCCGGCCAAGGATTTCCTCGTCCAGGCCTTCGCGGCCGGCGCCGACGACGTCATCTCGAAGACCGATGCGGAGGTGCTGGCCCTGCGGGTGCGCGGCTACGTCCGCCGCCGCCTGCTGGAGGAGGACGACCGCCGCATCGCCGGGGAGTTCGGGCAGCGGGAGCGCGCGGTGGAGCGGGCGCTCGCCGAGGCCGAGGCCGCCGAGGCGCGGGCGAGCCTCGCCGACGCCCTGGAACGGGCGAACCGGGACCTCGCCGACGCCAACCGCCGCCTCACCGACGCGCAGGCGAAGCTGGTCCAGGCCGCGAAGATGGCCTCCCTCGGCGAGCTGGTCGCGGGCATCGCGCACGAGATCAACAACCCGCTGGCCTTCATCCTCGCGCACCAGGGCACGGTCGAGCGCGTGCTCGGCGAACTCCCCACCACCGGGGATCCGACCGCCGCCCGCTCCATCGAGAAGGCACGCAGCCGCGTCGGCGCCATGCGGCTCGGGCTGACGCGGATCCAGGACCTCGTCCTGAACCTGCGCAAGTTCTCGCGCCTCGACGAGGGCGAGCGCTCCCTCGTGAACGTGCCGGAGGCGATCGAGACCGTGCTCGCGCTCCTGCAGCACAAGCTCGGGGACCGGATCGCGGTGGAGCGCACCTTCTCCGGGCGGCCGGAGATCCACTGCACCCCGGCGCTGCTCAATCAGGTGGTGATGAACATCCTCGGCAACGCCGCCGACGCGATGCCGGAGGGCGGCACGGTGCGCGTGGCCACCCATTCCGACGATACTTGCGACGAGATCCGCATCAGCGATACCGGCCCCGGTATTCCCGAGGACTTGCGCGAGAAGATCTTCGAGCCGTTCTTTACCACAAAGCCAGTCGGGGCCGGGACGGGCCTCGGTCTGGCGATTGCATACAGCGTCGTTCAGGCGCATAGCGGCTCGCTGACCGTGGAGACGGCCCCAGGGGGAGGTGCCTGCTTCGTGATTGGGATTCCGCGGCAGGCGGCGCGCGCTCATGAGTGACACCGGGGGAGGTCTTGCGGCTCGCACGGGCACGATTCTGGCTGTCGATGACGAGCCCGATATCCTCATCGCCCTCGAGGACCTGTTCGAGGATTCCTACCGCGTCCTGACCGCGAGCCGGCCCGCCGACGCCCTGGACATCCTCCGCGCCGAGCCGGACATCGCGGTGATCGTCTCCGACCAGCGGATGCCCGGCCTGACCGGCGACGCCCTGCTCGCCGAGGCCCGCGCCTTCCACGACGCGCAGGCCATCCTCCTCACCGGATACGCCGACATCACCGCCGTGATCGCGGCCCTCAACCGGGGCGGCATCGTCGGCTACGTGACGAAGCCGTGGGACCCCGGCATCCTGCGCGGCACCGTCGCCCAGGCCTACCAGCGGCATCAGCTCGGGCGAGACCTCGCCACCGAACGGGCGCTGCTGCGCGGCCTCCTCGACCACGCCGCCGACGCGATCAGCTTCAAGGACGCGGACGGGCGCTTCGTGCGCCTCAACGCGCGCAAGGCCGCCCTCCTCAAGCGCGACCTGTCCGATTGCCTCGGCCTGCGCGAGGCCGACCTTCCCGAGGCCAAGGCCCAGGCCGAGGCTTCCGCCGACGCGGAGGCGATGCGTCTCGGCACGGTCGCGGAGACCCTCGTCAGCGAGGGGCCGCCCGGCGCCGAGACGTGGAGCCACTTCACCCGCGTGCCGATCCGCGACGCCAGCGGCGCGGTCTCGCATATCGCGGTGATCGAGCGGGACGTCACCGAGCAGAAGAGCCTTGAGGCGCGGCTGCGCCAATCGGACAAGATGCAGGCCCTCGGGACGCTCGCCGGCGGCATCGCCCACGACTTCAACAACCTGCTCACCGCGATCCTCGGCAGCCTCGAACTCGCGGCGCCGAAGGTCGCCGACCTGCCGCGCGTCCAGCGCCTCATCGAGAACGCCCGGGGGGCGGCCGAGCGCGGCGCGTCCCTCACCAAGCGGCTCCTCAGCTTCAGCCGTGCCCACGACCTTCAGGCGCGGGCCACCGACGTGAACGCCCTGATCGAGGGCATGAGCGAGCTGTTCAAGAGCAGCCTCGGCGGGCTCGTCACCGTCTGCACCGACCTCGCCCCCGACCTCCTCGCCGCGCAGGTCGATCCGGACCAGCTCGAACTGGCGGTGCTCAACCTCTGCATCAACGCCCGCGACGCGATGCCGGAGGGCGGCCGCATCACCATCGCCACGCGGCAGATGGCGATCGACGGCGATCCCGAGATCGGGGACGGGGCCTACCTCGCCATCCGCGTGAGCGACGAGGGCACCGGCATCCCGGAGGAGATCCTGCGCCGGGTGTGCGAGCCGTTCTTCACCACCAAGGCCGTGGGCCAGGGCACGGGCCTCGGCCTCGCCATGGTGTTCGGCCTCGCCCAGCAATCGAAGGGGCGGCTCGTCATCCAGAGCGAGGTCGGCAAGGGCACGCGGGTCGAACTCGCCCTGCCCTTCGCGGCCTCGGCGCCGGAGGTGGACAAGGTGGGCGAGCCCGCCGCGCCCGCCGCCGCCCGCCCGGCCCGGATCCTCGTGGTCGATGACGACCCGGAGGTCCGCCACGTCACCGCCTCGTTCCTGTCGGGCTTCGGCTACGACGAGACCCAGGCCGGCAACGGCCACGCCGCCCTGGACCTGCTGACGCGGGAGCGGTTCGACCTCGTGGTCGCCGACCTCGCCATGCCGGGCATGAGCGGGGTGGAACTCGCCTCCGAGGTGAAGGCGCGGGTGCCCGGCATGCCGGTGCTGATCCTCACCGGCCATGCCGAGGCGATGCAGATCCCGGCGGACCTGCCGGTGCTGGCCAAGCCGTTCCGCTCGGCGGACCTCGCCACCCGCGTCTCGGCCCTGCTCGATCCCGGCCGGGCGGCCTGACGGCCGGTCTCGGCGCACCCCGCATGTCCGACGAGTCCCTCCCGGCTGCCCCCGATCAGCGCCTCAGCCGCCTGATCGTGCGCGACTTCCGCAACCATGCCGACCTCGACCTGAAGCCGGGGGCGCGCCTCGTCGCTCTGGTGGGGGAGAACGGGGCGGGCAAGACCAACATCCTGGAGGCGATCTCCCTCTTCGCTCCCGGCCGGGGCCTGCGCCGGGCCGAGTTCTCGGCCATGGCGCGCAACGGCGGGCCGGGGGGCTTCGCCGTCTCCCTCACCCTCGACCGGGACGGGGCCGAGCACCGCCTCGGCACCGGCATGGAGCCGCCGGGCTTCGACGGGCGAGCGAGCCGCCTGTGCCGGGTCGACGGCGCCCCGGCCTCCTCGCCCGTCGCGTTCAGCGAGTTCTTCCGGGTGGTGTGGCTCACCCCCGATTTCGACGCCCTGTTCCGGGGCCCGGCCGGCGACCGCCGCCGCTTCCTCGACCGGCTGGTTCTGGCCGTCGATGCCGGCCACGGCACGCGGGTCTCGGCCCTGGAGCGGGCGCTCCGCTCCCGCAACCGCCTCCTGGAGGAGCCGGGCCAGGATGCCCGGTGGCTCGATGCCATCGAGCGGGAGATCGCCGAACTCGGCGTCGCGGTGGCGCTGGCCCGAAGGGAGACGGTGGAACGCCTCGACCAACTGATCGCCCAGAGCCGCGACGACGCCCAGCCCTTCCCCTGGGCCTCGGTGCGCCTCGAAGGCGACCTCGATGACCTCGTGGCCGTCTGGCCCGCCATCGAGGCCGAGGACCGTTTCCGGCAGGCCCTGCGCCAGGGCCGCCCCCGCGACCGGGCGGCGGGGCGCACCCTCAGCGGGCCGCAGACGAGCGATCTCGTGGTCCGCCACGGCCCGAAGGACGTGCCGGCCGGCACGGCCTCCACGGGGGAGCAGAAGGCGCTGCTGATCGGCCTCGTCCTCGCCCACGCCCGGCTGGTGCGGGCGATGAGCGGCATCGCCCCGGCGATCCTGCTCGATGAGGTCGCCGCCCATCTCGACCCGCGCCGGAGGCTCGGCCTGTTCGAGGCGCTTGACGCCCTCTCCGGTCAAGTGTGGATGACCGGCACCGACCGGGAGGCCTTCGCCCCGGCCGGGGCGATGATCGAGACCGTCCGCATCGGCCATTGAGGCCTTGCCCCGGTGCACCACATTGGCACCACCCGACCACGGAAGCGACGAGACCATGGCCAAGCCCGTCCACAGCATGATCCGCGTGCGCGATGAGGCGCGTTCCCGCGACTACTATGCCCGCGCCTTCGGCCTGGAGCCGTCCGACCGGTTCGACTTCCCGGATTTCACCCTGCTCTACCTGAAGGACCCGTCCTCGCCGTTCGAGCTGGAACTGACGGTCAACAAGGACCGTGAGAAGCCCTACGACATCGGCGACGGCTACGGCCACATCGCCTTCGTGGTGGAGGATCTCGAGGCCGAGCACGCCAAGCATAAGCAGGCGGGCTTCACCGTCACCGACGTGAAGACCCTGAAGCACGGCGAGACGCAACTCGCGACGTTCTTCTTCGCCACCGACCCGGACGGCTACAAGATCGAGGTCATCCAGCGTGGCGGCCGCTTCTCGTAAGCCCCTCCACCTCCACGCGTTTCAAAGGCAGCTTAAGGTACCATGAGAGAGACCACGCGCATCGTTTGTCTCCGGCACGGGGAATCGACCTTCAATGCCGCCCACCGGGCGACGGGGATCGACCCGGACCACCGCGATGCGCGCCTCACCCCCCGGGGCGAGGCGCAGGCGCGCCACGCCGCCGCCGCGCTCCGGGACATCCCCTTCGACCTCATCGTGGTCTCGCCGCTCACGCGCGCGATCCAGACCGCCGCCCTGGCGTTCGACGGGCACCCGAGCGAGCCGCGCATCCTCGTGGAGGTGCTGCACCGGGAATGCCAGGAGAGCAGTTGCGACGTCGGCCGGGCGGCCTCCGAGCTGGCGGCGGATTTCCCGCATCTCGACATCGGGCACCTGCCGGAGGTGTGGTGGCACGCCGAGGACGGCGCGGAGACCACCTTCGGCCTGCCGATCGAGCCCCGTCACCTGTTCGACGACCGGGTGGCGGCCTTCCGGGAATGGCTGCGGGCGCGGCCGGAGCGCACCATCGCGGTGGTGGGCCACGGCACGTTCTTCTACCACCTGACCGGCACGTTCCTGGAGAACTGCGCCACGATCGAACTGGACCTCGACGTCGAGCCGGTGGAGGCTTGAGGGGGAATTCACTTCCAGCCCTCTCCCTCATCCTCAGAGTCTGGCCGGAAAGTCGATTCCTCCCCTCACTCACCTCATCCTGAGGTGCCGTACAGCGGCCTCGAAGGAGGGCTCCAGACAGCGCTGCGATCCCTGGAGCCCTCCTTCGAGGCCTCCGCTGCGCTCCGGCACCTCAGGATGAGGTGGAGTGTGAGAGAACCGCCGACTTCTCTGCCGGACTCTCAGGATGAGGGGGAGGCCGTGATGGAGGCCGCCCCTGCTCCCGGTAGGAAGCGCGCTTCGCGATGTCCTCCGGCGCCGATCATGCGCCCTCCATCCGGCCGATCCCGGCCATGGCCGCCTTGAGCGCCAGGAGCTTGCGGTCGCGCTCGCGGAACAGGTCGGCCGGATCGCGGCCGCCCCAGTCGAAATAGCCCTTCCCCGCCATCACCCCCGTGCGCCCCCCGGCGCAGAGGGCGTCCAGGGTCTCCGAGCGGTCGCGTTGCAGCGGGGGCGCGTAGCTGCCGTTGGCCAGCGCCCGTTGCATGAGTTCGAGCCCGGTGAAGTCGGCCTTGGCGAGATGCCCGAGGATCGGAATGCGCAAGGACAGGCCGTGAATGATCGCCTCGTCGATCTCGCGGGGGCTGGCGTAGCCCTCGTCCAGCAGGTGGAACACCTCGGCGCTGATCGCCTGCTGGATGCGGTTGGCGATGTAGCCCGGCACGAAGCGCTTCAGCACCACGGGCTTTTGGCCGAGGCCGACCACGAGGTCGCGCATCGCCGCGATCACCGAAGGATCGGTGCCGGGGCCGGGCACCACGTCCACGAGGTCGATGATGTAGGGCGGGGTGTACCAGTGCATCACCAGCGCCCGCGCCTGCCGGGATTCCGGCATGAGCGGGAAGACGTCGAGGTAGCTCGTGTTGCTGGCGAGGATCGTCTCCGGCCCGCACAGCCGGTCGAGTTCGGCGAAGAGGGCGCGCTTGGCCTCCGGGTTCTCGGTGATCGCCTCGATGACGAGGCCCGCCCCCGCGACCGTGGCCGCCAGATCCGCCTCGATCCGCACGGCCCGCGACAGGCGGGCCTCGTCCCAGCCCTCGGGTGCGGCGCCGGCCTCGCGGAGCGTCGCGAGGGCGGAGGCCATCAGGCCGGGCACCGCCGCGCGGGTCTCCGCCTTCGTGTCGGTGAGGCGCACTCCGTGCCCGGCGAGCGCCAGGACCAGGGCGATGCCGTGGCCCATCAACCCGCCGCCGACGACAGCGATCTCCATGGCGCTCTTCTCCTCAGACGGTGGCGATGGGGGTGGCGGGCGAGCCGACGGCGCCGGGCAGGCGCAGGGGCGGCGCGGTAAGGAGGAAGCGGCGGCGTCCGTGGGCGCGCAGCCAGTCGGCCAGCGGCGTGAGATGCCACAATTCGCCGAGATTCACCCCGAGCTTGAACAGGCAATGCTGGTGCAGGGGTAGGATCGCGCAGTCCCCACCCCTGGCCGGGCGGGCGGGATAGGTCTCGACGGCGTAGTTGTCGGCGATGAGGGCGACGAGGCCGGAGCGGGTGATCCAGTCGAGGATGCCGGGGTCGCGACCATCGAGCGCCGCGCAGAGGCTGTGGACGAGGTCCGGGTCGGGGTTCCCGCCCATCTCCACCAGGCGCTGCGCGAAGCCGGTATGGAGGCAGACCATGTCGCCCTCCTCCACGACGATCCCGTCCGCGTCGAGGATGCCGCGCAGCATCTCCCAGGTCACGGTGGTCCTGGCGTCACCGAGATGGGCGCGCAGGTCGATCATCGCCGCCCTGCCCTGCATCCCCGCCTCGGCGAGGCGTTCGATGCCGAGATGCTTCGCCCGCGAGGGGCTGTCCGCCTCCTCGGCGGTGTTCGGGCCGACGATGTCCCGCCCGCCCCGGAAGCCGTTGTAGAAGGTCGGCCCCGCGCCGCGCCCGTCCGGATCGTAGAGGCAGCCGACATGGGCGAGCGAATCCCACTGCGTCGAGTATTGCAGGTGGATCACCGCGAGGTCGTCGCAGATCACGTCGCTCGCGCCGTCCACCTCCTCGCAGACGAGGAAGTTCGTCACCGGCTTGCCGTTGGCACGCTTCGTCGGGGTGATGCGCGGCGGGTGGCGGCGGGCGTTCAGGACGTTCCCGCCCGGCAGGTCGAGGGGCAGGCTGAGGCAGAAGGTCAGGCCCTCGCGCACCTCCGCGACGCCCTGGAGCACCTTGTGCGGCGTCAGCAGGTTGAGCCGGCCGCGCTCGTCGTCGGGGCCGAAATCGCCCCAGGTCGAGCCTTCCGGCCGGTGGGTCCAGCGCGGGTTCATCGGCGTCTCCCCTCGCGCGCCGTCTGTGCGGCGTCACGGGCAATGTCCCGCGCCCGGAGGCGCGGGACAAGGGGCCTCATTCCATCGTCGGTGCAAGCTTCTGCACGCTCTGCACGTCCTCACCGAGCCACGCCGCGTTCTTGGCGGTGCCGTCGAAGGTCGCGCTGGTCTTGAACAGCTCGTACTTGCCTTCGAGCGCATAGGGCTTCGCGCGTGACAGCAACTCGGCCACCTTCGCCTTGTCCATGGGCTGGAAGGTCTTCACCGCCTCGAAGGCCTGATCCAGGTCGCGCTGGTTCTGGATGCCGGTGATCACCACCGAGACCGGCAGGTTCAGGGAGAAGTGCAGGTACTCGATCGGCTTGATCGGCGCGTCCGACTTCAGGATCACCCCGTCGCCGAAGGTCTTCATGGCGAGCGGCGCGATGCCCTCGCGGACGAGATGCGGCAGCACGAGATGGCCGAACGAGCGGAAATGCGCGTCCATCACGTTGAGCGGCATCTGGCAGGAATCGAAGTGGAAGCCCCGCTCCTGCGCGACCGACAGCATCTGCAGGTGGATGCGCGGGTCCTTGTGGCCGGTGAAGCCGATGTAGCGGAGCTTGCCCTGCTTCTTGGCCTCCATGAACCCTTCCATGGCGCCGCCCTCGGCGAAGACACGGTCGGGATCGTCGAAGCGCAGGATCTCGTGGTGCTGCACGAGGTCGATGTGGTCGGTGCGCAGGCGCCGCAGGGATTGCTCGATCTGCTTGAGGGCTTCCTCCTTGGTCCGCCCGTCCATCTTGGACATCAGGAAGACCTTGTTGCGGTAGCCGTTCTGCTCCAGGGCGATGCCCATCCGCTCCTCGGAGCGGCCCTGGTTGTAGTCCCAGCAATTGTCCATGAAGGTGATGCCGCGGTCGATGCCGGCATGGATCAGCCGGGTCGCCTCGTCGTCGGTGACGGCGCTCTTGCCGAGGTGGAACCCGCCCATGCCGATGGCCGAGATCTTCTCGTCGGTCTTGCCGAAATTCCGGTAGAGCATTTCGCCCCGGCGCTCGCCCGGATCGGTGATGAGCGGCAGGTCGGCCGGGTCCTGCGGGCGGGTGTTGGGCAGTCCGGGGTCGCTCACGGCTGCCCCCGCAGGGCTTGCGGTGGCGAGGCCAGCGCCGAGGGCAGCGCCCTTGAGGAAGTCGCGGCGTTCCATGTCGGTCTCCGTGAGGGTCGCTTCGGGTCTGTCATCGGGGCGCTCCGGGCTGTGGGGCTCAACCGCCGCAGGGCGTCATCGTTCGGCCGCGCGGGCGAGACGCTCCGCCGCGTGCAGGAGGCGCAGCGCCGCGCAGGCGGCGCCGTAGCCGTTGTCGATGTTCACGACGGTGATGCCGGGCGCGCAACTCGCCAGCACCGAGTTCAGGGCGGTGTGGCCGCCCTCCGCGACGCCGTAGCCGACGGAGGTCGGCACCGCGATGACGGGGGAGGCGACGAGGCCGCCGACGACGCTCGGCAGGGCGGCATCCATCCCCGCCGCCACGATGACGATGGGGTGGGCGCGGATCTCCTCGAGCCGCTGGGTCAGCCGCCACAGGCCGGCGACGCCGACATCGGCGATGAGGGTCGCCCCCCGGCCCTGGTAGTGCAGCGTGCGCAAGGCCTCGCGCGCGACGGGCACGTCCGAGGTGCCGGCCGCCACCACGGCGACGGCGGGTACCGCCTCCACCGGACGCGGCTCGCCGAAGAAGGCGGTGCGCGAGACCGGGCAGTAATCGAGGGCCCGGCGGTGGTGACCCGGCAGGGCGTCGAGCTTGTCGGCGTCCAGGCGGGTGAGGAGGAAGCGGGCGCCCCGCTCGGCGGCCGCGTCGAGGATGGCGTCGATCTGCGCCGCAGACTTGCCGGCGCAATAGATCGCCTCTTCCAGGCCGATCCGCTCGGCGCGGCCGAAATCGAGGAGGAATTCGTCCTTGGTCGTCACGCCGCGTCTCCGGTGAGGAAGGCGCTGCCGACCTTGTAGGGCAGGAAGCGCACGCCGCCGCCCGCGAGGCCGGCAGGGGCCGCCGCCGCGATCCGGCCGGCGAGATCGTCCCGCGTAGATACGTCGAGGGCGGCGAGGCTCGCGGGGTCGAGCTCGATCGCCACCCCCGCCGCGCGGACGCGGCAGCGCACGGCCCGGCGGGCATCGCCCACGCCGAGGGCACCGCCGACCATCCCCTCCACCGCGTGGATGAAGGCGAGCGTCTCCGGCTCGATCCGCAGGCCGGTCTCGACGCGGCTCGACAGGCAGGGCGCGGAGGGCAGTTCTGCCACGTCGCCGAGGCCGAGTCCGCGGGCGAGCGCCCGCACGGCGGCCTTGTCGAGCCCCGCCTCGACATAGGGATGGCGCACCCCGTGCTCGCGGGCGGCGTCGAGGCCGGGCCGGTACTCGCCGAGGTCGTTCAGGTTCGCGCCCGACACCATCTGCCGGTCCGTCACCGTGCGGATCGTGCCGTAGAGGTTCGTCTTGCAGAAGAAGCAGCGGTTCACCGGATTCGCCCGGTAGCGGGGATCGGCGAATTCGCCGGCCTCCACGACGGTCAGCGCCCAGCCCTCGCGCTCGGCCTCGCGCCGCACCCGCGCCGTCGCCTCGGCGGGCACGGCGGGCGAGGCGGCGTGGACCATGGCGGCGCCGTCCCCGAGCACCCGGTGGCTGAGGGCGGCCAGCGTCAGGCTGTCGACGCCGCCGCTCACCGCGACGGCGAGCCGGCCGATGCCGGCCAGCACCTCTTCGAGGCGTGTCATTCCCCGTCTCCCTGCCCGAGGGCGATGCGCTCGGCCGCCCGGCGCAGGCGCGCGCGGGCGGCGTGGTCCTCACCCGCGAGGGCGTCGTCGGCCTCGGCCTTGGCGGTGCGCCCGCCCGGCCGCGCCACGCGCTTCACCCGGACCTCCCGGCCCTCCGCCTCGACGCTCACGCTATCCCGCTCCAGGGCGATGCCGGCCTCCTTGCGGTAACGCAGGCCGATCGTCGTGGTCTCGCGGAAACAGGCGCCGATGGCGGCGTCGAGGGCGTCGGCGCGGGCGAGCACGCGGACATGGGTCATCATCCGGCCCTTCTTGCCGAAGACCGGCATCTGCACCGCGTCCAGCACCGCCTCGTGGGCGCGGATCCGGTCGAGGCCCTGCGCCAGATCCTCGGCGGTCTGGTCGTCGACCTCGAACTCGACGATGCCGATCTCCCGCGCCCCGGCCGGCCGTTGGGCCGCGCCCTCCTCGAAGGCGAGGATTCGCAGGCAATTGCTGATGCCCGGCAGGCGCCTTGTGCCGAAGCCGGTGCCGGAGCGGGAGAGCACCCGCGCGCCCGGCACCCGGGCCGTCCCGCAGAGATGACGCAGGATCGCGGCGCCGGTCGGCGTCACGCGCTCGCCGGGGATGCCGTCATCGACCAGGGCGAACCCGTCGAGGAGCAGCGTCGTGGCCGGCGCGGGGACCGGCAGGGGGCCGTGCTGCGTCTTCACCCGACCGCCGCCGAGCGGCAGGGCCGAGACGGTCCAGGCGCTCGCATCCAAGGCCGCCACGCAATGGGCGGTGGCCACGATGTCGGCGATGGAATCCCAGGCGCCGACCTCGTGGAAGGCGACCTGCTCCACCGGGATGCCGTGGACCCGCCCCTCGGCCTCGGCGAGATGCCCGAAGATCGCCAGGGCGTGCCGCGCCACCTCCGGTGCGAGGTCGGCCCGGCGCAACCCATCGCGGATCTCGGCCCAATGCCGGTGGGCGTGATGGTGGTGATGCCCGTGATGGTGGTGATGACCGTGACCGTGATCGTGCCCGTTCTCCTCGGCCGGGTGCCCGTCGCGCGTCACCGCGAAGCGTCGGCCGGTGAGGATGCCGTCGGAATGCGCGGAGAGGGTACAGGCGACGCTGCCCGCCGCATCCGGCGCGGCCTCGGCGAGGGCCGCGCGCACGCTGCGGACGACCCCGGCCTCGTGCTCGGGGAAGGCGTCGAGGAGAGCGGCGACGACCATGTCGCCGGCGACGCCGCCCAAGGCATCGAGATGGATCTGCATTCCCTCAGAGGTCGGGCGCTCGGCGGTTTTGTCGAGGGCGACATCGCGCCCTATCGGTGCGGTCCTGCCTTCTCCGCCACGGCCCGGCCGAAGGCCGCCACGAGGGGCCGGTTGACGTCGCTCGTGGCGGTGCCGTGCTCGGCGTGCCACTGGACGCCCAGCGCGAAGCCCGGCGCCCCGTCGATGCGGATCGCCTCGATGGTGCCGTCCTCCGCGATGCCCTCGACGACGATCCGCTCGCCCTTCTCGCGGATACCCTGCCCGTGCAGGGAATTCACGCGGATCCGGTCGCGGCCGATCAACTGGGCGAACACGCCGCCCTCCGTCAGCGTCACGTCGTGGCGATCCGCGAACAGCACCTCGAAATCCGGGTGCAACTCGCCGTTCGGCAGGCGCGGCATCCGGTGGTTGAGCCGGCCCGGCAGGTTGCGGATCTCCGGGTCGAGGGTGCCGCCGAAGGCGACGTTCATCTCCTGGAAACCCCGGCAGATGCCGAAGAGCGGCACCCCGCGTGCCACGCAGGCCTCGACCAGCGGCAGGGCCAGGGCATCGCGGGATTCGTCGTAGGGCTCGTGGGCGGGGTCCGCCGGCAGGCCGAAGCGGCGCGGGTGGACGTTGGCCCGGCCCCCCGTGAGCAGCACGCCGTCCACCGTGTCGAGGAGATCGCCGAGATCCGTCACCTGCGGGCAGCCGGCGAAGACCAGCGGCAGGGCGCCCGCCACTTCGGCCAGGGCGCGCAGGTTGTTCATGCCCACGATCTGGGCCGGGAAGCGATTTTCGAGCAGGCGCGCATTGCCGATCACGCCGATTACGGGCCTGCCCATCCTCGCACCGCTCTCCCTGTCGACTGTATTTCGAATACGCAGGTAAGCGCGCCGGAGTTCGGGCGCTACCCCGGGGCCGACACGATCCCGAGCGCCCGCGCCTCTTCAAGCAGGATCTCGGCCACACGCTCCGGCGCTTCCTCGTGCGCCAGATGGCCGAGGCCGCGCACCAGCTTCACCTGCGCATCGGGCAGGCGCTTCACGAGGGTGAAGGCGGTGTCGGGAGAAATCGCCTTGTCGTCGCCGCCGACGATCAGGAGCGTCCGCGTCGCGAGCCGGGGCAGGTCGCGGTGCAGCCGGTCGAGATCCCAGTTCGCCATCATGCCGAGCGCCCCCCGGACATGCCCGGCGCGGGCGAAGAGCCGCCGGTAGAGATCGAGCCCCACCGGATCGAGGCGCGAGCCCGTGCCCTCGATCAGCCGGCGCACGGCGGCGCTGTCGGCGGTCCAGGCGAAGAGGCGCGGGGTGAAGGGGTTCAGGAACAGCAGCCGCGCCATGCTCGGGAACAGGAAGCTCGCCGCTCCCGGCAGCGGCGCCAGCGCCCCGTTGAACGCCGCGAACAGGCGCGGGGCGACCATCCCGTCAAGGCACATCCGCGCCAGGATTGCCGCGCCGGCCGAATGACCCGCCACGATTGCGGGCGCCACCCCGAGATCCTGCACCAGGGCGGAGACCGCCTTCGCCATGCCCGGCAGGGAGAGCGTGCCGGCCGGCAGCGGATCGGTGAAGCCGTGGCCGGGCAGATCCGGCGCGATCACCCGGAACGGGCCGGCGAGCAGCGGCGCGAGCCCCCGCCAGGAATGGTTGGCCGCCCCCGTGCCGTGCAGGAGCAGGAGCACGGGCGCGTCGGCCGGGCCGAATTCCTGGACGTGCCAGGTGAGGCCGCCGGCCTTCGCGAAGCGGCTCGCCGCGCGGTGGGGCCAATCGTGGCCGTCCCGCTCCCAATCCGGCCGGTCTCGGGTCTCGACGCTCACAACACGGGCCTCGCAGCATTCGCCGGGTGGATCGCCTCATCTTGCCGCATCGCAGCATCGGGGGGCAAGGCGGCCCAGCGTCCGGCTGTATCGTTCATGGGTGGAAGTATTTCGTAAAGCATTGGCAGACCATGCGATCTCCGCATGGCACGGGTGATCGTCAGGTGCTTGTTGCGATGCGGGATGAGGCGCACCCTAAGCTCACTCAACAAGAACATGCGCCCCCACCTCAGGAGCAGGTCATGATACCTCTCGTCCCCACCAGCCAGCACGCCGCCGCCGGCTTCGCCGGCTGGAACTTCGCCGCCCTCCTGCGCGGGGCGTTCGAATCCTGGATCGCCCATCACCAGCGCCTCGCCGATCTCGGCATCGCCAGCGAGCCGTAGGACCCTCACCGGATCGCCTTCACGGCGGCGCCGATGGCACCGCTGTCGAGCCGGGGCAGCGCGAGGTAGCGCGCCGCCATGGCCTCGGCCATGGCCTTCGCGCCGCCGCCCCTGGCGCCGGTATCCACGACCAGGGCCGGGAGCCCCGCCTGCCGGAGGGCGCGGGCCGCCTGCAACGCCTCGTCCCCGGCCCTCGCCCGTCCGCCCGCCCCGTCGCGGGCGACGTTGGCCCGCCCATCCGTCAGCACAACCACGACGGCGTTGCCCCCGCCCCGGCGCACGCCGAGCGCGACGGTGAGCGCGGCGTCGAGCCCGGAGGCCAGGGGCGTGCCCCCGCCGCCGGGCAACCCCGCGAGGCCGCGCTTCGCCCGCGTGAGCGAGCGCGTCGGCGGCAGGACGAGATCCGCCCCCGTTCCCCGGAACGCCACCAGCGCGACCCGGTCCCGCCGGACATAGGCTTCCGCCAGCAGCGCCTCGACGGCGCCCTTCGCCTCGGCGAGCCGTTCGAGGGCGGCCGAGCCCGAGGCATCGACGCAGAACACCGTCGTGGTCTCCACGCGGCGACGCAGCTTGCGGATGCGCAGGTCGTCCCGGCGGACCTGCAGGCGGCCCTCCCCCTGGCGCAGGCGCTGCCAGGGCGCCGCCGCGCGCAGGGTGGCGAGCAGGTCGAGCCGGCCCCGTCGCGGGTCGCCGGGCCGGTGGCCCACCGGACGCCCGGTGCGCGACACCGCCTCCGGCCGGCCGCCCCGCCCCGCCCTCGCCTCCGACCGGCGCAGGCCCCCGGCGAGCAGCAGGTCGAGGAGGCGCGGGGGAATGGCCGCGCGCACGGCCTCCAGCACCACATCCTCCGGCGGCGCGGGCTCGCGCTCCTCGCCCTGCCCCGGCGGGGTGTCCTCGCGTTCGCTCTCCGGCGGTGCCTCCGGCGGCGGTGCGGGTTCGGGCAGGCGCTCGGCGCGGGGGGCGAGGACGAGCCGCGCCGCCGTCACGGCCGCGTTGTCCCTGGCGAGTGCCCGCGCCACCCGCAGGGCCAGGATCGGCGCGCGGGTCGAGGCGATGCCGAAGGCCGTGGCGAGGGTGCACAGCATCGCGACCGGATCGGGCTCCTCCACCTCCGGCTCCTCGCACGCGCGACCCTCGGTGAGGGCGACGCGCGGCGGCACGGAATCGAGGTCGATGCGGAAGGCGAGCCTGTCGGCCAGGGCGACGGGGGCGGCCTCGTCGTCCCGTCCCTCATCGAGGAGCACGAGGCCGAACCGGGCCGGCGCCCCCTCCGGCCCCGCGCGGCCGATATCGAGGGCGGCGGCGAGGCGCGCGGCGGTGCCGGGTTCCAGCCGCTCGGCCATGGGCACGACGATCACCCCGCCATCGGCCGCCGCGAGGAGGCCCGTCCGCGTCACCGGCCGCCCGGCGGCGAGGGTCGCGGCGAGGTCGAGCCCGCCGAGAAGCCCCTCGTCGCCGATGCCGGGGGGCATCCGGCGGAAGGCGCGCTCCGGCCCGAGGGCGTCGTGCAGGCGCTCGATCCAGGCATCCCGCACGGGGCCCGGCCCGGCGCGGACCACGATGCCGCCGAGGCCGTGCGGGTCCCTGGCGAGGAGCCGGAGGGCGAGGAGGGCGTCGGCCCAGATGCGCTCCGGCTCGCCGGCCGTGGTCACGCAAACACCTCGGCGAGCGCCCGCTCCACGCGCACCGTCGAGCCCGATTCATCGAGCGGGTTGCGGCGCAGACGGTGCCGCAGGGCCGCCGGGGCGATCCGGCGGAGGTGGTCGTCGGTGACGGTTCCGGCGCCGTCGAGGGCGGCGAGCGCGCGGGCGGTGCGCATCAGGGTGAGTTCGCCGCGCAGGCCATCCGTGCCCAGCGCGAGGCAGAGGCGGGCCGCCTGTTCGAGGGCCGCATCCGGCACCGAGACGGTGGGGAGGCGCTTGCGCGCCGCCTCGATCCGCTTGCGGAGGGCGGCGTCTTCCTTCGCGTGGGCGGCGCAGAAGGCGTCCGGGTCGCGCTCGTAGGCGTCGCGGGCGCGGACGACGGCGATCCGGGTGGCGATGTCGGTGGGGGTGGCGACCTCGCAGGCCAGCCCGAACCGGTCGAGAAGCTGCGGGCGCAACTCGCCCTCCTCCGGGTTGCCCGATCCGACGAGGACGAACCGCGCCGGATGGCGCAGGGACAGGCCCTCGCGCTCGACGGTGTTCACGCCGGAGGCCGCCACGTCGAGGAGCAGGTCCACGAGGTGGTCTTCTAGCAGGTTCACCTCATCGATGTAGAGGAAGCCCCGGTTGGCGCGGGCGAGCAGCCCCGGCTCGAACGCCTTCACTCCGGCGCCGAGGGCCCGTTCGAGGTCGAGGGTGCCGACCACCCGGTCCTCGGTGGCGCCGAGGGGCAGGTCCACCACCGGCACGGGTTTCTTCTGGGCTTTGCGCGGGGGCCCCGCCGCGCAATGCGGGCAGAGGTCCGCCGGGCTGGCGGGGTCGCAATTGTAGGGGCAGCCGGCCACCGCGTTCATCGGCGGCAGGAGCGCGGCCAGGGCCCGGATGGCGGTGGACTTGCCCGTCCCCCGATCACCGAAGACCAGCACGCCCCCGACCGCAGGATCCACCGCCGCGATCAGCAGCGCTTGGCGCATCTCATCCTGGCCGACGATGGCCGAGAAGGGAAAGGGGGGCACGGACACGCTCAAGGTTGAAGGGCGACCTCGCCCCCTTCATCGCCCTCATCCTGAGAGCCTGACAGAGACGTCAGCGATTCTTCCACACTCGACCTCATCCTGAGGTGCCGAAGCGGAGCGAAGGCCTCGAAGGAGGTCTCCAGAAAGCTGTGCGATCCCTGGAGCCCTCCTTCGAGGCCCGCTGGCGCGGGCACCTCAGGAAGAGGGTTGGACGACGGGTTTTCCTACTCCGCCGCCTTCTGCCGGAGGCCGATGCGGCCCCAGATCGTGGTGAGGGCATCGACCAGATGGCCGATATCCTCGTCCGTGTGCAGCGGCGAGGGCGTGATGCGCAGGCGCTCGGTGCCGCGCGCCACGGTCGGGTAGTTGATCGGCTGCACGTAGATGCCGAACTCGTCCAGCAGCGTGTCCGAGATCCCCTTGCACAGCACGGGGTCGCAGACCATCACCGGCACGATGTGGCTGTCGTTCGGCATGGTCGGGATGTCGGCGTCCTCCAGGGCGGCCCGGACCTTGGCGACGCGCTCCTGATGGCGGGCGCGCTCGACGCCGCTCTCCTTCAGGTGGCGGATCGAGGCCGCCGCGCCCGCCGCCACCGAGGGCGGCAGGGAGGTGGTGAAGATGAAGCCCGAAGCGAAGCTGCGCACGAAGTCGCACAGCTTCTCGGAGGCCGTGATGTAGCCGCCATGGACCGCGAAGGCCTTGCCCAGCGTGCCCTCGATCACGTCCAGCCGGTGGGCGACGCCGTCCCGCTCGGAGATGCCGCCGCCGCGCTCGCCGTAGAGGCCGACCGCGTGGACCTCATCGAGATAGGTCAGCGCGCCGTGCTTCTCGGCCACGTCGCAGATCTCGCCGATCGGGGCGATGTCGCCGTCCATCGAATAGACCGACTCGAAGGCCACCAGCTTCGGGCGCGAGGGGTCGATCAGGGAGAGCTTGCGGTCCAGATCCTCCGGATCGTTATGGCGGAAGATGTGGCGCTCGGCCCGGCTGAAGCGGATTCCCTCGATCATCGAGGCGTGGTTCTCGGAATCGGAGAACACCGCGCAGTTCGGCAGGCGGGAGGCGAGCGTGCCCAGAGCCGCCCAGTTCGAGACGTAGCCCGAGGTGAAGAGCAGCGCCGATTCCTTGCGGTGGAGGTCGGCGAGTTCCCGCTCCAGCAGCACATGGTAGTGGTTCGTGCCGGAGATGTTGCGGGTGCCGCCCGCGCCCGCGCCGCAGCGGTCCAGGGCCTCGTGCATCGCGCCGAGCACGCTCGGGTGCTGGCCCATGCCGAGATAGTCGTTCGAGCACCACACGGTCACCGGCCGCGTGCCGCCGGCATGGTGGTGGGTGGCGTGGGGGAAGCGGCCGGCATGGCGCTCCAGATCGGTGAAGACGCGGTAGCGCCCCTCCCGGTGGAGACCGGCGATCTCGGCGCCGAAGAAGGCCTCGTAGTCCATTCCTCTACTCCCCGGTTGCAGCAGGTTCGGCCCGCTTGTTTCGTTAGCGTCGTGTCGCTCAAGAACTCGCATACGACGAATTCCAAATCGAGGGGTGCACGGCGCCCGCGTGAGCGAAAACCGTGCACGGTGGATCAGTCCGGCGTGCCGCGCGCGCCGTCGAGGCCCCGCCCCGGCAGGCTCCAGCGCCACAGGGCGGCGGAGGGCAGCGGCAGCATCAGGAACCAGTGCTCCAGGGTCGCGAGCGCCATCAGCGTCGCGAGCACCGTGAAGCCGATCAGTTCATGCGCCAGCACTTCGTCGGCGATCGCCGCCCGCCCGAGGAGGGCGGCGGCGGCGGTGCCGAGGGTGACGGAGACCGGGAAGAGCCGGTTCATCGGCGCCCGCGTCAGGTAGCAGGCGAGGTAGCCGAGATGGTCCGGCAGGAACTCGGAATGGAGGTTGCGCACCCCGAGGAACAGGTTGAGCCGGGCCGAGAGGTTCATCACCACCAGGGTGGCGTAGGTCCAGAGTGCGAACTTGTTCGGTTGGCCCCAGACGAGGGCCAGGATCGCGAGTCCGCCGATCACGATGGCGAATTCGTGCCACAGGCTGGTCGCCAGCGCCGCGAAGAACCGCTCGCTCCCCCGCAGCGAGGGCGGGCAGGCCACCGGCCGGGGGCCGGAGATGAAGCCCATGTAGTAGCTCATCTCCTGCCAGCCCCAGACGACCAGGGCGGCGGTGAAGGCCGTGTAGGCCCCGCCCGTGCCCGTATCCCCGGCGCTCGCCCGCACCATCACCAGCGCCCCGGCGAGCAGCAGCGTCGCCGCCGCCATGCTCCACGGATGGGTGCGCCGGGGGGCATGGTCGAGGAGCAGGATCAGCCCGGTGGAGAACCACCAGAGCAGGACCGCGTAGACGACCGGGGCGGCGTATGTCGCCATTCTACCAGACCGGTTGGAGACGGATGTCGGCCGGGAGGGCGTTGGCCTTCACGGGGAGGAGGTAGAGGCGCGCGAAGGTGAGCGCGGCGCCGGCCGCGTGCAGCCCCTGCGCGAGCTTACCCCCCACGCCGCCCCGGGCCTTCGCCGCCGCGATGCCGCGGGAATGGGCGAGGAGCCTGTCGAGACCGGCCCGGAACTTCGGGTTGTCGATGTCGAGTTCCAACGGGAACGTCTGCTTCGAGATCTCCGAGGTGATGCGGAAGACCTTGTAATCGTAGTCGCTCGGATCGACGCCCAGAGCCGCGTGGAAGGCGGGCCGGTGATGGTCGCGCACATACATCGTCGCGAAGACGGCGAGCAGGAAGAAGCGGATCCAGTAGCGGTTCACGCCGCTCGTCAGCTTCGGGTTCGCGCGCATCAGCAGGGCGAAGGCCTCGCCGTGGCGGAACTCGTCGTTGCACCACTTCTCGAACCACTTGAAGATCGGGTGGATGCGCCGCTCCGGGTGCTTCTCCAGTTCCCGGTAGATCGTGATGTAGCGGGCGTAGCCGATCTTCTCGGAGAGGTAGGTGGCGTAGAAGATGAACTTCGGCTTGAAGAAGGTGTACTTCTTCGACTTCGTGAGGAAGCCGAGATCGACGCCGATCCCGAAATCCTTGAGCGTGTCGTTGATGAAGCCGGCGTGGCGCGCCTCGTCACGGCTCATCAGGCCGAACAGCTCCTTGATGTCCTTGTTCTTCGCGCGCTTGCGCATCTCCGCGTAGAGCACGCAGCCCGAGAACTCGGCGGTGATCGAGGAGACGAGGAAGTCGAGGAATTCCTTGCGCAGCTCCGGCTCCATGGCCGAGAGGTCGCAATCGAACTCCTCGTTGCGGGTGAAGTGGCGCTTGTTCGGGTCCGCCTTCAACTCGGCGATCAGCACGTCCCAATCGCGGCGGACCGGCTCGACGTTCGTCCGGTCCAGTTCCACGAAATCGGTCGTGTAGAAGCGCGGCGACAGGAAGGTCGTCTCCTGGGCGGCCTTGGTCGATTCGTTGATCGGCAACTTCGGGACGGGAGCGTTCACAGCGTCCTCCGTTCGGAAAAGCTGACCTCGTAGAGTTCGGTCAGTTCAAGATGGGCGATGAGCTTGGTCCAGGCGCGCTCCAGCGCGCCGGCCCGGACCACGGTGGCGGTGCGGCGCACGGTGAGGCGCTCGCCGTAGGGCACCTGCGTCGGCGCGTCGTGGACCTGCACCTCGTCGCCGGGCTCGATGTCGAAGCCGGCATCGAGGGTGACATGCGCGTGCAGGCTCTCGGGCGTGTTCTCGAGTTCGACCGTGCAGGGCACGGTGACGGTGCGGGAGCCGGGCCAGCCCATCAGCGGGTCTCCGTCGCCGGGGCGCCCTGCCCCGGCAGCAGCCGTGCGAAGGCGCCGGAATTAGTCGGGCCGAAGGCTTCGAGGGGCACGTGCCGGCCCGTCGCCTCGTCGGCGAGGTCGAGGCGGCCGTCGTCGAAGCGGGTCAGGCTGAACGGCGGCTCGCGGCCGAGCCCGTCGCGCTGGCGGGCCTGGGCGAGGCCCCGGAGCGTGCCGCGCACGAAGCCGTCCTCGCCGGGGCGGATCCAGGCGACGACCTTGCTGTCGGCGGCGTTGCGCAGGGCGATGGAGCCGTCCGCCTGATCCTCGGCGCGGAATTCGAGGCGGGCGACCGGCTTGGCGGGGGGCAATTGCGTCAGGCCGACGCCCTCGCCCCGGCCGATGGCCACGGCGAGCATGGTGAAGCCGAGGAGCGCGCCCGCGCCGATCAGCAGCAGGGCGGGCACCGGCCCGACCTCCGACCGTCGCAGCCCCCTGCCTGGGATGGCTCCACCCATCGCGTCCTCCCTATTCCGCCGCCACGAGGCGAGGCGCCTGCGGCTTGGGCCGTGCGACGACCACCGGCACCAGCGGCTCCCCATCCTCGGCGAAGGCGTTCAACGCCTGCACCAGGAGACGGGCGACCGATTCGGCCTCCGGCACCGAGCGGAGCATGGGCTCGGTGCGTGAGACATGCCAGGGCCTCGCATGCGGCCAAAGATGAAGGTAGGCGATCCGCAGCCCCGGCTGCAACCGCAGCGGAATGTCGCCGCTGCCGTCGCCGAAGGCGCGCAGGGCGCCGTTCTCGATCTGCGCGAAGGGCAGGTTGTGCGTCACCGGCAGGGCGATGCCCGCGTGAAGCACCACCCGCCGGTCGGTCATCGTGTAGACGGTGGTGCGGTGGGTGAGCCACGACAGCAGCCACAGCAACCCGAGCGCGGCGGCGCCCGTCAGCAGGACAGCGCCCGCCGTGACCGCCGCGCGGACCGGCGAGCCGGCCCCGGCGGCGAAGATGCTCGCCCAGGCGCAGAACCACAGGGCGACGAGCCGGGCGTGGAATACCCGCACGAACACGCCGGCCGTGGTCGGCGCGCCCTGCCAGAGCAGCCGCTCGCCGCGCGGCAGCGGGCCGGGCATCCCGCGCAGGGTGCCCTCGGGGAGGAAGTCGCCGCCGCTCACAGGATCGGCTCCGCGCGCTCGGGCGTGGCGTAGAGCGTGCCGGCGCCGAAGTAGCACATGATCCGTTCCTCCTCGAGGAAGGTCACGGCATCGGGGTTCTTGGTCGTCGGGATGCCCGCGAATTGTTCGGCGAGCAGCGCCTCGGACTTCACCGTCCGCGTGAAGCGCCCGGCGCGGCAGAAGACCGACGGCATCAGCCGGCGGGAGCCGTCGGTGAGCTCCACCTCGTAGTAGCGCACCAGGGACTCGCCCCGGTCGACCCACAGGTCGGCGACCACGCCCGCCACCGCGTTGTCGGTGCCGAACACGGTCATGCCGAGGGGGTTCGGGCCCTGCTCGTGGACCACGAAGTTCGTGGCGATCCGCAGGGGCGCCATCCGGTCCTCGCCCTCCCAGGTCTTGTCCGTCACGTCGTGGCGGATGACGTAGGAGCCGGGGCCGACGCCGGCCGCGAGCGAGGCTTCGGTGCGCTCGTAGGGGGCGCCGGGCCACGGCTCGACCTTGCGGGCGGGGATGCCGGTCTCGATGTCCGTGCGGCCCTGCATCGCCTGCGGGGCGAAGGTCTCCTCGCCGCCGGGCAGGCGGAAGGTCTTGGAGGAAGGGATCAGGAATGGGTTGTGCGCGTGGCGCAGGCCAACCGCCTCGTCCTCGAGGGGGTAGCCCTCGCGGCGGTCCTCCCGGCGCAGGTAGAAGACCAGCCCCGCGAAGAACAGGAAGAACGCGTAGAGCACGACCTGCGCGACGTCGACATATCCGGTCAAGGCACCCGTTGGCATGTGATCCTCCCCCTGGCTTCAGGCGGTTCTCTCGATGAGCCGGCGACGCTCGCTGCTGCGCACCAGCGGCCCGAGGGCCACGAGGGCGGCGAACAGGAGCGCGATCTCGATGTGGTAGACGATGAGGTAGCCGATGGCCGGCTCGTTCATCCCCTCGCCGAGGATGCCGGTCTGGGCGATGGCGGCGCCGACATCGCGGACGATGCCGCTGGCGGCGATGGACAGCCCGGCGGCGGTGGCCTGCACCGCTCCCCAGGCACCGAGCGCCAGCCCGGTATCCTCCGGCCCGGCCTTCTCCATGGAGGCGGTGAGCGTGCCGTGGGCGAAGAGGCCGCCGCCGAGGCCGATGAGGGTGACGCCGACGGCGAACAGGTTCTGCGAGGCGAGCGGTGCGGCGAAGACCACCGCCGAGAAGGCGAGGATGCCGATGCCGGCGCCGGCCGCCGAGACCCGGAACGGATCGCCGCCCCGGTTCAGCCAGCGCGCGGCGACGAGCAGGCCGAGGCCGCCGCCCGCCGCCAGCATGGCGGTGAGCGCGGTGGTGGCCGCCACCGGCAGGTGGAGGATCTGCCCGCCATAGGGTTCGAGCAGGATGTCCTGCATCGAGAAGCCCGCCGTGCCGAGGCCGATGGCGATGAGCCGCCGCCGGGCATGGCCCTGGCCGGCATAGGCGTGCCAGGATTCCTTGAAGTTCTGGCGCGGGGCCTCGCGGCTGCGGTTGGGGTCGCGCGGCTCCTGCTTCCACAGGGCGAGGCCGTTCAGCACGATGGTGACGAGGGCCGCGCCCTGGATCACCTGGATCAGCCGCACCTGCGAGAAGTTCGAAAGTGCCAGCCCGAAGACCACTGCGCTCGCCATCATCCCGACCAGGAGCGCGGCGCAGAGCAGCGCCACCACCTTCGGCCGGGCATGCGCCGGGGCGAGGTCGGTGGCGAGCGCGAGACCCACCGTCTGCGTGGTGTGAAGCCCCGCGCCGACGAGGAGGAAGGCGAGCGCCGCCGCGACGTCTCCGATCCAGAGCGGGCCGGTCGTGTCGCCGGACAGGATCAGGAGGGCGAAGGGCATGATCGCCAGCCCGCCGAATTGCAGCAGCGTGCCGAACCAGATGTAGGGCACCCGCCGCCAGCCCAGCACCGAGCGGTGCGTGTCCGACCGGAAGCCGACGATCGCCCGCAAGGGCGCGAAGACCAGCGGCAGCGACAGCATCACCGCCACGACCCAGGCCGGCACGCCGAGTTCCACGATCATCACCCGGTTCAGGGTGCCGATCAGCAGCACGGCGGCCATGCCGACCGTGACCTGGAACAGGGCGAGCCGCAGCAACCGCCCCATCGGCAGCTCGACGGTGGCCGCATCCGCGAAGGGCAGAATCGACGGGCCGAGGCGCATGAGGGTGCGGGTGAGGTTCATCGCGACGCGCTCCGCGTCAGCGCCACGGCGTTCGACAGGTAGAACCCGCTGTTCACCCGGTGGCTCTGCGCCCAGGCGAAGCCGCCGAGGGCGGCCTCCGAGGCGATGCGGCGCTTCAGGCCACGCTCCGTCACCGGCACGATGGCCGGCGAGCGGTCGCCGCGGGGGAAGAGCTTCCCGGCCGCGTGCATCACGGTCAGCAGGGCGGTGCGCGGCGCGACGGTGAACAGCACCGAGTTGTCCGTCCGCTCGGCGAGCCGGGCCAGGGCGCGGGCGATGTCGGCGGCGCGGTAATGGATCAGCGAATCCATCGCGACCACATGGTCGAACCGGCCGAGGCCAGGATCGAGCATGTCGCCCACGCGGAAATCGATGCGGCCGGCGCCGGTGATCGCGGGAAGGCGCTCCCGCGCCAGCCCGATCAGCGTCGGGGAGACGTCGATGGCGACGACCTCCGCCCCGCGCTTGGCCGCCTCCACCGAGAGTGCCCCGGTGCCGCAGCCGGCATCGAGCAGGCGCAGGCCGGTCATGTCGGCGGGCAGCCAGGAGAGCAGCGTGCCGCGCATCGCGTCCCGCCCGGCCCGGACGGTCGCCCGGACCTTGCTGACCGGCGCGTCCGAGGTCAGCCGCGACCACGCCTCGACGGCGGTGCGGTCGAAATAGGTGGTGAGTTCGCCCCGGCGGGCGTCGTAGCTGGCGCTGGCCATCAGTCGAACCCCAGGAACTCGAACAGGTCGCGGTCCTTCATCGGGGCCGCCTCGCAGGGCTCGCCGCCGGCCCAGAGGGTCTCGGCGAGGCGCATGTACTCGGCGGTCACGGCGTCGAGTTCGGGGGACGAATCCATCTCGAACAGCGTCGACTTCTTGAGCCGCGAGCGGCGCACCACGTCGAGGTCGGGGAAGTGGGCGAGACGCTTGAGGCCGACCGCATCGTTGAACCGGTCGATCTCGTCGGTCGTGGCCGAGCGGTTGGCGATGACGCCGCCGAGGCGCACGCCGTAATTCTTCGACTTGGCGTGGATCGCGGCCACGATCCGGTTCATCGCGAAGATCGAATCGAAGTCGTTGGCGGTGACGATCAGCGCCCGGTCGGCGTGCTGGAGGGGCGAGGCGAAGCCGCCGCACACCACGTCGCCCAGCACGTCGAACACCACGACGTCGGTGTCCTCCAACAGGTGATGCTCCTTCAGGAGCTTCACCGTCTGGCCGACGACGTAGCCGCCGCAGCCGGTGCCCGCCGGCGGGCCGCCCGCCTCGACGCACATCACGCCGTTGTAGCCCTCGACCACGAAGTCCTCGACCCGCAACTCTTCCGAGTGGAAGTTCACGGATTCCAGCGCGTCGATCACCGTGGGGGCGAGGCGCTTGGTGAGGGTGAAGGTCGAGTCGTGCTTCGGATCGCAGCCGATCTGGAGCACCCGCTTGCCGAGCTTCGAGAAGGCCACCGACAGGTTCGACGAGGTGGTCGACTTGCCGATGCCGCCCTTGCCGTAGACGGCGAAGACCTTCGCGGTGTCGATCTTCAGATCGGGATCGAGGGCGACCTGCAGGCTTCCCTCCTCCTTCCGCACGGGGACGGGATTGCGGATGGCGATGTTCATGCGGCCACTCCTGCTGTGACGCCTTCCAGCCGGTCTTCCAGTTCCTCCTCCGCCCGGTCGAGGGCGTCGCGGGTCTCCGCGTTGGGGGTCCAGAAGCCGCGTTTGTGAGCCTCGATCAGCCGTTGGGCGACCTTGGCGGAGGCGGTGGGGTTGAGGGAGGCGATGCGCTCGCGCATGGCCGGGTCGAGGACGAAGGTCTCGGTGATGCGCTCGTAGATCCAGGGCTGCACCGCGTTGGCGGTGGCCGACCAGCCCACCGTGTTGGTGAGATGCGCCTCGATCTGCCGGACGCCCTCGTAGCCGTGGCCGAGCAGGGGCTCGTACCACTTGGGGTTGAGCATCCGGGTCCGGGTTTCCAGGGCGACCTGTTCCGGCAGGGTGCGGACCCGGCCTTCGCCGCGGGTCTGGTCGCTGATGTAGATCGGCACCGCCTCGCCCTTTGCGCGGGCGACGGCGCGGCCCATGCCGCCGAGGCCGTCGAAGTAATGATCGACGCTCGTCACGCCGACCTCGACGGAATCGAGGTTCTGGTAGGCGAGATCGACGGAGGCGAGCACCGCCTTCATCAAGGCCCGCTGCGGCGCCGGCTTGCCGGAGCGGTCATACGCAAAACTCTTGCGGCGGGAGAACGCCTCGCACAGCTCGTCCTCGTCGTCCCAGGCGCCGGAATCCACGAGGTGGTTCACGTTGGCGCCGTAGGCCCCTTCGGCGTTCGAGAAGACCCGGAGCGCCGCCGTCTCGATGTCGCAACCCTGCTCGGCCTGGATGGCGAGGGCATGCTTGCGGACGAAGTTCTGCTCCACCGGCTCGTCGACGGTGGCGGCGAGGAAGCAAGCCTCCGCGATGAGCTTGGTCTGCAACGGCAGCAGATCGCGGAAGATGCCCGAGAGGGTGACGACCGCGTCGATGCGCGGGCGGCCCAGCGTTTCGAGCGGGATCAACTCGGCGCCCGCGAGCCGGCCGTAGCCGTCGAAGCGCGGGGCGGCGCCGAGGAGCGCCAGCGCCTGGGCGATGGGGCCGCCCTCGCTCTTGAGGTTGTCGGTGCCCCACAGGACGATGGCGACGCTCTCGGGCAGGGGTTTCCCCTCCTCGGCGTGCCGGGCGAGGATGCGGGCCACCTGCCGCGCGCCGTCGGCCACCGCGAAGGCGGAGGGCAGGCGGCACGGGTCGAAGCCGTGGATGTTGCGGCCGGTGGGCAGGATCGCCGGGCTGCGGAGCAGATCGCCGCCCGCCACCGGGGGTACGAAGCGCCCGTCGAGGGCGGTGAGGATGCCGGCCACCTCGTGATCGGTCGAGAGCAGCGCGTCGGTCTCGGCGAGGCTCGCGAAGGCGGCGCGGTTCTCGTCGGTCGCGGGCAGGCCCGAGAGGCGCATCGCCGCCTCGGCGCCCTCCCCCGCCACCAGGGCGAGGATCGCGGCCCGCTCCGGCTTCAGCCCGTGCGAGGCTTCCGCCACGGCGGCGAGGAGGTCGGCGCGCTCTTCCGCCGGCACGCCCTCGCCCACGACGTGGAGGCCGTACGGGATCAGCGTCTGTTCGAGTTCGCTGACGGCGGCCCAGAGGGCGCCGACGCGGGCGGTGAAGTCGCCGTCCCAGGCGGGCTCGGCCGGCACGAGATCGACGGCCGCGCCCTGCGCCTGGATGAGGGCGGCGAGGTCGGTGCGCTCGATGGTGGCCTCTGCGTCGAGGCCCCGGAAGCGCTCGATGCTGCTCTTGAGGTCGAGGAGGCCGCGATAGAGCCCGGCCGCCGCGAGGCTCGGGGTCAGGTAGCTCACCAGCGTCGCCGCCGAGCGGCGCTTGGCCAGCGTGCCCTCGGAGGGGTTGTTGGCGGCGTAGAGATAGACGTTCGGCATCGCGCCGATCAGCCGCTCCGGCCAGCAGGCCTCCGAGAGGCCGGTCTGCTTGCCGGGCATGAATTCGAGCGCCCCGTGGGTGCCGAAATGCAGCACGGCGTCCGCGCGGAAATCCTCGCGCAGGTAGCGGTAGAAGGCGCTGAAGGCGTGGGTCGGGGCGAAGCCGCTCTCGAAGAGCAGCCGCATCGGGTCGCCCTCGTAGCCGAAGGCCGGCTGCACGCCGACGAACACGTTCCCGAACTGCGCGCCGAGCACGAACAGGCCCGCGCCGTCGCTCTGGTGGCGGCCCGGCGCCGGGCCCCATTGCGCCTCGATCTCGGCGAGGTGCTTCTCCCGGCGGACATGGTCCTCGGCGGGGATGCGGGCGTGGACGTTGGCCTGCGTGCCGTAGCGGCCGGCATTGCCGGCGAGGATCGCGTCGCGCAGGGCATCGACGCTGTCGGGCACCTCGACGCTATAGCCGTCGGCCTTCATCCCCTTCAGGGTGTTGAGGAGGGAGGCGTAGACGGAGAGGAAGGCGGCGGTGCCGGTGGCGCCGGCATTCGGCGGGAAGTTGAACAGCACCACCGCGACCTTGCGGGCGGCCTTGGCCGTCCGCCGGAGGGCGACGAGCCGGGCGACGCGCTCCGACAATTGCGCGACGCGCTCGGGATGGGCGCGCATGTCGCGGGCGTTGTCGGCGCCGGACGCGATGGAGCGGCCGCCGAACACCGTCGGCGCGGTGGCGCCGTCGAGTTCGGGGATGGCGACCATCATCGTCGCCTCGACCGGGGAGAGGCCGCGCGCGCCCGCCTCCCATTGCTCGATCGTCTGGAATTCCAGGGCGTGGGCGGCGAGGTAAGGCACGTCGAGCCGCGCGAGCGTCGTCTCGGCCGCCTTCGAATCGTTGTAGGCCGGGCCGCCGACCAGCGAGAAGCCGGTGAGGGAGACCAGGGCGTCGATGGTCGGCCGCCCGTCGGCCATGAAGAAGGCGTCCACCGCCGGGCGGTTGTCGAGGCCGGCGGCGAAGGCCGGCACCACGTCGAGGCCCTTGGCCTCCATGGCGGCGATCACCCCGTCGTAATGGGCGGTGTTGCCGGCGAGCACGTAGCTGCGCATCAGCAGCAGGCCGACGCGGCCCTTCGTGCCCTGGCGCCGGGGCAGGCGCGCCGCATCCTCGGCCACGCGGCCCGTCATGCGGGGGTGGTAGAGGCCGGTCTCGGGATAGTGCAGCGGCGACGGGGCGGCCGGAAGTTCGCGCCAGACCGCCCGCTCGCCCGCCGCGTAGCGCTGCACGAGGAAATGGATCAGCGCGGCGACGTTCTCGTCCGAGCCCGCGAGCCAGTATTGCAGGGTGAGGAAGTAGGCCCGCACGTCCTGCGCCGAACCGGGGATGAAGCGCAGGATCTTTGGAAGTTTGCGGACGAGGGCCATCTGCCTCGCGGCGTTGCCCTCGGCGCCCGGCTTGCCGCGCAGCTTCTTGAGGAAATCCAGCGCGCTGCGCTTCGTGCCGCTCATGTCGAAGCGGTTGAGCCGGGTGGTCTTCACCACGTCGCTCGCCGAAAGGCAGCCGATCATGGCATCGCAGGAATCCCGCCGCGCCTTCAGGGCGGGGAGGATCGCGCGGACATGCTCGTCGAGGAACAGCATCGCCGAGAGGACGATGTCGGCGCGGGCGATGTCGGCCTTGCAGGCTTCCAGCGCGGTGGGGTCGTTGTCCCACTCGGCGGCGGCGTGGAAGGCGAGGTGCAGGCCCGGCATGGCGCCGCGAAGGCGCAGGCGCGCCCGCTCCACCGCGCTCGCCAAATGGTTGTCGAGCGTGACGATGACGACGCGGATGTCTGGCCTAGCGGCCGAAATGCGCTTTTGCATCGTACAAGGTCTCAAGGGTGATGAGCGGGAGCCGCCGCTCGCGGGCAAAAGTCTCCGTGTTGCTGCGCGCTTTCCCGCGCACGAAGAACGGGATCTTCTTCAGTTCCTTCTCGGCGTCGGGCGCCCAGGTGAGGACGATCGGGCCGCTTGCCTCGGAAACGGGTGCCGGTGTCGGAGGGGAGGAAGCCGGCACCCGTTCCACGGCCTCGGGCCGCACGTCCGGCGCAGCGCCGAGATGCGACGGCCCGACGCCATCGTGGAATTCGGGATCCTCCCGGAACATGCCGAGAAGGTGCTCTTCGAGACCCATCATCAGCGGGTGGACGAGGGTGTCGAACAGGACGTTGGCGCCCTCGAACCCCATCTGCGGCGAGTGGCGGGCCGGGAAGTCCTGCACATGGACCGGCGCCGAGACGACGGCGCAGGGCAGGCCAAGCCGCTTGGCGACGTGGCGCTCCATCTGCGTGCCGAGCACCAGTTCCGGCGCGGCGGCGCGGATGGCGGCCTCGACGTCGAGGTAATCGTCGGTGATCGTCGCCTCGATGCCGTGGGCCTGCGCTTCGGCGCGGACCTCGCGGGCGAATTCGCGGGTGTAGGTGCCGAGCCCGACGAGCTTGAAGCCGAGTTCCCTCGTCGCGACCCGGGCGAGGCCGAGCGCATGGGTGGCGTCGCCGAACACGAAGACCCGCTTGCCGGTCAGGTAGGTCGAATCGACCGAGCGCGAGTACCAGGGCAGGCGCGAGCCTTCGCCGTCGAGGACCGGCGCCGGATCGACGCCGGCCAAAGCCGCGACCTCTTCCACGAAGGCGCGGGTGCCGCCGACCCCGATGGGGATTTCCTTGGTGAAGGGCTGGCCCAGCGCCCGCTTCAGGTGCTCGGCGGCCGAGCGGGCGGTCTCGGGATAGAGCACCACGTTGAAGTCGGCCGCGCCGAGGCGGGCGAGGTCGGCGGGGCTCGCGCCCATCGGCGCCACGACGTTCACGTCGATGCCGAGGTCGGCGAGGATGCGGCGGATCTCGATCAGGTCGTCCCGGTGGCGGAAGCCCAAAGCCGTCGGCCCGAGGATGTTGCACAGCGGGCGGCTGCCGGCGGGGCGCTTCTCGAACTGACCGGAGAGGGCGCGGACCAGCCGGTAGAAGGTCTCCGACGCCCCCCAGTTCTCCTTCTTCTGGTAGGCCGGCAGTTCCAGCGGGATCACCGGCACCGGCAGGTCGAGCGCCTTGGCGAGGCCCCCCGGATCGTCCTGGATCAACTCGGCGGTGCAGGAGGCGCCGACGATCATCGCCTGCGGCTGGAACCGGGCATAGGCCTGGGCGCAGGCGGTCTTGAACAATTCGGCCGTGTCCCGCCCGAGGTCCTGCGCGCGGAAGGTCGTGTAGGTGACGGGCGGGCGGTGATCCCGCCGCTCGATCATCGTGAACAGCAGGTCGGCATAGGTGTCGCCCTGCGGCGCGTGCAGCACGTAGTGGAGACCCTTCATGGCGGTCGCCACGCGCATCGCGCCGATGTGAGGGGGACCCTCGTAGGTCCAGAGGGTGAGCTGCATGGCCCTACACCTCCAAGAGCGCGCGCCGGCCGAGCGGCCGCGCGAAGAGTTCGGCGAGGTCGCCCGCCTGCTCGTAGCCCTGGACAGGGGTGAAGAGCAGTTCGATCGACCACTTGGTCGTCAGCCCCTCCGCCTCCAGCGGGTTGGCGAGGCCGAGGCCGCAGACCGTCAGGTCGGGCCGGGCGGCGCGGCAGCGGTCGAGCTGGTCGTCGAGGCTCTGGCCTTCCGTGACGCGGGTGCCCTCGGGCAGAAGCTCGATCTCGGCGGCGAGATGGGCGCGGTGAAGGTAGGGCGTGCCGACCTCCACGAGGTCCGCCCCGACCTCCCGCGCCAGGAACCGCGACAGCGGCACCTCAAGCTGCGAATCAGGGAAGAAGAACACCCGCTTGCCGCCGAGCTTCTCGCGGTAGGGGGCGAGCGCGGTCTCGGCCCGCGCCCGGCCGGCGGCGGTGGCGGCCTCGAAGGTGGCCTGGGGCACGCCGAACGCTTCCGCAGCGGCGGCGAGCCAGCCGGTGGTGCCCTCGGCCCCCAGCGGGAACGGGGCGGCCAGCCGCTTGGCGCCGCGCTCGTCGAGCGCCCGCGCCGTGCCGGTGAGGAAGGGCTGGGCCAGGAGGTAGCGGGTGTTCCGCCTTACCGCCGGCATCGCGTCGGCGTGACGGGCCGGCAGGAACCGGACATCCGCGATGCCCATCGCCGCGAAAAGGCGGAGGAACTGATCCTCGACCACGTCGGCCAGCGCCCCGACCACGAGGAGCGAGGGCGCCGCGTCCGGTGATTCGGCCGGCAGGTCCGGCACCAGGGCGGCGAGGCAGGCATCCTCGCCCTCGGTAAAGGTCGTCTCGATGCCCGAGCCCGAGTAGTTCAGCACCTTCACCGACGAGAGCTTGGCCGAGAGGCGCTGTGCCGCCCGGCTGAGATCGAGCTTGATGACCTCCGAAGGGCAGGAGCCCACGAGGAACAGGAGCTTGATGTCCGGCCGCCGCTCCACGAGGCGCGCGACCACACGGTCCAGCTCCTCGTTGCAATCGGCGAGGCCGGCCAGGTCGCGCTCATCGATGATGGCGGTCGCGAAGCGCGGCTCGGCGAAGATCATCACCCCCGCCGCCGACTGGATCAGGTGGGCGCAGGTGCGCGAGCCGACGACGAGGAAGAAGGCGTCGCGGATCTTCCGGTGCAGCCAGACGATGCCGGTGAGGCCGCAGAAGACGGCGCGCTGGCCGTCCTCCCGGTGGAGGTCGATGCCGCCGCAGGCGGAACGGGGGAGCGGGGCGTTCACGACAGCACCCCCGCCGGGTGAAGCGCCGAACCGCCCTGCAGCCGGGCGGCGCGCAGCTTCAGGACGAACTGGGCGGCGTTGACGACGTAGGTGGCGTAGGCCGCCAGCGCGAGGAGCAGCAGGCCCCGCTCCCCCAGCGCCCCCGTCGTCAGGGCGGCGAGGTAGGCGGTGTGGAGGGCCAGCACGAGCATGCTGACCATGTCCTCCCAGTAGAAGGCCGGGGCGAACAGGTAGCGCCCGAACACGTCCTTCTCCCAGATCGAGCCCGTGACCATGATCGCGTAGAGGGCGAGCGTCTTGACGACGACGGAGGCCTGGGCGGCGGCGGCGCCCTCCCCCGTGAGAAGCGTGCGCAGGACGAGGCCGAGGCTCACGAGGAAGATCGCGAATTGCAGGGGGGCGAGCACGCCCTGAACCAGCGTCCACGGCGAGGCATCCCGCCGCAGCCGCTCGTCTGCCGTGTAGAGCGGAAATGCCGGCCGGGTGT
Organism: Methylobacterium sp. TK26; assembly: GCF_055361565.1. Classification (NCBI taxonomy): domain Bacteria; kingdom Pseudomonadati; phylum Pseudomonadota; class Alphaproteobacteria; order Hyphomicrobiales; family Methylobacteriaceae; genus Methylobacterium; species Methylobacterium sp. TK26. Next base: position 503,004 of record NZ_CM143965.1, on the reverse strand, counting down.
CGCGACCGAGGTCCTGCCGACCCATGGGTTCGCCCTCGCCTGCCAATCCGGTTCGTGACCCGTCCCGGTTGCCGTTGAACCTACCGAGCCGCCCGAAAGTGTCAATCCCGCTTGACGCTTTGGATGGGTGACACTTTTACGAGAGCTGTCCGCGCCGACGCGTTGCCAAAGTCTAATTCTGGCGTAGTGTGGTGCTGTTGAGGTTCGGTCCCCGCCTGTGCTGCCGGGTCCGCCCCTTTCAGCCGCGGGACGGCGGGTTATAAGCGACTAGCCAAGTATGACGACGCGATCCTAGAGAGTGGGCCGTCAGAGCCCGCCATGGCGGGAGGGATGCCGATGGACGATCTGGGGCACCTCTGTGACGACGGCTATGCGGGCTTGATGCTCGACCGCGACCGGAATGACGACGACCGGGACGTGCTGTCCTGGCTGGTCGAGGCCGAAATCCTTCCCCGCCTCATGCTGGCCCACAGCCGCCCGGCGCGCACCGTGCCGGTGGCGCCGCTGCACGATCCCGAAGCGCTGGCGGCGGTGCTGCTGCACCCCGGCGCGTTCGATCTCGACACGGCGGTGGAGGCCCTGCTCGGCTGCGGCCTCTCCCTCGACAGCCTGCTCCTCGACATCCTCGCCCCGGCCGCCAAGCGCCTCGGCACGATGTGGGAGGAGGATACCTGCGATTTCCTCGCGGTGACGGAGGGACTCGGCCGGCTCCAGGCGCTCACGCGGCGCCTCTGCGCGGGCATGGAGCGCTCGGCGGCGCCGAGCGGACGCAGTATCCTGTTGATGCCCTGCCCCGGTGAGACTCACGTCTACGGCCTGTCGATCCTCGCGAGCTTCTTCCGCGAATCGGGCTGGGAGGTGACGAATCTCGGCCATTCCGACGCGGACGCGGTCGAACTTCTCAGCTCCGGCTGGTACGACATGCTCGGGTTGTCGCTCTCCTGCGATGTCTGCGCGCCCGCGCTTCAAACCCTCGTGCCGGCGCTTCGGCGCGCCTCACGCAACCCTTCTCTGTTCGTGTTGGTTGGCGGACCGTACTTCGCGCGCACCGGCGCCGATCCCGCCACCTTCGGCGCGGATGCCTACGCCCCCGACGCGTGGTCGGCGCCCGGTCTTGCGGAAGCCATGCTGGACAGACCGGCACTGGCTTGCTGAAAGGTAGTCCAATCGACGCACTGCGACAGATTCTCGTGACGCCACGACCACGCATAGCCGAGCCGGCCTCGAACGAGGCCCTGCCCAAGGTCGCCGCTCTCCTCGGCGGCAACGCGGCCGGGCTCGCCGTGACCGCTGCTTCAGACCTCTCGCTCATCGTGGATGCGGACGGGGTGATTCGCGGTGCGACCGGTGCGGCGGAGTTCGCCGAGGAAAAGATCGGCGGCTGGCTCGGCCGGCGCCTCGTGGACACCGTCACCATCGAGAGCCGCACCAAGGTGGATGAGTTGCTCCGCGATGCTGGGCCGGGGGAAGTCACCCGCTGGCGGCAGGTGAACCACCCCTCGCCCACCGGCATCGACCTGCCGATTCGCTACGCCGCCCTGCGTCCCGAGGCGGACGGGCCTATCCTCGTCCTCGGGCGGGACATGCGCACCGTCGCGGCCTTGCAGCGGCGGCTGGCCGATACGCAGCAGACGCTGGAGCGCGATTACGACCGCCTCCGCGCCGCGGAGACCCGCTACCGCCTGCTCTTCCAGATCTGCGGCGAGGCGGTGCTGGTGGTGGATTCCACCACACGCCGCGTCATCGAGGCGAATCCCTCCGCCGCGCGGCTGCTCGGCCGGGCGGTGCGTCGCCTGATCGGCGTCGATATGGTCGAGCTGTTCGATCCGGCGAGCCTGCGGACCCTCGAAGCGCAGCACGGGTCGCTGCGCGCGACCGGGCAGGCGGCCGACATCCGCGCCGCCCTGCTCCAGGGGCGGGGCGAGGTGACGATCTCGGCCTCCCTCTTCCGGGGCGAGGGCGGGACCAGCGCGATCCTGAGGCTGATCCCCGAACAGGGCGCATCCGACGGTCTCAACCAGGCTAATTCCGCCGCCCTGCCGACCCGTGCCCTGATCGAGGCGATGCCGGAGGGCTTCGTCATCACCGATTCGGGGCACAAGGTGGTCTGGGCGAACGCCGCCTTCCTCGAACTGGCGCAACTCGCCGCCGAGGGGCAGGCGCGGGGCCGTCCGATCGAGGAATGGCTCGCCCGCGACGAGACCGAGGCGCGCACCCTGTTCGCGACCTTGCAGGATCACGGCTCCGTCCGCCGGTTCGCCACCGTGGTGCGCGGCGCCTATGGCGGCATGGAGGATGTGGAGGTCGCGGCCGTGGCGTCGGCCGGTTCGCCGGCCTGCATCGGCCTCTCGATCCGGGCGCTGCCGCCGCGCTCGGCGCTGAATGTCGGCACCCGCGCCGAGCCGCGCTCGGTGGAGCAGATGGCCGAACTCGTCGGCCGCGTCTCCATGAAGACCCTGGTCCGCGAGACCACCGACCTCATCGAGAAGCTGTGCATCGAGGCCGCCCTGCGGATCACCCGCGACAACCGGGCATCGGCGGCCGAGATGCTGGGCCTGTCGCGGCAGGGTCTCTACGCCAAGATGCGCCGCTACGGCGTCGGCGACCTCGATGCCGGCGACGACGTCTGACAAGGAGACGAATATTAAATCCGTCACGCCGACGGGTTTCACGCTCCCCGGTAAACCACCGCGACATGACGCGCGAGGTGTCATTCTGACTTGACACCTCGCGGGGCTCGCATAGCCTCCCGCCATGGCCGCCACGCCCGCTCCCAGTGCCGTCGTCGAGCTTCTGAAGCCGCTAACGTGGTTCGCGCCGATGTGGGCGTTCGCCTGCGGCGTGGTCTCGTCCGGCGTCCCCGCGCATGGCCAATGGCCGGTGATCGCGGCGGGGATCGTGCTGGCGGGACCGCTGGTCTGCGCCACGAGCCAGGCGGCGAACGATTGGTTCGACCGGCACGTCGATGCCATCAACGAGCCGAACCGGCCGATTCCCTCGGGCCGGATTCCCGGCCGCTGGGGCCTCTACCTCGCCCTCGGCTGGACCGCCCTGTCCCTCGTCGTCGCGGCGGCCCTCGGCCCGTGGATCCTCGGCGCGGCCCTGTTCGGGCTGGTGCTGGCATGGGTCTATTCCGCGCCGCCCCTGCGCCTGAAGGGCAATGGCTGGTGGGGCAACTCGGCGGTGGCGATCTGCTACGAGGGTTTGCCCTGGTTCACCGGCGCGGCGGTGATGGCCGCCGCCATGCCGGATTGGCGGGTGCTCCTCACCGCGCTGCTCTATTCCATCGGCGCCCACGGCATCATGACCTTGAACGACTTCAAGTCGGTGGAGGGGGATATCGCGACCGGCGTGCGCTCCCTGCCGGTGCAACTCGGCCCGGCGCGGGCCGCGCGCTTCGCCTGCCTCGTCATGGCGCTGCCGCAGGTCGCGGTGATTGGCCTGCTCTTCGCCTGGGGGCGGCCGTGGCATGCCGCGATCATCGTCGCGCTGCTCGCCGGGCAGGCGGCCCTGATGGTCCGCTTCCTCGACGACCCCCGCGGCCGGGCGGCGTGGTACAACGGCACCGGCACGACGCTCTACGTGCTCGGGATGCTCGCCACCGCCTTCGCCCTGCGCCCGCTGGTGGGAGGCGCCTGATGGCCCGCGAACCCGCGCACCTGTCCTGGCCGTCGATCCTGCGGCTGGGCCTCGTGCAGACCTCCCTGGGCGGCGTCGTGGTGCTGATGACCTCGACCTTGAACCGCGTGATGGTGGTGGAACTCGCCCTGCCGGCCCTGGTGCCGGGGCTGTTGGTGGCGATCCACTACGCCGTGCAGGTGCTGCGCCCGCGCTGGGGCTACGGCTCCGACCGGACGGGCCGGCGCACCCCGTGGATCCTTGGCGGCATGGCGGCCCTCTGCCTCGGCGGCTTCGGCGCGGCCTGCGGCACGGCGCTGGCGCAGACGCATCTCGTCGCCGGCTTGGCGCTCGCTGCCCTCTCCTTCCTCCTCGTTGGCCTCGGTGCCGGGGCGGCGGGCACCTCGCTCCTCGTCCTGCTCGCGGGCGGCGTCGCCCCGGCCCGGCGCGGGGCGGCGGCGACCCTCGTCTGGGTGATGATGATCTTCGGCTTCGCGCTCACCGCGCCGCTCGCCGGGCATTTCCTCGAACCCTTCACGGTGATGCGCCTCGTGGCCGTCTCCGGCAGCGTGTCCCTCATCGCCTTCTGCGTCGCGAGCCTCGCGGTGATGGGGATCGAAGCCCGGCTTCCGGCCGCCCGGCCCGAGGCGCCGGAGGCCAAGCCGCCCTTCATGCTGGTGCTGCGCAAGGTGCTGGCCGATCCCGTCGCCCGTCGCTTCACGGTCTTCGTCTTCGTCTCCATGCTCGCCTACAGCGCGCAGGAACTCATCCTCGAACCCTATGCCGGGCTCGTCTTCGGCATGGGCCCGGGCGCCACGACCAAGCTCGCCGGGCTCCAACATGGCGGCGTGCTGGCGGGCATGCTCCTCGTGGCGGCGGTGACGCTGCTCGCCAAGGGCACCGCGCTCGCCTCCCTACGGCTCTGGATCGCCATCGGCTGCGGCGCCTCGGGCCTCGCCCTGTTCGCCATCGCGGCGGGCGGACCCTCGGGGCCGGATTTTCCCCTGCGCGGCGCGGTCTTCGCCCTCGGCCTCGCCAACGGCATCTACGCGGTCGCGGCCATCGGCTCGATGATGGCGCTGGCCGGGAGCGGCGGCGAACGCGAACGTGGCACCCGCATGGGCGTCTGGGGGGCGGCGCAGGGCGTCGCCTTCGGCGGCGGCGGGGTGCTCGGCGCCTTCGCCGTCGATGCCATGCGCTTCGTCATGGCCGATCCGGTCCATGCCTACGCCACCGTCTTCGTGGCCGAGGGCATGCTGTTCCTCGTGGCGGTCGCGGTGGCCCTGCGCCTCGACGCGGCGCCCTCTTCCTTCCCGCTCAATCCGGCATTCGAGGCGAGGTGAGGCCATGACCCAACACGAACGCGCGGTCGAAACCTTCGACGTCGTGGTGGTCGGCGGCGGGCCGGCAGGGGCGACGGCGGCCCACGATCTGGCCGCCGCCGGCCGCTCGGTGCTGCTCCTCGACAAGCCGGGCCGGATCAAGCCCTGCGGCGGCGCGATTCCGCCCCGGCTGATCCGCGACTTCGCGATTCCCGACCATCTCCTCGTCGCCCGCATCCGCGCCGCGCGCATGATCGCGCCGAGCGGCAAGGAAGTGGACATGCCGGTCGGCGACGGCTTCGTCGGCATGGTCGACCGCAAGGATTTCGACCCATGGCTGCGGGAGCGCGCGGCGCAGGCCGGCGCCGACCTCCGCGAGGCCGCCTTCGACCGTCTCTCCCGGCCGGATGCCGGCGCGGCGGTGGTCCACTTCACCACCGGCAAGGGCGAGGGCCTGGAACACCACAGCGTCCGCGCCCGGCTCGTGGTCGGCGCGGACGGCGCCACCTCGCCGGTCGGCCGGGCGGAGGTGCCGGGCCACGACAAGATGCGGCAGGTCTTCGCGTATCACGAAATCGTCCGGGTGCCCCGCGCCGGAGAGGCCGGCGAGGCGGCCATCGGCCCCGCGCGCTGCGACGTGTTCTACCAGGGCCGGCACTCGCCGGATTTCTACTCGTGGATCTTCCCCCACGGCGAGACCGCGAGCATCGGCACGGGCAGCGCCCGCAAGGGCTTCTCGCTCCGCTCCTCGATCCGCGCCCTGCGCGAGGCGACCGGCCTCGCCGACGCCGAGACGGTTCGGCGCGAGGGCGCGCCCCTGCCCCTGAAGCCCCTGAAGCGCTGGGACAACGGCCGCGACGTGCTCCTCGCGGGCGATGCGGCGGGCGTCGTGGCGCCGGCCTCCGGCGAGGGCATCTACTACGCCATGCTCGGCGGGCGACTCGCGGCGGAAGCGGCGGAGGCGTTCCTCGCGACAGGCGATGCGAAGGCGCTCGGCCTCGCCCGCCGCCGCTTCATGAAGCAGCACGGCCGCGTGTTCCTGATCCTCGGCATCATGCAATGGGTCTGGTACCGCAGCGACGGGTTGCGTGAGCGCTTCGTCTCGATCTGCCGCGACAAGGACGTGCAGCAGCTCACCTGGGATTCCTACATGAACAAGGAATTGGTCCGGGCGAAGCCGGCGGCGCATGTCCGCATCTTCTTCAAGGACCTCGCCCACCTGTTCCGCTGGGTGTCTCCGTGAGTGCCCTGGCGCAGGTGGATTGGCCCACGGCCCTCGTCGCCGCCGTCTGCGCCGTGCTCGTCGCCGTGGCCGGCGGCGTCGCGACGCGCACCGACGGCTGGTACCAGCGCCTGCGCGTGCCGGCCTGGAAGCCGCCGGATTGGGCCTTCGGGCCGGTCTGGACCACGATCTTCGCCATGACCGCGAGTTCCGGCGTCATCGCCTGGGGCGCCGATCCGGCCGCCCGGCCGCTGATCGCCACCGTCTTCGCCGTCAACGGCGTGCTCAACATCGCGTGGAGCGTGCTGTTCTTCCGCTTCCGCCGGCCGGATTGGGCGCTGGTCGAGGTCGCGATGCTGTGGCTCTCGATCCTCGCGCTGATGCTCGCCGTGGGCCGTACCAGCTCGACCGCCGCACTCCTGAACATCCCCTATCTCGCCTGGGTCAGCGTCGCGGCCTGCCTCAACCTGCGCATCGTGCAGTTGAACCCCCGCCGGAGCCTCGTGTGATGGAGGGGCTGTTCGCCTCCGGCCGCATCGTGGATCTCATCCTCGTCGGCGTCGCGGCCGAGGCGGTGCTGCTCGCCATCCTCTGCCGGGGCGCGGCCCGGTTCGCCCCCTTCGGCGCGACCATCGCCGCCGGGGCCGCCCTGATGCTGGCCCTGCGCGCGGCCCTCACCGGTTCGGCGTGGCCGGTGGTGGCGGGCTTCATGCTCGTCGGGCTCGTGGCCCACGTCGCCGACCTGATCCTGCGCCGGAAGAGCCTGCGCCCTGCGGCATCCAAGCACGGCGCCCCGCAAAAGGACGCTTGGCCGCAGGTTCGCGGCTAGCGCGGCAGGAACAACAGTTTCCGACCCCGCGTTCACGCGCGGCAACCATTTTGAATTCTTTTAAAGTCCTCGCCCCGGAGGTGCAGGCCATGCAGCGCAGCTTAGTCCTTGCGTCCGGCTTGCTCGCCGGCACCATCCTCGGGGCGCCCGCCTGGGCGCAGGACAGCCAGGACCCCGTCGAGCGGGGCAAGTATCTCGTCACGATGGGCGATTGCGCCGCCTGCCACACGGCGCCCGGCGGCAAGTATCTCGCCGGCAACTACGCCCTCAACATGCCCTTCGGCGTCATCATGACCCCGAACCTGACTCCCGATAAGGAAACCGGCCTCGGCAACTGGAGCTATGACGATTTCGACAAGGCGTTTCGTCATGGCTACAGCAAGAATGTCGGCTATCTCTACCCGGCCTTCCCCTTCGGCTGGTTCACGAAGGTCACCGACGAGGACACCAAGGCGATTTGGGCCTATCTCCAGTCGGTCCCGGCGGTGAACGAGAAACGACAGGAAAGCCAGATCCCGTTCCCGTTCAGCGTCCGCACCGCCCTCGTCACGTGGCGCACCGCGTTCTTCACAGAAAAGCGCTTCGAGCCCGATCCGAATGCCAGCGCCGAGGTGAACCGCGGCGCCTACCTCGTCGAGGGCCTCGGCCACTGCGCCATGTGCCACAACGAGAACAAGCTCGTCGGCAATTCGAGCTTCGCGGGCCGCTTCGGCGGCGGCGTCATCGACGGCTGGTACGCTCCGAACATCACTCCGGACGGCCACCAGGGCATCGGCGCCTGGACCGACGAGCAGGTCGTGACCTACCTCAAGACCGGCACCGCCCCCGGCGACCGGCCGGGCGTCGCGGCCGGTCCGATGCGCCAGACCATCATGGAATCCCTCTCCAAGGTGAAGGAGGAGGATCTGAAGGCCATGGTCGCCTACCTGCGGACGGTGCCCGCCAAGCAGACCTACAAGGCGAAGGACCTCGCCGCGTTCGACACCAAGGACGCCCCCGGCGCCTCGACCTACCTGACCTATTGCTCCTCCTGCCACCAGCCTGACGGCAAGGGCATCGATGGCGCCGTGCCGGCGCTGGCCGGCAACACCTCCGTGCAGTCCCATGGGCCGGAGACCGTGTTGCGGGTGATCTATGGCGGCCTCGCCGCTCAGAGCGGCCTCGCGCCGATGGTCGCCATCGGCCAGCAGATGACCGATGTCGAGGTGAAGAACGTCACCGACTACATTCGCAACGCCTGGGGCAACAGGGCGCCGGTCCTGTCCGGCTCCGAGGCCTCCGACGCGCGGGCGGCGACCAAGACCATGCTCTCCGGCACGGCGCCCTGCGCCGAGATCGAGCAGGACAAGCTCAAGGCCGCCTTCGACAAGCTGAACATCCAGGACAGCCTGAAGGGCCTGAAGCAGCAGGACTTCGTGCCGACGCTGGCCCGCCTGACGCCGCAGATCAAGGCCGAGCCGACCGGCGTGACCGACGACGACATCGTCAACGGCCTCACGACCGCCTTCTGCAAGGTCGGCCGCGATGACCCGCAATACGCGAACCCGAGCTGGCCGGCGGTGATCGGCACGTTCTCGAACGTCGCCTACAGCCAAGTGAAGAACCCGGAGAAGCAGGCGGCGAACGTGCCGACCTCCATGCCGGGCGCGACCACGCCGCCGAAGTGAGGCGCTGACCCACGCTCCCCGTCATTCCGGGGCCGCGCAGCGGAGCCCGGAATCCAGACGCGCGACGCTTCCCATCGGAGCTGGCGCAGTTCTGGATTCCGGGCTCTCGCTTTGCGAGCCCCGGAATGACGAGGGGTGACTAAAGGCCGGTCCAGCCCGTGAGCGTCCCGTAGAGGTCGGACCAATCCGGGTTGAAGTCTTCGATCAACCGGATCTTCCAATCGCGGCGCCACTTTTTAAGCGCCTTCTCGCGGTCGATCGCGTCGGTGATTTTTTCGTAGTACTCGTACCAGACGAGGCGGGTCACGCCGTATCGGGCAGTGAAGCCACCAGTTCGGCTGCTTTTATGCTCATAGACCCGGCGGGCAAGATCGTTCGTAACGCCGACGTAGAGCGTTCCGTGCCGGCTGCTGGCCAGCATGTACACCGCATGGGCCATCGCGCATCGCGACCTTTCCGGCGGAACCGGCGCTGCCCCGCATCGTTGCTGCAGCGCAACCGCCCTCTCCTCCCACGGAGTTCCCGTGTCCAGCCTGATCCGTATCCTGCTCGCGATCTTCTTCCCGCCCATCGCCGTGCTCGTCACGACGGGCTTCGGCATTCAGTTTCTGCTGAACATCGTGCTCTGGATCCTGGGCTGGCTGCCCGGCACGGTCCATGCCCTGTGGCTGATGAACCGCGACCGGCCGCTGCTCTGAGGATGCGAGCCGTTACGGCTTCGCATCCGCCTTCTTCGCCTCGACCTTCTTGGTCTCGGTCTTCTTGGCCTCGGCCTTGTGTTCCGGATGCTCCTTGCCCGCATGGGCGGGCTTGGGGGCGGGCTTCGCCGCCGGGGGCTCGATCCGCGCCGCGACCTTGATCGGCTCCACCGTCGCCGCGTCGGTGGCGGGGGTGACGACCGGGGCCGGCCTATCCTTCGTGAACAGCTTCCCGAGCAGTTGCTGGTAGCCATCCGAATCGCCGTCCGCATCCGCCACGGCGATCCGCGCGGGCTTCTCCGGCTCGGCGGCGGGCTCCGCGGGGCGGGCGGCCATGAGCGTCGTCGGCGCCGGCCGCACGGGACCCTTCGCCTTCTCCCCCGGCTTGGCGGCGGCCACGGCCTTCGGCGTGGTGGAGGACGTGGTGGTCGGCGACGGGACGGCGGCGAGCATCACCGGACGGCCCTTCACGTCGATCTCGACCTCCTCCGGCCCGGCGGCCAGGGTCTCGGGCCGGCTCACCTCACCGAGGTTGTGACGGCCGTATTCCTTCGCGTCGTAGGGCAGGACCGTCTCGGTGCCGCCGAGGCTCGCGAAGGTGGTCGGGTTGTTCTGCGGGCGGAAGACCGCGTTCTGGCCCCCGTCCTGATAGGCCATGCGCACCGCCGGGGTGCCCTTGGCCACTAGTTCGGCGATCTCGCGCTCGTCCTCCGCGCGCTTCTCCGCGACCAGGGGGTCGACCTTCGGCTTGCACGAGCCGGCCGCGACATCCGCCCCGCCGAACACGTAGCGGGTGCCGCAGGCGCCGATCTTCGGCTCCTCGCGCAGGGCCTCGAAGTAGTCCGACCCTTCCTTCAGGTTGCGCCAGAACGGGGCGTTCGGGTCGTTCCTGAACTTGGCCATGTTCTTGGCCGTCATCCGGAACGGGTAGGACTGGAACTGGAAGCTGCGCTGGCCGCCGATGAAGGCTTCGCGGGCCACCGCGTAGATCTCCGCGATGGTGGCGTCGGTCATGGCGAAGCAGCCCGCCGACGAGCAGGTGCCGTGCACCATCAGGTAGCGCCCGGAACGGCCGTTCGCCCGGTCCACGGCATTCGGGAAGCCGGTATCGAACGAGAGGTAGTACGAGGAGTTCGGGTTCATCAGGCCCGGCGTGATCGTGTAGAAGCCCTCGGGCGTCTGGCGATCCCCTTCGCGGGTCTTGGGGCCGAGCTGGCCGGACCAGCGGCAGATCGGGAAGGTCTTGAGCAGGGCGTATTTCCCGTCGCCGCCCTTCTTCCATACCTCCATCTCCGCTTCCTTCTTGTAGGCGCGGATCAGGATCGGGTCGGATTGCTGCATCCCCTTGGTCTGCATCAGAGCCAGGGTCTGCGGGGCGATGGGTGCGATGCTGCGGGCCGTGGGACCGTTGATCCCGCTGCCATCCTGGCAGGCGCCGAGCAGAAGGGCGGTCAAGGCAGCGGCCGCCAGCATCCTCGCAGTCGCGGGACGCGCCGTCATGGGGAACCTCGTCCTCGAACTCTCGCCCGGAGGCCGTTGGTATCGGCCGGCTTCGGGCGTCACTCCCCAACCGTCTACCGTCGTTAAGCTTGCGCCTTCGTTACCGCAAGGGCGCCGGTGCAACACCGGGCCGGCGCCATGCGCGTCGATCCCCTGTTTTCACGAGCCCGCCGTCACCGACATGACGGGCCGCCGGAGGTGCAGGGCGAGCAGCAGGAGCAGCCCCGCGCCGGCCATGCCCGCGCCGGCGAACGACACGGCGGGGTATCCGAACCCGGCATCGATCACGGCACCGCCCAGCGCCGCACCGATGGCGTTGGCGAGGTTGAAGGCGCCGATATTCATCGCCGAGGCGAGGTTGGGTGCTTCGACCGCCGCCTCCATGACGCGCATTTGCAGGGGGGAGACGGTTGCGAAGCACGCCACGCCCCAAGCGACGACCAGCAGGGTCGCCGGCACGGCGCTGCGCATGCCCCACGCGAACAGGACGAGGATGGCGACATGGAGCACGAGGGACCACAGGATGGTCCCGTCCACCGACCGTCCTGCGAGTTGCCCGCCCAGCCAGTTGCCGAAAGCCAGCCCCACGCCGCTCAGGAACAGGACGAGGGAGACGAACGCGGTTGTCGCTCCCGTCTCGATCCGCAGGATCGGCACGATGTAGGTGAACACGGTGAACATCGCGCTGAAGCTGATCGTCGTCAGGGCGAGCGCGGCGAGGACGGAGCCCCGGCCCAGCACGCGCAATTCCGACCGCATGTCGGCCCGGCCCTCGACCGGGAGCGGCGGCAGGGCGAACCGGAGAGCGGTCATCGCCGCGAGCCCGACGGCCGTGATGATCCAGAAGACGGTGCGCCATCCCGCGACCTCGCCGATCCAGGCCGCCAGCGGGCCGCCGACGATGGCCGCGACCGTCAGCCCCGAGAACATCGTCGCCACCGCTGCGCCGCGCCGCTCCGGCGCAACGAGGCCGGCGGCGACGACCGAGCCGACGCCGAAGAATGCACCGTGGTTCAGGGACGTGATCACCCGGGCGAAGATGAGCATTTCATAGCTGGTCGCCAGGGCGGCCATGAGGTTGCCGAGGACGAAGATCCCCATCAGCCCGACCAGGAGCCGGCGGCGGGGCATCCCAGCCGTCGCCAGCGTCATCAGAGGTGCGCCGAACAGGACCCCGAGGGCGTAGGCGCTCACGACGAGGCCCATGGCCGGGATGGAGGCGCCGAGATCCCCGCCTATGAGCGGCAGCATCCCCATCGGGGTGAATTCGGTCACGCCGATTCCGAAGGCGCCGATCGCCAGGGACAGCAGAGGTAGCTTGGTGGTCATTGTGTCGCACCCTCACTCGTTCCGATCCGGTGAGTGGCGGATTCGCATTGAGTGCGGTAGAGGCCGGAACGGACCATGATCTATGCCGAAAATTCATAGATGGATCGCGATTCACCCGGCCGGTTCGGCGAACTCGCGGTGTTCGTCGCCGTGGTGGAAGCGGGCAGCCTCTCGGGCGCGGCCCGCAAGCTCGGCCTGACGCCGTCCGCCGTCAGTCGGATCGTCGCCCGGATCGAGGCACGGCTCGGCGTGCGCCTGCTGGTGCGCACCACGCGGACCCTGCGTCCGACGGCGGAGGGCGAGACCTATGGACGGGCCGCCCGGCGCATCCTGGCGGATCTCGACGAGACCGAGCGCACCCTCGCCGACCGGGGCTGCCCGAGCGGCCGGGTGCGGATCAGCGCGGCCACCGCCCACGGCCGGTTGGTGATCGTGCCGCTGCTCGCCGAGTTCGTGACGCGCCATCCCCGCATCGTCGCCGAGATCGACCTGAGCGATGAACTCGCGGACGTGCTCGGCGGCCGGGCCGATGTGGCGATTCGATTTGGGCCGCTGGCCGACAGTCCCCTCACCGCCCGCCGGCTCGGCGAGACCGGGCGGACGGTGGTGGCGTCGCCGGCCTATCTCGAACGGATGGGCAGGCCGCGCCGGCCCTCCGACCTCGCCGCCCACAATTGCCTCGATTTCAGCTTCCGCCGCAGCGAGCCAGGCTGGCCGTTCCGCGAGGATGGGCAGGACTTCATCCTGCCGGTGCGCGGGAACGTCGCCGCCAACAATGGCGAGACGCTGGTGCAACTCGCCTTGCGCGGTGTCGGCATCACCCGCGTCGGCAACTTCCACATTGCCGAGGACCTGGCCGACGGGCGCCTCGTCCCGCTGCTGGAGCCGTTCAACCCGCAGGATCGCGAGGCGATTCATGCCGTGTTCGTCGGCGGCTCCTCCATGCCGGTGCGGGTGCGGGCATTGGTCGACTTTCTGGTCGAAGCCCTGCGCGGGGACACGACGCCGTAGTGGCGGCCCCTCAGGCCAGCCGCTCGGGGAGCCGTCCCGCCTCGGCGCGGAGGATGCCGACGAGGGCCGCGTCGTCGGCTGGATCGGCGAGGCGCAGGCCCACCGGCTCCGTGGGGCTGTGGATCGTCAGGCAGCGCAGGCTCGCGGAGACGTCCACGGCCTCGGCCACCTCAACGTGGCCCTGGCCGGGCATGAGCTGCACGAAGGTGAGATGATTGATACTCGCCCGCCGGCCGAGGATCGCGTCGATCTCCTCCACCACCGGGCGGGGGGTGTAGAGATGGGTCATCATCCACAGGCGATTGCGCGTGCCGGGCGTGTCGAGGGCCACGCGCATCCGGCGCACGCCCTCCATGAGGAAGGCGTAATCGGCCGGGTTGGCGGCCGGGTCGTGGTGGTTGAACACGCATTCGAGGCCGTGACGCTCGCGGTAGAGGCGGTGGCGGCCCTTCCAGATGCCCTCGCCCCGGCGCTCAGGCGCGGGGATGCTCTCCAGTTCGCGCCAATCGGTGAGCGCGGCGAAATCGTCCTCCAGGCAATCCCTCACCATGCCCGGCAGGGTGAAGATCCAGTCGAACGGGCCGGACCACGTCCGCAGGTCCAGGGTCTTGAGGACATGCGCCATCTGGCAATTGCAGCCGAGGGAGATCGTGTTGAACGCCCCCGGTTCGCGGCCGTCGCGGCGGCCGAAGCGACGGCCGAGCCGGCCGAGCGCACCGCGCAGCCCGGCCGCTGCCGTCACAGGCGCCTGCCGATCTCGAGGAACTTGTCGGCCCGGCGCCCGCGGATCGCGGCCCCGTCGAGCCCGTCGAACATGGCGAGGGATTCGGCAATGGCCTGACCCGCCGCCTGCACCGCGCCCTCGCGGTCCCGGTGCGCGCCGCCGACTGCCTCGGGGACGATGCCGTCGATGACGCCCAGCCGCAGCAGGTCCTGCGCGGTGATCTTCATGGCGGTGGCCGCCTCGTGCGCCCGGCCGCCGTCGCGCCACAGGATCGAGGCCGCGCCCTCCGGCGAGATCACGCCGTAGATCGCGTGTTCCAGCATCAGCACCCGGTTGGCGGTGGCGATGGCGATGGCGCCGCCCGAGCCGCCCTCCCCGATCACCAGCGCGACGTTGGGCACCGACAGGCCGAGGCAGGCTTCCGTGGAGCGGGCGATGGCTTCGGCCTGCCCGCGCTCCTCGGCCTCGATGCCAGGATAGGCGCCGGCCGTGTCCACGAAGGCGATGACCGGCAGGCCGAACCGGTCGGCGGTCTCCATCAGGCGCACCGCCTTGCGGTAGCCCTCGGGGCGGGCCATCCCGAAATTGTGGCGCAGGCGGGCCTCGGTGGTGGCGCCCTTCTCCTGGCCCAGGACGCAGACCGGGCGGCCGTTGAAGCGGCCGAAGCCGCCGACGATGGCCTCGTCCTCGCCGAAGGTGCGGTCGCCCGCCAGCGGGGTGAATTCGGTGATGAGCCCGGCGCAGTAATCCACGAAATGCGGGCGCTGCGGGTGGCGGGCCACCTGTGTCTTCTGCCAGGGCGTGAGGGCGGCGTAGATCTCCGCGAGGGCTTGGCGGGCCTTCGCTTCAAGCCGGCCGACTTCCTCGCTGATCGAGACGGCGCCGTCCTGGTTGCCGACGGCGCGCAGTTCTTCGAGCTTCGCTTCGAGCTCAGCCACCGGCTTCTCGAAGTCGAGATAGGAGCGCGTGACCGCCATGGAGTTCCGTAACCGAGTCGTGGGATGTCGCACGCCCGGTGGGGAGCCCGGCCGCGGCCGGCGCGAGGTGTTGGCGCAAAGGCCGACGGTGTCAACCTCTGCGGCGGGTCAGGCCGCCTGCGCGACGACCCGGTTCCGCCCGCCGGCCTTGGCCTCGTACAGGCCCTCGTCGGCCCGGCGCAGCATGTCCCCCGGCGAGGCGTCGTCGGCGCAGCGGGTGGCGACGCCGATGGAGACGGTGACGGACAGGCTGCGTGTGTCGCGCTGGACAGCGAAGGGCACGGCCTGGATCCGCTCGCGGATGCGCTCGGCGATGGCGTGGGCGTCGGCGAGGCCGGAATCGGGCAGGATCACCACGATCTCCTCGCCGCCGTAGCGGGCGACGATGTCGATGGGTCGCGTGTGCTGGCGCACGCGCTCGGCGAAGGCGCGCAGCACCTCGTCCCCGGCCTCATGGCCGTAGGTGTCGTTGATCGCCTTGAAGCGGTCGATGTCGAGGATGAGCGCGGCGAGCGGCCGGTGGCGCATCGCTTCCTCGGAGAACAGCACGCCCAGATGGTTGTCGAGGTAGCGGCGGTTGTGCAGGCCGGTGAGGCCGTCCGTCACCGCCATCTGCAGGGAGGCCTGCATGGCCCCGCGCAGCACATCGGAATAGCGCTTGCGGCGGACCTGGGTGCGGGCGCGGGCCAGAAGCTCGTTCCGGTCGACGGGCCGCATCAAGTAGTCGTGGACGCCGAAATCGAGGCCCCGGACGATCCTGGCGCGGTCGTGCGCCTCCGCCACCATGATCAGCGGCATGCCCCGCGTCCGGTCGAGGGAGCGAAGCTGGCTGCACAGGCGCAGGCCGTCATGGCCCTGAAGGTCGAGGCTCACCAGGGCGAGGTCGAAATCACCCTCGGCCGCCACCTGGATCGCCACGAGCGGGTCGGCTTCCACGGTCACGCGGTGAAGCTGGCTCAGCGCCATGGCCATCCGCTCCGTGGCGCCGGGGCGATCTTCCACGAGGAGGATGCGCGCGTCGAGGCCGGTCTCGGCGGCGGCGGTGGTGAGGGGGTCGCCCATCCCGATGGCGCGGGAGGCGAGCGCGCGCTGCCGCAACTCGTCGGTCACGGCCTTCAGGCGGACGAGGCTGCGCACGCGGGTGAACAGGGCGGTGTCGTCGACCGGCTTGGTCAGGAAATCGTCGGCGCCGGCATCGAGGCCCTTCAGCCGGTCGGAGGGCTGGTCGAGGGCAGTGACCATCACCACCGGGATATGCGCCGTGACGGGGTTGCTCTTGAGTCGGCGGCAGACCTCAAATCCGTCCATGCCCGGCATCATCACATCGAGCAGGACGATGTCGCAGAGGCCCTTCTCGCAGATCGCGATGGCATCGGGGCCGTTCATCGCCGCGAGGGTGTCGAAATATTCCAGGCCGAGCTTCGTTTCGAGCAGTTTGACGTTCGGGAAGAGGTCATCGACGATCAGGACGCGGGCCGACATGCTACCTCGCTTGCGTCGCTCGCCGCCGCCAACCCTCGAACGCGACTCAAGGTCTCGCGACGGGGGAGACGACGCTGCGCCGCATCATTTCGGTTCTAGATACGCGCGAACGGTTGCCAAAAACTTCGCGACCGAGATCGGCTTCGACAAATAGGCTTCGCAGCCGCCCTCGCGAATGCGCTCCTCGTCGCCCTTCATGGCGAAAGCCGTGATGGCGATGATCGGAATCGACTTCAGGTCGTCGTCTTCCTTCAGCCACTTCGTGACCTCCAGGCCGGACACCTCGGGCAACTGGATGTCCATGAGGATCAGGTCGGGATGATGGGCGCGCGCCAGCTCGATCGCCTCGATGCCGTTGGCGGTCTTCAGGGTCGCGTAGCCGTTCGCCTCCAGGAGGTCGTTGAACAGCTTCATGTTCAGTTCGTTGTCCTCGACGATGAGCACCGTCTTCGACATGGTTCCTTGCCTCGGTCAGAGCCGATCATGATTAAGGACCCATCAGCCCCATTGCGTCGGTTTTAAGGGTTACATGTTGACGAAAGGCAAATTGCACCAAGCGGATGACCCTGCGGAAGGCATCGCCCTCGATGTTCTGCTGTGGATCCTTGGGGACGAAGACCGGCTTTTTCCTTTCCTCACGGCCACCGGGCTTGATTTGGAGGCGGTTCGGGCCGGCGCCAAGGACCCCGCGTTCCTCGCGGGCGTGCTCGAACATGTCGCGGGGAACGAGCCGGTGCTGCTCGCCTGCGCGCAGGCCCTGGAGATCAAGCCGGAGCGGATCGTCGCCGCGTGGCAGCGCCTGTCGCCCCGGCCCGACGACGAGTGGGCGTGAGGTCTACGGCGTGCAGTCCTTGCCCGCCTTCGGCGGCGACGTGTCCAGATCGAGGGTGGTCATCGTGCCGGCCAGGACGAATTCGCCGTAATCGAGCTTGATCCGGCCGCTGACGCCGTTCTCGTAGAGGTCGAAGCTCAAGGTGTAGATCGGCGTGCGCTCGCCCGCGCCCTCGGTGTAGTAGGTGAGCTTCACCGGCCAGCGCTTCACGGAGGCGATGGGCCCCGTCTGCAGGGGCTTCTCCAGATCGGTGCCGGAGACCGCCTCGTGGCCGATCACCGCGAAGGTGTCGTAGACCTTCCGGCCGTCGTCGGAGCCGTCATACACCTTGACCGAGAGCGTGGTCTGCCCGGCCCGGGCCATCTCCACGAGCTTGCGCATATGCGCGCTCGGGAACAGCACCGGCCCCGAGGCGGTGACGGGCTTCGGCTTGCCCTTCAGCTTCACCGTGAGCCCGCTGGCATCCACGGTGGCCGTGCCGTCCACGGGGGCCGCGTTGTCGCCGTCCGAGACGGTGGTCGTCTTGAAGCGGAACTCCCGCGCGTCGCCGCTCTCGAAGGTCGTGCTGCGCAGGTCCGAAACGCGGGTGCCGGTCTCGCCGGAGGTCAGCTCCGTGACCTGCCGCGTCTGCATCGTGTAGCCCCGGCAGGCATCGCCCCGGAAGTCGAGCACGATCCGCCCGCGCGCCGCCTCGACGGCGCGGGTGCTCGTGCTGCCGCTGAGGGAGAGGTCGTAGACCGCCCGGTGGTTGGCCAGGACGACCGGGGCCTGCGCGGGCGCTGGCGCCTCGGAAGGCTCCGGCGTGGCGGGGGCGGCGAGCGCGGGGCTCGCGAGCACCAGCAGGCCTGCGAGGAGACGTCGGGGCAGAGCGGCCATCGGAATCCAGGGTTTCACGGCCGACGCGAAATAGACAGCCCTGGGGTGCAGGACAATCCCCGCCGCCCCGGCATGAAGGCGGGGCGGCGGGGGAAGGCTCACTCGGTGGGCGTCTCGTCGGAGGACGGAGCACCGCCCTCACCCGCCTCGGCGGCGGCGCTTTCGAAGCGCGGACGGCGGCGGCGGCGGGGCTTCGGCGCGGGCGCCTCGTCGGCGGCGGCGGCGGCCTCGGCGGCCGGCGGCTGCTCGGGCTCCGGCGCGGTGGTCGCAACGGCCGCGGTGGTCGGGACGGCCGGGGTGGTCGAGGCGATCGGGCGGGCGGGCGCCATCAGGAAGGCCGGCAGGGCTGCGGCCTCCTCGGTGACGGCGGCCGGCTCCTCGCGGCGGCGCTCACGGCGGGGCGCGGCCTCGGGGCGCTGGAACTCGCCGCGCGGCGTCTCGGGGCGGAACTCGCGCCGCTCCTGACGCTCGGGACGATCCTGCCGCTCGGCGCGGTCCTGACGCTCGGGACGATCTTGCCGCTCGGTGCGGTCCTGGCGCTCCTGCCGGAACTCCTGGCCCTCGCCGCGCTGGTAATCCTGGCGCGGACGGTCCTGCCGGTTGTTCTCCTGCTGGCCGCGATACTCCTGACGGTCCTGGCGCGGATAATCCTGCCTGTCCTGCCGATTGTAATCCTGCCGGTTCCCGTCCTGTCGATTCTCTTGGCGCGGACGGTCCCGGTTGTAATCCTGGCGGTCCTGCCGGCCGTTGTCCTGGCGCGGCTGGCCGTCGAAACGGCGCTGATCGCGGTTCTGGAAGCGGTCGCGGTTCTGGCGCCCGTTGTCCTGGTAATCCTGGCGGGCCTCGTAGGGCTGCGGCTGGTGGCCGGGGTCGCCGTACTCGTCCTGGCCGTAGCCCTGGCCGTTATAGGCGTGCCCGTTCGGCTGGCCGCCCTGGCCCTGACCCTCCTCCTCGCCCTCGTCCATCTCCTCGTCGAAGGCACGGGCGGCGTAGCCGCCGGCGACAGGGCGAGTCTGCTCCTGCGCGCCGGAGATGATGCGGAAGTAATGCTCGCCGTGCTGGAAGTAGTTTTCGGCGGCGACAGGATCGCCGGCCGCCAGCGCGTCGCGGGCCAGCTGCGCGTACTTGTCGGCGATGTGCTGAGCGGTACCGCGGATCTTGACGTCGGGGCCGTTCGATTCGTACGAGCGCGTCAGCGGATTGGGACCCTTGGGGCGATTACGCCCGCGCATCCGTCGATTCTGGTTCGGTCTCATCGGTCTTCAGTGACCCTCAGTTCACGCCAGACAAGTCAAAGGGACGTTCGGGATCGCGCACGGCTCCGGTGCGTCGTCCCGACCCGTACTGCCCGAAAGCAGCCGTGCAACACCTCGCACGAACCTCACCGTTCGCCTGAGCCACCGCTTGCGTCGCAGGCCGAAGCATCGGCGCGGACCACAAGGCGATTGTCAGATTCGAGCGGTACCGGACCGGCGCGCGAGCCTCGCGTACACCCTGTTCCGGATCTTGAGGGGGTCGGCGAACTACGTGGCGGCCGTGGTCTCCACCGACCCTATCGCGGCTCGTCTTAACGAAACGTTCGCGATCTTCAAGCGGAGTCTACCGCCTCATGCGCGCTGCAACAAGCTTTTTTCGGTTTGCGGCTCCTCGCGGGCGCTACGCAGGCTGCGGGCGACGGCTCGACTTGTATTCGAAGGCTCGATCTGGGAGCCCTCGCGGCCAAATTCAATGCACGAAGCTGAGAGCACGGTCGCGTCCGGCGAGATCCTGAAACAATCCCGTGACGCGAAGCCCGTTGGCCACGCCGATTGCTCGGACGGACTCGGCCTGATCGTATCCGATCTCCAGGATCGCGGGCGCGCCGGGCCTCAGCATCCCGCCCTGCCCGAGTTCGCCGAGGATCCGGCGGTAGGCATCGAGACCGTCCGCCCCGCCGTCGAGGGCGGCGCGGGGGTCGTGCTCGGCCACCTCCCGGTCGAGCCCGGCGATGATGGCGGCGGCGATGTAGGGCGGGTTCGACACGACGAGATCGAAGGGCCCCCGCAGGGCGGCGCACCAATCGCCCCGCACGAAGCAGGCCCGCCCGCCGACGCCGTTCGCCCCGGCGTTGGCGCGGGCGGTGCGCAGGGCCGCCTCCGAGCGGTCGAGGCCGAAGCCGGTGACGTTCGGCAACTCGCTCAGGAGCGCCACGAGGATGCAGCCCGAGCCTGTGCCGAGATCGAGGATGCGGAGCGGCGCCTGCCTGTCGGGCAAGGCGGCGAGCGCCGCCTCCACGACGGTCTCAGTATCCGGGCGCGGCACCAGGGTGTCCGGCCCCAGGGCGAAGGGAAGGCCCCAGAACTCCCATGCGCCGAGGATGCGCGCCACCGGCTCCCCGGCCACCCGCCGCGCCAGGGCTTCCGACAGGCGGGGCGCCTCCCCTCCAATGGGGCGATGGCCGTTCAGGGCGAGGTCGCGGGAGGACAGGCCGAGCAGACCGAGCAGGAGAAAGCGCGCATCCCCCTCGGCCTGCGCGATGCCGGAGGCCGCCAGGATCGCGCCCGCCCGGCGGATCGCATCGCGCAGGGACAGGGAGGCGTCGAGGTCGCCCTCCCCGCTCACGCCATCCCCTCGGCGGCGAGCAGTTCCGCCTGGTGCTCGGCGATGAGGGCGTCCACCACCTCGTCCAGGGCGGTGCCGGCCATCACCTCTTCGAGCTTGTAGAGGGTGAGGTTGATGCGGTGGTCCGTCACCCGCCCCTGCGGGAAATTGTAGGTGCGGATCCGCTCCGAGCGATCACCGGAGCCGACCTGCGCCTTGCGGTCGGCGGCGCGGGCGGAATCCTTGGCGGTGCGCTCGGCGTCGTAGAGCTTCGCGCGCAGAAGCGACATCGCCCGCGCCCGGTTCTTGTGCTGCGAGCGCTCCTCCTGGACGAAGACCACGATCCCGGTGGGGAGGTGGGTGATGCGGATCGCCGATTCCGTCTTGTTGACGTGCTGGCCGCCCGCGCCTTGCGCGCGCATCGTGTCGATCTTCAAATCGGCGTCGTTGACGACGATGTCGACATCCTCGGCCTCCGGCAGCACCGCGACGGTGGCGGCGGACGTGTGGATGCGCCCTTGCGTTTCCGTGTCGGGCACGCGCTGCACCCGGTGGGCGCCGCTCTCGAACTTCATCCGGGCGAACACGCCCCGGCCCTTCACCTCGGCGATCACCTCGCGGTAGCCGCCGACCGTGCCCTCGCTCTCCGACACGAGCTCGACCCGCCAGCCCTTCGTCTCGGCGTACTTGGCGTACATGCGGAACAGGTCGCCCGCGAACAGGGCCGCCTCGTCGCCGCCGGTCCCGGCGCGGATTTCGAGGATGGCGCTCTTCTCGTCCGCCGCATCCTTCGGGAGCAGCATCAGCTGTAGGGCGCGGTGGGCGGCCTCCAGGGCCTCCTCGGCCGGCGGCTTCTCCTCGGCGGCGAAGGCGCGCATCTCCGGGTCGGAGCCGGCCTCGTCGATCATCGCCTCGATGCCCTTCAGGTTATCGAGGGCGGAGCGGTACTCGCGGATCGCCGCGACCACGGGATCGAGGTCGGACAATTCGCGCGAGAGCTGCACGACCGTCTCGGCATCGCCCTCGCCGGAGGCGAGTTGCGCGGTGACGAGGTCGTGCCGGACGAGGATGGCGTCGAGGCGTTCGGGGGGAAAAGGTATCATCGCCCGGTTGTTCTGTGGGGACGTCGGTGTGTCGGCCCGGTTCCGCGAGGGGGTACAACCCCGGCGGAAGGTTTCGCAAGGTGCGGCGGGCGTCGCTAGATCGGGACGCCGTTGTCGCGGGCGTAGGCGGTGAGCAGCGGGCGCAGGGTCTGGCCGTCCCGCATCGTCGCCATCTCGGCCTCGATCAGCCGGGCGACCTCCCCCGCGTCGAGGCTGAGCACCATCGCCTTCAGGGGGCCGATGGCGGCGGGCGACATCGACAGGTTGCGGAAGCCGAGCCCGATCAGCGCCATCGCGTCGAGGGGGCGTCCGCCGATCTCGCCGCAGACCGTCACCGGGCAGCCGGCGGCGTTGGCCCGCTCCGCAATCAGCCGGAAGGCGCGCAGGGCCGCCACGGAGAGCGGGTCGAACCGGTCGGCCACCCGCCGGTTCTCGCGGTCCACGGCGAAGAGGAACTGGATCAGGTCGTTCGAGCCGACCGAGAGGAAATCCGCCTCGTGGGCGATCTCGTCGATCTGGAACAGGAGCGAGGGCACCTCGACCATCGCCCCGAGTTCGCAGGGCTGCGGCAGCCGGTAGCCGTGCCGGGCAAGGTGGGCCTTCTCCCGATCCACGATCTCCCGCGCCTGCACGAACTCGTGCACGGTCGCGACCATCGGGAACATGATCTTCAGGGGCCGCCCCTCGGCCGCCTTCAGGAGGGCGCGCAGCTGCATCCGCAGGAGAGCCGGCCGGTCGAGGCCGATGCGGATCGCCCGCCAGCCCAGCGCCGGGTTCTCCTCCTCCAGCTTGGCCATGTACGGCAGGATCTTGTCGCCGCCGATATCGAGGGTGCGCACCGTCACCGGCCGCCCGCCCGAGGCCGCGAAGGCCTGGGAATAGAGCACCTGCTGCTCCGCCGCCGAGGGCATCCGCTGGGCGACCATGAACTGCAATTCGGTGCGGAACAGGCCGACGCCCTCCGCCCCCGTCTCGTCCAGATGGCTGAAGTCGATGAGCAGCCCGGCATTGAGGTTGAGGCCGACCTTCACCCCGTCGCGGGTGATGGCGGGGACGTCCCGCAGAGCGCGGTACTGCTCCTGACGCCGGGCGCGCAGGCGCACCATCTCGGCATAGGAGGATTCGATCTCCGGCCCCGGCCGGACGTGGATCTCGCCCGCGACGCCGTCCACGATGATCGCGTCGCCGGATTCGCAGAGCGCGGTGGCGTTCTCGACCTCGCCCACGGCGGGGATGCCGAGCGCGCGGGCCACGATGGCGACGTGGCTCGTCGGGCCGCCCTCCTCCAGGACGATGCCCCTGAGCGTCCCCGCATCGTAATCGAGGAGCGCCGCCGGACCCATGGTGCGGGCGACGAGGATCGCGTTCTCCGGCAGGGGCGCGTGTCCCGCCGCGCCGGGGCCGATCAGCGCCCGCAGGAGGCGGTTGGCGAGGTCGTCGAGGTCGTGCAGGCGCTCGCGCAGGTAGGGGTCGGACTGGCGCAGCATCCGCGCCCGGTTGTCCGATTGCACCCGCTCCACGGCGGCCTCGGCGGTGAGGCCCGAGGCGACGGCCTCGCGCATCCGCCGCAGCCAGCCCTGGTCGTGGGCGAACATCCGCACGGTTTCCAGAACCTCGCGGGATTCGGCGGTGCCGATCCGGTCGCCCCGCTCCACCAGGGCGTCGATGGCCGAGCGGACGCTCCCGATGGCCGCGTCGAGGCGTTGGACCTCCCGGTCCACGTTCTCGGCGATGAGGGTCTTCACCACGAGGCGCGGCTCGTGCAGCACCACGTGGCCGAGCCCGATCCCATCCGAGAGGGAGACGCCCCGCGCCATCACCGGGCGGCGGTTGGCGGTGCTCGCCTGCGAGCCGAGCCCTTCGAGCTCGCCCGAGGCGATCATCTCCGAGAGCACCATGGCGGTGGTCTGGAGCGCCTCGATCTCCTCCTCGGAATAGACGCGGTAGGTCTTGTTCTGGACGGTCAGCACGCCGAGCGTGTGGCCCGCCCGCAGGAGCGGCACGCCGAGGAAGGCGTGGTAGATCTCTTCCCCCGTCTCCGGCCGGTAGGAGAAGGCCGGGTGCTTCTGCGCATCCGACAGGGCGAGGGGCTCGGCGGTCGACGCGATGAGGCCGACGAGGCCCTCGTCGGCGCGCATCCGCGTGAGATGCACCGCCTCGCGGTTCAGGCCCTCGGTGGCGAAGAGTTCGAGGATGTTGTCGTCGCGCAGGACGTAGACCGAGCAGACCTCGGCCACCACGTTCGCGGCGATCAGCACGACGATCCGGTCGAGACGCGCCTGCGGGCTCACCGGCTCCGCCATCGCTTCGCGGAGGCGGCGCAGCAGAAGGCGCGGGCCTCCGAGCGCAGCGGGCATCGTATCGTCGTTCCAGCGTCGGCGGGCGGCCGTGGCGTCGGCCCCCTGCAACCTTGGCGCCAATCGCCCCGGGACGGCAATCCGTCCCGGGGCGTTTAGTTCATCAAAGCACGGCTTATCAAAGGCCGGCGGCGCTCGCGCCTCAGGCCTGGTCGAGCCCGTAGAGCGAGTGGAGCGTGCGCACCGCAAGCTCGGTGTAGGCGGCGTCGATCAGGACCGAGAACTTGATCTCGGAGGTGGTGATCGCGCGGATGTTGATGCCCTTCTCGGCCAGCGCCCGGAACGCCTTGGCGGCGACGCCGGCATGGCTGCGCATCCCGACGCCGATGGCCGAGACCTTCACCACGTCCGTGGCGCCCTCGATCTGGGCATAGCCGATATGTTCGCGGGCCTGATCGAGGATGGCGCGGGCGCGCTCGTACTCGGCAGAGGGCACCGTGAAGGTCATGTCGGTGGTCGACTGGTCGCCCGAGACCGTCTGGATGATCATGTCGACGTTGATGTTGGCATCGGCCAGCGGCCCGAAGATCGCGGCGGCGACGCCGGGGCTGTCCTTGACGCGGCGCAGGGTGATCTGCGCCTCGTCCCGGGAAAACGCGATCCCGGTGATGATCTGCTGTTCCACGATGTCGTCCTCGTCGCAGATGAGGGTGCCCGGGCGCGCGGCGTCCGGCGGGTCGAAGGAGGAACGGACGGTGGTCGGCACCCGGTGCACCATCGCGAGTTCGACGGAGCGCACCTGCAGCACCTTGGCGCCGAGCGAGGCCATCTCCAGCATTTCCTCGAAGGTCACGCGCTCCATGCGCTTGGCCTTCGGCACGACGCGGGGGTCGGTCGTGTAGACGCCGTCCACGTCGGTGTAGATGTCGCAGCGCTCGGCCCCGATGGCCGCCGCGATCGCCACGGCCGAGGTGTCCGAGCCGCCGCGCCCGAGGGTCGTCACCCGGCCGCTC
The DNA here is from genome assembly GCF_055361565.1 of Methylobacterium sp. TK26. Taxonomy (NCBI): domain Bacteria; kingdom Pseudomonadati; phylum Pseudomonadota; class Alphaproteobacteria; order Hyphomicrobiales; family Methylobacteriaceae; genus Methylobacterium; species Methylobacterium sp. TK26. Next base: position 477,924 of record NZ_CM143965.1, on the reverse strand, counting down.
TCGGGATGGATGCCCTGGAAGCCGGCGATCACCGCGACCTCCCCCCGCGCGAACCCGGCGTCGAGGTTGGCCGAGGGGATGTCGGCGATGCGCGCGGAGCCGTGCGCGTCCGAGGTGAGGACCGGGATCTGCCAGCCCTGCCAGGAGCGGGCGGCGATGCCCTCCTTCCGCAGGGCGATGGCGAGAAGGCCGGCGGTCACGAGTTCGCCGGAGGCGACGACGGCGTCGTACTCGGCGGTGTCGTAGAGCGCGTTCGCGTCCTTCACCCAGTCGACCAGCTCGTTGGTCTTGCCCGACATCGCCGAGACGATGACGGCGACCTCGTAGCCGGCCGCGACCTCGCGGGCGACATGGCGCGCGACGTTGCGGATGCGCTCGACGTTGGCGACGGACGTACCGCCGAACTTCATTACCAGACGGGGCATTCTTCGAACGTTTCCAAGCCCGTGCAGCCGGAGCGGGCATCCCGCCGAAGACCGGCCGGGGCCCGCCCCCGGACGGGTTTCGCGGGTACTCGGGCCTGCCTGCACTGTCAATTGCCGGTCGAGCATGGCCCTTGCCCGCGAGGCCGCGCCGCAGGCCCGGTGTCTTGCGCTCGGGCGCGGGATGGGGTGGAGGTCGCGGGAGGGTCCTTGAGGTGAAGCGGCATGGTCTCGGCGGGTGAAGGCAAGGGCGGGTTCGTCGACCGGGAGGAGGTCGCGCGGTTCGACGCCATGGCCGCCACGTGGTGGGACGAGGCCGGGCCGATGCGGGTGCTCCACCGCTTCAATCCCGTGCGCCTCGGCTACATCCGCGACGCCCTGTGCCGCCATCACGGCCGCGACCCGGCCATGCCCTTCGCCCTCGACGGCCTGACGCTCTGCGATGTCGGCTGCGGCGGCGGCGTCCTGTCCGAGCCCCTGGCCCGCCTCGGCGCCACCGTGACGGGGCTCGACCCGGCCGAGCGCAACCTCGCCGTCGCCCGCGCCCATGCCGAGGCGACGGGCGTGCCGGTGGATTACCGGGCGCGGACCATCGAGGAGATCGTCGCGGCCGGCGAGACGTTCGACGCCGTGCTCATCATGGAAGTGGTGGAGCACGTCTCCGACATGCCGGCCTTCGTGCGCAGCGCCTGCGCGGCGGTGAAGCCCGGCGGGCTGCTCTTCGCCGCCACCCTCAACCGCACGATGCGCTCCTTCGCGCTCGCCATCGTCGGGGCGGAATATGTCCTCGGCTGGCTGCCGAAGGGCACGCACACGTGGGAGAAGTTCGTGAAGCCGGACGAGTTCGCGGCCGCGATCCGCGCCGGGGGGCTCGACGTCACCGACACGACCGGCGTCGTCTACAACCCGCTGACCGACGGCTGGCGCATGGGGCGCGACACGGCGGTGAACTACATGCTGAGCGCCGCCCGCCCCGCTTGAACCGCGCGACCCTTCCGCCGTTGACCGGCGTCAGAAGGAGTGCCCGATGCTTGAGAAGATGCCCCGCGTGCTGGGCGAGGCCCTGTCGGGCCTGAAGGCCGGTCTCGACGGAACCACCTACCTCTCCGAATTCCCCGGCGTGACGGAGACCATCCGCGTCGGCAGCGACGCCTTCGCCGACCGCGCCGCCCTGCCCCCACGCTTCACCGCCGATGGCGAGGGCGTCTCGCCGCCCCTGTCCTGGGACGGACTGCCCACGGGCACCGTGTCCGTCGTGGTGATCGTGGAGGATGCCGGCAGCCCGACGCCGCGCCCCCTCGTCCATCTCCTCGCCTGGAACCTCGACCCCGCCGCGTCCCTCCCGGAGGGCGCCACCGGGCCGACATTCGGCAAGAACAGCTTCATGAAGACAGGTTGGCTGCCGCCGGATCCGCCCACCGGCCACGGCGACCACGAGTACCTGTTCCAGGTCTACGCGCTGTCGCAGCGCCTCGACCTTGAGGAAGGCTCCGGCCGAGAGGCACTGGTCGATGCAATGCGGGACAAGGTCCTCGCGAAGGGTGGCCTGATCGGCACCTACGCGCGGACCTGATCCTCAGCCGGCCGGGTCGATCCGGTAGTGGATCGGCTTGAAGCTGCCGTTGTTCGATTGCAGCGCCGAACAGGCGGTGAGGCCGACGATGAGGTCGGCCTTCGCCACGAACACGATGTGGTCCCCCGCCTTGCTGAGGGGCGGCTCGACGGTCAGAGCGCCCGTCGTGCCGTCCACGGGCACGTTCATGAAGCAGTTGAACGCCACCGGGATCCGGTCCGGCGCGATGCCGTAAGGGTCGAGCGCCGCCGCGAGGTTGCCGAAGCAGCCGCGATGCGGGTTCATGTCGCCGTAGATGATGCGGAACGTGTCCGCCGAGCAGGGCGTGAGCAGGAAATCGTGCCGCCCCACCGTGTCCTCGACGATCCGCAGGAGCACGTTCGAGCGGTTCGAATAGAGCGGATCGCCGGTCGTGAGATAGATCTTGCTGGCGTAATCGAGGGTGCGGCCGTTCGAGATCACCTCGTCCGTGTCGTGGCGGTTGAAGGCCACGAGGTCGGCGACCTGCTCGCCGCGCGGGTCGATCACCGTCAGCCGGTCGCCCCTGTTCAGGGTGAAGGCCACGCCGGAGCGCGGTGAAATCTCATGGTGCCCGTCGCTCACGTCCGTCCCTCCGGTACCCGTGCCCGACATCTGGGTCACGCGCCGCCCCCGATCAGGGGGAGATCGAACGGGTGGACCGATTCCCGCAGCTTGGCGAGGTCCGCCGGGGCCCGCTCCGTGCGCGGGGTGAAGGGGCAGCGCCATTCCGGGCCGACCTGCCGCCCGCTGTACTGGCGCGCCTCGGAGGTCTCGCCGTGGCGGGAGAGCATCGGGTTGATGCTGCCGGCCAGGGCCTCGTCACGCTGGAGAATCGAGGCACGCAGCTTCTCATAGCGGCCCTCGTTGCGCAGCCGCTCGAACTGCGCGTGCAGGTTGAACACCATGACCGGCGAGGGGAAGCGCCGGGCCGGGCGGCTCGCGCCGGGATGCAGGCCGACGACGAAGAAGGCCTCGCCGCCGAAGCTCAGGGAGAAATGCGGGTTGTCCGGATCGGTGGCGACGCGCCCGTCATGGGGCTGGCCGAGCCAGGAATCCTTGTCCGACAGCGATTGCGCCCGTTGCCACAGGCTGGCCTCGAACGTCTCCTCGGAGATCCGGTCGGGCCCTTCGAACACCACGGCGAAGCTCTGGAACAGGTCCGGTGCCTCCCGGTAGCTGGCGATGAACGACAGAAGAGCGGGGTAGATCCGCATGTCGTCCCACCCGGATCGGATGTCCCGCGCGACGACAATCCTCAATTTCCCGCGAGACAGCGCCGATTTCGCGCCGACACAGGGAAAAGGCGGATCTTGGATGAACTCTCGCAAAGCCTGGGCTTGCGGATGCTCGCGGTCGTCACGCGGAAATTCCATTGGTGGTCTGCTGCTCGATTACTCAGGAACGCTTACGCCTTGGGCAGTACCAGCCCGGCCCTTCGCCAACCTCACTCCCCTGGCAGCGTTCCTGGCTGCGACAGAAGGTTCTGTGGGTAGCTTTTCGTGCCGGCATGACGGCGCGGCTTGACGGCGTGGCGCGGCCGATGCTCAGACCGCCGGAACGGACCAGGGGGTCGCCGAGGGCGGCCGAGACGAGTCCCGGAGGGTCGCCCAGTTGAAACGTTCCCGTCGCACCAAGATCGTCGCGACCCTCGGCCCCGCGTCCGACACGCCGGAGATGATCGAGCGGCTGTTCCGGGCCGGCGCCGACGTGTTCCGCCTCAACATGAGCCACCTGTCGCGGGAGAAGCTGCCCGAGAAGGTCGAGGTGATCCGCGCCATCGAGCGCGAGGCCAAGCGGCCCATCGGCATCCTCGTCGACCTGCAGGGGCCGAAGCTGCGGCTCGGCGTGTTCGCCGAGGGCGCGGTGATCCTGGAGAATGGCGCGACCTTCGTCCTCGACGGCGACGCGACGCCGGGCGATCTCGGCCGTTGCCACCTGCCCCACCCGGAGATCCTGCAGGCCCTGGAGCCGGGCCACGCGATCCTGCTCGATGACGGCAAGCTGCGCCTCACCGTGCTGGAGACCACGGGCGACCGCGCGGTGACGCGCGTCGAGGTCGGCGGGCGCATCTCGAACAAGAAGGGCGTGTCCCTGCCGCACACGGTCCTGCCGGTGCCGGCCATGACCGAGAAGGACCGCCTGGACCTCGAAGCCGGTCTCAATGCCGGGGCCGACTGGATCGCCGTGTCCTTCGTGCAGCGGCCGGAGGACGTGGCCGAGGTGAAGAAGGTTTGCGCCGGGCGCGCCCTGGTGATGGCCAAGATCGAGAAGCCGCAGGCTTTGGCGCGGCTCGATGAAATCATCGAGGTCTCGGACGGGCTGATGGTCGCCCGCGGCGATCTCGGCGTCGAGATGCCCCTCGAACAGGTGCCGGGGGTGCAGAAGCGCCTCACCCGGGGCGCCCGCCGCTCCGGCAAGCCGGTGGTCGTCGCGACGCAGATGCTCGAATCGATGATCACCGCGCCGGTCCCGACCCGCGCCGAGGTCTCGGACGTGGCGACCGCCGTCTACGAGGGCGCGGATGCGGTGATGCTCTCGGCCGAGAGCGCGGCCGGCGCCTTCCCCATCGAGGCGGTGACGACGATGAGCCGGATCGCCGAGCAGGTGGAGCGCGATGCTCTCTACTGGTCGATCATCCGCGCGCAGAAGGACACGCCCGACCACACTGCCGCCGACGCCATCGCTGCGGCCGCGCACCAGATGGTCGATGCCCTGGATCTGCGATCGATCATGGCCTGGACGAATTCCGGCTCGACGGTGCTGCGCCTGACCCGCGAGCGCCCGAACGCCTCGGTGATCGCCCTGACGCCCCGCCGCGAGACGGCGCGGCGCCTCGCCATCGCCTGGGGCGTCCACCCCATCGTGACGAAGGACGCGAGCGACGTGGACGACATGTCCTTCCGCGCCGCCAAGTTCGCCGTTCGTGAGAAGTTCGCGGCGGTGGGCGACCGGATCATCGTCGTCGCCGGCCTGCCCTTCGGCACGCCGGGCGCGACGAACCTCGTGCGCCTGACCTTCATCACGCGGGAGCACGCCGAGAAGGCGTGAGGGCTTAAGCCCGGTTCCGGAGCCCGGCGGCCAGCACCTCGGCCATGCGGACCTGCCAGCCGGGGCCGGTGGCCCGGTAGCCCTCGACCACGCCGGGGGGTAGGCGGAGCGAGACGAGCACCTTGCTGGCCTCGGATCGCGGCCGCCCCCGGCGGCCAAGCCGCGCCAGCAGGGCGGGGTCCAGCACCTCCGAGGCGGGCATGGCCCGCGCCGCCTCTTCGGGAGTCGCGTCCGGGTTGTCGGGATCGCGGGCGATCATCGCCTGGATGCGGGCTTCCTCGGCATCGGAGATCGGGGGCGCCTTACGCTTCGTCATAGACCTTCCTCTCCATGCGGCTGGCGGGGCGGAGGCTGATGGCCGAGATCGCCTCGGTTCCCAGCGGGCTGAAGACGAGCGTCACGAGCGCATCGTCGAGGAAGCCGATGGCCTTGAGTCTCGGCGTGCCCGTTCGGCTTGCACGGGTCGGCAGGATGACGGCCGTCTCCCACTCGAAGCGGTCACGGGCATCGGCGAAATCGAGGCCGTGACCATCGGGCTCCGGGAGGAGATTCCTGGCCCGCTTCGCCTCATCCCAGACCATCGCCGTCATCCAATTATTGTAGCTACAATAATTGGCGGCGCAAGAGGTTCACGGCAACGCGGCGGGCAACGCGTCGCGCCGGATGGTCGCCTCGAGGTCCGACACCGCGCCGGCCAGGGCTTCCGGCGCGGTGTAGTGGATCATGTGCCCCTGCCCCGTGAGCAGGACGAGGCGGGCGCCGGGAATGGCGCGGGCCAGGGGCTGGGCCTGCAAGTCCGGCCGCACGATCGGGTCGGCCGCGCCGGAGACGACGGTGGTCGGCACGTGCAGGGTGCCGTAGCGCGGGCTCATGGCAGTGAGGCTCGGCGTCAGGCCCACGAGGTCCTGCACGTTGGCGAGCAGCGTGTGCGGGCGCAGGACGAGGGCGGCGCGGGAGGTCTCGATGTAGCCGAGCACCGGCTCCTCGGGCTTGAACACCCGGTTTCCGGCCTCGCGGAGATAGGCCAGGCCGATGGGCGGCCCCACCGTCCGGCTCAGCACCCACAGGATCGGCGGCTTCAGCGCGAGGCGCCAGTACCACGGCAGGGTGATCGGCCCCGGCATCGGCATCCCGACCGGCGCTGCGAGCACGAGCCCCGCCACCCGCTCCGGGTGGTCGAGGGCCAGCGCCAGGGCCAGCGCCCCCGCCCAGGAATGGCCGAGGACGATGGCCGGGCCGACCCCCATCGCCGCGAGGGCGTCGGCGATCAGCGTGGCCTGGGCCTGCGGCGCGGCATCGGCGCCGCCGTGGGGGCGGTCGCTCCAGCCGAAGCCCGGCCGGTCGAAGGCGATGACGCGGAACCCCCGCGCGGCCAGCAGATACCCCACACCGCCCATCGGATCGGCGGCATTGGCCGAGGCGCCGTGCAGCAGCACGACCGGCTTGCCGTCGGCGGGCCCGGCCTGGATCGTCGCGAGCCGCCCGCCGGGCACGTCCACGAACGGCCCGGCCGGCGGATAGAGGGAGCCGATCCGCAGGGAGATGACGAGGCTCGCCGCCGCCCCGAGGGCGAGGACGAGCCCCGCCACCGCGAAGGGCAGCGCGAGGAGGACGAGCAGGAGACCGGAGGCGCGCGCCATCACAGGCAAGCCGGGGCGCCGGTGCGGGCGATCACAGGTCGCGGCCGTCCACGTCGGGGGCGAGGCGGTCCACCGCGTCCTGCACCTTCTCCATCTTCGGATAGAGCGCCAACGCCCGGCGGAAGGCGGCCAGCGCGCGGCCCTTGTCGTCCATCGATTCGTAGATCTTGCCCATGGCCGACCACGCCTCGAAATGGCGCGGCTCCAGCACCAGGGCCCGCTGCAGGTCCGCCAGGGCCTCGCTCTTGTCGGAAAGCAGCCAGAACACCGTCGCCCGGCGGTTCCAGCCCTCGGACCAGGTGGGGTCGAGGGCGGTCGCCCGGTCCATCAGTTCGGCGGCCAGCGCGAAATCGCGGCCGGTCATGGCCTGCCGAGCCCGGTCGGTGAGGAGATCGACGGTGGCGCTGCCGGAACGGTCGAGGCGCTGCTCGATCAGGCGGGCGATGCCCTTGGCCTCGGCCGGGTCGTCGCTGGCCTTCAGCCGGGCGAACAGGTCGTCGAGGCTCGGCGGCTTCGGGACGGGCTTGGCCGCCGGTTTCTCCGGCGCGAACCGGGGGCCGGGCCGTCCCATGCCGTCGGACGGGGCCGCAGCAGCCGCGCCCGCCAGGGGCAGGACGGCCAGAAGAAGCAGAAAGGGGTTCACGCGCGCCATGGTTGTAAGCTGCGGCGGACGGGCGCTCCCGTCAACGCGCCGTCGTGCCGCGCGGGCCGACGCGCGAAAGCCGCGCCCTTGCGGACGCGGCTTCGCAAACCATCGGAAAGGCGCGCCCGGCCGGAGCCGGGCGGCGGGCTTCAGCCCTGGCGGGCCTTGAAGCGCTTCTGCGTCTTGTTGATGATGTAGACGCGGCCCTTGCGGCGCACGAGCTGGTTGTCGCGGTGGCGGCCGAGCAGGGACTTGAGGGAGTTGCGGATCTTCATGGGTCTCTCGGCCCGCGAGGGGCCGTCCAGGAACGGGGTTCGTCGAAAACGTCTGGCCGGTCTCCGGTCGCGCAAGGCGCGCCCGGCGATGACGGCTCAGGCATCGCGGGATCGGCGCCGCCATATCAGGATTCGTCCCCCGGAGGCAACCCTTAAGGCTTGGCCGTCGAGCGATCCGGCTCGGTGAGCTGGATCGTCCAGTTCTTCTGCTCGCCGGTATCGACCTCGAAGAAGCCGTTCCGGTCGAAGCCGCGGGCGAGGCAATCCTCGATCCCCCGGATCGTGAACTCCGCGTCGCGGGTGCACATCAGCGAGCGTCCGCCCCATTCGCCGCCGCGCGTGTAGTCCACGGCGAAGACGTAATAGAACCGGGCCGCCAGGGAGCCGGAAAGCAGCGTCTCGCAGCCCTTCGGCTTCAACTCCCACCAGCCCTCCGTCACCCAGCCCTGCGTGTCGCGGTAGCCCAGGGACACCCCGACCTTGCTCTCGGTCTGGTTGCAAAGACGGAGGTCGGCCCGCGCCGGCCCGGCGAGGAGGACCAGGGTCGCCAGCAGCCCGGTTCGTCCCAACCACGCCCTCATCCTGAGGTGCCGTCGCGTGAGCGACGGCCTCGAAGGAGGGTTCCGGAACGCGCGGCGATCCCTTGAGCCCTCCTTCGAGGCCGCTTCGCGGCACCTCAGGATGAGGGGGAGCCAGGGAGCAAGAAGGCCGGTCAACTCGTCGAGTGACCGGCCAGACAGGTGCTCAGCCGACGAGGATGATGCGGCAGTCGTTGACATTCGTGCAGGTGGGGCCTGGATTCACCAGATCGCCGAGGGCGGCGAAGAACGCGGTGGAGTCGTTCTGGTCGAGCATCGCGGCCGGATCGAGGCCGGCGGCGCGGGCGCGTGCCAGGGTCGTCGGGTCGATGAGGCCGCCGGCCGGGTCGGTGGCGAGGCCGCGCCCGCCATCGGTGCCGTCCGTGTCGGCGCTGATCCCGCTGATGCCGGGGGTGCCGTCCAGCGCGATGGCGAGCGCCAGGGCGTATTCCTGGTTCGGGCCGCCATGGCCCTCGCCCCGGATCGTCACCGTCAGTTCGCCGCCGGAGATGAGCGCGACGCGCCGGCCGGCATCCTTGTAGCGCTTGGCCTGCACCGCGTGCTCGGCGGCGACGGCGCGGGCCTCGCCTTCGAGGTCGGAGCCCAGCATCACCGGCTCGTAGCCGGCCTCCCGCGCCGCCGCCGCCGCCGCGTCGAGGGCGTCCTGCGGGCGGGCGATGATCTTATACGTGCTGTTGGCGAACAGCGGGTCGCCGGGCTTCGGCGATTCGTTGTCGGGGTCGTTCAGCAGCCGCTTGGCCGCCTCGGGGAGCGGGATGTTCCGGCGCTCGCAGATCGCGCGGGCATCGGCCAGGGTCGAGGGATCGGGCACGGTCGGGCCGGAGGCGATCACGGCGGGATCGTCGAAGGGCACGTCGGAGATGGCGAGCGTCAGCACCGAGCGGGCGTTGCGCGCGGCGCGGGCGAGGCGCCCGCCCTTGATCCGGGAGATGTGCTTGCGCACCGTGTTGAACTCGCCGATCGGCGCGCCGGAGCGCAGGATGGCGCGGGTGATGCCCTGTTTCTCGGTGAGGGTAAGGTCGCCGGCCGGGGCGATCCAGTTGGCCGAGCCGCCGCCGGAGAGCAGCACCAGTACCTCGTCCTCCGGCCCGGCGGCTGCCGCGAGGCGCAGCACCTCCTCCGTGGCGTCGATGCCCGCCTGATCGGGGACCGGATGGCCCGCCTCGACCATGCGGATGCCGGGCGCCTCCTGGCCGTAGCCGTGGCGGGCCACCGCGAGGCCGACGATGCGGTCGTCGCCAAGGCCGTGCTCCTGCCGGTAGAACCGGCTCGCCACGGCGCTCATGCTGCCGGCGGCCTTGCCGGCGGCGAGGATGATCAGCCGGCCGGGGCTCGGCGGCGGCAGGTGGGCCGGCAGGCAGAGATCCGGATGGGCGGCGCGGATCGCGGCGGTGAGGAAGGCGTCCAGATGGGCGCGCTGGGTTTGGACGTCGGTGGCGGGGATTTCGGACATGGCGTGCAACGGGCTCCCTCGGCGCCGTGGCCCGGGGGGCGGCGCGCAGTTTTTGATTGCCGGGGCCCTCCCGTCGGCGGGAGCGCCCGACCAGGCCGTGCGATCCCCGCCCCTCCCGGGGCGGCGGGCCCGTTCCTTGCCGTGAGCGCACGATCCTTGATAGGTGCTGTGCCCGAGCCGCCGCGCGACGGCAAGCGTGCCGCCCGCGCTATCCGCCGCGCTCTTCGCCCTTCCCGTCCCGGCCAGCGAGTTTTGCGTGATCCGCCCGGAGCCTGACGCGCCCCCTCATCCCTGTGAGATCATCGAGGGAGACCCCGCCTGCGGGCTGGTGCTCGCCTGCGACCACGCCTCGAACTTCGTGCCGCCCGACATCCATCTCGGCGTCGCGCCGGAGGAGTTCAGCCGGCACATCGCCTACGATATCGGCGCCGCCGCCGTGACGCGGGCGCTCGCCCGGGCGCTGAACGCGCCGGCCGTGCTCACGCACTTCTCGCGCCTCATCATCGATCCGAATCGCGGGCGTGCCGACCCTACTTTGGTGATGCGCCTCTCGGACGGCGCCGTGGTGCCGGGCAACGCCCGGATCGACGAGGCCGGCAAGGCGGCGCGCATCGCCCGCTTCTACGACCCGTTCGATGCCGGCATCGCCGCCGCGCTGGCGGCCGGCGAGGGCGCGGGGCGGGTGCCGTCGCTGGTGACGATCCACAGCTTCACGCCCTATTGGCGCGGCGTGCCCCGGCCCTGGCATGTCGGCATCCTCTACGACCGCGACGACCGCCTCGCCCGGCCACTCATCGACGCCCTGAAGGCCGACCCGGCGGGGCTCACGGTCGGCGACAACGACCCCTATGGCGGCGGCCTGCCCGGCGACACGATCGACCGCCACGCCACCCTGCGCGGCCTGCCCAACGCCCTGGTGGAGATCCGCCAGGACCTCATCGCGGGCGAGGACGGGCAGCGCGAATGGGCGGACAGGTTCGCCCGCATCCTCGCGCCGCTCATCGCCGCCTGACCCGTCACGGAAGGACCCATCCCATGGCCGAGATCGACCCAGCGACCCAGACCGAACTCGAGGCGGCGGTGTTCCGGCGGCTCGTCTCGCACCTGCGCAACCGCACCGACGTGCAGAACATCGACCTGATGAACCTCGCCGGCTTCTGCCGGAACTGCCTGTCGAACTGGCTCAAGGACGCGGCCGACGAGAAGGGCATCGCCCTCACCAAGGACGAGAGCCGCGAGGCGGTCTACGGCATGCCCTACGAGACGTGGAAGGCGCAGCACCAGACGGAGGCGAGCCCGGCGCAGCAGGCGGCCTTCTCCCCCCGCGAGGGCGGCCACTGAACAGGGACTCCCGCAATAAGAATCGGGTAAGCTTGACCGCTTAACCAGCGGGTCCGAGGCGCCCGATCTGGCGCAACAGCGGAGATCTCCATGAACGCGCATTCGATGCCCCGAGCGGGCACGCCGGCCTCCGGCGACGTCTCCTCCGCCGAGGGCGTGGCCGCCGACGAACTCAAGCAGTTCATCGAGCGGCTTGAGCGCCTGGAGGAGGAGAAGGCCGGCATCATGGGCGACATCAAGGAGGTGTTCGCCGAACTGAAGGGCCGCGGCTTCGATGCGAAGGCCGTCCGCACCATCCTGCGCATCCGCAAACAGGACCACAGCGAGCGCCAGGAGCAGGAAGCGATCCTGGAGCTGTACCTGCAGGCGCTGGGTATGGCGTAGCCAATATACCAGGAAGCCCGGGAGACGTGACGTCTCCCGGGATCTTTCCTGTATCCATTACGCAGAAACCTCTTCCAGACCTTGACGTTACGGTGACGTTGCCTTCAAAGGTGCGTTACCGCACGAAAGTTGCCACGATGAAGGGCAGACCGCGCGGGCACCGAACCGCGACGACGTAGCCCCCGATGGCAGACGGCGCGGCCGGTCGTACGACTCAAAGACCGTCAGAGCCGTAACGCCGTCCCGGCATGGGAGAGGAAACGATGATCGTGACCAAACGCGCCCTCGTGGGTGCGCTGCTTTGCGCGACCGCCCTCAGCGTCGCCCCCTTCCACGCCGCCTTCGCCGCCGACGCGATCAAGATCGGCCTGACCGGACCCTATACCGGCGGCTCGTCCTCCATGGGCGTCTCGATGCGCGACGGCGCCAAGCTCGCCGCTGCCGAGATCAACAAGAACGGCGGCGTCCTGGGCAAGCAGATCCAGCTCGTCGAGCGTGACGACGAGGCCAAGAACGAGGTCGGCGCGCAGGTCGCGCAGGAACTCATCAACAAGGAAAAGGTCGTCGCCACCGTCGGCTTCATCAACACCGGCGTGGCGCTCGCCGCCCAGCGCTTCTACCAGGAAGCCGAAATCCCGGTGTTCAACAACGTCGCCACCGGCACGGTCATCACCGAGCAGTTCAAGGCGCCGGATTACGACAACAACTACGTCTTCCGGAACTCCGCCTACGACGTGCTGCAGGCCGGCATGATGGTGGACGAGGCCCTGCGCCAGGGCTTCAAGAAGATCGCGGTGCTTGCGGATTCGACCAATTATGGCCAGCTCGGCCGCGAGGACATCGAGAAGCAGCTCGCCGCCAAGAAGATGAAGGCGGTCGCCGTCGAGAAGTTCAACATCAAGGACGTCGACATGACGGCCCAGCTCCTCAAGTCGAAGGAGGCCGGCGCCGAAGTGATCCTCGCCTACGGCATCGGCCCGGAGCTGGCGCAGATCACCAACGGCATGGCCAAGCTCGGCTGGAAGGTGCCGATGATCGCCTCGTGGCCGGCTTCGATGCAGAGCTTCATCGATATCGCCGGCACCAACGGCAACGGCGTGGTGATGCCGCAGACCTTCATCGAGGATAAGTCCGTGCCCAAGCGCGCCGCCTTCCTCGACGATTACTACAAGAGCTACGGCGTCTCGAAGATTCCGACCCCGGTGGCCGGCGCGCAGGGCTACGATTCGATCTACCTGATCGCCGCCGCGATCAAGCAGGCCGGCTCGACCGACGGGCCGAAGATCCGCGAAGCCCTCGAGAACCTGAACACCAAGGTCGAGGGCGTGGTGACGACCTACGATCACCCGTTCACCGACAAGGACCACAACGCGATCTCGCGGAACATGGTCGTGTTCGGCAAGGTGCAGGACGGCAAGATCGTCTATTCGAACCCGGACGACGCCAAGAACGCGAGCACCGTCCGCGTGAAGGAAAAGTCCTCGAACTGATCGTTCGAGGTTGGGCGCCCCGGGTGAGAGCCCGGGGCGCATGACGCCACACCGTCATCCCGGGGCCGCGCAGCGGAGCCCGGGATCCAGACCCGCCGACGCGGCAGGCTTTGCGCAAGTCGGCGGTTCTGGGTTCCGGGCTCGCCTCCGGCGCCCCGGAATGACGAACGGGGGTGTGAACCCCGGACCGCTTCCACGACCGACCTTCGCGACAGACTGGACCCCAGGCCGTCCATGACCATCTTCCTGCAACTCGTGGCCTCGGGCGTCGCGGTCGGCATGATCTATGCCGCCATCGCCTTCGGCTATCAGCTCACCTTCGCCACGTCGAAGACCCTGAACTTCGGCCAGGGTGAGGCGCTGGCCGTCGGCGCCCTGTTCGGCCTCACGCTGGTGCCCTTCACCGGCTACTGGCTGATGATCCCCCTCGTCCTCGTCTTCGGCTTCGGCCTCGGCGCCGTGGTCGAGCGGCTGGGCGTGCGGCCCGCCATCGCGATCAAGTCCGAATACGGGTGGATCATGGCCACCATCGCGCTGGGCATCATCTTCAAGAACGTCGCCGAGAACATCTGGGGCCGGGACGACCTGCCCTTCCCCTCCCCGCTCCCCGACGCTCCGATCGAGATCGGCGGCGTGCGCATCCTCCCCATGGAGATGCTGATCGTCGGCGGCGCGCTCTTGATGATGCTCGCGGTCGAAATCTTCAATCGCAAGTCGATCTGGGGCAAGGCGGTCGTCGCCACCTCGAACGACATCGACGCGGCCGGGCTGATGGGCATCAACACCAAGCGCGTCATCACCCTCTCCTACTCGATCAGCGCCATGACGGCCGCCTTCGCGGGCGTGCTGGTGGCGCCAGTCACCCTGACGGGCGCGACGATGGGCTCGGTGCTGGCGCTCAAGGCCTTCGCCGTGGCGATCATCGGCGGCCTCGAATCCGGCCTCGGCGTCATCGTCGGCGGCCTCATCCTCGGCGTCGCGGAGACGCTGACCGGCTTCTACATCTCGACCGGCTACAAGGACGTGCCGGGCCTGATCCTTCTCCTCGTCGTGCTCTCGATTCGCCCGGTCGGCCTGTTCGGCAAGGCCGTGATCAAGAAGGTCTGACCGCCATGGCGAACACCGCCCTCGCGCCGGCGGCCGAGCCCGCCGCCACCCCATCCCTCAGCCGTGGCATCGGCTGGGTCGGGGGATTGCTGCTCGTCGCCTTCCTCGCCGGCTTCCCGCACGTCGTCACGAGCACCTATTACGTGCACCTGATGATCGTGATCGCGATCTACGCGATACTGATCCTCGGCCTCGACATCGTCGTCGGCTACACGGGCCAGGTCTCGCTGGGCCATGCCGGCCTGTTCGGCATCGGCGCCTATGCCGCCGCAGCCCTGTTCTTCCACTTCAAGATCGGCATCTGGCTCGGCCTCGTGGCCGGGATCGGGCTCACTGCCGCCTTCGGCGCGATCCTCGCGGTGCCGGCGCTGCGGGTGAGCGGGCCCTATCTCGCCATGGTGACGCTGGCCTTCGGCACGATCATCCAGATCTTCATCAACGAGCTGACGCCGATCACTAACGGCCCGCTGGGCATCACCCTGCCCCCGGTGCGCGTCCTCGATTTCTCGCTGATCGGGATGCAGGCCCCCTGGGGCTCGGCCGGGCGCAAGCTCGAGTTCTACTACCTCGTCTGCGCCTGCCTGCTCGCCACCATCGTGCTGGTGAACCGGGTGGTGCGCTCGCCCTTCGGCCGCGCCTTCGAGGCCCTGCGCGACTCCCCCATCGCCTGCGATTGCATGGGCGTCTCGGTCTACCGCTACAAGGTCTATGCCTTCGTGGTCTCGGCGGGCCTCGCCGGCCTCGCGGGGGCGCTGTTCGCGTGGTCCGAGCGCTATGTCTCGCCGAACACCTACAGCTTCGAACTGACGGTGCTGTTCCTGCTCGCCGTCACCATGGGCGGGCGCAAGTCGCGCTCCGGGCCGCTGATCGGCTCGGTGATCATCGTGATGATGCCGAACATCCTGGCGGATATCGGGCTTGTGCGGATCATGGCCGGCATCATCGCGGCCGCCGCCGTGGTCGTCGGGGCGCAGGCCTTCCTGCGCAAGCGTGAGAACCGCTACGCGATCCTCATCCCCGTCGCGCTGTGCATCCTGTTCTTCCCGGCCACGATGGCCATGGAATCCGTGACCGATTACCGCCTGACGGTGTTCGGCCTGCTGATCCTGTTCGTCGTCTACTATCTGCCGGACGGCATCGTGGGCTTCCTGCGCCAGATGATCCCGGCGCTCCGCCCGGCCCACACCGCCGAGGGCCGCAGCGTGGCGGCCGAGGGTTCGGCGCTCATCGCCCAGCGCGGGGATGCGGGGGCCGAGGCGCTTCTCAAGGTCGATCAGGCGCTGATGCAGTTCGGCGGCCTGAAGGCGCTGGCCGGCGTCGACCTGACGGTGAAGCCCGGCACGATCCACGGGCTCATCGGCCCGAACGGCTCGGGCAAGAGCACGATGATGAACGTGCTCACCGGCATCTACAAACCCACCGCCGGCACGGTGACGCTCGCGGTCGCGGGCGGCCAGCGCCTCGACGGGCGCACGCCCTCCGAGATCGCCCTCGCGGGCGTGGCGCGGACCTTCCAGAACGTGCAGCTCTTCCGCGAGATGACCGCGCTGGAGAACGTGCTGGTCGGCCTCCACCACACCTTCAAGGGCACGCTGTTCGACGCGATCCTCGGTACGCCCCGGCGCCGCCGGGAGGAGCGCGAGGCCCGCGCCCGCGCCATGGCGATCCTCGACTTCATGGGGCTGCACGCGCTGGCGCAGACGGAGGCGAGGAACCTCCCCTACGGCAAGCAGCGCCTCCTGGAGATCGGCCGCGCCCTGGCGCTCGATCCGGTGCTGCTGCTGCTGGACGAGCCGGCGGCGGGCCTCACGGCGCCGGACATCGCCGACTTGGTGGCGATCATCCGCAAGATCCGGGACGCGGGCATCACCGTCATCCTGATCGAGCACCACATGGACGTGGTCATGGGTCTCTGCGACCGGGTGAGCGTCCTCGATTTCGGCCACAAGATCGCCGAGGGCGGCGCCCGCGAGGTGCAGGCCGACCCGAAGGTGATCGAAGCCTATCTCGGTGCCCCCGGCGAAATGGGCGGCACCACCACGGAGGCCGCCCATGCTTGAGGTCCAGGGTCTCCACGCCGGCTACGGTCTGGTCGAGGTGCTGCATGGCCTGACCTTCCAGGTGCCGAAGGGCCAGGTGGTTACGCTCATCGGCTCCAACGGGGCCGGCAAGACGACGACCATGCGGGCGCTGTCGGGTATGATCCGCCCGCGCTCGGGCACGATCCGCCTGAACGGCAAGGACATCGCGGGCCTCGAAAGCCACGATGTCGCCCGCGAGGGGCTGGCCCATTCGCCGGAGGGGCGCCGGGTGTTCCCGACGCTGTCGGTGGAGGACAACCTGACGCTCGGCGCCTTCCCGCGCCTCACGGGCTCGCGGCCGAAGGGCGACGTCGCCGCCGACCGGGACCGGTCCTTCGCCCTGTTCCCGCGCCTGAAGGAGCGCCGCAACCAGTTGGCCGGCACCCTCTCGGGTGGTGAGCAGCAGATGCTGGCCATGGGCCGTGCGCTGATGCTGAAGCCGGAGATCCTTCTCCTCGACGAACCCTCGATGGGCCTCGCGCCGAAGCTGGTGGAGGAGGTCTTCCGGATCATCCGCCAGCTGAAGGAAGAGAAGGTGACGATGCTCCTCGTGGAGCAGTTCGCCATGGCCGCGCTCGGCGTGGCGGATCACGCCTACGTGCTGGAGAACGGTCGCATCCGCTTCCAGGGCCCGGCGGCGCAGCTAAAGAGCGATCCGGCGGTACGCGCCGCTTATCTCGGCGGGCATTGAGGCGGGCCTCGCCGTCATCGCTTCGCGGTGCGCGCCATGACGGGAAGGCTGACCACGCTCAGGTAAAGGTGCCCCGATCCACGAGCGCGGCGAGATCGCGGGCACCGTGCAGCACACGGACGACCGTGAGCGCGACCTCGTCATGGGTGTAGTAGATCGCGTACCGACCCTCGAACGTCACGCGCAGCCCGATGGCCAGGGCCACGCGAGCCGGTCCCGACTCCGGAAATTGGCAGGCCGTGCGACACGCGCCTTCGATCCGGCCGATCATCCGGTTGGCCACGTCCTCTGACGCTTCGGATTCGAGATAGCTCCAGATCGAGGCGAGATCGGCCTCCGCCGCCTCGGTCAGACGGAGGACGAGCGGTCGGCTAATAGCTTTTTCCCCCGCGCAACGATGCGATCGGAGTCGAAGTCCCTGACACGCCCTGCAGCCACGTCGGCGAGGCCCTGGTCGATATCGGCCTTGAGAGCCGCCAACTCGTCCAATTGGAGGGCGCGCTTGGTCTTCCAATCCCGCAGGGCGGCCCGCATGACTTCGCTCGTCGAGGCGTAATCGCCGGCCTCGACCGCCTTCCTGATGCTGACTGCCATCTCGGCCGGCACGGTGACCGTCAGACGCTCAAGGTCCGGCATGATCCGCCTCCCAAAGGGGCTCATACGCTATCATACTTCGTATGACGCGGCCATGCGGGACCGTCAGAGCGATCTCCCCTCCCCCGGCAGGGAGAAGGGAGAGTTTGGCGGCTTAAGCCGCCGACTTCGGCTTGATGAGCTTGCGGTTCACGAGCACTTCGGCGATCTGCACTGCGTTCAGGGCGGCGCCCTTGCGCAGGTTGTCCGAGACGCACCAGAAGTTCAGGCCGTTCTCGATCGTCGCGTCCTCGCGGATGCGGGAGATGTAGGTGGCATCCTCGCCCGCCGCCTCGTGCGGGGTGATGTAGCCGCCGTTCTCGCGCTTATCGATCACGAGGATGCCCGGCGCCGCGCGCAGGATCTCGGTCGCGCGCTCGGCCGACAGAGGCCGCTCGAACTCGACGTTCACCGCCTCGGCGTGGCCGATGAACACCGGCACGCGCACGGCGGTGGCCGTGAGCTTGATCTTCGGGTCGAGCATCTTCTTGGTCTCGGCGACCATCTTCCACTCTTCCTTCGTGTACCCGTCCTCCATGAAAACATCGATGTGCGGGATCACGTTGAAGGCGATGCGCTTGGTGAACTTGCCGCCCTGCTTGATCTCGCCGGCGGTGAAGACGGCGCGGGTCTGCTGGAACAGCTCGTCCATCGCCTCCTTGCCGGCGCCGGAGACCGACTGGTAGGTCGAGACCACGACGCGCTTGATCGTCGCCGCGTCGTGCAGCGGCTTGAGGGCCACGACGAGCTGGGCCGTCGAGCAGTTCGGGTTGGCGATGATGTGGCGCTTGGTGAAGCCGGCGACGGCGTCGGCATTCACCTCGGGCACGATCAGCGGCACGTCGGCGTCGTAGCGGAAGGCCGACGAGTTATCGATCACGACGCAGCCCTGCTGACCGATGCGCGGCGACCACTCCTTGGAGGCCTCGCCGCCGGCCGACATCAGGCAGATGTCCGTGTCGGAGAAATCGTAGGTGTCGAGGGTTTTGACCTTCAGGGTCTTGTCGCCGAAGGAGACTTCCTGGCCCTGGCTGCGGCGCGAGGCCAGCGCCACGACCTCGTCGGCGGGGAAAGCCCGCTCGGCCAGGATATCGAGCATCTCGCGGCCCACGTTGCCCGTGGCGCCGACGACGGCGACCTTGTAACCCATCTCTCGTCTCCGCGCGTCCTGAACCCCGAACGATCCGGGGGTTGCGCCTCTCCTCGGGTTCGTGCCGGCGTCCGGATCGTTCGCGCCGGTCCGTCTCGCCCGCAAACGGGCGCGGCCGCAGACCCGGTCCCCAGCGGGGCCGGCATCCACGGCCAGGGCGCCAGCAAGGCACAGGAAGGCGGGGGCCTGTCAAGGCCGCAAGGCCGCGCCGCAGCGACGGCAAGCAACGATTCACCCTGTCCCGTGAAAGCCCCGCCCCGGAAACCCTTCGGTCGTTGCGCCCCGTGCAGGGTGACGCCGGCCGGGGCGCCGAGGGACACGGGACACACATGCGGATCGGAGCCATCGACGACGCGGACGAGGGGCCCTCCGGGCGCGGGTTCTCCGCGATCGGCCTGCCCATCCGCATCGCGGTGGGGTCCCTGATCGTCGCCCTCATCGCCATCGCGGCGCGGATGCCCTCCGCCCCCGCGCCGGTGCCGATGCTCGACCGGACGAGCGCGGTGCCGGCCATCGTCGGCACGGCGCCCCTGCGCCTCGCGGAGCCCGGGATCGACCCCGTCCGCGTCGAGCCCGGCCGCATCGACCCGAAGACCGGCCTGCGCGAGGACGTGCTCGGGCGTGGCAGCTTCTCTGCCCTCGAAGCGCCGGTGTTGCGGCTCGCCGTGACGCGGGGCATCGGCGCCGAGCGGGCGCCCGGCCTCTTCGTCCTCGTGGCCCGCCGGGCGGCGATGGCCGCGCGGGGCGAGCTGCCCCTCTCCCTGTCGCGGATCGTCCCGCGCGGTGTCGTCGCGACCCGGTTCGGGCCCGCGGAGATTGCGGAGGCGACTCTCTCCGGCCCCCTCACCCGTAGCTGCACCGGCTTCGTCCTGGCCCAGGCGGGCCTGCGGATCGACGGGTTCCTCTGCGCGCCCCTCGGAGGCGCGGCCGAGCCGAAGGCACTCGCCTGCACCCTCGATGCGCTCGATTTCGACGATCAGTCGGACCCCACCGCCAGCGCCCTGTTCCGGCAGGCCAAGGGCCGCAGCGCCTGCGACGTGCCTGGTGCGGCTAACTCAGATCCGGCCGGGCGAACCGGTTCCATCGAGCGGCGGCGGGCATCCACGAAAAATTGAGGCACCAATGTGGCAAAGCGCACAAGCGCAGCCATTCGAGCGGAACTATGGTGGCCCTCGAACGTCTTCTCCACAAGGGCGGCGAACTGTTAAGCTTCGGCCGCCACAATGATGTCACTCTCATCCGAAGGACGGCCATGCGCTCCCTAAAGATCGCCCTCCTGGGCGCCCTCACCGCTGCCGGCCTCTCCGCCGTGACCGCTGCGCCGGCCCAGGCTCAGGACGGTGTCGCTCCCGGCCCGTTCTACCGGGTCAGCCGCCCGCTCCCGATCCGCGTCCGTCCGCGCTCGTGGCTCGATGCCGGCAACGTCCCGCTGTCCTCCGGTGTTCCCGGTGCCGGCGGGTCGCGGAACCCGGCCACGAACCCTTACCTGATCGCGGCCTCGAACGCCCTGACCCCGCCCTACGGCCCGAGCGACCGTTACGGCGCCGGCATCCTGCCCGATCCGATCACCAACGGCCCGTTCATCGGCGCCCGGTCGAGCGCGGTGCGCAACGTCGACCTGTCCTTCGTGGACCGGCTCGACCCGACCTCGCCGCTCTACGGCCGCCCGTACTAAGGTTCGGCGGTTTCCCAACGCAGGGCGCGGATCCGAAGGGGTCCGCGCCCTTTTTCGTGGGCTCACGCGACCTTGGCGATGCCGTCACACCCGTCGGTGACACCGCCGACGAGGTTCAGCCCGAGCAGGAATTCCGCCGGGAAGTCCGTGCGCAGCAGCGGTTCGCGCGGAACCTCGCCGCGAAGGGCCTCGGCCTCAGCCCGGCGGGCCGCGACGGCCTCCGCGACGGAGACCTTCGAGAACGCGATGCGCGTGCCCCCCTGCGCCTGCGCCAGCCGTCCGAGGTCCGGCCCGATCACCGTGGCGATCTTCGGATAGCCGCCGGTCGATTGCCGGTCGGCCATGAGGATGATCGGCAGGCCGTTGCCCGGCACCTGGATCGCCCCCATTGCCACCCCGTCCGAGACGATGTCGTGGCCCTTCGCATGGGTGAGCGGCGTGCCGTCGAGGAAGCAGGCCATCCGGTCGCCGCGCGGCGAGACCGTCCACGGCCCGGCGAGGAAGGCCGCGACCTGATCCTCCGCAAAGTAATCGTCCTGCGGCCCGAGCACGACGCGGATGTGCGACGGGTCGCGGTCGAGCCAGGGGGCGAGCAGGCGCTGGGGCGCCCCGTCGCCCGAGCGGGCTTCCGAGACGCCGAGGCGATCCCCGGCCCGCAGCCCGCGCCCGTCCAGGCCGCCGAGGCCCGAGCGGGTGTGGGTGGCCGTCGCGCCGAGGACAGGCGCCACGTCGAGCCGGCCCGCCACGGCGAGGTAGCCCCAGGCGCCGCTGCGACCCGCCCGCACGGCGAGGGTCTGGCCGGGTTCGAGGGTGAGCGCGCAGGCAGGCGGCAGCGCCTCGCCGTCGAGGGTCGCGCGGAAGCCGCCGGAGACCAGGGCGAGGCCGAGCGGCCCCTCCGGCGCGGTCACGGTGAGGCCCCCGGTCGAGACCTCGATCGCCGTGGCGTCGAGGGGGTTGCCCACCGCCCGGTTGGCGGTGGCGAACATCAGCGGGTCCATCGGCCCGGCGGCGGTGATGCCGAAGCGGAGGTAGCCCTTCCGGCCGCCATCCTGAAGGGTCACGCCGGGCCCGGCGGCCTCGATCGCCAGCACGCTCACGAAACCCCCTCCTCCCGCCGGGCGACCCGCTCGCCCGCCGCCTCCCGCTCGGCGAGCCGTGCGAAGGTCGCGGCGTCGATGGGCTCGAACCGGATCGTGTCGCCGGGGCGCACGAAGAAGCTCTCCGCGCGCTCCGGCGCGTAGAGGCGCGAGGGCGTTGCGCCGAGGACGTACCAACCGGTCGGCATCGGCACGGTGGCGACCGCCGCGAGGCCGCCGCCGATCATCACCGCGTTTGCCGGATGCGGCGGGCGCGGGCTCGGCCGGCGCGGCACCGCCAGGGCTTCCGGCAGGCCGCCGCAATAGGCGAAGCCCGGCGCGAAGCCGTACATGTAGACGCGGAAGGTCGCCCCCGCATGGAGTGCCGCGACCTGCTCCGGCGTCCGGCCGATCTGCCCGGCCACCGAAGCGAGGTCTTCCCCGTGGGGCGCCCCGTAGCAGCAGGGCAGGATCCACCGGGTCGGGGCCGTAACCCGCTTTGACGCGCCGCCCGCGAGCGCCAGGACGCGGCCCGCCAGGGTGTCCCGGTCGAGGACCAGCGGGTCGTAATGGATCATCAGCGAGCGGTAGGTCGGCACGGTCTCGGCGATGCCCTCCGGCCTGTCGGCCAGGAGCGCGTCGTCGAGGGCGAGCACGCGGTCGCTGATCGCGGGATCGACGCTCGTGCCGAACTCGACCACCAGGGCCGCCTCGCCCGCGTCGAGGATGCGGGGCGCGGCGCTCACGGCAAGGCTTTCGAGGGCTTGAACGGCGCGAGGGTGACGCCCGCGCCCTCCAGCCTCGCCCGCACCGCGCGGGCGGTACCGACCGCGTGGACCGAATCGCCGTGGACGCAGATGGAGCGGATCGGCGTCGGCAGGTGCCGGCCGGAGGCGGTCAGGATCGCGCCCTCTTGCACCATGGTGAGCACCCGGCTCGCCGCCTCGTCCCGGTCGGTGATGAGGGCGCCGGGAAGGCTGCGGGCGATGAGCTGGCCGTCCTCGGTGTAGCCGCGATCCGCGAAGATCTCCTGGTGCACGTCGAGGCCTGCCGCCTCGCCGGCCGGGACCTGCGCGGTGAGCGCGATGGCGAGCAGCGCGAGGTTGCGGTCCACCGCCCGCACCGCCCCCGCGATGGCATCCGCCACGGCGCGGTCCTCGGCGGCGAAGTTGGCGAGCGCTCCGTGCGCCTTCACGTAGGTGATGCGATGGCCGGCATAGGCGGCGAGCGCGGCGGCCGCGCCGACCTGATACGCGACCAGCCGCTCGATCTCGGCCGGGGTGAAGGGCATCCGCCGCCGGCCGAAGCCCCAGAGGTCGGGGAAGCCCGGATGGGCGCCTACCGCCACGCCCCTCTCCTTTGCGAGGCGGAAGGTGCTCGCCATGATCTCGGGATCACCGGCATGGAGGCCGCAGGCGACGTTGGCCGAGGTGACGACGGCGAGCATCGCCGCGTCGTCGCCGCAGGCATAGGCCCCGTAGCCCTCGCCGAGATCCGCGTTGAGATCGACGTTTCCCATCGTCGTCACTCCTCTCAGGCTATCGCCGCCGGGGCGGATTCAGCCGATGCCTCGACCCGTGAGTCGAGTTCGCGCCCGGCCGTCTCAGGCAAGAGAAGCGCCGCCAGGATCACGAGGCAATAGGCCGAGGCCGCCACGACGCCGATGGCGACGCTCAGCGTCAGCGACGCGCTGAGATAGCCGACGAGGGCGGGGCAGACGGCGCCTGTCGCCCGGCCGAAATTGTAGCAGAACCCCTGCGCCGAGCCCCGGACCCGGCTCGGGAACAACTCGCTGAGGAAGGCGCCCATGCCGGAGAAGACACCGGAGAGGAAGAAGCCCAGAGGGAAGCCGAGGAACAGCATCGCCGTGTCGGTGATCGGGATCAGCGTGTAGGCGAGCACGAGCAGGCCGGCGCAGAAGCCGAACAGCATGAAGCCCCTGCGTCGGCCGATCCGGTCGGAGAGGTAGGCGCTCGTCAGGTAGCCGAGGAAGGAGCCGAAGATCAGCATCAGCAGGTAGCCGCTGGTGTTGAGCACCGAGAGGTTGCGCTCGGTCTTCAGGTAGGTCGGCAGCCAGGTGGTGACGGCGTAGTAGCCGCCCTGCATCCCCGTCGCGAGGAGGCTCGCCAGGGCCGTGCGGCCGATCAGGTCGCGGGAGAAAATGTCGAGGAAGTTGCCGCCGTCGCCGACCTTGTGCATGGCGGCGCGGGTCTGCCTATAGATCTCCGGGTCCTTGATGTTGCGGCGGATCCAGAAGATCAGGATCGA
The DNA here is from genome assembly GCF_055361565.1 of Methylobacterium sp. TK26. Classification (NCBI taxonomy): domain Bacteria; kingdom Pseudomonadati; phylum Pseudomonadota; class Alphaproteobacteria; order Hyphomicrobiales; family Methylobacteriaceae; genus Methylobacterium; species Methylobacterium sp. TK26. Next base: position 454,354 of record NZ_CM143965.1, on the reverse strand, counting down.
GGGCGCGGCTCCCAGCCAGAACAGGATGCGCCACGCCTGGGCCGGCTCCGCCAGGGCGAAGACCGCCCAGAAGGCGATGGCCGCGCAGGCCCAGCCGACCGCCCAGCTCGATTGCACGAGCCCGACCGCCTTGCCCCGGTAGCGGGCCTGGATCGTCTCGGCGATCAGCACCGAGCCGACCGACCATTCCCCGCCGAAGCCGAAGCCCTGCAGGGCGCGGGTGACGAGCAGTTGCTCGTAGGAGTGGGTGAAGCCGGAGAGCACCGTGAAGACGGTGAACCACGCCACGGTGGCCTGCAGGATCACCACCCGGCCGTAGCGATCCGCGAGGATGCCGGCGGCCCATCCGCCGATGGCCGAGGTGACGAGTGCGGCGGTGGCGATGTTGCCCGCCTCGACCTTGGTGAGCCCCCACACCAGGGTGAGCGTCGGGATGAGGAAGGTATAGATCATGTAATCGAAGGCATCGACGCCGTATCCGGCGAAGGCCGCACCCAACACCCGGCGCTCCGGCGGGCTCGTGTCTTTCAACCACATGGTCTGGGTCCTTTCGGGGATGGGAGGCGGATTCGTTGGGGAGGTCGGCGGCTCTGGATTCCGGGCTCCGCTGCGCGGCCCCGGAATGACGGGATTGATGATCAAAATCCTCGCCGTCATTCCGGGGCTTGCCGCAGGCAAGAGCCCGGAACCCAGAGCCGCCGACCCCGCTGGAGGGTCACAGCGCTCCTTTTCTCAGGCTCACCGGTACGGCAGGTCCCGGTTCAGGAGGTCGGTGATCAGCATGAAGCCGGGGGAATGGGTGATGCAGAGGGGCAGGCGCGCAGCCATCGCCACCGCCTGAGGCGTCACCCCGCAGGCCCAGAAGACCGGGATCTCATCGGGCGCGATGGCGACCGGGTCGCCGAAATCGGGCTTCCCGATGTCGCGGATGCCGATCAGGCTCGGGTCGCCGAGATGGACCGGGGCGCCGTGGACGGCGGGCACACGGGCCGTCACCTGCACGGCCTTGATCGCGTCGGCGGCCTTCATCGGCCGCATCGAGACCACCAGGGGGCCGTGGAACGGCCCGGCCGGCACAGTCGGGATCGAGGTCCGGTACATCGCGACGTTGCGCCCTTCCGCGACGTGACGGAGGGGGATGCCCGCCTCGATCAGCGCCGCCTCGAACGAGAAGGAGCAGCCAAGCACGAAGGTCACGAGGTCGTCGCGCCAGTGCCGCGTCAGGTCCGGGACCTCCGCGACCAACTCGCCGTGCTCGTAGACCCGGTAGCCCGGCACGTCGGTGGCGATGTCGAGGTCGGCGCCGAGGGCCGGCAGGTCGCGGGCACCGGGCTGCGAGACGCCGATCACCGGGCAGGGCTTCGGATTCTGCTGGCAGAAGCGCTGGAAATCCGGGGCGAGCGCCGCCGGCAGGATCATGAGGTTGCCCTGGACATGGGCCGGGGCGAGGCCGGACGTGTGGCCGCGCCATTCACCGTGGCGGATCGCCCGCCGGGCGGCGCGGGCGTCGTCGAAGGCCGGGGCCGTACGGGGGGCGTCGGGTTGCGCGAGCACGCTCATGTCTCCCTGTCGGGCGGTTGATTTGCCGCTTTATGAGACACGATTTCATCCTGCCGCTTTACGCGCCAATCGTTATTGCGAATGGCGGGCGATAACCCGGCCTTATCGGGCGGCGGCCCAATCCCGCGCGACCTCCTCCGCGATGCGGGCGGCGTCGGCCACGAAATGCCCCTCGGGGCGCTTGGCGTGGGTGGCGGTGAAGGTGAGGTCCGAGAGGGCCTGCTCGGTCGGCAGGATGCGCAGGGCGCCGGAGGCCAGTTCGTCCTGGACGATGGCGGGCGGGATCACGCAGATGCCGAGTCGCTCGACGCCCATCTTCACGATGGTGGCCAGCGACGCGCTGGTGTGGATCTGGCTCGGCAGGAGGTTCGCCTTCAGCACGAGGTCGCGCAACTCCACGTAGGGGCTGGTGTTGCGGGGATAGGTGACGAGGGGGTGGCGCATCAGCGCCCCGAGGCTCAGGGGCTCCTCGTCCGGCACGAGGCCGGGGGCCGCGATCCAGGCGACCGGAACCGCGAAGAGTGGGCGGTTCACGAGGCTCGGCACGGTGATCGGGCCGACGAGGAAGGCGAGGTCGAGCTCGCTGGCGACCAGGGCCGCCTGCATGTTCGGCGAGATATCGACGGTGATGTCGACGCTGATTCCCGGATGCACCGCCCGCATCCGCTCGATGAAGCGCGACAGCCAGAGATGGACGATGGTCTCCGAGACGCCGAGGCGCAGGGTGCCCGTGGTCCGGCCGGTCTCGTCGAGGGCCGAGGCCATCTCGGCCTGCAGGGCGAGGAAGCGTTCCGCGAAGCCCAGCAGCACGCGGCCCCGCTCGGTGAGCGCCACGTCGCGGCTGCGGCGCTCGAACAGCGTGCCGAACTCGTGTTCCAGGGCGGCGATGCGTTGCGAGACGGCGGGCTGGGTCGTGTTCACCTGCTCGCTCGCCCGGCGGAAGCTGGAGAGCGTGGCGACCCAGTAGAACACTTCCAAGCTGCGGAAATCCGCCATCGCGCGACCGTCCGGCACCGTTACCTAGGCCTATGCAGGTCTCAGGCCCCGGCGCCGCATGGGTCTCACTTGATCTGGATGCTGTCCACCACCTGCCGGAAAGCGGCGAGCACGCCCTCGCGCTGATCCTCGCGGACCACGCCCACGGCGCGGAGGTAGCCATCCGGGTTGAAGCGGATCGTCTGGGCGACCACCACCTGCTTGTTGGTGGGCATGTCGGTCGCCCGCGCCACGATCTCGTGCCAATCGACCCCGTTCGAGCGGTAGCTCTGGGCGCGCTCGATCACGAAGTCCTTCATGGTCTGGTTGGCGTAGAGGGCCGTGCGGGCGAAGGCGTCGCGCTGCTCGGCCGTGGGCGGGGGCTGCACCGCCTGGGCGATCACGAGGATCGGCTGCTCCAGGTTCTGCATCTGGTCCTTGGGGCCCTTGGTCAGCAGGACCGAATTGCCGGCCAGCACGCGCACCGGCCGGAAGCCCGCCGGGTCGGCGATGCGGAAGGGCAGAGCATCGACCTGCTGCGTCAGCGACAGGGGCGCGCGGACGGCGATGTCGGTGACGAGCTTGCGCATCGTCTCCTCGGTCTCGGCCTCCGGCGTCGCCTGGGCGATGATGAGGCCGGTGACGGTCGGGGTGCCGACGACGGTGATCCATTTGCGGATCGTCTGGCCTGGGTTGGCCGGATCGCTCGGCTGCTCGCCCGTGTAGAGCATCGCCTCGTTGTCGCCGACCTTGATCGGCTCCTTCTTGGAGACGGCGAAGCCCTGGTTGCGCAGGTTGGCGTCGGTGAAGCCGCTCACGAGTTCCGGGAAGGCGTTCGGCGGCAGTTCCACCACCGAGACGGTCGCCCCGCCGCCCTCGCGCTCGAAGCCGGCGAAGCGCTTCGAGAGCACCATGTCCGAGGGGGGCTCGAAGCCGAAGCGGGAGCCCGCTGGAAACACCCTGTCCGCCGCCGATGCCGGGATCAGCCCGGCGGCGACGACGAGCGCCGCGAGAGACCACCTGAGATCGCGCACCGGCATGGAACTCAACGCTCTCCACCTGCCGTCCACGGGGGGACGGACGGGAACGATGGGTCCGACGCCGCGTGCCCGGAGTCAAGCGACCGATTCCGGTTCCGGCGGTTCACGTTACCGCATGGCTCGGCCTCACCCGCCGGAGGGTGAGGTTGCAGCGCCCGCCGGCGGGCAGGAGACCGGGGAGGAGATCCTGCGCCAGCAGGCCGGGTTCGGGATAAAGGCGGTCGATTCCGTGGAAGGCCAGCCGCGAGGCCCCGCCGATCACCACCGCGTCGCCGGGCAGGAGCCGCACGGAGCGGGTCGGATCGGAGCGCGCGAGTCCGCCGTAGCGGAACAGGGCCGGCGCCCCGAGGGACAGGGAGAGGACGGGGGCGGAGAAATCCTCCTCGTCCCGGTCCTGATGCAGGCCCATCCGCGCCTGCGGCCCGTAGAGGTTGATGAGGCAGGCTTCCGGCGGGGCTGCGTCGCCCGCCAAGTTGTCCCAGGCCGCGAGCGCCGTCGGCGGGATCGCCGGCCAGGGCTCGCCCGTCTCCGGGTGGGTCGGCTGATAGCGGTAGCCGCGCTCGTCCGAGACCCAGCCGAGCGGCCCGGCATTGCCCATGCGCACGGAGAACGGCTTGCCCGTGCGCGGCATCCGGGGGGTGAAGGGCGGCGACGCCCCCAGCACCGCCGCCACCTCCCCGGCCAGCCGCATCCGGGCCGCCTCGTCGAGGAAGCCTGGATGATGGATCAGGCCGGGGCGGAGTTCGACGCTCACGCGTCGTCGATGTCGCGTTCCAGGACGGACTTCGAGGCCACCGTCGTGTCGGCGTTGAGGCGGTAGACCAGCGGCACGCCGGTGGCGATCTCCAGGCCGGCGATGGTCGCCGGGCCGAGATGGTCGAGCACCATCACCAGGGCGCGCAGGGAGTTGCCGTGGGCGGCCACGAGCACCCGCTGCCCGTCCATGACGCGCGGCAGGATGGTCTCGATGTAGTAGGGCAGCACGCGGGCGGCGGTGTCCTTCAGGCTCTCGCCGCCGGGGGGCGCCACGTCGTAGGAGCGGCGCCAGTTATGGACCTGCTCCGCGCCCCACTTGGCGCGGGCGTCGTCCTTGTTCAGGCCGGAGAGATCGCCGTAATCGCGCTCGTTGAGGGCCTGCGAGCGCAGCACCTCGATGTTCGACAGGCCCATCTCTTCCAGCATCAGGGCGCAGGTGCGCTGCGCGCGGCCGAGGTTCGAGGTGAAGGCGACGTCGAAGCCGTAGCCCTCGCCCTTGAGCCAGCGCCCGGCCTTCACCGCCTCCTCGACGCCGCGGTCGGTGAGACCGGGGTCGCGCCAGCCCGTGAACAGGTTCTTGAGGTTCCACTCGCTCTGGCCGTGGCGAGCGAGGACGAGCAGGCGCTCCATAATCGGGTCTCTTCGGTCTCTGATCGGCGGCGGATATGCCGCTGTTGCGAGGGGCTCGTAACAGCCCCAGGCCGGAGCCCAAAGGGTGGTGATCCGCTTACGGTTATAAAAGAGCGTGGCCGTTTACAGGTCGAGCACGTCCGCCATCGAATACAGGCCCGGTGGCTTCGGCTGCGCCCAGAGCGCGGCCTTCACCGCGCCGTTCGCGAACAGGCCCCGGTCGGCGGCGTGGTGGGTGATCGTCAGGGTCTCGCCGGCGCCCGCGAAGAGCACGCTGTGGTCGCCCACCACCGAGCCGCCGCGCAGGGTCGCGAATCCGATGTCGCCGGGCTTGCGCGCGCCTGTATGGCCGTCCCGCGTGGAGACGCGCACGGCCGGCAGGTCGACGCCCCGTCCCTCGGCGGCGGCCTCGCCCAGCAGGAGCGCCGTGCCGGAGGGGGCATCCACCTTCATCCGGTGGTGCATTTCCAGGATCTCGATGTCGAACTCCGCGCCGAGCGTCGCCGCGACCTTGCGGACCAAAGCCGCCATCAGGTTCACACCGAGGGACATGTTGCCGGAGCGCACGATGCGGGCGTGATACGAGGCGGCCTTCAGCTTGGCGAGGTCGTTCTCCGACAGGCCAGTCGTGCCCACGACGTGGACGATGCGCGCCTGCGCCGCGAGTTCGGCGAAATGCACCGTCGCGGCCGGCGCGGTGAAGTCGAGCACGCCGTCGGCGGCGGCGAAGGCCCGCAGCGGATCGTCCGTCACCGGGACGCCCAAAGCCGGCAGGCCCGCCAGGGTGCCGGCATCCTGCCCGATCGTGGCCGAGCCTTCCCGCTCGATGGCGGCCGCGAGGCTGCACCCCTCGGCCTGCGCCACCGCGCGGATCAGCATCCGCCCCATGCGCCCGTCGGCGCCGACCACGACGAGCCGCATGTCGAACCTGTCCGTCTAGGAAATTGCCATGGGCTCCGCCCGGAGGCGGAACCCGTTCGCGCGGAGAAAGCCTTGCGGCCTCACTCCTTCTCGGGCGCGATCTGCTCCAGGCCGCCGATGTGCTTCTGTGCGTAGAGCGGCAGGCCGATCTGTTTGATCAGCTCCAGCTGGGTCTCGAGGAAGTCGATATGGCCTTCCTCGTCCTCGGCCAGATCCTCGAACAGGCGCTTCGACACGCGGTCGTTGATAGAATCGCAGTACTTGGCGGCTTCGAGGTAGAGCGAGCGCGCCTCGTTCTCGGCGGCGAGATCGCTGTGCAGGATCTCCTCGACGTTCTGGCCGATGCGCAGCGGATCCAGTTCCTGCAGGTTCGGGAAGCCGTCGAGGAACAGGATCCGGTCGATGAACCGGTCGGCGTGGTTCATCTCCTCGATGGATTCCTTGCGCCAGAACTTCGCCAGTTCGACGTAGCCCCAGTCGTTGAGCATGCGGAAATGCAGCCAATACTGGCTCACCGCGGTCAATTCGCTGCGCAGGCCGCGATTGAGATACTCGATGACCTTGGTGTCGCCCTTCATCCCCGTACTCCCCGAGACTGTCCTCGGAGGACGACGCGCCCCATCAGGCGCCGACCCGCTCCTCCGCTTTTTGGACCTTCACCAGAGTACAAGCGCTAGCGCAAGCGGTCGTGCAGGCATGGGCGGGTTCCGCGGCGGCGATGTCTTCGCCCACGACGCCCCCGAGGGCACTGCGCATGATCTCGCGGATCGTGCGGGCGCAGCGTCCGCATTTCGGGCTGCAACCCAGGCAGGCATAGACCTGCGCGGGGGTGCGCGGACAGCCGGGTCCGGGGCCGAGGCAATCGCGGACGGCGCCGTCCGACAGGACGTTGCAGGAGCAGACGATCATGCGATCGTTAAATCCATCTTCCGGTCGTGCGCAGTTTGGAATTCTTAAAAACTACAGGAGTTTCAATCCCTTAGCGCGAGAGGGAGATGGCAGCGCGCGGCCGTCAGGTCAAGCGCGACCTCTTCACGCCCCCCCCGATGAACGGTCCATCCGGCGCCTCGGCCGAAGGGATCGCACGGGTGCATGACGCCCCGGTGTCAGCGCATTCTCGCTGTGCCGATGAGCGTTCGGGCGGCCTCCGCGCGCAACTAGCGGGCGAGTTCCCGCAGGGCGAGGCGGATCAGCACCTTGGCCTCCGCCCCCTCGCCCGCGCCCTTCATGACGGTGGCGATGGCGGCCGAAGCCTGGGCCTGCTGGTAGCCGAGGTTGACGAGGGCCGAGATCGCGTCGCTCACCGGCTGGGGCGCATGGCCCTCCTCCACCGCGCCGGAAAGGGCGACGAGGGCCGGATCGATGGGGGCGAAGGCCGGCGTCTTGTCCTTCAGTTCCGCCACGAGGCGCGCGGCGAGGCGAGGCCCGACGCCGGGCGCGCGGGCGACAGCGCCCTTGTCCCCCGTGGCGATGGCGCTCGCCAGGGCCGGCGGCTCCAGCACCGACAGCACCGCGAGGGCGACCTTGGCGCCGACGCCCTGCACCGTCTGCAGCAGGCGGAACCACTCCCGCTCCGCATCCGAGCGGAAGCCGTAGAGGCGGATCATGTCCTCGCGGACGAAGGTCTCGATCGACAGGGCGGTCGCCTCCCCCGCCTCCGGCAGGCGCTGGAGCGTGCGCGCCGAGCAATGCACCACGTAGCCCACCCCCTGCACGTCGAGGATCACGAAATCCTCGCCGTAGGAATCGACCACGCCCTTCAGCTTGCCGATCATGCCCTGCCCATCCGTCCGATCCCGGGGGGATAGAGCACGGCGGCCGAAAGGGGAACGGACGGGTGAACCTTGAGTGGCGGGCGGCTTCGTGGAAAGAGCCCGTCCAGGCCAGACCGATCGACGAGCCCAGATGCGCGCCACCGCCCTCGCCCTCGCGGCCCTTCTCCTGCACGCGACCGGAGCCCTCGCGCAGGATCAGGCCGCCGACCCGACCCAGGATCCGAATCAGGTCCGGGCGGGCGCCTACGTGCTCGATCCCGACCACGGGAAGATCACATGGTCGGTCAACCACCTCGGCTACTCGACCTATTACGGCCAGTTCACCGGGGTGAGCGCCCGCCTCGACCTCGACCCCAAGGCGCCGGCCAAGAGCCGCCTGACCGCCACGGTGCCCCTGAGCGGCGTGCTGACCGGCAGCCAGCGCCTCGACCAGCACCTCGCCGGGCCGGACTTCTTCGACACGGCGAAATTCCCCGAGGCGACCTTCGTGGGCACGGGCGTCGAGCCGACGAGCCCCACCACGGCCCGCATCACCGGCAACCTCTCCCTGCGCGGCGTGACGAAGCCCGTCTCGGTGGACGCCACCTTCACCCAGGCCGGCACCAACCCGGTCGACCGCCGCTACACGGTCGGCTTCGAGGGGCGCACGATCATCAAGCGCTCCGATTTCGGGGTGAGCGCGTTCCTGCCCATGGTCGGCGACGAGGTGACATTGCGCATCGCAGGCGAGTTCAAGGCGGCGCCGTGATGACACGGAGAATCCTCCTCGTCCTGCTCTCGTCCCTCGGCGTCGCGGGCGCCTCCGCCGCCGAGCAGCCGGCGGCCCTCAGCCCCCTCGACGCCTATGCCGAGGCGGCGGCGACCACGATCCTCGCCGAGCAGAACTGCCCGCGCACGCATCTCAAGGCGGGGCGTCTCACCACCCTGCGCCTCGCCGCCAAGGTCGTGCCGGCGCAGGAGGCCGCCCTCGAAGCCAAGCTCCGCAGCCGGGCCACCGAATTGCGGCAGCGCCTCGCGGCGGACGGGCAGGCGACGTGGTGCGACGCCGCCTACGACGCGTTCGGGCCGGCGGGGACCGTGGCCAGGGACGTGCTGACCCGCTGAGCCCCGGATTGACAGCCGTCCGCTCCGCGCACTACAGAGCCCGCAGCACGCGCGGCCTCTCGCAGGTTTTCGCGCGTCTTCGCGTTGTCCGGCTTGGCCCGGCCAATGACTCAAACAAGAAGCCGGTCCAGGGTCGCCGCAAGGCTCCCGGAGGCCGTTCGAGAGCACGAGAGAACGATGTTCGCAGTCATCAAGACGGGCGGTAAGCAGTACCGCGTCGCCGCTAACGACACCATCACCATCGCCACCCTGCCGGGCGAGGCCGGCGAAGCCGTGACCTTCGGCGAGGTCCTCCTGTTCGCCGACGGCGCAGGCGCCACCCAGGTCGGCGCGCCGACCCTGTCGGGCATCAACGTCACGGGCGAGATCGTCCGTCACGGCCGGGACAAGAAGGTCATCGCCTTCAAGAAGCGCCGCCGCCAGAACTCGCGCCGCAAGCGCGGCCACCGCCAGGACCACACCGTGGTCCGCATCACCGGCATTTCTGCGTGATCGAGCGCGGGCTTTCCTGACCGGAAGCCTGCGATCCGCGCGATCCCCCTGACAGATTCGGAGTTCGAGAGATGGCACACAAGAAGGCAGGCGGTTCCTCCCGCAACGGCCGCGACTCGGAAGGCCGGCGCCTCGGCGTCAAGAAGTTCGGTTCGGAATCCGTGATTCCGGGCAACATTATCGTGCGCCAGCGCGGCACCAAGTGGCACCCCGGCGCCAATGTCGGCATGGGCAAGGATCACACCCTGTTCGCGCTGAAACCCGGCACCGTCGAGTTCCAGACGCGCCGCGGGCGCGCTTTCGTAGCGGTGGTGCCGCTGGCCGAGGCCGCGGAGTAACAGGCGGGCGCCCGAAAGGCGAAGCGAGCGTCCCGCGACGGTGTCCCACACCGGACCGGAGACGTGAGCCGCCCTTCACCGGGATGGGTTTGACGGAACGCCGGGGAGGATGGGACACCATCCTCCCCTTCGTCGTCTCTGGGCGCCGTCATCCCGAGGGGAGCGGCGCCGGTGAGGGCGCCATGTTCCCAGATCTGTTCCGCGACGACGTCTTCCGGATCGAGACCCGCCGCCTGTGGCTGCGCTGGCCGACCGCCCGCGACGCCGAGACCCTTCGGCGCCTCGCCGCCGACCCGGAGGTGGGCGCGACGATGGCGGGTACCCCCGGCCTGCCGGACCGGGCGAACGAGGATGCGTTCATCGTGGCGCTCCGCGCCGCAAACGCCGCCGGCACCGGCCTGACGCTTGCCCTGTGCGAGCGGGCGCGGCCGGCGCGCCCCCTCGGGCTCGTCGGCATCGGCCCCTCCCCCGGAGACGAGGCCGGCCGGCTCTTCGGCTGGCTCGGTCGTCCCTTCCGGGGCGACGGGTTGATGAGCGAGGCGGCGGGCGCCGTCGTCCAGGCGTGGTTCGCCTGGGCCGGCGGGGCGCGGCTCGACGCGCAGGTGGGATGCGACGCTCCCGCCGCCCGGCGCGTTCTGGAGAAGGCCGGCTTCGTGCCCGCCGAGGCCGACCGGCTTCGACTGGACCGGGGCCGCTGGCTGTCCGGGGCGGCGGACGAACGCCCTGCCCTGGCGGCGGCGGAATGAGGTATGGAGGCAGGGCCGCCGCGGGCGGCCCGCCCGCGACAACGAGACGGTGCCGTGAAATTTCTCGATGAAGCCAAGGTCTACATCCGCTCCGGTGACGGCGGAGCAGGCTGCGTGTCGTTCCGGCGCGAGAAGTTCATCGAGTTCGGCGGCCCGAACGGCGGCGACGGCGGCCGGGGCGGCGACGTCTGGATCGAGTGCGTCCAGGGGCTGAACACCCTGATCGACTACCGCTACCAGCAGCACTTCAAGGCCAAGAAGGGCGAGCACGGCATGGGCTCGAACTGCCACGGCGCGTCCGGGGCCGATGCCGTGCTGAAGGTGCCCGCCGGGACGCAGGTCCTGGCCGAGGACGGCGAGACGCTGATCGCCGACATGACCGAGATCGGGCAGCGGGTGCGCCTCGCCAAGGGCGGCAACGGCGGCTTCGGCAACGCCTACTTCACCACCTCCACCAACCGCGCGCCGAAGCATGCCAATCCCGGCCTGGAAGGCCAGGAGATGTGGATCTGGCTGCGCCTGAAGCTCATCGCCGATGCCGGGCTCGTGGGCCTGCCCAATGCCGGCAAGTCCACCTTCCTCGCGAGCGTCACGGCGGCCAAGCCGAAGATCGCCGATTACCCGTTCACGACGCTCCATCCCGGCCTCGGCGTGGTGCGCAACGACCAGCGCGAATTCGTGCTGGCCGACATTCCCGGCCTGATCGAAGGCGCCCATGAGGGTGTCGGCCTCGGCGACAAGTTCCTCGCCCATGTGGAGCGCTGCCGGGTGCTGCTGCACCTCGTGGACGGCACGAGCGAGCATGCCGGCAAGGCCTACAAGCTGGTGCGCGGCGAGATCGAGGCCTACGGCCACGGCCTCGCGGACAAGCCGGAGATCGTCGCCCTGTCGAAGGTCGACGCCCTCGACCCGGAGACGCTGAAGAGCCAGGCCGCGAAGCTGAAGCGGGCGGCGGGCAAGGCGCCTCTGTTGCTCTCCTCGGCTAGCCGGAAGGGCGTGCCGGAGGCGCTGCGGGCGCTGCAGGACGCCATCGAGACGGGCCGCGCCGACGAGGCGCCGGTCGCGGCGGAGTGGCAGCCGTGAGTGACAGGCCTCTCGGGAAGGTTTAAATTCCGAACAGCAGCGATAGGGCCGCGGAAGGGGCAGCAGTGGACGCGTTGATCATCGAGGATGGTGAGGCGGCCGGTCTTGCTCGCGAACTTGCGGATCGCAAGGGCACCTCGAACGGTGAAGCTGTCATCGCCTCGCTCCGCGCTTCGCTCGAGAGCGCACCGCCGACATCCTCCGCCCTCACCGCAACCCTCCCGATCCCGACACTGCAGCAACTGACGCCCGAGCAGCGCGCCGATTACGAGGATCTTCGTGCGCTCGTCCGCGAGGCCCAGAAGCACATCGTTCCGGGGGCGACGTCGGACCATTCCTATTTGTATGACGAGAATGGCCTCCCGATCGGAGGATCGGCCGTGATCGCGCTCGATACCTCGTCGATTCTGGCTGTGTTCCTGAACGAGCCGGAGGGCGAGGCATTCGGTAGGATCATTGCCGGCCGCGCCGCCGTGGTCGGCGCGCCCACGATCGTCGAGGCGCGACTGGCCTACGATCCGGCGCTGTAAGCGCTGTTCAAAGGCGCCGTCTTCGGCCACATCTCGGCCGCGCTTTCGTAGACGAGTCCCATGATCCCCGCCCTCGACACCTTCCGCCGCGTCGTCATCAAGGTCGGGTCGGCCCTGCTGGTCGACCGTGCCCGCGGCCGCCTGCGCCATGCGTGGCTGGCGGCGCTGGCCGAGGACATCGCCGACCTGCACGCGCGCGGCGTGGACGTACTGGTCGTGTCCTCGGGGAGCATCGCCCTCGGGCGCACGGTGCTCGGCCTGCCGCCCGGCGCACTGCGCTTGGAGGAAAGCCAGGGCGCGGCCTCGGTGGGACAGATCGCCCTCGCGCGCCACTGGGCGGAGGCCCTGGGCCATCACGGCATCGTCGCCGGCCAGATCCTCGTGACGCCGCAGGACACGGAGGAGCGCCGCCGCTACCTGAACGCCCGCTCCACGGTGCAGAAGCTGCTCGAATTGCGCGCGGTGCCGGTCGTCAACGAGAACGACACGGTGGCCACCGCCGAGATCCGCTACGGCGACAACGACCGCTTGGCCGCCCGCGTGGCCACGATGATCGACGCCGACGTGCTGGTGCTGTTCTCCGACATCGACGGCCTCTATACGGCGCCGCCGAACATGGACCCGACGGCGCAGCACCTGCCGGTGGTGGAGCGCATCACGCCGGAGATCGAGGCCATGGCCGGCGGCCCGGCCTCGGAACTGTCGCGGGGCGGCATGCGCACCAAGGTGGAGGCCGCCAAGATCGCGGTGGCCGGCGGCACGCATCTCGTCATCGCGGACGGACGGGCCAAGAACCCGCTGAAGGCGGTGCAGGACGGGGCGCGCTGCACGTGGTTCCTCTCGGGCTCGACGCCCAACGCGGCGCGCAAGACCTGGATCGCCGGCTCCCTGGAACCGCGTGGGAGCCTCACCATCGACGAGGGCGCCGCGAAGGCCCTGGCCGGCGGCGCGAGCCTCCTGCCGGTGGGCGTGCGCGCGGTGGAGGGCAATTTCTCGCGGGGCGACGCGGTGCTGATCCGCGATGCCGAGGGGCGGGCCATCGGGCGCGGCCTCGTTGGCTACGACAGCGGGGAGGCCAAGCTGATCATCGGCCATCCGAGCGCGCGGATTCCGGTATTGCTGAACTATCCCGGCCGCGCCTGGATGGTGCACCGGGACGATCTCGCCATGTTCTAGCGCACGGGGCGGGCCTTGTCGGGGCTCGCCGCGATGTGTCAAGACGATGACCCCCTTAGCTCCGGAACCCGGAGGCCCCGCCGTGCCCGTCCTGAATCTCAGATCCGATTTCGCGGGCGCGGATTCGCTGCCGGAGCAGATGGCCGCCATCGGCCGCCGGGCGCGGCAGGCCGGGCGCAGAATGGCCCTGGCCTCGGCCCAGACCAAGGACATCGCCCTCCAGCGCATCGCCGAGCGCCTGCGCGCCGACCGGGACGCGATCCTTCGCGAGAACGAGCGCGACGTCACCGCCGCCCAGGAGGCCGGACAGAGCGCGGCGCTGATCGACCGGCTGAAGCTCGACGGCAGGCGGCTCGAATCCATCGCCGAGGCGGTGGAGAAGGTGGGCGCGCTGGCCGACCCGGTCGGGCGGCAGCTCGCGGCCATCGAGCGCCCGAACGGGCTGCTGATCGAGCGCGTGGCCGTGCCCCTCGGCGTCATCGGCGTCATCTTCGAGAGCCGGCCCAACGTCACGGCCGATGCCGGCGCCCTGTGCCTGAAGGCCGGCAACGCCGCGATCCTGCGCGCGGGCTCGGACAGCTTCCGCACCTCCCAGGCCATCGCCCGCGCCATGAGCCAGGGGCTCGAAGACGCCGGGCTGCCGGCCGACGCGATCCAGATCGTCCCCACCCGCGACCGCGCGGCGGTGGGGCTGATGCTCGCGGGCCTCGACGGCTGCGTCGACGTCATCGTCCCGCGCGGCGGACGCAGCCTCGTGGAGCGGGTCCAGGCCGAGGCGAAAGTGCCGGTCTTCGCCCATCTCGACGGCATCAACCACGTCTATGTCGACCGCGCCGCCGACCTCGACATGGCGCGCACGGTGCTGCTCAACAGCAAGATGCGCCGGGTCGGCGTCTGCGGCGCCGCCGAGACGCTGCTCGTGGACCGGGCCTGCGCCGAGACGCATCTCAAGCCCCTCGTGACGGCCCTGCTGGAGGCCGGCTGCGCCGTGCGCGGCGACGCGGCGACCCGCGCCGTCGATCCGCGCGTCACGGAGGCCAGCGAGGCCGATTGGGGCACCGAATACCTCGACGCGGTGATCGCCGCGCGGGTGGTCGATGGGCTCGACGAGGCCATCGCGCATATCGAGCGCTACGGTTCGCACCACACCGACGCGATCATCACCGAGGACGAGGAGGCCGCCCGCCGCTTCCTCGCGGAGGTCGATTCCGCCATCGTCACGCACAACGCCTCGACGCAGTTCGCCGATGGCGGCGAGTTCGGCTTCGGCGCGGAGATCGGCATCGCCACCGGGCGGATGCACGCGCGCGGCCCGGTGGGCGTCGAGCAACTGACCACCTTCAAGTACCGGGTCCACGGTCGCGGCCAGACGCGTCCGTGATCCACGCCATCTCCGGCTGTGCCTCGTGCGGCTGATCCTGCCGCCGAGCGCGCCCGGCATGCGGATCGGCCTCTATGGCGGGTCGTTCGACCCCGCCCATGAGGGGCACCTCCACGTTTCCGCCACCGCCCTGCGGCGCCTACGCCTCGACCGGGTGTGGTGGCTCGTGAGCCCCGGCAACCCGCTGAAGGACCGCAGCCGCCTCGCCCCCCTGGCGGACCGCTGCGCCCAGGCCGCGCGGGTGGCCGCGCATCCGCGAATCGCGGTGACGGGGTTCGAGGCGGCGCTCGGCGTGCGCTTCACCGTGCAGACCCTGCGCTATCTCGCCCGGCGGCGGCCGGGGGTACGGTTCGTCTGGATCATGGGGGCCGATTCGCTGGCGACGTTCCACCGCTGGAAGGGGGCGGCCGAGATCGCCCGGCTGATGCCCATCGCGGTGATCGACCGGCCGGGCTCGACCCTCACACCCGTCTCGGCCAAGGCCGCGCGGCGGCTCGCCGGGGCGCGGATCCCCGAGGCGGCGGCGACGACGCTCGCCGGACACAGGCCCCCCGCCTGGGTGTTCCTGCACGGGCCGCGCTCGAAGCTGTCCTCGACCGCGATCCGCGAGAAACGGCGCGGCCGGTAGCCGCCCGATGCCCCGATCCGGTGCATCCATCGCACAGACCTGTTGCAATCGTGGTGCGAAGCCGCCACTTTCAGGCGGTAAGGCCGTGTGACGGCCCCATGAGGAATCAGGACGCTGCCCGAGACCCTTCGCACAGAGACCGTGCGCACCGATGCCCCTTCCCGCCCCGGCGCCGAGGATGACGGCCTTGCCCGCGTGGGGGCCCTGAGGGACCTCGCGCTCGGCTGCCTCGACGAGATGAAGGCCGAGGAGACGGTCGAGATCGACCTCGCCGGCAAGACATCGCTGGCCGACACGATGATTATCACCTCGGGGCGCTCGCAGCGCCATGTCGGCTCCATCGCCGACAAGATCATCCAGGAGATGAAGAACCAGGGCTTCGGCACCGCCCGCGTCGAGGGCCTGCCGGCCTGCGACTGGGTGCTGATCGATGCCGGCGACATCCTGGTTCACATCTTCCGGCCGGAGGTTCGGGGCTTCTACAACCTCGAAAAGATGTGGGGCGCCGACCGTCCCCTCGGTGTCGCCGCCGGCTGATCGACACCCCCGTTGCGTCTCGTCGTCGCCACGGTGGGCCGGCTGAAGGCCGGTCCCGAACGGGATTTGGCGTCACGATATCGCGAGCGGGCCGGGCAACTCGGCCGCGGCCTCGGCTTCCCCGCCTGCGACCTGATCGAGATCGCCGAATCGCGCGCCCGGCGGGGCGCCGACCGCGCCGCCGAGGAGGCGGCCGCCCTGATACCGCTCCTGCCGCCGGGAAGCGCCCTCCTCACCTACGATGAGCGCGGCCGGGCCGACATGCCGAGCGAGGATCTGGCCCGGCGGATCGCCGCATGGCGCGATGCCGCCAAGCCCGCCCTGGCGGTGGTGATCGGCGGGCCGGACGGGCTCGACGCCTCATTTCGGACGCGGGCGGACCTGATCCTGTCCTTCGGGGCCGCCACCTTGCCCCACGGACTCGTGCGCGTGCTCGCCCTCGAACAGATCTATCGCAGCCTCACCATCCTGGCCGGCCATCCCTATCACCGCGGCGAGCCGGGGTGAGCGTGGCGCATCGTTCACGGCTGGCGTGGCTCGCCTACACGGCCCTTCTCGTTCTCGCGCCGGCCCCCGCCCTCCCCCAGGACGCGCCCGATCAGGACAAGATCCGGCAGGCGACCGAGGAGCGCGACCGGCGCGTCGAGAACCTGAAGCGCGTGCAGGATGCCCTCTCGGCGAGCGAGGGCCAGCGGGCGCAGTTCGAGAAGGAGATCGCGTCCATCGGCACGGATCGCGCTAAGCTCGACGCGGCCCTGCTCGATGCCGGGCGTCAGGCGCAGGCCACCGAGGAGCGGATGACCCGCCTGGAGGAGCGCCTGAAGGCGATGACCGACAGCGAGGCGGCGATCCGTCGCTCCCTCCAGGCGCGGCGTGGCACGGTGGCCGAGATCCTGGCCGCCCTCCAGCGGATGGGGCGGCGCCCGCCCCCGGCGGTTTTGAGCAGCCCCGAGGACGTGCTGGCGGCGATCCGCACCTCGATGCTCCTCGGCGCGGTGGTGCCGGAACTGCGCGGCGAACTCGATACGCTCGCCGCCGACCTCACCGAGATGGTGCGCCTGCGTGATGCCATCGCCCGCGACAAGGAGGGCCTGTCCGCCGACCTCGCCGGCTGGGCGCGGGAGCAGCAGCGCCTGAAGGCCCTCGTGACCGCCCGGCGGGCGCGGCAGGCCGAGGTGGAGAGCGGGCTCGCCGCCGAGCGCAAGCGGTCGGCCGAACTTGGTGTCCAGGCCAAGAGCCTGAAGGACCTGCTGGAACGGGTCGAGGGCGAGGTGAACGCCGCCAGGCGCACGGCCGAGGAGGCCAGGGCGGCGGCCGAGCGCGAGGCCCGCGTGACGCAGGAGCGCTTTGCCGCAGCGGGTTTCCGCGATCCGGCACGGCTAGCCCCGAAGATGAAGTTCGCCGAGGCGCGGGGCGAAGTGCCGCGCCCCGTCGCGGGGCGGCTGGTGCGGGCCTTCAACCAGCCTGATGGCAATGGCGGCTCGACGCGGGGCGTTTCCTTCGCTACGCGGCCCAGGGCCACCGTGGCCTCCCCGGCCGACGGCTGGGTCCAGTTTGCCGGTCCGTTCCGCTCTTATGGCCGACTCTTGATCATCAACGCTGGCGACGGCTACTATCTTTTGCTGGCAGGAATGGACCAGATCAGCGTCGAGGTCGGCCAGTTCGTGTTGGCCGGCGAACCGTTGGGCTCTATGGGCGAGGGGACGCCCGGACCCGAGGGGGATCCGACCCTGTACGTCGAGTTCAAGAAAGACGGCGGCTCCATCGATCCGGAGCCGTTCTGGGCGAAAAGCCCCAATGACAAGGTTCTTGGCGAGAAGGTTCGCGGCTGATGCGCAAGACATCCCTGATTATGCTCGGCGCCTTCCTGGGCGCGGGCACCTCGATGGTGGCCACGCAGACGGAGTTCCTCTCCGGTCCCCGTGCGGTCGCGGCCTCCGCCGAGACCTACCGCCAGCTCAGCCTGTTCGGTGACGTGTTCGAGAAGGTGCGGACGGACTACGTCGAGAAGCCCGACGAGTCGAAGATGATCGAGGCGGCCGTCAACGGCATGCTCACCTCGCTCGATCCGCATTCGAGCTACATGGACGCCAAGGCGTTCCGTGACATGCAGACCACGACCCGCGGCGAGTTCGGCGGCCTCGGCATCGAGGTCACGATGGAGGACGGCCTCATCAAGGTCGTGACGCCCATCGACGACACCCCCGCCTCGAAGGCCGGGCTGCTCGCCAACGACGTGATCACGCAGATCGACGACGATCAGGTGCAGGGCCTCTCCCTGAACCAGGCGGTCGACAAGATGCGCGGCCCGGTCAACTCGCAGGTGAAGCTGAAGATCTCCCGCAAGGAGTCCAAGGACCCGATCGAAGTCACGCTCACCCGCGACACCATCAAGATCAAGCCGGTGCGCTCGAAGGTCGAGGGCGCGGATGTCGGCTACATCCGCCTGACGCAGTTCAACGAGCAATCCTTCGACGGAATGCGCGCCGCCATCGACAAGCTGACGACCGATATCGGCAACGACAAGATCAAGGGCTTCGTCCTCGATCTGCGCAACAATCCCGGCGGCCTGCTCGATCAGGCGGTGATGATCTCCGACGCCTTCCTGGATCGCGGCGAGATCGTCTCCACCCGTGGCCGCAACCCGGACGAGACGCAGCGCTTCTCCGCGAAGTCCGGCGACCTGACCAAGGGCAAGCCGATCGTGGTGCTGGTGAACGGCGGCTCGGCCTCGGCCTCGGAGATCGTGGCCGGCGCCCTGCAGGACCACAAGCGGGCGACCATCATGGGCACCCGCTCCTTCGGCAAGGGTTCCGTGCAGTCGATCATCCCGCTCGGCGGCTCGGGCGCCCTGCGCCTGACCACGGCGCGTTACTACACGCCGTCCGGCCGCTCGATCCAGGCGAAGGGCATCGAGCCCGACGTCGAGGTGCTGCAGGACGTGCCGGACGAGCTGAAGGGCAAGGACGAGACCAAGGGCGAGGCCGGGCTGAAGGGCCACCTGAAGCAGAAGGATACCGACGAGCGTGGTGGATCGTCCGCCTACGTCCCGCCGGATCCGGCCAAGGACAAGCAGCTGATCTCGGCGGTGGACTTCCTGCACGGCATCCAGAAGGGCGCCGCCAACGGCACCCAGGCGCCGCAGCCGAAGCCCAGCCTGCCGAACTAAGACCCGTCACGGCCGGTGCCCGCCTCGCGCGGGCACCGGCTGTCCATCGACTACCGGTCGGCCTTCTGGCCGCTGGTGGTCAGTTGGACGTAGCGCTGCGTGGTCGGCACGATGAGGTCATGAACGCGCTGCGCCATGGCCTTTTCTTCGTCCAGGGACTGGGTGAGCCCGGCCCGATGCGCCGAGAGGCCCGCCGCGTCACCGATCGCCAGGAGCGAGGTGTAGGCCGCGATCTCGAAATTTTCGAAGGCGTGGTTCGCGTAGGTGTTCTTCAGGATCTCGTCCTGCGCGGGCGTGTGGCCGAGGGCCATCATGTTGCCGACGAAGCCGAGAAACCCCTCCTTGATGATCGAGGGAGTCTCGTTGAGGCTGTGCAGCGCCTCCTCGAGTCGGCTGCGCTGCCCGTGGGTCTCGTCGATGTGCTTGCGCAGGGCGTCGACCATCTCGGGGTAGCGTTCCAGCCGCTCGACCTGCCGCTCCATGATTTGAAGCGCCTGCATTTCCAGGGCGTGGGTATTCTTGAGGGCAGTGACGTAGATCTCTTTGGCGCTGGTGGACATTGTATAGCTCCGCTCCGGGCCTGCGATCGTCAATCGCGGCGTCGTTCCGTCGATGCTTTTGCCAAGGGAAAGTTCCCGGTAGAGCTTATCGCCGCAGATGCTTGGGAATATTGCCAAGCATGATCGGAACAACATAAGTCAGCGCGGGCTGATCTATGATAATCGGGCGGCGGAAGAAGCCGCCATGACTGATCGGGCGTGGCCCCGGAGCGTCACCGAACTGTTCGGTCGGGCGGCATTAGCGGAACGTTAACTACAACGACCGGCAGATATGGACGAGGATCGCCCGCTGCTCTCGGTTGCGGGATGGCTCCTGCGACGAGTTCCGTGTGACCGAGCCCGCAGACGATATCCTGACCCGGCCCCTCGGGGTCGCCGAAGCCGGCGCCAAGGCGCCGCCGACCGGTCGCGCCGCCGGGCTGATGGCCCGCGCCCGCCAGCCGCGCGTCGTGGCGGGCGTCGGCGCGGGCTGTCTCGTCGTCGCCTTCGGTCTTATCCTGGCCTTCGGTGATCCGCAGGCCGGCGAGCCCGGCGCGCGGGCGATGATCGAGCTGCGCGATCCCCCTCCGGCGAAGCCCGCGCCCCAGGCGGTCGCCGCCATGCCTGCCCCGGATACGCCCGCGCCCCCGGCGCAGCGCAGCGCCGAGGAGGTCGAGACCGCCTCCGGCGTGACGGTGGTGCGTCCGCCCGGCTCGGCCCCGAGCGAGGCCGTGGTGATCCGGGTGCCGCCCGCCAACGCGCCGCGCCTCGCGGCGGCGCCCGATCCGCGCCTGACGGAGCAGGGCCGCCACGGCCTCATGCCCCGCATCGGCGAGGGCCGTCTGCGCGCCCTCGATGTCTATGCCCGCCCCGACGAGCCCGGCACCGGCCCCCGCATCGCGATCCTCGTGACGGGGCTCGGCATCGGCCAATCGGCCACGGCGGCCGCCACCGCCCGCCTGCCGCAGGCGGTGAGCCTCGCCTTCGCGCCCTACGGCAACGAGGTGGATCGCGCCGCCGCTCGCGCCCGCGATGCCGGGCACGAGGTGTTCCTCCAATTGCCGATGGAGCCCTTCGACTATCCGGACAGCGATCCCGGCCCGCAGGCCCTGCTCACCGCCCTGAAGGGGCCGGAGAACGCGGATCGCCTCGCCTGGGTCCTGGCGCGGTTTTCCGGCTATGTCGGCCTCGTCAACATGATGGGCGGCAAGCTGATGGGCGATTCCGCCTTCGAGCCGATCCTGCGGGAGATCGGCGCGCGGGGCCTCGGCTTCGTGGACGACGGCACGGTGCCGAAGGGCCCTGCCCTGTCCAACAAGTCGCGCACGCCTTCGGCCCGCGCCGAGATCGTCCTCGACGCGACGCCGCGCCCCGACGCCATCGACGCCGAACTCGCCCGCGCCGAGGCGCTGGCCCGCAGCAACGGCTTCGTTCTCGTCTCGACGGGCGGCTCGCTGATGGCGGTGGACCGCATCGTGCGCTGGGCGCGCGACCTCGACGCGCGGGGGATCCGCCTCGTGCCCGCCAGCGTCGCCCTGCGCGGGGCGCCGAAACGCGTCTCCAAGGCCGATTGATCGTCGCGCGGGAATGAAAGCGCGTTGCCGCGCCTCGGGGCGCCGGCCTATGGTCGCCCGCGATGGCTCACAACAGCGACTCGAACGACCTGCCCTACCGGCCCTGCGTCGGGATCACCCTGATCGGCCCCGAGGGCGGCGTCCTCGTCGGCCGGCGGCGGCGGGATGCGGGCCCCGAGCATGTCGACGGTCCGCATTGCTGGCAGATGCCCCAAGGCGGCATCGATCCCGGCGAGGATCCCGAGGCGGCGGCCCGGCGCGAGCTGTTCGAGGAGACCAATGTCCCGCCCGAGGCTCTGCGGCTGATCGGCGAGGTGCCGGATTGGCTCGCCTACGACCTGCCGCCCGCGGTGATGAAGCAGGCCTGGAAGGGCCGCTACCGGGGCCAGACGCAGAAATGGTTCGCCTACGGGTTCGTCGGCACCGAGGATGTCATCGACGTGCTCAATCCCGGCGGCGGGGCGCACAAGCCAGAATTCGACGCGTGGCGCTGGGCGCGGTTCGAGGAGTTGCCGGGGCTGATCGTCCCGTTCAAGCGTCCGGTCTACGAGCGGGTCGTGGAGGCCTTCGCCGGCCTGTCCGCCTGGGCGGAGCGGGTATGATCCGGCCCGGTCCGGTCTGAGCCATGCGGCGCTGGCTCGCGATCCCCCTCGCGATCGCGGTCGCGTGGCTCCTGTTCACGTTGAGCCCCCTGTGGTCGCTCTACAGCCTCGCGGACGCGGTGCGGCGGCACGATGCCGCCTATGTCGAGACGCACGTCAATTTCCGCACCCTGCGGTTGTCGCTGGTCCGCCAGATCGTCGCCGCCGTGCGCGTGGCGACGGACGCCGACGAGGATCTCGATCCGAAGGACCGGCAGCGGCTGAACGAGGTGGCCTACGGCCTCGCCCTCGCCCTGGCCGAGAGCCTCGTGACGCCGGACACGGTGATCGACCTGCTGGATGACGGCTGGCCGGAAAAGCTCGACCTGAAGAAGCCGGAGGGCGCGAGGACGACCGGCCTGTCGATCCGCAACGCGGGCCGGCTGATGTCCTATTACGCGGCGGCCGAGATGCGGGGCTTCCGGGCGGTGGTGATCCCGATCCCGCCGGAGGGGCCGCGGGCGCAGCGGACCCGGATCCGCCTGCGCCTGCGCGGCTTCGCATGGCGCCTCTCCGATATCGAGATGGCCGACGCCCTGCGGGGCGAGATCGCCGCGAAGCTCGCCCGCGCCCTCGCCAAGGCGAGGATCAACGCGGGCGGCGGGGCGAAGTAGCGGCCGGGCTACTCGGACTTCGGCGCCTTCTCGGGGGCCTTCTCGGCGCCGCCCTTGGGCTTGCGGGCCTCCACCAGGGTCTCGGCCTTGTCCTCGTCGGTGTCGCCGCCCTGCTCGATGGTCTTGGCGGGGTCGGACAGGAGCGAGCGGGCTATGCCGAGCAGCACCTCGCATTCGCCGGGATACTTGTAGGTCTCCAGCACGATGGCCGCGTCGCGCAGCGTGCGCAGGTCGCGCACCGTCTGGGCGTTGGCGTCCTTCTGCAGTTCCGCCTTGGCGGCGATCTGTTCCTCGATCTTCGCGCCCTGAACGTCACAGGCGGCGAAGGCAGCCCCTGGCAGTGTCAGCGTGCCGAGCGTCAGGCACAACAGGGCGGTGAGGCGGGGCCGCATGGATCGTGTGTCCTCTCAGGCGTGGTGGGAATCCGCCGGGCGCAGGATCTCGTTCGTCAGCGCGACGAGCTGGCTCGGACGGTAGGGCTTCGGGACGAAAAGCGATTCCGGCACCGCTTCGCCGGTGGCGAGGCAGGCGCGGCCGCCGGAGGTGTAGACAACGGCCAAGTGCGGGCATTGCTCCCGCGCGTGGCGGGCCAGCACGATGCCGTTCGTGTTGCGGGCCAAGTCGATATCGGTGAAGAGCAGATCCACGCTCTCGCGGGAGAGGATGGCTTCGGCCTCCCAGGCGTCGGCGGCGGTGAGCACCCGGTAGCCCTCGTCCAGCAGCGCCTCGGCGGCGAGCTCGCAGACGGTGGGCTCATCCTCCACGACCAGCACCGTGGTGGCGGCGGGGGCGAGGTGCGGGACAGCCGGTACGGCGAACGCGAACGGGATCATGACGCAACTCCAACTCACCTGGCCAGGGCATACGGCCCCGGTGTCAGATCGCAGGGGAAACGGAGCCCCGCGGCTCGGCGTTCGCCGGATTTGCATCGAATTGCAGAGGTTAGGTGAGCGTTGCGTTAACCGCGTCGGCGGGGTGGTAAACGGAGGCGCCGGTTTGGTTAACGAAGGGTTGACGCGCTGCGTGTGGGAACGCGCTTCGTGAACCGCAGGTGGCAGTTGGGCGCGGGTTTGGTGCTGACCGCGCTGGCCGGCTACGTCGATGCCCTCGGCTTCCTGCGGCTCGGTGGCCTCTACACGTCGTTCATGAGCGGCAACACGACTCAATTCGCGGTCTATGTCGGCGAGGCCGAGTGGAACCGGACGCTGCTGCCCCTCGGGCTCGTCGCCGCCTTCCTGGCGGGCGCCATCCTCGGCAGCGTGGTGGCGATCCGCGTGCCCGACCGCTGGGCGACGCCGTCCGTGCTGGCCTTCGAGACGATCCTCATCGCCGCCGCCCTGGCCATCGGCCTGTCCTCCCCGGAGCCAAGCGGTGCGAGCCTCTCCATCGCCGCCGCGATGGGGGCGCAGAACGCGGTGCTCGCCCGGGTGAAGGGGTTCCGCGCCGGCACGACCTTCGTGACCGGCGCCCTGTTCAGCTTCGGCCAGAAGATCGCCGAGGCGCTGACCCGCACCGGTTCGCCGTTCGGCTGGGCCGGCGACGGCGTCGTCTGGCTGTCGCTTCTCGTGGGTGCCCTGTGCGGCGCCCTGGCCTATCGGGCCGTCAACCTCTACGCCCTGGTCCCGCCGGCGCTCGTCGCGGGGCTCCTGGCCTTGATCACCACCCTGATCGTCGCCCGCGCCGGTCCGGCCGCAAAGGTTTCCTCATGAGCTCTTCCATTTCCACCGCCTCGCTCACGAGCCACGTCGCCGATCTCGAACCCGGCGCCCATGCGGTCGCCGCCCACTGGCTCGGCGACGTCCCCTGCCTCGCGCTGGCCGATGGCCACGTCGCCCTGATCCGCGACGGTGACGTGTCCCGCGTCGCGTCCCATCCCGAAGCGGGCGTGCTCGTGGCGGCGGGGGGGCCGACGCGCCTCGTGACGGGGGGTGACGACGGCCGCGTGGTCGAGACCCGCGCCGACGGCACCACCCGCGAGGTCGCCACCGCCAAGAACAATGCCTGGATCGACGCCATCGCCCTGCACGGGGACGGCGCGCTGGCCTTCTCGGCGGGGCGCAACGTCGTGGCCCTCGATGCCAAGGGCCGCGAGAAGACCTTCCAGGCCCCCTCCTCCGCGCGCGGCCTCGCCTTCGCCCCCAAGGGCTACCGCCTCGCGGTGTCGCACTACAACGGCGCCAGCCTTTGGTACCCGAACCTGGAGACGGCGCCCGAGGACCTGTCGTGGAAGGGCTCGCATATCGACGTGTCGTGGTCGCCGGACGGGCGCTTCGTCGTCACCACCATGCAGGAGAACTCCCTGCACGGCTGGCGCCTCCTGCCCGACAAGGGCCACATGCGGATGTCGGGCTACCCCGGCAAGGTCCGCTCCCTGTCGTGGTCGTCGGACGGGAACTGGCTCGCCACCAGCGGCGCCGAGGCGACCATCGTCTGGCCGTTCGATTCCAAGGAAGGCCCGACCGGCAAGCCGCCGCGCGAATGCGGCGTGCGCCCGGCCCGCGTCTCCCGCGTCGCCTTCCATCCGAAGGCACCCGTGCTGGCGATGGGCTACGAGGACGGCTGCATCCTGCTGGTGCGCTTCACCGACGCGGCGGAACTGCTGGTCCGCCCGGCGGTCGCGGGTAGCGGCATCACCGCTCTGGCCTGGGACGGGCGCGGCGCCCGCCTGCTCTTCGGCTGCGGCGACGGCAAGGCCGGGGTCCTCACCCTGCCGGCCTGACCCCTCGGGTCGCACGGACAAGACAGGAGGCTCCCATGATCCCCCACGACCAGCCGCTCGCCATCGGCTCGCTCCTCTTCGAGGGCATCGACCAAATCGACCTCACCGGGCCGTTCGAGGTGTTCGGGCGACTGCCGAACTCCACCGTGCGGCTCTACTCGCCGGACGGGGCTCCGGTGCGCGACGTGCGGGGCCTGCGCCTCGTGCCCGACGGGGCCATCGCGGAGGCGCCGCAACTCGACGTGCTCCACGTCCCCGGCGGCGCCGGGCAGGAGGCGCTGATGCGCAACGAGGCCGTCCTCGGCTGGCTGCGGGATCAGGCGGCGGGGGCCAGGATGGTGCTCTCGGTCTGCACCGGGGCGCTGATCCTCGGCGCGGCCGGCTTGCTCCGGGGGCGGCGCGCGACGACCTATTGGAGCGCCGTCGACCTGCTTCCGCATTTCGGCGCGACGCCCGTCGATGAGCGCGTGGTGATCGACGGGGACTGGATCTTCGCGGCGGGCGTCACCGCCGGCATCGACGGGGCCCTGCGCCTCGCGGCGATCCTACGCGGCGAGGAGACTGCCCGCGCGATCCAATTGATGATGCAATACGCGCCCGAGCCGCCCTTCGACAGCGGCTCGCCGCACACCGCCTCGCCGGAGACCGTGGCGGCGGTGCGGGCGGCCTCCGCCGCCCTCATCGCCCGCCGGGAGGCCACGGCCCGCGCCATCGCCCACGAGTTCGGGATCGTGACAGGCGCGTGAAGCTCACCGCGTCCACGGTGACAGAACCGTCCATCGCGCTTATCTCACGCGGAGGACGGAACGACTGATGACGGACGTGACACTCAAGACCGCAAAATTCGGCATCGGTGCCATCGTGCGGCACAAGATCTATCCTTTCCGCGGCATCGTGTTCGACGTCGATCCCGTGTTCGACAACACGGAGGAATGGTGGCTCGCGATCCCGGAGGAAGTCCGGCCGCGCAAGGACCAGCCCTTTTACCATCTGCTCGCCGAGAACGCGGAGACCGAATACGTCGCCTACGTCTCCGAGCAGAATCTCCTGCCCGACACGTCGGGGGAGGCCCTGCGTCATGCCGGGATCAAGGAGATCTTCGAGCGCGACGCCTCCGGCACCTATCGGATGCGTGACCGGGCGACCAACTGAAAAAGGGCCGGGCATTCCTGCCCGACCCTCTCCGGTCGTATCGGGGCGCCCTGGGGCGCCCCTTTTGTTGTGTCGGCTTACTTGGCGGCGGGGGCGGCCGGAGCGGCGCCCTGCTGCGTCTCGAGCTTCTTGCGCATCTCTTCGCTGCGCTTCTCCAGCTCGGACTGAAGCTTCTTCTGCTGCTCCTCGAGCACCTTCGGGTCCATGGCCGGGCCGTCGAAGGCCTTGCCGAAGCCGGCCAGCGGCACGGCGAAGGTCACTTCGCGCTGAGTCTGGTTCTGCACCGAGACGTTGAGGGTCGTGCCCTTCTTGAGGGCGGCGATCACGGCCGCATCGACGCCGCCGACCTCGGCGAAGCAGCCGTTCGGGAAGCACACGGCGAAGCGGCCGGCGGTGGCGCCCTGACCGTCGACGCTGAAGCGGATGCCCGGCTGCAGCAGCAGGCCGAGGGGCAGCAGGAAGCGGACGACGCGGATTTCCTGCTTCTGCGCCGGGTTCTTCATGTCGTAGACGGCGGCGGCGAGCACCGGCTGGCCCTGGTCCGACACGAAGTCGCGGGTCGTGTAGCAGATGTCGGTGCCCGAACCCTGGTCCTTGCCGCACACCTTGGTCCAGTCGGCCTGGCTCGGCTCGGACTTCAGCGTGACGATCTGCGGGCCGGTCTGGGCGGCGGGGGTTTGCGCGGCCGGGGTCTGGCCGGGGGCGGGAGCAGCGGGAGCGGGGGCCTGGGCCGTCGGGGCGGCGGGCTTCTTCGGCTGAGCCGAGGCCGGAACCGTCGCCAGCGCGAGGCCCGCGAGGCCGAGGAAGGCGGCGCGCGCGAACGGCGCGGAGCGGGTGAAGGACATCGGCTCTTATTCCTTAGGGCGTTCGTTACCTGGACGTGGAACCTGCGCGGCGGCTTGCCGAAGCCTCCGGGGAGCGTGCCGCGATGACGATCGCCACTCGAAACCCGGTCGGAACGGTTTGGCCGTCGGCCGCTGCGAACCGGATGGATCCACCCGGAGGGCCGGGCGGCTGCTTTCCCTCCGAATGAGGCGAAGGCATGACGCTGTCGTCTCTTGGGAATCCGCGTGCGGACGCGGGCCTCCGTAGGCCGCATGCCGCCCCGCCGCAAGTGGCGCGACCCGGCGAGCGTCAACGCGGAGTTAACCATGATGGGGGAATGGTGCCCCCGAACGCTGTCCGTCAGGGGGCCGAGTGAGCGCGCACGCGGCGCATTTTCCGTCACAGCCGGCCGACGAGCCGCTGCGGCAGGGGCTGGCCACGGCCCTGATGGCGGCGGCGCGCCTCGCCCCGCAGCGGACATTTCTGCGCGATGCCGGAGACCGCCGCGCGTGGTGCGGCCGTCCCGCGATCACCTGGACCTACGAGGCCGCCGCCGAGATCGTCGGGCGGCTGGCGCGGGGGATCGCCGCATGGCGCCTCGCCCCCGGCAGCCGAATCGGCCTCTTCTTCGCGGGCGGCGCCGAATCCTCCCTCGCCCATCTCGCCGTCGAGGCCGCAGGCCACCTGCCCTGCCCGCTCTCGCCGCTCTGGGAGGGGGAGGCCCTGTCCGCCGCCATCGAATCGGCCGGGCTCGTCGCCGTCCTCACCGAGGGACGGCGCGGAACGCGGCGCCCGGCGGAGGAACTCGCCTTCACGGCCCTGCGCCATTTCGGGCTGCGCTTCCTCGCCGCCTTCGGGCCGGGGCTGCCGGACGGCGTGATCAGCCTCGACGCCATGGCGTTGGAACGCGGCATCGTCGCCCCCGCGCCCGGCCTCGGCCTCCTCACCTTCGCCGGCGGCGATCCGCGCCGCCCCGTCCGGCGGGATGCCGCCCTGTTCGGCGCGGCGGTCGCCGCCCACCGGGAACGCCTGCCCTCCCCGGAGCGCGTGCTCACCCTCCTGCCGCCGCACGACCTGCGCGGGCTCGTCACCGGCCTCGGCATGGCCGTGGCCTCCGGGGCGAGCCTCGAAACGCTAATCCCCTTCAATTCGGCCGCCTTCCGGGTCGCCCTCATGCGCCCGGTCCCGACGCGCCTCGTCGTGCCCGCCGCCTTCGAGGCGGCCATGGCCGAGACGACCCTGCCCTGGACGGTGCGGGCCATCGACATCGTCCACCGGGCGCCCGCGCGGATGCCCGTGCCCAGCGCCCGCGACGTGGCGGGCCCGCCCTGCCTCGACGTGCTCGTCCTCGATGAGGACGCGATCCTCACCCGCCCGCGCGGCCGGTGGGAGATCCCGACCCTCGACGAATCACGCGCGTCGGACGTTCCCCACCCGCTCGTTCGCCGGCCACGGGACGGGCGGCTGCTGTGCCGCGCCGCCCCTTCGCACCGCGATACGGAGGAGGCGTCCGGCGACGCGATCTGGCAGGAAACCGCCTATTGCGCCCATCAGGCCAAGGGCGTTCTGACCGTCGTCCCCACCCCCTGAACCCCATTCCGGGATCGGTTCAGCCCCCGGTCAGACTGTACGATTCACCTTCGCCACAGAGCGCGAAGGGTGGATCCAACAGCCTTTTCGCGGGTTTGGCTTAGGTTTCCGGGCGTGGCTATCTTTTCAGCCCGCAACCGATGGGGTATCGCTCAAGCTTATGGTTGCGCTGCAGCAAGTCCTCGTGGTGGATGACGGCGTTCGGGCCGTGGACCACTCGCTCTCCGGCGAGCTTGCCGGGCTGGGTTACGCCAGCGTCACCGCCTCCCTCGAGGCGGCGGACGATGTGCTGGCCGTCATCGCTCCTCCCGCCGCAGTCCTGGTCCAGGCGCCCGCCCGGCGCGATCCGACCTATGCGCGGCGGGCGGCCCGTCTCCGGGCACGGATGCGCGAACGCGGCATCCCCGTCATCCTGATCGGCGAGAACGGCGAGACCCGCAGCGGCGCGCCGGTCGACCTCGCGACACGGCTGGGTGCCTGCGTCGCGGCCAAGCCCGACTTTTAAAATCGGCGGACGCGGCAGCCTTCAGGCCGACGCCGTCCGCCTGTCCGCCCGCATCAGTTCGGGCGCGCCGAATCGCGGCAGCACCCCTTCCCGCATCACCATCCGCCGCAGCGGCCCGAGATGGGCCATGGCCAGCAGGCCGAGCCCCCGCGCCAGATCGAGCGGCAGCAATTCCGTGAGCAGCGAACGGTTCAGCGCATCGACGGCGGCCGTGCGCGCGGCGGCATCGATCCGGCGCCCGCCCGCGTAGGCCGAGAGCACGGCGCGGCTCCCCGGATCGCGCCCGTCCCGATGGGCCCGCGCCACCATGTCCCGCAGCGAGGCCGCATCGCGCAGGCCGAGGTTCAAGCCCTGCGCGCCGATGGGCGGGAAGACATGCGCCGCCTCGCCGATCAGCGCGAGCCGCGCCGCCACCGGGGTCGCGACGAGAAGCCCGCGCATCGGCACGAGGCCGCGCGGCCCGTCGATGCGCATCGTGCCGAGCATCCCCCGCGCCTGCCGCTCGACGGCCGCGCCGAGGCCGGCATCGTCCATCGCGGCCAGCCGTTCGGCCTGACCCTTCCCCGCCACCCAGACGAGGCTGGAGCGGAACCCGCCGCTCATCGGCACCAGGGTGAAGGGCCCGGACCGGGTGTGGAACTCCGTCGAGACGTCGCCGTGCGGCTTGGTGTGGGCGAGGATCGTGGTGATCGCCGATTGCGGGTAGTTCCATTCGCGGACGGAGACGCCGCTGGCGGCGCGCAGGGGCGAGCGGCTGCCATCCGCCCCGATGACGAGCCGCGCCTCGGCCGTGCCGCCGTCGGCGAGGGCGATGCGCGAGGACGCCTCGCCGGGCGCGGCTCCCACGGCGTCGCTCTCGACCAGGGTGAGGTTGGGCTGGCTGCGGGCGCAGCGGCGCAGGGCCGCCACGAGATGGGACGACTCCACGTTCCAGCCGAAGGCGTCGAGGCCGATCTCGGAGGAGTTGAACCGGGCGGGCGGCGGGCGGAACAGGCTGCCGGTGTCGTCCACGATCTGCAGGGTGCAGAGGGGGCTCGCCTTCGCGCCGACCTCGTCCCAGGCGCCGAGGGCCTTCAGGAAGCGCACGGAGCCGTCGAGCAGGGCGACGGTGCGCCCATCCGCCACCGGGGCGTGGCGGCCGACGAGGGCCGTCGGCACGCCCGCCTGCGCGCAGGCCAGGGCGGCGGCGAGACCCGCCGCTCCGGCCCCGACCACGGCCACCTCGACCTGCGGCTTCGCTGTTCCCGCTGACACGTCCCGCACCGCCTTCGGCCTCCGCTCGGGTCCTATCTGTCCTCCCCGCCGGTTCCTGCCAAGGGCGTGCGACGAGCAGGCGGTCCGCGTCATGAGTGGCATGGCGGGGAAGGCTCCGGTAAGCCCCTCCGGTCTAGCCTCGCCGAAAGCGATGTCCGAACCCAGCCTCCGCCCGAGCCTCCTCGATCCGCTCTTCGCCCCGGCCCGCACCCTGCCGGGCGTCGGGCCGAAGGTCGCGCCGTTGATCGAGAAGCTCCTCGGCTCGCCCGAGCGCGAGGCGCGCATCGTCGATCTGCTGTTCCACCTGCCGCAGGGCGGGGTGTCGCGCCGGCTCGTCGGCTCCGTGGCCGAGGCGCCGGCCGGCGAGCCCGTCACCATCGGCGTGACGGTGGTGGCGCACCGGCCGCCCACGGTCGGCGCGGGCCGGCGCCCGCACCGGGTGGTGACGGAGGATGCGACCGGCGAGGTCACGCTCGTCTTCTTCGGGATGCCCCGGGCGCGGATCGAGAAGATGCTGCCCCTCGGCTCGCATCGCTACGTCTCCGGCAAGATCGACGTGTGGGAGGGGATGCGCCAGATGGTGCATCCGTCCCGCATCATGGACGAGGCCGGGCTCGCGGACCTGCCCGCCGTCGAGCCGGTCTACGGCGCCACCGAGGGGCTGACCTCGCGGGCGATCAACAAGCTCGCCGTCGCCGCCCTCGACAAGCTGGCCCCACTGCCGGAATGGCAGGACCCGGCTTGGCTCGCCAAGAACCGCTATCCGCCCTTCGCCGACGCCCTGCGCGCCGAGCACCGCCCGGAGGACGTGCCGCCCCGCCCGGCCGATCCGCTCCAGCCGGCGCCCGTGACCCCCGCCCGGCGGCGCCTCGCCTACGACGAACTCCTGGCCTCGCAACTGGCGCTCGCCCTCACCCGCGCCCGCCAGCGGCGGAAGGCGGGCCGGGTGAACGCGGGGGACGGACGCCTCGTCGCGCGGCTCACGGCCGATCTGCCCTTCGCCCTCACCGGGGCGCAGAAGCGGGCGGTGGACGAGATCCGAACCGACCTCACTGAGCCCCGCCGGATGCTGCGCCTGCTTCAGGGCGATGTCGGCTCGGGCAAGACGGCGGTGGCGTTGCTCGCCATGGCCTCGGCGGTGGAGGCCGGGCGGCAGGCCGCCCTGATGGCGCCGACCGAGATCCTGGCCCGGCAGCATTTCGAGCGTCTGGTGCCCATGGCCGGCGCCCTGCGCCTGCGCCTGATGACCGGCCGCGACAAGGCTGCCGAGCGCCGGACGACCTTGGCCGACCTCGCGGCGGGGGAGATCGACATCCTCGTCGGCACCCATGCCCTGTTCCAGGAGGCGGTGACCTTCCGCGATCTCGGCCTCGCCGTGGTCGATGAGCAGCACCGCTTCGGCGTCCACCAGCGCCTCGCCCTCGGCGCCAAGGGCGAGGCGGTGGACTTCCTTGTGATGACCGCCACGCCGATCCCGCGCACCCTGGCGCTGACCTTCTTCGGCGACATGGACGTCTCGGTCCTCGACGAGAAGCCCGCCGGCCGCCAGCCGATCCGCACGGTCACGATGTCGACCGAGCGCCTGGACGAGGTGGTGGCCGGGCTCGGCCGGGCCATGGCGCAGGGCGAGCGCGTCTACTGGATCTGTCCCCTCGTGGAGGAATCCGAGTTCGTGGACCTCGCGGCGGCGGCCGAGCGGTTCGAGGACCTGAAGCAGCATTTCGGCGGTGTGGTCGGGCTGATCCACGGCAAGATGCCGGGGCCGGAGAAGGACGCCGCCATGGCCCGATTCGCGGCGGGCGAGACGACGCTGCTGGTCTCGACCACCGTGGTCGAGGTCGGCGTCGATGTCCCCCAGGCGACGATCATGGTCGTGGAGCACGCCGAGCGCTTCGGCCTCGCCCAGCTGCACCAGTTGCGGGGCCGCGTCGGGCGGGGCGCCAAGGCGTCGTCCTGCCTGCTGCTCTACCGGGGGCCGCTCGGGCAGGTCTCGCGGGCGCGGCTGGAGATGATGCGCGAGACCGAGGACGGCTTCCGCATCGCCGAGGCCGACCTGAAGCTGCGCGGCGAGGGCGAGGTGCTCGGCACCCGCCAATCGGGCATGGCCGCCTTCCGCCTCGCCCGGATCGAGAGCGACGGCGACCTCTTGGAGACCGCCCGTGACGATGCGAGGCTCGTGGTGGAGCGTGATCCGCGACTCGAAAGTCCGCGCGGTCAGGCCCTCCGGGTGCTGCTCTACCTGTTCGAACGGGAGGCCGCGATCCGCCTGATCGGGGCTGGCTGAACAAGTTCGTTCAGAAAACCGACAGGATCGAAAAGTGCGGAAAATTACTGCATAGTCGGTCAGAGCGCCGCAGCCGCTCCGCGATATGCGTGCGATAACAAGGTCTTAGAAATTTCTCGCCCGGCGGGTCCGGTCGTTCAGGCGAGCTTCAGGTAGGCTAAGACCTTGCATCCGACACAATCGTCCCTTAACTCCAGATGAACGAAAGGCCCGGTACGCCGGGTCGTCACGGACGAATCTGGAGGACGGACATGTCGAACGGACTGTTCCAGCACCTGCCGGGCTCCAACGAGATGGCCGGCCACTTCGCGCTCCCCAATGAGCCGTGGTTGATGCCCATCTCGGATCGGGAGTCCGTCGCGAACCGGACTGCGGACGAGCTTCAGGCCGCCGTGAAGCGGGCGTCTCGCCCGTTCTGGATCGCTGCCAATGGCCTCGTGGTGGCCCTCGGGCTTGCGCTCACCGTTCAGGCGAGCACGGGCTGGATGGCCCCCGCACAGCGCGCCACCGTCTCGGTGGCTCAGGCGACCCCGCCGACCATCGCGCCCCAGCAGGCTTCCCTGCAGCGCTGATCGGATCACGCGGGTTCAAGACGACGTTTCATGAAGGGCCGCCCCATCCGCCGGATGGGGCGGCCCTTCGCGTATCAGGCATCCTCCGGCGCCGCGTGCCGCGTCTCGGCAGGGTGTGGGCCCGGGGCGTGGGTCGAGCGCAGGGTCGCCGCCATGGCGTTGAGCCGCGCCTGCGGATCCTCCGGCTGGATGACGCCCGCCGACATCACGAGCTTGGCCGCGTCGTCCACGCTGATCGGCACCTCCACCACCTCCGAGCGCGGCAGGTAGAAGAAGAACCCCGTGGTCGGGTTCGGGGCGCAGGGCAGGAACACGCCCACGAGGTCGCCCCCCGAGACGCCCCTCCCCTGCAGGGCGTTCTCCACCTCCGGCGCGGCCGGCGCGGAGAGGAACACCACGGACCACGTGCCCTTCACGGGGAACTCCACCAGCCCCACGGTGCGGAACGAGGTGCCGTTCGCCGAGAACAGCGTCTCGAAGATCTGGCGCAGCCCCTTGTAGAGGCCGGAGATGACCGGGGTGCGGGCGAGCAGCACCTCCCCGAACTCGATGATCGACCGGCCGACGAGGTTGGCTGTGAGGAAGCCGAGCAACGTCACCGCCAGGAAGGCGATGACGAGGCCGATGCCGGGAATCGAGAACGGCAGGTAATGGTCCGGCAGGTAGCTCGCCGGGATCAACGGCTTCACGAAGGAATCGATGAGCGCGATGATCCACCACGTGATGTAGGCGGTGATGGCCAGGGGCCCCGCGACGATCACGCCGGTCAGGAAGTAGGTCCGCAGCCGCCCTCGGGCGCTCACCCGCCGTTTCGGCGCGGCCGGATCGATGTCCGGGGACGGGATCGGGGGAAGACTCGACGCCACGACTGCCCTCTCGGCCGCAGGCTACCGGGGAACCCGGCCCAAGGGTGGCGGGGCCCCCCGTCCGGAGAGGTAGCGGTTGCGCCTGCCGCGCTCAAGGGCCGGCGCCGCATGGCTCGTTTTTCATCGCGCACGATCTTATTGGGAAGGTGTCTAACGATGATCTCGGCGACTGCTACGTGTATCTTGTCTGGAATTGATCTAATTCACCTTTGTTGTGTTTGAGGAACAGGCGACGGCAATAAACGGAAACCCAGAACTAAACGCCGTTACTCAGTTGATCCGAGAAGCTTGGCCGCAGAAGAGGCGACAGGGCGCGCGTGCCGCGCCGCTTCGAGTCGATGAGCCATGTCCCGCCCGTGTCAGCGCCGTTCCCCCTCCCGGGTCCGGCTTCCCCTCGGCCTCGCCCTGGCGGCGGCGAGCCTCGGCCCGGTACGGGCGCAACCGATGCCGGGCGAGGTCGTCCTTGAGGAACTGAGCGTCGTCGGCCAGGGCAGCCCCGTCCCTGAGAGCGCCACCGGCCCGGTCAGCGGCTACCGCGCCACCCGCTCCGCCACGAGCACCAAGACCGATACGGCTTTGCGCGACTCGCCGCAGACCATCAACGTCGTGCCCCGGCAGGTGATCGGCGATCAGCAGGATCTGCGGCTCACCGATGCGGTGACGAATGTCAGCAACGTCGTGCCGGGCAGCACCGTCCAGGGGCGCTCGCAGAACTACATCATCCGCGGCTTCAGCACGCAGATCTTCGCCGTCGACGGCGTGCTCATCAATCCGGCCATCGCCTTCTATCCGGTCGAGCGCGACCTCGCGAATGCCGAGCGGGTGGAGGTCATCAAGGGGCCGGCCTCGGTGCTGTTCGGCCGGGGCGACCCCGGCGGCGTCGTCAACATCGTCACGCGGCGCCCGACGCTGGAGCCCTCTGGCGAACTCTCGGTGCTCGGCGGCGGCTTCGGCCTGCGCCGGGTGCAGGGCTCCGTGTCGAGCGCGCTGCTCGAATCCGATACCCTCGCCGGCCGGATCAGCTTCGCCGCGCAGGAAGACCCGACCTTCCGCAACATCGGCGACAACACCAATTCCAGGTACTTCATCGCCCCGGCGATCAGCTGGACGCCGACGCCCGACACGCGGGTCTACCTCAACTCCGAGTTCACGAAGCAGCACAGCCAGTACGACGAGGGGCTCATCGCCTTTCGGGGACGGGTGCCGCTGGACGATGTCGGCCGGTATTACGGCACGCCGTGGTCCCGCTATTACGGCGAGGTCAATTCCACGACGCTGCGCATCGAGCACGACGTCAACGAGAACCTGACCCTACGCCAGATCGTGAACGGGCAATGGGGCGTGTTCCACGTCTTCGCGTCCCGCGCCACGGGGGTGAACGCCGCCGGCACGACGGTCGCCCGCCGGGAAGCAACGGTCGATTCGACCTTCGCGGCGGTGGATACCCAGAGCGAGGCGGTGCTGAAGTTCGACACGTTCGGCCTCGGCCACACGGCGCTCTTCGGCTTCGAATACACGAACGGGTTCCGCCACCCGTACTCGCTCCAGGGCGTGCTGCCCTCGACCAGCTTCCTGAACCCGATCCTCACCAACGTCTCCCCGGTGCGCCTCAGCCTGCAATCGGACCTGAAGCAGAAGCTCGAATTGTTCGGCTTCTATTTGCAGGATCAGATCGCCCTCACGCCGCAATTGCAGCTCGTGATCGGCGCCCGATTCGACCTCGGATCGCAGTTCTATTTCAGCCGCACCACGGCCTCGCGGACCATCCCGCCGGATCAGGAGCTGTTCGGCGCCTCGCCCCGGGTCGGCCTAATCTACCGGCCGTTCGAGCCGCTGACCTTCTACGCGAGCTACGCCACCTCGTTCGCGCCGCAGACGGCCAATGTCCTGAACGTCGCCAACCCCGCGCCGGAGACCGGCGAGCAGGTCGAGATCGGCACCCGCATCGACATCCTGCCGACCCTGACCCTCTCCGGCTCGGCCTTCCGCATCACCCGCGACAACGTCGCCGCCACCGATCCGGTGAACACCGGCTTCTCGGTCATCACCGGGCAGCAGCAATCGCAGGGGTTCGAAGCGGATCTCGCGGGGGAGATCCTGCCGGGCTGGAACGTGATCGGCGGCGTCGGCTTCCTCGACGCGAAGATCACCCGCGACACCACCTTCGCCATCGGCAACCGCCTCGCCGGCGTGCCGACCTTCAGCGGCAGCGTCTGGACGACCTACGAGTTCCACGAGGGCTGGCTGCGCGGCCTCGGCCTCGGTGCGGGCGTCACCTATGTCGGCCAGCGGACCGGCGATTTGAACAACAGCTATTCGGTCGGCGCCTATGCCCGCGTGGACGCCGCCCTCTGGTACGATTTCGACGAGCGCTGGCGTCTCTCGGTCAACCTGCGCAACCTAACGGACGCGCGCTACATCGAGCAGCCGTTCAACCAGTTCAACAACACGCCGGGGGCGCCGTTCTCGGCCATCGCCGCGATCCGCGTGAAGCTGTAGCGCGTCTCACTCGGCGGGCGCGGGCAGCAGCGGCTTGCGCGCGGCCCGCCGCCCGGCGGCCCGGCGGCGCAGGACGTAGAGCGCGATTCCCGTCGCCGCGAAGCCCGGCATCGCCAGGGCGGCGAGGCAGAACAGCAGGGCGAAGCCTGCGCCGAAGAAACGGCCGCGATGCACTTCCAGCATGTTGCCGGCGATCCGCTTGCCCAGCGGCTGATCGGCCGCGCGCTCGGCCGAAATGAGAGCGCCGGTGGCGGCCTCGTATCGCGCCTCGTTGCGGGCGGCGGGCCGGTCGTCGTCGCGGGAGAACCAGCGGATGCGGATCGGCTGGCGCCCCTCCTCCGGCAGCAGGATCTGCGCGCGGGCGGCGTTCCGCCCCTCGCCCTCGTGGAACGCGGCCCAGACCGCATCGAGGGAGGGCGGCCCCTCCGGCGCGGCCTTGGGGCGCTTGCCCATCGCGGCCGGCTTGGCCCCGCCGACGAGCAGGGCGTTCGCCCCGTCCTTGAACCAGCCATAGGACCATGTGAGCCCGGACAGGGCGATGATCAGGTAGACCGGCAGCAGCCATGTCCCGGCCACCGCGTGCAGCGACCACCACCGCGCCCGCCCCGGCCGGGACAGGCTCGGGCGCAGCCAGATCCTGAGGCGGTGCACCTGCGGCCAGCGCAGCACGATCCCCGTGACGAGGAACACGAGGAGGGCGATGGCGCAGGCGCCCGTGATCTGCCGTCCCCACCCGTTGCCCTCGCCGGGCAGGAGCAGGAAGCGGTGGAGGGCGAGCGCCGTGTCGAACAGGGCCTCGCCCCGCACCGGCCCGAGCAACGCGCCGTCATAGGGGTCGGCGAAGACCGAGCCCGGCCGCTGTCGCGTCGCCGGATCGCGGGCGAAGCGGATGGTGGCGCTGGCGGTTGGGTCGTCCTGCAGGGTCAGCCGCGCGACGCGCTGGCCGGGCCTCTGCGCCTCAATGCGCGTCGTGAGATCCGACAGGGCGAGCGGCGGCGCCTCCCGCGTCGCGACCGTTAGGCGATCATGGTTCGCCCATTCGGTAAGAGCCTCCTCGTAGCTGAGGAGTGCGCCGGTCGCGCCCATCACCGCCAGGATCAGCCCGGCCGTGAGGCCGAGCGCCCAGTGCAGGCGGAAGAGGATCGCGCGGGGGCTCGGCATCGAAAGGGCTCCGGGCTGTCCGCCGGGACGGCAGCATGTCGCACCGGGTAGGTGATGACGCAGGCCCGATCAAGCGCCGCGCGCAAGCATTGCGAGCGTAGAGCGCCCGAACTTTGCTTGATTATAAGAGATCTAATGTAGCTTTTCGCCTCGTTCAGATCGTCGAGGACGCTGAATGCTGCGCCGAACGAGCGCGCGGGTCGGTGGCGGGGCGCCCAAGCTTTTCGGGCGCTCGCGAGGCGCGTCTACAGTCTCCGAACAAAGATGTCAGGCTACTCGCCGCTTGAAACAAATTGATACACAACCTTCAAAGCACAGTTGCAACTCTCCTTCAGCATCCGGTGTTTATAGGCCCTTACGAAGGAGGAAGACTTCCATGCGAATGAAGTTGATTGGCGCGGCCCTTCTCGCGCTCGGCACCATCACCGCCACGGCGGGGAGCGCGGAAGCCCGCGATGGGTGCGGCCTCGGCTTCCACCGCAATGTCTACGGCTTTTGCCGTCCGAACGGCTTCTACCGCCCCTACGCGTTCCGTCCGGCCTACGGCTATGGATGGCGTCGCCATTACGGCTGGCATCGCCACTGGGGCTGGCACCGCCATGTCGGCTGGCGCGGTGGCTGGCACCACGGCTGGCGCCGCTGGTAACGCCTGAGGCGGCCATCACCGCCCCGTGCGCCGGTCGTGCCGTCTCTCGCGAGGCGGCGCGGCCGATAGGGCGTGGCGCGGAGCGCTTTCCTTGCCGGCGAACGGCAAACCGCGTGGCCGTAGGCAAACATAAGACATTGCGGGCAGGTGCCGCGGCCAATTCTTGCAGTCGTTGCACCGACTTCCCCCGTTTGGTCACGAATTGGTGACGCTTGCCTGTCCTTCTGGTCGTGAAGCGGTGCGTCCCGGCGTGCCGTCACGCCCGATCGGTCCCCGATGCCCGCCTCCCAACCGCTCCGCGTCGTCGCCACGAACCCCGCCGTCGAGGCCGACCCCGTGCGCCGGTTCGCCTCCTATTTCGACGGGCTCGACCAGGGGGTGATCGCCATCGACCGGCGGGGCCGCGTCGTCCTCGCCACCGCCCCCGCCCGCGCCATCCTGACGGGCCTCGGTTTCACCGCGACCGCCGGCTCCTCCGGGCGGCACCTGCTGCGCATCCTGGCGGCGATCACCGGCTCCGGCCTGCGCGACGGCTTCGCGATGCTGCGCCGCGCCCGCACGGAGGAAGGCCCGCAAGCCTTCGAGGCGGTGACGGCCGGGCGCACCATCGCGCTACGCATCCACCCCATGGACGAGGGCTGGACCGTCGCCCTGGAGGACATGACCGAGGTCCGCGCGAAGGAGGCGAACTCGGCCGAGCTGGCGCGGATCGATCCGCTCACCGGCCTCGCCAACCGGCTGATGCTGCGCGAGCGCCTCAGCGCCTCCCTCGACCGTCTGAACCGCTACGGCGAGCCCTGCGCCGTGCTCCTCCTCGACCTCGACCGGTTCAAGCCGATCAACGACACCCTCGGCCATGCCGTGGGCGACGCGCTGCTGGAAAAGGTGGCCGACCGCCTGCGCTCGGCCGTGCGCAGCGCCGACACGGTGGCGCGGATCGGCGGCGACGAGTTCGTGGTGATCCAGGCCGGCGCCGCGC
Source organism: Methylobacterium sp. TK26 (assembly GCF_055361565.1). Taxonomy (NCBI): domain Bacteria; kingdom Pseudomonadati; phylum Pseudomonadota; class Alphaproteobacteria; order Hyphomicrobiales; family Methylobacteriaceae; genus Methylobacterium; species Methylobacterium sp. TK26. The sequence continues at coordinate 415,093 of NZ_CM143965.1, read as the reverse complement.
GGCAGGAGGACGTGACGATCCTCGCCCGGCGGCTCGTGGACCTGATCGGCCGTACCTACATCATCGACGGGCAGTTGCTGACGATCGGCGTCAGCGTCGGCGCGGCCCTCGCGCCCAAGGACGGCACCGACGCCGAGCGGCTGCTCAAGCATGCCGACCTCGCCCTCTACCGCGCCAAGCTCGACGGGCGCGGCACGTTCCGGTTCTTCGAGCCGGAGATGGACGTGCGGATGCAGGCCCGCCGCCGGCTGGAACTCGATATCCGGCAGGCCCTCGCCCGGCGGGAATTCGTGCTGCACTACCAGCCGCAATTGAACCTGAAGAACCAGAGCGTCACCGGCTGCGAGGCGCTGCTGCGCTGGAAGCATCCCGAGCGCGGGACAGTCTCCCCGGCGGATTTCATCCCGCTGGCGGAGGAGGTCGGCCTGATCGTCCCGATCGGCGAATGGGTGGTGCGGCAGGCCTGCCGGGACGCGGCCCTGTGGCCGGCTTCGGTGTCCGTGGCGGTGAACGTCTCGCCCGCGCAGTTCAAGAGCGAGCGGCTGGTGGACATGATCGTCTCCGCCCTCGCCACGTCGGGCCTGCCCCCGCGCCGCCTGGAGATCGAGATCACCGAGGGCGTGCTGCTGCAGAACAACGAGCACACGCTCGACACGCTGCACCGGCTGCGCAAGCTCGGCGTGCGCGTCTCCATGGACGATTTCGGCACGGGCTATTCCAGCTTGAGCTACCTGCGCAGCTTCCCCTTCGACAAGATCAAGATCGACCGCTCCTTCGTGAAGGACATCGCCACCGCGCCGGATGGCGACGCGATCATCCGCGCCATCGCCGGACTCGGCCGCAGCCTCGGCATGACGACGGTGGCGGAAGGGGTGGAGACCGAGGAGCAGATGCGCCGCATCCAGGCCGAGGGCTGCACCGACGTGCAGGGCTATCTCATCAGCCGGCCGGTGCCCCTCGACGACCTGTTGCGCCTGCTGCCCCGCGATCCGAACGACAGCCCGTACGCCCCGGAAGTTCACCCATGAGCGACCTCTACCGCCTCGTCTACGCCAGCAAGAACCTGCTCAACGGCTCGGAGCCGGAGGCCCGGGCGGCCGTGGAGACGATCCTCGACGCCTCACGCCGCAACAATCCCCGCGTCGGGGTGACGGGGGCGCTGATGTTCAACGACGGCGCCTTCGCCCAGGTGCTGGAAGGCCCGCAGAAGGGCGTCGAGGACACGTTCGAGCGCATCCAGCGCGACCTGCGCCACGGCGACGTGACGGTGCTCGAATGCCGCCCGGTGACAGAGCGTAGCTTCTCGGAATGGTCGATGGCCTTCGTCGGCCGCTCGACCGGCGGACAGGCTGCCTGGAGCCGCCTTGCCACCGAGAGCGGCTTCGACCTGCGCCGCCTCGACGGTGACGAGGTCTTCTCCATGCTGCACGGTCTCGTCCTGGAGGAAGAGGGCATGGCCGCCCCGCCCCCCGCCCCGCCTGCCCTCGACACCGCCCGCCTGCGCGAGGAGATCGCCCCGCTCCCCCGCCCGCAGGTCATGCCCGCGCCCGAGCCCAACTCCAACCCCAACCCTATGCGGATCGCGGGCGATGCCGCCGCCATCGCCATCCTGAAGGCGGCCCTGGCGGAGGAGCGCACCCGCACGACGGCGCTGCGCCGCGAACTCGACGCCCTGCGCGTCGCCCTGGCGGAGGCCGAAGGCCGGCTCGATCACCTGCGCGAGCAGCGCGACCTCTGGCGCTACCGCTCCCGTGTGCTGGCGACGGCCCTGTGCGAGGACGCCGACGGTGACGACGCCGTGCAGGAGGACGAGCGCGCCGTGGCGTGAGCACCAAATCGACAACGGATTGTAAAAATAACCAGAAATTTGAAGAGTCTATCAACCCTCAAGGCAAGCCGGTTTGACCTATTAACGCCCTTAAAACCGGCCGCTATCAGAAGTGGAGGCAAGCAAAAGAACGGTAGGGAGCCACAGTGCTTTCGTCGGAATCGACTCGTAAACTCGTGAAGCTGCTGCCGTTGCTCGCGAGCGATCAGGACGGCGAAGTCGCCGGGGCTGCCAGGGCCATCCGCCGGGCGCTCGCCGCGGACAATCTCGATCTGCATGACCTCGCGCGCATCCTCGTCGGCCGCACCGAGGGTGTTGCCAGGCCGGACGAACGCGGCGAGGCGAAATCCCCCGATCCGCGAAGGCCCACGGCGGCGGAAGGACCCTCGTCCGATCGGCGTTCGGAAACGCGGTTTCGAAAAGTCCTGCAGGCCGGCAAGATCGTGCTTCCGAACGGCGGCGTCCTCGATTGTAAGGTGAGGAACCGTTCCGAGAGCGGTGCGCTCCTTCATCTCGCTAGCCTCACCGGCGTCCCGGATCAGTTCGTCCTGCAAATTCCATCAACCGCAGAGATGTTTGCCGTCGAGATCGTGTGGCGCGGCGATCGCGAAATCGGTGTTTTCCGAATCTAACTCGTCCAATCTCTTACGGTGAGAGAGCAAGGAGCAATCTGCCTTCTGCTACCTTTTTTTCGGAGAAAGGCCTGTCCACGACAACGATCAAGCCGGTCACGAAACTCCCCGACGGCAAGGAGATCAGGCCCGAGACGGTGCTCGCCGACGGTCAGGTGCTCGTCCGCGAGATCCGCTTGCAGACGTGACGCCCCGCCCGCACAACTCCGTGAGTGCGGGCGTTCACGCGTCCGCCGAGCCTCACGCCGACACAATTGGCAATTAGCCCTTAATCTACACAGATCCCAGGTTTGAGATGTGTGCTGTAAGGGGAAAGTGGCCGATATGAATGTTTCGACCCGGACAAAGCTGACTTTCGCCAAGTATGTCCTGGCGGCTGCCGTCGTTTCCGCGATGGGACAGTCCGTGAGCCATGCTCAGGATGGCAGAGCCGCCAGTGAGAATCGGGCGGAGAGGTTGAGCGCCGAGAAGCAGGCCAGCGAGGCGCGAGTGGCCCGCTTGCGTTCGGAGAAAGCCGCCAGTGAGGCGCGCGTCGCGAAGCTGCGGTCCGAGAAAGAGGTGAGCGAGCTTCGGATTCAGAAGGAAGCGAGCCAGAAGCACATCTCAGACTTGCGCACCGAGAAGCTTGCCAGCGAAGCCCGGATGCGCAGGCAAAATCAGCATCGCTGACGGGCCTCTGCCTTAGCGCGACATCGGATCATTCCGGTTCGTCCGCGAGAGTGAGCGCCCCCGGCTTCGACAGGGGGCGCAACCCCTTGCTCCTCCCTGCCCCGACGGCTAGTGAATCGGACGCTTCTGTCGTCGTGACGGTTTGCCGCGCAAGCGCTGAGAGGATGCAGAAGCCGAATAGCTGTTCTTTATGAATAGCTTGGGCCTGTAGCTCAATGGTTAGAGCCGACCGCTCATAACGGTCTGGTTGTAGGTTCGAGTCCTACCGGGCCCACCATTCCCTCCTTCGGAAGCGTCCGATTTAGACGCCCACCCGAATCGTAGTCTCTACGGCGCAGCGTTTAGGCCGTGTCGCCAACGCTCTGTTCCGTCCGCGCTTCGCAAAACAGATCACCGACCGTCGCCCGCGCCTCCATGGCTAGATCTTGCGCCGTCGCAAGCACCGCCGCGTAGGCGTCGACGCCCTCCCGGTCGATCTGCGCTTCATTGAACTCCTCGACCGCGCGGCAGGCGACTGACAGGGTGGTGAAGCCGAGCATCGCCGAGGAGGCGCACAGCGTGTGGGCCTGGTGCCGATGCTCTTTTCGGGCATCCGGGTCGCCGGGGTCTGTCCGGAAGCTCGCGTCGAGCTCCGTCGTGAAGATCCCCAGCACCTCGCGCAGGCGCGCGGGAGACAGCGCCCGTTTGGTCTCGCGGTACGCGGTCCCGTCGAAGCCGGGATGTGGTGTCCCCTCGGCGGTCGGTAGCCGGCGCGCGACGGCATCCAGCAGCGTGTCGTGGTCGAAGGGCTTCCCGAGATGGCCGTCCATCCCCGCCGCGCGGTACGCCTCGACCTGCTCGGGGAGGACGTTGGCCGTCATCGCGATCACCGGGATCGCGGCCACCGCCGTCTCCAGTGCGCGGATCGCGCGCGTGGCCGCCATTCCGTCCAGGCCCGGCATCTGGACGTCCATCAGCACGAGGTCGAAGCCCCCTGCCTTCACCGCTTCGACCGCCGCCTGTCCGTCGGCGACGGTGCGCACGGAATGCCCGGCGCCGGTCAGCACGGCTTCGGCGAGCTCGCGGTTCACGCCCGAATCGTCGACGAGGAGAATGCGCCCCCGGCCGTCCGGCCTGGCCGGCGGGATGGGCGATGCGCCGTCCTCGGGGGCGGTCTCCGGCAGGCGGATCGTGAAGGCGAAGGTCGATCCGATGCCGGCCTCGGAGGAGACCTCCACCGTGCCGCCCATGAGGCCGATGAGCCGCTGGCAGATGGCGAGGCCGAGCCCCGTGCCGCCGTAATCGCGCTGGATCGAGCCGTCGACCTGACTGAAGTTGCGGAACAGCCGGTCGATCTTGTCCGCCGGGATGCCGATCCCGGTGTCGATGACCTGCATCCTCACGTCGTCGCCCAAGGGCCCGTGGCACGGCGCGACGTCGAGCGCCACCGAGCCGGCCGCCGTGAACTTCACCGCGTTGTTGAGCAGGTTGAGGAGCGCCTGCCGCAGGCGGTTCTCGTCGCCCCGCACCCATCGCGGCAGCGCGGGATCGAGCCGCAACCGCAGGTCCAGATCCTTCGCGTCGGCGGCCACCCGGACGATGGCGACGCAATTCTCTAGAAGGGTGTGCAGGGCGAAGGGGCGCTCGCTCAGCTCCACCGCGCCGGCCTCGACCTTCGAGAAGTCGAGGATGTCGTTGACCACGGTGAGCAGGGCCGAGCCCGAGGAGCGCACCAGATTCGCCTGACGCCGCGTGCCGGGATCGAGCCGGCCGGAGGCGAGCATCAGGTCGGTGAAGCCGATGACCGCGTTGAGCGGCGTGCGGATCTCGTGGCTCATCGTGGCCAGGAAATCCGTCTTGGCCCGGTTCGCCCGCTCGGCCTCGGCCTTCGCCAGCGAGAGGGCGATCTCGGCCTCCTTGCGCGCGGTGGTGTCCAGGGTGAGGCCCATGACCCGCAAAGCGCGGCCGTCGGCGCCCCGCTCGACGCGCCCCCGCGCATTGATCCAGCGAACGGTGCCGTCCGGCAGCGGCACCCTGAAGTCGGTCGTGTAGCTGCCGCCGCGCGCGACGGCGCGGGCGAGACCGTCCAGGACGTGGGGCACGTCGTCCGGATGGGCGAGGGGCGTCCACTCGCGCTCGACATCGAGTTCGACCTCGCGATCGGGCAAGCCGTGCTGGCGTGCGCACTCGGCGGAGAACAGGGCACGGCCCGTCGCCACGTCGTAGCTCCATGTGCCGGCCTCGGCCGCCCGCATCTCGGCCTGGTGCCGGTAGCGCTCGCTCAGGTCGATGGCGATGCCGAGATAGCCGAGTTCGCGCCCCTCGTCGGAGTGGAGGATGTTAATGGTGAGCAGCACCGGCCGGCGATCGCCCGACTTCGTGAGGTAGGTCCACTCGGCGGTCTCCACCCGCCCGAGCCTCGGCCGGGCGATGAACACGTCGATGCTTGGCGCGACGGGCCGGCCGATCTCGGCGGAGAGGCTCTCGGCGCGGCGGGCGATCTCGTCGGGATCGTGGAAGATCGCGGGCGACACTCGGCCGACGACATCCTCGGCCCGGTAGCCCAGCAGCCGCTCGGCGGCCGGGTTGAACAGCGTGATCGTCCCGTCGAGATCCGTCGCGATGACGGAGTTGCCGGCATTGGCGATCACCGCGCGCTGCAGGGCGGAACTGGCCTGGAGGGCGGCGGTGCGCTCCGTCACCTGGCCTTCGAGCGTGGCGTTGAGGGCCCGGATGCGCTCGTTGGCGGCCACCTGCTCGGTGCTGTCGCGGATGACCGTCGCGGCACCCACGACCTGCCCCTCCCGCGAACGGATGGGCGCCATGCTCACCTGCACGGGGAACAGGCTGCCATCGCGCCTCTTGCGCCACGAGGCATGGGGCGGCGTCGCCTCCCCCCGCCCCGCCCGCATCAGGCACCATTGCTCCTCGACGCGGAATTCGTCGGGGATCATCAGATCGGCCGCCCTTCGTCCCACGGCCTCCGCCGCCGAGTAGCCGATCAGCCACTCCGCCGCCGGGTTGAAGTCGGTGATGATCCCGTCGAGCGTCTTGCCGATGATGGCGTCCTGCGCGCTCGCGACGATGGCGGCCAGCCGGCTGTTCTCGGCGGCCGCCGCCAGTTGCGTGCGCTGGCTGGACGCGCTCATGGCGGTGAGGGCCGCGAGGAGCCCCGACAGCGCGGCGACGACGAGGGCCGCGTGCGCGGGGCTGGGAAGGCCGAGTTCCGCGACGAGGGCGGGCTTCGCCCGCGTGGTGACGATCCATTCCCGTCCATAGACGCGCAGCACCCGCGTCCGGGACGCCGCCGGCTCCGTCTCGTCCGTATCCTTGGACGCGTAGAACTCGGCGGCGCCCGACCCCTCATCGCGGATGCCGACGATGAGGTTGGCCTCGGCGAGGTTCACCCCCGCCAGGATCTCGTCGATCACCAGCGCGGCGTAGGTCCACCCGATCGTGGCGGAGCGACGGTCCTCCGGCGTGTCGGTCGGGGCGCCGGGCCTGACGACCGGAAGGAGCAGCAGAAACCCGCGACCGTCGAGGCCGGGTGTCTGGACGAGGGTGATCGGCGCCGTCAGGGTCGCCTGCCCCGTCTCCATGGACAGGTCGGCGGCCACGCGCCGATGCGCCTCGGACGCGACGTCGAAGCCGAGGGCCGCCGCATTGCGGTCGACCGGGGCCACGAACTCCACGACGTAGCGGCCGCCGTCCTGCGGGGGCGATTGGCACAGGGTGACGTCCGGATCGCAATCCGCCCGCGCCCTGTCGAGGATGCCCGCCTCGGCCCTCCGGGCCGAGCGCCGGATGAACCCGTACCCCCTCATGCCCGGGAACTCGGCGTTGAGATCCCGTGTCTCGACGTAGCGATGGAACGCCTCGCCGGTGACGACATCGACGCCGACGGCGGCAATCGCCCCGCGCAACCCGCGCAGCGCCTTCTCGTAGAGCGCCATCCGCCCCTCGATGGCGGTGATCGCGTCGTCCAGCATGTGGCCGTATCGCGCCTCGACCAGATGGTCGTTGCGCAACCGGGTCAACCTCGCCACGCAGGCGGTGAGACCCAGCCCGATGAGGAGGACGGCAACGGTGATCAGCATGGCGTTGCGGGCGCCGCGCGGGCCGCGGATTTCATCGCCGAGCATCCGCAGGGGCCGGAGCGCCGTCACCGCCGCGATCCTCCGGGCGCGAGCGTCGCCCGGTTCCGGCTGGTTTTCTCAATCGATGGTCGCGTGATCTCCATAGCGATTCGCCCTGCGGTTGAGGCGGCGGCGGCGAATTTGCCGCCAGCAGATGCGCGCCGTGCCCCCGCCATCAAGCATTTCTTTCATGCCTGCGTACTTTAAACACTATTCACGGTCAGGATATTAAGTGATCGGGGGCGGTAGTTATGATTACTCGCGAAAGCGTTCACTGTCGATATGGACTAGGCCATCCGGCCGAGTGTCCGCGAGACTTCTGAAACATTATCTGCCACGGTAAGGGGCGAGCGCCGTCCGGGCTGCCCGACAAGCGCGAAACTGGTTCCTTAAGACCGGGTGCGGGGAACGCTGTGGAACGGTCGGTCGTCCGGTTTCCATTCATTGGACGGGACGGGGCGACGCGTCCGTTCGGCGCGGCATAGGCCGCATGGGGTGTGGAACCAAATAGCCTCGGCCTTCTGTCCGAGATGACACGGTGGCGCGAGCGTGCCGTAGCCCATCCTGCGCAACGTGTCCTTCTCCCTCGAAGCGGGACAGGGGCTCGGCATCATCGGGCCGAGCGCCTCCGGCAAGTCGACCCTGGCGCGGGGGCTCGCCGGGATCTGGCAGGCGCAGGGCCAGGGCTGCATCCGGATCGATTAGGCGTCCCTCGACCAATGGCCGACCGGGCGGCTCGACGGTCGGCTACCTGCCGCAGGATGTCGAGCTGTTCGACGGCACCGTGGCGTAGAATATCGCGCGCTTCGATCCGGACGCCTACCCCGACGCGATCCTGGAGGCCGCGCACGAGGCGGGCGTGCACGACCTCGTGTTCCACCTCACGCAGGGCTTCAGCACCCCCATCGGCGCGGACGGGCATACCCTCTCAGCGGGCCAGTGCCAGCGGATCGGCCTCGCCCGCGCCCTCTACGGCAACCCGTTCCTCGTAATCCTCGACGAGCCGAACTCGAACCTCGAGGCCGAGGGCGAGCCAGCGGTCTAGGCCGACACGATCCGGCGCGACACGATCATCGGCTTCGCGACGATCCTCGTCCTTGTCCGGCTCGACGAGACGGTCACGCGGGCGAACCTGATGGTCATCGTCAACCAATTGGACGAAATGGCCATGCGGCAGGCGAGGCTGATGGCCGAGCGCGACGACCTCGCCCCGCTGGAGACGCAGAAGCTGGTTCCCGCCTCCAAGATGACCCAGTTGCGCCGCGAGGCGACGCGGATCGCCGGAGAGCGCGCGCAGATCATCGCCTCGATCGCGCAATCCAAGGGCAAGATCGCCGAGACCGAATTGCAGATCCTCCAGGTCGATCAGGACATGAAGACCGAGGTCGCCAAGGATCTGCGCGAGACCGAGGGGAAGATCGCGGAGCTGATGGAACGGCGGATTTCCGCCGAGGACACGCTCAAGCGCATCGACATCCGGGCGCCGATGAGCGGCTTCGTGCATCAATCGGTCATCCACACCGTCGGCGGCGTGATCTCACCCTCCGAGCCGATGATGCTGATCGTCCCGGACAACGACATGCTCGTGGTGGAGGCGAAGGTCGCGCCGCAGGACATCGATCATGTCAAAGCCGGCCAGATCGCCTTCATCCGCTTCCCGGCCTTCAACCAGCGCACGACGCCCGAGATCGAGGGCCGGGTGACGCGCGTCTCCGCCGACGTCCGCAAGGAGGGCGACAATCCCGCCGGGCAGGCGGGCCCCTCGTTCTACGTGGCGCGGATCGCCATCGCCGAGACCGGAGCGATGAAGCGCAAGAGCTTCACCCTCCTCCCCGGCATGCCGGCCGAGGTCCATTTCCAGACGTCGTCCCGCACGGCGATGTCCTACCTGATCAAGCCGTTGCAGGATCAGGTCGCGCGGGCATTCAACGAGAACTGAAGCCGTCGCCGGCCCGAACGGATCGCGACGGGGGGCGATCCCGTTCAGGTCGCCCGTAGGGAGGACGCCCTGTTCACCGCCGCCCAGGCCGCCGCCGCGGAGCGATTCGGCACGCCGAGCGTCCGCAGCACCGCCGTCACGTGGATCTTCACCGTCCCCTCGCCCAGCGAGAGCGAGCGGGCGATCTCCTTGTTGGACCGGCCCGCCACGATCAGGTCGAGCACCTGACGCTGCCGGAGCGTCAGCGTCCCGACGGAGCTTCCGCCGGTCTCGCGCCCGGCCGCATGGCCCCCCGATCCATTCGCGGGCACCGCCTCGATCCGCGTGATGAAGGAGGGGACGAAGACGAAGCCGTCGAGAATCATGCGCAGGGCCTTGACCAGGGCCTCGACGCTCGTGCCCTTGGGCACGAAGCCGTGGACGCCGGCCCGCAGGGAGAGGAAGACATCCTCGCGCCGGACGGAGCCCGATACCACGATGGTGATCACGTCCGGATGGCATTCCCGGACGGCGGCGAGATTCGCGGGGCCTCCCATGCCGGGCATGGCGAGGTCGAACAGGGCGAGGCGGACTGCCGGCCTCTCCGCCAGGATTTCCAGGGCGTCGTCGTACGAGGCGGCCTGATGCACATGCGCAATGCCGAAATGATCGGTCAGCACGCTCGCCAGGGCGAGACGAAAGAACGGATCGTCGTCAGCGACGACGGCCTCGCCCCCAGTCCGCTCTGTCATCGACATGGTTTTGACGCCCCAGCTCGGTGCCGATTCTATAGATCCTCTTATATAGTGCCACCCGCAACTCTGACATCCGGACCAATGTTTTCTATGTTTAGTATAAGTTAGCTTATACGCTCGATCCGTCCCCGTCACGCCGCCGACATCGCCCGCTCGCGGGCCCGGGCGAGGTGGCGTTCGATCAGGGTCTGCAGATGGGTCCGGTCGAAGGGCTTGCCGACATGGTCGTCCAGGCCGGCGGCGATCAGGGCGCGGACCTGTTCCGGCAGGACATGCGCGGTCATGGCAAGGATCGGCACGTCGCGGATTTCGCTGCGAAAGCCACGGATCAGGCGCGTCGCGGTGATGCCGTCCATCACCGGCATCTCGATATCCATCAGGATCAGGTCGAAGGGCTCGGCCTCGACCAGGGCGACGGCCTCCTGTCCGTCGCAGGCGGTGGAGACCCGGTAGCCCATGGCCACCAGCACCATCTGCGCGATCTCGCGGTTGATCGCGCCATCCTCCACGAGAAGGAGATGCGCCGGCCGCGCCTTCGATGCTCCCGATGGGGGAACCGAGGCGCTGGGCGATGGCGGGTCGGGCCGCCGCTGCTCGGCCGGTGCTGCGGGCAGGACGAGTTCGAACCAGAAGGTCGAGCCTTCGCCGTCGCGGCTTTCCAGGCCTATGGTACCGCCCATCGCCTCGATGAGGCCCTTGGCGATGGCGAGGCCCAATCCCGTGCCGCCGAACCGCCGCGTCGTGCTGCTGTCGGCCTGGACGAAGCGGGCGAAGAGCCGGGCCTGGGCGTCCTCGGGAATGCCGATGCCGGTGTCGCGCACGGTGACGCGCAGCGCGATGCCCTCCGGCGTCGCCGTCTGCGTGATCGTGGTGGTGACGGAGCCGGCCTGCGTGAACTTCACCGCGTTGTTGACTAGGTTGAGCAGAACCTGCCGCAGGCGGGTCTTGTCGCCGATGACGGCGTGATCGCCTGCCGCATCGCCCTCCATCACCAGGGCGAGGCCCTTGCGCTCGGCCGCGCCGGCGACCAGCGCCACGGTTTCCTCCACGAGGCCGAAGGGCGAGAAGGGGGTGGCTTCCAGGGTGACGCCATCCGCTTCGATGCGGGCATAATCCAGGATGTCGTTGACCACCGTGGTCAGGACCTCGCAGCCAACCCGCATCTGATCGATGCAGCGCCGCTGCTCCGGGGTGAGGCTCGCATCGTCGCGCAGGAGGTCGCCGAAGCCGACGATGGCGTTGAGGGGCGTGCGCACCTCGTGGCTCATCGTGGCGAGGAAGTCGCTCTTGGCGCGCTCGCCGGCCTCGGCGCGGGACTGCGCCGCCTCGGCCCGGTCGCAGGCCTCGGCCAGTTCCGTCGTCCGCGCGGCGACGCGCACCTCAAGGTCCGCGTTGGCCTGTTCGAGGGCGCGGTCGCGCTCGCTGAGGCGCGCGAGCAGCCTCGTCAGCGCATGCGTCAGTTCGGAAATCTCGAGATACCCGCGTGGTTTGGGCAGCCGGGCATGGGCGGGGGCGTTGCCGATGACGCCGGCCGACCGTGCGAGAGCGCGGAGGGGATCGGCCAGACGCTCGGCGGCCCACCAGCCGAGGAGCGCGAACAGCAGCGCGAAGGCGACGCCGCCAAGCACCAGCCGGTTGATGATCGGATCGGAGATCGACCGCGCGAACTCGACCGGCTGCCGGACCAGGATGGTCCATGGCAGCGACGGCTTTTGCAGAGAGGGCTGGCCACGGCTCGCGCCGGTGAAGTAATCGCCGCCATCGGGCCAGCGTCCCCGCGCGCTGGCCAGTTCGGCCCCGGCGGCGAGCGCCGAGAGGGCCGGCAGATCGGTGTCGATCCGGCGGCCGGTCTGATCGCCGGGGCCGAGGACGACCGTCCCGTCGCCGGCGAGGATCATCACCTCGACGCTCGGCTCCCGCTTCAGCGCCGTGGCGATGGCCGCCTGGCTCATCTCCCGCATCCAGCTGACGCTCAGATGGCCGCCGACGACACCGACCTTCGCCCCCGACGCGTCGCGGAACGGCATGGCAACGTCCACGAAGCGGTGCGGCTCGCCGTAGGGCAGCGCCGGCAGGCGGGTGGCGAGCAGCTTCGCTTCGTGGATGTCGATGACGGTCGGGGCCTGGATGCCCTGCTGGAACCACGGACGCGCCGCGACGCTCTCGCCCTCCAGCATGCCCCCGCTGCTCGCGAGGACGATGCCGCTGCTGTCGGCGAAGCCGATCCAGGCATAGGCGGGATAGCTCTCGCGCAGGGCATCGACCCAGGTGCGGCGGGCCTCGGGCGTGGTCGCGTTGGTCCGGGCCACGGACGACAGCACGGTCATGTCGCCGAGGCGCTCGGTGATGTTCGCGTCGATGATCTGGCGCAGGTGTTCCGCGAGTTCCGCCGTGTGCGCCTCGGCGCGGATCTGCACCCGCTGGGCGATGAACTGGGACACGACGAGCGTGGCGGCGACGGTGAGGAGCAGCGCCCCACCGGCAAAGACGAGGGCAAGGAGCGTCCGCAACCGCATCGAGACGACCTCGCGTCAGCGACCGGACCGTCTGGCGAAGCAGTCGACCGGCTTGGGATGATCGGAGATCGTGTGATCTTTCCGACCAAGTCGGTCAATGAGTGGCACGCCAATCCTTTATAGGCGGTGTTTCCGCGAAGGTCAGTCCCCAGGCCATCGAAGTCTGCGATGCCCGTGCATCATGGCTCGACAAGACTCAGCCCGAGGCTGGTCTTGTCGAGGCGGCGGATCGCCGCCTGGGTGTACGGGGCCACTTGAGGGCGGCCCCGCCGCCGTCACTTGCCGCTGGGGGCCGCGCCGCTGCCGGTGGCGCCGTTGCCGGTGCTGCCCGAACCGGCGGCGGCACCCGACGTCGAGGTGTTGCCGTTCGGCGTGCTCTGCGCGGCGGCCATCCCGACCGTGCCGGCGAGAACGGCGAGCGCGAGGACCGACGATTGAAGGGTACGGCTGATCATGGCGTGCTCAAATCTTTCTGCCGGGTCATTCCGGTATGACTGAACAACCGAAGGCCTGTGCAGTCGTTCCTTGATCATCCCGCGTGGCCGAGGGCCGGCAGGACATGCCGGCCGAACGCCTCTACGAAGGCGGTCTGGTCGCCGGCGACCTGATGGACGATGATTTCGGCCGGGCCCAACTCCATGAGTTCGGCGAGCCACGCGGCGTGGCGCCCGAAATCCTCCGAGACCCGCACGTAGCCCGGCACGTCCTCGGGCCGCACGAAGCGCGAGGCCGTGTCGAAATCCTCCGGCCTTCGCAGGTCCCAGTTCGCGTCGCCTTCGAGCATGTTGCTCGCCCATTGGGCGTGGGCCTGCGCGAGCGCCTTGGCGGGGTCGGGATCCCAGCACACCTTCGTCTGCATGAAGATCGGCTTGCCCGCGCCGCCGCCCTCGCGGAACGCCTCGAAGACCGGGCGCAGCTTGGCCGGGTCGATGCCCACGGTGACGAGTCCGTCCGCCCAGGTGGCGACCTGGCGGGCGGTCTCCGGCGTCACCGCGCCGGCGATCAGCAGGGGTGGGCGCTCCGGCCGGGAGTACAGCTTCGCGTCGATGACGGTGACGCGCCCCCGGTGGGTGACGGTCTCGCCCTCGAACAGCGCGCGGATCACGGCGGCGCATTCGGCCAGCCGGGCCGTGCGCTCGGCCTTGTCCGGCCAGGGCAGGCCGGTGACGTCCTCGTTGAGGCGCTGGCCGGAGCCGAGGGCGAGCCAGAGGCGCTCCGGGAACATCTCGGACAAGGTCGCGGCCGATTGCGCCAGCACCGCCGGGTGGTGGCGGTAGCCCGGCGCGGTGATGATCCCGAACGGCAGGCGCGTCGTCGCGAGGGCGGCGCCGAGCCAGGACCACGCGTGGCCCGCGTGACCCTGCTTCACGCTCCAGGGGCGGAAATGCTCGGAGGACATGGCGCAGGTGAAGCCCGCCGCCTCGGCCGCCTGGACGTCCCGCAGCAGCGCCGAGGGAGCATGCTGCTCGTGCGAGACGTGGTAACCGATCCGTGTCACGGTGGTGATCTCCTGATCATTCGAGCGCCCGCGAACGCGGTTCAGTTTAGAAAGACTTTGCGAAGCGGGAGCTTAGCCTGTGTTCTGTGCATGAGGGGCCTGCGCGCGCCCGCCATTGTGACGTGAGCCTGTGCAAGATTATCTCGCGTCTGCGAGATTGCTCGTGTCAGCCAATCAGGATGGTTCATGGCCCAGTCTGAAGGGTCTTCCAAGCGCTCATCGGCCGCTGGCGGGTGGGGTGCGCTGAAGAGCTGCGGCAAGCACCTGTTCGGCAGCCGTGCGCCGCTGACGGGAGCCCGTGCCCTGCTGAAGGCCAACCAGCCCGATGGGTTCGATTGTCCAGGCTGCGCCTGGGGCGACCCGGAGCACGGTTCGTCGTTCGAGTTCTGCGAGAACGGCGTGAAGGCGGTCTCATGGGAGGCCACCGACAAGCGCACGAAGCCGTCCTTCTTCGCCCGCCACACGCTCACCGAGCTGCGGGGCTGGAGCGACTATGCCTTGGAAGGCCAGGGCCGCCTGACCCACCCGATGCGCTACGACGCGGCGAGCGACCGCTACCTGCCGGTGAGCTGGGAGACGGCGTTCGCGGAGATCGGCGAGAGCCTGCGCGGGCTCGATTCCCCCGATCAGGCCGAGTTCTACACGTCCGGCCGCGCCTCGAACGAGGCCGCCTACCTCTACCAGTTGTTCGCCCGCGCCTACGGGACCAACAACTTCCCCGATTGTTCAAACATGTGCCACGAGGCGAGCGGGGTCGCCCTGATCGACGCGATCGGCGTCGGCAAGGGCACCGTGCTCCTCGAGGATTTCGAGAAGGCGGACGCGATCTTCTGCGTCGGGCAGAACCCCGGCACCAACCATCCGCGCATGCTCGGCGACCTGCGCCGGGCGGCCGAGCGCGGCGCGAAGGTCGTGGTGCTGAACCCGGTGCGCGAGCGTGGGCTCGAGCGCTTCGCCGACCCGCAGAACACCGTCGAGATGCTGCGCGGCGCGAGCCAGCCCATCGCCAGCCACTACCTCCAGCCGCGCTCCGGCGGCGACATGGCCGCCTTCCGGGGCATCGCCAAGATCGTGTTCGCCCGCGATGCCGAGGCCCGGGCGGCGGGCCGCCCGTCGATCCTCGACCGCGCCTTCCTCGAACACCACACGGCCGGCCTCGACGCCTATCGCGCCGCCGTCGAGGCGACCTCCTGGGAGGCGATCCTCGACCAGTCCGGCCTGACCCGGGACGAGATCGACGCGATGGCGGAGGTCTATCTCGGGGCGCAGCGCGTCATCGCCACCTGGGCGATGGGCGTGACCCAGCACCGGCATTCGGTGGCGACCATCCGGGAGATCGCCAACCTCCTGTTCCTGCGCGGCCATATCGGCCGTCCGGGCGCGGGCCTCTGCCCGGTGCGCGGCCATTCCAACGTGCAGGGCGACCGGACGGTGGGCATCAACGAGCGCCCCGCCGACGCCTTCCTCGACTCGCAGGAACAGCATTTCGGCCTGCCGATGCCGCGCCGGCACGGGCACAACGTGCTCGCCGCCATCCGCGCGATGCGCGACGGCACGTCGAAGGCCTTCATCGGGCTCGGCGGCAACTTCCTGCGGGCGACGCCGGATACGCCGGTGGTGGCCAAGGCGCTGGCCTCGTGCCGGCTCACCGTGCACATCGCCACGAAGCTCAACCACGCCCATCTCGTGCCCGGCGCAGTCGGCTACCTGCTGCCCTGCCTCGGCCGCACGGAGATCGACCGGAACGCCGAGGGCAAGATCCAGATCGTGACCGTCGAGGATTCGATGAGCATGGTCCACGGCTCCGGCGGCATCAACAAGCCGGCCTCGAAGGAACTGCGCTCCGAGATCGGCATCATCGCCGGCATGGCGCAGGCGACCGTGGGGTCCGCCGCCATCGACTGGGCGGGCTTCGCCGCCGATTACGACCGGATCCGCGAGGCCATCGCCGCGACGATTCCCGGGTTCACCGGGTACAACGCGCGGGTGCGCAAGCCGCGCGGCTTCATGCTGCGCAACCTTGCCGCCGAGCGGGTCTTCGACACCGGCACCGGACGCGCCAACTTCGCGGCCGTGCCTCTGCCTGCCGAGACGGAGCATCAGGCTGCGACGAAGACGCGGGACACGTTCGTGCTGCAGACCTTCCGCAGCCACGACCAGTACAACACGACGATCTACGGTCTCGATGACCGCTACCGGGGCGTGTATGGCGAGCGCCGGGTGATCTTCGCCCATCCCGACGACCTCGCGGAGATCCGCGACCGGCTCGGCGAGCGCGTCGACATCCTCGGGACGCATGATGATGGCATCACGCGCCGGGCGGAGGATTTCCGCCTCGTGCCCTTCGACATGCCGCGCGGTTCGCTGGCGGGCTACTACCCGGAGTTGAACGTGCTCGTGCCGCTCTCGACGTTCGGCGAGAAGAGCGACACGCCGACCTCCAAATCGGTCCTCGTGACCCTTCAGCCGCGCGCGGCGGCGTGAGCGAAGTCCTGGACGAGGCGGCGTTCGTCGCCGCCCTCGGCCGAGTGACGGTGGCCCACCCCGAACTGCCCCCGCTCGAAGCGGGGCTGCTCGCCGCCCTGGCCCTCGGCTTGCCGGGGGACAGCCGCGCCTTCGCCCGCACCTTCGCGGTGGAGCACGCCCTCGTCCTGCGCGCCCTCTCGGAGTTGGAGGAATCCGGCCACGTCGCTGTCACGGATCGCGACGGGCGCACGCAGCGGACGCGCTATCGCGCGGCCGCGCCGACCCCTACCTGATCGGATCGGCCCGGAAGCGGCCCTGCTCCAATTCGGCGGGCTGGCACCGGCAGGTCGACGGCACGGATGAGGCGCCCTTGTGCGCCGGAGCCTCGCAGGTGAGCAGGCGGGTGAGCAGATGCTCCAGCGGGTCCGCCTGATAGGGCTTCTGCAGCACCGGCACGGCCTGATAGGCGGCCTCCAGGCCCTGGCGCCCGTAGCCCGTGGCGAACAGGAACGGGATGCAGCGCTCGAACAGCAGATCCGCGATCGGGTAGCTGCGCGTGTTGCCGAGGTTCACGTCCAGCACCGCGAAATCGAAATCCTCGTCGCGCGCGAGGGTCAGGCCCTGTTCGAGCCGCATCGCGATCACGACCTCGCAGCCGAGATCGAGGAGCATGTCTTCGGCGAACATGGCCACGAGGCTCTCGTCCTCGACCAGCAGCACCCGGCGTCCGGTCAGCATGGTCATGAAGCCAGGGACCCTTCGACCGTCTCCTGCCCGATCCAGCCCAGTTGCGTCAGCGGGATGCGCATGGCGCACACGACGCCGGCCGGCGCGTAGGTGATGACGGCGCTACCGTCGAACTCCAGCGGCAATTGCCGCTCGATCAGCCGGGAGCCGAACCCTTTCCGTGTGGGCGGCGTGACGGGCGGTCCATCCTGCTCCTGCCACGTCAGGTCGAGCTGCTGCTGCCCGCCGCCAAGGTCCGACAACGCCCAGGTGACGGAGACCTTGCCCTCGCCGGTCGAGAGGGCGCCGTACTTGGCGGCGTTCGTCATCAGCTCGTGCAGCGCCATCGCCAGTGTCACCGCGACTTTCGGGTGAAGCCGTGCATCCGGGCCGTCTAGCTGGAAGCGGTTAACGTCGACCTCCGCCAGAAGGTGGGGGGCAAGCGACCGCTCGATCACGCTGACCAAGCTGGCGCTCTCCCAATTGTCCTCGACCAGCACGTTGTGGGCGGTGGAGAGGGCGGTCATGCGCGCGTCGAACACGGCGCGCACGGCGAGGTCGGTGCGGCCCCGGAAGGTCTGCGCGGCGATGGATTGCACCGTCGCGAGGGTGTTCTTCACCCGGTGGTTCAACTCGTTGATCAGCAGGCGCTGGCGCTCGGCGGCGGCCTTCTCGTCGCTGATGTTCCGCACCTCGATGATCGTGCCGATGATGTTGGCGGAATCGTCGCGGATCGGGCTCGCCGTGAACCCAACCGGGTAAAAATGCCCGTCGCGGTGGACGAACACCTCCTCGCCGCGCTCCTGGTTGTTCTCCGGGAAGGCGCGGTCGATGGCGCATTCGTGCAGCGGGAACGGACGCCCGTCGGGATAGGTGTGGTGGACGATGTCGTGCAGGGGGCAATCCCGCGCCAGCACCTCGTCCAGCGTCCAGCCAGTCAATTCTTCGGCGGCGCGGTTCATGTAGATGCAATGCTGGCGGTCATCCATCAGGAAGATGGACACCGAGGCGTTGTTGAGGACCGCGTTGAGCCGGCGCTCGGTCTCAAACAGCTGGCCCGCATGGCGCAGCGTCGGCAGCGGCCTGATCGCGGCGGGTTCAGACTGTAGCGGTTGCCGGGAATTCGGCACGAGCACAACCCTTCACACATCTCTTCTGAAAGCCTGAGTTGTGCAATGCCCAAGGCTGGGGCCGGTTCCCCTGTCCCGCCGGGGAACCGGGCCTCACAGCCTCGTGCAAGCGAGGCCGATTAGTCCTGCCTGCCACGGCGGCGCCATGAGGGCGCATCGGGAGGGCCGGACGCTATGGGGATCGGGATCGGGCTGCTCATCGCGATCGGCTGCATGCTCGGCGGGTTCGTCGCCATGGGCGGGCACCTGATCGTCATCTGGCAACCCTGGGAGTTCGTCATCATCGGCGGCATGGCCATCGGCGGCCTCGTCATGGCCAACCCGATGAAGACGGTCATCGATTCCGGGAAGGCCACCATGGAGGCGGTCCTCGACACGGCGCCGAAGCGCAAGGATTACCTGTCCCTGCTCGGCCTGCTCCACGCCCTGCTGCGCGAGTTGAAGACCAAGCCGCGCAACGAGGTCGAGACCCATTTCGACGATCCGGCCAATTCCGAGATCTTCAAGAACTATCCCGACGTCACCAAGAACCAGGATCTGGTGATGTTCATCTGCGACTATTGCCGGCTCATCCTCATCGGCGGCGCCCGCTCGCACGAGATCGAGTCGCTGATGGAGGAGGAGATCGGCACGCAGAAGAAGGCCGCCCTCAAGCCCTACAACGCCATCAACACCGTGGCCGAAGCCCTCCCGGCCCTCGGCATCGTGGTCGCCGTCCTCGGCATCGTGAAGGCCATGGGCGCCCTCGACCAGTCGCCCCAGATCCTCGGCGGCCTGATCGGCGCGGCGCTGGTCGGCACCTTCTTCGGCGTGTTCGCCTCCTATGGGGTGCTCGCGCCGCTGGCCATGAAGATCAAGGGCGTGCGCGAGAAGCAGACCTCCGTCTACACGATCGCGAAGCAGAGCCTCATCGCCTACATGAACGGCGCGCTGCCGCAGATCGCCATCGAGCACGGCCGCAAGGGCATCGCCTCGGCGGACCGGCCCACCATCGACGAGGTCGAGGCCGCCACCGTGCCGGGCGCCCGCGCCGAGGCCGCCTGAGATGGAGGCCGCCCCCATCGAGGCGCCGCCGATCCGGCGCGAGCCGGCCGACATCCGGTCGCGCATCCAGCAGGCGGCGGGGCTGTCCCTCGACCGGCTGCCGATGCTGCAGCTCATCTTCGACCGCCTCGCCACCGGCTGTGGCGACGCCCTGAAGCACCGGGTTTCCTCGACCATCTTCTACGCCCTCTCCGGCGTGGAGAGCGGGCGCTTCGGCGACTTCCTCGACGCCTACGACAACAACGCCGTGGTCGGCATCTTCCACGCGCCGGGCTGGGACGGGCACGTCCTCGTCGGGCTCGACCGCGACTTCATCTACACGATGGTCGAGGTGCTGTTCGGCGCCGACGGATCGGAGCCCCCGGTCGAGGAGGAGCGCGCCTTCTCCGCCATCGAACTGCGGGTGGCGCAGATGGTGTTCGAGCAGGTCGGCAAGGCGCTGGAGAGCTCGTTCGGCCTCGTCTCGCAGACGGCCTTCAGGCTGGAGCGCACCGAGACGCGGATGGAGTTCGCGATCATCGGGCGGCGCACGAACCACGCGGTGCAGGCGAAGTTCCTGTTCCAGGGCCTCAGCCGCAGCGGCGAGATGTTCCTCATCATCCCGCAGGCCCTGCTGAATCCCCTGCGGGCGAGCCTCGCCAAGGTGCTCACCGGCGAATCCACCGCCCGCGATCCGCGCTGGTCGCAGCAGATCGCCGCCCAGGTCCAGAAGGCCGAGGTGACGCTGCGCGCCGTGCTGGAGGAGCGCCACCTGACGCTCGGCGAGATCGCCGGGCTGAAGGTCGGGCAGGTCATCGGCCTCGACGCCACGCCGACCACCCGCATCAAGCTCGAAGGCAACCAACGGCCGCTGTTCTGGGCCCATGCCGGACAGGCGCAGGGGGCCTACGTGCTGCGGATCGACGAGGTCATCGCTCAGGACAAGGACAAGCTTCATGACCTCGCTGGTTGACGGCGTGCTTCTCGCCGCCCTCCTCGGCACCTGCGCCTGCGTGGTGCCGATGTACCTGAAGCTGAAGCGCCTCGACCGCACCCAGGCGGAGTACGGGCGCGCCATGGCCGCCTCCGGCCACGCCCTGGCGAGCGCCGGGGAGGCGGTGCGCAGCTTCGCGGGCGAGGGCCGCGAAGTGCTCGACGCGCTGGGCCGCCGGATCGACGAGGCCCGCGCCACCCTCGCCGCGCTGGAGGCCGCGCGGGACAGCCTCGCATCAGCCAGACCTGCTAGAGAATCCCCCGCCGCACGGCTGAACGCCCCGAGTCCGCGATGAGCAACAGCCCCTTCCCCGACGCCGAGACCCCCCAGGCCGCCGAGGAGCCGCGCCTCGGCGACGGGCGCAACCTCGATTCGATATTGCGCATCCCCGTCCTCGTGCAGGTGGTGCTGGGCTCGGCGACCATGCCGGTCGCCAACCTGATGAAGCTCGGGCGCGGCGCCGTGGTGCCGCTGGACCACCGGGTGGGCGAGCCCGTCGACGTCATGGTCAACGGGCGGGTCGTCGCCCGGGGGGAGATCGTCATCGTCGAGGAGGACAATTCCCGCTTCGGCGTCTCGCTGACCGAGGTGGTCGGGCCGTCCGAAACCGACGCGGCCGCCTGAGGCCGAGTTCGTGGCAGCTGCACCCCTGGCACCATCCCCGGCGACCCCGCCCCCGGCCCTGCGCGGGCCGGGCCGTGCGCTCGCGCCGGTCGATCAGGTCGCGACCCTGCTGCTGGCCATGGGCAAGCCGGCGGCGGGCCGCCTGCTGAAGTATTTCGAGCCCGACGAGATCAAGCGCATCACGCGCTCGGCCGTGCAACTGGGGGCGGTAATCGCGGCGGCGACGAGCTGGCGGATCGCCTGGGCGCCGCTCACGTCGTCGGCGGGCTCGGTGCGCACCACCACGGAGGCCGAGGGCGGCTGCTGGTCCCGGCGGAACGAGGCGCGGTCGGGCAGCACGATGTGGACGCGGGCGGCGCGCACGCCCTTCATGCCCTGGATGGTGCGGGCGAGTTCGCCTTCCAGCGCCCGCACCCGCGTCACCTCCTGCATGAACGAGGTCATGCCGAGGGACCCGAGATCGTTGAACAGCTCGTAGCCGGACTTCGAGCTCTGCGGCAGGCCCTTCTCCGCGAGCAGCATGCGGGCCTGGGCGGTGTTGCCGTAGCGGACCATCACGGCGGTGCCGTCGGCGCTGACGTCGAACGGGATGCCGTTGTCCTTCAGGACCCCGCCGATGCGCCCGACATCCTCGCGGGACAGGCCGGTATAGAGCGCTTCCTGCGCCGGGCGGCTGAGGTAATAGGCGCCGAGCCCGACGCCGGTGAAGACGAAGAGACCCACGAGGCCGAGCGCCACGAGCCGGCGTGCCCCGAGTTCGATGATGTTGCTCCACAGCCTCTCGGCTTGCTCGCGTCCGAACATCCCTGGACCAACCCTGCTGGCGACCTGACTTGCGTCGTCAGCCTGTGTGACGGGTCAGCCTTGCGCGAAGCTGCTCTTCAGAAGAACGAGCGCACGAGACCTGTCACCAACAGATTCCAGCCGTCTATGAGGATGAAGAACAACACCTTGAACGGCAGGGAGATCACTGTCGGCGGCAACATCATCATGCCCATCGACATGACGATGGTGGAGACGATGATGTCGATGACGAGGAAGGGCAGCGCGATCAGGAAGCCGATCTCGAATCCCCGGCGCAGTTCGGAGATCATGAAGGCCGGGATCAGGATGCGCAGGTCGATCTTCTCGCCGGCCTCGGCCTTGGGGAAGTTGCGGCTGGCGAGATCGGAGAACGTCTGCAGATCCTTCGGCCGCACCTGCGCGGTCATGAACTCGCGGAACGGCTCCACGATCCTGCCGTAGGCCTCCTCCTCGGTGATCCGGTTTTCCTGCAGGGGCTTCACGCCCTCGCCCCAGGCCCGGTCGAAGGTCGGGGCCATGACGTAGAAGGTCATGAACAGCGAGAGCGAGACGAGGAACAGGTTCGCGGGCGTGTTCTGGAGCCCGAGCCCCGAGCGCAGGAAGGACAGCGCCACCGAGAAGCGCGTGAAGCTCGTGACCATCACGAGGAGGCCGGGCGCCAGCGACAGGACGGTGAGAAGCGCGACGAGTTGCAGGATCCGGCCCGAGGCCGCCCCGTTCCCCGCCGGCAGCAACTGGTCGAGGGCAGGAACGCCCGTGACGCCCTGTGCCTGCGCGGCGCCGGCCGCCAGCGTCAGGCCGAGGATCGCGGCGAGCCGCAGGGCATGCCGACGAGAGGTCATTGCACCACCAGGGATTCGACGATGAGTTCGCGGATCGTGCCCTTGCTGCGGAGCGCCACCCGTTCGTTGAGGTCTTCCCGCAGGTGCTGGAGCCCGCTCGCGCCCTCGATCTGTGCCAGGGAGAGGGTGCGCAGGTAGGCGAGCAGGTCGGCGCGGATCTCGGCGAGCGTCACGTCGGCGTTCGGCACGACGCCCTTCAGCACCACCGAGGATTCGACGCGCACCCAGGATTCGGTCGGTTCGGCGAGGTTCGTCACCACGGAGCCGACGCTGCGCAGGGAGAGGTCGCCGGCATAGTTCAGCGCGGGGGCGGCCTTGGCCTGCTCGTCGCGGACCTTCTGGTCCACCGCCTTCTCGACCGTCGAGAGCAGGTAGACGCCGAGCATCCCGCCCGTGCCGACCGCGACCAGGGTGGAGAGGAGAAGCCCCCCGACCCAGCCCTTGCCGCCCTTCTTCTTTTCGGCATCCGCCATGATGTGTCCCCCCGTCCGCGCGCTCGTGCAGAGACGCACTCACTCTGTTCATGCGTCTCTGCCCTAGCTCTTTGTTTTTGCATCAATTTTTCCGACGCGGCTGACGCCTTCGTCTGAATTGATGCACTAGAACGGCGAGACCGTTTCGAAGATCTGCTGGCCGACGGTCGGGTTCTGCACGTCGGTGATGCGCCCGCGCCCGCCGTAGGAGATGCGCGCCTCGGCAATCTTGTCGTAGTCGATCGTGTTCTTCCGCGAGATGTCGCGCGGGCGCACGATGCCGGCCGGCTTGCGCACCACGTCGTCGATGCCGGCCGTGAACAGGGCGAGGGTTTGTTCGAGGGAGCGCGTCTCGTTCAGGGCGATGATCGGCGCCCGCGACAGCGTGCGGATCGCCGCCGTGTATCCCGGCCGCTCGGTGAAGTCGCCGAGGACGAAGCCCTGCACGCTGTCCAGGTCTTTCGCGGGAACCCCGTTGAGCCAGATCTCAAAACCGTCCGTGGGGAGGGCACGGGCGCTGACGCCCTCTTCGCCGAAACCGGCCACGTACTGGGAGGTCACGCTTTCCCGCTCGTCGATGACGATGAACATCCTGCGGCGTCCTCAAGGCGCAAGTCGGTGCCGTCGCCCCGCGCAAGTCGCGAGTACGTCCAGAATGGCAGCTTGCGGTTGTATCTGGGTTCTTGGGGGTCCGATCCGCAAAAGTCTCGGTTTTGACTCATGCTGATCAATCGAATTCACGAGAAAGTCTGTCTCGTGACTGAATAAATATTATGTTTACAATGGTTAACGAGACGTTAATTGTCGCAGGGAGACCCTTCGCGACCGCAGGCGCTGCGGCGCAAATGCAACATCCCTCACGCGAGCGTGAAACGGTGCGGACGCGGCGGACGGGGGTTAGCGCGCGCCCGGCCGGGCCGGGGCGACGAGCAACACGAGGGCGCCCGCGACGATGCAGGCGATGGAGCCCGCGAGCACGCCGACCTTCACCTCCGATTCGAGCGCGGGGGCGTCGGCGAAGGCCAGGAGGCCGATGAACAGGCTCATGGTGAATCCGACGCCGCAGAGCAGCGCGACGCCGTAGACCTGCGCCCAGCTCGCGTGGGCCGGTCGCGGCGCCAGCCCCGTCTTCACGCAGGCGAGCACGAAGCCGAACACGCCGAGTTGCTTGCCGAGGAAGAGGCCGAGCGCCACGCCGAGGGTCACGGGATCGAGGAGCATCCGCGGTTCGAACCCGACGAGGGACACGCCGGCATTGGCGAAGCCGAAGATCGGCAGCACGAGATAGGCCGACCAGGGGTGGATCGCGTGTTCCAGCCGGTGCAGGGGCGAGGCCGGGTCGTCGGGCGTGCCCCGGCTGAGGCGCAGGGGGATCGTGAGGGCCAGCAGCACCCCGGCGATGGTGGCGTGCACGCCGGATTTCAGCACGAACAGCCACAGCACGACGCCGAGGACGAGGTAGGGCGAGAGGCGCGAGACCCCGGCCTTGTTCAGCCCGTAGAGGACCGCGAGGGTCGCGGCCGCCCCGCCGAGCATCGGCAGGGAGAGGTCGGCGGTGTAGAAGGCCGCGATGATGACCACGGCGCCGAGGTCGTCGATGATGGCGAGCGCCGTCAGGAACACCTTCAGCGACACCGGCACCCGCGACCCGATGAGGGCCAGCACCCCGAGGGCGAAGGCGATGTCCGTGGCGGCGGGAATCGCCCAGCCGCGCAGGGTCTCGGGCGAGTGCCGATTCACGGCAATGTAGACCAGGGCCGGGGCCATCATCCCGCCCAGCGCGGCGACGCCCGGCAGGACGCGGTCGGGCCATGTGCGCAGGCGTCCGTCGAGCATCTCGCGCTTGATCTCCAGCCCGACGAGCAGGAAGAACGCGGCCATCAGCGCGTCGTTGATCCAGTGCAGCACGCTGAGCGGCCCGAGATGGGCCTTGAGCGCCGCGAAATAGACCTCCGCCAGGGACGAGTTCGCCACGACCAGGGCCAGCGCGGCGCTCGCCATCAGCACGAGCCCGCCGCCGGCCTCGCTGGTCAGCAGGCGTCTGAGGGCGGAGGCCGGGCGACGGATCGTGCGGGGTGCATGCATGGCCCCCAGGGGGTGCCAAGGTTGGGGCACCGGTTCAAGCGCAATCGGGCCGGGCGGGTCAGAACGAGCGCGGCAGCCCGAGGATATGCTCGGCGACGTAGGACAGGATCAGGTTCGTGGAGATCGGCGCGACCTGATAGAGGCGCGTCTCGCGGAACTTGCGCTCCACGTCGTATTCGGCGGCGAAACCGAAGCCGCCGTGGAACTGGATGCAGGCATTGGCCGCCTCCCAGCTTGCCTTGGCGGCGAGATACTTCGCCATGTTGGCCTGGGCGCCGCAGGGCTCGCCGGCATCGTAGAGGCGGCAGGCCTCGTAGCGCATGAGGTTGGCCGCCTCGACCTCGATGAAGCTTTCCGCGATGGGGAACTGCACGCCCTGGTTCTGGCCGATGGGGCGGCCGAACACCACGCGCTCCTTCGTGTAGGCCGTGACCTTGTCGATGAACCAGTAGCCGTCGCCGATGCATTCGGCGGCGATCAATGCCCGCTCGGCGTTGAGCCCGGTCATGATGTACTTGAAGCCCTGGCCCTCCTCGCCGATCAGGTTCTCGGCGGGGATTTCGAGCTCGTCGAAGAACAGCTCGTTGGTCTCGTGGTTGACCATGTTGAGGATCGGCCGCACCGTCAGGCCCGTCTTGACGGCCTCGTGCAGGTCCACGAGGAAGATCGACATCCCCTCGGATTTCTTCTTCACCTGGTCGAGGGGCGTGGTGCGGGCGAGCAGGATCATCAGGTCCGAATGCTGGACCCGCGAGATCCACACCTTCTGCCCGTTGATGACGTAGCGGTCGCCCCGGCGCACAGCCGTCGTCTTGATCTTGGTGGTGTCGGTTCCGGCGCCGGGCTCGGTGACGCCCATGGATTGCAGCCGCAACTCCCCCGCCGCGATGCGCGGCAGGTAATGCCGGCGCTGCTCCTCCGAGCCGTGCCGGACGAGGGTGTTCATGTTGTACATCTGGCCGTGGCAGGCGCCGGAATTGCCGCCCGAGCGGTTGATCTCCTCCATGATGACGGAAGCCTCCGTCAGGCCGAGGCCGGAGCCGCCGTATTCCTCGGGGATCAGCGCGGCCATCCAGCCGGCCTTGGTCAGGGCCTCGACAAACGCCTCCGGGTAGCCCCGTGCCTCGTCGATGCGGCGGTGATACTCCGCCGGGAAGTCGGCGCAGAGCGCCCGCACCGCATCGCGGATCTCGCCATGGCTGCCGTGGTCGATCGTCTGCATCGGTGCTCCTCCCGCCCCCGAGATAGGATCGGGAGGGCGCCCCGCCAGCAGGCCCGGCGGGACGCCGCAGGATTCAGCCCTTCTTGACGTTCCAGAACACCGGCACGCCTTCGAGGACGCCCGAGATGTTGGGCCGGTACGAGGTCTGCACGAAGTACTGGCCGAGGGGCAGGTAGGGCAGGTCCACGAAAGCCTGCTTCTGGATCTCGGCGGCCACCGTCTTCTGGCTGGCGACATCGGGCGAATCGAGCCATTGCGAGCGCAGGGCCTCGATCTTCTCGCTGGTCGGCCAGCCGATGGCCGCGCCCGCGCCGTTGCCGCGCAGGAAGGAGCTGACCGCCGGGTTCGCCTGATCGAGTCCCGCCCAGAAGGTGCAGAACGCGTTCCAGCCGCCCTGCGCGATCGGGTCCTTCTTCGCCCGCCGCTGCACGACGGTGCCCCAATCCATCACCTGATAATCGACGTTGAAGCCGGCGCGGGAGAGCATGTCGGCGGCGACGTCGGCCAGCGCCTTGAGCGTCGGGAAGTCGGACGCGCCCATGAGCACGATCTTCTCGCCCTTGTAGCCTGCGGCGGCGAGTTCCTTCTTGGCCGCCGCGAAGTCGCGGGTGGAGGTCAGGGCATCGAGGCCGGCATCGTTCGCCATCGGCAGCTTCGGGCAGAAATAGCCGACCGGCGCGTGCATCAGCTTCGGGTCGGTGCCCGTCACCGCCTGCATGAAGTCGGTCTGGTCCACGACCTTGAGCAGGACCTTGCGGATCGCCGGGTTGTCGAAGGGCGGCAGGAGCTGGTTCAGCCGCAGCGTGCCGATGAGGCCGGTCGGGTCCTTGATGGTGGTGGTGAGGCCCCGCAGCGTCGGCACGAGGTCGGCCGGGGGCTGCTCCCACCAATCCATCTCGCCGGTCTGCATGGCCGAGGCGGCGGTGGCCTGATCGGGGATGATCGTCCACTCCACCCGGTCGATGTAGGCGCGCTTCGGGCCGGAGGTCCATTGCGGCTCGCCGCCCTCGCGGGGGACGTAATCGGCGAACTTCTCATAGACGACGCGGGCGCCGACGATGCGCTCGTCCGCCTTGAAGCGGAACGGGCCGCTGCCGACCATCTCCGTCACCTGCGTGAAGGCGTCGGTCTTGGCCAGCCGCTCCGGCATGATCGCGCAGATGTTGGAGCCGACCTTGCCCAGCGCATCCGGCAGGAGGACGAAGGGCTTCTTCAGCCGGAACTGGATGGTCGTGTCGTCCAGCGCGGTGAGTTCGTCCGTGTAGCTCAGGAGCGACTGCCCCATGGCGTCGCGCTTGCCCCACCGGCCGATGCTCGCCACGCAATCCCGCGCCAGGACCGGCGTGCCGTCGTGGAACTTCAGGCCCGGCCGCAGGGTGATCTTCCAGCGCTTGCCGTCGTCCTCCGTCACATGGCCCGCCGCCATCTGCGGCTGGGCGCGGAAGCTGCTGTCGAGGCCGTAGAGCGTGTCGAAGACCGCCAGCCCGTGGTTGCGGGTGACGTAGGCGGTCGTCCAGATCGGGTCGAGGACCGTCAGGTCGGCCTGCGGGATGAACTTGAGCACCCGCGAGTTCGCACCCTGCGCGAGGGCCGGCGCGGCCAGCGCGGCCCCGGACACGGCCATGAAACGTCGTCTGTTCAGCACGATCACACGCTCCGTTGTGGAAGGCACGCGAGCGTAGCATGGGCCGGGCCATTGGCAGCGGCCAAGCCGCGAAACCGAATCTTCACCACGCTCCGGTTGTCTCACGCGCGTGCAACCTCGCGCTGGGGTTGGGAGATTTCGCGAACGTGTCGGCCCGAGCAGCCCCGGAGGAGGCAGGCGAGAACGCGGGCTTCACCCTGGTGGAGATGCTCGTGACCCTGGTGATTCTCGGCCTCGCGGCGGCGGTCGCGACGCAGT
The DNA here is from genome assembly GCF_055361565.1 of Methylobacterium sp. TK26. NCBI lineage: Bacteria > Pseudomonadati > Pseudomonadota > Alphaproteobacteria > Hyphomicrobiales > Methylobacteriaceae > Methylobacterium > Methylobacterium sp. TK26. The sequence goes on along the minus strand of NZ_CM143965.1, from coordinate 386,870 downwards.
TCGCCGGCAGCGGCACCGTGCGCCGGGCCGACCGGATCGCCGCCACCCTCGGCGCGGAGATGGCCCTGTTGCGGGTGCAGGCGCTGCGTTCCGGCGAGACCGCGCATCTCGTGTTCGAGCCCGATTCGGGGCGGTTCCTCTCCTCAAGGCCCGGCGCGGTGCCCATCGCGACGGCGCCCCTGCCGGTCGTCGTGCAGGTCGAGGAGGCCGCGACCGCGACGCCTGGGGAAATCCGCTTCCTGCCCGATGGCGGATCGAGCGGCGGGCGCATCGTCATCGGTGGGCGGGTGCTGACGGTCGGCATGCTGCTCGGCCGCGTCACGCGGGGGACGCTGCCGTGAGCGCATCCCGATCCGGCGGGGAGGACGGCTTCACCGTGGTCGAGGTGCTGGTGGCCTTCGCCATCGCCGCCATCGGCATGATCCTCGCCCTGCAGATCGCGGGGGAGACGGTGACGGGCCTGCGCCGGGCGGCCCTGTGGCAGACGGAAGCCGACGAGGCCGAATCGATCTGCCTGCAACGGATCGCGGCGGGACCTCTCGCGGTGGGGATCGGCGAGGGGCGCTTCGCGGATGGGCGCCCCTGGACGCTCACGGTGAGCGACGTGCGCGCTGCCCTGCCCGCGCGGCGCGGCCCGGCGATCTGGCGCCTCGTCCTCACCCTCGGCGGGCCGGAGGGGCGACCGGTCTACACCACCCTCGTGCCGGGCAAGCCCGATGCGTGAAAACAAGCCCGGCTCGCAGGACGGCTTCGCGCTGGTCGAGGTGTTGGTCTCCCTGGCGCTCGCCGCCCTCGTCGGCGTGCTGCTGATCGAGACCGTGCGCGTCGCGGGGCGGACCTCCGCCGCCGTCGCCGCCGCCGAGGGATCGGGACAGGTCCGCGCGGTACGCGACCACCTGACCCGCACCTTCGGGAGCCTCGCCAGCCGCCATATGGACGGCACCCAGCCGGTCCTGCAGGGCGGGCCGGATGGCCTCTCGGCGGCCATCGCCCCGGACCGCGCCGTCGAGCGCCCGGCGGAACTCGTCGCGACCCTCGTCGGCGTCCCGCGCGGGGATGGCGGCTTCGATCTCGTGGAGCGGCGCATCCCCCTCAAAACCCTCCAGGGCACGGCAGCGACGGCGCGCTCGGAGGTGCTGCTGGAACGGGTGGCCGGATTAGGGCTCCGCTATTACGGAGCGCCGGCCAAGGGGATGCCCGCCACCTGGGCGGCGGCCTGGGCGCGCCGGGACCGTCAGCCCGATCTCATCGAGGTGCGGATCGCCTTCGCCCCGGCGGACGCGCGGCGCTGGCCGCCGCTCATCATCGCCACGGGAGACGTGCGGTGAGCGGCGGCGCCCGGCGGGACAACGAGGACGGCTTCGTCCTCGTCTCGGTGGTGATGGTGCTCGCCGCCGTCAGCGCGGTCCTCGCCACGGCGATCCTGCAGACGCGGGCCAACGCCGCCCTCGCCCGCACCCGCGCCGACCTCGTGAACCTGCAGGGCATGGCGGACGGCATCACCCGCCTCCTCGCCCACGACCTCGCCGTGGCCCGGACCTACCGCCTCGCCGGGCTCGGCCTCCCGGAGGACGGCCGCCCTGTCGCCTGCGCCCTCCCCTCCGGCCGTGTGGCTGTGCTGTCCCTGGAGGATCAGGGCCGCCTGATCGACCTGAACCGCACGCCGCGCCCGGCGATGGAAGAGGCCTTCCGGATTCTCGGCGTTCCCGATTCCACCGCCCTCGCCCTCGGCGCGGAGATCGCCGATTATCGTGACGCAGACGACGTGCCGGAGCCCAATGGCGGCGCCGAACTGGCGCAATACCGCGCCAGGGGTCTCTCCTACGGCCCGCGCAACGGGCCCTTTCTCAGCGTCGATGAGATCGGGCGGCTCCCGTCGATGACGCCGGAGATCGCGGCGCGGCTCCAGCCGGCGCTCACGGTCTACAACGAGGCGGGGTCGTTCGACCTCGCGTCCCTGGTGCGGCGGTTGCAGCCTTCGGGCCCGGTGCCGCCGCAGGATGGGAGGCGCACCCCCTCCCCGCGCCAGTATTTCCGCATGTCCGTCACCCTCGCGCAGGGGACGGCGCGGGCCGGGCGTGTCGGGGTCTATGCCCTCGGCGGCACCCGGACAGGGACCGACTTCCTCGTCTGGCAACCGGGCGTGGCCCTGTCCGCCACGCCCGGCGCCGATCATCCCGCCTGCGCCGCGATCCGCGCGGCGCTGACGATCTCAGAGCTTCGAGGCAGTTGAGGTGAAGAGCTGGTCGGCCGCGCCGTTGCCAGTCCAGCCAACCGTCGCCGAGGCGGGGGTTCGGGGTCAGCGAGAGGCGGGCGCGGCCGGCTGGCCAATTCCCTGGGTGAAGGTGTCGAGGATCGCGAGGTCCCGCTGCAGGCGGGGCGCGTCCACGGGGTCGCCGCCATAGGTCATGGCGAGACCGCCCCGGCGGTCGAACAGCAGGATCGTCGGGGGCGGCTCCGGCAGGCGGTCGGCCGGGTAGCGCAGCCGCTCGGCGAGCGCCCGGGTCTCCTCGGCATCGGAGGCCAGGAAGCGCAGGCGCCGGTCGGGCCCGAGGAGCCCGTCCGCGAAGGTCCGGAACCGGGCGGCGTCGTCGGCGGCGGGGTCGGTGCCGATCACGAGGAAGCGGACACGCTCCCGCAGCGACGCGGGCAGGTCGCGGGCGAGCTTGTCGAGGTCCATCGTGCGGGTGACGCAGAGGATGGCGCAGCCCGAACTCGCGAAGGACACGACGGTCAGGCGGTCCCGGAGGTCGCCGGGCGAGACGTCCCTGCCCTGCACGTCCCGGCGGGAGGTCGCTCCCGCCCGCCAAATCAGGTTTCCCAGATCGCTCGGGCCGGTCTCGGCCGTCGCCCGGCCGGTGATGAGGCCTATGCCCGCCAGGATCAGGGCGGATGCAAGGGTGATGATCTTCATTCGTGCCAACGGCAAGATGCGACGACTGGTTGTCGACGTTCGTATGGCACATGGTTTAAGACGCGAGCATTGCGAGATTCTGCGCAACTAGCGGTTTCTTCGCCACAGCGTGAACGAAAGTGACTAACCGGCCGGCGGGCGGCAATCCGCCGTGTTTGACACGGGCGCCCGGTGAGGCATCACCGTGATCCCCTTGCCGAAGCCCCGGCTCCCTCCATCTCGCGGGGGGCCATGGAGACAGAATCCCGCCCATGGGTCTCGATCCCTCCGACCTGACAGAGCAAACCCGGACAGCCATGACCGAGCGGGGTGGAACGGCCGACGAGGTGTGGACGCTGGCGAGCTTCAGCGACACGATCCATCGCGGCGGGGTCGCCCTGTGGGCGTGGTCGCCCGTGCGGCGCCTCGCGCGGCTCGACAGCCTCTGCCAGGAATTCTGGGGCACCACGCAGACGGTCATCGGCATCGATGAGCTGTTCGCGAAGGTGAACCTCGAAGACCGCCTGGGGATGATCCGGGAATGGGAGGCCAGCGCCACCGACCCGCAGCCCTACAGCTTCGATTTCCGTGTCGGCGTGGGGCCGGAGGCGCGGTGGATCTCCGCGCGGGGCGTCGGCGGCGAGGCCGGGCGCGTCGGCGAATGGCTCCAGGCCATCTTCATGGACGTGACCGAGCACAAGCGCGCGGAGGAGGCCGAACGGCTCCTCACCGCCGAACTGGCGCACCGGGTCTCGAACATGTTCAGCGTGGCCCGCGCCCTGACCTCCATCGTGGCGCGGGAGGCGACCTCGATGCCCGCCTTCGCGGAAGACCTCGCCCGCCGCTTCGGCGTGCTCCACGAGGCCACGACCCTGGCGACGCGCTCACAGAAGTTCGACCAGGGCCACGTGCACCTGAAGGACCTCGCGCAGCGGATCCTGTCGCCCTACCACCAGGGCCACAACATCGCCGTCGCCATCGACGAGGGCGTCGTGGTCGGGTCCGAATACACCAACGACTACGCGATGATCTTCCACGAACTCGCGACCAACTCGGCGAAGTACGGGGCGCTGTCCGGCTCCGGTGCGGTGCGGGTCGAGGGCAGCATGACCGGCGACACGATCCGGCTCGCATGGCGCGAGGGCGGGGCCGAGCCGGGGGCGGTGAAGGGCGAGGGAACGGGCTTCGGCTCGCGGCTGCTGAAGCAGACCATCGAACGCAGCCTGCGGGGCCGTTTCTCGCGCACGATCGACGGCGACGGGCTGCGCTTCGAGATGAGCGTGCCGGCGGGCTGACGGGCGGTTTCCTGCCCGTCACTGCCCCTCAGTTGGCGCGCGAGACCTCGACGAGGTTGTCCGAGAAGGACGGCGCGTGGCCCATGTCGGTGAAGGCGCCCGACGAGATGCTGTTCACCGTGCCCTCGTTGAGCTGGCGCCAGTAGCCCAGCGTCGCCACGACGATGCCGGACTTCACGTCGTCGGTGATCCGCGCCACGCCCTTGAAGGCGCCGCGGTCGTTGGCGACCTTCACCCGGTCCCCGTCCAGGATGCCCCGCGCCCGCGCATCCTCGGCGCTGATCATCACGAACTGCTCGCCCTGGCCCTTTTGCTTGTCCTCCATGTTCGCGTAGCAGGAGTTCAGGAAGTAGTGGCTCTTGGGCGAGACGATGTTGAGCGGGAAACGCTTGGCGAGTTCCGGGTCGTTCGTGTGGGATTCACGCGGGCCGAGGTAATCCGGCAGCGGATCGAGGGCTTCGCCGGGCTGGAACCCCTCGTACATCTGGCGGAACGGCGGCGCGACGAAGTTCGTGGCGCCCTCGACCTTCAGCATGCACTTGCCGGTCGGCGTCGGGAAGTTGCCCTCGCGGTGGGGGGCGCGGTCGTCGGGGGTGCCGACCTTCAGGCGGGCGAAGCCGTGCTCGCGCATGTAGGCGAGGTCGATGCCCTCGCAGGCCGGGGCGTTCCAATCGACGTAGTGCTCAAGGCACTCGGCGTCGGTCCACTTGAAGTTCTCCTCCTCGAAGCCGAGCCGGGCGGCAAGGCGGCGGAAGATCTCGTTGTTCGGGATCGCCTCGCCCGGCGCCTCGGCGCACTTGGTGTTGTAGGTCAGGTAGAGGTGGCCCCAGGAGAGGATCATGTCCTCCATCTCGGCGCCCATCGTGGCGGGCAGCAGGATGTCGGCGTAGGAGGCCGTGTCCGAGATGAAGTGCTCGGCCGAGACCATGAACAGGTCCTCGCGCATCAGCCCCTCGACGATCTTGTCGGTCTCGGGGGCCTGCGTCACGGGGTTCGAGTTCCAGCACATCATGGACATGATGGGCGGATCGAGCCTCATCTCGCCGGTGAGCGCCCGGCCGATCTGCAGGTTCGAGACGACGCGGGTGCCCTCCGGGATCAAGTCGGGGCGGCAGATGACGTCGAACTTGTAGGGGTGCTCCCAGACGCCGAACTGCGTGATGCCGCCGCCGACATGGCGCCACGCGCCGGTCAGCGCCGGGATGCAGGCGACCGCCCGGATGGTCTGGCCGCCGCCGTAATGCCGCTCCAGGGCCACACCGATGCGGATGCCCACCGGCTGTTCGGTCGCCATCTCCCGGGCGAGCTTGCGGATGTCGTCGGCGGAGACCCCGGTGATCTCGGCGGCCCAGTCCGGCGTGCGCTCGGCGGCGCGCTCCTTCAACTCCTCGAAGCCGACGGTGTAGTTGTCGACGTAATCCTGATCGACGAGGCCCTGTTCGATGATCGAGTTGATCAGCGCCATGGCGAGCGCGCCGTCCGTGCCCGGCTTCGGGGCGATGTGCCAGTCGGCGGCCTTGGCGGTGCGGGAGGCGTAGGCGTCTATGACGACGACCTTGGCGCCCTTCTTCTGGGCGTCCTTCACGATGGCCCAATGGTGAAGGTTCGTGCTGACCGAGTTGCAGGCCCAGATCACGATGTACTTGGAGTGGATGTAGCTGTCCGGGTCGAGGCCGGCGGTCGGGCCGACCGTGAGCAGCCACGCGGTGCAGGAGCCCTCGCCGCAGAAGGTCCGCTCGGTGACGGTGGCGCCCATGCGGTTGAAGAAGGCGTCGCCGCCGTTCAGCCCGTGCACGAGGCCCTGGTTGCCGAGGTAGCTGTAGGGCGCGATGGCCTGCGGACCGTGGCTGTCGATGATCGCCTTCCAGCGGGTGACGATGGTGTCCAGCGCCTCGTCCCAGGAGATCCGCTCGAACTGCTTCGAGCCCTTCGGGCCGACCCGCTTCATCGGGTAGAGCAGCCGATCCGGGTGATAGTGGCGCTTCTCGTAATCCTTGAGCTTCACGCAGAGGCCACCGCGAGTCATCGGGTGGTCGGGGTTGCCGCGGACGCCCTGCAATTGGCCGTCCTTGACGTCGAACAGCATGGAGCAGGTGTCGGGGCAATCGTGCGGGCAGCCTCCGAAGAAGGTCTCCGTCAGGCTCTCGGCCTGGGCGACGATCAGCGAGTCCGGCTTGACGATTTCGTTCATGTTTCCTCCGCGCCCGAGCGTCGTGCCTTCTTAGGGAGGCATGGCAGCAGCTCGGTACGCGCGGAACGTGCACTAAAAGTCGATTTATTCCAAATCGACGGGCCGCTTTCAGCGGCGGGGGAAGTTGGGCAGAAAGTCGCGGTCGGTGAGCGCGGCGGCCAGCACCGCGAACAGGCCGAGATGCAGGCCCGCCGCCGCCAGGGCGACATTCTGGAAGGTGAACAGGGCGAGCGCCCCGCCCGCCATGGCCGGCGGCCCGGCGACGTAGACGGCGACCCGCCACGCGGAGGCGGGCCGTGCGAGGCGCCATTGGCAGGCGGCGAACGCCGCGAGGGCGAAGACGCCCTTCATCGCCGCCATGAAGCGGAGAAGCCGCGCGAGGTCGGGGTCGGGGATCGCGGCGGGAGCCCGCAACGCCGCCGCGCCCGCGACCAGGAGCGCGAGGATCGTCGCCAGGACGAGGATCGTCCGCACCGGCCGGATCTCGGCGGACGGGACGGCTGCGGATGTGAGGGCGCGCATGGTCGCGTCTCCTGCGGCTGACCCGAGTCTCGCGCGAAACGCCCCGTCGCGCAATCGAGGCGTCAGCTTCCCCGATAGGTTGAATAGCTCCACGGGGTGACGACGAGGGGGACGTGATAGCGCGCCGCCGGATCGGTCACGCCGAACCGGACGGGCACCACATCGAGGAACGGCTGTTCCGGCCCCGCCCCCGTCCGGGCGAAATACGCGCCGACATGGAACAGCAGCTCGTAGGTGCCCGCCCGCAGGGACGCGCCTTCGAGGAGCGGCCCGTCCGTGCGTCCGTCCGTGTTGGTGATCGTGGCGGCGACGCGCTCGCTCGATCCGTCGTCGCCGAGGCGGCGCAATTCGATGGCGACCCCGGCGGCCGGGCGGCCTGCGGTGGTGTCGAGGACGTGGGTGGACAGGTGGCCCATGGGGAAGGTCTCGCGGAGGATGCGCGAGACGAGCACGCGGCGCGGCGGCGGCGCAACCCGAAAACCGCCCGCCATCTTTCGAAGCGTTTTGAAAGACCTTACCCGCCGGACGGGTCGCCGCCGGCCCGGCTTCGGGGCACACCTCTTGCTGCGATCCCGCGCCGAGACCGGCCGGCATCACCCGCCTGAGAGGGACCCGTCCCATGTACCCGATCCTGCATGAATGGGGCGGCTTCCTCATTCGCTGGACCCATGTCGTTGCGGCGATCGCCTGGATCGGCGCCTCGTTCTACTTCATGCACCTCGACGCCAGCCTGCGCGCCATCCCCGCGATCCCCGCCGGCAAGGGCGGCGAGGCCTGGGAGGTGCATGGCGGCGGCTTCTATCAGGTGCGCAAGTATCTCGTCGCGCCCGACCGGATGCCGGAGCACCTGATCTGGCACAAATGGCAATCCTACTCGACGTGGCTGTCGGGCTTCTTCCTGCTGTGCTGGGTCTATTACGGGCAGGCCGACCTCTACCTGATCGACCCGGCGGTGCGGGTCATCGCGCCGATGACCGGCGCGTTCATCGGCATCGGCGCCCTGGCGCTCGGCTGGCTGATCTATGACGGGCTGAACCGCTCGCCCCTGGCCAACCGGCCGCCGCTCTTGGCCACGGCGGTGTTCCTGACGGTCGTCGCCTTCGCCTTCGGCTTCCAGCAGGTCTTCTCCGGCCGGGCGGCGATGCTGCACACGGGCGCCGTGATCGCCACCTGGATGACCGGCAACGTGTTCTTCGTCATCATGCCGAACCAGCGCAAGGCCATCGCGGAACTGGTCGCGGGCCGCGTGCCGAACTCCGCCTGGGGCAAGCAGGCGAAGAACCGCTCCTCGCACAACAACTACCTCACCCTGCCGGTGCTGTTCTTCATGCTGTCGGGCCATTACCCGCTGGCGTGGTCCTCACCCTATAGCTGGATGATCGTCGGACTCGTGGTGATCGCGGGCGGCGTGGTCCGCCACTTCTTCAACGTCCGCAACGCCGGGGGCGGCGACCGCTGGTGGACCTGGGGCGTGGCCACCGCCTGCGTCGCCATCGCGGCGGCGATCAGCATCGCCTCCTCCCCCGTCGCCCGCGAGCGGATCGGCTGGACCGCCGCCGCCGAGGCCGCCCCGGTCCAGCCGGTGAGCCTCGCCTTGGCCGCGCACCCGCCCGTGGACGAGAGCGTGATGAACGTCATCGGCACCCGCTGCGCCATGTGCCACGCCGCCGAGCCGCAATGGCCGGACATGGCGAGCCCGCCCAAGGGCGTGCTCCTCGACACCCCCGAGCATGTGGCGCGCTTCGCCTCGGCGATCCGCATGCAGGCGGTGCTGACCCACGCCATGCCGCCGAACAACATCACCGACATGCAGCCCGAGGAGCGGGCGGAACTCGCACGCTGGCTCGCCGCGCGCTAACTTTTCCGCACCCTTCGCAGGATCCTCTCCCGTGACCGCTCCCCTCCCCGGCGACGACGCCCCCCGCGACTTCATCGGCTACGGCCCGACCCCGCCCGACCCGCGCTGGCCCAACGGCGCCCGCGTCGCGGTGCAGTTCGTGCTGAACTACGAGGAGGGCGGCGAACGCTCCGTGCTCGACGGCGACCCCCATGCGGAGGTCTTCCTCTCGGAGATCGCGGGCGCCCTGCCCTTCCCCAACCGCCATATGAGCATGGAGAGCCTGTACGAGTACGGCGCCCGCGCGGGGGTGTGGCGCATCCTGCGGCTGTTCCGCGAGCGGGGCGTGCCGCTCACGATCTTCGGCGTGGCGCAGGCGCTGGCCCGCAACCCGGCCGTGGTGGAAGCCTTCCTGCGCGACGACCACGAGATCGCCGGCCATGGCTGGCGCTGGCTGTCCTACCAGGACGTGCCGGAGGAGATCGAGCGCGAGCATCTGGCCCGCGCGGTGGAGACGATCCAGGGCCTGACCGGCCAGAAGCTGCTCGGCTGGTACACCGGCCGCGACAGCCCGAACACGCGGCGGCTCGTCGTGGACCAGGGCGGCTTCCTCTACGATTCGGACAGCTACGCCGACGATCTGCCCTACTGGGTGCGCATCGGCGGCAAGGAACACCTCGTGGTGCCCTACACCCTCGACACCAACGACATGCGCTTCTCGGTGCCGGGCGGCTTCCCCACGGGCGAGCAGTTCTTCGCGCACCTGCGCGACGCCTTCGATTGCCTCTACGCGGAAGGCGCCACCGCGCCGAAGATGCTCTCCATCGGGCTGCATTGCCGCCTCGTCGGGCGGCCGGCGCGGCTTCCGTCCCTGGCCCGCTTCCTCGACCACGTGCTGAGCCACCCCGACGTGTGGGTGACGCGGCGGATCGACATCGCCCGCCACTGGGCCGAGCACCACCCCGCCGGGGCCTGAGAAGGACGAAACGCCGTGATCGCCATCGCCGCGCTGAACGACCTGCCTCGGGGCGAGTTCGTCGCCCGCCTCGCCGAGATCTACGAGCACTCGCCCTGGGTCGCGGAAGCAGCGTATGCGCATCGCCCCTTCGCCTCCCGCGCCGCCCTGCACGCGGCGATGGAGGCGGCGGTGGCGGGCGCCGATGAGGGGCATCGCCTCGCCCTGCTGCGCGCCCACCCGGAACTCGCGAGTCGCGCCGCCCTCCGGGGCGAGCTGACCGCCCATTCGATGAGCGAGCAGGGCGGCAGCGGCCTGTTGGAGGCGCCCGCCTCCTCCGTCGAGCGGATGCAGGCGCTGAACGCCGCCTATTCCGAGAAATTTGGCTTCCCCTTCATCATCGCCGTGAAGGGCCTCGACCGCGATACGATCTTCGCCCGGCTCGAAGCGCGCCTCGGCAACACACCCGAGGCCGAGCGGCAGGAAGCCCTGCGGCAGGTCGGCCGCATCGGGGCGCTCAGGCTCGAAGCCCTGATCGCCGATTAGGCCACCTGCTTGCCGAGGCGCGCGAGGCCTTCGCCGACATGGGCGCGCAGGGCCTCGTGGGCCATGTCCACGAAGGTCTTGGTGCGGGCCGAGAGCATTTTTCGCGAGGGATAGAGCAGGCCGAGCGTCGCCGAGGTCGGCGGCGTGTGTTCGAGGATGGGAACGAGCCGCCCTTCGGCGATAGGCGCCGCCACCTCGAACAGCGGCTTCAGGACGATCCCCTCCCCGGCGAGCGCCCAATCGGTGAGGGTGTCGCCGTCGTCCGAATCCATGTGCCCGGTGACGGGCAGCGTCACCGTTTCCTCGCCGTCCACCAGCGTCCAGCGGAACTGCTCGGAGCCGGGGAAGCGCAGCAGCAGGCAATCGTGCGTCAGCAGGTCGGCCGGCTCGGTGGGCGCCGGGTTGCGGTCGAGATAGGACGGCGCGGCGCAGAGCACCCGCTCGATCTCGGCCACCTTGCGCAGGGTGAAGGTGGAATCGCGCATCTGCGACAGGCGGATCGCCACGTCCACCGCCTCTTGCACGAGGTCGAGCAGGTGTTCCGACAGGCGCAGCCGCACGTCCGTCTCGCCGTGGCGGGCGCGGAAGTGCGGCACCAGCGGCGCAATCACCCGCCGGCCGAGGCCGATCGGCGCCGTGATCTTCAAGGCACCACGCGGCGCGGCGCCCGCCTGCTCGACGCTCTTCTCGGCCTGCTCGACGGCGGCGGTGATGTCGAGGCAGCGGTCGTAGAACAGGCGCCCCGCTTCCGTCAGGCTCATGCGCCGTGTGGTGCGCGTGAGGAGGAGACAGCCGAGATGCTCCTCCAGCGTCTGGATGCGGTAGTTGATGACCGAGGGCGAGAGGCGCAGCGAGCGCCCCGCCGCCGAGAAGCTGCCGCTCTCCGCTGAGCGCATGAAGATGCGGATGCTCTCGAGCGAGATCATGCGGTGGGATCTTCAGAAGCCGTTTGAAACTGTCAACGAAATTTCCCCCGGGCTCTCCTGGGGCGAGCCCGCTAAGCTGCCGCCGAGGGCGCCTCCCGTTCGGGGCGGCCGGAACCAGTGTCGGATCGGGCGATGACGCATTCCCATTACAACCCACCGAGCGGCGGTCATCCCGGCCAGACCGCGCTGATGACCGGCCGCGCCGTCTTCACGGAAGCCTATGCGGTGATCCCGCACGGGGTGATGCGGGACATCGTGACGAGCGCCCTGCCCTTCTGGGACGGCACCCGCGCCTGGATCGTCGCCCGCCCGCTCTCGGGCTTTGCCGAGACCTTCGCGCAATACCTGATGGAGGTCGCCCCCGGTGGCGGCAGCGAGCAGCCGGAGCCGGACCCGCAGGCGCAGGGCGTCCTCTTCGTGGTCGAGGGGCAGGCCCGCCTCACCCTCGACGGCGACACCCATGCCCTGCGGCCGGGCAGCTACGCCTATCTCGCCCCCGGCGCCGCGTGGTCGCTGCGCAACGAGGCCGGCGAGAGCGTGCGCTTCCATTGGGTGCGCAAGGCGTTCGAGCCGGTGCAAGGCCTCGACCGGCCGACCTCCTTCGTCACGCACGAATCCGCCGTGGAGCCCGCGAGCATGCCCGGCACGGACGGCGCCTGGGCGACGACGCGGTTCGTCTCCCCCGACGACCTGCGCCACGACATGCACGTGAACATCGTGACCCTTCGGCCGGGCGCCTCGATCCCCTTCGAGGAGACCCATGTGATGGAGCACGGCCTGTTCGTGCTGGAAGGCAAGGCGGTCTACCGGCTCAACCGCGACTGGGTCGAGGTCGAGGCCGGCGACTTCCTATGGCTGCGCGCCTTCTGCCCGCAGGCCTGCTACGCGGGCGGGCCCGGCCCCTTCCGCTACCTCCTGTACAAGGACGTGAACCGTCATCCGTCCCTCCGCGCCTTGGGAGGCGGCCGGTGAGCGAGCGGACCCTCGTCGCCCGGCCCCTGACGGCCGAGGCCTTCGCGCCGTTCGGGCAGGTCATCGACAAGGCGGTGACGCAGCCGCGCCCGATGAATGCCGGCAAGGCCCGGCGCTTCCACGACCTCGCGGATATCCTCGTCTCCGGCGAGGCGTCCCGCGTAGTGGTTGGGCTCGTGGAGGCGGAGGCTTATCCGCTGCCGCTGGTGTTCCGGCTGGTGGAGCGGCACCCGTTCGGCGCCCAAGCCTTCATCCCGCTCACCGACGCGCCGTTCCTCGTCATCGTCTGCCCCAACGAGGACGGACGGCCGGGCCGTCCGCAGGCCTTCGTCACGACCCCATGGCAGGGCGTCTGCTACGCCCGGAACACGTGGCACGGGCTGCTGACGCCCTTCGGGCAGGCGCAGGACTTCGTGGTCGTGGACCGCGCCGGCGCCGGGGTGAACCTCGAAGAGTTCACCTTCCCGGAACCTTGGACGGTCGCCCCGCCGGAGGCGACCGCCTGAGACGTCTCACGCCTCGCCGTTCACCAGCTTGGCGGCGAGCGCGTTGTGGCGGGCGGCGAGCGTCCGCGTGTCGAGGGTCGTGAGCCGGCCCTCGCGCACCACGATCCGGCCGTTGATGATGCTCCACGCCACCTTCTGCGGCGCGCAGAAGGCCAAAGCCGCCACCGGATCGTGCAGGGCGCCGGCCATGTCGAGGCCGCGCAGGTCGAAGGCCACGATGTCGGCGGCCATGCCGGGCGCGAGCGCGCCGATGTCGTCCCGGTTCAGCACCTTGGCGCCGCCGAGGGTGCCGATCTCCAGGGCCTCCCGCGCGGTCATCGCCGCCGGGCCGAAGCCGACGCGGGCGAGGAGCATGGCCTGACGGGCCTCGCCCAGCATGTGCGAGCCGTCGTTCGAGGCCGAGCCATCGACGCCGAGGCCCACCGGCACGCCCTCGCAGCGCATCTGCCGGATCGACGCGATGCCGGAGGCGAGGCGCATGTTCGAACAAGGGCAATGGGCGACGCCCGTGCCGGTGCGGCCGAACAGGGCGATGCCCGCCGCGTCGAGCTTCACGCAGTGGGCGTGCCAGACGTCGGGGCCGGTCCAGCCGAGGTCGGCGGCGTATTCGGCCGGCGTCATCCCGAACTTTTCGAGGCTGTAGCTGACGTCGTTGTCGTTCTCGGCCAAGTGGGTGTGGAGCGAGACGCCGTAGCGGCGGGCGAGTTCGGCCGATTCGCGCATCAGCCCCCGGCTCACCGTGAAGGGCGAGCACGGCGCCACCACGATCCGCCGCATGGCGAGGCGGCACGGGTCGTGCCAGCGCTCGATGAGGCGCTGCGTGTCCTTCAGGATCGCGGCCTCGTTCTCCACCACCGCATCGGGCGGCAGGCCGCCGTCGCTCTCGCCGACGCTCATGGCGCCCCGGGCGGCGTGGAAGCGCATCCCGATCTCCTCGGCGCCCTCGATGGAATCGTCGAGGCGGCAGCCGTTCGGGTAGATGTAGAGGTGGTCGCTCGACGTGGTGCAGCCGGACAGGATCAGTTCGGCCATGGCGGTCTGCGTCGAGACGCGGACCATCTCCGGCGTCAGCCGCGCCCAGATCGGGTAGAGCGCCTTCAGCCAGCCGAACAATTCGGCATCCTGCGCGGCGGGCACCGCGCGGGTGAGCGACTGGTACATGTGGTGGTGGGTGTTCACGAGGCCGGGCATGACCACGTGGCCCGCCAAGTCGAGCACCGTGTCGGCCTGGGCCGGCACCTCGGCTGCGGGACCCACCGCGACGATGCGGTTGTCCTCGACATAGACCGCGCCGCCGCGAATCTCGCGCCGGGCCTCGTCCATCGTCACGAGGATGTCGGCGTTCCTCAGGAGCAGGGAAGTCATCGCGTCACTCTCCGGGCGCGCCCTCTCGGGGCCGTCAGCGGGGCCGAGCATACGGGAGCGGGCCCGGCGGGACCTTGGCGATTTTTCGCAAAGTGCTTCCGAAATTCGCGCGTAGCATTCCTTAGCCGTCATGCAACTTTCAGGGGCCAGCCATTTCGGCGGCGCATGCTTGGCCTCGCCCCACCCCGGCGGGCCGCGATCCCGCACCGGACGACACGGACCCGCCAGAGGTCCGGCCCGGCGCGGCCCCCCCGGAGGTTACGCCGATGACCGATCCCTTGAGGACACCGCGCGAGGTCGACGCGGTCGATGCCATTCCGCCGCTTCCGAAGCTCCTCGCCTACGGGATGCAGCATGTGCTGGTGATGAGCGCGGGCGCGGTGGCGCCGCCGCTGATCCTCGGCGCGGCGATGAACCTGCCGGCCGAGACGGTCGCCTACCTCATCAATTGCGACCTGCTGGTGACGGGCCTCGCGATCCTCATCCAGTCGCTGGGCATCGGCATGTTCGGTGTCCGCCTTCCGGTCATCATGGGCGTCAGCTTCGCGGCGGTGGGCCCGATGGTGGCGATGGCGCAGGACCCGACCATCGGCCTGCCCGGCATCTTCGGCGCCACGATCGGCGCCGGGATCTTCGGCCTGCTGCTGCGGCCGTTCTTCGCGCGGCTCGCGAACTTCTTCCCGCCGCTCGTGACCGGCACGGTGATCCTCATCATCGGGGTGACGCTTCTGCCGGTCGGCATCAATTGGGCCGGCGGCGGCTTCGGCGCCCCCGATTTCGGCGCCCCGGTTCATCTCGGCGTCGCGGCCTTCGTGCTGGCGGTGATCCTCGTGATCAGCCGCTTCGCTACCGGGTTCGTGGCCAACATCGCGGTGCTGATCGGCCTGATCGCCGGGCTGTGCCTCGCATGGCCGCTGGGCCTGTTCCGCCTCGACGGCCTCGGCGACCGCCCGCTCATCGCCCTCGTCACGCCGTTCCACTTCGGCTGGCCGACCTTCCACGTCACGGCGGTGGCCGCCATGTGCATCGTGATGATGGTCACGCTGGTCGAGTCGACCGGCATGTTCCTCGCGGTCGGCGACATCGTCGGCAAGCCGGTGGACAAGCGCACCCTGACGCGCGGCCTGATGGCGGATTCGCTCTCCACGCT
This sequence comes from Methylobacterium sp. TK26, assembly GCF_055361565.1. NCBI lineage: Bacteria > Pseudomonadati > Pseudomonadota > Alphaproteobacteria > Hyphomicrobiales > Methylobacteriaceae > Methylobacterium > Methylobacterium sp. TK26. The sequence goes on along the minus strand of NZ_CM143965.1, from coordinate 371,712 downwards.
GATCGCGGGCTGCCTCAACACCTTCCCGCACACCTCGTTCTCCCAGAACGTCGGCCTCGTGAACATGACGCGGGTCCGCAGCCGCTACGTCACCGTCGCGGCGGGGTGCATCATCCTCGCCGTCAGCCTGCTGCCGAAGGTGGCCTTCGTGGTCGCCTCGATCCCGCCCGCCGTCCTCGGCGGCGCCGGCATCGTGATATTCGGCATGGTCGCGGCGGCGGGCCTCAAGATCGTCGGTGGCGCCGACCTCGGCGACCGGCGCAACCAGATCGTCGTGGCGGTGAGCATCGGGCTGAGCCTCATCCCCATGGCCGCGCCGAAGCTGTTCGCCGCCACCGCACCCGCTTGGGCCGGGCCCATCCTGCACAGCGGGATCACGCTGGGCGCCATCGGCGCCATCGTCCTCAACCTGCTGCTCAACTCGGATCGCCTCGGCGAAGGGGTCGAGCCCCATCCGGCCGACCCGGAACCCGCCTTCCCGCACGCCGCCCTCGACCGCGCCTGAGGGGACATCCATGCCCGCTTCGCATCACGCCCCGCTCTCGCGGCGCAACGTCCTCAAGGTCGGACCCTCGGACGGACCGGCCTTGGCCGCCCCCGGCCGCACCCACCCCACGTGTCGGTGCCTCTCCGCAGCAACGCGCCGATGCGCGTCTCCGGCACGAGCGACCTGATCCGGGCGACGCTGCACGGGCTGCCGGCGCAGCGCTTCCCCGACAACGAGCGGATCGAGCACAAATCGGGATTGGGGGCGGACATGAAGACACTCGGTCGGGTCGCGGCGGCTCTGCTGCCGCTCGGGATGGCGTGCGGGGCGCAGGCCGCCGACATCGCCACAGTGAAGACGGAGGCGCCGTTCTTCCTCTTCGCGGACACGCAGGTCGGCTATCGCTACCAGTTCCCGACGGTCTCCCCCGGCGTGCAGATCCAGCGCGGCGACGGCAGCTTCGTCTCCCGCGAGGCCCCGAAGCAGATCCTCAACATCTCCCACGCCGACGCCTGGGCCTACGGCACCAACTTCTTCTCCCTCGACATCCTAAAATCCGGCTCGCAATTCCCCGCCGGCACCACCAACCCGCCCGGCACCATCGCCAACCCGTTCTTCGCCGATTACGGCAACACCGAAGCCTACGGTCTCTATCGCGGCACGCTCAGCCTGAACGCACTCACCAACACGAAGGCGTTCGCCATCCCCGGCCTCGTCAAGGACGTGTCGCTGGCCTTCGGCTTCGACGCCAACGCGCAGAACGACGCCTTCGGCTCGAAGAAGCGCGACGTGGTCGGCGGCCTGAACTTCGCCTTCCACGTCTTCTGAGAGAGGACGGCGCGTCCTCTCTCAGAACTCCACCTCGATCGCCAAACCCTTCGCCACGGCAAGCTCCACCGCCGCCGAGGCGACCGCGAGGTCCTGAAGGCCGACGCCCGTGCCGTCGAACAGGGTGATCTCCGTGTCCGAGGTGCGGCCGGGATGGTCGCCGTTGATCACCGCGCCGATCTCCACGATGGCCTCCGGGGCGATCAGGCCCCGCGCGACCGCATGCTGCGCCTCGCCGATGCCGGTCGATTGCGCGACCTCGTCGGTGAAGATCGTGGCGGCGGCGAGGAGTTCGGCCTCGACCTCCTGCTTGCCCTTCGTGTCGGTGCCCATGCACGCCACATGGGTGCCCGGCTTCACCTGCGACGCCTTCAGGATCGGCGCGAAGGAGGAGGTGATCGTCACGATCACGTCCGCCTCGGCCCCGAGCCGGTCGAGTTCCACCGCCTCGAACGGCACGCCGTGTTCCCTGGCCACCGCCTCCATCCGGCCGAACATGCCGGGATGGAGGTTCCAGGCCAGCACCCGCTCGAACGGGCGCTGAGCCAGGGCGGCGCGCAGCTGGAACGCCGATTGGTGGCCGGCGCCGATCATGCCGAGCACCCGCGTATCCGTCCGCGCGAGATGGCGGATCGAGATCGCGGAGGCCGCCGCCGTGCGCAGCGCGGTGAGGAGGTTGCCCCCCACCACCGCCCGGCAGCGGCCGGTATCCGCGTCGAACAGGAACACCGTCGATTGGTGGTTCGTGAGCCCCTTCGCGGCGTTGCCCGGCCAGAAGCCGCCGGCCTTGAGGCCGAGCGCCAAGCTCTCCCGGTCGAAGCCGGACTTGAAGCCGTAGAGCGCGTCGGCATGGCCGATGGCCTCGCGCACCACGGGGAAGTTGCCGGCTTTGCGCCGGGCCATCGATGCGAAGACCTTCTCCACCGCGTCGAAGCAATCCGCTTCGGTGAGGAGGCCGTCGATCCGGTTCTCGGGGACGATGATCATTGCTGCCTCACCCGCCTCAATAGGCCTTGCCGCGCGCCGAGACCGGCCACAGCGCCTCGACCTTGCCGTTGCGCACGCCGACGTACCAATCGTGGACGTTGCAGGTCGGGTCGCAATGGCCCGGCACGAGGCGAAGCTTGTCGTTGACCTTCAACTTGCCCTGCACATCCTCGATCACCCCATGCTCGTCGGAGCACTTGATGTATTTCACGTCGTCGCGCCCATAGACGAAGGGCAGGCCGGAATCGACAGATTGCGCCTTCAGGCCGGCATCGCAGATCGCCTTGTCGGCCTTGGCGTGGCTCATCACGCTGGTGAGGATGAACAGCGCGTTCTTCCACTCGCCGGCATCGATGCGCTTGCCCTCCTCATCGAGGATCCGGCCGTAATCGGCGTCCATGAAGGCGTAGCTGCCGCATTGCAGCTCGTTGTAGACGCCCGATCCGCTCTCGAAGGGGTAGCTGCCGGTGCCGCCGCCGCTCACGAGTTCGGGCTCCAGCCCCTCGCGTGTCAGCCCCTCGACGGCGTCCTTCACCTGGGCGATGGCGGCGTCGAGCTTGGCGCGGCGCTCGGCGAACCCGTCGATGTGCTGCATGGCGCCCTGATAGGCCTGGATGCCGGCAAAGCGCAGGTTCGGCGCGGCCGCGACCGCCTTGGCGATGGCCACGACCTCCGGCGTCGTCTTCACGCCGCAGCGGCCCGCGCCGCAATCGATCTCCACGAAGCAATCGAGTTGCGTGCCGTGCCTCTGCGCGGCGGCCGAAAGGTCGACGACGTTGGCGACGTCATCGAGGCAGACGATGATCCGCGCGCCGAAGCGCGGCAGCCGGGCGAGCCGGTCGATCTTGGCCGGATCGCGCACTTGGTTCGAGACCAAGATGTCCGTGATGCCGGCGCGGGCGAAGACTTCCGCCTCCGAGACCTTCTGGCAGCAGACGCCGCAGGCGCCGCCCAGTTCCTGCTGAAGCTTCAGCACATCGATGGACTTGTGCATCTTGCCGTGGGCGCGGTGGCGCATCCCGTGCGCCCGGGCGTAATCGCCCATCTTGCGGATGTTGGATTCGAGGGCGTCGAGATCGAGGATCAGGCACGGGGTCTGGATCTCGTCCTCGCGCATGCCGGGCAGCGCGGGCACATCGTAGCCGACTTCGAGGTCGGCGATCCGGGCGTGGGCGTTCATGGTGTCTCTCCTCTTATTGCCAAGGCAGTTTGTCGAGATCGACGTTGCCGCCGGTGATGATCACGCCGACGCGCTTGCCGGCGAAGACGGGTCGGTTCCTGAGCACCGCCGCCAGCGCCACCGCGCTCGACGGCTCCATGACGATCTTCAGTCGCTTCCAGATCAGCTGCATGGCCGCGACGATCTCGGCCTCCGACACGGTGAGGATGTCCGCGACGTGGTTGCGCACGAAGTGCCACGTCAGGTCCTTGAGCGGCACCTTCAGCCCGTCCGCCACGGTGACGGGGGCGTCGTCGGCGATGATGCGGCCCGCCTTCAGGCTGCGATGGGCGTCGTCGGCCTGCTCCGGCTCGGCGGCGTAGACTGCGATGTGCGGCGCGAGGCCCGCCAGCGTCAGGCAGGTGCCCGACACCATGCCGCCGCCGCCGATGGGGGCGATGACCGCGTCGAGGTCGTCCACCTGCTCGATCAATTCCCGCGCGCAGGTCGCTTGGCCCGCGATGACGCGCGGGTCGTTGTAGGGATGGACGAACTCGGCCCCGGTCTGCGCGACGATTTCCGCGAACACCGCCTCACGGGAGGAGGTGGAGGGCTCGCATTCCACCACGCGCCCGCCATAGCCGCGCACGGCGTCCTTCTTCGCCTGAGGGGCGGTGCGGGGCATCACCACCGTGCAGGGAATGCCCCGCCGGCTCGCCGCATAGGACAGGCAGGTGCCGTGGTTGCCGGAGGAATGGGTCGCCACGCCCTTGGCCGCCTGCGCCTCGGTGAGGCTGAACACGGCGTTGGAGGCGCCCCGCGCCTTGAAGGCCCCGGCCTTCTGCAGGTTCTCGCACTTGAAGAAGAGCCGGGCGCCGGCTGCCTCGTCGATGATCCGCGAGGTCAGGACCGGGGTGAGATGAATATGCGGCCGGATGCGCTCGTGCGCGGCGAGCACATCGTCGAGGGAGGGAGCGAGCATCCTGTCCGCCCCCCTCACGCCGCCGCCCGCAGGGAGGCCGAGGCCTCGCCGCGATAGATCGCCTGGGCCGCCGCCACGCCGGAGCCGAGCTCGATGCGCAGGCCGCAATCGGCCATCGCCATCTCGGCGGCGGCGATCCCGGAGAGTGCCATCACGTCCGTGAGGCTGCCGAGATGGCCGATGCGGAAGACCTTGCCCGCGACCTCACCCAAGCCGACGCCGAAGGCGACGTCGTACTTCCGGGCTGCGTGCGTGACGATCTGCGTCGCGTCGAACCCCTCCGGCGTGCGGATGGCGCTCACGGTGTCGGAGTAGAGGTCCGGCCGGGCAGCGCAGAGGGGCATCCCCCAGGCGGCGACGGCCGCGCGGATGCCCTCCGCGATGCGCCGGTGACGGGCGAAGACGTTCTCAAGGCCCTCGGCCAGCAGCAACTCCGTGGAGAGCTTAAGCCCGTTCAGCAGGCCGACGGCCGGCGTGTAGGGATAGGCGTTGTTCGCGTAGCCCTTCGCCATGTCGCGGATGTCGAAATAGGTCCGGGGCAGGTCGGCACGGGCCGTGGCCTCCATGGCCTTCGGCGAGAAGCCGACGATGGCGAGGCCGGCGGGGAGCATGAAGCCCTTCTGCGAGCCCGTGACGGCGACATCGACCCCCCACTCGTCCATGCGGAAATCCATGGAGGCGATGGAGCTGACCCCGTCCACGAGCAGCAGCGCAGGATGGCCGGTGGCGTCGAGGGCGCGGCGCACGGCGGCGACATCCGACTTCACCCCCGTCGCGGTCTCGTTGTGGGTGACGAGCACCGCCTTGATCGCACGCTCCCTGTCGGCGGCCAGCGCTTCGGCGAAGCCTTCGGCCGGCAGGCCCTCGCCCCACGGCGCCTCGATCACGCGGACATCGAGCCGGTGGCGTCGGGCCATGTCGATCCAGCGATGGCTGAACATGCCGTAGCGGGCGGCAAGCACCGCATCGCCCTCGCTCAGGGTATTCGCCAGGGTAGTCTCCCAGCCGCCGGTCGCGGTGGAGGGAAACACGAAGACCTGCGCGTCGGCCGTCTTCAGCACCGCCTTCACGCCGGCCAGCGCCGGCTGGAGGATCTGCCCGAACAGCGATGAGCGGTGATCGAGGGTCGGCATGTCCGCCGCCCGGCGGAGCACTTCCGGCATGTTGGTGGGGCCGGGGATGAAGACAGGGTTCTGCGTAAACATGGTCGGGCGATCTCCTCCGCTGCCGGAGAGGCTAGCACCGCGGCCCACCGTTTGATATTTTTTTGAAAAAGTTTTTCATTTAGGCGTTCGACGACGAAAGCCACGTGCCAGCAGCACGTTATGTTTTTCCGTTGAACGAAAAATTTTTTCACCCTAAGCCGGTGCGCGGTGTAGGGGTGGGAGGCGCGCATGGAGGCGGGGAATCGTCGGCGCGGGCGGCCGAAGGGGTTCGGCGGGGCGAAGCCGGCGGGCACGATCCAGGCCCTCGACCGCGCCCTCGACGTGCTCGAAGTACTGGCGGATGCGGACGGGCTCACGCTCTCGGAACTGTCGGGCAAGCTCGGGCAATCGGTGGCGACGATGCACCGGGTTCTGGCGACCCTGGAACGCCGCGCCTTCGTGGAGATCAGCGCCGACAAGCAGGAATGGCACGTGGGCGCGGAGGCTTACCGCCTGGGCGCGGCCTTCCTGCGGCGGGGCAACGTGGTGGAGCGCAGCCGCTCGGCTATGTGGACGCTGATGCAGGAGACTGGCGAGACGTCGAATCTCGGCGTCGAGAAGGACGGGAGCGTGCTGTTCGTCAGCCAGGTCGAGACGCACGAAACGATCCGCGCGTTCTTCCCGCCGGGCTCGCTCTCGCCGCTGCACGCGTCGGGGATCGGCAAAGCCCTGCTCAGCACCTTCGAGCCGAAACGGATCGAGCACCTGTTCCGGGGCCGGGCGTTCGAGCGCTTCACGACCAAGACGATCGGATCGCTGGCCGAACTCGGCCAGGACATCGAGGCCACCCGCGCGCGGGGCTACGCCATCGACGACGAGGAGCGCACGACGGGGATGCGCTGCGTGGCCGCGCCGATCCTCAACGTCCACGGTGAGGCGGTGGCGGGCATTTCGGTCTCCGGTCCCACGCACCGGCTGTCCGACGACAGGGTGCGCGAGATCGGCGAGCATGTGCGCCGGGGCGCCGCGACGGTCTCGCGGCTCCTCGGGGCAACCGTTCCTTAGCGCAGGCGGTAGGCGCCGTAGGGCGCCGCCTGGTGGTGGATCGAGCCGGTGGTCGCCACGCCGTCCTGGTCGCCGAACAGCACGCCGGCCCGGCCGACATTGCGCCCGTCGTAGAGGTTTTGGCCGGCGGCGCGGCCTTCGAGACCGCCGGGAGCGGTGACGGCCGGGGTACCGGCGGGGGCGGTGTAGCTCTGCGCGAAAGCGGTGGACGAGACGAGGACGCCGAGGGCGGCCCCAGCGAGAAGACGGACGGACATGGCGGGCATCCCGAGGTAGGTTCCGGCGTCGCCGCATGGCAAGCGCTCATTATGAACCTCAAGTGGGCAGCGCTGCCTCTTTCGCCAACAGCCATCGCCTATTTCCCGTGCGGATTCGCACGCTTACGCCATTCCAGACTGTGTTCCGGCCGCGCTTCCGTTTTGCCCAATGGGCGCCTAACGAGAAGCGCGACAAGGGAGGACAGAATGAGTCCGACGACGCCCCAAGGTTCTAAAGTCGCCACGGTCCTGCGCGTGACCAGCGGCAACTTTCTCGAAATGTTCGATTTCTTTCTGTTCGGTTTCTACGCGACCTACATTTCAAAGACGTTCTTCCCGGTCGGCAACGAGTTCGCCTCGCTGATGCTGACCTTCATGACCTTCGGCGCCGGCTTCCTCATGCGGCCCTTGGGCGCCGTTCTGCTCGGCGCCTATGTCGACAGCATCGGCCGGCGGAAGGGCCTCATCGTCACCCTCGGCATCATGGCGACGGGCACGATCCTCATCGCCTTCGTGCCGGGCTACGCGTCCATCGGCCTGCTCGCCCCCTTCCTCGTGCTCGTCGGGCGGCTGCTGCAGGGCTTCTCGGCGGGCGTCGAACTCGGCGGCGTGTCGGTCTACCTCGCGGAGATGGCGACGCCGGGCAACAAGGGCTTCTACGTCTCCTGGCAATCGGGCAGCCAGCAGGTCGCGATCATGGTCGCGGCGCTGATCGGCTTCGTCCTCAACAGCGTGCTGACCCCCGCCGACATGAACGCATGGGGCTGGCGCATCCCGTTCTTCATCGGCTGCGCCATCGTCCCGTTCCTGTTCTACATCCGGCGCTCGCTTGAGGAGACGGAGGAGTTCCTGAAGCGCAAGCACCGGCCGAACATGAAAGAGGTCTTCGGCTCGCTGACGCAGAACTGGTCCATCGTCCTGCTCGGCATGCTCCTCGTCGGCATGACGACGATCTCGTTCTACACGATCACCGTCTACACCCCGACCTTCGGCAAGAGCGTGCTGAAGCTCTCCGACCGGGACAGCCTGCTCGTCACCTTCTGTACGGCCCTGTCGAACCTGTTCTGGCTGCCGGTGATGGGAGCCCTGTCCGACCGGGTCGGGCGCCGGCCGATCCTGCTGACTTTCTCCGCCCTGACCGTGCTGACCGCCTATCCGGCGCTGGCGTGGCTGGTGGTGAATGCGAGCTTCGGCAACATGCTCGCCGTGCTGCTGTGGCTGTCGTTCCTCTACGGCAGCTACAACGGCGCGATGGTGGTGGCGCTGACGGAGATCGTGCCGGCGAACGTGCGCACGTCGGGCTTCTCGCTGGCCTATTCGCTGGCGACCGCCCTGCTCGGCGGCTTCACGCCCCTGGTCTCGACCTGGCTGATCGAGACCACCGGCAACAAGGCGGCGCCGGGCATGTGGATGGCCTTCGGCGGGCTCTGCGGCCTCGGCGCGACGCTGGCGATCTACCGGCGCGGACGGCAGACGCCCCTGCCCGCCGGGCGCACTCAGACCTGAATGACCCGGATGTTGTTGGTGTTGCCCGTGGTGTGGAACGGGATGCCGGCGGCGGTGACGATGATGTCGTGGGGCTTGGCGAAGCCCTCGTCCCGCGCGTGCCGGCAGGCGGCGGTGGTCATCTCCTCGTAGGAATCGACATCGTCCGTCCGCACGCTGTGGGCGCCCCAGAGCAGGCTCAGGCGGCGCGACGTGTTGAGATCGGGCGTCAACGCCAGGATCGGCACGGCGGGCCGCTTGCGCGCCACGCGGGCGGCGGTGGTGCCGCTCGACGTGAAGGCCACGATGGCGGCGGCGTGGACCGCCTCCGCGAGGGTCGCGGTGGCGGTGGCCACGGCGTGGGGCGGGGTCTCCTCCTCCCCCGGCTCCGAGGCGGCGATGATCGAGTGGTAGAGCTTGTGCCGCTCCACCGAGCGGATGATGCGGTCCATCATCCCCACGGCCTCGACGGGATAGCGCCCCGTCGCGGATTCCGCCGAAAGCATCACCGCGTCGGCGCCGTCGTAGATCGCGGTGGCGACGTCGGAGGCTTCGGCGCGGGTGGGCGCCGGGGCGTTCACCATCGAATCGAGCATCTGCGTCGCCACCACGACCGGCTTCACCTGAAGCCGGCAGGCGCGGATCAGCTCCTTCTGGCGGCCGGGCACGTCCTCGTGCGGGATCTCGACGCCGAGATCGCCCCGCGCCACCATCACGGCGTCCGACAGGCGGATGATGTCGTCGATCCGCTCCAGGGCCTGGGGCTTCTCGACCTTGGTCATGAGCCCGGCGCGCTCGCCGATGAGGCCGCGCGCCTCGATCACGTCCGAGGGCTTCTGCACGAAGGACAGCGCCACCCAATCGACGCCGAGTTCCAGCCCGAAGGCGAGGTCGGCGCGGTCCTTGGCCGTGAGCGGCGAGAGGTCGAGGAGCGTGCCCGGCAGGTTCACGCCCTTGCGGTTCGAGATCACCCCCGCCGTGATCACCTCGGCCTCGATGCTGTCGGCCTCCAATCCGACGACGCGCACCCGCACGCGGCCGTCATCGATCAGGAGGTCCTGCCCCGGCACCACGGCAGCGAAGATCTCCGGGTGGTGCAGGGGAATCGCGTCCTTGCCGCCCTCGGCCCCTTCGAGGACGAAGCGCACGCGCTCCCCAGCCGCGAGATCGAGGCGCCCGTCCCGTACCGTGCCGACGCGGATCTTCGGTCCCTGCAGATCCTGCAGGATGCCGATGGGCCGCCCGACCTCCTCCTCCAGCGCGCGGATGGCGGCGTGGACCTTGGCGTGGTCGTCCTGCGTGCCGTGGCTGAAGTTCAGCCGAAACGTGTCGACACCCGCCAGGAACAGGGCCTTCAGCATCTCCGGCGAATGGCTCGCCGGCCCGACGGTGGCGACGATCTTGGCATAGCGGTGTCGGCGCATGGCAACCTCGGCAGGAGGGATCGGATCGCGCGGAGAATCGCCCGTCGGAGCGGATGTTCCGCCGGGCGATGATGGCACCGCCCGGCGCCGCAGGGAAACCTTTGAGGCCGGTCCTACTCGTTGTCGCCCTGGATCGCGGCGATCACCGCATCCGTCACCTGCCGGGTCGTCGCCTTGCCGCCGAGGTCCGGCGTGTGCAGGCTCGGATCGGCGGTGACGCGCTCCACCGCGTGCATCAGCCGGTCGGCGGCGGGTGTCTCGCCGAGATGTTCCAGCATCTGGCAGGCGGTCCAGAAGGTCGCCACCGGGTTGGCGATGCCCTTGCCGGCGATGTCGAAGGCCGAGCCGTGGATCGGCTCGAACATCGAGGGATAGGTCCGCTCCGGGTTGATGTTGGCGGTCGGCGCGATGCCGAGCGAGCCGGCGAGCGCCGCCGCGAGGTCCGACAGGATGTCCGCGTGCAGGTTCGTGGCGACGATGGTGTCCAGCGTCTGCGGCTTCATCGTCATGCGCATCGTCATCGCATCGACCAGCATCTTGTCCCAGGTCACGTCGGGGAAGCCGGCGGCGACCTCGGCGGCGATCTCGTCCCACATCACCATGGCGTGGCGCTGGGCGTTCGACTTGGTGACGACGGTGAGGAGCTTGCGCGGGCGCGAGCGCGCCAGCTCGAACGCGTAGCGGATGATCCGCTCGACGCCGGAGCGGGTCATCATCGAGACATCGGTGGCGACCTCGTTCGGATGGCCCTGGTGCACGCGCCCGCCGACGCCGGCATACTCGCCCTCGGAGTTCTCGCGCACGATCACCCAATCGAGCTCAGGCCCCGAGACGTGACGCAGCGGGCTGGTGATGCCGGGCAGGATCCGCGTCGGGCGCACGTTCGCGTATTGGTCGAAGGGCTGGCAGATCGCGAGGCGCAGGCCCCACAGGCTGATGTGGTCCGGCACGTCCGGCGCACCGACCGCGCCGAAGAAGATCGCATCGTGGTGGCGGATCTGCTCGCGCCCGTCGGCGGGCATCATCACGCCGTGCGTCTTGTAGTAGTCCGAGCCCCAATCGAAGTGATCGAAGTGGAAGCCGAAGCTGCCGGTCTTCTCGGCGAGGACGTTCAGCACTTCGACGCCGGCGGCGATAACTTCGATGCCGATGCCGTCGGCGGGGATGGCGGCGATCCTGTAGGTCTTCATGGTGTGTCTCCGAATGACGTGAGAAGAATCAGCGGGCGACGGCGCCGGCCGGTTCGGGGCGCCGCCCGACCCGGGCGACGACGAGGCTCAGCACCGCCGACAGGACGAGGAGCGCGGCGACGAAGACGAGCCCGCCGGCGAAGCTGCCGGTGCTGTCCTTGATCCAGCCGATCACCCAGGGCCCGACGAAGCCGCCGAGATTGCCGATGGCGTTGATGGTGGCGATGCCGACGGCGGCGGCCGGGCCCGAGAGGAACATCGTCGGCATGGCCCAGAGCGGAGGCTTGGCCGCGCTGATCCCGATGTTGACGAGGCTGAGGGCGGCGATCACCGCGACGACGGAGGAGGCCGCCCCGGCGAGCATCAGCCCCGCCGACGCGACGAGGCACGCGATGACCACATGCCATGTGCGCTCGCCCGTCCGGTCGGAATGGCGGGCCCACAGGATCATCGCCACCACCGCGATGGTCGGCGGGATCGCATTGAGGAAGCCCACCGCCATCGGCGAGAGGCCGAAGCCGCGGATGATCTGCGGCGCCCAGATGCCGAGGGTGTAGAGCCCCGCCGAGGTCCCGAAATACACGAGCGCCAGGGCCAGCACGCGCGGATCCGCCATGCCGGCGAGGATGCCGTGCTTGGCGACACTCCCCCGCGCGGCGCGCTCGGCCTCCATCTCGGCGATGAGCCAGTCGCGCTGGTCGGGGGCGAGCCACGTCGCCTTTTCCGGCCGGTCGGTCAGGTAGAACAGCACGACGATGCCGAGCAGCACGGCGGGCACCGCCTCCACGAGGAACATCCACTGCCAGCCGTGCAGGCCCATCACGCCCTCCAGTTCGAGGAGCGCGCCGGAGAGCGGCGAACCCAGCACCACCGAGATGGGCGCCGCCGCCATGAACAGCGAGACGACCCCCGCCCGGTACCGCGCCGGAAACCAGAAGGTGAGGTAGAGGATGATGCCGGGGAAGAACCCCGCCTCGGCGGCGCCGAGCAGGAAGCGCAGGGCGTAGAAGCTGTACTCGCCCTTGATGAAGGCGAAGGCCGCCGAGATCAGCCCCCAGGTGATCATCACCCGCGCGATCCAGATCCGCGCGCCGACCTTGTCGAGGATGATGTTCGACGGCACCTCGAACAGGAAGTAGCCGAAGAAGAAGACGCCGGCCCCGAAGCCGAACACGGCCGAGGAGAAGCCGAGGTCCTTGTTCATCGTCAACGCCGCGAAGCCGATATTCACGCGGTCGATGAAGGCGATGAAGTACAGAAGGCATATGAAAGGGATCAGGCGCCACGCGACCCTGCGCATGGTCGCCCGCTCAAGCGAGTGATCCATCGTTTCCTCCAAGAACCCGATGCGCCGGTCTTTGTGCGCCAGCTTGCATGCAAGATGGCGTTTTCTGCATTGGGGCGGGTCGCCGTGTCAATCCTGCATTGCACCTTGCATGGAAGTTGGTACGACGTTTCGATCGGTCGGGGGATGAGATGGCGACGAGGCGCAGAGCCGCGAAAGCGGCGCCGGTGCAGGAGGTTGATCGCCGTCCCTCGATGGTGGACGACGCCTATGCCGCGATGAAGCGGGCGATCCAGGATTCGAGCTTCGCGCCCGGCTACCAAGCTTCCGAGCAGGAGATCGCCGACCGGCTCGGCATGAGCCGCACCCCCGTCCACGAGGCGGTGATTCGCTTGCAGGAGGAGGGTCTGGTCCGGGTGCTATCCCGGAAGGGCGTGCTGATCTGCGCCCTCGCGCCTGCGGACATGCGCGAGATCTACGACGTGATCGTCGCCATCGAGGGCCGTGCCGCCGAGCTGCTGGCTGCCCTCCCCGCTGCCGACCGCAACGCCGTGGCGGGCGACCTCGCGGTGCATACGGACGCGATGGAGGCGGCGTGGTGCGCGGGGGACCTCCCCGCCTGGGGGCAGGCCGACGCGCTGTTCCACCGGACGCTGGTGGAGCGTGCGGGGAACGGCCGGATGACCCGGATCATCCAGACCATCAACGACCAATCGCACCGGGCTCGAATGCTGACGCTGAAGTTGCGTCGCGAACTGGGTGCCTCGGTCGCCGAGCACCGCGCCCTCATCGACGCGATCCACCGGGGCGACCCGGCGGCGGCCCACGACCGGCTACACGATCACCGGCTCAGGGCACGGGACGAGTTGCTGCCGCTGCTGGAGAGCTTCGGCCTGAAGCATCTGTAGCGAAGCTCAGACGCGCCGCGACCAAGAGCAGTGAAGCTCTTGCGGCTATCGGCTGAAGATTTGGAAGAAGTATGTTGGCGCGCCCGAAAGGATTCGAACCTCTGACCCCCAGATTCGTAGTCTGGTGCTCTATCCAGCTGAGCTACGGGCGCCTAAACCGCGGCAGCGAGCGGTGCGCGCCGGGGTTGACGCGCTTCTAGTGGGTCGCGCCGAACTTGGCAAGCGCCGTTTCAAGAATCTTGTCCGGCCTCGTCCCGGTTGACGGCGCTTCCGGCGCGGCCGTAGATCAGCACGCCTGCGCCGGGAAGGGTGGCCGAGTGGTTTAAGGCAGCGGTCTTGAAAACCGCCGTGGGGGCAACTCCACCGTGAGTTCGAATCTCACCCCTTCCGCCAGGCCGTTCCGATCATCGTCCGTCACGCCGTCCGCGTGCGGGCGGCCATCCGGTGCACGGTCTCGCCGTCGCCCACGGAGCCCTCACGGCAGACCGCCGCGTCGCGGTCCACCACGAAGGCCACCACGAGGGAGGCCTCGGTGGCGCGCAGCGTGACGTCGGCCTCGCCCGAGACCAATCCGGTCTCGGCCTCGCCGAACCGCTCTCCGCCGGCCGTGACGCAACCCGTGAACACGAAGAAGTACGTGTGCCGGTCAGGTCGCGTCGGCAGCGCCGCCTCCTCCCCTGCCCCGAGGCGGAGGTCGTAGCAGGAGACCGCATTGCGCACATGGAACGGTGCGTCGCCGCCAGGCGGCCCGAACACGGGCCGCCACGTATTCGGCACGGGGGCCGGCAGGCGGCCGAACTGGATACCGGGCTCCAGATCGCGGGAATGGGGGCGGACGAAGATCTGCAGCATCCGAAGGGGTGGGTCGTCGTCGCGCGTCCGCTCCTCGTGTTGGAAACCGGACCCGGCGTTCATGACCATCAGGTGGTCGCCGTCGATGACCAGATGCTCGCCCTGGGGATCGTCGTGGCGCATCACGCCGGCCGGCACCCAGGACACGATCTCGTCCTGCACATGCTCGTGCAGCTTGATGTGCGTGCCCGGCGCCAGAAACGATTCCATGATCGTCGCGAGGGGGCCGAGCCCATGGTCCGCATGGCCCGGCAGGAGGTGCCCGGGGAAGTAGGCCCTGGCGGTGAACCGGCCGGACTCGATGGCGTCCTCGGTGCTACGCGTCGCCTTGCGGATCATTGCTTTCTCGCCTGCTGTCCCGTCGCGGCATGACGGCCGCGACCTCAATGCAGAGATCGGCAGCGCCGGGACGACGACAAGGCTCCGACCAGCCCTTCGATCGCCGAGAGTTCCACGCCGAGCCGCAGGACCAAAGGCGACAGGATTTCCCGGCCGGCATCCGCGTTCACGTGCTCGTGAAGCTGGATGAGCAGGTCATGGATCCTGATCCAGTTATCGTCCAGGTCCGGATTGTCGCCCACCATGTCGTTTCCCTGGCAGACGACATACAGATCCCTGATCCGTTGAATGATGTCGACCATATGGGTCACAAACCAATTGTGTCCTTCGCTTTCCTCTAATTCCATGGCCCCTCGTTCTCGCATTTAGGCGGATTTACCCGCCTACTCTCTTCATGACGAGGGAGAACTATTTTTATTCCCATACGAGGCGTGCGTCGTGTCACGTCATGGCTGCCCTGCGCGCACCGCCTTCATGGGCGTCGTGGGGGGCGGCAAGGCCACAGCGTTCGAAAAAGGTCCGCGCGCCGCCTCAGGCTTCTTGACCTCCCCGCCGGGGCGACCTTAGCCGGAGCATGCGCTCGCCAGGCAGGCCGTTCTGGGCGGAGTACTCTCGGCGGGGCTCGCCGGGCCGGAGCCTCCGCTCCGCCCGCAGGCCATCGACACCGCCGAGGGCATTCCGGCCGAGGATGGGCCTTACTGGGCCGCCGCCGGCAGCGGCACGTCCCGGTCGTGGAGGCGCGGTTCGCCCCGGAAGCCCTGGCCCCGTGCGCTGGTCGCGCAGATGTCGAGGATTTCGTCCCAGCGGGAGATGAAGGCCGCGACGCAGGCCGGGTCGAAATGCCGGCCGGCTTCGCCTTCGATCAGGCGCAGGGCGTCCTCGGGCGGCATCGCGTCCTTGTAGGGGCGCACGGTGGTCAGGGCGTCGAATACGTCGGCCACCGCCACGATCCGCGCCGCAAGCGGGATGGCGAGCCCGGCGATGCCGCGCGGATAACCGGTGCCGTCCCAGCGCTCGTGATGCCCACCCGCGATCTCGGCGGCGAGGCGGATCAGCTCGGACGAGCTCTCGCCCAGGATCCGCTCGCCGATGGCGGCGTGGGTGCGCACCGTCGCCATCTCCTCGTCGGTCAGCCGCTCCTTCTTGAGCAGGACCTCGTCGGGAATGGCGACCTTGCCGACATCGTGCAGGGGCGAGGCGAGGTAGATGCGGTGGCACAGGTCGGCATCGAGGCCGAACGCCTGCGCCATGATCTGACTGTAGCGGGCGACGCGCCACGTATGGTGGCCGGTGTCGTTGTCGCGATATTCCACCGCCAGGGCGAGGCGGAAGATGATCTCCTCCTCGCGCTCGTGGACGTGGAACTCGGCGGTCCGCACCTTTCCGGCGAGTTCCGCCGCCTGATCGTCCAGCCGGCGCATGGCCGCGGCGAGGCGGATCTGGTTGCGCAGGCGCACATGGAATTCCATGCCGTCCGTCTGTTTGTCGAGGAAGTCCGTGGCCCCCGCTTCCAGGGCCGCGAGCTTGACCCGCTCCGAGGTGTCGGAGGTGATCATCACCACCGGCACCTGCGCATAATGCGGGATCTCGCAGAGGCAGCGGATGAACTCCGTGCCGTCCATGCCCGGCATGTGCTGGTCCACCAGCACGAGATCGAACGCTTGCATCTGCGCCCGGAGAAGGGCCGCGCCGGGATGCGAGAAGGCGGCGACGTTCACACCGTGCTGCCGCTCAAGCAGCAGCTGGAAGCGCATCAGGATCGTGGAACTGTCGTCGACGAGCAGCGCATCCATGGTCTCAGTCTTCCGGCCTTTTGCGCCGCTCGGCACCGGAGAGCCCGGGGCGATCGGAAAGCCGATACTGAGCAAGTCACCACCTCGTCGCGGGTGCTTGGGACTTGGCGATCTCTCGCGGTATCGGTCCCGCAATTTCGCCGAGCCGCTTTAAGAAAACATGCGGAATCTATCCTACTTTAGTGGCTCTAGTGAGCGGAAACGCGGCATCCGCGTGATTGCTAAGCACTTTTGTTCGTCTGTTGCGCGACCTGTCGGGCGACGAGAAGTGATAAACCGAGGTTCAGGATGGCGACCGCCACCATGATGACGGCCAGCGTCTCGATGCCGAACCATTCCATCGCGTAGCCGCAGGCGAGCGGCGTCGCCGCCTGCCCGAGAAGCGGCGGCCGCGCGAGGCGACCGATCACCGCCGCGTATTCGCCCTGTCCGTACAGGGCCAGGGGCAGCGTCCCCCGAACCACCGTGCGCATCCCGTTGCCGGCGCCGTAGAGCAGGATCGCGAGCCACGCGAAGCTTGGCGCCACCACGAGGAGGAACAGCCCGAGGGCCACGCTCCCCGCCGAGATCAGCAGCAGGTGGATCGGGTGGGCGCGCTGGCCGAAGGCCAGTTCGAGCACGCGGGCGCCGACCTGAGACGGGCCGATGAGGGCGGCGAGCGCCACGGCGGAGGCGGCCGGGATGCCGTGGGATTGCAGGAGCAGCAGCAATTCCACCGACATCGCCGTCATGAGGATGGCGGCGGTGGTGAAGGTGAGCGCCAGGATCCCCTCCCCCGGCAGGCGCGGCGCCTTGATGCCGGGCGCGACCGCGATCCTGGCCGACGCGGCGACCTTCCCGCCCGGCAGCGCGAGGGCGAAGATCGGCGCCACCACGAAGGCCGCCAGCGCCGCGTAGGCGAGGCAGGCCCCCCGCCAGCCGACATGTGCCACGAGGAAGCTCGACGCCGGCCAGCAGAGGGTGATGGCGAAACCGGAGGCGATGGCGATCTGGGTCATCGCACCCCGTGCGGAGGCGCCGTAAGCCTGTCCGATCGCCGCGAAGAGCGGGTCGTAGAGCGCGCCCGCCATGCCCACGCCCATCACCGCCCAGGCGGCGAGGAAGACCGGCAGGCTTCCGGCCACCGCCATCAGCACGAGGCCGGCGGCCATGATGAGGGTGCCGGCGACGAGGACCGGGCGGCCCCCGATCCGCCGGATCTGCCGGCCGACCCAGGGCGAGAGCAGGCCGGAGATGAGGATGGCCAGCGAGAGCGCACCGATCACCGCCCCCTGCGGCCATCCGGTCGAGTCCACCACCGGCGCGACGATCACCGCGACGAGGAAGAAAGAGCCGCCCCACAGGATGATCTGCGTCAGGCCGAGGGCGGCGTTGCCGAGGGTGCTCGGCGCGCGGCGCGGTGAATCGGGGATGGGGGCCGGGGACGCGGACATGGGAGCGGTACGGTGAGCGGGGGGCCGGACGGCCCGCCCCGGCTAGATCGCCCCGGCCGATCCGACAAGGCTCTCCCGACGGAACTCGCTCGGCGAGCGGCCGAACTGCGCGCGGAAGCGGCGCGAGAAATGGGCTTGGTTCGAGAAGCCGCAATCGTAGGCCAGCGTCCCGATGGGGATATGGGCGCAGGCCGGGTCGGCGAGTTGCTTGGCCGCGCTGTCGAGGCGCCGGTCCCAGATCCATTCCGAGACGCAGCGCTCCCGCCCCTGGAACACCTCCTGAAGCCGCCTGAGGGAGACGCCGATTCCGGCGGCGACGGCGGCGGGGTCGAGATCCGGATCGCCGAAGCGGCTCTCGATATGCGCCTTGGCCCGCTGCACGAGCACGTCGCCCTGGAGGGGCTTCGGCGTCTCCCGCGCCAGCCCCTCGGCGAGGCTCGCGGCGATCAGGTCGATGCCGATCGAGGCCATGCGCTCGGCCATGTCCGGGGTCAGCGTCGCGTGGACCCGCACCAGTTCCTCGATGAAGGTCCGCACCAGGGATGCACCCGGCAGGGCACCGTCCACGGTCATGGCGGTGTAGAGCCGGGCGGAGCCCAGCGCGCCTTCGAGGCGCCGCCGGGGCACTTCGAGGAGGTAGCAGCAGCTGCCGGCGCTGGAATGAAGGACGGTCGGGCGGCGCTCGATCACCACGAGGTCGCCGGGCCGCTGGACGGCGTGGCGCCCATCCTGGGTCACGCTCGAAACACCTTCCAGCTTGATCGCCACCGAGAGCGTGTCGTGCTTGGTGTGCCGCCGGATCGTGTCCGGCGTCGCCTCCGTCCGCAGCGCGCCCTGCGTGATCCGCGAGATCGCCAGGGGCCCGACGTCGGCGGCTTCGATGATGCCTCGAAAAGGTTCATCACCTATTTGTGACTGCTCAACCGGCACTAGCCGATCGTGAATGGTTTCACTCCACCGGTCGAACTTCCTACTTTCTGCAATTCCATCGGTCGAGAACACCGTTCGCATGGATTCATCTGTCCCGAATCGGCCTACCGCGCGGTAAGACAAACGATACCGCGCTTATAGGCAAGCGCGTAGCGCGCCGATTCATACAGTCGTGGGTAGTGAACCACAGCCCTTCATCGCCGGCCGGGCAAACCCGCCTGACCGGTTTCGGAGGCTGTCAAAACCCCATGGCAGACCCATGACGACCGACGACACCGCCATCGCCTCCATCGGCCGCACAGCCGAAATGGTGGCCGCCTATGTGAGCAACAACGCCGTCCGCCCGGGCGACCTGCCGAGCCTCATCGCCACGATGCACAAGGCTGTCCGCGCCCTTCACGGGCCGCGCCAAACTGAGCCGAAGCCGGCGCGGGAGAAGGTGTCCGCCTCGGAGATCCGCCAGTCGATCCAGGCGGCGGGGCTCGTGAGCTTCCTCGACGGCCGGACCTACAAGACCCTGAAGCGCCACCTGACGAAGCACGGCTTCACGCCGGACAGCTACCGCGAGCGCTTCTCGCTGCCGGCGGATTATCCGATGGTGGCCCCGAGCTACGCGCAGCGCCGCTCGGCGCTCGCCAAGGAACTCGGCTTCGGCCGCGCCGGCAAGAAGTAGCGGAGGGCGTCAGCCCGTCCGGCGGGCCGTCCAGCGGCCGGAGCAGGACGCGAGGCCGCTGAGCGTCCAGCGCCCGCTGCCGGCCTTGCCCTTCAGCCTGCCGCTCACCGTCACCACCGCGAGGCCCTTGCGGATGGTGCCGGTGATCCCGCCATCGGCTCCGGCCCGGCCGCTCGCGTCCACGTCGTTGCTGCCGGCATCGTCCACCTGCCCGTCGCGGATCACGATCGGGTAATTGTACGGTCCCGTGCAGGACGACTCGCTGCTCGTCGCCACGACGGACCATGCGCCGTCGAAACGCCCGGCCGCTTCCGCTGGGAGGGTGGCGGTGGCGATGAATGCGAGCGGCGCCAAGGCCGCGAGCCGAATGGTCTTCATAAGCTCCTCGTAATGATCCGCGCCGCTTGAACGCGGTGCGGCGGAAAAGGCAACGGGCCGGGCGCACACCCGGAGCGGCTCAAGCGCCCGGCTCCGCGGCCGTGCCGGGCCCCGAAGGGGTCGAGGGCCCGGCACAACCTCGTGAACTGTGTCGGACGCTATGTGGGTGCGTCCGGACGACCCGCCTGAGACAGATCTACTGGTACGAGACGATTTCCACCGACGCGATTTAGGGCAAGTACGGAATCACACCTGCCCGAGATCTTGCGAAAGACGATCGCGGGCGCGGCTGACCCGGCTCTTCACGGTGCCCGGCGGGCACCCGATGATCGCGGCGGCCGCCTCGTAGGTCAGCCCTTCCACCGCCACAAGCGTCAGCGCCTCGCGGTGGGCGGCATCGAGCCGGTCGAGGGCGAGTTGCAGATCGCGCAGGCCGATCGTGTGTTCCTGCGCCGCCGGTTCGGACAATGTGCCGGCATGGGCGCCGTCCGGGTCCGCCACCTCGCGCCAGTATTTGCGCCGGCTGTTGATGTGGCCGTTGCGCAGGATCGTGAACAGCCACGCCACGAGGTTGCTGCCCGGCTCGAACCGGTCACGGAATTCCCACGCCTTGAGCAGCGTCAGCTGCACGAGGTCGTCCGCCTCGATGGCATCGTGTGTGAGCGAGATGGCATAGCGGCGCAGGCGCGGCACCATGGCGATCAGGTCGTCCCGGAACGCCGTCGGGATGCGGCCGCCATCGGCCTTGAGCAGGACCTCGGTGAGCCTTCCCAGAACTCGCCCAAGACGCGAATCTGGTTCGATTGCCACAACCTGTGGGTAGTATTCGCGGAGGCGACGGCCCAACTGCGCGTGAACGAACGTTAGCACGTCGTCCGATGCTGACACCGGATCGTGATCTTCGACTGTTGGCTGCAAGGATGCACCACTCGTTGTGTCGAGGGACAGCCGCCTGCACCGCTACAGGGCGGGGGTGGCCGGGAGACGACTTATTTTTGATCGCTCTTCCCGCCGTCAATGATACGGCGATACCAGTGAACAAGCACATTTTAATGGAACCGGGTCGTGCGCAACCCGTTTTTGCCCCGCTGCCGAAATGGCAGTCGGAAGCGAAGAAGGGCGTGGCGAACCGTGACGTCGGGCGTCGACAGGCATGAACTTCGGCAGATCATCGCCGGCCTCAGCGAGGGCGTGATCCTGGTCGAGCCAGACCAGACCATCGCCTATGCCAACGAGGCCGCGCTCGCGATGCACGGCGCCGAGAGCCTGGACGAACTCGGCGAGACCATCGACGCCTACCGCGAGAAATTCGCCTTACGGTACCGCAACAAGCGGGCTCCCGAGAGCTACCCGATCGAGCGGGTCGTGGCGGGCGAGCGCTTCCACGACGTGATCGTGGAGGTGACGCGGACGGACAAGCCCGACCTCGATTTCGTGCACTCCCTGCGCAGCCTCGTGGCCACCGACCACGAGGGCAAGCCGAGCTGCCTCGCGCTGATCCTGAAGGATGTCACCGATCAGTTCGAGGCGGAGGACCGGTTCGAGAAGACGTTCGCCGCCAATCCGGCCCCGGCCGTGATCACGCGATTGTCGGATCTGCGTCACGTGAAGGTGAACCACGGTTTCCTGGAGATGACCGGGCATACCCGCGAAGACGTGATCGGACGCAGCGTCTACGAAATCGACGTGCTGGCGGGCGCCCGCAACCGCGACCTCGCAGTCTCCCGGCTGAACGAGGGCGTGACCGTTCCGCAGATGGAGGCGTGCCTCGATCTGCCCGATGGGGGCAACCGCTTCGTCATCGTCGCCGGCCAGCCCATCGAGATGGGCGACGAGCCGTGCATGCTCTTCACCTTCGCCGACCTCGAACTGCGCCGGAAGGCGGAGACGGCGCTCCGCCAGAGCGAGGAGCGCTTCGCCAAGGCGTTCCGCCTCACGCCTGTCCCGACGGTGCTGGCGCGGGCGAACGACCTGCAGGTCACGAGCATCAACGAGGCGTTCAGCCGGGTGTTCGGCTTAGGCGAGGACCGGATGCTCGGCCGCACCCTCGTCGAGACCGGGCTGTGGGTGAACGACACCCAGCGCGTGAACTTTGAGACCGCCCTCGAACGCCAGGGTTACGTCCTCGGCGTCGAGGTATGCCTGCACCACGAGACCGGGCACAATCTCGATTGTCTCGTCTCGGCGGAGCGGGTCGAGATCAACGACACGGCCTTCGTGCTGCTGGTGATGCAGGACATCACCGACCGGAAGCATACGGAGCGGGAGCTGTTCGAGGCCATCGAGACGGTGATGGCCGACACGTCCTGGTTCAGCCGGGGGCTGATCGAAAAGCTCGCCAACCTGCGCCGACCGAGCCGGCCGGATTTCGATCCCTCCGTTCCCGACCTCACGGCCCGCGAGCGGCAGATCCTCAACCTCATCTGCTCGGGCCTGGATGACGGGGCGATCGCCCGCAAGCTCGGCCTGTCCCGCAACACCGTGCGCAATCACGGTGCCGCCCTCTATCGCAAGCTCGGCGTTCACAAGCGCACCGAGGCCGTGGTCTGGGGCCGCGAGAACGGTTTCCCCGTCCACCTCTCCGGTACATGAATTTCAGGATACCGGTATTTTTCTACCATTGAACCGCGGGGCGCAACGATCATCTGCCCCCTGTCCCGGTGGCGGTGCGGGGGACTGCAACGCTGCTTGGTAAAATCACGAGATTGTCTTTGGCCCGGCACCGTGAATGCCGGGCGGCAAAGGCCGAACACCCAACAGAATAAGGAGATCGACATGGTGGATACCGATCGGATCACCGGCGCCGCGAAGGAACTCGGCGGCAAGGTTCAAGGCGCCATCGGCGACGTCACCGGCTCTCACCGCGAGTCCGCCGAGGGCCGCCTGCGCGAGGCCGGCGGCCGGGCCGAGAACCTCTACGGCCAGGCCAAGGACACCGCCCGCGACTTCGCCGACGACGCCTACGAGTACGCCGAGGACGCCTACGAGCGCGGTGGCCATTACCTGCGCCGGGGCTCCCGCGAGGTAAGCCATCAGGTCGCCGAGTACCCCCTCGCCTCGCTGCTGATCGCGGGTGCCGTCGGCTTCGGCCTGGGCCTGCTCGTCAACGCGACCCGCGACTGATCCCCCAAACCCCGATTGCCGACCACACGAACGACCCGGAGTGACAGCGTGACCATTCAGACGAGCGTTTCCCCCCTCGGTACGGAGGCCCACGCAGATACGCGTGCCGTCCTCCTCAACCAAGTGTCCTGGGGGGCCATCTTCGCCGGCGCCGCCATCGCCCTCGTGTCGCAGGCCGTCATCAACCTCGTCGGCGTCGGGGTGGGTCTCGCCAGTGTCGGGGTCAACGCCACCGACAACCCGGCCGCCTCGACCGTCTCGGCCGGCGCCGGGATCTGGTTCGTGGCCTCGGGTATCGTCGCCTCGCTGATCGGCGGCCTCATCGCCGGCCGTCTCTCCGGCAAGCCCCTGCCGGGCACCGCCGCACTGCACGGCCTCGTCTCCTGGGCGGTGACGACGCTGGTCGTCCTCTACCTCCTCACCTCCGCCGCCAGCGGCCTCGTCGGCGGCACCCTGAGCACCGTCTCGGGCGCGCTGGGCGGCGCGGGCAACCTCGTCGGCGGCACCGTCCAGACCGCCGCGCAGGCCGCTGCGCCCTCGCTGTCGAAGATCTCGAACCCGATCGACGGCATCGAGCAGACGGTTCGCCAGCAGGCCGCCGGCCAGGACCCGCAGGCCGCCAAGGACGCCGCCGTGGCGGCCGTGCGCGCCGTGCTGACCGGCGATCCGGCCCAGAAGGAGCAGGCCAAGAACCGCGCCGCCGACGCGCTGGCCAAGGCCCAGGGCATCTCCCCCGATCAGGCCAAAACGCAGATCAACGACTACGAGAAGCAGTACGATCAGGCCGTCGCCACCGCCAAGCAGAAGGCCGAGGCCGCTGCCGTCACGGCGAAGTCGGCCGCCACGCAGGGCGCCTTCTACGCCGCCATCGCCCTGGTCCTCGGCGCGCTGGCCGCGTTCCTCGGCGGCCGCCTCGGCGCCCCGAAGCCCGCGACGCTGCTCTCGACCTACGACGCCCGCCGCGTCTGATCCCCTTCCACCGGCCCCCGCCGCAGGGCGGGGGTCATCCCCGGCCGGAACCTCCGGCCTTCCCCACCAAGCAGGAGCGCACACGATGAGCAGCACCACCGACAAGCTCAAGGGCCTGGCCAACGAGGCCGTCGGCAACGTCAAGCAGGGCGTGGGCAACGTGACCGGCAACGACAAGCTCGTGGCCGAGGGCAAGGCGCAGGAGCTGAAGGGCGAAGCGCAGAAGACCGTCGGCGACGTCAAGGACGGCGCCAAGAACGTCGCGGACAAGATCACCGGCCGCTGAGCGTTCGGACAGGCGGCGGGGCCCACCGGCTCCGCCGCGCCGTCATTCTCCCCGGGCGAAGGAGCATAGGATGAGCAAGGGATATCCCTCGATGACCGCTCTGCTGGGCCTTTTGGCCGTGGCAGGCTTCCAGAACCGCGACAAGATCGCGGAATGGCTCGGCCATCATTCGACCGAGCCGCAGCGTCAGGTTCCGCCCGCGGTGCGCGACTCCCATGCCCCCTCCAACCTGTCGAGCATCCTCGGCGGCGTGGGATCGGCGGGTGTCGGCGGGCTGATCGCCAGCGGCCTCAGCGAACTGGTGGACCATTTCACCAAGAGCGGCCACGGCGAGGCCGCCCATTCCTGGGTCAACCACGGCCCGAATCGCGACATCCCCGAAGCGGAATTGGAGCGCGTCATCGGCCCGGAGACGCTGGACCATCTGACCCGCCAGACCGGCCTGAGCCGCGCCGCGCTGCTCTCCCGGCTCTCGCGGGAATTGCCCACGGCTATCGACCGCTACTCGCCGGACGGCCGCCTGCCGGTCTGACCGGCCGCTACTTCGCCAGGGCGCGCGCGACGGCCAGCACCCGCCGCCGCGCGGCCTCGTCGGGCAGACGGTCCCACAATTTAAGCAACTCGGCACCGGACGGCGGACGCGACGCGCCCCGGTCCCCCGCGAACTCGTCGATCGTGCAGCCAAGCACGTCCGCAATCTTCTGAAGTGTTGTGGTCGGCGGCAACTCGGCCAATGCGCAGCTTTCTCGGTTTGCCACGGCCAAACCTTCCGATAGCGTCACTGGCAGAACTTATACCTGCTTGCCGTCACCGCAAAGTTATTCGTTGTCACTGGTACAATAGTACCGGTTCCGGTTCGGACAAACCGGCGCGGCGTGCGTGCCGCACTGGGCTCATAACTGTCGCATTTCGACGCTAGCGGTTGTGCCCGTCACGGCTGGCCAGACAGCAGGACGGTAGCCCCGGATCGGTTCGCCAATCATCCCCACGGTTTAGGTCCGGGATGATGCCTGGAGCGGAAATTGCACCGATCCCTACCGAAGTGTTAAGGCCAAGCTCAGTAGTTTTCCGCTGCAAGGGGCACACGCGCAAAGCCATGAGAATGACGCTTATCGCCGTCGCCGGTCTTGCCTTGGCGACCGGGGGCTGTTCGCTGCGCTCGCCGACAGGCTCCAGCACCTACAGCTCCCTTCAGCCGGATGTGACCGCCGCCCCGGTCGGTGCACCCGAGGTGGCGCGCGTCGCCGCGATCCCTCCGGATTTCGAAGAGGTCCCCGCCCGGATGCCGGGCGATCCCACGCGCTCGATCTCCGAGGGCGCCGCCGCGCATGTGAACCCCCTCTCCGCGTTGAGCGAATCGGCGCGGGCGCGCGATCACTGGGAGAAGCTGAAGCCCGGCATGGCCAAGGCGAATGTGCCGGCTATCGGTTCCGGGTCCAAGGGCGTCGGGGGGCCGAGCACCCCGGCCGCCGCCTCGGCCGCAGCGCCCGCCTCAGGCGCGAACTACGACCGCGAGGCCGCCATGCAAAACCTGATCAAGGGAGGCAAGTCAGCGGGCTCGCCGATCTGCAACGGCTGCTGAACGGGAAACACTGGCAAGTGGAGTTGCCTTTTATGCGATGTCCCCATGCACAATAAATCCAACTTGAGTTGTGCGGCGCTCTGACACATCATGTAAGGGGAACGCCGAACATCAACAAACGACCGAGGACGCGATGGAGCAGGGCTCCGCTTACATTGATATGGCCAGCGACGTCGTCGTCGCATACGTCGCACACAACCATGTCGCCATCGCCGACTTGCCGGCCCTGATCGACAAGGTTCACGCAGCCCTCGTGGCCTTGGCCGAGGGCCGCGCCTCCTCGGTGGAGGAGCCCGCGCCCACGATCACCGCGGCGCAGATCCGCAAGTCGGTGCAGCATGACCGGCTCATCAGCTTCATCGACGGCCGGTCGTACAAGACCCTCAAGCGCCATCTCACGGCGAACGGTCTGACCCCGGAAACCTACCGCGAGCGATTCGGCCTCCCGGCCGATTATCCGATGGTGGCTGCGGCCTATAGCGAGCGGCGTTCGAGCCTCGCCAAGGCGAACGGGCTCGGCTCGCCGAGCGCCACGCGCCTGGCGTCCTGACGCGGACGCGACCCCTGATCTCGCAGATCAGGGGTCCTTGCGCGCACCCCTCGCCACCTCGACCATCTCGTCGTCGGGCAGCGGACGCTGAAGCGTCATCGCCTCGGCGGTCGGCGCTTCGAGCCAGGCCGCCCATTCCTCCGGCTTCGTCAGCAGGACCGGCATCGCCTTCGGATGCACCGGGCCGACGACGCCGTTCGCCTCGGTGGTGAGGAAGGAGAAGAGCCGGTGCTCCTCCTCCACCCGGTCGGGGTTCTCGGCCTTTGTGCCGCGCACCCCCGTCCAGGGGCGCCAGATGCCGGCGAAGGCGAAGGGCGGGCGTTCCTCGTTGAGAGCGAACCAGACGGGCGTCTTGCGCGGCTTGGTGTCGGCGTATTCCGAGAAGGCGGTCACGGGCACGAGGCAACGATAGGCCGGCTTCAGCCAGGGCCGCCAATGCGGCGAGGCCACGTTGCGCACGTTCGTGACGGGCCGTTCACCGAATGCCTTCGGGCCGGGAATGCCCCACCGCATCATCGTGAGGGTGCGGCCCCCCTCCCCCGCCACGACGACCGGCGCCATCTGGTCGGGGAAGATCGCGGGCAGTTCCGGCATGTTGCCGGTCTCATCGCGCTCGGCGCCGAAATACGCGCGCAGGGCTGCGGGACCCTGCCGCCCGAGACTATAGAGATTGCACATGGCTCACCGCTGGCTCGCGACAGCCTTACGGCATCGCGCGCGGCGTTGACCGGAAAAGCGCGCTTAGTGGATCGAGACCAGCTGCGTCGCGTAGGCCACGACGGTCTGCGACACCGGCAGGTCGTAGGCGTAGACGCGACCCGCGAGGATCGCGAGGGCGAGGCTCCAGAACACCGCCCCGCCGATCCGCCGCGCGGTCCGGTCGCCGGCATTGCTCGTGCATGCGGACGCGACGCCCTCGGTGACGGGCTCACCGAACGGGTCGAAGGCGGTCTCGGCCTGAGAGGAAGTCGCCATGGCGGACGTGTTGCGCATGTTGGGAAATGTCGCGCTCGGACCCCTTTCGTGCAATGGAGGCGTATTCCGAACTTGCGGCGCTTGAGAGAGTGTCCTTCTCTCCAGCGGGCGCCCGACGAACATTTTCTTTTCCGGGGGCTGGGAAGGCAGATCGTGAGTTCGCAAGCATCCTCACAGGCGCCCGCGCGGGGCGAGGCCGTCCGGTCCCCCTCGATCCTTCCCGGCATCGGGGTATGCCTCGCCATCACCCTCATCGCCGTGTCGGGGCAGACGATCGAGGAAAGGATCTTCTCCCATCCCTACGTCGAGGCCCTGGTCCTCGCGATCCTCCTCGGCATCGCCGTGCGCACGGTCTGGACGCCCGGCGCGCGCTTCCGCACCGGCATCGCCTTCTCGGCCAAGCAATTGCTGGAAGTGGCCGTCACCCTGCTCGGCGCCTCGCTGAGCCTCGGGGCGATCCTCGCCTCCGGCCCGGCGCTGATCGCCGGCATCGTCGGCACCGTCGCCATCGGCATCACCGCCAGCTACGGCATCTGCCGGCTCCTCGGCCTGCCCGCGCGGATGGCGATCCTCGTCGCCTGCGGCAACGCCATCTGCGGCAACTCGGCCATCGCCGCCGTGGCCCCGGTGATCGGCGCCGAGCCGAAGGACATCGCCGCCTCCATCGCCTTCACCGCCGTGCTCGGCGTGCTGATGGTTCTCGGCCTGCCGCTCTTCGTGCCGCTCGCCGGCATGAGCGACAACCAGTACGGCGTGCTCGCCGGCCTCACCGTCTACGCGGTGCCGCAGGTGCTGGCCGCCACCGTGCCGGTGAGCCTGCTCGCCACCCAGGTCGGCACCCTGGTGAAGCTGGTGCGCGTGCTGATGCTCGGCCCGGTGGTCGTCGCCTTCTCGCTCATCGCCCCGCGCCTGCCCGCCGAGGATGGCGGCGCGCTGCCGCGCAAGGGCGGGCGGCTCGGCTTCACCAAGCTGGTGCCGTGGTTCATCCTCGGCTTCCTCGTCCTCGCCTCCCTGCGCTCCCTCGGTCTCATCCCGGATGCGGCGGTGAAGCCGCTGACCCAGTTCGCGGGCTTCCTCACCGTGCTCTCGATGGCTGCCCTCGGGCTCGGCGTGGATGTCCGCGTCCTCGCCCGCGTCGGCGGCCGGGTGACGCTGGCGGTGACGGGCTCCCTCGTGGTTCTGGTCGCGATCAGCCTTGCGCTGATCCGCTTCCTCGGTATCTCCTGAGGCGCGAAGCCGCTGGTCGCATTCGCGGCCTGCGTGTGAGGCTTTCGCGCCCTTGCGCGCGGCTCCGGCCTTGGTCATAGGCCCCCCTATGCGGCTCACGATACCAGGATCCGTCTATCCGCCGGTGTGGATGCCGTCCGCGCGGGACGAATCCGTTGTCTGATCCCCTCGCCTTCCTCGCCGGGGGCGGCGAGGCCACGCGGTTGATCCGCGAGCGGGATTGGACCGGCCACCCCCTCGGGGCCCCTGAAACCTGGCCGCCGGAACTGCGCACGGCGCTCAGCCTCGTGCTCAATTCGCCCGAGAGCATGATCCTCGCCTGGGGGCGGGACCTCATCTTCTTCTTCAACGAGACCTATTTCCCGCTGCTCGGGCCGCGCCTGCCCTGGGCGATGGGCGAGCGGTTCGACAAGGTCTGGGCGGACGGCTGGGATCAGGCGAAGCCGATCATCGACGACGCCTTCGCCGGACGCTCCACGCGCTTCAACGACCTGCCCTGGACCCTCGACACGGATCGCGGCGACGCGATGACGTGGTGGAGCTTCTCGTACTCGCGCATCCTCGACGCGGACGGGCAGATCGCCGGCCTGTTCATCCTCACCAACGAGACCACGGAGCGCGTGAAGGCGGAGCGCCGCCAGCGCGACTTCGAGGATGCCCTGCGCGCCGAGCGCGACCGGGCGCACGACGTGCTCGACAACATGGGCGAGGCCTTCGCCCTCCTCGGCCGCGACATGACGATCGCGGATATCAACGCCGAGGGCCTGCGCATGGACGGGCGCGGCCCCGACGAGATCGTCGGGCGACCCTACCGCGAGGCCTATCCGGACGCCGACCCCGTCCTCGAAGCGGCCTACCGCAAGGCGCTCAGCGACGGGAAGCCGTTCACGATGGAGCACGCCGCCCCGGCCGGGGACGGGCGCATCACCTGGATCGACATCCGCGCCTATCCGGTGGGCGACGGGCTCGCCCTGTTCTACCGCGACATCACCGCCCGCGTGGCGCAGCAGGAGCGTCTACGGGCGAGCGAGGCCCTGGCGCGGGAGAATGCCGACCGTATCCAGATCGCCCTCTCGGCGGGGGCGATCATCGGGACGTGGTTCTGGGACCTGAGCGCCGACCGCTTCACCGTGGACGAGGGCTTCGCCCGCAGCTTCGGGCTCGACCCGGCCTTGGGCCGCACCGGCCTGAGCCTCGCGCAGGTGATCGACACCGTTCATCCCGACGACAAGCCGGCCCTCGCCGAAGCCATCGAGGAGGCCATCGCGCGGGGCGGCAGCTACGCGCACCAGTATCGCGTCCGCCGCGCCGACGGGAACTACTACTGGCTGGAGGCCAACGGCCGGGTCGATTGCGCGCCGGACGGCAAGCCCCTCGCCTTCCCCGGCGTCCTGATCGACCTCGATGAGCGCCGCACCCTCGTGCAGGAGCGCGACCGGGTGCGCGCGGCCCTGCGCGAGCAGGCCTTCGAGTTCGAGGTCCTGGCCGACAACATCCCGATCCTGTGCTGGATGAGCCGGGCGGACGGGCACGTCCATTGGTGTAGCCGCCGCTGGTACGACTACACAGGCGCGGAGCCGGGCTCCCTCCTCGGGTGGGGCTGGACCATCGCGCACGACCCGGCGATCCTGCCGGAGGTGCTGAGCCGCTGGAACCGCTCCCTCGCGACGGGGGAGCCGTTCGAGATGACCTTTCCCCTGCGCGGCCGGGACGGGACGTTCCGCCCCTTCCTCACGCGGATGGTGCCGATCCGTAACGCGGACGGCTCCATCGAGCGGTGGTTCGCCACGAACACCGACGTCGCGGAACTGCGCGCGGCCGAGCAGGCGCTGCGCGACCTCAACGCGACGCTGGAACAGCAGGTCGCGGAGCGCACCGCCGAGCGTGACCAGATCTGGAAGGCCTCGACCGACCTGCTCTGCGTCGCCAATTTCGAGGGCTACATCGTCAGCCTCAACCCCGCCTGGGCGGCGACGCTGGGCTGGTCCGCCGAGGAACTGACCGCCCGCCCCTTCCTCGATTTCGTCCACCCGGACGACAAGGAGACGACGCGCAACGCCGCACGGGGCCTCGCGCGCGGCGCGGCGCAGCTCGCCTTCGAAAACCGCTACAGCCACCGCGACGGCAGCTACCGCTGGCTCTCGTGGAACGCCGTCTCCAAGGACGGGAAGATCTATTCCACGGTGCGCGACGTCACCGTGATGAAGGAGCAGGCCGAGGCCCTGGCCAATGCCGAGGACGCCCTTCGGCAGGCGCAGAAGATGGAGGCGGTCGGCCAATTGACCGGCGGCGTCGCCCACGACTTCAACAACCTGCTGACCATCATCCGCTCGTCGGTCGACTTCCTCCGCCGGCCGAACCTGCCGGAGGAGCGGCGCGTCCGCTATATGGACGCGATGTCCGAGACGGTGGACCGGGCCGCCAAGCTCACCGGGCAGCTCCTCGCCTTCGCCCGGCGGCAGGCGCTGAAGCCCGAGGTGTTCGATGTCGGCGCGCGCCTCGACGAGGTCGCGGACATGCTCAATTCCGTCACGGGCGCCCGCATCCAAGTACGCACCGAGCAGCCCGACTCGCGCTGCTACGTCCGCGCCGATGCGAGCCAGTTCGAGACGGCCCTCGTCAACATGGCCGTGAACGCCCGAGACGCCATGCGCGGCGAGGGCGAGATGGTGATCCGCATCGGGCGCGGCCAATACCTGCCGGCGATCCGCGGCCATGCCGGGGCGCCCGGCCCCTTCGTCGCCGTCTCCGTGGTGGATGAGGGCTGCGGCATCCCGCAGGAGCATCTCTCCCGCATCTTCGAGCCGTTCTTCACCACGAAGGAGGTCGGCCGGGGGACGGGGCTGGGCCTGAGCCAGGTGATCGGCTTCGCCAAGCAATCGGGCGGCGACGTGGACGTGACGAGCGCGCTCGGCCAGGGCACGGTCTTCACCCTCTACCTGCCGGAGGCGGAGGCGTCCGCGCACCCGCAACCGGAGGGGGTCGCAGACACTCCGGAGCCGGAGGATCGCAGCCTCTGCGTCTTGGTGGTGGAGGACAACCTCGAGGTCGGGCGCTTCTGCACCCAGATCCTGGAGGATTTCGGCCACTCCACCGTCTGGGCGCACAACGCCGAGGAGGCACTGGAGGAGATCGAGCGGGTGCCGTTCCGGTTCGAGGCGGTGTTCTCCGACGTGGTGATGCCGGGCATGGGCGGGATCGAACTCGCCAAGCGCCTGCGGGCGAGCCACCCGGACCTGCCGGTGATCCTCACCTCCGGCTACAGCGACGTGCTGGCCCGCGAGGACGATCACGGGTTCGATCTGGTGCGCAAACCCTATTCCGCCGAGCAGGTGGCGGGGGCCTTCCGCAAGGTGGCGCTGAGCGGGCGCCTGCGCCGACGCGGACCGGGATAGGACGAGGGCGGGAGGCACAAGGATGGAACGGCCCGATCCGGACGAGCCCCGCCTGCCCGACAGCCTGACGCGGCACCTCAAGGGACAGGAGGGCGCGATCTGGCCGACGCCGGAGGATCGCCACCGGCACCGGACGGGCGCGCACCGGCCGCGTCTCCCGACCAGGGTGTTCAAGGGCGTCTGGCTGTGGGCGGCCGCCTACAACCTCATCGGCGCGGCGATCCTGGCACTCCTGTGGGCCAGCATGGGCCGATAGCAGAAAGGCTAGCCGGGCCAGTTGACCCGTCCGGCCTTTCCCCCTATCTGACGGCATCCCGACGGCAACGCCCGGGCACCTCTCTCGTTCGCTCATGGGAACGGGAGACTGAGCCGCCACAATGGCTCATTGGGGGATAGTTTAACGGTAGAACGGTGGACTCTGACTCCTCTAGTCCTGGTTCGAATCCAGGTCCCCCAGCCACCTCTTTTCTGAAAATCTGACGTCGAAGAAGCCTCAACCGCAGTCATGCTGCGGGCGGAGGCTTTCGTCGTGTCCGCGATCAGGCCGCCGGCAATTGGCTGGCGATGGCCGTGATGATGCGCGGGTCGGTCGGGTCGATCGTGTGCGGGAACGCGGCGAGCAGCGTGCCGTCGCGGGCGACGAGATACTTGTGGAAGTTCCAGCCGGGCGAGGAGCCGGGCTTCTCGGTCGCCGCCCAGCGGTAGAACGGATGGGCCGCCGGGCCCTTCACATGCACCTTCGCGACGACGGGGAAGGTCACGCCGTGGTTCTTGCGGGCGGCCTCCGCGATGGCGAGCCCGTCGAGGGGTTCCTGATTGCCGAAATCCGGAGAGGGCACGGCGATGACCATCAGCCCGCGCGCGCCGAACCGGGTCCAGAGGCCCTGCAGGCCCACGAACTGGCCGGCATAGCCGCAGGCGGTGGCGGTGTTGACCACGAGGATCGGCTTGTCGGCGTAATCCGAGAGGGGAAGCACGCCGCCCTCCGGCTTCTCGAAGGAGAAGGCCCCGGCGCGCGTCTCGCCGGCCTGGGCGCGGCCGAGGCCCCCCGCCATCGCGGCGCCGACGAGCATGAGCGCCTGACGGCGCTGGACCGTTCCGAGGGGGGACGAGGGCATGGCAGGACTCCCGGTCGTGTGGGGCGCAATGCGGATCGGGAGGGAATGTAAACGATCCGTCGCGTCTGGCCAGAACCCGCGACGGCGCGTCACCGGGCCTTGGCCGCCGCGAGGGAGCCGGCGACGAGGTCGCGCAGGATCGCCTTGGCCTCTTCCGTGATCGCCGGGCCCGCCGATGCCGGGCTTCCGGCCGTGAAGGGCGGCTGCGGCCCATACTCGGCCACGAGCTGTGCCGTGCGGGCGTAGTCGTCGCCCCGCAACCGGGCCGACAGCGCCAGGGCGAAATCGAGCCCGGCCGAGATGCCCGCCGCCGTCACGCGGTTGCGGTCGAACACGACTCGCTCGGCCACCGGGGTGGCGCCGAGCAGCGGGAGCACCCGGTCCCGGACGGACCAATGGCTGGTGGCCCGGTAGCCGCGGAGCAGCCCCGCCGCGCCGAGGATCAGCGAGCCGGTGCAGACGCTCGTCACCCATGCGGCGCGGGCGGCGCGGTCGCGCAGGAAGGCGAGGGTCGCGGCGTCGCGCATCTGCGCGGGCGTGCCGTCGCCGCCGGGCACGAACAGCACGTCGAGGTCCCTCGGACAGCCGTCGAAATCCGTATCGGCCACCAGGGCGAGCCCGGTGTCGCTGGCCACCGGCCCCTTCGCCCGCGCGACGAGGCTCAGGCTCCCCGGGGCAAGCCCGGCCAGAAGCTCCTGCGGCCCGACGACATCGAGGGCCGTCATGCCGGGATAGAGCAGCATGGCGATGCGGATGGGCCGCGCCTGCGCCCTCACCGGCTGCGCCGCGAGGAGGCTCGCGGCAAGAGCCGCCGCGCCGATGTCGCGCCGGCTGGGGACTCGATCCATGGCACCCTCTACGCCGCCGCCCGGCTCTCCGCCGCCTGCCGGTCGAGGAGGAGGATGGTGGCTCCGAGCAGGGAATCCAGGGCGTCACAATCGCCCTGCGTGGCGGTGGAGGCGCCGTCCCGCGCCGCGCTTTCGATGGGCTTCAAGCGCCCGACGAGGACGAGCGCGCCGATATTGGCGCTCATGGATTTCAGGCTGTGCGCCGCCTTCGCGATGGCCGGCTGATCCGTCGCCGCGATGGCCTCCCGCAGGGCCGACAGGGCGACGGGCGCCTGCGCCCGGTAGAGGTCCACGACGCGGGCGAGGAAGGCACCGTCCCCGAGGCTCAACAGGCCCTCGATGACCTCGGCATCGAGGAGGGCGTCCGGGTCCGCCTGCGGGGCGGGCGCGGCGATGGCGACGGACGGCGCTTCGCCCGTGACATGCTGTTGGAGCAGGTGCGCAAGCTGCGCCAAGGTGAAGGGCTTGGGCAGGATCCCGTCCATGTCGGCATCCCGCGCCGCCTCGGCGGCATCAGCCAGCACATGGGCGGTGAGCGCGATGATCGGCATGCGACGGGCACCCGTCCGCGCCTCGTGCCGGCGGATGGTCTTGGAGGCCGTGAAGCCGTCCATCACCGGCATGCTGCCGTCCATCAGGATGATGTCGAACGGGCTCGCCGCCGCCGCCTCGCTCGCCGCGAGCCCGTCCTCCACGGTCACAACGGCGGTGACTCCGCAGCGGGACAGGGCTTCCACCGCGACCTCGCGGTTCACCGCGCTGTCGTCGGCCACGAGCACGCGGGCATGAGGGAAGCGCGGCAGGGCCGTGGCCGGCTGGCTCGCGGCCATGGGGACGGGCTCCACCGCCTCGATGGGCCAGCGCGCGAAGAAGGTCGAGCCCACGCCGACCTCGCTCTCGACACCGACGCTGCCGCCCATCGCCTCCACGATGCGCTGCGCGATGGACAGGCCGAGCCCCGTGCCGCCGAAGCGCCGGGTGGTGGATTGATCGGCCTGGGAGAAGGCCGAAAAGATCGCGCCGCGCTTGTCCTGCGGGATGCCGATGCCGGTGTCCGTGACGGAGAGGACGAGGAAGCCGTCGGCCGGGTTGATCGCCATGCGCAGGGACACTTCGCCCGCCGCCGTGAACTTCAGGGCGTTCGAGACGAAGTTGCTCGCCACCTGCCCGAGGCGCACCGGATCGCCGAGGAAGGCTGGCGGCACCTCCGGCGCGATCTGCGCCGTCAGGCCGAGACCGGCCGAACGGGCGCGCTCGGCGAACAGCGTGACGACCGTGTCCGCCACCTCGGCCGGGCTCACCGGCACGCTTTCGAGATCGAGCTTGCCGGCTTCGACCTTCGCGAAATCGAGGATGTCGTTGATGATCGCCAGAAGCGACTTGCCCGAGCGGGCGATGACGTCGGCGTAGCGGCGCTGGCGCGGCGGCAGATCGGAACCCGCCAGCAGTTCCGCCATCACGAGGACGCCGTTCATCGGCGTGCGGATCTCGTGGCTCATCGTGGCCAGGAAGGTGGATTTCGCGGCGTTGGCGGTCTCGGCCGCGTGCTTGGCCTCGCTGAGGTCGGCGGTGCGGGCCTCGACCTCCCGTTCGAGGTGGGCGCTGTGGGCGGCGAGCCGGTCGTCGCGCTCGTTCACGGCCGAGAGCAGGTCGTTGAAGGTCCGTGCCAGCCGGCCGACCTCGTCGTCGCCCGTCACGGGGGCGCGGCGGGTGTAATCGTGGCGCAGGCGAACCGCATCCATGGTCCCGGCCAGCAGCGCCAGGGGTCGCATGACGTTGCGCTGCAATTGCAGGGACACGCCGATGCCGATGGCGACGGCGAGCAGCGCCGCCAGGGCGGCATTCAGGGCGGCCTCCGCCACCCGGTCGGTGAGGAACTTGGTCTTGCGGATGAGCACCACGCGGCCGATCTCGGCGCCGTTCTCCCTGATCGCCGCCTCGCCGCGCAGATTGTAGGTGCCGACGATGCTCCACATCGAGGCCGGCTTGCCGTCGAGGGCGGCGTCGCTGTCCAGGCGTAGCGCGAGGCCCTGCTCGCCGAGGACCGTGCCGTCCGAGGCGATGACGGCGCCGTAGACGACCTGCTCGACCTTGCCGATCGCCCGGAGCGTGGCGTTCAGGGCATTCCGGTCGCCGACGGCGGCGGCCTGCGCGCTGCCATGGGCGAAGACCTGCGC
This sequence comes from Methylobacterium sp. TK26, assembly GCF_055361565.1. Taxonomy (NCBI): domain Bacteria; kingdom Pseudomonadati; phylum Pseudomonadota; class Alphaproteobacteria; order Hyphomicrobiales; family Methylobacteriaceae; genus Methylobacterium; species Methylobacterium sp. TK26. Next base: position 335,862 of record NZ_CM143965.1, on the reverse strand, counting down.
GATCGTGTCGAGATGCGCCCGCTGCTCTTCGGTGTAGCGGTCGATCTCCCGCCAGACCGACAGGGTCGCGGCGAGGATCAGGGCCGCCGTCACCGCGCCCGTGACGACCAGGGCGATCCGGCCCGCCACGGAGCGGCCCGGCCTCAACCATGCGTGCTTCACGACGCGCTCCCGTTCGTCGGCGTCAGGCGGCCTGGGCCCAGGTCTGCTCCACCTCGCCCCAGCCAGCGAGGAAGGCCTCGACGCAGAGCGGATCGAAATGCAGCCCGGCCTGCTCGGCGATGAAGGCCCGCGCCCGCTCCAGCGGCCATGCCTTCTTGTAGGGGCGCTCGGAGACCAGGGCGTCGAACACGTCCGCCACCGCCACGATGCGGCCGCTGAGGGGGATCGCCTCCCCCGTCAGCCCCCGCGGATAGCCGGTGCCGTCCCAGCGTTCGTGGTGGCTCTCGGCGATCTCGGCGGCGAGCCGCACGATCTCGGATTGGCTGCCGTCGAGAATGCGGCGCCCGCGCTCGGCATGCTTCTCCATCTCGGCGCGCTCCTCGGCGGAGAGCGGGCCTTCCTTCAGCAGGATCGAATCCGGCACGCCGATCTTGCCGACATCGTGCATGGTCGAGGCGAGCTTCAGAACCCGCAGTTGCACCGGATCGAAGCCGAGGTTGCGGGCGATGATGCCGACATAGGACGACACGCGGGCGATGTGGTCGCCCGTGTCGGTGTCGCGGTGCTCGGCGGCGCGCATGAGCAGGGCGATGATCTCCCGCTCCCGGTCCTCGATCACCGCCACGGCGGCCGCCACCTCGCGGGCGAGCCACGCGGCGCGGTCCTGCTCCTGGCGGTGGGCGGCGCTGATTTTCATCAGGTTGGTGATCCGCGCCTGGATCTCCACCGGGTCGCAGGGCTTGCCGAGAAAATCGGTCGCCCCGGCGCGCAGGGCCTGATGGCGCAGGCTGCGCTGGTCCATGCTCGTGACCATGACGATGGGGACATGCGCGAAGCCGGGCACCTCCCGCGCGGCCGCGATCACGTCGAGGCCGGTCATCTCGGGCATGTCGTAATCGGTGACGACGACGCCGATCCGCTCGACATTCTCCCGCAGGAAGGCGAGCCCGGCCTTCGGGCAGGTGAAAGCCACGGGCTCGCAGCCGGCTACGGGCTTCAGCGCCTGCACCATCAGCAGGTTGTTCATCTCGGAATCGTCGATGATGAGCGCGAGCGTCATTGCGAGAGCACCACCCTTCCGTTCAAGGGGCCGACGCCCTTCGGCACGGGCACGCTGGTGCCTTCGTAGTTCGCGTTCAGATAGAGGTTCGGCCCCTCGTAGAGGTTGACCTGCCGCGCCACGACGACGGTGTAGGCGGAGTGGTCGGCGACGGGCCGGCTCGCGTCGATCACCACCCGCCCCGCCGGCAGGTAGATCGTGCCCAGCATGGTGCGGGCGTTGTCCGAGATGATGCGGTAGATCCGCATCGGCTGCGTCGCGCCCATGGCCGCCGGGGTCAGCGAGACGGTGTCCGAGGGCCGCATCGCGTTCAGAAGGGACGCCGGATCGAGGATGCTGCCGGCATTGCGGTCCTCCATCATCAGGAGGCCCGCCATCACGCCGCTCGTCGGCGCCGTCAGGCTGATCGTCGTGCCCTTGTTGAACAGGAGGCCGGAGTTGCTGCCCGTGAAGTAGAGCCCGACATCCGTCCCGCTGAAGGAGGCGGTGTTGGTGACGAGCAGAGGCCCGTTCATGAAGACGTAGATGCCGGGCTTCAGCGTGACCTGGGCGTTGCCCATCACGTAGACCCCGCCGCAATACGTGCCCGGTTCGAGGGTCGTGTTCGTGGTGATGCGCAGCCCGCCGACCAGCGGCGTCAGCACGTTGGCGACGAGGTTGCTCGGGCAGGATCCGACCGAGGGCGCCGGCCTGTCCTTCAGCGGATCGGCGATGGACGGGCAGCCGGTCTGCGGCGGTGGCGAGAAGTTCGCCCGCAGGCCGACATAGCCGCCGGCCGAGCAGATCGTGTCGGCCCGCGCCATGGAATTGTCGCCGCCGACCATGCCCGTCTGGTTCTCGGAATCCGAGTAGAGCGAGCAGCTGGTGGCTGTGACCTGCGCATTCTTCTGAAGGTTGAAGGCGCCTGGCGCGCTAGGATCGAGGGTGAGCATGCACAGGCGCATCTTGCCCACGATCGTGACCTTGGCCTGGGCCGCCACGGTCTGGTTATTCAGCCCGATGAAGCGGCCGAAGGTCAGGGAGACGTGGTCCTCGGCGCGGGCGAAGACGCTGGTCTTGTCGTCCGCCACGGTGACGGTGATCGCCAGCGGGGTGTTCGGCGGGGTCGGCGCGTTGGTGACGATGATCTGCTCGGTGACGCCCCTCACCGAGGCGGCGTTCGAGGAGGCGAGCTTCAAGGCGTTGCCCCCGGCGAGGGCGCCGGCATCCACGGCGTTCTGCAACTGCGAGCGCCGGGCCACGAGCCGGGCATAGTCGATGCCGCCGCCGATGAGGCCGAACAGGACCGGCGACGCGAGGGCGAAGGTGAGCACGACGCCGCCCCGGCGGTTCCGCGCCAGGGCACGGAGACGCACGACCCCCCTGCCGATCGTGGACAGGCGACGGGGCCGCGCTGCTCCTTCGCCACCCACCATCCCGCCGCCATCCCAACCTGCGAACCCGGCAGGCGTTCTTGCAGGAAAGTATGGGGGACGCGTTAATCGTTGAAGTTAAGATGCCGCCATACGGAGTGGTTTTTCTACGTCCGCAAGTCGAGCATTCTCGCTCGAACAGGAACGCAACTCACGTTACGAAGTCTGGATGATCGCATGACTTCGGATTGGTTAGGCACCATTTCGCCTCACCAAGTTACAACTTCACGGCGAAGTGAGGCGGGCCGCCACTTCATTCCGGCGCAGGAACGGGATCGAGAACGGCGGGTCGTAGCCCATGAAGAACGGCGGGCTCTGCAACTTCTGATTGGAAGCCGCCAGGACCTCCGTCAGGGTCCGCTCGTGGCTACTCCGCGCCTCCGGTGACAGGCTCCCGGTGAAGCGCAGGGCGGCGATCCGTTCCGGCGGGACCTGCACGAGGCGCACGCCTGTCTCGGTCGGCTCCGGTGCGCCGGCCTCGGCCACCGCGCGGGGCAGGAAGAAGCGCATGGTGCCCCCCGCGCCCTGCTCCACGGGCACCGTCATCGCGATCCGCTGCCCGCCGGCCTCGACGGGCGCGGTCATGGCGATCATCCCACCCGTGCGGTTCGCCCCCGTGATGTAGCGGAACAGCCGCCCGAAGGCCTCGCCGTCGCCCTGGCCGCGCGAATCCGTCTCGACGGCCAAGCGGCCCTCGTAGGCGCGGATCTCGACGCCCCGGTCCAGGTGCTGGACCACGGCGTAGCGCGGCTGCTCGTAGAGCGCCCGTACGCCGAACACGCCGAGCACGGATTCGACCAGCGTGACGAGGTAGTAGACGAACTTGTCCATGGGTGCGGCCTCGGGGAACAAGGCCGGGATATAGGGCGCCCCGCTCGTCAGCCCGAGTGGGGGTTGGCGGCCGAGGGGATGCGCTCCGGCAGCGGCGCTTCCAGGGTAAAGACCACGCCGTCGCGCGCGTAGTCGATGGAGGCCGAGCCGCCCACCTCGGCGGCGAGCGCCCGCTCGATCAGCCGCGAGCCGAAGCCGCTGCGCGCGGGGGCCACGACCGGCGGCCCGCCGGCCTCCTCCCAGCGCAGGCGCAGCTGCGCCGGCCGCTCGCCCTCGACCTCCCATGTGAGGGTCACACTCCCCCGGTCCGTGGAGAGGGCGCCGTACTTGACGGCGTTGGTGGCGAGCTCGTGCAGGGCCATGGAGAGGGCGAGCGTCAGGCGCGGCGTGAGCCACACCTCCGGCCCCGCGATGTGGAACCGCTGCTCCGCCCCGCCCCGGAACGCCTGCAACGCGGCCTCGACCACATCGGCCAGGGGCGCCCCGACCCAGCTCACCCGGGTGAGCACGTTGTGGGCGAGCGAGAGCGATTGCAGCCGCGCGTCGAGCGTCTTCTGGGCGTCCTCCAGGGAGGCGGCGTTGCGCAGGGTCTGGTGCGCGATGGATTGCATCGTCGCCATCGAGTTCTTCACGCGATGGTTCAATTCGTCGGCCAGCAGCGCGCGGTGCTCCTCGGCGCGCTTCCTGTCGGTCACGTCGATGCTGACGCCCGCCATGGTGAGCGGCTCGCCCTCGGCGGAAAAGAAGGTCTGCCCGCGGATCTGGACCCAGCGCACCTCGCCGTTGGACCAGCGGACCCGGTACTCGATGTCGTAATCCGCGCCGGTCTCGACGCAGGCGCGCACCGCCGCCTGCATCCGGGCGCGGTCCTCCGGCAGGACGGTGTCGAGCAGCTCCTCGTAGGTGAAGGGCCGGTCGAGGGGGCGGCCGAAATTCACCTTGCACCCGTCCGAGGCCATCAGGCGCTTTTCGGCGAGGTCGAGGGTCCACGAGCCGAGGCGGCCCGCCTTCAGGATGAAGCGGAGGCGTTCCTCGCTGCGCATCAGGTCGCTGGTGCGGCGCTCTACCTCTACTTCGAGGGCGTCGCGGTCGCGCTGGACGCGGGCGAACTTGTCGCGCTCCAGGGTCACGTCGAACTGCGAGGCGAAGAAATAGGTGAGCTCGCCGTCCCGCCCGAAGACCGGCGAGATGAGGAGGCGGTTCCAGAAGACCTCCCCGCTCTTCTTGTGGTTCAGGAGGTCGATCTCGATCGGCACGCGCTGCGCGATGGCCTCCCGGATCTTGAGGACATCCGCCTGGTCGGTTTCCGGCCCCTGCAGGAATCGGCAATTCTGGCCGACGATCTCGCTCTCGCTGTAGCCGGTGAGCTTGGCGAAGGCGGCGTTGACGAAGACGATGGGGTTGTCCGGCTGGTGCGGGTCGGTGATCACCATCGGCATCCGCGTCGCCCGGACGGCCGACACGAATGGATCGGAACTCGCGGCAATGCGGGAGAACTCCGCTTCGAAGCGGCGGCCATCGTTGTAATCCGTCAAGTCTCCGCCGCCCTTCACGCGACCACCCGGCGGGGCTTGGATTCCGCCGGATCGGCGCGGCTTTAACATGGATTGGGGCGGATGGGGGCAGTCCCGGCGGCGGTCCATCGCGCTGCCGGGAGCGGTTCAGGTCAAGTCCATCCGAGTGGATCCTCGGCCGGGATACATCATGGGATTATTTCGATGTGGGGGATATAAACTTGTTCGAAACGGCATTTAATCTTGGATATTGATCGGCCGACGCGACGGCGCGGACCGTCCTGTCCGGTGCGAGGCCGGTGACGACGCCGGCTGCGCGCAATTGTCCCTGGTCCGGGATCCAGAGATCGGAGGGGGCGACGCGCATCACCTCCGCCACGAAGGCATCCGGCAGTCCCGCCGCGCGGTAGGCCGCCCGCTCCGGCGCCGGGTCGACGGCACGCTTGGCGCCGTCCTCCCCCTCGGCGTAGGGCGCGTGGAAGCCGAGCCGCCCCTCGGGGCCCAGGGTCCGCGAACGCCCCTGGAGGAACACGAGGGTGCAGGCCGAGGCGCAGGCATCCGGGACATGGGTGGCGAGCCCCCTGTTCCGCACGATCTGCCCGACGGCGATGGCCTCCTCGACGAGCCCGCCGTCGCTGTCGAGGATCAGGCGCTCCACCTGCGGGTGGGCGGCGAGCGTAGCGGTGACACGATCCGACAGGCCCTCGGTGAAATCGCCCGTGAGACGCAGCTCCCGGTCGCCGGAGGCGAGATCAAGCCGGGCCGGCACCTCCGCATCGTCGGAGGCGGTGGGCGACGCGACGATATTCCCTCCGTTCGTGGGGTGAGGGATGGCGAGCGCCAGCGCGAGGCCGAGGGCGGCCCCCCATGCCGGGCGGAGCCGAGGCGAGATGAGAGTAGCCATGGAGATGCGCATCCCTCACCGGGCCTACTGGAGGTAGGAGACGAACATTTCCGACACGGCGCGGGAGGCATAGGCCTCGGGGCTCTCGCCCCAGCGCACTGGGAATGCCTCGGCGATTCGACGACCGGCTAGAATCTGCTGCACCTCGTCGGGCATCAGCCCGTCCTCGAAGGCATTGGCCAGGGCGGCGCGCTCGTAGCGCAGGTTGGCGGGGTCTAACGTGGGCGGGGTGAACTCATGGGGCTGCATGATGCTCTGCCTCGTATCGTGGCTGTCTCGAAAAGCGGTTCTCCTCCTGCGAATGCACGCAGCGACAACATGAGGCTTTGATCTTCATCACTGGAATGCCGGTCATCGTCCGCTCCTGTGTGTCGAGGTGTCGATCACCCCAAGACTATAGGAGTCGCCGGCGAGAATGTGCTGCCAAAGTTAAGGCACGATGGGGCGAAGTTCGTTCGCGGAAGGCGCGAAACGGGGCAGAAGCCTTGGGCTTCGGCGTTCAGCCGTGCGCGGTGCCGCTCAGGGGATTATCCGCGTCCCAGCCGTAATGCAGCGTCTCGAAGCGCATCGAGCGGGCATCGACCATCAGCAGACGGCCGACCAGGGGCTCACCAAAGCCGGTCACGGCGCGGATCACTTCCATCGCCATGAGCGAGCCCATGACCCCCGCGAGGGCGCCGAGCACGCCGGCCTCGGCGCAAGGCGGCACGGTGCCCGGCGGCGGCGGGCTCGGAAACAGGCAGCGATAGGTCGGATTCGGGCGCTCGTCCGATCCCGTCTCATGGGCGCGGATCGTGGTGAGCGTGCCGTCGAACCGGCCGAGGGCCGCCGTCACGAGGGGCCGGCGGGCCTGATAGCAGGCATCCGATACGCCGTAGCGGGTGGCGAAATTGTCGGACCCGTCGGCCACCACGTCGTAGCGGGCGATGAGGTCGGCCGCGTTCTCCGCGTCCAGACGCAGGGCATGTCCCTCGACGGTCACATGCGGGTTGAGCCGACGCACGGCATCGGCCGCGCTCTCAATCTTGGGGCGGCCGAGATCCGGCGTCCCGTGGATCACCTGCCGCTGCAGGTTCGACAGGGACACGGTGTCGTCGTCGGCGATGCCGATCGTGCCGACGCCCGCCGCCGCGAGATACTGGATGAGGGGCGCGCCGAGGCCCCCGGCGCCGACCACGAGAACCCGCGCCGCCTTCAGCTTCGCCTGTCCCGGCCCCCCGATTTCGGTGAGGACGAGATGGCGCGCGTACCGTTCGATCTCGTCGGTGTCGAAAGCCATGGGCCCGGTGTGTTGTCGCGCCGCCCGTGGACGGCGCGTCGCTCGCGATCAGCGCGGCGCGAGGATCATGATCATCTGGCGGCCTTCGAGCATGGGCTCGCTCTCCACCTTGGCGATCTCCGCCGTCTCGGACTTCACCCGCTCGAGGAGCTTCAGGCCGAGGTCCTGGTGCGCCATCTCGCGGCCGCGGAAGCGCAGGGTGACCTTCACCTTGTCGCCTTCTTCGAAGAAGCGCTGCACCGACTTCATCTTGGTGTCGTAGTCGTGCTTGTCGATGCCGGGGCGGAGCTTGATCTCCTTGACCTCGACCGTCTTCTGGCGCTTGCGCGCCTCGTTCTGCTTCTTCTGCTCGTTGAAGCGGAAGCGCCCGTAATCGAGCAGCTTGCAGACCGGGGGGACGGAGTTCGGCGCGATCTCCACGAGATCGAGGCCCGCCTCTTCCGCGAGCGCCAGCGCATCGAAGAAGGGCACGACGCCACGGTTCTGCCCGGTATCGTCGATCAACTGCACGTCTCGCACCCCGCGAATGTCGCGGTTGGCGCGCGGCCCATCCTTCTGCGGGGCCGGCATGGCTCTCATCGGTCTACGAATGGCTGTGTTCTCCTGCTTCAACGACAAACGGCGGCCAAGCCGGATCCCTCCCGAGATCCCCTGACCGCCTGCCGTTCCGGTCCTTTCCGGAGTCGACACCTTGACGCAACAACGCCACGAGTCAACCGGGTTGAGTGACGAATTGGCTCACCGATCCAGCGCGCGAAACGTCAATATGTTCCGCGCCCTGGCCTGATGTGTGCGGTCGCGCGCGTCGGCGCAAGGAGGGCTCAGCCGCTCCGGCCCAGCAGGTCCGCGTAGACGGCGAGCGTGTCCCCCACCATCCGTTCCAGCGAAAAGTTCGCCTCCACATGCGCCCGGCAGCGTCGGGCCAGCGCGTCGCGGGCGCTGGCGCCGAGGGATAAAGCTTCCGTGAGCGCGGCGGCCAGCGCAGCCGAATCGCCGGCGGGCACGCGCCAGCCGGTGCGTTGCCCGGCCGGCACGTCCGGGGGCGCGAGGACCGTTTCCGGCACGGCGCCGAGATCGGAGACCACGACCGGCGTGCCCAGCGCCTGCGCCTCCACCGCCGAGCGGCCGAAGGCCTCTGGCTCGATGGAGGGCACCGCGACGACGGAGGCGGCGCGGAAGGCGGCCGGCATGTCGGTGCAATGGCCCACTCGGCGGACGATGCCGTCGAGTCCGCGCGCGGCGACGAGGGCGTCAATCTCCCGCTCATAGCTGGTGCGCCCCTGCGGATCGCCGGCCAGCACGATGGCGAGGTCCGGCACGCCCTGCTGGCGCATCAGCGCGGCGGCCTCGATCAGGCAACGATGGCCCTTCCAGGCCGTCAGCCGCGCGGCGAGCAGCACGACCCGGTGATGGGGCTCGACGTTCCAGGCCCGGCGCAGGGCCTCGACGCGCCCCGGCCCGACGGCATGGGGGTTGAAGGCGCTGAGGTCGGTGCCGCGATAGATCACCCGCAGGCGGTCGCCGGCCTCGGCGGGGTGCAATTGCTGGATGAGGCTCGCGGTGTAGCGCGAATTGGCGATCACCACGTCGCCCCGCGCCATCACGGAATTGTAGAGCACCTTCACCCCGGTGCGGCCGGAATAGCTGCCGTGATAGGTCGTCACGAAGGGCAGGCCGAGCCGCCGCGCCGCGCCGAGCGCCACCCACGCGGGGGCCCGCGAGCGCGCATGGATCAGGTGGACGCCCTCGCGCTTGCACAATGCGGCGAGCTTCACCGTGTTGAGGGCCATCTTGAGCGGGTTCTTGGAGGCGGCCGGAAAGCGCAGCCAATGGCCGCCCTTGGCCTGCAACTCGCCGACGAGGCGCCCGCCCTCCGTCGCCACCAGCGCCCGGCCGCCCGCCGCCGCGAGGGCGGCCGCGACGTCCACGGTGGTGCGCTCGGCGCCGCCCGCGTCGAGATCGGGGATGATCTGCAGGACGCAGGCCCCGGCGAGCCGCCCCTCGGTCGCCGGAAAGCTCGGGCCTCCCCTCGCCTCCTCGACCATGACCGGCTCCCCCGTGAGAAGCCGCCCGAGGGCGGCTGTTCGTTGCCACGTATCCACGTAAAGACCTGTCCCCATCGGCGCAGCATGGCGGTCGCGCTTTACGGTCCGGTAAACGGTGTCTGAAGCCCCGCCGTTCGTTTCTCTGCAAATCGAGGAGAATTCGCGGAATGCCTGAATCCAATTTCACGATGACAGTCGAGGGGCATGGCCCCGCGCGCGACATCGCCGTCCGGGTGCGCGACGGGGCCGGGCCGCCGGTCGTCTGGCTCGGGGGATTCCGCTCGGACATGAACGCGACGAAGGCGACCGCCATCGACGCCTGGGCCGAGCAGGAAGGGCGGCGCTTCGTGCGGTTCGACTATGCCGGGCACGGCGTCTCCGGCGGCACGTTCGAGGATTACGTAATGTCGTCCTGGCTCGCCGACGCGCGGGCGGTGATCGACGCCCATGCCGGCGAGGCGCCGGTCCTGGTCGGCTCGTCCATGGGAGGATGGGTCGCCTGCCTCGTCGCCCGCGAACGCGCCCGGCAGGGCAAGCGCACCGCGGGCCTGGTGCTCATCGCTCCGGCGCTGGACTTCACCGAGGAGCTGATCTGGGCGGGCCTCGACGACGCGCAGAAGCAGGCGATGAAGGCGAAGGGCCGGATCGCCGTGCCGAGCGAGTACGACCCGCGCCCGACGGTCTTCACCCTGGCGCTGATCGAGGATGGCCGGAGCAATCTGATGCTGGATGGGCCGGTGGACCTCGGCTGCCCGGTCCACATCCTCCAGGGAGGGCGCGACCCGGACGTGCCGTCGGCCCATGCCTTCCGCCTGCTGGAGCGGCTGCCGGCGGAAGACACCGTGCTGACCCTCATCGCCGACGGCGACCACCGCCTGTCCCGGCCGCAGGATATCGCGCGGCTGGTGGCGGCGGTGGCCGGTATCGCCTGAGGTCAGTGCAGGCTAACCGTGTGCAGGTCCTGCGCCATGGCATTGGCCAGGACGGCATCCCGCGTGTCGGCGAGCATGATCGGCGCGCCGCTCGCGGACAGCAGGGCGAACAGGTCGAGGCCGGGGGTCAGGTCGGGCGCCTGCGGGAAGAGGCGGCGCACCTCCTCGGACCGGATCGGGCGGACATAGGCGATATGCCCCTCGCCGAGCACGGCGAGATCCGCCGGCTGGAAGGCCGAAGCGTCGAGATCGGCTTCGGTGAGGGGTGCAGCGTTCAGTTCGGACATGGAAACCCTCCTTCGAGGCAGAGCGTCGGTCCCGGCCCCAGAAGGCGACCGGGGGTACCCGGCCCCAGAAGGCGACCGGGGGTACGAGCCCCATGTGGTGATCGACCCCGCGAGATCAATCTCCTGACCGGTCGTCCTAGTCGCGCGCCAGGATGTCGATCCGTCGCACGACCCGCTCCGGCTCCGGCCGCACGAGGTCGATGGAAAGAAGGCCGTTCGACAGGTCGGCGCCCATCACCTCCATCCCGTCGGCCAGCAGGAAGGCCCGCTGGAACTGGCGGGCGGCGATGCCGCGATGGAGGAAATGCCGCTCCCGGTCGTCCACCTGCCGGCCGCGCACGAGGAGCTGGTTCTCCTCCAGCATCACGTCGAGCTGGTCGCGGGTGAAGCCCGCCACCGCCAGGGTGATGCGCAGGCGCTCCGGCTCCTGCTCGGTACGGGGCAGGCGCTCGATGTTGTAGGGGGGATAGCCGTCGTTGGCGGCCTTCGACACCCGGTCGAGGGCCTGTTCGATCTCATCGAAGCCGAGCAGGAAAGGGTGCCCGAAGGGCGACGGTCGGGTCATCGCGGGACTGTTCCCTCAGTGCGAAGCCTCAGACCTGCGGGCGCCCCGCCCGGCAAGCCGATGAGCGCCTCGGCGCCACGGAGCCCGCACCAGGCAGCGCTCCGCCCGGCGGAGCCGCCGGGACAGGCGAGATATGGCCGAGCGGTTCCGGGCCATCAAGGGAGCGACGGGGCGTCAGTTCGCGTCGGGGCCGCGCCGCCGGAATGACCCGCAAAGGCCGGGCGCCGTTCAGGAATTCGGCGGGCCCGGACCCGAATTGCCAGATTTTCCCGCTAACAGTTTGGAACGGCTCTGATTTTTGCCTCGGGTCTTGAAGCCGGGGGCTGTTCCCGATACCTCGGCTTCCGCAACGCACCGCCGTCCCGGCCCCTATCTTCTCAGGAGGTTCGATTGCCATCGTCGATCCCGCCTGCCCCCCATCCGATGCGTCGCGTCGTCGAAGCCTGCGGTGACGAGGCCGAGATCCTGGCCCTGTCCGTCGCCCGGTTCGTGGCGGCCGGCTACATGACCGGCGACATCGCCTGCTGGGACGCGGCCTTCAACGGCGCCGAGGATTTGCTCGGCTCGCACGAGGGCGGGCAATTCGTCGCCGGAATGGTCAACATCGTCCGGGCGCTCCGGGTCGAGCGCGAAGGCGACTGGGCGTTCATGCCCGCGAGTTGCTGCCGTCTCACCGGCCACGAATGCGCCCTCGTCGCCCTGATCGGCCGTGGCCGCCGGGGTGCGTGGGACGAAGTGGCGCAGGAAGCCGCCGCCCTGGCCGGGCGCCCGGCGCCGCGCCTCGCAGCCGCCGTCCGCGCCGCCGCCGGCACCATCGATGCGGCGGCCGTCCGGCTGGCGCCTTCCTGCCCCCGGCCTAAAATCCTCCATTGAGGAGGCCGGACATGATGAAAGGGATGATCGACCGTGCTTGACCGGAGTTTCTTCCAGGGCCGCGCCCGTCTGGCGCTCGCCTCCGGCCTCGTCGCCGCCGCCCTCGCGGTGCCCGCGATGGCGCAGGAGGCCGGGGGCGACAAGGCCGCGCCGGTCAAGCTTCAGCTGAACAAGACCGAGAATGCGGGCGATGCGTGCCGCATCACCATGGTGGTCGACAACAGCAAGGGCAGCGCCCTCAAGACCTTCAAGGTTGATCTGTTCGCGTTCGACACGGAGGGCGTCGCGCAGAAGCGGGTGGCCGTGGAACTCGCTCCGGTCGCTTCGCATAAGACGACCGTCAAGATCTTCGACTTTCCCGGCATCGCCTGCCCGAAGGTCGGGCGCATTCTGCTGAACGACGTGCTCTCCTGTGACGGTGGCGAGGGCGCGCGCGAAGCCTGCCTCGAACGCACGGAAGTCGAGAGCAAGGGGACCATTCCGTTCGACCGCTGAGCGGGCGAACCGACACGACGACACGAACGCCCGGGCGGCTTCCGCCCGGGCGCCTCCGGCTTTGACGGTGCGCGCTGCGCGGGCCGCCGCGCCGGCCCGAGCCACAGACGTTTGAGGAGCCCGACATGGATCCGACCCAGGCCGCCCCGATCGAAGCCCACGATTTCTCGTTCCTCGGGCTGTTCCTCCAGGCCGATCCGATCGTGAAGGGCGTGATGATCCTGCTGGTCATCGCCTCCATCGCCTGCTGGACCGTGGTGTTCGAGAAGATCGTGCGCCTTGCGGCGGCGCGGCGTCAGGCGAAGGCGTTCGAGGCCATGGTCCGCTCCGGCGGCAGCCTCGATACCGGCCTGAAGGGCATCGCCGGCCACGTCACCAACGCCGCCATCGAGGCGTGGCGCGACCAGGATTCGAGCGAGACCCGCGCCGAGCGCCGGGAGCGTATCGAGCGGGCGATGCGCGGCGCGCTGGGCCTCGAGATGAAGCGCCTGCGCACCGGCCTGTCGCTGCTCGCGACCTCGGGCTCGACGGCGCCGTTCGTGGGCCTGTTCGGCACCGTCTGGGGCATCATGAACTCGTTCTCCTCCATCGCCCGCAGCCAGGACACGTCGCTGGCCGTCGTGGCGCCGGGCATCGCAGAGGCGCTGTTCGCCACCGCCATCGGCCTCGTCGTCGCGATCCCGGCGGTGATGGCCTACAACAAGCTCACCGCCGACGTGGGCGGCATCCAGAGCGCCTTCGCCTCCAGCATCTCGACCCTCGGCAACCGCCTCGCCCGCGACCGGGCGGGCCAGCACCGCGCCGCCGCCGAATAGGCCGGGCCGCGCGACGCAGGACGGGAGCGAAGGAGAGAATCCCATGGCGATGGTGACGAGCCGAGCGAGCGACGGCGCGGACGAGGACGGCCTCGACGCGGCGCCGATGGCGGACATCAACGTCACGCCGATGGTCGACGTGATGCTGGTGCTGCTGATCATCTTCATGGTCGCGGCGCCGCTGATGACGACCGGCGTGCCGGTGCAGCTGCCCAAGACCACGGCCTCGAAGGTGGCGCAGGCGAAAAAGCCGCTGGAAGTGACCGTCGACAAGGACGGCAACCCCTCCATCGCGAAGGAGGTGTTCACGATGGAGAGCATCGTGCCGCGCCTGCGCGAGATGGCCGCCGAGAACAAGGACCAAGTGATGCTGGTCCGTGGCGACCGCGACGTGCCCTACGGCAAGGTCATGGAAGTGATGGGCCTCGTCGGGCAGGCGGGCTTCTCCAAGGTCTCGCTCATCGCCCAATCGCCGGGCGGCGCTCCCGCCGCGCCCGCGTCCGCCCCCGCCGCTCGCTGAGCCGATGACCGCGCTGACATCGACGCATCTGCCCCCGCGCCGCCCGTCCGGGCTGGTCGCCGCCTTCCTCGTGGCCCTGGGGCTGCACGCCCTCGCCCTGGTGGCGGTGATGTTCCTGGGGCTGACGCCCCCGGCGCCCCCCGGTGAGCAGCAGGTGACGGTCGACCTCGCCCCCGTGATGACCGAAGCTCCGACCCAGGCCCCCGCCGAGCAGCAGGCCGTGCAGGCGACGCCCCCCGAGGCCAAGCCGGTCGAAGAGCCCGTCGAGGAGGCGACCCAGCCGCCCCCGCCCACGGAGATGACCGAGATCGCTCCCGAGGAGGCGCCCCCCGTCGCCGCGACGGAGGTGGCGCCGGTCCAGCCGCAGGATCAGGTCGTCACCTCGACCGCCGAGCAGGCCGAGCCCCTGTCCGCGCCGCCGGAGCAGGTCGCGAAGCCGGTCGAGGAGGAGAAGCCCGTCGAGCCGGAAAAGCCGAAGGTCGACCTCGCCAAGCTGAAGGCCGAGAAGGAAGCCCGCCTGCGCAAGATCCGCGAGGAGAAGCGCAAGGAGGAGGAGCGCCGTGAGCGGCTGGAGGAGATCCGCGAGGCCAAGGAGGCGAAGGCCAAGGCCGCGCGGGAGTCCAAGGCGCGGGAAGTGAAGGCGCGGCAGGGCGCCGAGCGGGCCTCGGCCTCGTCCTCGCGGGAGAACGCGGCCGGCCGCGCGGCGGCGGGCAGCGATCCCAGCGCGCTCCGGCAGTGGACGGGCGCCATCAGCGCCGCGATCCATGGTCGCATGAATCCCGGCGCCGCCGCCGGCACGTCGGGCGGCACGGCCGTGATCCGCTTCACGGTGATGCGCTCGGGCTCCGTGACCGGCGCCGGCCTCGCCCGGTCGAGCGGGGTCGGGCAGATCGACAGCGCGGCGCTCGCCGCCGTGCGCGGCGGGCTCCCGGCGGCGCCGGCCGGCGTCACGCAGCCGAGCCTATCCGTGACGATCCCGCTGAATTACCGTGTGCGTTGAGCAGTCTTCGGGCCCGGCGGATTCGCCAGACCCGTCACCGGCATGCTAAAGGCCTTAACATTCCGGCCTGAACGGGCTGCCACCCGGCGGTCTGATCGGGTCGGGACATCCGGCCCTTCCTCCCCCCCCTCCTCGAACCGGCCGGACCCGCCCCGACCGCCGCGTCTCCTTGATGTGGCCGGCTGCGCCGGCGCGGGACGAAAGGGAAGCAATGAGCGACGACATCGAAACCGACCTCGACGAGGCGGAAGAGATCCGTGCTGCGGAAACCGAAGCTCGTCTGAAGGCCGAGAACAAGGCGGAACGGGCCGAGCGCGCCGAGCGCATGGCGCGCGAGGGCGCCCAGGCCATGGCCGAGCATCTGGCCGCGCAGGTCGCCGTGGACGAGCGCACGAAGCGTCTCCGCTCCCTGCGCCTCGCCAGGGAAGCCTCCGACGCCCAAGCCGCCGCCACCGCCAAGCAGGAGGCCGACGAGGCCAAGGCCGCGAAGGACCGGGCCCGCAAGTCGGCTGCCCGCAAGACCGCCAAGAAGGATTGAGGCTCGCCATGGTGGAGACCCGCGACCGTCGCCGCCCCACGGATGCCCGCGCGGCCGCCGAGGCGGCGTTCCGCAAGGCGACCACCAAGCCGGTCGCTCCGGCACCTGCGCCTGCGGCTCCCGCCGCAGCGCCCGGCATGCGCGAGAGCGTGACCCTGCGCCTCGACAGCACCGTGCTGGAGCATTTCCAGAAGGACGGTCCCGGCTGGCAGGACCGCATCAACGCGGCCCTCAAGGACCTCGTCGCCCGTCAGGGCTGAGGGCGGGGCGGCGCCTACCGCGCCCCTGCCACCCGCAGGCCCGCTGGCGCCGTCGCGTTCGCCGGCTCTCCCAGCACCGTCCCCCGTTCCAGGGTCGCAACCGCCAGCGGCGCACCGCGCCCGCGCAGGGCATGCGAGCCGAGCGAACGGGCCCGGATCCCGGCCGGCAGGCGGTCGAGGCGTTCCAGCAGATCCTGTGAGATCAGGATGCCGACCCCGAGCGGGCGGCACAGGGCCTCGATCCGCGAGGTGACGTTCACCGCATCGCCGAAATACGCGATCTTGTGCCGGTCCACGCCCACTTCCGCCGTCACCACCGAGCCGCCGTGCAGCGCCGCGCGCAGGCGGGGCACCGTGCCGAACCGGGCCTTCCAGGCTTCCGCGTCGGCCTCGATCCGGTCGAGCACGGCGAAGAGGCACGAGACGCATTTCGCGTCCGCCAAGCCCCGGCTCATCGGCCACGTGATCATGGCGAGATCGCCGATATAGTCGTCCACGGAGCCGTTGTGCCGCCGCACCGGCTCCGCCAGGGCGGCGAAGACCGCGCCGAGATATTCCTGCGCCCGCAGGTCGCCATGCGCCTCCGCGAAGGCGGTGGAGCCGACCACGTCGAGGAACAGGAAGATGCGCTCTTCCTCCACCGGCCGGTGATAGCGGCCGATCATGAAGTTCACGAAGACCTCGCCGCCGATCAGGTCGCGCATGCGGATCACGAAGACCAGCATCGCCGAGACGCCCAGCGAATAGGCCAGCACGCGCGGCGTCAGCCGCGTCGCGGTGGAGAAGTTGTCCTCAGTGAGGCCCAGCGCCCACACCACCGCGCCGCCGAGGGCGCAGCCCGCCGCGATCATCAGCACGTAGGCCGCCTCGGCGGCGGGCACGTAGGCCCAGGCGGGCCAGCGGCGGATCTTCGCCTGCAGCCCGGCGAGGATCAGCCCCCGGTCGAAGGCCAGCACGGCCATGCCCATGCAGAGGCCATAGGTCAGGCCGGCGAGCGGCGAGGCGCCCGCCGCGAAGATAAAATTGTAGAGCAGTCCGGCGGCGCCCGCCGCAAGGACGATGAGCACCCAGAACCAGCGATGCGGCGGCAGCATCAACGCACCTCGCGATTCGCGTCGAGCGCAGGGGACACGGACACGACCCTAGCTTAAAGTCTACGAATGCGCGTAGCGTCGGGGCCTTGCTCACCCGGCCATGATGGCGCGAGTAAGGCGCACGGCGAGCCGCCGGCTGAGCGGTAGGACCGGGGAGGCAGCGGCATGCACACGAGGGGCTTCGGGGCGGCGCGCGTCGCCGTGCCCGTCATCGGACAGGGTACGTGGCGGATCGACGGCAGCGAGCGCGCGGAGGCCGTGCGCGCCCTGCGGGCCGGGATCGATGCCGGCATGACCCACATCGATACCGCCGAGATGTATGGCGAGGCGGAAGCCATCGTCGCCGAAGCCATGGCCGATTGCCGGGAGGAGATCTTTCTCGTCTCCAAGGTGGTGCCGAGCAACGCGACGCGGCGCGGCGTGGTGCGGGCCTGCGAGGCGTCCCTGCGCCGGCTGCGCACGGACCGGATCGACTGCTACCTGCTTCACTGGCCGGGCAGCCACCCCCTGGCGGAGACGGTGGCGGGGTTCGAGGATCTGCGCCGGGACGGCAAGATCCTGTCCTGGGGCGTCAGCAACTTCGACGTCGACGACCTCGAACGCCTGCTCGCCATCGCCGGGCCCGACCGCATCGCCTGCAATCAGGTCTATTACTGCCCGACCGAGCGGGCCATCGAGCATGCCGTGCTGCCGTGGTGCACGGCCCATGGGGTGGCGCTGGTCGGCTATTCGCCCTTCGGCAGCGGCGATTTCCCGGAGCCCGCGAGCCCGGGCGGGCAGGTCCTGAAGAGCATCGCGGACGCGTACGGCACCTCGCCGCACGCCATCGTGCTCGCCTTCCTGCTGCGTCTGCCGAACGTCTTCACCATCCCGAAGACGGTGCGGGCCGAGCGCGCGGTGGAGAACGCGGCGGCCGCCGAGATCAAGCTCAACGCCGCTGAGATCGCCCTGATCGAGAGCCATTTCCCGCGCGGGCCGCGCCCGCGCATCCTGCCGATGCTGTAGGCGCCGCCTACTCGCCGATGCCGAACAGCTTCTCGAAGAAGTTCGGCTCGGCGCGCTGCTCCCGCCGACGGCGGGCCGGAGCCTCCGCCTGCGGGGCCGGCGTCAGGCCGTCGATGATCTGGTTCAGCACGTCGGTGGGGCCGGCATTGGCGACCGAGGCGGTCGTCTCCGGCGCCCGGCGCCAGCGGTTCAGGTTGGGCAGCGGGACCGGATTCTGGCCCTTCAGCGCCTGAACCATGTAGGTCTTCCAGACCTCCGCCGGCAGGCCGCCGCCGGTCACCTTCTTCGTCAGTTCGCCGTCGTCGTTGCCGAGCCAGACCCCGGTGACGAGGCTGCCGGAGAAGCCGATGAACCACGCGTCCTTGTAATCCTGCGTGGTGCCGGACTTGCCGGCCAGTTCCCAGCCGGGGATGTCGGCCTTCTTGGCGGTGCCACTCACGAAGGTCTCGTGCATCATGGCGTTCATCATGCCGTCGGCATCGGGGCTGATCACCCGGCCGAGGCCGCTGTCGGCGCGCTTGTAGAGGAACTTCCCGTCCGAGCCCTTCACCGAGGCCACGACGTAGGGAATGACCCCCGTGCCGCCATTGGCGAAGGCACCGTAGGCCCCGACCATCTCCAGCAGCGTCACCTCGGACGTGCCGAGCGCGATGGAGCCGTTGGCCTGCAGCGGCGAGGTGATGCCGAGCTTCTGCGCGGTCTGCACCACGGCCTTCGGGCCGACCTCCTGGCCGAGGCGCACCGCCACGGTGTTGAGGGAGTGCGCCAGCGCAAAGCGCAGGCTCACGGGGCCCTCGTAGCGGTGGGAGTAGTTCTCCGGCGCCCAGCTGCCGATCTTGACCGGCGCGTCGTCGCGCATCGTGTCGGGGGTCAGGCCCCGCTCGACGGCGGCGAGGTAGACGAAGGGCTTGAACGACGAGCCCGGCTGGCGCTTCGCGGTGGTCGCCCGGTTGAACTGGCTCTGCGCGTAATCGCGTCCGCCGATCAGGGCGCGGATGGCGCCGTCCGGACGCATGGAGACCAGCGCCCCCTGGCCGACATTGAAGCGCGCACCCTGCTTGTTCAGCTCATCGACCAGCGACCGCTCGGCCGTGGCCTGCAGCGAGGTATCGACGGTGGTCTGGACGGTGATGTCCTGCTCGAACTTGCCGACGTAATCGTCGAGCACGTCCATCACGAGGTCTGCGACGTAGTTGGCCGAGCCGCCGCCCCGGATGCTCGCCGGCCGGGCCGGCTGGGCGAGCGCCACCTTCACGTCCTGCGGCTGCGCGAAGCCGAGTTCCTGCATCGCCGCCAGCACCTGCGCCGCGCGGGCCTGGGCCGCCGGCAGGTTGCGATTCGGCGCCAGCCGCGAGGGCGCCTGCACGAGGCCGCCGAGCATCGCGGCCTGTGCGAGGCTCACGTCCTTGGCGGGCTTTCCGAAATAGCGTTGCGCCGCCGCCTCCACGCCATAGGCGCCCGCACCGAAATAGACGCGGTTGAGGTAGAGTTCGAGGATCTCGTCCTTCGTGTACTTGTGTTCGAGCCACAGGGCGAGGATCGCCTCTTGGATCTTGCGCGAGGCCGAGCGCTCCGGCGTCAGGAACAGGTTCTTTGCGAGCTGCTGCGTCAGGGTCGAGCCGCCCTGGGCGACACCCCGCCGGGTCAGGTTCTGGCCGATGGCCCGCAGGATGCCGACCGGATCGACGCCGAAATGCTGGTAGAACCGCCTGTCCTCGATGGCGACGAAGGCGCGCGGCAGGTAGGGCGGCAGTTCCTTGATCGAGACCACCCGGCCGCCGGTCTCGCCCCGATTGGCCAGGAGCGTGCCGTCACTCGCCAGGATCGCGATGTTCGGCGGGCGCTTCGGCACGGCCAACTGGTCGATGGGCGGCAATTGCGATGCGTGGTAGGCGATGAGCCCGGCGAGGCCGATCACGGCCCACAGGCCGAGCACCACGCCGCCATAGACGATGCGGCCGAGCCACGAGCGGCGGCGCTTCGCGCTGCGCCCCCTGCCCGACGAGCCCCGGCCCCCGGAGGAGCCACGGGACGGGGAGGACCGCTTCGCCGGTTGCCTGCTCACGCGTTCCTTGCTCCCTGCCTCGCCGCCGCCGGCCCGATCCTCGCGGGAGAGGCGCAGGTCGAGGTCGCCGCGCTGGCCGATCCGCCCTTCCGGGACATCGAAATTCGGCTCGGCTCTGCCACGCTTCTGCGCCATCGACACCCGTCACGAAGCTGCTCGCCCGCGCGCGAGGCCGCGCAACCGGACGTTGACATGACGTCGCGGCGGCCCTGCGGACGCGTTCTGAGACGCTGTAAATGCGGCGGTTTAAGGGGCCGTTAAGATAACCGGCACGCCCCGGTATCCCGGCCCGCGATGCGCTCGCCAGACCAATGTTCCGGCCCGCCGCCCCTGGTTTCGGCGCAGGACCCTCCGTATGGTGCCGCCCGTTTCAGGGAGAGCACTATCGTGCGGGTAGCCATTCTCGTTGCGGCGGCCGGGCTCGGCCTCGGAAGCCTTCCGGCATGGTCCCAGGTCCGCCTCGATACGGTCAACACCATCGCCTGTGCGGAGGAAGGCGGCGTCTGCCGGATGCCTTACCCGACGAACGTCTATTTCGGGGTGCCGGGCAAGACCAACGGCCGTCCCTTCCCGCAGGGCGGCACGGTGGCGTGCAACGTCCAGAGCTTCGGCGATCCGGCGCCCAACCAGCGCAAGGCCTGCTGGTATGCCCCGCGCCTCACCGGCAACGAGGGCGGCGGCTACCGGGATCGCCCCCGCCGGGACGACCGGGACGCGTATCGCTCGCGGGACGACGACCGCTTTCGCGACGAGTACCGCCCGCGCCGCGACGTCGACCGCGACGAGTATCGCCCGCGCCGCGACGATTATGACGATACGCGGGAGCGCCGCCGCTACCGCAGCGAGCCGGACGATGAATGAGCCGGCGTCGGCGGTTCGGGGCGGAGAGGCAGACGGCATGTCCGAGGACCGGCGCGGCGCCTATCGCCGCAACGCCTTCACCTTCGGGTTCGTGGAAACCGGCGAGGGGGAGATCGGCTGTCTCGTCTGGGACGTCACCGAGACCGGCGCCCTGATCGAGATCGAGCAAGCCGTGGATTTGCCGGAGCGGTTGCGCGTGCGCCTCGCCCCGGAGGCCGCATCGCGCGAGGCGAGCGTCGCGTGGCAGCGCGGCAAGCGGGCGGGCATCGCCTTCTCCGGGTGAAGCCCCTTCAATCCTTGCGCTTTCCCGCCCGCCGGTCCCGCGTCATGCGCGTCGGGGCGTAGAAATCGTCGGGCTTGGTCCGCACCCAGGCCACGAACCGGGCGAGTTCTGGATCGGCCCGCAGGGCCTCGACATCGGCGAGGCGCCGGGCGATCTCGGCCTCGCTGTAGCGGGCATGGATCGCCGAATGGCAGACCTGATGCAGACGCACCGTGCCACGGTGGGTGCCGCCCTTCAGCTTGGGCGTGAGATGATGCAGGCTCGATTTCGCACCGCGTGGGATCGGCCTCTCGCAAAGCGGGCAGATGACCGGCGCCGCCGCCTGGGGGCCGTGGGTCGTCGGATCATCATCGCGCCACAGGCGCTCGCGTCTTCCCAAGCCTCGTCTCCCGGCGAGTTCGGTGGATCGGGACGGCAGATCGGAGAGTAAAGCCGAGTGTTAGGGCGTTTCGCCTGCCGGCATTGACAACATCCGGCAAACCACGGAGTTTCGAACCGTTCCGAGGGGAGCCCAGACCGGGCTGAGATTGGGCGTAGCGCCCTGACCCTTGAACCTGATCCGGTTCGTACCGGCGGAGGGACGGGAACCTGCGGCCTCGGGATGCCGCACCTTACCCCTATCGTCGTCACGCAATTGGACCGCTCCAGCGCCAGGAGAGGCCAAATGAACGCACCCGTGCTGCCCAAGGATGTGAAGGGAAGCCCCGAGACCGTGACTACGGGACCGGTCTCCGGCTCGCGCAAGGTCTACGCGACCGTCGGCGGCCGGGAGGACATCCGCGTCCCGTTCCGTGAGATCGTGCTGACCGACCCGAAGGAAGAGCCGGTGCGGGTCTACGACCCGTCGGGGCCCTACACCGAGACCGACGCCCGCATCGACCTGTCGGCGGGCCTGCCGCAGATCCGCGCCCCGTGGATCGCCGCGCGCGGTTACGCCACGGCCGAGCCCCGCGCCGTCAAGCCGGAGGACAACGGCTTCGCCTCGGCCGACAAGCTCGTCGCCCCCTGCCCCGCCGAACGGGTGCTCCGCAAGGCCGCCCCCGGCCAGATGGTGACGCAGTACGAGTTCGCCCGCGCCGGGATCGTCACCGAGGAGATGATCTACGTCGCCCACCGCGAGAACCTCTGCCGCGAGCAGATGCTGGAGCGGGCCGAGGCGGCCCTGGCGGATGGCGAGAATTTCGGCGCGGCGGTGCCGGCCTTCATCACCCCCGAATTCGTGCGCGACGAGATCGCCCGCGGCCGGGCGATCATCCCCGCCAACATCAACCACACCGAAGTCGAGCCGATGGCGATCGGCCGCAACTTCCTCGTGAAGATCAATGCCAACATCGGCAACTCGGCGGTCACCTCGTCGGCCGCCGAAGAGGTCGAGAAGCTGGTCTGGTCGATCCGCTGGGGCGCGGACACGGTCATGGACCTCTCGACCGGCCGCAACATCCACAACATCCGCTCGTGGATCATCCGCAACTCGCCCGTGCCGATCGGGACGGTGCCGATCTATCAGGCGCTGGAGAAGGTGGGCGGTGATCCGCTTAAGCTCGATTGGGAGGTCTTCAAGGACACGCTCATCGAGCAGGCCGAGCAGGGCGTCGATTACTTCACCATCCATGCGGGCGTGCGCCTCGCCCACGTGCCGCTAACGGCGCGGCGCGTCACCGGCATCGTCTCGCGCGGCGGCTCGATCATGGCGCGCTGGTGCCTCGCCGGGCATCGCGAATCGTTCCTCTACGAGCGGTTCGACGAGATCTGCGACATCATGCGGGCCTACGACGTGTCGTTCTCGCTGGGTGACGGCCTGCGGCCCGGCTCCATCGCCGACGCGAACGACGCCGCGCAGTTCGCTGAGCTGGAGACGCTGGGCGAACTCACCAAGATCGCCTGGGACAAGGGCTGTCAGGTGATGATCGAGGGCCCCGGCCATGTGCCGATGCACAAGATCAAGGTGAACATGGAGAAGCAGCTTCGCGAGTGCGGCGAGGCGCCCTTCTACACCCTCGGCCCGCTGACCACGGACATCGCGCCGGGCTACGACCACATCACCTCCGGCATCGGCGCGGCGATGATCGGCTGGTTCGGCACGGCGATGCTCTGCTACGTCACGCCGAAGGAGCATCTTGGCCTGCCGGACCGCGACGACGTGAAGGTCGGCGTGATCACCTACAAGATCGCCGCCCACGCCGCCGACCTCGCCAAGGGCCACCCGGCCGCGCAACTGCGCGACGACGCCCTGAGCCGCGCCCGGTTCGACTTCCGCTGGGAGGACCAGTTCAACCTCAGCCTCGACCCGGATACGGCGCGCACCTACCACGACGAGACCCTGCCGAAGGACGCCCACAAGGTCGCCCATTTCTGCTCGATGTGCGGCCCGAAGTTCTGCTCGATGAAGATCACGCAGGATCTGCGCGCCGAGGTGCTGGCGATGGAAGAGGCCGGCCAGGTGATCGGCCAGGCCCCCGCCATGTCGCAGGCCGAGGCCGAAGCCGGGATGCGCGAGAAGTCGCGCGAATTCCTCGCCGAGGGCGGCAAGCTCTACGTCGACGCGGCGGAGTGACAGCTTCCGGCGCGCCCGTCACCCGGCGGGCGCGCCGGATCGCCGAGGACGCTGACAGGTTTGTCAGCATTCGCGCACTGCAATCGCGTGAGATGGCGTGAAATTGAGGTGCTGCCTTTACCGGATATTGAGCCCGTCTTACAAAGGCGTTGTCGAAGACTGCGAAGGCATGCCCATATTAAGCGCTGCTTAACGGCGCGATGATGCAATCCCTCCATCACAGGATCGTAGGAGCCTGTCATGGAAATACGTAGCATCCCATCCGTCTCGCAGGGGCCGCAGGGCATCGACGCCCTGGCGGCCACCGCCGCGCCGGCACCTCAGACGGCCGAGAACACCGAAACGCCGACGAAGAGCCTCGAGCCGGCGGTGAAGGTCGATATCGGCAGCGACTCGCACGAGGCGCGTTTCGTGCGCGACGTCGACACGAGCGCCATCGTGTTCCAGGTGGTCGATCCGACCTCCGGCGACGTGCTGGCGCAACTGCCGAGCGAGAACGCCCTGCGCAACCGCGCCTATGCCAATGCGGGCGCGCCGAGCGCCGCCAACGGCAATCTCTCGCGGGTGGCCTAGGCTGCCCGCGCCGCGATGACTGACGCCGGAAGGGCGGCTTTGCCCCGTCCGCGCAGCCCCGCGAGGGCGCGGATCGCCACGAGTCCGATTCGCGCGAGGCGGATCTGTCCCGGCAATTGGCGGGGGCCGATAGGCCGGTAGGCCAGCCGGGGGCTCGCCTTCTCGGCCTCCGCGATGGCATGCCCGAGCGGCAGGGACGCGATGCGCGCGGCCTCCTCCGGCGCGATCCCGAGCCAGTCCGACCACGCTTTGTCCCGCGCGAGAGCGCCCGTGGCGTGCATCTGCCGGAAGCGCGCCCGCCACAGGTAGCGTCGCACGCAGCGGCCGAAGGTTTCCATCCGCGCATCGCACAGGGCGTCCGGCTCCTCGCAGCGGGACCGGATCGTGTCCGCCACGCCCCCCGGCGCCCGGCCGGTGAGGCGGGCCGAGATCGTCACGCAGACATCCGGCGCGTGCCGCACGCGCTTCCCGTGGGCGATCAGCCGCGCGATGAAGGCGCCGTCCTCACCCAGGGGAATCTCGGGCATGCCGCCGACCGCGAGGTAGGCGTCGCGGGTGACGGCCAGCGTGGCGCCGATGGTGGTGCGGTGGCAGGGCCAGGGATCGTGCGGATCGGGATCGATCCGCGCCTCGGCCTCGGTGATGAGCCCGTCGTAGATGTCCTCCAGCCGGCCTCGGGCGTGGAGCATGGCGGGCAGGAGCTTGCCCTCCTCGACATCGAGTTCGACCCGCCCGGCCACGGCATCCGCGCCGGCCTCGATGGCGGCGAGCGTGCGGGCCACCCAGTTCGGCGGCACGCGGCTGTCGGCGTCGGTGGAGAGGATCGCCCCGCCGGCCTCGCCGAGCCACACGGCGGCCTCGTCCATCGCCTTGCGGCGGGCCCAGCCGGCATGGGCGCCGGCAAACTCCTCGTTCAGCACCCGCACGGGCACCGACAGCGACGGCAGCAGGCCGGCGACGATCCCGTCCGTCCCGTCCGTGCAATTGTTGAGGAACAGCACCACGCCGAGGGCGCCGGGCGCGAGGCTCTCCTGCGCATCGATCGCCCGCAGGCAGGCGACGATGCGCTCGGCCTCGTTACGCACCGGGACCGCGACGATGGCGGCGGGACTGGTCATGGATGCATCTCGTCGGCGCCGGAGAGAATGGCGCGCGACGGCTTATCGGCCCGGGGACCTGAACGGGAACCGAAGGACGGGTCTCAGAGGGTCTTCTCGACCAGACCCTCGATCCATTCGGGCTGGGTCTCCCCCACCGAGCGTCCCACCTCCGTCTGGCCCTTGTAGGCGATCAGGGTGCTCTGCATTCGCGCGTTGAATTGCTTCAACACATCCTTGCGGCTGTCGAAATCGACGTCGAAGACCTGGAGGTCCTTGAAGCGCGGGTCCTGAGTCAGCTTGGCGATGATCGGCTTCTGCGCCTTGCAGATCGGGCACCAGGGCGCGCTCACCTCGACCAGGATCGGCTTGCCGGCCTTCTGGGCGGCCTCGAACGCGGCCGGATCGAAGGGCACTGCCTCGGCGGCGAAGGCCGGGCCGGCAGCGAGGGCAAGCAATATGAGGGCGAGGACGTGGCGGCGTGGCGTCATGGGTTGTTTCCCCGGTCGGACTCTGGCGGTCCTTCCAGAACCCTACACGCGCCGCACCGGGGGAGCGCATCGCCATCACGCCGCACCCGTGCGCTCCTCCTCCGCGAGGGCGGCGATGTCGGCGGCTTCGACCGCGTCCATCGCCTTGCGGATTCGTAGCGCCCGCGTCGGCTGGCCGGCGCGCATCACAAGTACGATCGTCTCCATGTCCGGGCAGCCGGGATCGGCGCAGGCGATCTCGTTGACGGAGATCGCATCGTCGGGACCGAGGCCGAGGCTCGGGGCGATCTCGCCCTTCAGCCGCGCGGCCACGGCCGATCGCTCGGCCGAGCGGGCACGCCACGCCTTGAGGCTCACGAAGGCCATCGGCGATCCCTCCTTACGGATCCGGGGTTGTCTGGCGGTGTGAAACAATGTTGCATCGCCGCCGTCAACCGGTGACGCTGGAGACGCCGCCGCCGCTTAAAAGATGTTGTCCCCCGCTGGTTGTGGCAGTTTGGCAGGTCCTGTTGCAACGAACCCGGCGCTCGCTCGTAATGCCCTGCGGGCTTGCCGGGCTTTCTGCCTGGAACGGGGATCGAGTGGGAGTATCGGTGTCTTGCGACACTGGCGGGAAGGGCCGGGCGACCGGCGCGGTTATCACCACGGCAACCTGAAGGAGGCTCTGGTCGAGGCCGCGAGGCGATTCATCGCTGAGCGCGGCATCGGGGGCTTCACTCTCGTCGAGGCCGCACGCCTCGTCGGCGTGACCCCCGCCGCCCTGTACCGCCATTTCCGCGGCCGCGAGGCCCTCCTCGAAGAACTCGCCGGACGCGGCTTCAACGAGTTGGCGAGCCGGCTCGCGCGGGCCCTGACCTCGCGCGGCACCCCGCTCGAACGCTTCACCCGCATGGGAGAGGTCTACCTCACCTTCGCGGAGGAGGAGCCCGCCTATTACGCGGCGATCTTCGAGACGCGGGGCATCCACGCGGCGCCGCAGGCGGAGGGGCGTCCGAGCCCCTTCGACCTGCTGGTCGAGGCGTTGCAGGCGACCTTCACGGACGGGTTCGGCGGGGTGGCCCCGCGCTTCATCGCCCTCGAAGTCTGGGCGCTGGCCCATGGGCTCGCCACCCTCTCGGCCGCCGGGCAATTGCCCACCGGCCCCGGCATCCCCGACAAATACGAACTCTTGCGCGCGGGCGTCCTCGCCCTCGTCCACGGCGCCGCCCGGCGCGATTGAGGGGCCGATCCGGCGGCCCTTGAAACGCTCTCCTGCGATCCGCATGTTAACTCCGTTCACATGATATGCGGAGCTTGCCCGTGAACACGACCTCGACCCCTCCCTATGCCACCGGTCGCGCCTGCCGCTCCGGTCCCTTCCCTCGCCGCTCATTGGAGATCGGTGCCATCGTCCTTGGCTTTGTCTATTGGTGGCCGGTGGGCCTCGCGTTGCTTGCGTGGAAGCTGACGGGCTACCCGGCCGTCAACGAAATGCGGGACGCCGCCCGCCGGAACTTCGGAGGCTGGGACGCGGCACGCCCCGGCTCACGCTTCGCCCGCGCCTTCGAGGCCGCCAACCGGGGCACCGGCAACGCGGCGTTCGATGAGTACCGCCGCGCGGAACTCGACCGGCTGGAAGCCCAGCGTCGCGCCCTCGAGGAAGAGAGCCGCGCCTTCTCGTCCTTCGTCGAGGAACTGAAGCGCGCCAAGGATCGCGAGCAGTTCGACGCCTTCATGGCCCAGCGCCGTGCCGGCGGCACCGACGGAACGCGCTCCGTCTGATCGAGACCCGGCCGCGCCCTGCCCTCCCGGCGGGGCGCGGCGGCTTGGATTTCCCCTTACGCACGCAACCCGGCCGTTGCGCCCTGCCCGGCCCTCCGGCATGACTCGCCCATCACGGCACGGGAGGGGCGATGTCGAGCGGGACAGTCACGGTGGTCGATCACCCGCTGGTGCAGCACAAGCTGACCCTGATGCGGGACAAGGACCGCTCGACGCAGGGCTTCCGCCGCCTGCTCAACGAGATCGGCATGCTGCTCGCCTACGAGGTGACGCGCGATCTCCCCCTCGAATCCCTTGAGATCGAGACACCCATCGGCCCGATGTCCGGCCGGCAGATCCAAGGCAAGAAGCTCGTTCTCGCCCCGATCCTGAGGGCCGGCGTAGGCTTCCTCGACGGGATGCTGTCGCTTCTGCCCTCGGCCCGCGTCGCCCATGTCGGGCTGTACCGCGATCCCGAGACACTGGAAGCCGTCGAGTACTACTTCAAGGCGCCGTCCGATCTCGCCGACCGCACCGTGCTGGTGCTCGATCCAATGCTCGCCACGGCGAATTCGGCGGTGGCGGCTCTCGACCGGCTGAAGGCGCGCGGCGCCGTCGATCTGCGCTTCGTCTGCCTGCTCGCCGCGCCCGAGGGCTTGGCCCGTCTGGCCGCCGCCCATCCCGACGTGCCGGTCTGGACCGCCTCCATCGACAGCCACCTGAACGAGCACGGCTACATCGTCCCCGGCCTGGGCGATGCCGGCGACCGGATGTACGGCACGCGCTAGTCCGGCCTTGCCGGACGCCATCCGGCGCGCAGATAACCCCGACCGAGCCAGCGGAGACCGACCATGGGACGCACCCTGCCCGAGACGATGCGCCGAATCCGCTACGACGGAACGGGCGGGCCGGAGGTCATCGCCGTCGAGACGGCTCCCGTGCCGAAGCCGGGGCCGGGCCAGGTGCTCATCGAGGTCGTCGCGGCCGGGGTGAATCGCCCGGACGTCGCCCAGCGCGCCGGCAGCTATCCGCCGCCCCCCGGCGCCACGGAGATCCCCGGCCTCGAAGTGGCAGGCCGCATCGCCGCCCTCGGCGAGGGCGTGCAGGGCCTGTCCGAAGGCGATGAGGTCTGCGCCCTGGTGATCAGCGGCGGCTATGCCGAGTTCGCCGTGGCCGAGGCCGCGCATTGCCTGCCGCGCCCCGCCGCGATCGCGCTGACCGATGCCGGCGGTCTGCCGGAGACGTTCTTCACCGTCTATTCCAACGTGATCCAGCGCGGCCGGCTCACCGAGGGCGAGACGTTCCTCGTCCATGGCGGATCGAGCGGCATCGGCGCCACCGCGATCCAGATGGCGAAGCTATTCGGCGCCAAGGTGTTCGCCACGGCCGGCTCGGCCGAGAAGTGCCGGTTCTGCGAGGAACTGGGGGCCAGTGCCGCCATCGACTACAAGCAGGCCGATTTCGCGGAGGAGATCCAGCGCCTCACCGACAAGCGCGGCGTGGACGTGATCCTCGACATGATTGGCGCGAGCTACCTGCAGCGCAATCTCAAGTCATTGGCCCAGGACGGCCGCCTCGTGATGATCGCGCTGATGGGCGGCTACAAGGTCGATGGGCTGAACATCACGCCGATCATGCGCAACCGCCTGACCTTCACCGGTTCGACGCTGCGTCCGCGCTCGAAGGAGGACAAGGCCGCCATCGCCGTCGGGCTGCGCAAGGACGTGTGGCCCCATCTCGACAGCGGCCGCATCCGCACCGTGACGCACGCGACCTTCCCGCTGGAGCGCGCCCGGGAGGCGCACGAGCTGATGGAAACGAGCACGCATCTCGGCAAGATCGTGCTCACGACGGGCCGCTGAGGCGGCCCCCACCGGAACCCCTCCTCCGGCCTCGCGTTGGCGACCGATAACACAATCGTGTTGCGGCCGCTTCGTGAGCGCGTCGCGTATCTTGAGCGAGGGCTGGTCGATGGTCGAAAAACTCACTCCGCAGGAAGGCCGTCAGGGCGAGCGCGGTAAGTCCATGCTGTGGGTGCTCGTCGGAAGCCTCGTGCTCCTGGCGGTGGCGACCGTCGGCCTGCTCACGTGGAACGGCGCGAACTCGCCGAAGGATTACGCGTCGCAGAGCCAGGATGCCTCCCGCAAGGAGATCACCGGCTCCGTGAACGGCACGTCCAACCCGTCGACCTCGAACTCGACGGCGGTGCCCGGCGGTAATCCGTCCTACCCGCAGCCGGCGCAGCAGAACGCCAACGGCGGCACCCCGAAGTAAGCCGCGCCTAGCGGGTCGGCACGGGGTTCACGCCCCGGTAGTCGTAGAAGCCGCGCTTGGTCTTGCGCCCAAGCCAGCCGGCTTCAACATACTTCACCAACAGCGGGCATGGCCGGTACTTCGAATCGGCCAGCCCCTCGTACAGCACCTGCATCACCGACAGGCAGGTATCGAGGCCGATGAAATCCGCCAGTTGGAGCGGGCCCATCGGATGGTTGGCGCCGAGCCTCATCGCCGTGTCGATCGACTCGACCGAACCCACGCCTTCGTAGAGCGTGTAGATCGCCTCGTTGATCATCGGCAGCAGGATGCGGTTAACGATGAAGGCCGGGAAATCCTCCGACATCGTCGCCGTCTTGCCGAGCTTCGCGATGAAGCCTTTGGCCGATTCGTAGGTCTGGTCCTCGGTGGCGATTCCCCGGATCAGCTCCACGAGCTGCATCACCGGCACCGGGTTCATGAAATGGATGCCGATGAACCGCTCCGGCCGGTCGGTCGAGGCCGCGAGGCGGGTGATCGAGATTGAGGAGGTGTTGGTCGCCACCATCGCCTCGGGGCTCAGCACCGGGCAGAGGCTGGTGAAGATGTCCCGCTTGGTCGCCTCGTTCTCGGTGGCGGCCTCGATCACCAGATCGCAGGGCGCGAGATCGGCGAAGGTGCCGACCGCCTTGATGCGCTCCCGCGCGGCGTGGCTGTCGCCTTCTTCCAGGGCGCCCTTGGAGACGAGGCGGGCATAGCCCTTCTCGATCGAGTCGATACCGTTGGCGAGCCGAGCCGGGTCACGATCGTTGAGGTACACGTCGAGACCTGCGGCGGCGCAGACCTGCGCGATGCCGCTTCCCATCTGGCCCGCGCCGATGATGCCGACCCGCTTGATCTCGATGCCCATCTGAAGACCTTGCCCCCGATCCGTGCCCGCCCCGCCGCCGGCCTGCGGCTCGGCCGAGACCGCGAGGCGACACGTGAATTCAATGCCGTCTCAGCTTTCTAGACCAATCGCAAGGGATGAAGGAACCCAGGCAGGGCGTGCACTGCAATAATCCGGCCCGCGCGTCGCCCACCGGACGCGCGCGGGCGAAACCCGCCTTACTTCGCCTTGGCGATCTCGGCCTGGAACTCCGGCACGACCTGGAACAGGTCGCCCACGAGGCCGTAATCCGCCACCTGGAAGATCGGCGCGTCCTCGTCCTTGTTGATCGCGACGATGACCTTCGAATCCTTCATGCCGGCGAGGTGCTGGATCGCGCCCGAGATGCCCACGGCGACGTACAGATCCGGCGCCACGACCTTGCCGGTCTGGCCGACCTGCCAGTCGTTCGGGGCATAGCCCGCATCGACCGCCGCGCGGGACGCGCCGACGGCCGCGCCGAGGGTGTCGGCCAGCGGCTCGATCAGCTCGTGGAACTTGTCGGCCGAGCCCAGCGAGCGGCCGCCCGACACGATGATCCGCGCCGAGGCCAGCTCCGGCCGGTCGGACTTGGCGATCTCCTCGCCCTTGAAGGTCGAGCCTGCGGCGCCGGAGGCGGCCGAGACCGGCTCCACCGCGCCCGCCGAACCGCCCTCGCCCGCCGCCTTGAAGGCCGCCGTGCGCACGGTGATCACCCGCTTCGGGCCGGGGGCCTGCACGGTCTGGATTGCGTTGCCGGCGTAGATCGGCCGCTCGAACGTGTCGGCCGAGACGACCTTGATGATGTCCGAGACCTGCGCCACGTCGAGCTTGGCGGCGACGCGCGGCATCACGTTCTTGCCGGTGGTGGAGGCCGAGGCGATGATGGCGTCGTAGGCGCCGGCGACGGACTCGATCAGCGCCGAGACCGGCTCGGCGAGATCGTGATCGTAGGCGGCATCCTCGGCCAGCAGCACCTTCTCGATGCCGTCCAGCTTGGCGGCAGCCTCGGCCACCGCCTGGGTGCCGGCGCCGGCCACCAGGGCGTGCACCGGCGCGCCCATCTGGTTGGCGGCGGAGAGCGCCTTCAGCGTCCCGTCCTTGATCTGCCCGTTGGCGTGCTCGACGAAGAGGAGCGTGGTCATGTGCGGTTATCCCGATGGCGTGGGCGCCGCGCTCGACCGACCAGCGGGAGCGCGGCGGGGCATGGCGGATGCGTCAGATGACGCCGGCTTCGACCTTCAGCTTCTGGACCAGCTCGGCGGGCGAGCCGACCTTCACGCCGGCCGAACGGCCCGGCGGCTCGGCGGTCTTCAGCACGGTCAGCTTCGGGGTAACGTCGACGCCCAGGGCCTCCGGGCTCGACTCATCCAGCGGCTTCTTCTTCGCCTTCATGATGTTCGGCAGCGAGGCGTAGCGCGGCTCGTTGAGGCGCAGGTCCGTCGTCACGATGGCCGGCATCTGAAGCGAGACGGTCTGCAGCCCGCCATCGACCTCGCGGGTGACGTCGATGGTGCCCTCGCCCATCTCCACCTTGAAGGCGAAGGTGCCCTGCGGCCAGCCGAGCAGGGCGGCGAGCATCTGGCCGGTCTGGTTCGAGTCGTCGTCGATGGCCTGCTTGCCGAGGATGACGAGCTGCGGGCTCTCCTTCTCGACCACGGCCTTCAGGAGCTTGGCGACGGCCAGCGGCTCGCAGTTCACGTCGGTCTTCACGAGGATGGCGCGGTCGGCGCCCATGGCCAGGGCGGTGCGCAGGGTCTCCTGCGCCTGCTGCGGACCGATGGACACCGCGACGATCTCGGTGGCCTTACCCTTCTCCTTCAGACGGATCGCCTCCTCGACGGCGATTTCATCGAACGGGTTCATCGACATCTTCACGTTGGCGAGCTCGACGCCCGACCCATCCGCCTTCACGCGGATCTTCACGTTGTAGTCGACCACCCGCTTGACGGGCACCAGAACCTTCATGGCGGACTCGATCCTTCCCGCTGTTATTCTTGGTCGCGGAGGTGCGGGCCGGCGCGGATCGCGCGCGCGTGACGGCCCCCCGCGAATGGCGGCGGGACCGTAGCGGCCACATTTCTGCCTTGTCAACGCAGGGCCGTGGAGCCGCCGCGATCGGCCGCAAGCGGAGCGGACTCAGCGGTTGGCGCCGGGCACCCAGAGCACGTCGTCGGCCCCGTTGTTGTTCGCCGCGCGGCTCGCGACGAACAGGAAGTCCGACAGGCGGTTGAGGTATTGGATGGCTTCCGGCGAGACGATCTCGCCCTCGATCGCCGCGAGATGCACCGCGAGCCGTTCGGCCCGGCGGCACACGGTGCGGGCGAGATGGAGATAGGCCGCGCAGGGCGAGCCCCCCGGCAGCACGAAGGACTTGATCGCCGGGATCGTCGCGTTCAGCGCGTCGATGTCGCGCTCCAGACGCTCTACCTGCGAGGCGATGATGCGCAGGGGCTCGTAGGGGAGCGGATCGGGCCCCTCGGGCGTGGCGAGGTCGGCGCCGAGGTCGAACAGGTCGTTCTGGACGGCGCTGAGCATCCGGTCCAGATGCTCGTCGGCATGCAGGCGGGCGAGGCCGACGCAGGAATTCGTCTCGTCCACGGTGCCGTAGGTCTCGACGCGCAGGTCGGCCTTCGAGCGCCGCTGGCCATCGGCCAGGGCGGTGGTGCCGTTGTCACCCGTGCGGGTGTAGATCCGGTTCAACTTGACCAAGGGAAGGCTCCCGCGCGTCCCCGCCGAACCGGCTCTGGGCGCTTAGAACGTGTAACCGATCTTACCGCCGTAGTTTGTCAGGCCGCGGTTGTTGGCGCAAAGACCGGCGTTCGACATGTGCTCGACCGTGGCCATGATGCTCCAATGTTCCGTCAGGCGATAGCCGAGCGCGGCGGCCTCACGGAAGAGCGGCGAGCAGCCCAGGGTGTTGAAGCCGTAGGGCGTCGTGGCCTTCGGGCCGGTGTAGCCGTTATGGGCGGCGCCGCCGAAGAAGCCGTCGATGAAGATCTTGCGGCCCAGCGTCTCCGGGAAGACCTCGATGGTCCAGGTGGCGCCGAGATAGGCGTAGCTGGTGCGACCGCCGGTGTTGTAGCTGCCGCCCACGGTCGGGCGCGGGATGAAGGCCTGCCAGAAGGCATCCTGGAACACCACCGGCTTGGCGAACAGGATTTCGCCGTTGATGTTTTCCTTGGAGAAGCCCCGCGCCTTGCCCTCGGCGCTGCCGGGGTCCTGCACCGCGCCGCCGATGCGCAGCTCGGACACGAAGCTCAAGGGCTGTGCCGGGGCGGCGTAGTAGGCCGGGGCCGGCGCGGCGCCGAGATCAGCGGCGGAGGCCGGCACCAGATTGGCAGCCGTGACGAGGCCGGCGAGGAGGGCGCGGAGAGTGGCGGTCATGCGGGCTCGGTGGGCGTAGCGAAGGCGAAACGTTGCCCGAACTTACCACGGAGCTCGGCCGTTGAGCCCCGTTTCATCCACCCTTGTCAGGAAAACCCCACCCCTGCGGCGCCCGTGTCACACTCGGTTCAGGCCGAACGCCACCACACCACGCCCATGATGAAGACGATAGCGATGAACTGCAGCAGCACGCGCAGGCGCATCAGCCGCTGGGACACGCTCGCGCTGCCGCCGCGCATCATGTTCGCGAGGCCGAGGACCAGCACCACGGCCACGGCGAGGCAGGCGATGAGGACGAGGGTGTTGGACGACATCGCGGCGGATCCCGGTCGGTGCGGCCCCTGGCGCGGGGTGCGCGAGCACCTATAGCGGGCACCGCGCCGCCGCGCAGCCCGCCGGGCGAAACCGAGTGTCGCGGCTCAAGGGGCCGCCTTGCGCTCCGTCGCGTCCGCGAAGCGCAGCGCGACCGACCGCCCTTGAGCCGGCGGATCGGCGAGCTTCGCCCGGAACCGCGCCGATTCCCCCGTGCCGAGGGTCGCCCGGGGGGCCGGGGCGGGAAACGACTTGAGCGGTTTGCCGGCCGCGTCGCTGATCTCGATCCGCAGGGGCGGCACCGGCACGCCGGCCCGGCCGACGCCGACGAGATCGCCTTCGATCACCAGTTCGGCGGGGTGATCCTCGCCGGCCGGGTTCTGGAAGGCGACGACATCGCGGATCTCCAGAACCCCGCCGGTTCACCGGCAGGCCGATGGCGGAGAAGAGCGAGGCGGTGTGCGGCACGAAGCCGACGATGGTGTTGCGGGCGAGGCAGGCCACCGGCACGGCGGCGAGCAGGCTGAGGCCGAGAATCGCGGGCGGCGACAGGAAGGGGCTTTTCGGCAGGGCGCGCCGCTTCGGCTTCGCCTTCTTCGCCGGAACCTTGCGCTTGCGCGGGGCCGGCTCGTCGGCGGGCGCCGTCTCAGGCTGGGCGGTGTCACGGACGGCGGCGGCGGCCTCGGCCCAGGCGGCATCGGCCACCGGATCGTCCTGCGCCTCGGGGGTCGGCTCCGGCGGCTCCTCGACGGCGGCATCGGGGGTGAGGAACCACGTCTCGCGGCAGGCGGCACACCGGACGGAGCGGCCCTCCGGCCCGATCTTCGCCGCATCAATGCGGTAACTGCTGGCGCAGGTCGGGCAGGTGATCAACATCGGCGGCTGACTCGACGCGGCCGCGATGGCCCTTCGAGGGGGCCGAACGGCAGAAAAACTCTTGAGAAATGGTGCCCGAACGGGGTTAACCTCGCGTGAAGCCGCGAGCGGCGCCCCGCCTCCGCGCGGCGCGGCCCGCCGGCATGTATCGTGAACCAGCCCTCGGGCCAGCGGCGGGACGGAGTTGAACGTTCAGGCAACCATGAAGAGCCTGCTGCCGGGGGCCGAACGGCCCGTAGTGCAGTTCGAGCATGTCGGGATGCGCTACGGCCTCGGGCCGGAAGTGCTCTCCGACGTGAGCTTCCGCATCGCGCCGCACTCCTTCCAGTTCCTCACCGGACCCTCCGGCGCGGGCAAGACGACGCTGCTGCGGCTCATCCTGCTCTCCGTCCGCCCGACGCGCGGCACCGTCTCGATCTTCGGCGAGGAGGTCTCCGGCATCTCCAGCGAGAAGCTCACCCTGCTCCGGCGGCGGATGGGCGTGGTGTTCCAGGATTTCCGCCTGCTCGACCACCTCACCACCTACGAGAACGTCGCCCTGCCCTTGCGGGTGCAGGGCCGCTCGGAGACGAGCTACCGCGCCGAGGTGGTGGAATTGCTGCGCTGGGTCGGCCTCGGCGAGCGGATGCACGCGCTCCCTCCCCTGCTCTCCGGCGGCGAGAAGCAGCGCGCCGCCATCGCCCGCGCCCTCATCGCCCGGCCGGACCTGCTGCTGGCCGACGAGCCCACCGGCAACGTCGATCCCGCCCTCGGGCGGCGGCTGCTGCGCCTCTTCCTCGAACTGAACAAGCTCGGCACCTCCGTGATCATCGCCACCCACGATTTCGGCATCATGGATGCCGTGAACGCCCGCCGCATGGTGTTGAACGCCGGCCGGCTGCGGATCGAGGAATGAGCATCGCGGCCAAGGCACGGGCCCGCGCGGCGGCGGCGTTCCCGGTGGACCCGACCCTCCCCGCCAACCTCCGGCGCAACGCGCCCCTCGTCCCCACGGACACCGCCGCCGGGCGCTCCCTGGCGGCCGTCATCGCCATCCTCACCTTCCTCGCGGGCCTCTGCGCGGGCGCCGCCGAGATGGTCGCCGCCAATGCCGGCCAGTGGCAGACCAGCGTCGCCCAGGAGGTGACGATCCAGGTCCGTCCCGGCCCCGGCCGGGATGTCGATGCCGACGTCGCCAAGGCGCAGGCGATCGCCAAGGACGAGCCCGGCATCGCCCAGACGCGGATCTTCTCGAAGGCGGAATCCGAACGGCTGCTCGAACCCTGGCTTGGGACCGGTCTGGACCTCACCGACCTGCCGGTGCCGCGCCTCATCGCCCTCAAGATGTCGGGGGAGCGCACCGATCTCGGCCGGTTGCGCACCAAGCTCACCGACGCCCTTCCCGGCGTCGCGAGCCTCGATGACCACGCCCTGTGGTTGCAGCGCCTCTCCACCGCCGCCAACACCTTCGTGGGCGCGGGCGTCGGCCTCGTGGTGCTGGTGCTGGTGGCGACAGGGCTCGCCGTCACCTTCGCCACGCGCGGCGCCATGGCCGGCAACAAGGAGGTGGTGGAGGTGCTCCACTTCGTGGGCGCCGGGGACGATTATATCGCCCGCGCCTTCCAGGCCCGGTTCTTCGGCCTCGGCCTGCGCGGCGGCGGCATCGGGGCGGCCTGCGCCATCCTCGCCTTCATCGTCGCCGGGCTCATCACCGGGTCGGCCTCCTCCGGGCCGGCGGGCCAGGAGATCGAGGCCCTGTTCGGCGCCTTCCAGATCGGCTGGCGCGGCTATCTCAGCATCGCCCTGATCGGGGGAATCGCCTCCCTCGTGACCGGCGCCGTCTCGCGCATCACGGTGCGGAGATACCTCTCCTGATTGCGACCGATCGCGCATCGCCATTCACGGTCGCGAACCGTCCCCATTCCTTAAGTGTTTGGCAACCAGTTGGGAGAGTGATCTGTGGGCAGCCGGCGCGGCTGCCTCCACGTCGCCGTATTCGGCGCTAGGCTCCGGAGGATGAACACGCGGATGACGCGCGCTCCCGTCTCTCTCGCGACCGAAGCCATCGGCTGGGTCTGGAACGAGCAGGCGCCCGCCTCCCCGGCCAAGGGGATGGGCGACGGGTCCGGCAGGGTGCCGGGCAGGACGAACCGGGAGTTGGCCCTGCAGTGCGGCGCCGCCGCGGCCGGACTGTGCTTCGTCGCCTTCGTCGCCGGCTTCCTCGCCTTCGTCGCCCTCCTCGCCCGCCAGGAGCGCATCCCCGAGGGTCGCACGGACGGGATCGTCGCCCTGACCGGCGGCGCCCAGCGCATCGGCGATGCCATCGACCTGCTCGCGGCAGGCTACGGTCGTCGCCTGCTCATCACCGGCGTGAACGAGCGCACGAGCCGCGAGGAGATCGCCCGGCTCAACCCGACCCAGCGGCAGCTCATCGCCTGCTGCGTCGATCTCGATTACCGGGCGCGCAACACGATCGGGAACGCCATCGAGACGCGCCGCTGGATGCGCACGCACCATTTCAGCACCGTCGCCGTCGTCACCTCGAACTACCACATGCCGCGCACGCTGGTGGAGCTCGACCATGCGTTGCAGGAGAGCGAGCGGATCGTCCCGCACCCGGTGGTGACGGAGGGGTTCGATGCCGGCGCGTGGTGGCGCAGCCCGCCCGTCGCGCGGCTCGTGGCCTCGGAATACGTGAAGTTCCTCGTGAGCTGGGTGCGCACCCGGTTCGAGGACGATCCGGAGCGGTCGCGGGCGGCGGTGGTGCTCGGCCGGCGCAAGCCGATCAAGATGGTCGCCGAGCCGCTGATGCGCGGCATCGATTGAACCGCCGCTAGTTTCCCTTGCAGCGGGTGCGGATCGCCTCCGCGAATTCCTTCTCGGACCCCTGGACCTGGGCGAGGCTCGTGTTGCGCTCCGTGCCCGAGAGGCAGCGGCCGTAGACGGCCGCAACCCGGCGCATCGTGTCGACATGGCGCCGCCAGACGCGGCAGCTTTTCGCTACGTCGCCGATGTCGGCCTGCTCCAACTGGTCGATGGCCTGCCGCTGCATCGATTGCGCGACCACGACGTCGCGGGGACAGGTCGTGTCGCCGCCCTGGGCGAGCGCGGGTACCGCGACGATGCCGAGGACAGCGAGCGTCACGAACGCATGGCGGATCGGCATCAGGCGGCTCGGCAGGCGGCGTTGCGGGTGAGCAGCGCGAAGAGGGCCGCTTCGTCGCGGGCGGCGCGGATGCTGCCGAGCATGCCCGGCTCCCGCAGGACGCGCGCGACCTGCGCCAATGCTTTCAGATGGTCGGCCCCCGCCCCTTCCGGAGCGAGGAGCAGGAAGGCGATGTCGACGGGTTCGCCGTCCAGTGCCTCGAAATCCACGGGGCGGTCGAAGCGGGCGAACAGGCCGAACAGCCGGTCGAGCCCCGCCAGCTTGCCGTGGGGGATCGCCACGCCCTCGCCGATTCCGGTCGAGCCGAGGCGTTCCCGCTGAAGCAGGGTGTCGAACACCGCCCGTTCCGCGAGCATCGGAAGATGCCGCACGGACTGGGCCGCAAGATCCTGCAACACCTGCTTCTTCGAGCGGGCGCGCAGCGCGCAGACCACCGCATCCGGGGCCAGAAACTCGAGAAGTGGCATGGAACGACCGTTGCCCCGCCGCCTAGCTCCCCCGGGGAGCCGGCCCCCTCAAGATCGCCGTGCCCGCCCTAAGCCGGACACGCCCTTATCCAATCGTCGGATTGGGAGGTCGGTTCCGGCTCTGTTCTGCGCACGCCCGATGTGACTCAGGCGCCGCCCGTCGGAGGATCGACCCAGCCGATCGCCCCGTCGCTGCGCCGATATACGATGTTGATGCGCCCGGTGCCAGCGTGGACGAAAACAACGACGGGGGAACCTGTCATGTCCAGGGCGGTGACCGCCTCCCCTACCGTGTGCCGCTGCAGGGTCTTGGTGCTTTCGGCGACGATCGGGGGATGGGCGTCGCCCTCCTCCTCCGGCTCGGCATCCTCCTCGTCCGGCGCGGCGAAGACGGCGTAGGCGGCCTCCATCGCGGGGTCGTCCCGGGCGGCGCTGGCATGTTCCTTCAGGCGGTGCTTGTAGCGCCGGAGGCGGGTCTCCAGCCGGTCGGCGGTCTGCTCGAAGCTCGCCCGCGGATCGTGCGCGGCGCCCACGGCCTCCATGGTGAGGCCGGAGACGAGGTGCAGCACGCAATCGGTGCGGTACGCGCTCCCGTCTCGGCGAAGGGTGACGTGGCCGGTGCAGCCATCCTGCATGTGGGTGTCGAGATATTTGGACAGCGTCGCCGCCATCCGTTCCTCGACCCTGGTGCGCAGGCTTTCACCGAGGTCCACCCCGTGGCCGGTGACGCGCAGAGACCTCATGCTCCCTCCTGTGCTTCTGATGCCACAGGAATTAGAGACCCGTTTTCGCCCGAGTCAACGGAGGACCCCGCTTTCGTGAGCCGGCGCAGCGGCGGGCGGATGGCAAAAGTCCTGATCCGTTAACCATTCGGCCCCTACGGTCGCGGCGATCCGGATGGGAGTTCGCGATGACCGCTCTGTTTATCTTCGCCGTCATTCCCCTCACCGTCGCCATTGTCCTGGCGCGCGGCGAGCCCGTGAAGACCATCAGCTGCCTCGGCGCCATGAGCGTCGGCTGCCTGATCGCCTGCTACAGCGTCTTCGGCTTCGTCCGCAGCCGCGTCTTCGGCGTGGCCCGCTGAGGCGCCGTTCCGGCCCTCGCGCCCCGCCGCCCCGGCGGCCGTGAGGGCGACGCAGCCGCGCATGGCGGACACCGCCTCGCGCAACGCCCATTCCAGTTCCGCGACACGATCCGTGAGGATGGCCGCCGCGGCCTCGGCGGCGTCGGCGGCTTCGCCCTGTTCCCTGAGGGAGGCGAGGATTCCCTGGGCGGTGGCCCGCGCGTCGTTGCGCTCGCGCTTCAGGCGCTCGATCTCGTCCTCCGCTTCCTCCGCGCGCTGCTTCCAGCCTCCAGCGAGGGCGGCGGCTTCGAGGGCCGAGACCCGCTGACGGGCCTCCTCAAGCTGCGAGCGCAGGCGCACGACATCGGACTCCGCCGTGGCGGCGCGGAATTCGGCATCGTTGGCGGCGGCCAGGGCGGCGCGGATGTTCTGGGCATCGAGGAGGATGCCGTCGTCCGCAAAGCATTCCGCCAGCGCCACGAGCGCCTGCCGCTGCGCTTCGGTCAGCACCATCCCATCCTAGGAGAAGACAGCAAGGGATAGGCACACATCACGCCGCCCGCGTGATGTCGAGTCCGGTGCGGACACGGTGAATACGCGGTTTCTCGGTTGCCTGATGGTCTCCGCGATGGTGGATTTCAACGGGAGCGCTTCGGGGTGCAGTGGGTTCAAGCCGACCCGTGATTATAATCGCGCGAAGCCATTGAACGGTATTTATTAACCGGCGCGTGACTCCGATAGTTTTCGTCCTCGTCGAGAGAAGCGCAATGGACACCGAGCGGCGACGACAGCGGCGCGACGATGCATTCAAGACGGGTACGCTCTTCTTCGCGGAAGGCCGTCAGTGCGCGGATTGTCTCGTTTGGAATCTGAGCATGTTCGGCGCCATGCTCGAAGTCGAAGATGAGACCGAGATTTCGAATTCCGGCCGCTTCATCTGCGAACGACTCTACGCCGATCGCGCATACAGGATGATATGGCGCGACGGCAGGAAGCTCGGGATCGAGTTCGAAGACTGACTCTCCCTGATCTGCCCATCACCAAACGTGGGGCAGGCATGAAGACACGCGGCCCCCACGGCCGCGGGATCGCCGCCGCCGGGGTCGCTCAGGCCGCGCGAGCGAGATCGCCCTCGATGGTCGCCAGGGCCCGCTCCAGGGCCGCGAAACAGATCGGGTCGAAGGCGCTGCCGAGGTCGGCCCGCATGATGGCGAGGGCTTTGTCCAAGGGCATCGCCGCCCGGTAGGGCCGGTCGGCGGTCAGGGCGTCGAACACGTCGGCCACCGACACGATGCGGGTCTCGAACGTGATCGCCTCGCCAGCGAGCCCCCGCGGGTACCCCCTGCCGTCCAGGCGCTCGTGATGGTCGCCGCCGATGCGCGCCAATTCGCGGAAGGCCGCCACGCGGGTCAGGATGGTCTCCGACAGCATGGCGTGGTTGCGCATGTCGCGCCATTCGGCCTCGTCGAGCTTGCCGTTCTTGTCGAGGATGGCGTTCGACACCCCGAGTTTGCCGACGTCGTGCAGGAGGGCGGCCCGCTTCAGCCAGCGGCGGCGCTCCAGCGTGCAGCCGAGTTCGGCCGCGATCATGTCGGCGTAGACCGCCACGCGCTCCGAGTGACCGGAGGTGAAGGGGCTCTTGGCATCGATGATCTGCGCGAAGGCGCGGGCGATGTCGTCGAGGTAATCCTCATCCACGACGATGGGACTGGCCGGCGCCAGGGCGAGCACGGCCGCCTCCACGTCCGGGGAGGCGAGCGTTTCCCAGAAGGCGGGGTCGGCCGCCACGGCTTCGAAACAGGCGACGATGTGCGGATCGAACCACGTCCCGGAGCGCGCCCGGACTTCGGCCAGGGCGGCGGCGGGGCCGGCCGAGGTGTGGAACACATCCACGACCTGCGCGAGAAGGGCGAC
This sequence comes from Methylobacterium sp. TK26, assembly GCF_055361565.1. Classification (NCBI taxonomy): domain Bacteria; kingdom Pseudomonadati; phylum Pseudomonadota; class Alphaproteobacteria; order Hyphomicrobiales; family Methylobacteriaceae; genus Methylobacterium; species Methylobacterium sp. TK26. Next base: position 294,283 of record NZ_CM143965.1, on the reverse strand, counting down.
CCGCGCGTAGAGGGGGATCGCGGGGCCCGCGAGACGGTCGGGCCGGCCTGCGCCGTTCCAGTGTTCGTCCAAGGCGTGGATGGCGCGGCACACGTCCGCCGGGAAACGCAGCTGCCGCGCAATCTCGGCCCCACGCTGACAGCGGGTCTGGATCAGGTTGTCGGCGATCGTTCCGCCGTTCTGTAGGATGTTGAGCACGGCGCGGAAGCGTTCCGCCAATCCCGCCTTGAGGCCGGTATGCGTGAAGACGAAGCCGAGAACCTTCGGCAGGCTGTCGCTCACCGTCTTGAAGTCACGCTTGAAGCTCAAATCGTCCGAGAGATACAGCTCGCAGATACGGGCGGCGTTGCTGGAACAGCCCAGGTCCTTCAGCATCACCGTGTGGTACAGTTCCCAGAGTTCGGTCTCCGGCAGGCCCAACTGCCGTCCGATATGGGCGCCGATCCAGGTCGCACGGACGCAATGGCCGGCCGGCTGACCCTCCGTGAGATCGAGGGCGTGGCTCAGGGCGCCAAGGATCTCCGACAGCTGCACCGTTCCGGCGTCAACCTTGCCGCCTGCTATCGCCCGCATCGTTCCGCTCTTTTGCGCCGTTTGAATAGTCGAGACAGCTATCACCAGAAGCCAACGAGAGTCTTTCGCTCGCGTCGAAGCGTAAGCCGAAGGATTAATGAGCGATAAACTGAGCGCTTGATCACAAGGTTTACGTTTCGCGGGCCGGGCCGTCGCGCCTTGGCATGTGCATGAAAGACCGGCGTTATTTCTTGTTGTTTCTCAGTCGTGGCCCTGCTGTGCTGAGCGCAAAATCGCCGGGAAAAACTTCATAAAAGCATAAGCTCCCTCCGGTACAAGTCGTCCCGGGAGTTTTACATGCGTGCCATCCTAACCTGCGTTACGCAGCAGCATGATGAACGATTGCTGCTGCTGGCGGCGCTCGTCTGCATGGTTGGCATCTATGCGACCTCCGCCATCGCCTCCCATGCGGCCCGCTCCGAGGGTCTTTTGCGCAGGAAATGGGGCATCGTCAGCATCGTCGCCGGGGGCTGCACGGCCTGGGCGACGCACATGATCGCCCTGCTGGCGTTCCAGCCCGGCATGGCGGCCGGCTTCGAGCCCATTCTGACCGCAGCGTCCCTGCTCCTGGTGATCGGCGGGATCGGCCTGGGGGTCGGGCTGTCCATCGCGGCGCAACGCCGCCAGGGCCGCTTCCTGGCCGGTGTCATCATCGGCCTCGGTGTGACGGCCCTCCATTATGTCGGGCAGGCCTCCTACCGGGTCACGGGGCATGTCGTCTGGGACATGGACGTCGTCCCCCCGACCATCCTGGCCAGCCTCGGCCTGTCGGGCTTGGCCTTGATCCTTTCCGGTGAGCGCGAGCGTGTCGTGCGCCGCCTCGCCGGGCCCTTGCTCCTGTTGGCCATCGTCGTTCTCCACGTCGGGGGGATGACCGCGATGACGCTCACCTTCGATCCGGCTGTCCCGTTGCCGGACACCGCGATTGCGCCGAAGACCATCGCGCCCGTCATCGCCGCCGTCTCCTTCGGTCTGCTGACGCTCGCCTTCTTCGGGCTGCGCATGACCCTCAATGCCCGGGCGCAGATGCGCCGCGACCGCGAGCGCCTGCGCGAGTTGGCCGGCGTGGCGCTCGAAGGCTTGGCGGTGTGCGACGGCGAGTTCATCACCACCGCCAACCGCAGCCTCGAACAGCTGTCGGGCCTGACTCAGGCCCAGCTCGTCAATTGCCGTCTCACGCGGCTCCTGCCGGGGCTCGTGGCGTCCGACCTCCCGGAACAGGAGGAGCGCGAAGCCGAACTCGTCGGTGCGGACGGCCAGTCCGTTCCGGTCCGCGTGCTGCGGAAGGACATCTCCCTCGGTCACAAGCGGCAGACGGTCATCGCCTTCCGCGATCAGCGCGAACGCTTGCGCTCGGAGGCCCGCCTGCGGACCCTGGCCTTCACGGATGCCGTGACCGGGTTGCCGAACCGGGCGCGGTTCGGCGATCTGCTCTCGCACCGCGTCGCCGCCCTGCGCGAGCAGGAGGGCGGCTTCGCCGTCCTGATGCTCGACCTCGACCGCTTCAAGTTCGTCAACGACACCCTCGGGCACGCGATGGGCGACGAGTTGCTGCGCAAGGTCGCCGCCCGTCTGCAATCCGCCCTCGCCGAGGGGGACGTCGTCGCGCGTTTCGGCGGCGACGAATTCGCGATCCTGCTGCTGGATAAAACCGCCGTCTCGAACCCCGAGGCCGTCGCCGCGCGGCTCGTCGCGGCGATCGACCGGGCCTTCCTGCTCGACAATCAACTGGTCCATGTCGGCGCGAGCGTCGGCATCGCCATCGGCCGCCAGGACGGACATGACGGGGACGAATTGCTGCGGCACGCCGACCTCGCCCTCTACAAGGCCAAAGCCGAGGGCAAGGGAACGTTCAGGCTGTTCGAGCCGGCCTTGGCGGCGCAGATGTTGGTGCGCAGCCGCCTCGAGGCCGACATGCGCCGCGCCCTGACGGCCGGCGAGTTCGAACTGCACTATCAACCCCTGGTCGATGCGCAGACCGGAGCGGTGACGGCCGCCGAGGCCCTGGTCCGCTGGCGTCATCCGGAGCAGGGCCTCATCCCCCCTGCGGACTTCATCCCCCTCGCGGAGGAGACCGGCCTGATCGCGCAACTCGGCGCCTGGGTGCTCCGCACCGCGTGCACCCATGCGGCGGGCTGGCCGAACACGATCGCGCTCGCGGTCAACCTGTCGCCGGTCCAGTTCCGCGACGACCGGCTTCCCGACGTGGTGGCGTCGATCCTGGCTGCCACCGGGTTCGCCGCCGACAGGCTCGAACTGGAGATCACCGAGGGCGTGATGCTCGAGGACGAGGCCCGCACCCTCGCGCTGCTGACCAAGCTCAAGGCCATCGGCGTGTCCCTCGCCATGGACGATTTCGGAACCGGCTACTCGTCGCTCAGCTACCTGCGCCGCTTCCCGTTCTCCAAGATCAAGATCGACCGGTCCTTCATCCGCATGCTCCCGGAGGACAGCGAGAGCGCCGCCATCGTCCGGGCCATCATCACCATGGGGGCGTGCCTCGGCATGGCGACGACGGTCGAAGGCGTCGAGACCGCCGAGCAATATGCCTTCGTCGCCGCCGAGCAATGCGATCAGGTTCAAGGATACCACGTCAGCCGTCCGCTGCCGTACTTGGACTTCCTGGCCTTCCTTAACCTTTCGAAGATGGCCGCCTGAGTATCCCGGTGACGGGTCGTTAGGTTTATCGAACAAATCCTGCAAAGCACGCGACGCTCGGTCCGGAAGATCGTTGTTTGGCCGCCGGAGTACGGCGGCTCACCCTGGGTAGAGCCCAATCATCCCCATCCTCGGACCCGTTATGACCACCCGCATCGGTACTCGCATCCAGGCGATCACAGTGACCGCCCTCGTCGGCATGGCCGCGTTGATCGCGCTGGCCACCTGGGATTTCTCCCGCGCCATCACCGATGCAAGGGCGTTGAAGACGCGCGATCTCGTCCAGACCGCCCAGGGTGTGCTGACGTATTTCGAGGGTGAGGAGCGCGCGGGCCGCTTGAGCCGAGACGCGGCGCAGAAGGCCGCCGTGGCCGCGGTGCGCGGCCTGCGCTACGCCGGCAGCGAGTATTTCTGGATTCAGGACATGGCCCCCCGGATGGTGTTCCATCCGAAAGCGGAGCTGATCGGGACCGATCTTTCGGCCGTCACCGACCCGAGCGGGAAGCACTTCTTCGCCGACATGGTGGATGTCGTGAAGACCTCCGGCGGCGGCTCCGTCCCCTATCTCTGGCTGAAGCCCGGCGTGGAACAGCCGGTGGCGAAGATCTCCTATGTCCAGGGCTTCGCGCCCTGGGGCTGGATCATCGGTTCGGGCATCTACGCCGACGATACGGCCGCGCAGTTGCAGCCGACGCTGGTGAGGCTCCTGGCGGGCGCGGCGGTCGCGTTCGGCCTCATCGCGATCCTGGCGACGCTGATCGGTCGCGGCGTGACGCGGCCCATCCGCGCCCTCACCGAATCCATGGAAGGGCTCGCCTCGGGCCATCTCGATCAGGCGATCCCGAAGGCCGCCCACGCCGAAGAGATCAACCGCATGATCGGCGCGGTCCAGGTGTTCAAGGACAACCTGATCCGCACCCGGCAGCTCGAAGCCGACACCGCGCAGGCCCGGCTCGCGGCCGAGGAGCAGCGCAAGGCCGGCATGCGGCAGATGGCCGACGGCTTCGAGGCGGCGGTGGGCGGGATCATCGGCATGGTCTCCTCCTCGGCCACCGAGTTGCAGGCCACGGCCGGCGCCATGAGCGGCACCGCCGCCGAGACCGCCGCCCAGTCCACCGCCGTCGCGGCGGCCGCCGAGGAAGCCGGCAGCAACGTCGCCACGGTCGCGGCGGCGGCCGAGGAGTTGGGCTCCTCCGTCCAGGAGATCGGGCGGCAGGTGGACGGGTCCGCCAGCATCGCGCGGGAGGCGGTGATCGCGGCCGACCAGACGGGGGCGCTGGTGCAGGACCTCAGCGGCGCGGTGGAGCGGATCGGCGACGTGGTCGGGCTGATCTCCTCCATCGCCGGCCAGACGAACCTGCTGGCGCTCAACGCCACGATCGAGGCGGCGCGGGCCGGCGAGGCCGGCAAAGGCTTCGCCGTGGTGGCCGCCGAGGTGAAGGAGCTGGCCAGCCAGACGGCGCGGGCGACGCAGGAGATCGCCGGGCAGATCGGCCGGATCCAGGGCTCGACGGGCCAAGCGGTGGCGGCCATCGGCGGCATCACCCAGCGGATCCGCGACATCAGCGCCACGGCGACCTCGATTGCGGCGGCGGTGGAGCAGCAGGGCGCGGCGACGCAGGAGATCGTCCGGAACGTATCTCAGGCGGCCGCCGGGACGGGGGAGGTCACGGGCAACATCACCGGCGTCGCGCAGGCCGCCGAGGAGACGGGGGCCGCCGCCACGCAGGTGCTCGGCGCGGCCTCGGAACTCTCGCGGCAATCCGAGCACCTGACGGCCGAAGTCGCCCGCTTCCTGGCGACCGTGCGCGCGGCGTAATCCGCCATCGGTTCGGAATTCGGCTGTGTGGGACATTCCGCCGCGCGCGGCAGGGAATGTCCCATGGGTGGATCTTACGCCGAGATTACAACCTACGGTAACGGACGTGCTCGCGATGGAGATTCCCTGATAGCGATTCTCATCCAATCATCGCTTTCTAGTTGTATTTGTGACTGTACACTCGCCAGATCACATGTCAGAGATTGCTTCTAGTTGCGCATAGTTGCAGTATTCGTAGAAACAAATCTTAATTGGTCCGAGATAAGTGTGCGGGACTAGATCGGGTCTGCTCGCCTGGGCTCACTCCCGGATTTCAGAGCCTTAGGGTTTCACCGCATGCAAATGACCATCAAACTCCGGCTCATCGCGCTGCTCGGCAGCCTGGGGCTGGTGCTGCTCGCGACGGCGGCGCTCGGCAATTTCGCCCTTCATTGGAGCCATCAGAGTCTCAAGACGGTCTTCGACGATCGCGTCGTGTGTCTTCGGCAATTCAGCGTCATCCGCGATGCCTATGACGACATGATCGATGCCTCGCGCCTGATGCGCAGCAAGAAGATCGATCTGGCGCAGGCCAAGGACAGGATCGAGCGCGATCTGTCGAAGCTCCACAAAGAGTGGGCGGATTATCAAGCCACCAACCTGACACCGGAAGAGGCGATCCTCGCCAACGACCTGCGGGCGCGGATCGATCGGAACGACGCGATCGTCGCCGAGATCCTAACGCGCATCGCCGCCGGTGCCGGCTCGGATTTCGACACCCCGCACGCGGAACTGCTCACGAGCATGCAGGCCACCAACGCCACGCTGAGCAAGCTGAGCGCGTTGCAGGTCCGGGAAGCCGAAGCGGAGTTCCGCCGCTCCGAGGCGACCGCCGGCTGGTCGCGCCTCGCGCTCCTGGCCGCGCTCGGCCTCACCGCCCTCAGCATCGCCTACGGCGTCTACACGATCGTCGCGCAAATCGCCCGCCCGCTCGGCAGCCTCGTCAACGTGCTGCAGCGGATGGCGCGCGGCGAGATCGACGCCGAGATCCGCGAAGCCGCCCGTGGCGACGAGATCGGCGCCGTCGGCAAGGCGGTGGAGGGCATCAAGGCCATGGTCGCCCGCAAGGCGGCCGAGGAGGCCGAGGTCAAGCGCCGCGCCGACGAAGCCGCCGCCGCCGAGCGGAAGCGCACCATGATCGAGCTTGCCGACGGCTTCGAGCGCGCCGTCGGGGGCATCGTCGGCATGGTGTCGTCCTCGGCGACGGAACTCCAGGCCACCGCCCAGCAGATGACCGCCACCGCCCAGGAGACCGCCGCGCAATCCACCACCGTCGCGGCGGCCGCGGAGGAGGCCGCCTCCAACGTCAACACCGTCGCCGCCGCCGCCGAGGAACTCGGCTCGTCGGTCCAGGAGATCGGCCGGCAGGTGCAGGGGTCCGCGAGCCTCGCGCATCTCGCGGTGAACGAGGCCGATCAGACCGGCCTCCGCGTGCAGGAACTGAGCGAAGCGGTCTCCCGCATCGGCGATGTCGTCGGGCTGATCTCCACCATCGCCGGACAGACCAACCTCCTCGCCCTCAACGCCACCATCGAGGCGGCGCGGGCCGGTGTCGCGGGCAAGGGCTTCGCGGTGGTCGCGTCCGAAGTGAAGGCGCTCGCCGAGCAGACCGCCAAGGCGACGAACGAGATCTCCGGGCAAATCCTGCGGATTCAAACCTCCACGAGCCAAGCCGTGACGTCGATGACGGGCATCACCGGGCGGATCCGGGAGATCAGCGGCGTGGCGACCTCGATCGCCGCCGCCGTCGAGGAGCAGGGTGCCGCCACGCAGGAGATCGTCCGCAACGTCTCGCAGGCCGCGCAGGGCACCGGGGAGGTCACGAGCACCATCTCCAGCGTCGCCGGAGCGGCCGAGGAAACCGGGGCGGCGGCAAGCCAGGTGCTGGGCTCGGCCTCCGAGCTGTCACGCCAATCCGAGCATCTGGCCGCCGAAGTCGGGCGTTTTCTGACGACCGTGCGCGCGGCCTGATACCGGGGACGACCGGCTCATCCGGGGCCGGTCGTCCTCGATTTTAACTGTTTGTTCAATATTGGCGTCGCCGAAAGCGCGGCAAATTTGCTCTCGTCTCACTGTTTCAACGTCCAGGTAACTTGACACTGTTTAATTGCTTGCATGGAAATCGCGAGCGGGGTTTCGGTGCCGCAGATAAGGTCGATCATTGCTTCTCATCACCGCCCGGTCGCGGTGGTCGTAGCGGCATTCGTCGTTCTGACGATCCTGATCACCTTGGGCGCGACCCTCTTCCTCGCCGATATCCATCGCCAAGCGGTGAGCGAGGTCGAGCACAATCTGGTCGGGCTCTCGACCGTACTCGCCGATCAGGCCGACCGTTCCCTCCAGGCCATGGAGATGGTGCAGGACGCGATCATCCAAGATTTCACGGATGCGAATGTCGCGACACCCGCGACCTATGCCGCGATGGCCCGGCGGGAAACCCTGCACAACGGGCTCAGGGCCCGCATCGCGGCGCTGCCGCAGGTGAACGCCATCACCCTCATCGACCACAAGGGCAAGCTTCTCAACTTCACCCGATACTGGCCGATCCCGGATGTCGACATCTCGGACCGGGACTATTTCAAAGCGCTCGCTACGGATTCCAGTATGCTGCGCTTCGTCGGGCAGCCCGTGCGCAACCGTGGTGACGGCGCCTGGACGATCTACATCGCCCGCAAGATCACGGCCCCCGATGGGACGTTTCTCGGGCTCGTCCTCGGCGCGGTCGAACTCGGCTACTTCGAACGCCTCTACCAGCAAATCTCGCCCAGCGAAGACGCCGTCGTCTCGATGTTTCGCAACGACGGCATGCTGCTCGTGCGCCATCCTCGCCGAGCGGACGTCATCGGCAGGGTCTTCCCGACCACGGGTGCCGCACTGATCGCGGCCAGGAATCCGGACGGCGGCGTCCTGCGCAACGTCAGCCCGATCGACGGCCTCGAACGGCTCATCGCGACGAAGGCCCTCGCCCGCTATCCCATCATCCTCAGCATCAGCCGCACGACCGATGTGAGCCTCGCCCCCTTCCGCCGGCAGGCATTCGCCGTCGGGATGGCGGGTATCCTTCTGGTGACGTGTATCGGCAGCCTTCTTCTGCTCTTCCTGCGTCAGGCCCGGGCCGAACGGCGCATGGCGGGCGCCGAGGAACGCGTGCGCGGCGAGCACGAGTTGCGGACGCATTATGAGCGTTTCGGCGTCGCGCTGGACAACATGATCCAGGGCCTCTGCCTCTTCGACGCCGATCAGCGGCTCGTCGTCATGAACGCCCGCTTCGTCGAGCTCTACGACATCCCCGATCACCTGCGGCAGCCGGGCGTGAGAGCGGAGGACGTGCGCGGCTATCTCGTGACCCTCCGTGGGACGACGATGGGCAACTGGGACAGTGTGGCGACCTCGCCCGATGGGGACGCCCAATCCCTTACGCCCACCATCGTCCACACGAACACCCATCGGGACATCAGCGTCCTGCGCGTCCCCGTCCCCGGCGGGGGCTGGGTGTGCACCCACGAGGACGTCACGGAGCAGCGCCGGAGCGAGGAACGCATGCGCTTCCTGGCGACCCATGACGTGCTGACGAGACTGCCCAATCGCATCCAGTTCGAGGAGCTGGTCGCGCGGAAGCTGGCCGCCTGCGCCACGTCGGGAGGCGAGTTCGCGCTTCTCTGCCTCGACCTCGACGGCTTCAAGCAGGTCAACGACATGTTCGGCCATGCCGCCGGGGACCATGTGCTCACCGACGTCGCCGCACGCCTGAGCGATCTCCTCGGCCAGAACTGCATCGCCGCCCGCCTCGGCGGCGATGAATTCGCCGTGCTGGCGACCGACCTCGACGCGCTCAAGACGTCTGCCATGGCCGCGCAGGCGGTCATCGACGCGCTCTGTATCCCCTACGCGGAGGGCGAACGGCAGATCGACATCGGGTGCAGCATCGGCATCGCCTCCTATCCCGGCGACGGCGACACCTACGAGCGCCTGCTCAAGGCGTCCGACATGGCGCTGGTGCACGCCAAGAACGAGGGCAAGGGAGGCTATCGCTTCTACGAGCCGGCGATGGATGTGGCCGCGCGCGCGCGGCAGCAACTGGCCCTCGACCTCAGGGCGGCCCTCGGGACCGACCAGTTCCAGCTGCATTACCAGCCGCAATTCGACGTCGCGACGAACCAAGCCACCGGTTTCGAGGCGCTCCTGCGCTGGACGCATCCGATCCTCGGGCCGATTTCGCCCGTGCAATTCATCCCGCTCGCGGAGGAGACGGGGCTCATCCTGCCGCTTGGCGAGTGGGTGCTCCGCGAGGCCTGCCGCTGCGCCGCCACCTGGGCGCAGCCCCTCAGCATCGCGGTCAACCTTTCGATTGCCCAGTTCCGGCAGGCCAATCTGTGCGACCTCGTTCGCGACGTGCTGGACGAAACCGGGCTCCTGCCCAGCCGCCTCGAATTCGAGGTGACGGAAAGCCTGTTCCTCGAACGGACGGCGCGGTCGGAGGAGATCCTACGCGACCTGAGGACCCTCGGAGTGCGGATCTCGATCGACGATTTCGGGACAGGCTATTCCTCGCTGGCCACGCTGCAGGCGTTTCCGTTCGATAAGATCAAGATCGACCGCTCGTTCGTCGGGCAGATCGGCATCACCGAAAAGGGGGCCGCGATCGTCAGGGCCATCATCAGCCTCGGGAACAGCTTGAACGTTCCGGTGATCGCGGAGGGAATCGAAACCGAGAACCAGCTCGCGTTCCTGAGGCAGCATCACTGTGCGGAATTTCAGGGCTACCTGCGCGGCAAGCCGCTGCCGATCTCCGCGTATCATGCACTGACCGCACCGCGCGAAGAACTCCGCGTAGCGTGATCGTCCCCATCCTGGCGAGGGGACAAGAGGCGCGTTCCGGCTTGGTGGCGGCGGGTGAGCGTGGCATTGTGCGGGATGACTGATCTTGCATACACGGGTTTCCGCTTCACCTGGGATCGCCCCGACGCCAGCGCGCCGAAGGGAATGGCGCAGGTGCAGTGTCTGGTGATCGCCAGAGCGCTCTCGGACGCGCGACGCATCCTGGAAGCCACGGTCACGGGAAGCTCGCGAGGCCTCCAGCTTGTCAAAAGCGGCCCCGATGTTCTCCAGGCAGCCAAGGCCGCCGGCTTGAACGAGGATGAAGGCGGCGTGCAGTGAGGGCACGCGCGGTGCGGTGCGCTCAATCTTATACGTAGGCGCAAATGGCTTGGATTGAGCTGACGGACAGCACGAACCACAAGGTTCTCGTCAACACAGACCAGATCGTCCGAATAGACCATCGGTTCAACGGCGGCAGCATCCTGCACACAGTGGCGACGCGAAGCAAAGAAGGCAGGCTGATCAGCAATTTCGAGGTTCAGGAAGATCAGACGACTATCGAGACGATCATGAGCAAGGCCCATATCGTCGTCTCTCGCTGAAGTTTATCGCCGCTGGATACCGGTGATCGCCTGACCATCGGCTCGCGGGCTGGGCCCTTCATTTCTCGCGGAAGGCGCGCCGGGCCTGATCGACCAGGGGCTTCGTCAGGTACGATAGGACCGTCCGGTCGGCGGTGCGGATGAAGGCTTCCACCGGCATGCCGGGGATCAGCTTCGCCCCGTCCAATCGGCTGAGTTCGTCCTTCGTCACCCCGAGGCGAACGAGGTAGTAGAAGCTCCCCGTCCGCTTGTCCTCGCTCACGTCGGCGGCGACGCGGCTCACGCGCCCGTTCAGTTCCGGCGTGGTGCGCTGGTCGAAGCTCGGAAAGCGCAGGCCGGCGGCCTGACCGGTTTGCAACCGGTCGATGTCCTGGGGCGCCACGCGGACCTCCACCACCAGGGAATCGGCCGTGGGCACGATGAGCATGATCGGCTCGCCGGGCGTGATGACCCCGCCGCGGGTATGCACGGACAACTCGTGCACGTAGCCCGTCTGCGGCGCGCGGATCTCGATGCGCTGCAACTGGTCGAAGGCGGTGATCCTCTGCTCGGTGAGGGTCGCAGCCTTGGCCCGGTTCTCCGCCAATTCCTTCGCGACCTCGCTGCGGAGGTTCTGCTCCAACTGGATGATCTGCAATTCGGTCTCGGAGATCTTGCCCTTGGTCTGGGCGATGGTCGCGACGAGGACGCCGCGCTCGCCCTTCAGGCGGGACATGTCGCGCTCCAGGCTGGTAAGCCGGTTGAGCTGGACGAGATTGCGCTTCCAGAGACCTTCGACGCCCTCGTATTCGCGCCCGATGATCGCCGTCTCCTGCTCCTTGGCGGCCGATTGCTCTTCGAGCCCCTTGATCTCCTCGCGCAACTGCCCGATCCGCTGCTGCAACTGCGCCTTCTGGCCGTCGCGCGCATCGCGCCGGAACCGGAACAGCTTGCGTTCCCCGTCTATGATCCGCGCGACCTCGGCACCAGCCCCCGTCAGGTCGGCCGGGACGGTGATCGCGTCGCGGCCGTCGCGCTCCGCCTCCAGGCGGGCGTTGCGGGCGGCGATCTCCCACAGGCTCTTGCTCACGCTGTCGAAGGTGGCCCGCGTCGTCGTGGCGTCCAGCCGGATCAGGAGGTCGCCGGCCTGCACCCGCGCCCCTTCCTGCACCAGCAGGTCCGCGACCACGCCGCCGGTCGGATGCTGGACCTTCTTGATGTTGCTCTCGACGACGAGGGAGCCGGAGGCGATGATCGCACCGGAGAGTTCCGTCGCCCCGGTCCAGGCCCCAGCACCGAGCGCCACCGCGATGATAACGCCGACCCCCGCGATGTGGCGCCTGAGCGAGCGACGCGTGCCTGCCGTGGGATCGGCGGCGCCCGTGGGCGTGTCGGGCTTCGTCATGCGACCCTCGTGGGAACCTGCCGCGTCAGCGCGTTCAGCTTGGCGAGCACGTCGTCGCGCGGCCCGTGCAGCTGCACCCTCCCCTCGGCGAGGACCAGGATCCGGTCCACCGCCGTCAGGGCGCTCGGCCGATGCGCGACGACGACGGCGATGCCGCCCCGGGCCCGCACCGCCTGCACGGCGGCCGACAGGGCCCGGTCGCCCTCGACATCGAGGTTGGAATTCGGCTCGTCGAGGACGACGAGGAACGGGTCGCCGTAGAGCGCCCGCGCCAGAGCGATCCGCTGCCGCTGGCCGCCGGACAGGCCGAGGCCCCCCGGCCCGACGCGCGCATCGTAGCCGCCCGGCAGCCGCAGCACGACATCGTGGACGCCCGCCGCCCGCGACGCGCGGAGAAGGGCTTCCGGGTCGGGCTCCGCGTCGAACCGCGTGATGTTCTGGGCGATCGTGCCGTCGAACATCTCGATATCCTGCGGAAGGTAGCCCACCGCGCGGCCGATTGCGTCGGGGTCCCATTGGTCGATGGCGGCGCCGTCGAAGCGGATCACACCCCGGCTCGGACGTGCGAGCCCGACCAGGGCGCGGGCGAGGGTCGACTTGCCGGACCCGCTGGGTCCGATCACGCCCAGCGCGCTCCCGGGGGCGAGGGCGACGTTGACATCGTGAAGAACCAGCGTGTCCGTGCCGGGGGCGGCGATGGTCAGGGCGGTGATCCGCACGCTCTCCCGCGGCGCCGGGAGGGGCGTGAGGGCGGCCGGGTCCCGCCGGGGCAGGAAGACGACGAGCCGTGTCCAGGCCTGGCGGGCCGCCGAGAAGGATTTCCAGTTGGCGATGGCAAGATCGACCGGCGCCAGGGCGCGGGCCGAGAGGACGGTCGCGGCCAGCATCACCCCCGCCGTCGCCTCTTCCCGCACCACCAGATAGGCGCCGAGGCCGAGGATGCCCGATTGCAGCACGGTGCGCGTCAGGCGCGCGGCGGCGCCGAAGCCGATGGCGAGGTCGTTGCCGGTGATCGCCGTGTCGAGGTTCCGGTTCGCCCGGTCCTGCCAGAGCGCCGTCATCCGCGCGCGCATGCCGAGGGCCGACAGGAGGGGCGCCGTCCGGTGCGCCATGTCGATGAAGGCGCGGCGCTCGCCAGCCACGCGCACGCCCTCACGGGTCGAGGCGGCGGTGGCCCAGTCGGTCACGAGGGTCAGCAGGCACAGGAGCACCGCACCGGCGGTTATGGCCGTGCCGAGCCACGGGTGGAACAGGAAGCAGACGGCGATGTAGAGCGGCACCCAGGGCAGATCGAAGAACGCCGTGAAGGCGAGGCTCGCGAGGAAGCCGCGCACGGTGTCGAGATCGCGCAGGGCCTGCGGGCCCTCGTCGGTGCGGGGCATCTCGGCGCCGCGCGCCAGCAGGGTGCGGAAGATGCGCCCGCCGAGCCGCTCCTCCACGAGGCGGCCGAAGCGGGCGAGAATCCGGGCGCGGAAGATCTCCAAGATGCTCTGAATGAGGAACAGCATCAGCGCGATGCCGGCGAGGCCCACCAGCGTCGCGACGCTCCGGCTCGGCAACACGCGGTCGTAGACCTGCAGCATGAAGATCGGCGCCGTCAGCATCAGCACGTTGACGAGGCCGCTGGCGACCATGACCGTGACGAGGGAGGCGCGGCCGGCCCAGGCCGCCGCCCAGAATTCCCGCCGTGTCGCGGCACGCACCTCACGCTCGTCGCTCATGGACGCAACTCCAGCTTCTCGATGGTGCCGGGGACGTGCATTCGGGCGGCCCCCGCCACGGTGTGTGGCGGGGGCGCCGACGCTCAGAGGCCGAGCAGGTGGAGGCCGGTCGTCGCGCTATGGGCCATCGGATCGGCGTGTGCCGCTTGGGCATGGCCGCCGAGGTCGAGGGAGGCGAGGCCGAGATCGCCCATCAGGTCGTGCGAGATTCCGGCCTCGGCCGGAGCGGCCGTCGCCACCGGCACGATGGCGTGGAGCTGCCCGACGAGGGAATCGGCCGTTGCGCCGGTCGCGGGGAAAGCGATGTGGTCCCCCGTCAGAAGGTTGGCACTGACAGCGCTCGGCTCGCCGGCCGGTGCGGTCAGCGCGCTCGCCTGAACGGTGTGGGAGGCGTCCGTGCCCGGCGACAGGACGGCGACGTCGGCGGCGGGTGTCGCCGTCGCAGGGCCGGCCGTGAGATCGACCAGCGGATGGCTTCCGGCCGCGTCGCCCGCCAAGCCCCCGAGCAGACCGCCGAGCGGCGCTCCTTCGCCGCCGAGACCGCTCGCGAGGCCGGTGACGCCGCCGAGAAGAGTGCCCGCCGCGCCCGTCACCGCACCGGTATCGGTCAGGATCGGCGACAGCGCGGAGACGCCCTGCCCCTGGACGAGCCCGCCCGGCAGGTCCGCGACGTCGGTGAGAAGGGTGCCGCTCTGCCCGAGATGGCCGAGCCCGATGGTCTCGCCGAGGCCGGTCAGACCATGGATGGCATCGTTCAGCGGCGCCACCTCATGCCCCACGGTCTCGAGGGTCGTGTGGAGATTGAGGATGCCGGAATTTGCGAGGGTGGCGACCGGCGCCAGGGGACCATCGCCTGTCAGAAGGCCGCCATTGCCGAGCGTTCCGGTCAAGGAGCCCACCAGCGTGTCGGCGGCACCGAAGGCATGGGCGAGATCCGTCAGCACCGGGCTCACCGAAGCCAGCCCGCCGCCGCTCAGGACGGAGCCGGGCAGCGTGGACAGATCGGTCAGCAGCGTGCCCGCCTCACCGAGATGGCCGAGCCCGACCGTCTCGCCGAGGCCCGTCACCGCATGGAGCGGCGCGTTGAGCACGGGGTTCTGATGCCCGGCCTCCTCCAGGGTGGCATGGGTCTGGAGCACCGCCTGATTGAGGATCGTCTCCACGGGAGCGAGAACGCTGCCGCTGCCGACGAGACCGTTACCGGCCACGGGCGCTGCTGCGACGGCATCGACCAGCCCGTTGGCACTCGTGGCGACGCTTCCCGCATCGGTGAGGATCGGAGCGAGGTTGCCGGTATCGGTCGGGTTCGCGGCGACGCCGCCGAGATCCGTCAGGAGGTTGCCGCCCTCACCCAGATGGCCGAGCCCGATCGTCTCGCCGAGGGCGGTCAGACCGTGAAGCGGGCCGTTCGCAGGCGCGACCTCATGGCCGACGGTCTCAAGCTGCGCATGCGTGTCGAGGACGATCTGGTTGGCCGGGGCCGAGAGGACATCCGGAAGCAGCGACGGATCGGAATGACCAGACTCGGCATCCGTTGCGCCTTCGGTGAGGGATGCAATCGGGCCGAGACTGCCAAGTTGTGCGGTCGAGAGAGCCGTCGAAGACAAGAATGCGCCCGGCCCGCCGAGCCATTCGAGGGAACGCGAAGACGAACCGAGCAGGGAAAGGGGAGATGTGGACATGAAAGCCTCCTGTTTCCCCGCCCAACATCCAGATTCAATTCTGGGTTGCAGAAGCCGCGTCTCCGGTCCCTTCGCGTAGTAAATAGTGAGTTATAGGTCCGCGCCAATTTATGGGAAGATAGCATGATATCTTGCCCGAGATGCCGTACTGCGAATGCAAAATCCAGTATGCTACATATGAAACTCGTATTAAATTTCCGGTGTGCCGCAACCACACGGTTTCCGGTCACGCCTTATTAACTCTGGCCCTCTCACACCGTGAACTCGCTCATAGGTTGTAAGTTGACCGACATCGTGTTGTTTGCCGGTGACAAGCATGCCGCACTCGATCTTCATCAAGGAACGAAAAGGCGACGTCGGGCGTCCGCCGGAACTGATCGCATACGATATCGATAGCGTGGCGTTGGCCAATCGACTTGTCCGCTCAATCGCTAAATCGAACCGAATAAATGGCTTCGACCGTATGACGCATCAGCGTTGGTTTAAGTTGAAGGACTCGGTCTTTTACGTGTATAGATTGAAGACCGAATACAACTAAATTTCGTTCGTCAACCGGCTGGAAGTTTCACGGATGGGCTGGCGTCTTTGAATTGTTTTCCTAATCTTCGAGGCTGACGGCTTCCAGAGATGTCAATAGAGCAGGCTGTCGTCTCTTAATTCTAATTTATGACGGCTAACTAGATCGAGTATGGGCAGGTAAAACCTATAGAGACTGGATAGCTCAGCATGTGAATGGCTCACATCTTTCTGATCAAATTTTATTTACATAATGGCCTATGAGGTGAGGGATATTTTGTGAGCAATAATGATGGTCGTGGGGGTGCGTGAATACCATCGACTGCTCACGGCAGTATAAGTAGTATTTTAACGGTCCAATCTTACGAGACTGGGTAAGCGCTACGCCCGGATCCCGTCATGAGACCGCCTGTCCTCGTCTCAGAAGACGACCGCCTCGCAGCACTCGCCGAGTATGATCTCATCGACACGGCGCCGGCGCCTGCCTTCATGCAGATCGTCAGCCTGGCCAAGCACCTGTTCGATGTGCCGACCGCCTTCGTCTCGCTCGTCGATCGCAACCGCCAAGTGTTCCACGCCAAGGTCGGCCTCGACTTGTGCGAGACCGACCGAGAGGTTGCGTTCTGTTCCCATACGATCGCGCACCACGACGCTCTGATCGTCCTCGACGCCACTCTCGACCCGCGCTTCCACGACAATCCACTGGTCGTCGGAGCACCCTTCATTCGCTTCTACGCCGGGATCCCGCTGCACTCGCCGTCCGGCCACGCCGTCGGCACTCTTTGTCTCGCCGATACGCGCCCGCGGGACAGCTTCAGCGCGGCGAACCAAGCGATCCTACGAAATTTGGCCGATCTCACCCTCGACCGGTTGGAACTGCGCCGGCTGGAGGTCGCCGAGCAGGCAAGCCGCATGCGCTTCGTCCAGATCGCATCCACCTCGCCGGATGGCATCGTCTGCTCCGACGCCCGGGGCGAAATCACGTTCTGGAACGACGCCGCGGAAAGGTTGTTCGGCCATAGCGCCGCTGAAGCGATGGGTCAGTCGATCGATCTCATCATTCCAGAGCGTATGCGCCGGGGCCACGATGGCGGCCTGTACCGGATCGCCACCGGGGGTGAACTTCAACTCCTCGGCAAGACCGTCGAGTTGCCCGCGCGGCACCGTGACGGGACGGAGTTCCCGATCGAGCTGTCGCTGTCGCGCTGGGACGAGCGGGAACGCCCCGCCTTCGGCGCGATCATACGCGACATCCGCGAGCGTCGCGCGAACGAGGAGCGCCTGTTCCGCCTCGCCCATCTCGACCCCCTCACCGAACTGCCGAACCGCGCCGTGCTCCGCGAGCGGCTGGACGAGATCGTCGCCGCCGCGCGGGTCGTGTCCGTGCTGTTGTTCGACCTCGACGGATTCAAGGACATCAACGACAGCCACGGGCACGCCATTGGCGACGCCGCCCTCAAGGCCATGGCTGCACGGCTGCTGGCGTGCGTGCGCCCTGTCGATACCGTCTCCCGGCTGGGTGGTGACGAATTCGTCGTCATCATGCCCGATATCGGCGATCCGTTATGCGCGGCGACGGTCGCCGACGCGATCATCGCGGCGGTCGCGAAGCCGTACGAGCATGAGGGACATACGCTCCGGCTCGGGACCAGCGTCGGCATCGCCCTCGCGCCGGCACATGGCGAGAATGTCGATGACCTTCTCTCGTGCGCGGATCTGGCCTTGTACCAAGCCAAGAGTGAAGGCCGCCATTGCTACCGTCTGTTCACACCGCTGCTGCGGGAGCAGGCCCACCGCACCCACAACCTGCGGGACGAGCTGGGCCGGGCCGTGGAGAATGGCGAGTTCGTGCTGTTCTACCAGCCGCAGGTGCAAATGCGGGACGGAGCGCTGACCGGGGCTGAGGCGCTGCTCCGCTGGCGGCATCCCGAGCGTGGCCTTCTCGCTCCTGCGGCGTTTCTCGATGTGCTGGACCGGAGTTGCTACGCCGCTCAAGTCGGCGATTGGGTCTTGCGCACCGCCTGCCGACAGGCCGTGGCGTGGCGCGCGGCGGGCGCGTCTCGCTTCCGGATCGGTGTTAACCTGTGCAGCGCCCAAGTCCAGCGCGGAGACTTGGCCCAGACGGTGAAGAACGTTCTGGCCGAAAGCGGATTACCGGCGGACGGCCTCGAATTGGAGATCACCGAGAACATCGTCCTGCGTCACGACGCCGAGATCGTCGCCGCCCTTCGCGACCTGCGCGAAGCGGGGGTCGGCATCGCCTTCGACGATTACGGCACTGGCTACGCCTCTCTCAGCCTGCTGAAGCGCTTCCCGCTGACCCGATTGAAGATCGACCGGTCATTCGTGACGGGGAAGCTCTCGTCGCATCAGGATATGACCATCGTGCGGGCGATCCTCCAGCTTGGCCATGGCTTCAAACTGGCGGTGATTGCCGAGGGGATCGAGACCGAAATGGAATCGGCTCGCCTCCGGGCGAAGGGCTGCCAGGAGGGACAGGGCTATCTATTCGGCAAGCCGATGCCGGCTGAAGAATTTGCACAGCGGTTTGGGCTGGGAGCGAAGGACGAACGGCAGGCCGCATCGGCTGCCCGTTGACCGGTCATTGGCGGCACGTCGCAACAGAGCGCTAACCGTGCCGCCCATTCTTGGGATCGAGGCGTTTCGCATGACGGTTCACCCCGCTCGACACTGCTGGCCCCACGGATCGGATGGGGCGGCGGGGCAACTCCGATGACGAGCCGCTAGGGTGAAGTGAATGAGAGATTTCGGCGAGGCGAGGCTGACGGACGAAGAGATCGATCGTCGGGCCCGGCAGCTCTTCGCAGAGGTGCGAGGGGAGCAGCCCGAGGCGAAGGCCGAGAGGGCGCTGGCGACGGCTGGCGCGGTCGCCGGAGAGGTTGTCCCGGGGTTACCGGACTGGCTGCAGGATGCTTCGACCACGAAATAACCGCCGGACAAATCGAGCGGCTTGCTCGCTACGACGGCACGCCCGGCGACAATAGAGCCGGACGTGCCGATCGCAGAGGCCCAGCGGCTCTGTCAGCAGCTGAGGCGACGTCCTTCACGGCGTCCATGCGTCTGGTAGTGGAACAGGCCGGATCTCATCTGCCCGCCCATGACGGCGCGGCGCACGTCGGGATTGCAGCGAAGATACTCGCGCTCATCGAAGGCGAAGTCGCCGCGCCCGCCCCGCGGGCCTCGCTCGTAGTCCCGGTCGTAGCCGCGACGGTCACGGGGATCGTAATCGCGATCACGGCCATCGTAATCGCGGCGGTCGTAGCCGTAGTCACGCCCGCCATAGGGCTGCGCCAAAGCTGGCGTCAGTCCGCCAAGAAGGGCCAAGCCCAACACGGTCGCAGAGATTACCTTCATAGTGCGTTCCTCCTCGGTGCGACCTGGGAACGCTCAAGGTGAGAAGCGGTTCGAATTTGAACTGCCGAGCTGTCCTGACCGAAGCTGACATGAGGCAGGAGCGTCATCGTTCCGGCATACGGCGGATAGACTCGAGATTGTCGGGCGACAGATCCGCTTCGATGGTGCCACGGTGTTGTGCGACGGCCTTCACATCGCTGGCTGGGCGCGGTTTCGCGGTCGCCGTCTTCTTCTGATCCGATCCCGGTTTCAAAGCGGCATCGCGGGCGGGCCACTCTTCGAACCGCATCGCCCGGACTGGCTTCTGATCGCCGCACCCTTCGCAGACCGACACGAGCCAGGATTGCCAAAGCCCGTCGGTTTTCTCCTCCATCGACTTGGCTTGCTCCCGGTGCGCGGATGCCAGTTCGACCGTGTTGAGATCCGACTGTTTCTGAGGGGGCGCGAGCGCGTGAAGCTCATCGAGCTTCACATCACGCTTCTCTTCCGCAACTTTCGGCGCTGACGGCGGAGATAGCGTTCCGGTCGTTGCTGGATCGGGCCGGCACCCCGTGCAAACCTTCGACGTGATTGCATCGTCGACGACTTGGCGCGGAGTCGGTTTGTCGATTGCTTTTATTGAGGTCGGACTTGCATCACGGCTCGGCGGCTTGGTCTGGCCAACCGGAGTCGTATTAGGCACTTTTTCAGTCGATGATGCATCATTTATGGTCGTTATTGGCTGGTCCTGCGCCTGCGCCGTTGCTGCCAAAGCACAACAAATGCCCATTCCGGCAATCAGGCGACGACGTATTGTCATGGCGACCTCCATGACACGTCAATTCCAATTATGATGAATAGTTCACTATAAACTATGTTGTATCGGGCGCCGGATGTCGGCGTTTCGCCTGGGGATCGCAGGCCCAAGTTGGAAGGCCGCGGCAGCCGTCATCAGAGGACGATTGTGGCTCCGTAGCGAGGCGGAGGGTGACACTGGAACGCAGCGAGAGGCTGCCGGGTTTGTCTGAGCCCTCACCGCGAGTTGGCAGGTGGGGCCCGGAGTAAGCCATTGTTCAACGTACCGACATTCACGGCCGGCTTGTTCGCAGCCGGCATGTTCCTCGCGCCAATCCAGGCATCTGCGGCTCAGATCGGCGTCGGCGCTGTCCCTGAGACGGCGACTGCGGTTCACGAAGTGCAGTACGGGTATGGCGGCCCCCGCTTCGGGTACGGCCACCGGGGCTACGGCCGTCCGCACTTCCGTGGCCGGGGCTACGGTTATGGCCGTGGCTATGGACACCGCTACGGTTACGGCCGCGGCTATGGGCGGGGCTACGGGTATGGGCGTCCCGGGATCTTCTAGGCGCTTCTCGCGATAGCTTATTGCAAAGAGCCCGCCCGGATCTCACCGTGCGGGCTTTTTCTTGCCAGATGCGGCGCGCTGTAAAGTACGGCTAGGGGCAAGATCTCGGGAAAGATTGGTCGGAGTGGCAGGATTTGAACCTGCGACCCCCACGTCCCGAACGCGTTTCCGGGTGTTCCTGCTGCGAACGTCCGAAGGGAAGCGGGAAAAATCAGCCTGCTTTGTTCACGTTCGGTGCACGGGTAAGCGTCCCGGTAAGCGTCCCGGTACTCCTACGGCCGCCGATGGCCTTGAGGGCGCCCTGGAAGTGCTCGGGGCAGTGATGGCCGTAGACGTCTTGCAGCACCTCCAGCGTCACTCCGAAGTAGCCGCACGCTTCCCATGGCGGACAGCCGCCGCGAAGGGCCAGCGTGATCGCCGTGTGCCGGAACGAGTGCGGGATGACGTCGGCGCCGAAGCCCGCGTCCTCGCGCGCCGCGCGGAAGGCCTTGTTGATCCGCCCTACCCTCTTGCCCTGCCATTCGACGACAAAACGCTCGGCGATGCCGGTCCGCTCCCACCGTCGCAGGTGGGCGAGGAGCCTCGGATGCAGCGGCGCGGGTGGTTGCCGCTTCTTGGTCTGCCGCGACCCCGGTGCCCGCCGATAGAAGGTGCCATGCTCAAGGTCGATGTAGCCGCTGCCGACAGTCGGCCGGATGGCGGCACCGCAGATCGCGCCGGCCCTGGTGCCCGTGTAGAGCGCGACGAGGATGAAACGGGCGACGTGCTGGCGCGAACGGCGGCCGGTGGCGTGACCCTTTTGCACTTCTCGGTAGCGCCACGCCGACCAGATCAGCTTGGCGACCTCGGAGCGTGTGAGCCACCGCTCTCGAGCCGCGCCGCGTTCCGGCAGCACCACCGGCACGGGCGAAGCGAGATGGCCCTCGCGGTGGTAGTGGTTGATCGCCGCTCGGAAGTCCTCGAGCTCGCGCCGGGCGACCGCGAGCCCGCGATGCTCGGCATAGTCGCGGCAGGCGCGGCCGGTCACGGTGGACAGGCGCTTTCCCTCGAAGAACGACAGGACATTCCCGAGTCGGCCCGCAATCTCCTTCGGCCGGGCCTTCTTGCTGGCGATGTCGTCGAGGTAGACCGAAACTACGTCCGCGACCCAGACCTGAGCGGGGTCACGATCGCTCTCGCGCGCGGGCTCGTGCTTTTCGGCGATGTAGGCGGCGAGCCGCTTTTCAGCCGCTCCAGCCTCATCAGCGCGGCAGCCTGTGCGGATTTTCCGTCTTCCGTCTCGGATGATCCAGGACGCGTGCCGGGTGATCCGACCTTGGGTATTGGTCTCCGCTCTTTCGAGCTTGAGATGGGGGCCTTCGGAGCGGCGCGGCATAGCTCGATCATCTCGGCAATCGCACGAAGCGTGGTCCAGTCTTTCCCCGCCACGCGCGAGACAGCAAGTCGCTGGCGGGCCGCCTCTCGGCGCAGGCCGGCGCCGGTCATCGCGCCACCGGGAAAAGCGATGGCTGCGGCTACGTCGAGCCGCAGCGGCGTGTCGTCGTCGATCTCGGCACGGTCGGGGATTCGCGCGCCTCGTGGCATCAGAAGTCCCCCGGCGCGACCTGGCAGCAGACGATCCCGCGCGAGCGCCACAGCGCGACGACGCTGGCCCGGTCCTCGAACACCAGATCCGGGGTGCGGCCCTCGTCGAGCCATTCGGCCTTCAGGACGGTGTCGGCGCGGTGATCACCGGCCGCGCGGGTGCGGATCCGGATATGGCCAAGCCCGAGCACGTCGAGCCATGCCGTCGTCTTGTCGCGCACCTTGTCCGAGCGGCCCGACCAGATCTCGACGACATCCCCTGCCCTGTCGAACGACAGAAGCGCCTTGATGAGCGGGCGGCATGGCTCGTCCTGGTCGCAGGCGGCGTAGAAGCCACGCCAGTCCTTCGGGCCCGGCCCGGTCAGGAAGTGCGCGCGGTGCTCGGTGAGGGCGAGCGTCCCGTCGAGGTCGAAGACGACGAACATCGTCTGGCCTTTCATTGCAGCTTCCGCGGACAGGGTACGGTGACGGAGCGCGGGTCGTCGGCCCGGCCGGCGGCGGTGATCGCGAGAGAAAGGCCGCATCGCCGACACCGGACGATCCAAACCAGCCGCTCGGGCGCGGGGTACGGAAGTTCGGCTCGGCAGGACGGGACACCAGGAACGGCGCGCTGAACGTGCACGCCATCCGGATATGCCGGGTTCGGCGGAACCTGCGGCGGCCCTCGCCGAAGCGTCGGTCTGATATCAAATTGGGGATCGTCGGTCATGCTGCGGCTCCGCTGGTCGCCTCGGTCGGCCGCTCGCCGCGCTCGGCGAGGGCTTCGAGGTCGGGGATCATTTCCGTGCGGATCTCCGCGCGGGCGTAGGTCCAGCCGGGCAGGCTGTCGTGGAGGTAGCGGCCCTTCCGGCCTTTGATCCGCCAGAAGCCGGGCAGGTTGGCCCAGCTCTCCCACCATTCGCCGCGACGGGGCCGGGCGAGGTCGACGTGCGCGACTGCGCGCTTCCCCATGGTGGACGGGTCGGCGATGGCGGCGCGGAGGGCGCGCGCCGCCTCGGCGGCGACGCGGCGCTCTTCGCCGGTCGGCGGCAGGAGGAGCTTCGGGGCGCGGCGGGTCAAGCCGACCTCGCCATGTCGCGAGTAATACGGGTGAAGATGTCGTCAGGCTCTGGCGCAGCAACTGACGGGGGCTCACCGCGAAGCGCCCGCTCTGCAATTTCGGCGATCTCAGAGATTGCGTCTCGGAGAGACTGCTTGTCGTAGCACTCCCCCATGCAGGGCATGCACCCGCAGTCGAGCCTGTACTCGCTGATCTCCTTGAGCGCGGCGCGCATCCTCTCGGTCATCGTCATGCTGCCCCCGCGATGTCGAGCGCGTCGGCGGGGACGAGGGCCTGCCAGCGGATGAGCACGCCATCGAACAGGTCGACGCCAGGGTGCTCCACGACCCAGAAGGCGATCAACTCCCACCAGTCCCGGAATCCGTCCTGCATCGCGAAGGCGTGCAGGTTGGGCACACCGCTGATCTCGCGCTCGCCGACGGCGACGCGACTGAGGATCAGGTCCATGCGGATGGGGGAGACTTCGAGGCACAGGGCCTCGCCGAGCTTCCGGCACTGGCGCGTCCGCATCCCCGTGTAGAGCTGCATCCGCTCGCCCGGCCGAGCATGGCGCGAACGGCCAGTGCGTTCGAGTCGGATCTTCGCCACGGACGAGGACAGGCTCGGCTCCGGGCAGGGATCCGAATGATAGAGGGCGGCCGGCATCCGGTAGAGGCCGGGACCGCGCACGCGCCCGCTGGTGTGCTCGATGATGTCCATGGCGCTCACTCCGCTGCCGCGACCTGGATGGCGCCGCGAACGGAGCCGTCCTCGATGACGATGGCGGCGGACCGCCCGGACTGAACCACCTCGATCCAGACCTGATAGTCCGCCTCGCCCGCCATCTCGCCGAGGATGGCCATGGCCTCCTCGTCGAGGAGCGAGCCGTCCTGAACCCGGATGACCCTGAGCTTGGGGTTCGCCGCCATGGCGATCGCCACGGACGTGCGCAGCTGCTCGGCGCTGGAGGCCTGCTCGAACGGCACCCCTGCGAGCAGGATCTCGTTGGCGCCGAAGGTGAGGCCGGGCACCGGCATCTCGGCCTTCGCCACGGCCGCCTGCATCTCGAAATTGCGCTTGCCGATGGCGGCGGTGAGTGCTGCGGCCTTCGCCTCGACCTCGGCGGCCTCGACCTCGATGCTGGTGCGCCGGTCGCGAGCGTCGAAGGCGGCATTCAGCCGGGAGGCTTCCGCGATCCGCTCGCGGAGCGCCGCCGTGTCGATGGGCTGGGGCAGGGCCGGCGCGGTGCGGATCCTCTCGCGCAACGTGTCGGCGGTCGTCTCGTGCTGCTCGGCCTCGGCGTCGAGGACTTCCGCGCGCTGGCGCAACTGCTGCGCCTCGGAGCGGGCGGCTGTCGCCCGGTCGGTGAGTGTCCGAGCCTCGCGGGCGGTCTCTTCACGCCGGGCCTTTCGGCGCTCCAGGTCGGCGTTCTGCTCGCCGGCCTTCGTCAGCTCGTCCACGAGGGCGGCATCGTCCATACGCTCGGCCGGGAGGTCCTGGGGCACGACGATGCCGGCCGCCTGGGCGCGGAGCTGCTTGGCCTGCCGGTTCACGTCGGTGCGGCGTTCGAAATCGGCCTTGTTCGCGGCCTCGATCGCCTCGAAGTCCACGCCCGGCACGAAGCGGCGCATCGCCTGCAGCTGCGCCTTCCCGTCCATGCGGGTGAAGGCGAGCGGGTCGAAGCTCAGAGCGCCGAGGAGGCTATCGAGCATCCGCTGGGGCGACGGGAAGCGGGCGCCCTCGACGCTCTCGACGACGAGCGTGGTGCCGAAGCTCTCGTCCTCGCGCTTCTTGAAGGTGCGCACGACCTTGATGTCGCCGAGGTCCAGCCGGATCCGGGCCTCGTCCTCGCCCTTGCGGATCGGGACGGCCTGGATGTGGGTGGTGCCGGCGAGCGCCCACCAGATCGCGTCGAGGACGCTCGACTTCCCCTGACCGTTGCGGCCGGTGATCTCGACGAGGTTCCCGTCCGGGCGGATGGTGACGGCCCGCAAGCGCTTCACGTTCTCGGCTTCGAGTTGAACGATCTTCATGGGCGTCACTCCGCTGCGTTGGCGATGGGGGCGGTCAGGACGCGGGCGGGCTCGAAGCCGCAGTGGTCGTTCAGGACCGCGCAGACCACGGCCGCGAAATCGCGCCGGGCGAGCGGGCCGGACCCGGTCGGCATCGCCAGCATGATCGGCGTGCCGTCGCGGTCGGCGATGACGAAGGGCTGATCCGCCTGCGTGCGGTAGGGGCCCGGCATGCCGAGCGCGGCCATGAAGATTGCTCTGGGGTTCGGCGTGGGCACGGCGGGCTCCTGGATGCGGGGCGGGATCAGCGCCGCGACGGGCGCGAGCTGACCGACCACCTGAACGCGCGCCGCGCCGGCCCGCAGGGCGGGAGCGCGCAGCCGTGAGCGCCGCCCTCGCCCTCTCCGACGATCAGCGCCTCGTCGCATCGTGGCGGGCTGGGGTGATGATCCTGCCGGATGAGCATATCCCCTGCCCCGGCATGATCTGGAAGGAAGCGGGCCCGCGCGGGCGCTTCGGCGTCTGGGCGGGCGTGCGGACGATGATGTTCCGCTTCATCGAGCATTGGGGCGAGGAAGCCGCCTCCCTCGGATGGAGCACGGAATCGCTGTTCGGCGTCCACCGGCTCGCCGGGGCGCTGCGCGCGGACAGCACGGGCGCCCTCGTCACGATCTACCAGGACCTGACGAACCAGCAGGCGCGGCAGGCGCAGGCCGCCAGCGCGATCGACACCGCGAACAACGCGCAGGCCGGCATGGCCTCCTCGCTGTTCGGGCAGACGGCAGCGATCAATCAGGGCAATGCGGGGCTGGCCACCACCGGGGCGAACCTGTCGCTTTCGGCCGACCAAGCCGGGCTCGCCGGGCAGAGCGCGCTCGCCTCGCTCCAGGGCTCGAACACGGATCCGCCACATGGCGGGACGGCATCCTGTTCGGGACGCAGAACGGCCAATACCCGATCAGCTCGTCGGGCTACCTCCTGCGCTCGTCCGGGCCCGGCGTCGCCAACGTGGCGATCACCGCGCTCGGCGTCATCCAGACCAGCAACCTCGCAGGCACGGGCAATCGGCCCCTCTTCGCCGATCCAAGCGGCATCCTGACCACCACGCCGACGTCGGTACCGGCTTCGTCCTCCTCGCCCTGCTCGGTCGGGCAGTACGCGGCGGATGCGACCTACCACTACGACTGCGTCGCGGCGAACACCTGGAAGCGCGTCGCCTTCGCCACGGGCACTTGGTAGCCGGGCACCCCCTCTCCTGACGTGTCTCCCGTCCTGGCCGCTCTGTGCGGCCTTTTTCTTTTGAATGGGTGCCGTGACATGGCCATCGACCTCGACCGTGCGGCGTTCTTCGACGCCGTGCGCCGGCAGCCGTTCGCCGGCCAAGTCACGGGCCCGCAGGTCGCGGGGATGGAGGCGATCCTCGACGCCTGCCCGCCTGATCTCGGCGTCGAGAAGACCGCCTACTGCCTCGCGACCACGTTCCACGAAACGGCGCGGCGGATGCAGCCCATCGAGGAGTTCGGGCGCGGCAAGGGGAAGAGCTACGGGCCCACCGGGTTCTGGGGCCGGGGCTACGTGCAGCTCACGTGGCAGGCGAACTACGCCCGGGCGACGAAGGAGCTGCGGGCGCGCGGAGTCCTGAAGGCCTCCGAGGACCTAGTGAAGACGCCTGCGCTCGCGATGCGTCCGGACGTGGCGGCGGCGATCCTGTTCTACGGGATGATCGAGGGGTGGTTCACAGGCAAGAAGCTCGGCGACTACTTCGTGCCCGGCCGCTCCGACCCGAAGGGCGCGCGGCGCATCATCAACGGCACGGACTGCGACGCGCTGATCGCCGGCTACCACGCGCAGTTCCGGGTGGCGCTGATCGCCTCGGTGCGGATCCCCGATCCGGCTCCGCCGCCGAAGGTGCCTGACCCGCTCGCGCCGATGGCGGGCTTGCCTGTCGCCTCAGAGAGGCAAGGCGCTTTGCCCCTCACGAATGCCCCCTCGGTGCCACTCAAGCCCGCCCCCTCCGGCGGGCTTTTTCACGCGCCCAGCCCGGCGTCGGCTGAGCCCGGCTTCTGGTCGCGCGTCCACACCCTGCTCTCACGGAAGGCCGCCTGAGATGAACCTCGTTCAGCGCATCAACGCGCGCCTCGTCGGCGTGCGGCTCTACATGCTCGCGTTCCTGTTCTCGCTGCCCGATGTGCTGAACGCGGTGGTCGGCTTCGATTGGGCGTCCGTGCTGCCGCCCTCCTACGCAGGCTACGGCGCGCGGATCGGCTCGGGCCTGGCCCTTGCCCGCCTCGCCCTGCCCCCGGTGCTGAAGAACATCCGCGACGCCGCCCGGCCGCCAAGTGCTCGGCCCGGTGACGGGCCGGATGGAGCGCCGCGCTGATGGCCATCCTCACCATGATCGGCGGCTTACTCGTGAAGCTGCTGGGCTCCGGCATCGTCGCCCCGGTGCTTGCCTACCTCAACAAGCGCTCCGACAACGGGGTGCTGACGAACGGGCAGGACGTGACTGGCGACGTCACGGTCGTGCAAGCGCAGCTCACCGCCTACGTCGAGGAGCGGAAAGTGGTCGCGCAGGAGCGCGCGGAGCAGCACCTCTCTCCGTGGACGGCCTGGATGATCCCCACGGCGTTCGGGCTCTGCATGATCCACTTCGGCGCGATCGTGATGGACTCGACATTCCTGTTCCACTGGCAGGTGGCGAAGCTGCCCGCGCCCTACGATGCGATGGAGAATGCCATCGTGCTCTCGGTAATCGGCGTCGCCGGCATCGCGCCGACCGTCCGCCGGATCTTCGGCAAGTAGCCCCTGACCCTCCCCCGGTGAGGGGGAGGCTCGGCCTGGAGGCCAGCCATGGATACCTCGTTCCTGTCGCCCGGCGCGATCACCTGGGCGCAGGTGGTCGCGTTCGCCGTCTTCCTCTTTAGCTTGGGCAAGACCGCCGATTGGCTGATCGGGAAGCTGCGCACCGGCACGAAGGAGGCGGTTTCGCCGCTGACCATCGACATGGCGGCGGCCAAGATCGAGATCCGGTCGCTGGAGGAGAAGCTGAACGCCTTCAAAATCGAGGTCGCGCGAACCTACGTCACCGGCGACGTGATCCACCGCCTAGAGCGGCGCATCGACGACATGGTCACCTCGGTACGGGAGGAGATGAAGGAGACGCGAGAGGCGATGCTCTCGGCGTTCACCGGGCACCGCTCACGCTGATGCCGTAGACACTCACGCGGGCGCCCTTGCTTCGGCCGGGGGCGCTCTTTTCGCGTTTCAAACGCTAAAAAAATTGTGAATTAGCGTAGGATTGCTTTCGCTAGCATATGAAGAGTACGGTCGCACTCGTTTATCCATTCACTGGATGTCTACGTACAACTCAGAGTTGAATCAGTTATATGTCTGACAATATTACTGAATTCTGGTGGGCGTCATTTGGCAAGCTTGAGCCTGAGCCTGTTGAAGCCGAGTTCGTTGATGCACGCCTGCATAAGGTAAGGCGTATTGGAACGTCGATAGAATTGGATCCGGTGGGCGTAAAGCTCATTAGTCGCATGGATCCTGCGAAGATTTCGACGACTGAGAAAGCTTTGTCAGAAAACTTGTGGGAAAGCAGCAACTTTCTTAATCACAAGTCAGACGGCCAAAGTTCTCAAACAGCTCAAGAGCTGACGCGCAGCAAAAAAAATCTATGATGGCTGCGTCGCATATTTCGTTAGGTTTGCGCTCTGCTCTTTGAAGAGCAGAGCAATATCGTAAGGATGACTTATCTTGCCACAAAAAACACCAAGTCAGAAGGAACAATGTCCTGCTCATATAAAACGCGCTCTATATTAGCTATCACTTTGAGCCATTCGAGGCAGCTTTTGTCTGTATTTGTTTCCTGGAAGGGGAAATGACCCGTTAGATTCATGACAATTCCACCGCCTGCGTCCTTCAGAACCTCAGTTTTGAAGTATGTTCTGATAGTCTGCATCAGCAAATGCCCGCTTATTGCCTCGCTTGGATCCATCGCGAGCATTTCGCTAATCGTCATTGGTACATAATAAGCCTTTGACCGCGCTACCTCGTCGCGAGGAAAGTTGCCATCATCTCCGTCGAACATTGGACGATATTTTCTCGGCACAACATCTAGTGCGGCATTAATCCATTTAGTTTGTAGTTCTGGCCACTGAAACCTGAAAGCACCCACAAATTCCATGCCGATAAGCCGTCCGCCTGGCTTAAGCGCAGAGCGAAGTCCGGAAATACAGAAATCAATATTTTCAATATGGTGAAGCACACCTTCGGCTATTATATAATCAAATTCGTTTTCCGCAAACCTGTCGACATTTAGATCCGCTTTGCAGTGCTCGATATTTTCGAGGCCCATGCTTTGGACTTTAGAACGTGCTCTGGCTAAAGCACGCTCAGCAATATCGCTAGCGACAATTTTTCCTTTAAAGCCCGCCTGCCGGATCGCTATTTCCATCCAACCTTCATTGGACCCGAGCAGCAGCAGGCTTTCATTCTCCGTTTCACCTACACAGATATACTGCGACAGGGCCCAGATTAGCCAGTGTAAATCACGGTCGCCTGTGACGCGCTCGTTGATGATCTTGCAATACTCTTTGGATGCGATCCAAGAAGATCCGTAGTCATACGGCTTGTCGGAGTCCCATGGATTTATAGCGCCCATCACGTTTGACATATGTATACCTTCTCCGGCGGCGACTGCCTTTCGCTACTCTGATACTATTGGACTACAGACAGTCTACTGATAGATGGATAAGTTCAAATGCTTTACCAGTGTTCGTTTTGTGGCGTCGTCATCACCACGATATGGCTCACTGCGGAAAGCAAAGACGGCGAGGACGCTACCGGATCACTTCCAGCTGCTCAAGCCATCGCCTGACGGTCATCGAGCTATTTTACGGCGACTTCGCGATGGCAAATGATTATTGCTCGCAACGCAATGGATTGGATGCTGCCTGCTCTGTGGCCCACGTTGAATACGGCGTGCCACGGCTTACCAGTTCCATAGACCCCCACCCCAGCTTATGTGGTTAGAGGCCATACGTATCCAGCAAGATGTGCGACATGAGAGGCGATCTTGCTCTAGATCGGCCTCATCGCATCCCGTAGCGGTAACTCGTGAATACGAGCCGTTCGTCGCAGTCCATGGGAGGCTGCGACGTTTGCACCGAGCGTTGCCTCCTACTTGCCATAAGGTGGCAAGCTGATCAGTCTTCATTCCTGCGTGGCCACGCGGGCTCGGTCTCCGGCCCCTTCCGCCCGCAGGCGGTGCAGCGCAGGTACAGCCCGACGTCCCGCACCGCCATCGTACTCGGGAACCGATCCAGCGCGACCTCACCCTCGTGTCGGCATGGCGGCGGACAGATCGCTCGGATGAAGCGGACGCCGTTCTCGGCCGCGTTCGCCAGATCCATCGGACGGCACCCGCGCCCCTCGCGGTCGTAGGCGCGGCGCGGGTTCCGGCGGTGCTGTGGGACGGGATTGCCCTGGCCTGATGAGTAGGCCGTGGCGGGGTATCTTGGTTCGGTCATCCTATGCGTTGGATCCATGCCGTTCGCGATCCTGGCCTACACCAGGAGAGCGCCGCAGAGCCACGCGGCAGGAGGGAACGGGCCGGCTCCTCGCCCCGTTCGAACAGCACGGCGAGCTGCGTTGGTTCGCCGGCGCCTACCAGGATATCTAAATGGCTATTGGCACTGTGAAGTGGTTCAACGAGACAAAGGGTTACGGCTTCATCCAGCCCGATGACGGGGGCAAGGACGTGTTTGTGCACATCTCCGCCGTCGAGCGCGCCGGGATGCGCAACCTCATCGAAGGCCAGAAGATCTCCTACGACGTCGAGAACGACCGTCGCAGCGGCAAGGAAAGCGCTGGCAACCTGAAGAGCGAGTAAGCGCCTCGCTGCAGGCCTGCTGCCCACAGAGCGACATGCCTCAATCTGTCAGCGGCGTTCCCGGCCCGGGACATTTGCCAGCGCTCGACGACACCCGCCGCTAACTGGCCTCGCCCATCCCCAGCCTGTGCCGCAGCACGTAGCCGGCCCCGCTGGTGAGATCAGACGCTCCCCCGCCCCGTGATCAGATCGGGGCGGGGCCGAGCGATCCGGTTCCGCCAAATGCGCCTGAGCGCTCAGCTTTTCCGGCGCCATCCACACCGCTCTACCGCGATCTCCACAGGCTGTCCCTACAGGGGTTGAGCCGATGCCGCCGGACTGCTTGTTCTGCCTCCGTTCCATTGCGGTGGGATCACGGTGGACCGGCTCGGCGACTACGCTCGCGGACAGGTGCGGGTCGAATGCCAGACCCGGCCCAAGAGCCTCCCCCGACATTGCGGGGGAGGCAGCTTAGAAGTCCTCAATCACTGCCTGAAGTTCCTCAAGCTTGAGCGCGGGGGTGCTCCTATGAATCATTCGATGGCAGTTGGCGCATAGGACGGTCACGTCTTCGAGCTTAGTAGGCGTTCCTTTGCCGTCACGTCCTGAAAGGGGATCGATGTGGTGGCATTCGATGTAGCCGTGACCAAGTTCGCCGTACTTCGACGAAAAATCGAACCCACATGCTTTGCAAACCGATCCGTAATGGGCTTTAGCATCGGCCACTAACTTTGGGTTGCGAGATAGTGTCTCGACTTCACGAAGAACGCGCTTTCCTTCTTCGTACTGCCTTGCAAGCTCTCCTTGAACGAACGTCTTGAAACCTAAAGCTCGAAGACCGCGAGATCCGCTTCCTGTCTGGAACTCACGCGTATGGATTGGCGGCTGATGCGAAGCCGCCCAAAGTGCCTTCAGGGGATACATATGCCCCTCGTGGGAAAGGTAATGAGCCCGCGGTGGGCGGCCACTAGAATGGAGATCGAGGAAAGCTTGTGTCCCTAGTTTGTCATGTTGGGTCATCGCCTTAAGAACGGATACGACGTTTGGCGCGGCCATGCTTCATCTCTCCCGTGGTCATCCGACATTATGCAGCAGATACCACAAGCCAGACTAATTCGGACACTGAACCTCGTTCTGAGCTTCGTCCGTGAAGCTGTCTTTATCTATCCAAACAGGACCACCCCACGCCACTCCGTCATGCGGAGTGCTCTTGAATCGGTCGCTATCCATATCAATTACTTTACGAGTTTGTCCGCCGTCAAACTCATAGCATTTGCCAATCTCTATCGACCCTTTAGGAACTGGCATCTGTACCTCCACCGCCCTGCCGAATAACACGGGTGACATGGGTATACGGAGTCAGGTGAGCTTGCTACCTAATACCGGATCATTGCACGCTCCTAGACCTCATCAGCTCCATAGACCTTCACCGTCTCCCGCCCCTCAACGGTGAGGAACCACGCCCTGCCGTCGCGGTGGGCGATGCGGGATGCGGTGCGCTCCTCCACCAGCCCCATCTGCACGAGCAGCGGCATCGCGCTCGGGTAGGCGGTGATCCGCAGGCCGCCGGGCGTCGCCGCGATAGCGCGTAGGGCCGACAATTGCTTCCCACGGAGGGGTGGCGGGAGCACGTTCGTGCAAGTCTTATTCTTCACTGGTCTTTTCGGTGGATGTCCACAGCCGTCCACATCGTCCCCTGGCTCCCTCACGCCGCGTTGCTGTCTGCCGGTTGAACTCTCGGCCCGGCTCAGGCTTGTTCCCGCTCTGTTCTAGTGAAGGACGAGCCGGAGGCGAGTCATGCCGCGTCGATTGGGTGGGGATGAGCGGCGAGAGCGCGGCGCGGCCGGGGATTGCCCGATGAGCCTGCGCCGGGTCGCGACGCTGCCCCAGGATGGGCCGGGCACGGTGCGGGTGCCCCTGGTCGGCCCGGCCGTCTGCGCGGGCTTTCCGTCGCCGGCGGACGATTTCCTTGAGGGGGCGCTCGAACTTCCGCGCTGGCTGGTGCCGAACCCGCCCGCGACCTTCCTGATGCAGGTGCGCGGCGAGAGTATGCGCGGGGCGGGCATCTTCGACCACGATCTCGCCTGCGTTGACCGCAGCCTCATGCCGCAGCACGACAGCGTCGTAGTGGCGGTGGTCGACGCGCTGCTCAGCTGCAAGCGCTACCGCATCGAGGGCAACACCCCCCGGCTCGCCTTCGACAACCAGGACCTGCCTGCCTTCGCCGTCGACGAGGCGAGCGAGGTCGAGATCTGGGGCGTGGTGCGCTTCACCATCCGCTGGCACGTTGCGCGCGGACGGCTCGCGTGAGTGTCCGCGCCCCACGGGCCGTCGCGCTGATCGACGGTAACAGCTTCTATTGCTCCTGCGAGCGAGTGTTCGATCCGAAACTGGCGCGCGTGCCGGTCATCGTGCTGTCGAATAACGACGGCTGCGCCATCGCCCGCACCGCCGAGGCCAAGGCGCTCGGCATCCGCATGGGCGAGCCGTACTTCAAGATCCGCGACCTGTGCCGCAGCCAGGGCGTGCGCGTGTTCTCCTCGAACTACACGCTCTACGGCGACATGAGCGGGCGCACGAACGCCGTCTACCGGCAGTTCAGCCCGCGGGTCGAGATCTACTCGATCGACGAATCCTTCCTCGATCTCTCCGATGTCGCGGCCCCCGTGCGGGTGGAGCTCGCCCGTGACCTGCGTGCCACGGTACGCGCCTGGACGGGCATCCCGACCTGCGTCGGGATCGGGTCGACGAAGACGCTGGCCAAGCTCGCCAACCACATCGCCAAGAGCGTGCCGGCGCTGGACGGCGTCTGCGATCTCACCGACGCGGCGGCCTACGACCATTGGCTGTGCCGGGTGGCGGTGGGCGAGGTCTGGGGCATCGGCCGGGCGTCGCTGACCAAGCTGGAGGCGATGGGCGTCGAGAGCGTCGCGGACCTGCGCGACCTCGATCCCCGCCCCGTGCGCAAGGGTCTGACCGTAGTGGGCGAGCGTATCATCCACGAGTTGCGCGGGCTCGCCTGCTTGCCGCTTGATCTGGTCCCGGCCCGGCGGAAGGGCTGCGCCGTCACTCGCTCGTTCTCCGCGCGCATCACCGACCGGGCGACGCTGGAGGAGGCGGTGGCGGCCCACGCCACGCGGCTGGGCGAGAAGCTACGGCGCGAAGGGCTCGGCACCGATCACGTGACGGTCTTCTACCACACGAGCGAACACGACCGGGATGCACCGCAGCGCTCGGTGGCGACGACGGTGAGCTTGGCCGAGCACAGTTCGGATACGCTGGCGCTGATCCAGGCGGCGCGCCTCGGCGTGGCAAAGACCTGGCGCGACCCGAGCCCCGACCGGCCGGCCTGGCGCTACTCGAAGGCGGGTGTGGTGACGAACGACCTGTGGCCGCTAACCGAGAGTCCCCGTGCGCTGATCGGCGCCCTCGACCGAGAGCGCTCAGGCCCGCTCATGGCGGCGATGGACGCCTGCAACGCGCGGTGGGGGCGAGGGGCAGTGGTGCCGGCGCGGGCGGGGCTAGTGGCGCGGCGGGACTGGACCACAAAGTTCGATATGCGGACGCCGCGCTATACGACGCAGGTAGCCGAATTGCCGGTGGCGCATGCATGAATTGAACGAGTGCGCAGGGCCGCAAGCTGCTTGCCGCGCAGGGAACGGTCATATCAGTCCGGGAGCTTACAAGCTCGCGAAGCAAAAGGGGCGCTACGATCTACTCGCGGCGCCCCGTCAATTACCTCTTACCCCGCAGAAGGTACGGCCGTTAGGCCAGGTGCCGACCCTCGAGCGCTCCGTACTGCAGATAGTGCAGCAATGGATCGATATGGGCTGCCGCGACCTCGGGATTGGCAGCGAGATAGGCTTTGGTGTCGAAGTCGGCCGAGGCGGCGCGTCCCTCCTGCCAACCGTACTGGTCGTAATGGGTCAACGGGTTGATGTGAGCTGCCGCGACGTCCGGGTTATGGGCAAGGTAGTATGCCGTGTCGAAGAAGGCGTCGGCTTTGCGGCCTTCCTGGGCGCCATATGATTGGTAGTGTTGGAAGGCGAATGCGAAGGTGTCGCCGCCCGAGGCCAACGCAGCCTTGGCGACGTCTGCGTTGGCGAGGAGGTAGTACTCGGCGTCGAAGGAACCGTGGGTGAAGTCGGCGGACTTGCCGATGGCGGCCTAGGCCTGCCGACCCTCGGCCTGACCGGACTGAAGGAAATGGGCAAGGGGGTCGATGCCAGCGGCCTTCACGTCGGCGTTGTGCGCCAAGTATAGCTCGTTGTCGAAGGCGGCTGAGGGATCGCGGCCTTCCTTCCAGCCATTCGAGTCGTAGTGTGCGAGCGGATTGATGCCAGCGCGCGCTACATCAGTGTTTGCTGCTAGATATCCATTCGTCGAGAAATACGCGTCTGGATTTCTTCCTTCGTGCCAACCGGACGCATTGTAATGCGTAGCAAAGTCGATACCAGTCTTCGCTACATCCTTGTAGTGTGAGCTATAAAAATTTTGGATCACAAGTGAAGTCCAGGGGCCCGACACGGCCGATGGGCCATATAGGTATTGAATACCATCAATATCGGATTGTGTTAAATCAGTAAGGCTTTGATTTAAAACTGCATTCATAATAGCAGGGCCTGTATCGTAATGATTCAACCCAATGACGTGACCAATTTCGTGGAGCGCGACGTTAAATAGATTTATATTACTGTCAGACATAACTTTATTACCGGACACGTGCCAATTTTCGTCCCGGTCAAAATTAACTTGTCCAGTAGATGCTTTATTGAGCCCGCTGCTTGTGTAAAAATATGATGACCCTCCTGTACCTAGGGTGTTGTACAGGCCATCGACAGATGACATTGTAAATTTGATAGTAGCACCAGTTGTGGAGCCAACTTGTAGAAATTGAATATTAGCATGATTGGTCCAGTCTGCAAAAGCCGATGCAAGAACGGACGTAAAGAATGAAGGTACGGTGGCATCAATAGCCCACGTTAATGTTCCTCCAGCGAAGCCAGCATTGGTGTTGCTTCCATACTTGAAGCCAAATGTATTATAGTCAGCCATGTTTTGCCTCTGGCATAGCAAACGACGAGAGTGGATTCGACCCAAAGCGAGTATGTCGAAAACCCTCGTATACTTGCGTCGTGAACTCAATCCCTAAAAAATGACGAACTATAGAATTATAGTAAAAAATCAACTAATGTTGCGCGAATGCAGTGTGCCGCCGGTACTTGGCTAAAGTCGCTTGAATGCTGTGGCACTGTCAAATGTGTATCCGCTGGCGAACTCGAACGGCTCGGCCATGTAGGCCTCGACAGCCGCCGCGATCTAATTGTCCGTGACAATGGCCTTCAGGAGCATGTCGCCGATGGTCTGGGGCGGCTCTTTCGCCTTGGCCTATTGCACCCGCTCGCTCGCCGGCCGGATGCCACGCCGCGTCGCCAAGCCGATCAGTTCATCGTCCGTCAGGATGAGACCGCCGATCCGCCAGTGATCCATGTCTGGCCCGTGCGGCTGGATCGGCCAGCCAAGCGCGATGAGAGCTTCGGCAGCGTCCTGGGCGGCGAGGGAGTGTGATTTGGTCAGTTCGGCGTAGCCGGAACGATCGGACAATCGCACTCTCAGACCCATTGTGCGTTGCGGAAATTGACCGTTATCGTCCCGGTAAACGTCCCGGTACGATCTCGATGCTACGCAGACTAGGGTCTAAGTCTCGGGAAAGATTGGTCGGAGTGGCAGGATTTGAACCTGCGACCCCCACGTCCCGAACGTGGTGCGCTACCAGACTGCGCTACACTCCGAAGGCCGGCGGGCTGCGAAGCGCGACCGGCGAGGCGGCTTATAGCTGCGGCCTCCCCAGGCCGCAAGCGCCTCCGCCATCATTTCGCATCGAACTTGTCCGCGAAGGTCGCGGGAAGGTCGCTCTGGCGGAGCGAGACCCCCGCCGCCGTCACCGCGACGGTGGCGCAGGCGCCGGGGCCGGGATCGAGGGCGGCGAGGGTCCAGGGGCCAGTCCCCCCGGCGATCCGCAGCAGCCGCGCCGGGTCTGGAGGAACGGTAACGGAGAAGCCCGCCAGCGGCTGGGACAGGCCCGCGCCCAGGGCCTTCACCACCGCCTCCTTGCGCGTCCACAGGCCGAAGAAGGCGCATTCTCGCTGGTTCGGCGGAAGGGCGTCGAGCGCCGTCGTCTCGTCGCGGGCGAAATGGCTGCGGGCGATGCGTAGGGCATCCGGCAGGGGCCGGCGGATCTCGACATCGACGCCGATCCTCGCATTCCGGACCAGACCGATCAGCGCGATGTCGCCCGAATGCGAGAGGTTGACGTCGAGGTCCGTCCCGGCCGGCTCCGCAAGGAAGGGGCGTCCGGTGGGTTCGGTGGCAAGGCGCAGGCGTTCGGGCGGCAGGCCGCATTCCCGGCCGATCACCACGCGCAGGGCGGCGTGGCTGGCGATGTAGCGGTCCCGGTCGGCCTCGCGCAGGAAGCGATCCGCGCGGGCCGTCTCCTCCGCGCTCAGCAGCGCGGCGCAGCGGGCGATCCGGGCCGGATCGAGGGCCAGCGCGGCGATGACGACGTCGGCGATCACCGCATCCGCCCCTCTCCTCACGCGCCATGATGCGCTAGAAGCCCGGCATGGCCGCCGCGCAGACCCAATCCGCCTCCATGACCGCCGAAGAGGCCCGTGCGGAGCACGCCGACCTCTCGGAGCGCATCGCCGAGGCCGACCGCCTCTATCACCAGGAGGATGCGCCGGAAATCTCGGACGCGGATTACGACCGGCTGCGCCGCCGGTTGGAAACCATCGAGGCCGCCTTCCCCGAACTCGCGGGAACAGGCGCGGCCAGCGTCGCGGTCGGGGCCAAGCCCTCCGAAAAATTCGCCAAGGTGAGGCACGCGGTGCCGATGCTCTCCCTCGGCAATGCCTTTGCCGACGAGGAGGTCGCGGAGTTCGTCGCCCGCGTGCGTCGCTTCCTGAACTGGCCAGAGGACAAGCCCCTGGCCTTCACCGCCGAGCCGAAAATCGACGGCCTGTCTCTCTCCCTCCGCTACGAGAAGGGCACCCTCGTCACGGCGGCAACGCGGGGTGACGGCGAGGTCGGCGAGAACGTCACCGCCAACGCGCTCACCGTGAACGACATCCCCCGGAAACTGAAGGGCAGTGGGTGGCCGGAGGTCTGCGAGGTGCGGGGCGAGGTCTACCTATCGCACGCGGATTTCGCCGCCATCAACGCCCGCCAGGAGGCGGCCGGCAAGCCCCTCTTCGCCAACCCGCGCAATGCGGCGGCGGGGTCGCTGCGCCAGCTCGATCCGGCGGTCACCGCCTCGCGGCCCCTGCGCTTCTTCGCCTATGCCTGGGGCGATGTCTCCGAATCGCTGGCTGACACGCAGAGCGGTGTGCTGGAACGATTCACGGCCTGGGGCCTGCCGGTGAACCCGCGCACCCGGACCTTCACCGACACGGAGGGCATGCTCGCCCATTACCGGGGCATTGCGGCCGAGCGCGCCGACCTCGGCTACGACATCGACGGCGTCGTCTACAAGGTGGACGACATCGCCCTGCAGAAGCGCCTCGGCTTCGTCTCGCGCTCGCCGCGCTGGGCGCTGGCCCACAAGTTCGCCGCCGAGGAGGCGACGACCGTACTGGAGGACATCGTCATCAATGTCGGTCGCACCGGCTCCCTCAACCCGCTGGCGAAGCTGCGGCCGGTGACGGTGGGCGGTGTGGTGGTGTCGAACGCCACGCTCCACAACGAGGGCTACGTGAAGGGCGTCGGGGCCGATGGCGAGCCGATCCGCGAGGGCCGCGACATCCGCGTCGGCGACACGGTGACGGTGGTCCGCGCGGGCGACGTCATCCCCAAGGTGATGGACGTCGACCTCGCCAAGCGCCCGGCGGATTCGAAGCTCTTCGAATTTCCCGACCATTGCCCCGCCTGCGGCAGCCGTGCGGTGCGGGCGGTGAACCCGCGCACGGGCAAGCTCGACGCGGTGCGCCGCTGCACCGGCGGGTTGATCTGCCCCGCGCAGGGCGTCGAGCGGTTGAAGCACTTCGTCTCGCGCAACGGCTTCGACATCGAGGGCTTCGGCGAGACCTATATCGAGGTGCTGTTCGAGGCGGGGCTCGTGCACCAGCCGGCCGACCTGTTCCGGCTGGATTTCGACAAGCTGAAGGCGGCCGTGGAGGCGCGGCGCGAGGCACTGGCGGCCGAGCGGCGGGCCGGGGCCGAGCCGGCGAAGAAGGCGGCCAAGAAGAAGGGCGACGACGAGGACAAGGCGATCAAGAACCTGCTCGCCGGGGTCGAGGCGCGCCGGTCGCTGCCCCTCAACCGCTTCGTCTTCGCCCTCGGCATCCCGCAGATCGGCGAGGCCACCGCGAAGGCGCTCGCCAAGCGCTTTGAGGATATGGACGCGCTGATCGCGGGGATCGAGGCTGCGGCCGAGGCGCAGGGCGGGCCGGACTGGATCGAATTCACCTCGGTGCCGCGCATCGGCCCCACCACCCGCGACCGGCTGATGGAGGCGGGGCTTCCCGCTGAGGGGGCCGAGCCGGCGCCCGGTGAGCGGGTGCGGCTGACATCGAGCCAGCGCGAAAGCCTCATCGCCCATTACGGCGACCTCGACGCGGCCCGCGCCGCCCTGGAGCGGGCGGCGGGCCAGCGGCCGGGGGATGCCTACCGCGCCTTCGCAGACGACGGCGAGGTCGGCCCCGTGGCGACCGACGCGCTGATCCAGTTCTTCGCCGAGCCGCACAACGCCTCAGCGGTACGGGAGCTTCTGAAGGAGGTTCGCACCGAGCCGATGGAGCGCGCCGGTACGGCGAGCGCCTTCGCGGGCAAGACCGTGGTGTTCACCGGCAGCCTGGAACAGATGACCCGCAACGAAGCCAAGGCCATCGCCGAGCGGCTCGGGGCCAAGGTGTCGGGGTCGGTCTCGGCCAAGACGGATCTGGTCGTGGCCGGGCCCGGCGCGGGGTCAAAGCTGAAGGAGGCCGAGAAGCACAAGGTGAAGGTCGTCAGCGAGGCCGATTGGCTGGCGATGGTGGCGCAGGCGTAAGGCGGGGCCTGGCGGCATGATCACCCTCGCCCTCGATTTCGAGACGGCCAACGAGCGGCGCGACAGCGCCTGCGCGGTCGGGCTCGCCTGGATCGACGGCGGCCGGATCGTCCGCCGGGAGAGCCACCTCATCCGCCCGCCGGAGATGCGCTTCTCCCCCGGCAACATCCGCGTCCACGGCATCCTGCCCGCCGACGTGGCGAACCGGCCGAGCTTCGCGGACGTGATGGCGCCGTTCCTGCCGGACCTCACGGGCGGGGTCATCCTCGCCCACAACGCCACCTTCGACATCGGGGTGCTGCGCGCCGGGCTCGGACGGGCGGGCCTGCCCGTGCCCGATCTCGCCTATCTCTGCACGGTGCAGGTGGCGCGGCGGGTGTTCCCGGCGCCGGAGGGCTGCGGCCTCGGCAAGGTCGCCCGGCGGCTCGGCATCACCTTCGAACACCACGATGCCGGCGAGGATGCCTATGCCTGCGCCCGCATCGCGCTCGCCGCCATGGAGGAGACCTCGGCCGGGGACGTGCACGGCCTCGCCGCCGCCATCGGCGTGCCGGTGACGGCGGTGCCGGGAGAATCGGCGCGCTTCGTGCCGGGCCGGGGACCGATCAGCGGGCGGGCGATGCCGGCCGTCCCGCCGCCGGCTTCGGCCTCCCTGAGCTTCCTTGTGCGTGGCTCCACGGGGAACCGCTACACCGTCACCCTGGAGGAGCGCCGCAGCGGCGCCGTCCTGCGCTGTACCTGCACGGCGGGGCGCTTCGGCCAGCGGTGCCGGCATGTGAAGGCGCTGCAGGCCGGCGACATCACCGACCTGCTGTCCGACAACCACGCCGACCTCGCGACCCTCGCGTCGCGGCTGGCCGGCGCGGCGTGAGGCGTCAGGCCGCCTTCCTGGCTTCGCCGTAGAAGGTGCCGTCCCGCTCGGCCATGGCGGCAAGGCTGTCGGGCACGGCGAAGCGCGGGCCGTGGCGCGATTCCAGATCCCTCGCCAGGGCGACGAAGGCCGGCACGCCCATGAAGTCGATGTAGGAGAGCACGCCGCCCGTGAAGGGGGCGAAGCCGAATCCGAGGATCGAGCCGACATCGGCCTCGCGCGGGTCGGTCACGACGCCCTCCCCCACCGTGCGGGCGGCTTCCAGCGCCTGGACCACCAGCAGGCGGTTCTTCAGCTCCGTAAAATCGACCTGCTCCGGGTCGAGCCTCTGCGGCTGAAGATCGGTGAGGCCCGGCCACAGGCGCTTCGGCGCCCCCTCCGGGTAATCGTAGAAGCCCTTGCGGTTCTTGCGGCCGAGCCGGCCCTCCCCCTCCACCATCCGGGTCAGGATCTCCCTTTGCGCCGGATCGACCGCATCCGGTCCGACCTGCGCCTCGGTGGCCCGGGTGATCTTCAGGATCAGGTCGAGGGCGACTTCGTCGTTGAGGGAGAGCGGGCCCACCGGCATGCCCGCCTGCCGCCCGGCGCTTTCGATCATGGCCGGCGGCACGCCCTCGGCCAGCATCTTGTGGCCTTCGAGGATGTAGGCGCCGACGCAGCGGTTGGCGAAGAAGCCGCGCGAATCGTTCACGACGATGGGCGTCTTCTTGATCGCGCGGACGTAATCGAGGGCCACCGCCACGGCCCTGTCGCCCGTGGCGCCGCTCTTGATGATCTCGACCAGCATCATCTTCTCGACGGGCGAGAAGAAATGGATGCCGACGAACAGCTCCGGCCGCCGGGAATGGCGGGCGAGCCCGGTGATCGGCAGGGTCGAGGTGTTGGACGCGAAGACCGTATCCGGCCCGATCACGGCCTCGATCTTCCCGATCACGTCGGCCTTGATCGCCGGATCCTCGAACACCGCCTCG
Organism: Methylobacterium sp. TK26; assembly: GCF_055361565.1. NCBI lineage: Bacteria > Pseudomonadati > Pseudomonadota > Alphaproteobacteria > Hyphomicrobiales > Methylobacteriaceae > Methylobacterium > Methylobacterium sp. TK26. The sequence continues at coordinate 252,359 of NZ_CM143965.1, read as the reverse complement.
ATCACGAGGTCGCAGCCTTCGAGCGCGGTGTAATCCGCCGTGGCGGTGATGCGCGCGAGCAGGGCGTCGCGGTCGGCGGTCTTGGCGCGGCCCTTGTTGATCTGGCCGGTGATGAGGGCGTGGGCATGCGCCTTGCCCTTCTCGGCCGCCTCGATGCTCCGGTCGATCAGCACGGTGTCGAACCCGGCCTGCGCGGTGACGTAGGCGACGCCAGCGCCCATGAAGCCCGCGCCGACCACCCCGACCTTGCGCAGGCTCGCGGGCGGAACGTCCTTCGGGCGGCGGGCGCCCTTGTTCAATTCACCCATGGAGAGGAACAGGGTGCGGATCATCGCCGCCGCCTCCTTGGTGCGGAGGATATGCGCGAAGTAGCGGCTCTCGACCTTGAGGGCGAGGTCCATCGGCAGCTGAAGCCCCTCGTAGACCGAGTTCAGGATGGCCTTCGCGGCGGGGTAGTTGTCGTGGGTCTCACGGCGGTAGATCGCGTTGGCGGCGGGCCAGACCTGCATGCCGGCCGGCGAATAGACCTTGCCGGAGGGTGCCTTGAACTTCGGCGCGTCCCAGGGCGCCACCGCCGAACCACCGTCGCGGATCCAGGCCTTGGCCTGCGCCACGATGTCGGCCACCGGGGCGACGGCGTGGATGAGGCCCATGCCCTTCGCCATCGGCGCGCGGATCTGCTCGCCCTTGAACAGCATCTGCAGGGCGTCGCCGGTCTGCATCAGACGCGCCACCCGCTGCGTGCCGCCGCCGCCGGGAAACAGCCCGACCTTGATCTCCGGCAGGCCGACGCGGGTATGGGGCGCGTCCGACGCGATCCGGTAGTGGCAGGCGAGCGACAGTTCGAAGGCTCCGCCGAGGCAGAGCCCGTGGATCGCCGCCGCGAAGGGCTTGCCGCAGGTCTCCAGCCGCCGGAACAGCAGGGTCAGCCGGCGCGATTCCTCGAAGAAGCGGCGCATGGCGGCCTCCTCGCCCTCCTCGGCGCGCAACTTCTCGTAGGCTGCGCGCAGGCCCTGAAGCATGGTGAGATCGGCGCCGCCGGAAAAGTTCTCCTTGCCGGTGGCGATCACGCAGCCCTTGATCGCCGGGTCTGCGGCGACCGTCTCCACAATCGCCGACAATTCCTCCATCACCGCCTCGGTGATGACGTTCATCGAACGGCCCGGCATGTCCCAGGTTGCGAGCGCGATCCCGTCGGCATCTGCTTCGAAACGGAAGTAATCTAGGTTCATTTTTGCGCTCCCGCGACAGTATCGCAAATCGAATACATGGCGACCGGTCTTAATCGACTGGTGAGAGTTTCCCGCGCATTGTGGCGCGCGCTGGGGGCAGATTCAGGATCCGAGCATGAAATCGACTCAAGGTTGCGCCGCCTGTCGGGACGGCGCCGCCCTCCCCTTCGCCTTCACCATGGCCTTCCAGCCGATCCTCGACCTCTCGACCGCGCGGATCTGGGGCTACGAGGCGCTGGTGCGTGGCACACAGGGCGAGCCGGCCGGCGCGATCCTCTCGCAGGTGAACGACGAGACCCGCTATCGTTTCGATCAGGCGGCGCGGGTGAAGGCCATCGAATTGGCCGGTTCGCTCTTCCCGGTGGACGAGGATGTGCGCCTGTCCATCAACTTCATGCCGAACGCGGTCTACGAACCGAATGCCTGTATCCGGGCGTCCCTCGAGGCGGCGAAGCGGGTCGGCTTCTCGTACCGCCGGATCATGTTCGAGTTCACCGAGAACGAGCGGTTCCGGGACATCGACCACTTGCAGCGCATCGTCGCGGCTTACCGGAAGCAGGGCTTCATGACGGCCCTGGACGATTTCGGCGCGGGCTTCGCGGGCCTGAGCCTGCTGGCGAATTTCCAGCCGGACCTCATCAAGATCGACATGGACGTCCTGCGCGGCCTCGACGGCGATGACCGCCGCCGCAGCATCGTCCAGGGCATCGTGGGGATCGGCCGCGCGCTCGGGGTCGAAATCCTCGCGGAGGGCATCGAGACCACCGCCGAACTCGACGCGGTGCGATCGCTCGGCATCGATCTGGTCCAGGGCTACCATTTCGCCCGTCCCCTCATCGAGGCGCTGCCCGTGGTGCCGGGCATGGCGCCGGAATCCGCCGCGCAGGCCGCGTGACGGTACGCCGGAGCCCGCCCGGTCGCCATGGCCCGGGCTGGTCTTATTTGGGCGCGGGCGTCGGAGCCGGCATCGGCACGGGCGGCGTGCCGGGCGTCTGGTTGTCGGTCGCCGAGGCCACGGCCAGCATGTTCAGGAGCTTGGTGACAGAGTTCTGCGAGATCGCCGTCACCGAGGAATTCGGGTCGGCGTTCATGGTCTGGAACTTCTCGTAGACCGGATCGGTGTAGATCTCATCGAGATGCTTCAGCTCAGTGAGGCTGAACTTCTGGGCATATTCCTTCGACAGCCCCTCGACCATCAGGGCGCGCTGCTTCTCGAACTCAGCGTTCAGCTCCTTGCGAACGGATTCGGCGCGGGCTTCCGGCATTGCCGCCGTGGTCTTCTCGAGCGCGACGTTGAAGCCGGTCTGCAGGTTCTTGATGAGGGTCTTGTTGACGAGCTTCGTCGCCTCCGCGACCCGGTCGCTCTGGTCGTCGGCGCGGGCGGCGAGCGGCGCGGAGAGCGCGACGCCGAGGCAGAGGGTGGCGATAAGGCGGTTCAAGGTCGTTCCTCCCGTTTTGATGTCGGTTCCCGGCGGGCCGTCGAGCCGGCCGCCGTGGCACGGCGCCCGTTTCGGTCGAAAACGGAGCCGCCGCAAGTCCTTGTCCTGCTGCGTTCAGACGCGCTCGATGATCGTGGCGGTGCCCATGCCCGCGCCGATGCACAGGGTGATGAGCGCGCGCTCCTTGCCGGTGCGCTCCAACTCGTCGAGGGCGGTGCCGAGGATCATCGCGCCCGTCGCACCGAGCGGGTGGCCGAGGGCGATGGCGCCGCCGTTGACGTTCACCGCGTCGGGGTCGAGGTCGAACGCCTGACAGAAGCGCAGCACCACGGCGGCGAAGGCCTCGTTCACCTCGATCAGGTCGATGTCGTCGAGGGTCAGGCCGGCCCTGTAGAGCACCTTCTCGGTGACATCGACCGGCCCGGTCAGCATGAGCGCCGGGTCCGAGCCGATATTGGCGAAGGCGCGGATGCGCGCGCGGGGCCGCAGGCCTGCCGCCTCGCCGGCCTCCTGCGAGCCGATCAGCACGGCCGCCGCCCCGTCCACGATGCCCGACGAATTGCCGGCATGGTGGACGTGGTTCACGAACTCGACGTCCGGGTGGGCGTCGGTGGCCACCGCATCGAACCCGCCCATCTGACCCATCTGCACGAAGGAGGGCTTGAGGGCGCCGAGCGACTGCATGTCCGTGCCGGGGCGCATGTGCTCGTCCCGGTCGAGGAGGGTGATGCCGTTCACGTCGCGCACCGGCACGACGGAGCGGTCGAACAGCCCCTGCTCCCAAGATCGCGCGGCCAGCGCCTGTGAGCGCACGGCGTAGGCGTCGCATTCCTCGCGGCTGAAGCCGTACTTGGTGGCGATGAGGTCGGCCGAGATGCCCTGCGGCATGAAGTAGGATTTCACGGCGATGGCCGGGTCCACCGGCCAGGCGCCGCCGGACGCGCCGATGCCGATGCGGCTCATGGACTCGACGCCGCCGCCGACCGCCATCACGTGCTGGCCCGACATGACCTGCCCGGCGGCGACGTTCACCGCGTCGAGGCCGGAGGCGCAGAACCGGTTGATCTGCATGCCGGGGACGTGGACCCCGTAATCGGCCACCAGTGCGGCGGCGCGGGCGATGTCGCCCCCCGCCTCGCCGACCGGATCGACGCAACCGAGGATCACGTCGTCCACCAGCCGCGTATCGAGGCCGTTGCGCTCCTTCAGGGCGCGGAGCGCCGTCTCGGCGAGCCGCAGGGCCGTCACCTCGTGGAGGGCGCCGTCCGCCTTGCCGCGCCCACGGGGCGTGCGGACATGGTCGTAGATGAAAGCTGTCGGCATCGGCGTACCCTCTCGCTCTCCCGAGCCTTCCGGCGCTGCGGGCTTACAGGTCCGTACCCGTCAGGGCCAGCCTATCCCACCGGATCGCCGCCGCGCGCCTCGGCCAGGGCCCGCGTGAACGCCTCGGCCACGAGCAGCCCGTCGTAGCCGATGGAGGCGAGCTTGAAGCCCATCGCCAGCATCTCGCGGGCGCGGGCCGGGCCTGCGGCGAAGGCGCAGGGGATCTTGCCCGCCGCGAGGGTGACGCGGACGATCTCCCGCAGGGCCTCCGTCACGGCGCTTCCGTTCGGATCGAAGGCGGCACCGTTCGACAGGGCGATGGACAGGTCGCCGGGGCCGACGAGGATGCCGTCGATGCCCGGCACCCGGAGGATCTCCGGCAGGTTCGCGATGGCCTCGCGGGTCTCGCACATGGCAATGGTCATCGTGCGGGCGCTGGCCTGCGTCAGGTAATCCTGCGGGTCCGTGAGGCCGGTGAACCACATCGACCGGTCCGGCCCCCAGCTGCGCTGGCCGGTGGGCGGAAACTTCGTCGCGGCGGCCAAGGCGCGCGCATCCTCCACCGTGTTGATCATCGGCGCGACGATGCCGGCCGCGCCCACGTCGAGCATCTTCGAGGCCATGGCGAAATCGCCGACCGCGATGCGCACGAGGCCGGGCTTGCCCCACAGCGCCAGCTCCGTCAGCCCGGCGGTGCAGGTGGCGACGTCGTAGGTGCCGTGCTGCTGGTCGAGGAGCACCACGTCGAAGCCCGCCCGCGCCATCAGCCCCGCCAGGGCGACATCCGCGAGGCAGGACCACCCGAGGAGGCGGCCGCCTTGGCTGCGCAACAGATCGGGCAGGCTCGGCATGGGTATGGTCACGGCGGGATCCTGCGGCGAGGGTCGATGCGGCCAGGATATGGAAGGGAGCCCGCCCCGGTCCAGCACTCGCGAAAGTGGAAACGCCTCAAGTTCGCCGGGTTCTCAACCGATTCTTAACCTTGCCCGGCTCTTAAAATCCTGCGGACACACGAATGACCGCGGAAGGGCCCGGCCCTTACTTTCGACAGATTCGCGGGCGATAGCATTGATATCGCTCGAATTTCCGGCACTCGCGGCGCTCATGCCGCCGCGCCGGCTCGGAGCAGGAGACTTCGACGGATGAACCCAGCCGACGCGATGCAGGCCGCTGCCCCCGTGGCCGACATGAGCCTGCTCGGCTTGTTCCTCCAAGCCCATTTCGTCGTGAAGATCGTGATGATCGGTCTGCTCAGCGCGTCGGTGTGGTGCTGGTCGATCATCGTCGACAAGACACTCCTGTTCCGCCGCATCCGCAGCGAGATGGACGCCTTCGAGGACGCGTTCTGGTCCGGCCGCTCCCTGGAGGAGCTGTTCCGCTCCTTCAACGACCGCCCGGCCACCGGCCTCGCCGCCGTCTTCGTCGCCGCGATGCGCGAGTGGAAGCGCTCCTTCGAGGGCTCGGGCCGTCAGGTCCAGTCGCTCTCCCAGCGCATCGAGAAGCAGCTCGACGTCACCATCCACCGCGAGGTCGAACGGCTCGAATCGCGCCTGCTGTTCCTCGCCTCCATCGGCTCGGCCGGTCCGTATATCGGCCTGTTCGGCACGGTGTGGGGCATCATGACCGCCTTCACCTCGATCGCGGCCTCCAAGAACACCTCCCTCGCCGTCGTGGCGCCGGGCATCGCGGAGGCGCTGTTCGCCACCGCCATCGGCCTGTTCGCCGCCATTCCGGCGGTGCTCGCCTACAACAAGCTCCAGGCCGAAGTCGCCAAGGCGCAGTCGCGCCTGGAAGGCTTCGCGGACGAATTCTCGGCGATCCTGTCCCGGCAGATCGACGAACGCCTGTCGCTGGCCGCCTGAGGAGACAGACCGATGGCCATGGCGGCAGGGGCTGGACAGGGCGGGACGAAGCGGCGGCGCCGGCGCGGTCGCCGCAGCGGCGCCATCAACGAGATCAACATGACGCCGTTCATCGACGTCGTGCTGGTTCTGCTCATCATCTTCATGGTGGCGGCGCCGATGATGACGGTCGGCGTGCCCCTCGACCTGCCGCAGTCGAAGGCCTCGCCCCTCAATTCGGACGTGAAGCCGATCACCCTCTCCATCCGGCAGACCGGCCAGATCTTCCTCGGCGAGGACGAACTGACCGACGACAGCATCGTCGCCAAGCTCACGGCCGCCGCCAAGAACGGCACCGAGGACCGGGTGTTCGTGCGCGGCGACAAGCGTGTCGATTACGGTCGCGTCGCCCAGGTCATGGCCATCGTGACGGGCGGGGGCTTCCGGCACGTCGCCCTCGTCACCGAGCCAGAGCACTAGGGGACGCGCTGCCTTGGCGATCTCCCTGCCCAAGTTGGACCGCCGGGAACCCGGCGTCTGGATCTCGGCCGGCACTCATGTGGCGCTGCTCGGCTTCGTGCTGCTCGGCGTCTCCGCCCCTGCCCTGCCCGAGGCGCAGGAGGGCGTGCCCGTCGAGATCATCACCGAGAACCAGCTCTCCGAACTGACCAAGGGCGAGCGTCAGGCCGACAAGCCGATGCCGAACGCGCAGAGCCGCGCGGACAAGCAGGCCGAGAAGATCGAAGAGCGCGAACCCGAGAACTCGAAGACCGACGCCCCCACGGCGCCGAAGCGCACGGCCGAGATGAAGCTCGCCAACGCGGACGAGATGCCCCTGCGCGCCGAGCCGGACGTGAACGAGGCCGAAGCCGCCAAGGCGGCGAAGGCCGCCGAGGAGAAGCGCGAGGCCGATAAGGCCGCCAAAGCCGCCGCCGACAAGGCTGCAGCAGACAAGGCCGCTGCCGCCGAGAAGGCCGCCGCCGCCAAGGCCGCCGCCGAGAGCAAGGCGAAGGCCGAAGCCAAGGCCGCCGAGGCGAAGGCCAAGGCCGAGGCGGAAGCCGAGAAGCGCGAGCAACTCGACAAGCTGATCGAGCGCCAGGAGGCGGAAGCCGCCGCCCAGGCCAAGGCCGACGCCGCCAAGAAGGCCGCCGAGGCCAAGGCGAAGGCGGACGCCGCGAGGGAAGCGGCGAAGAAGGTCGCCGAAGCGAAGGCCAAGGCTGAAGCGGAGGCCGAGCGCCAGAAGGAAATCGCCGAGGCCAAGGCCGAGGCGGAGCGCGAGAAGGCGGAAGCCGCCGCCGAGGCGAAGGCCAAGGCGGACGCGGCCGAGAAGGCCCGGGCCGATGCCGCCGCCAAGGCGAAGGCCAAGGCCATGGCGGATGCGAAGGCGAAGGCCGACGCGGAGGCCAAGGCGCGCAAGCAGGCCGAAATGGCCGACAAGTTCAACGCGGGCGACATCCGCTCGGTGCTCAATTCCAAGGCCCCGTCGCAGTCGACCGGCTCCACCGGCCACGCCGTGCAGAAGGTCGCCGCCCTCGGCGCCGCCACGGGGAACGCGCAGCGCCTGTCGCCGTCGCTGCGCGACGCCCTCGTCGGCATGCTGCAGCAGCAGATCGAGCGGTGCTACTCGGCGCCGCCCGGCGCGGCCCAGGGCGTGGTGCTGCCGGTGCTCGACATCCGCCTGAATCCGGACGGATCGCTCAGCAACGAGCCGCGCATCATGCGCGGCGGTGCCAGCGCGGTGGACCAATCCATCGCCCAGGCCGCGCTGCGGGCGGTCAGGCGGTGTGCGCCCTACCGCATACCGGCGACCTACGCGCCGTATTACAACGACTGGAAGGCGATCAACGCGGAGTTCGAGTTCACGGCGACGTAACCGCCGAGGCCCCCGCCGTCGCTGCCCCTCCCCCGTCTGACCACGACCGAGACGATGATCGACAGCCTCACTCGCCGGCACGGCCCTTCGCGGCCCGCTCCCATCCTGGCATTCCTCGCCTTCATCGCCCTGGCGCTCGGCTTTGCCGGGCCGGCGCAGGCGCAGCTGCAATTGCGGATCGGCGGCGGCAGCTTCCAGCCCCTTCCCATCGCCGTCGCCGATTTCGGCGGCGACCCGAGCCTCGGCGGGCTGCTGAGCGGGGTGGTGACGAACAACCTGCGCCGCTCCGGCTACTTCGCCCCCCTCGACAAGGGGCGCTTCCCGGAGAACCCGCCCTTCGACGCCGCCCCGAACTTCGAGAAGTGGCGCGCGACCGGCGTGCAGGGCCTCGTGACCGGCCGCGTGGTGCGCGACGGCGGCGGGCGTCTGAAGGTCGAGTTCCGCCTGTGGGACGTGAGCTCCGGCCAGCAGATGATCGGCCAGCAATACGCCACCGATCCGGCCAACGCCCGCCGGGCCGGGCACCTGATCTCGGATCAGGTCTACACCAAGATCACCGGCCTCGGGCCGTGGTTCGACAGCCGCATCGCCTTCGTGGACGAGACCGGCCCGAAGGAGAACCGCCGCAAGCGGCTGATGGTGATGGACCAGGACGGCGCCAACGTCCGCGCCATCACCTCGGGTGAGATGTCGATCGTCGCCCCGCGTTACTCGCCGAGCACGCAGGAGATCGCCTTCATGGCGCAGGCCGCCGGCCACCAGCCGCGCGTGCAGGTGATCAACCTCGAAACCGGCTCCCGGCAGGCGTTCGGCTCGGTCGACTCGATGAGCGCCAGCCCCCGCTTCTCCCCCGATGGCCGCCGCCTCGTGATGAGCGTGCAATCGGGAGGCAACGCCGACATCGTGACGATGGACCTCGCCTCGAAGGCGCAGAAGCCCATCACCAGCGGGCTCGCCATCGACACCTCGCCGACCTACTCCCCCGACGGCAGCCAGATCGCGTTCGAATCGGATCGCGGCGGCTCGCAGCAGGTCTACGTGATGGGCGCGGACGGCTCGAACCCGCACCGCATCACCTTCGGCACCGGCTCGGCCTCGCAGCCGGCGTGGTCGCCGCGCGGCGATCTGATCGCCTACACCCGCCAGCGCAACGGCGGCTTCGCGATCTGCGTCGCCAAGACGGACGGGACCGGCGAGCGCGTGCTCACCGAGGGCTTCCACAACGAGAGCCCGTCCTTCTCTCCCAACGGCCAGTACGTGGTGTTCTTCCGCGATCCCGGCGGCCAGGGCGGCGGCAAGCTGTTCATGGTCGACATCACTGGCAAGGTCGAGCAGCCGGTGCCGACGCCGGCCTACGCCTCCGACCCGACGTGGTCGCCGCTCCTCGCGGGGCGCTGAGCGGCGCGCCGTCTCTCAGATCTGCGTGAGCAACCTGTCCCGCGCCCGCAAGGCCGGGAACAGGCGCCCCCAGAGCAGCGCGACGCCCACCGTCGCCACGCCGCCGAGCACGACCGCCGGGACGGCGCCCAATGCCGCCGCGAGCAATCCGGATTCGAACTCGCCGAGTTCGTTCGAGGCGCCGATGAACACGGTGTTCACCGCCGCCACCCGGCCGCGCATCGCATCCGGCGTCTCGCCCTGCACGAAGCTCTGGCGGACATAGACCGAGATCATGTCGGCGGCCCCCGTCACGAAGAGGCAGGCCATCGACAGGGGCAGCGAGGTCGAGACGCCGAACACGACGGTGGCGAGGCCGAACACGATCACCGCCCGCAGCATGCGGAGGCCGGCATGGCGGCGCAGCGGGTATGAGGCGAGGATCAGCGCCATCGTCACCGCCCCCGCCGCCGGCATGCTGCGCAGGAGGCCGAGGCCGAGTGGCCCGACATGCAGCACCGACGCCGCATAGATCGGCAGCAGCGCCGTCGCCCCGCCGAACAGCACCGCGAACAGATCGAGGCTGATGGCGCCGAGCACCACGGGCTGTGAGCGGATGTAGCCGATCCCCGCGAGCAGCGTACCCCACGTCACCTTTGGCCGCTCCGTGACCGGCGCCGACCTGTGCCGGATCAGGGCGACGCTGAGGCTCGCGAGCGCGAAACAGGTTCCCGCCACCGCGAACACGACCTTCGGCCCGAGGGCATAGAGCAGGCCGCCGAGCGCCGGCCCCATCACCGAGGCGGTCTGCCAGAGGGAGGCGTTCCAGGCGATGGCCGAACCGAAGAGCGGCCCCGGCACGAGCGTCGGCAGCAGGGCCTGCAGGGCGGGGTTCGCGAAGGCACGGGCCGTGCCGACGATCACCACCAGGGCGTAGATCGGCCACACCATCGTGGCCCCGCTCAGTGCGTAGGCGAGGAGGCCGAAGCTCGCCACTGCCTGGAGGGCGAAGGCGGCCGAGCCGACGATGCGCCGCTCGTAGACATCGGCGACATGGCCGCTCACCAGGGCGCTCAGCATGGCGGGCAGGAAGCCGGCGAGGCCCACGAGGCCCAGCGCCAGGGCAGAGCGGGTCAGGTCGTAGACGAACCACCCGATCGCCACCGCCTGCATCTGATAGGCAAGGCCGGTGAGGAACCGGGCCGTGCCGAAGAGCCGGAAATCGCCGTTGGCGAAGACGGCGTAGCCGGATTTCGTGGTGTCGGACATCCGCCTTCCGTGGGGAGCACCGTGCGAGTGCGCCCGATTTGTTTCGCGATCACATCTGTCGCGCGGTCACGCGATGGAGACCCGCGACAATTCCGGGCGGCGCTCCGGCTGGGGCTCGTCCGGCACCTGGAGGGGGAAGTGACAGGTGACGCAGGTGCCGACACCCTGCTCCGTCTCCAACTCCACCCGGCCGCCATGCAGTTCCACGAAGGAGCGGACGATGGAGAGGCCGAGGCCCACGCCCCGGTGGCGGGTGCCCCGCGTTTGGCTCTCGAACCGGTTGAAGACGAGTTCCTTCACCTCCGGCGACATGCCGACCCCGTGGTCGCGCACGCTGAGGACGAGATCGCGGGTGGAGCGCCGGGCGGTGATCTCGACCCGCTGGCCGGGATCCGAGAAGCCCACGGCATTCGAGAGCAGGTTGAACAGGATCTGCCGGATGCGTTTCCCGTCCGCCCGCACGGTGCCGATATCGGCGGGCACATCGACGGAGAGGCCGATCCGCGCCTCGGCCAGACGGTCTTCCAGACCGCGCACCGCGGCCTCGACGGTCGCGTGGACGTCGACGTCCTCGCACTGCAATTCGAGCGACCCGGCATCGATCGAGGCGAGGTCCAGGATGTCGTTGATCATCACCAGCAGCGAGCCGGAGGAGCGCATGATGTGGTCGGCGTATTCCCGCTGCCGCGTGTTCAGCGCGCCCACCGTCTCGTCGCCGAGCAACTGCGTGAAGCCGATGATGTTCGTGAGCGGTGAGCGCAATTCGTAGGAGACGTGGTGGACGAAGGTGTCGCGCAGTTCGGCGGCCTTCTCCAAAGCCTCGTTCTTCTCGATGAGCATCCGCTCGACATTCACGCTGGCCGTGACGTCGATCAGGGTCAGGAGGGTCGCGCCCTCGGGCAGGGGCTGCGTCGCGCAGTCGAGGACCGTGCCGTCCACCATCTCGATGCGGCGGGCCAGGGCCACGCGGGCTTCGAGGCCCACCACCGCGTCGCGGATGTCGAGCCACTGGTTCTCGGCCGGGGCGAAGGCCTTGCAGCGCAGGATCACCGAATCGACGTGCGGTTTCGCGTCGACCATCTCCGGGTCGAGGCGCCACACCGTCGTGAAGGCGCGGTTGGCGAGGTGCAGGCGTCCGTCCGCCCCGAACACCGCCACCGGCTCGGCCAGGGTGTCGAGGGTTTCGGCCTGGAGGCGGCGCAGGGCGTTGTAACGCGATTCGGCGTTGAGCCGGTCCGAGACGTCCTCGAACAGGTAGGTCAGCCCGCCCTGCGGGTTCGGATCGGCCACCACCCGCAGGGTGCGTCCATCCGGCAGATACCACCACGCCTGATGCGCCTCGGCGGCGCGATAGGCGGCGAGCACGCCATGCTTCCAGGTGCGGAAGTCGGCATGTTCTTCGAGCTTCCGCTGCGAGCGCAGCAGGTCGAGGATTTCGCCGTCCGAGGGGCGGCTGTCGAGGAAGGCCTGATCGAGGTCCCACAGGGCGCGGTAGGCGGCGTTGTGGAAGATCAAGCGCTGGCCCACGTCGAACATCGCCACGGCGGTGGGCAATTGATCGAGGGTGCGGGCGTTCGCGTTCATCTGCTGCTGCAGGTCGGCGCGGACGCTCTCCAACTCGGAGACGTCCACCGCCATGCCGACGCGGCCGCCTTCAAGGGCGGTCTCGTACACGTCGAGGACGCGGCGGTTGCCGGACATCACGGCCGAGACGCGGGGCGCCCGGCGCGGACCACCGGCGGCGACGACCGCTTCCTCGCGGGCGATGGTTTCCCGCGCCGGACGGTCGAGGAGTTCCATCCCGGCGTCGATCACCGCCTCACGGCTCGCGGCCTCCACGGCGGCGACGTAGGCGGCGTTCACCCAGGCGAGGCCGCCGTCGCGGTTGCGGCGCCAGACCGGCTGCGGGATCGCGTCGAGCAGGCTCGCCAGCGCCGAGAGGCCGCGCCGCGTCTCGTCGAGGGTGATCCGAAGCTCGGAGATCTCGCGCCGCTCGGAGGTGGTCTCGCGCAGGCGCAGGAGGGCGCGGCCCGCCACCGTCCGCCCCTGGGCGTCGATGTTGCGCCCGCTCTGGGTACGCAGGTCGAGGGTGAAGCCGGTGCCGCGGGTGAGCAGCGTATCGAGGGCCGCCTCGACGGCCTGCGCGTCGGCCGGCATAAGCCACGCGCCGAAGGCCAGCACCCGGCGTGCGGAATCCGCCACCGCCCGCTCGCCGTTCAGGGCGATGCCGACATCGCCCTCGATCACCGGCTCGCTGTGCTCGTCCCAGGTGATGACCACCTGACGGTCGGCGTTCAGCAGCATCTCGGCGCGGTCGTGGGCGCCGCGCAGCAGGTTGAGGGCCGCGACGAGGTCCTGCTCCCGCCGGGTCCAGCGGGCGCGCTCATAGAGATAGAGAAGGGCGAGGATCACCGCGAAGGCGACGAGGCCGCCGAAGACGGCCAGCCCGGCGACGCCGTGCATCTCCCTGGGCGCGTGAGCCGCCGGGACGTCCTGCATTTCCGCAAAGGCCGCGCCCGCCGCGAACAGCGCGAGAATCCCCACGCCGACCCGCAGCTGCGCCGCACGTCCGACCCGCATCCGCCATGCCCCCAAGCTCTCGTCACCGCCGGCGTGCGTCCGAGCGGTGCGAAACGCACCCCGCCGCGGATGGCCCTCTGCCGGGGCTGCCGCGGTACGCCTGTCACTGAGTCGGGGGCACCTTACCGTGGGGGGGATTCCCGCCGGAAGGAGAACGAAGCGTGGCTTTGGCCCTGGGGGGTAAATCCGCCGTTAACGACACTCAGAAGACACACCTTACGGTGCCGAATTAGGCTTGACAAACGAAGGGCCCGGCGCAGCGCGCCGGGCCCCTATAGTGTGTAGCCTATGAGGGTTCTAGTAGCGGTAGTGCTCGGGCTTGAACGGCCCGGTTTCCTTCACGCCGATATAGGACGCCTGGTCCGGGCGAAGCTTCGAGAGCGTCGCCCCGACCTTGGCGAGATGCAGGGCCGCGACCTTCTCATCGAGCGCCTTCGGCAGGGTGTAGACCTGCTTCTCGTACTTGCTCGGGTTGGTCCAGAGTTCGATCTGGGCCAGCGTCTGGTTGGTGAACGAGGCCGACATCACGAAGGACGGGTGGCCGGTCGCGTTGCCGAGGTTCACGAGGCGACCCTCCGACAGGAGGATGATGCGGTGGCCGTCCGCGAACTCGATCTCGTCGACCTGCGGCTTGATGTTGTTCCACTTGAGGTTCTTCAGGCCGGCGACCTGAATCTCGTTGTCGAAGTGGCCGATGTTGCAGACGATGGCCCGGTCCTTCATCTCCCGCATGTGGTCGAGGGTGATGATGTCCTTGTTGCCCGTGGCGGTGACGAAGATGTCGGCGCGCGGGGCGGCGTCTTCCATCGTCACGACCTCGTAGCCCTCCATCGCGGCCTGGAGCGCGCAGATCGGATCGATCTCCGAGACCATGACGCGGCAGCCGGCGTTGCGGAGCGAGGCGGCGGAGCCCTTGCCCACGTCACCGAAGCCCGCGACCATGGCGACCTTGCCGGCCATCATCACGTCGGTGCCGCGACGGATGCCGTCGACCAGCGACTCCTTGCAGCCGTAGAGGTTGTCGAACTTCGACTTAGTGACCGAGTCGTTCACGTTGATCGCCGGGAAGAGGAGCTTGCCCTCCTTGGCGAGGATGTAGAGGCGGTGCACGCCCGTGGTCGTCTCCTCGGAGACGCCCTTGATGGAGTCGGCGAGGCCGGCGAACCAGCCCTTCGGCTTCTCGGCGAGCTTCTTCTTCAGAAGCGCGAAGAAGATTTCCTCCTCCTCGGAGCCCGGCTTGTCGAGGAAGGCGGTGTCGCCGTTCTCGGCGCGCAGGCCGAGGTGGACGAACATGGTGGCATCGCCGCCGTCGTCCAGGATCATGTTCGGCAGGCCGCCGTCATGCCAGTCGAACAGGCGGGAGGTGTAGTCCCAGTACTCTTCCAGGGTCTCGCCCTTCACGGCGAAGACCGGGATGCCGGCGGCCGCGATGGCGGCGGCGGCGTGGTCCTGGGTCGAGTAGATGTTGCAGGAGACCCAGCGGATGTCGGCGCCGAGCGCCTTCAGGGTCTCGATCAGCACCGCCGTCTGGATGGTCATGTGCAGGGAGCCGGCGATCTTGGCGCCCTTCAGCGGCTGGCTCGCGCCGTATTCCTCGCGAACGGCCATCAGGCCGGGCATCTCGCTCTCGGCGATCGAGATTTCCTTCCGGCCGTAATCGGCCAGCCCGATATCCCTGACGACGTAATCCTTGGCCATGCGGCTCTCCTCACTCGCGTTGCGATCCGGCCGGTGGCCTACCACTTCGCGAGCGAGGAAGCAATCAAGACATAAAGATGTCTTTATGCGACGAGGCGGCTAACCATCGCTCAGCGGTTCGGGCGGGCGAGCCAGCCGATGCCGAACGCCACGGCCGCCACCAGGGCGAGGGTGGTCGCGCGGTTGTCGTCGGCCCGGCGGGCGATGTCCCGGCCGTGATGCACCGCGCGGGAGCGGACATGGCGGCCGCGCTCGTAGGCTTCGTCGGCGAAGGCCTCGCCACGGGAGCGGGCCTCGTCGGCCAGGGCGCGGGCGCGGTCGCGGCCCTCCTCGTAGAGGTGCTCGCCCTCGCGGCGCAGGTCGTGGGCGGTCTCGCGGGCGCGGCCATAGGCGTATTGCGCGGCGCCGGCCGCCTGATCGAACGCACCCTCGGCCTGCCGGCCGGGGGCGCCGCGCAGGGCGCCGGTCGCGGTCTTCACACGGCCGCGCAGGTGGCGGATGCCGCCTTCCAAGCGATCACTGTTCATCTGAAAATCCCTCCGTTCGGCGGCCCGTTGCCGGTTCCTCGCGGAAGCGGAACAGGTCGCTGGCTCTTCAGGCGAGTCGAACGATGGGGGACGGCCTAGGTTCCGGTGCGGTGGGGCTCGTCAGATCTCGATTTCGGTACCGACTTCCACGACCTGACGGGTCGGCACACCGAAGAAAGCGCCTGTCCGCTCAGCGTTTCGCTGCATGAACGCGAACAGATTCTCCCGCCAGATCGCCATGCCCCGCTGGTCGTTCTTCGGAATCACGGTCTCGTGACCGATGAAGACCGTGACGTCTTCCACGCATTGCGGCGGAAGCCGGCCGTCCCGGACGGCGCAGGCGATGCCCTCGGGGATCGAGGCATCCTCCATGAAGCCGTAGCGGAGCACCACCCGGTAGAAGTTCGGCGCGATCATGCTGACCTCGGCGCGCTCCTCCAGCGGCACGCTCGGCGTCTCCTCGTAGAGGGCGGTGACGATCAGCACGCGCTCGTGCAGGGCGTGGCTGCGCTCCACGAACCGGGACAGATGCAGTGGAATGCCGTGGATGGCGGCCGAGAGGAACGCGGCGGTGCCCGGCAGGCGGGTGAGGCGCTGGTGGCTCAGCCCTTCGAGGAAGGCGTCCTCCGGCTGGCGCAGGTTCACCCGCGCCTCTTCCACCAGCATGTTGCCCTTGCGCCATGTGAGCATCATCACGGCGACGATCCCTGCGAGGACGAGGGGAAACCACCCGCCTTCCATGATCTTCACGCTGTTGGCGCCGAAGAACACGAGGTCGATGGCGAGGAAGAAGCCGTTCACCGCCACCACCGCGACGGGGTTGTAGCCCCACTTGAGGGCGATGAGCGCGGCGAGCAGCGTGGTGATCGCCATGAGCATCGAGACGGCGATGCCGTAGGCCCCGGCCAGCGCATCGGACGAGCCGAACACGACGACGGCCACGAGCGTCGCGATGGCGAGCAGCCAGTTCACTGCCGGCACGTAGATCTGGCCGCGCTCGTCATGGGCGGTCTGGACGATCCGCATGGTCGGCAGGAAGCCGAGCTGGATCGCCTGCTGCGTCAGGGAGAACACGCCGGAAATGATCGCCTGAGAGGCGATGATCGTCGCGAGGGTGGCGAGCCCCACCAGGGGAATGTGCGCCCAATCCGGCGCGAGGCGGAAGAACGGGTTCTCGATCGCGTCGGGCTCGGCGAGGAGCAGCGCCCCCTGCCCGAAATAGTTGAGCACCAGGGCCGGCAGCACCAGGGCGAACCACGCCGCGCGGATCGGCCGGGCGCCGAAATGGCCGAGGTCGGCATACATCGCCTCGCCGCCCGTCACCGCGAGGAACGCCGCGCCGAGCATGGCGAAGCTGATGCCCCAGCCGGCATGGAAGAGGAAGTCCACCGCCCTCAAGGGGTTCAGGCCCTGGAGGATCCGGGGCTCGTGCAGGATCGACCCCAACCCCAGCAGCGCCAGGGCGACGAACCACAGCAGCATGACGGGACCGAAGATCCGCCCGATCCGGGCGACGCCCTGGAACTGGACCGCGAACAGCCCGACGAGGATCACGAGGGTGATCGGCACGACGTAATGGCCGAGGCTCGGCGCATCGACCTTCAGCCCCTCCACCGCCGAGAGGACGGAGATGGCGGGCGTGATCGCCCCGTCACCGTAGAGGAGCGCCGCCCCCACCAGACCGACGACGAGGAGCAGCGCCTGAGGCGTTCCCGGCCGCGCCTGCCGGGCGCCGAGGAGCGCCAGCATCGCGACGATGCCGCCCTCCCCGCGATTGTCCGCGCGCAGGATCAGGATCGCATACTTGAGCGAGACGATGAGGATCAGCGACCAGAAGATCAGCGAGACGGCGCCTGTCACGGCGAGCGGCGTGGCGGTGCCGCCGCCGGCTGCCTTCACCGCCTCCTTGTAGGCGTAGAGGGGGCTCGTGCCGATGTCGCCGTAGACGACACCGAGTGCGCCCATGAGCAGCGCGGGGCTCATGCGCCCACGGGCCGGAGCCCCCGTTTCAGGAAGTGCGGCTCCGCTGGCCGTAGCGACGGACTGGCTCAACGGACCTCCGGGGATGATCGGCGGAGGCGATGTGCCTCACCGCACATCAGCTAAGCGCTAAAGCGTCACCGTCCAGCGGCACCCGCCCGTCATCCCGACACTATCCGGTGAAGTGTCGCGTTGCTTGGGCGTCGACGGCGCTTTCAAGCAACGCCGCCAGATCATCCGGTGCCGATGCCCCTCGGCCCAAGCAGAAGACCGAACAGGACACATGCCGACGGATCGCATTCGCCACCGTCTCGGGCGGCGTCGGCGCGCCCTCGCTCTCGCTCACGACGACGGCCAGGAGATCCACCCCGCGCAGCCGTAGCACCTCCGCCGCCGTCAGGGCGTGGCTGATCGCGCCGAGATAGCTGCCCGACACCAGCACGACCGGGATGCGCAGGGCCTCGATCCAGTCGAGCCCGGTCGCCGCGTCGGTGATCGGGCTCATCAGCCCGCCCACCCCCTCGATGACCACGGGGCAATCGGAGGCCGCGATCCGGTCGCGGCACCAGTCCGCGATCGCGGAAAGGCTCACGCTGCGCCCTTCGAGGGCGGCGGCCTGATCCGGGGCCAGGGGCGCCGCGAAGCGCCAGGGCGAGCAGGCGGTAACGGTCTCTTCGGTGACTGGCAGGCCCTGCGCCGTCAGGAGCCGCGCCGTGTCGCTCTCTCCGAAGGCGGGATCGTCCCAGGGCGCGACGCCACTCGCCAGGGGCTTGAGGGCGAGGACCGGGCCCCGCTCGCGAAGGCGGCGCGTGAGCGCCGCCGTCACGTAGGTCTTGCCGATCTCCGTCCCCGCTCCGGCGATGAAGACCGCGTGTCGGCTCACGCCTGATAGCTGCCGTGGCAGTGCTTGTACTTCTTGCCCGAGCCGCAGGGGCACGGCTCGTTGCGGCCGACGCGACCCCAGGTCGACTCGTCGGTGGGGTCCCGTTCGAGCATGGCGGTGTCGGCGGAAAGCGCCTGCGCGGCATAGCCATAGGCCGGGCCGCCACCCCCATCGCTGCCGCTGCCGCCGGCATAGGCCATCTCGTTCTCGCCGGTGACGGGATCGAGGTGCTGGGCGAACATCGGCGGAAGGGCTGGGCTCTCCATCGGAGGCGCCTCATCCTGTTGGAACATCACCTCGATGCGCGAGAGTTGGCCCGTCACCTGTTCGCGGAGGGCCACGACGAGGCTGTTGAACAGCTCGAACGCCTCGGACTTGTACTCGTTCAGCGGATCGCGCTGGGCGATGCCGCGCCAGCCCACCACCTGCCGCAGGTGGTCGAGCGTCACCAGATGCTCGCGCCACAGGTGGTCGAGGGTCTGCAGCAGAACCTGCTTCTCGATATAGGCCGAGACCTCGGCACCGTTCTTCTCGACGCGGGTCTGATAGGTCTCCTCGGCGAGCTTCATCAGGCGCTCGCGGATCTCTTCGTCCGCGATGCCCTCTTCCTTCACCCAATCCTCGGCCGGGATTTCCAGGTTCAGGGTCTGCTGCACCGCCTCGCGCAGGCCCTCGGCATCCCATTGCTCGGCATAGGTATCCGGCGGGATGTGGCGGGTGACGATGTCGTCCACCACGCCCTCGCGCATGTCGTCCACGGTCTCGCGGACGCTGTCCTGGCCCATGAAGTCGCGGCGCTGCTCGAACACGACCTTGCGCTGGTCGTTCATCACGTTGTCGTACTTAAGCACGTTCTTGCGCATGTCGAAGTTGCGGGCTTCGACCTTCTGCTGCGCCTTTTCGATGGCCCGGTTGATCCAGGGGTGGATGATCGCTTCGCCCTGCTCCAGGCCGAGCTTCTGCAGCATCCCGTCCATGCGGTCGGACCCGAAGATCCGCATCAGGTCGTCCTTCAGGGACAGGTAGAACTTCGAGCGGCCGGGGTCGCCCTGGCGGCCGGAACGGCCACGGAGCTGGTTGTCGATGCGGCGCGACTCGTGGCGCTCGGTGCCGATGATGTAGAGGCCGCCGGGCAGGTCCTTCTTGCGACCCGCCGCCGGGTCGGCCGGCTCGCCGGAGGCCAGCACCTTGGCGCGGTTCTCGCCGATCTCGGCCTTGATCGCCGTGATGGCGGCGTCGCGCTCAGGCCCCTCCGGCACCCCGGCGAGTTCCTTCTCGACGCGCATCTCGACGTTGCCGCCGAGTTTGATGTCGGTGCCGCGACCGGCCATGTTGGTGGCGATGGTGATGGCGCCCGGCACGCCGGCCTCGGCAACGATATACGCCTCCTGTTCGTGGAAGCGAGCGTTCAGCACAGCGAAGCGCTTGGTCACGCGGCCCTCGCGGGCGGCGGCATAGACGTCGGTGAGGGCGTTCGGGTCCGAATAGTCGAGGGGCGTGTAGCCGGCGCTCACCAGCATCTCGGCGAGGTATTCGGACTTCTCGATCGAGCCCGTGCCGACGAGGATCGGCTGATGGCGCTCGTGCGCCTTGCCGATCTCCTTGATGATCGCCTGATACTTCTCCTCGACGGTACGGTAGACCTCGTCGTCCTCATCGACGCGCTCGATCTCCTTGTTGGTCGGGATGTCGACCACGTCGAGCTTGTAGATCTCGGCGAACTCGTCGGCCTCGGTGGAGGCCGTGCCGGTCATGCCGGCGAGCTTCTTGTAGAGGCGGAAGTAGTTCTGGAACGTGATCGAGGCGAGCGTCTGGTTCTCGGGCTGGATCGTCACCCGCTCCTTGGCTTCGAGCGCCTGATGCAAGCCTTCCGAGTAGCGCCGGCCCTGCATCATGCGGCCGGTGAACTCGTCGATGATCACCACCTCGTCGTTCTTGACGATGTAGTCCTTGTCGCGGGTGAACAGGGTGTGGGCGCGCAGCGCCTGGGTCACGTGGTGGACCAGGGTGACGTTGTGGGCGTCGTAGAGGTCGCCCTCCTTGAGGATGCCCGCCTCGCGCAGGGCGTCCTCCACGAACTCGTTGCCCTCCTCGGTCAGCGAGACGGTGCGCTGCTTCTCGTCGAGGTCGTAATGCGCCGGGACGAGCAACGGCATCACGCCGTCCACCGCCACGTAGAGTTCCGAGCGGTCGTCCACCGGGCCGGAGATGATGAGCGGCGTCCGCGCCTCGTCGATGAGGATCGAGTCGACCTCGTCCACGATCGCGTAATGGTGCCCGCGCTGAGACAGCTGCGCCATCTCGTACTTCATGTTGTCGCGCAGGTAGTCGAAGCCGAACTCGTTGTTCGTGCCGTAGGTGATGTCGCAGGCATAGGCCGCCTTGCGCTGCTCGTCGTCCAGGCCGTGCACGATGGTGCCGACCGACAGGCCGAGGAAGCGGTAGACGCGGCCCATCCACTCCGCGTCGCGGCTGGCGAGGTAGTCGTTCACGGTGATGACGTGGACGCCCTTGCCCTCCAGGGCGTTCAGGTAGACCGGCGCCGTGGCGACGAGGGTCTTGCCCTCGCCGGTCTTCATCTCGGAGATACCGCCCTCGTGCAGCACCATGCCGCCGAGGAGCTGCACGTCGAAGTGGCGCTGGCCCAGCACCCGCTTGGCGGCCTCGCGGACCGTGGCGAAGGCCGGGACGAGGATGTCGTCCACGCTCTTGCCCGCCGCGAGTTCGGCCTTCAGCATGTCGGTGCGGGCGCGCAGGGCGTCGTCGCTCAGCGCCGCGATCTCCGGCTCCAGGGCGTTGATCTGCGCGACGCGCGGACGGTAGCCCTTCACGCGGCGGTCGTTGGAGGAGCCGAAAATCTTCTTGGCGAGCGAGCCGAGCATCGTAAACCTGCGGACGGGCGTGCCCGCCGACGGACGTGACGTCGCGGGCCGGCCTGGGCGGAATGGGGCTGGCTTATAGAGGTAAACATCGCCCCGTGCACCTGAAAGAGCCGGAGCCCCGATTGGTTGCCGAATATGGCTCCGCTTGCCTTCTGCGTGCGGCCGGGCCACCTCTCCCGCCACCGGACGGGCGGCCGAGCGGGGCCCCTCGGGCCTCCGCCGCCGAACCGGCTGAACGACACGCCGACCGAGGTATTTCCATGCCGACCCATGCTCTGCTCCGGCGCGCCAGCGCGCTTGCGCTTGCGCTCGCCCTCTCCGGCGCGGCGGCGGCCCAGACGCCCCCGGCCGAAAAGACGCCGGCGGCCGCCCCCGCCGCCCCCGCCGATCCCACCGCCATCGTCGCGACGGTGAACGGCCAGCCGATCACCCAGGCCGACCTCGCCGTGGCGGCCGACGATCCGGCCCTGTCCCTGCCGGGCGTGGACGAGGCGCAGAAGAAGAACCTGCTCGTGGATTACATGGTCGACCTGAAGGTCGGCGCGCAGGCCGCCGAGGCGGCCAAGGTCGGCGAGAGCGCCGACTTCAAGCGCAAGCTCGCCTACTTCCGCGACAAGCTCCTGCTCGACGACTACCTCGAACAGGAGGCCAAGAAGGCGGTGACGCCGGAGGCCGAGCACGCGATCTACGACACCTCGGTGAAGCTGATGAAGCCCGAGGAGGAGATCCACGCCCGTCACATCCTCGTGGACAACGAGGGCGAGGCGAAGAAGATCGCCGGGCGGATCAAGGGCGGCGAGGATTTCGCCAAGGTCGCGGCCGAGACCTCGAAGGATCCGGGCTCGAAGGCCGAGGGCGGCGATCTCGGCTGGTTCACCAAGGAACGGATGGTGCCGGATTTCGCCACCGCCGCCTTCGCGATGCAGCCCGGCCAGGTCTCCGACCCGGTCAAGACGCAATTCGGCTGGCACGTCATCAAGATCGAGGAGAAGCGGACGAAGCCGCAGCCGACCTTCGACGAGCTGAAGGAGCAGATCGACCAGCACCTCATCCGCAAGTCGCAGCAGGATCTGATCCTGAAGCTCCGCGCCGAGGCGAAGATCGACCGCAAGGACGCGCCGGCCGCGACCCAGGAAGCTGCGCCCGCGACGAAGTAAGGCCGCTCAGGCGTTCGTCCTCACTCGCCTATCTCATCCTTCGAGGCCCGCCACGGCGGGCCCCTCAGGATGAGGTTTGGCGCAGGACGATTCGACTAATACGGACGGTCGGGCTTCATGATGTAGGCCGATTGGCTCGCCGGCCGGGGCGTGACGCCGAGGGATTCCAGTTCGGAGGCGCGCCGTGCCTCCGACAGCCGGTCCAAGATGATGACGAGGATCCACGGACAGGCGATACCGATGAAGAACGCCACGCGACGACCCTCCCATTTGGACCGGACTCGCGCCGGTTAAGAGGATGATAGGCCGCGCCGGCCGCGCAGCAAGCGCAACCGGCGCGGTCGATGTCGATTAAGTGGTCGTCACAGCCAGCCCTGCAATTCCCGGCGGACGACGTGCTCGATCACGCGCATGCCGAGATCGGTGTCGTTGAGGCAGGGGATGTAGGCGAATTGCTCGCCCCCGTTCTCCTCGAAATAATGGCGGTTCTCGCCGTCGAGTTCTTCCAGGGTCTCGAGGCAGTCGGCGGTGAAGCCCGGCGCCACGATGGCCATGCGCTTCACGCCGGACTTGGCGAGTTCCATCACCGTCTCGTCGGTATACGGCTTCAGCCATTCCTCGTTGCCGAAGCGGGACTGGAACGTCACCCGCATCTTGTCCGGTGAAAGACCCAGTGCCTCGCGGATGAGCCGGCCGGTCTTGTGGCACTGGCAATGATAGGGGTCGCCCTTCAGCAGGTAGCTGCGCGGCACCCCGTGGAACGAAGTGAGGATCACCTCCGGCTCGAAATCGAGCTTGGCCAGACCCTCGCGGATCGATTGCGCCATGGCTTCGATATAGACGGAATCGTCGTGATAAGGCGGCGAGACGCGCACCGTCGGCTGCCAGCGCATGTCCATCAGGGCGCGGAACGCCTGATCGCAGGCGGTGGCCGAGGTCGCCGCCGCGTATTGCGGATAGAGCGGCACCAGCAGGATACGGTCGCAGCCCTGGTCGAGCAGCGCCTGGATGCGGCCCGCCACCTCCGGCTTGCCGTAGCGCATCGCCCAATCGACCACGACGCTGTCGCCCATCGCCGCCTGGAGCTTGTCGCTCTGGCCGCGGGTGATGGTCTTGAGCGGCCCCTCGTTCAGGTCGTTGTTCCAGACGCTGGCGTAGTCCTTCCCCTTCGGGCCCGGCCGCTTCGACAGGATGATGAGGTTGAGCAGCGGCCACCAGATCAGGCGCGGCACCTCGATGACCCGGCGGTCGGACAGGAACTCCTTCAGGTACCGGCGCATCGGCCAGTAGGACGTACCCTCGGGCGTGCCGAGATTCATCAGCAGAACGCCGACGCGGCCCCAGCGGACCTGCGGATGGTCGCCCGGCAGGCCGCGCGTCCCGTTCTCGCGGGCGGGGACGGGCCGGTTGTTGGCGAGCGCGGCTGGTTCGATACGTTCGTTCATCAGAGCGTTCCGGCGCCCTGGCGCCGATTCCCTTTCGAAGCTGAGTTCGGACCCGCAGGGCGGGAAGTCGCCCCTATGTAGGTCGCCGGGCGGCTCCGGCGAAGGCACCCTTGCTGCGGTGCCGCGTACATACCGGTATAGAGACGCGGCACGCGGCGGCAAATGCCGCTCCGGCTTAGGATCTCCACAGTCCGATGACCGACCGGCCCGTCGCCGCCGCCCTCGCTGCGTTCCGCGCGAGCGGTTCCCCCTGGCTCGCCCTCCCTTTCTTCCGCGACGGCGCGGCCGACAGGGTGGCGCAGACGATCGATGGACGCATCGCCGCAGGGGCGCAGGTGCTGCCCGCCCCCGGCGACATCTTCCGGGCGCTGCGCGAGACGCCGCTGCCGTCCGTGAAGGCGGTCATCCTCGGGCAGGACCCCTACCCGACGCCGGGCGACGCCAACGGGCTCGCGTTTTCCTATGTGGGCAAGAGCCGGCTGCCCGCCTCCCTGAAGGTCATCCTCGCCGAGGCGGGCTCGCCCCGCGAGGCGGGGGGCGATCTCACGCCCTGGGCGCGGCAGGGAGTGCTGCTCCTCAACAGCGCGCTCACCGTCGAGGCCGGCAAGGCTGGGGCGCATCTGCGTTCGGGCTGGGCGGCGCTCACCGACGAGGCGGTGGCGGCGGTCGCCGCGCGCGACGAGCCCGCCGTGTTCCTCCTGTGGGGGGCGCAGGCCCGGGCCCGCGCCGGGCTGATCGATGCGGCACGCCACGCGATCATCGAGAGCGGGCATCCCTCGCCCCTCAACCGGGCGCGGGACTTCCCCGGTTCCAATCCGTTCGGCCGGGCCAACGCATGGCTCGCCGAACGGGGCTTGGCGCCGATCGACTGGCGGCTCGGCTGAGGGCTACTGCGCGGGCTTGGCCGGCTGCGCGGGCTTGGCCGGCTCCGGGGCTTTCGGCACCTCGGCGGAGGGCTGCAGCACGTTCTTGGCGATGTTGCCCTCCGGCCCGTATTCGCCGGCCACGGCGAGGCACGCGCCGTCGCGGTTCATCTGCATCTGGTTCGACATCAGCGTGAAGATCGTCTGGACGCGGTTGCCGAAGGGGCCGCCGGGCTGGACGTCGGCGACGCGGGTGTTCTGCTTGGCGAGCAGGGCTTCGAACTCGGGGGCGCCGATTCGGTAGCCGCAGACATTGGACGCCGCGAAGATGTAGGCGGCGAATTCGAGGGCGCGCGGCGAGGGCGCGTTGCGCATCTCGGCCTGTGCCGGGCCGCAGAGCAGCAGGGCCGCAGCGAGCGGGGCGAAATGGCGGGTCAAGGACGTCCTCCGGTGTGTCGCGGCCTCGTCGAGCGGGCCGCTTCCGAGGGCATCAGATAGACGTTCAGGCCTCGTCCGCCAGGGCGGAATTTCTGCGTAATCTTCATCCCGCGTTGGCCATGAGCCGCTTTGCGCCGACGAACCGCCCGGTTCCGGCCGGATTTGCTGCACCCGAGAGGGCCAAGATCAGGAAGTCTTAACCGGGACGCGCGAACCCGGAATGGTTCAGCCAATGAACAGGCCGGTTTTCACCGCATGCTCGGCGCAAGACACAGCGTGACCCACCCCGCCTCCCTGGAGAAGCCGGCGTTGCTGCGCCCGGCTCCCGTGGAGGAGAACCCCTCGCCGTTCGTGCCCGGCGCCTGCGCCAAGTGGGCTCGGGCCGAGGGCATCGGCTTCGGCGACCTCGCCGTGCTGATGGTGGCCGACCCCCTCGAGGCGGCGGCGCTCCGGCAGGGCTTCGCCTGGGTCGGCGCCCGGACGAAGGACCTCGACCCGGCGATCGGCGAACACGAACTCGCCCTCGTCCTCTCGGGCGCGAGCCTCGCTATCGTGGACAGCGCCCTCGCGCCGAACTACGCGCGGGCGCTCGGCCGGCTCGACCGCCTGCCGCCCCTGTGGTGGAACGGCCCCGGCGCCGATTTCGCCCGGCTCGACCACGCCCTGGCGGAGCATGCCGAGCCCGGCCGGGTGTGCTAGATCCGTCTCCTTAGGGCCGCAGAGCCCGAAGGGAGACGCCGTTGACCGCTGCTGAGCCCGTCCTTCTCCGGCACGATGCGGAGGGGATCGCCACCCTCGTGTTGAACCGCCCGGCGGCGCGCAACGCCCTGTCGCTGGCGCTGATGACCGCCCTGCAGGACGCCCTCGACGCGATCCGCGCCGACGATTCGGTGCGGGTGGTGGTCCTCAAGGCCGCCGGGCCCGCCTTCTGCGCCGGGCACGATCTGCGCGAGATGCGCGCCGATTCCTCGCCCGAGACGACGGACCACCTCTTCCGAACCTGCGCCCGGCTGATGACGAGCCTCGTGCGCCTGCCGAAGCCGGTCATCGCGCAGGTCCACGGCATCGCCACGGCGGCGGGCTGCCAGCTCGTCGCCTCCTGCGATCTCGCGATTTGCTCCGAGGAGGCGCGCTTCGCCACGCCGGGCGTGCAGATCGGCCTGTTCTGCTCGACGCCGATGGTCGCCCTTTCGCGGGTGGTGCCACGCAAGGCGGCGATGGAAATGCTCCTGCTTGGCGAGCCGGTCGACGCCGCCGAGGCCCTGCGCATCGGCCTCGTGAACCGCGTGGTGCCCGCCGACCGTCTGGACGCCTCCGTCGCCGACATGGCGGGACGCATCGCCGCCAAGGCGCGCAAGGTGCTCGCCATCGGCAAGGAGGCCTTCGCGCGGCAGGGCGAGATGAGTCTCGACGAGGCCTACGCCTACACCGCGCAGGTGATGACACGGAACATGGCGATGGCCGACGCACAGGAAGGCATCGACGCCTTCCTGCAGAAGCGGGCGCCCGTCTGGGAGGGGTGATCCGCCGCGCCTCCCGGGTGGTAGGCGGCGCGGGCGCCCTGCCCTAGTCTGTCCCTTGTCCCGCAGCGGCGGGCCGCCGGTGCGGGACGGGCGATGACAGCCACCACCGACTTGATCGGCCTGACCCTGGCCTTCTACGGGTCGATGCCGCCCCCGCGCCCTCCCCGGCCCGAGCGCGACGGCCCGACCTGGGCGGCGGCGCTCCTCATCGGCGGCGTCTGCCTCGCCACCGTGATGCCGATGATCACGATCTGGACCTTCCACAGGCCGCTCGAAGCGGCGAAGACGCGCTGCCTCCATGCGGGCGGGCGCATCGTCTACGGCGCCCTCGACGGCAGCGAGTTCCGCTGCGATCCACCGTCCAGGCACTGAGAAGGCGCAGAGGACGGGCAGACTTGCGCCGAGGCTGGGTTATATCGCCCGCAGGCTTCAGCCGCATGGGATGCCAGTGGACCAGGTCGTCTATCGTTGGATCAACTCGACAGCTTTGCTGCGGGCGGACGTGGAGGCGCTGGTCGGCATCTGCCTCGCCATCGCGGTGACGGTGCATGCGCTGCTGCGCAAGCGGCGCGTGAGCGTGGCCGTGGGGTGGATCGGGCTGGCGTGGCTCTCGCCGATCTTCGGATCGGCCCTCTACCTGCTGCTCGGCATCAACCGCGTGTATCGCCGGGCGCGCAAGATGCGCGGGCGGCCCTCCGAGGCGGTGCCGCCGCCGGACGCGGACGACGCCGTCGTGCCGGAGACCCTGTGGCCCCTGGACCGGGCGATCCGGCGCATCACCGGGGCGCCCGCGCTCATCGGCAACCGGGTGCGGATGTTCCGCAACGGCGACGAGGCCTACCCGGAGATGCTGGCGGCGATCCGCGACGCGCGGGCGAGCGTCGCCATGACGAGCTACATCTTCCGCGATGATGCCACCGGCCGCGAATTCTGCGAGGCCCTGGCGCAGGCCAAGGGACGGGGCGTCGAGGTGCGGGTCATCATCGACGGGATCGGTGGCGGCTATTTCCGGACGCCGGCCTACAAGCGCCTGCACGCGGCCGGCGTGCCCGCCGCCCTGTTCATGCATTCCGCCCTGCCCTGGCGGATGCCGTTCCTCAACCTGCGCAACCACAAGAAGCTCTTGATCCTCGACGGGACGGTCGCCTTCACGGGCGGGCTCAACATCGCCGCCGCCAATCGCGTCGGGACGAAGCCCCGGCATCCGATCCGCGACATCCATTTCCGGTTCGAGGGGCCGGTGGTGGACCAGCTCGTCACGGCCTTCACGGCGGACTGGGCCTTCGCCGACGGCGAGAGCCTCGACGGGCCGCCCTGGCTCGTGGAGGCGCCCGCGGTCGGCGATTGCGTCGCCCGCGTGGTGACGTCGGGGCCCGATGCCGACGTGCAGAAGGTCGAGCAGGTGGTGATCCAGGCGCTGAACTGCGCCCGCCGTCGGGTGCGGATCGCTACGCCGTACTTCCTGCCGGACGAACTCGTGACCGGCGCCCTCATCCAGGCCGCGACGCGGGGGATCTCCGTCGAGGTGGTGATCCCGGCGGTCAGCGATCACCGCTTCATCGATTGGGCGATGCGCGCCCATCTCGACGTGCTGATCCGGGCGGGCGTGCGGGTCTATCTCGACCGCGATCCGTTCGACCACGCCAAGGCGATGGTGGTCGATGACGTGTGGTGCTTCGTCGGCAGCGCCAACTGGGACATGCGTAGCTTCCGCCTGAACTTCGAACTGAACGTCGAGGTGATCGACGCCGACCTCGCCGGGCAGATCGACGCGCTGATCCAGGCGAAGATGGACCTGCCGCTCACCGAGAAGGATCTCGCAGACCGATTCTTGCCCGTGCGCTTGCGCGACGCAGGCGTTCGGCTGCTGCTGCCATACCTCTGAGCGGCGCGGGCGAATCCGGCTCTGGGCAGAGATGCACGACGATGGGCCGGTGGTCCGAGGGGCCGCGCGGCAGCACCGCGCTCTCCCGGCATACGAGCCCCCGGGCGATGCAGCGGTCGAGGCGCAGGGGCAGTACCTCGATCATCGAATGGGTCGGCCGCCGGGGGCCGATGTCGCGGAACCCCGGCACCATGGCCGGGCCGACGATGTTGTAATCGCCCAGAACCGCCGCGCGGGGCGGAAGGCCCATCACGATCCGCCGCAACTGCCGCCGGTTCAGCATCTGCCCGTGGGAAAGGTGGACGTTGGCCACGCCGAACGTGCCGAGATCGAGCACTTGGCACACCCGGTGCACCACGGCGCCGGAGGGCAGCGTCACCGTGCGCGGCGGGCTCGGGAACGGGGTCGGGCTCCACATGGCGAGCCCGTGGATGCGCCCCGGCAGCGGCGCCCAGGCATAATGGCCACCGACGCGCTCCTTCAGGAAGCCGATGGCCCGCGTGGCCTCCTGCATCAGCAGCAGATCGGGCGATTCCTGCTCGATCAGGGCGATAACGTCCTCGATGGCCGCCCCCACCCGCCGCAGGAGATTCCAGCTGACGATCTTGAAGGCCGGCGCCGGGGTGTCGAGGCCGGCTGGCGTCACGAGCTGCGCGCCCGCCAGTTCCGGTGCATCCGCAAGGGTGGGTTTCGTCATCGCCCCCGACCGTTTCGCATTCGCCGGCCTCCCCGCCGCCTCGCTCAAACGCTTCGCGTTCCGCTCGGTTCGACCGGCGCCGCGAGGGCCTTGGCGCGAGATCCTGGCTCCCGTGAGGCCGGAAGCGTCTCGGAAACCACGCTGCCATCACTTCTGTCGCGGAAGGGGGGAATCCGCACGTCTTGGGGCCGTCCCCGCGTGCGCCAACCTTCGCGATATGCTTTAGACCGCAACGATATTGCCGGGCGGACCATTCGCCCCGGCCGGGATTTCAGGAGTTCCACGTGGCTGCACGCATGCGTCACTTCAGCCTCGCCGTCGCGGCGCTCAGCCTGCTCGGCGGCGCCCTCACCGAGGCGCAGGCCGCCCAGTGCGGCAACAATTCGGCCGGGTTCGAGACCTGGAAGCGCGAGTTCATCGCCGAGAACCGGGGCCGCGCCAGCGCCGAAAGCCTCGATGCCCTCGCCGGCACCAGCTATTCCACCGCCACCATCTCGGCCGACCGGGGGCAGCACAGCTTCAAGCTCTCCCTCGACCAGTTCATGGCCAAGCGCGGCGCCACGACCATTGTGAAGCGCGGCCGCGCCCTGAAGCGCACCAACGCCGCCCTGTTCGATTCCATCGAGCAGCGCTACGGCGTGCCGCCGGGCCCGCTGCTGGCGATCTGGGGCATGGAGACCGGCTTCGGCGCCGTGAAGGGCAACGTGAATACGCTCTCGGCCGTCGCGACCCTCGCCTACGATTGCCGCCGCTCGGAATACTTCACCGATCAGCTCCGCGCCGCCCTCACCCTGATCGACCGGGGCATCATCTCGGCCGGCACCCGCGGCGCCGCCCACGGCGAGATCGGCCACACCCAGTTCCTGCCGAAGAACGTGCTGAACTACGGCACCGGCGGCGACCTCAACAATGTCGGCGCGGCGCTCTCCTCCACGGCGAACTTCCTGAAGGCGCATGGCTGGCAGCGCGGCGCCGGCTACCAGCCGGGCGAGCCGAACTTCGCGGCCCTCCAGGGCTGGAACGCCGCCCAGGTCTACGAGAAGGCCATCGCCATCATCGGCAAGCAGATCGATCAGGACTGAGGTCCGGTCCTCGACAAGCGAAAGGGGGCGGGCCGCGAGGCCCGCCCCTTTTTCGTTCAGGCGGCGGCGAGGCCCGCCTTCTTCTTCTTCTTGCCCAGCGCCTCTTCCACCGTGCCCGCGCCATCGAGATAGCCGTGAACCTTCGGGTTCGGCATGATGAGCGAGGCGATGAAGGCGATCGCCAGCATGATCGTCACGTACCAGAAGAAGGTCGTCTCGATCCCCGCATCCTTGAACCACAGCGCCACGTATTCGGCGGTGCCGCCGAACATCGCGTTGGCGAGGGCGTAGGACAGGCCGACGCCCAGCGCCCGGACGTTGGTCGGGAACAGCTCCGCTTTCACGATGCCGCTGATGCCCGTGTAGAACGAGATCACCGACAGGCCGAGGGTGATCATCGCGAAGGCGAGGTAGGGGTCCTTGTTGGTGTGCAGGAACGACATGATCGGCACCACCATCAGCATGCCGAGGCCGCTGTAGAGGATCATGTTGGCCTTGCGGCCGATCTTGTCCGACAGAGCGCCGAAGATCGGCTGGATCAGCATGTAGACCAGCAGAACCCAGGTCATGACCTGTGAGGCCGATGTCTTCGGCATGCCGGCGGTGTTGACGAGATACTTCTGCATGTACGTCGTGAAGGTGTAGAAGCTCAGGCTGCCACCGGCCGTGTAGGCCAGGACGACGCAGAACGCCCGCCAGTGCTTGAACAGCTCGCTGAAGGTGCCGGCATTCTCCTTGTCGCCGGCTTCCTTGGTCTCGGCCAGCGAGCGCCGGAGGTAGAGCGCCACGACCGCGAGGCCCGCGCCGATGAAGAACGGGATGCGCCAGCCATAGGCCGTCAGTTCCGCGCTCGTCATGACGGCCTGCAGGCCGACCAGCACCAGGGAGGCGAGCAGCTGCCCGCCGATCAGCGTGACGTACTGGAACGAGGCGAAGAACCCGCGCCGCCCCTTGATCGCGACCTCGCTCATATAGGTGGCCGACGTGCCGTACTCGCCGCCGACCGAGAGGCCCTGGAGCATCCGCGCCAGCAGCAGCAGGACCGGCGCCAGGGTGCCTACGGTGTCGTAAGTCGGCAGGATGCCGATCAGCAGCGAGCCGAAGCACATCATCAGCACGGAGATGACCATCGAGGTCCGCCGGCCCACCCGGTCGCCGATGCGCCCGAACAGCCAGCCGCCCACCGGGCGCATGAAGAAGCCCACCGCGAAGATGCCTGCCGTCTGCAGGAGCTGGCTGGTGGAATCGCCCTTCGGGAAGAAGGCCGGGGCGAAGTAGAGGGCGAAGAAGGCGTAGCAGTAGAAGTCGTACCACTCGACCAGATTGCCCGAGGAGGAGCCGACGATCGCCATGATGCGGCGGCGCCGGTCGGCGGCATCGTGGACCTCCGACGTGATGTTGATACGGTCAACGGGAGGTGCGGACATGGCGTCTCCGGGACTCGCTGGGCCGACACTGCGCCGGCTTCTCTGGCGTGCGCGGACGTTACAGCCCCAACCCCTGCCCGCAAGACTTCCTCACGTTCGCGTGTGCGAGACGCGGCGGCTTGTCACCAGCCTTGGACGAACGATGCCGGAACGGTTTCGATTCCGTCCCCGTTCCGGCCCGGGTCGAGCGTCCGGAGGGCGCGCCCTCTGGGACGGTGGACGGCACATGAACAGGATTCTTCGCAGCACGGTGGCCGCGGCGGTCATCATGGCGGGCGCGACGACGGCCTTCGCCCAGGGCGGACCCGGTGGCGGGGCCGGAGGGGGCGGTGGTGCTGGCGCGGGCGGCGCCGGGGGCGCGGCGGCCGGTCCGGGCGGCGGTGGCGGCCCGGGTGGCGGCGCGAGCGGCGGCCCCGGTGCGGGTGGACCGGGCGCGGCGGGTCCGGGTGGCGCGGGCGGCGGTGCCGGGATGCGCGGCGGTGAAGGCGGCGGGCGCGGCCCGGCGGCCGGCGGCGGCGCGGAACGCGGCGGTCCCGGTGAGCGTGGTGGCCCCGGCGAGCGCGGCGAGCGCGGCGAGCGCGGAGAGCGCGGAGAGCGCGGTGGCCCCGGCGAGCGTGGAGAGCGCGGCGAGCGTGGCGGACCCGGCGAGCGCAACGGTGCGGCCGAGCGCGGCGGTCCCGATGGCCGGAACGGTCCGGGTGCGGCCGGCGAGCGGCGCGGTGCCGAGCGGGGGCCGGGCGCCCGTGGCGGTCGTGATGGCGGTGCGGTGCGCGGCGGGTATTCCCGCCTCGATACCGGGCGGCGCACGGAGTTCCGCCAGTCGATCCTGCGGGGCGGCATCTCGCGCCTCGACAGCGTGAACTTCGCGCTGAGCGTCGGCACGGCGATCCCGCGTTCGGTGCGGCTGCACCGCCTGCCGCCGGCCATCGTCGAGCTGGTGCCGGATTACGAGGGCTACGACTTCATCCTCGTGCGCGACGACATCGTCATCATCGATCCCGACACCTACGAGATCGTGGACGTGATCCCCGCCTGAGCGGGCGAACGATCACCGCCCGCCGTCGAGAAGCTTCGAGACGACGCGGGCGGTGTAATCCACCATCGGCACGATGCGGGCATAGTTCAGCCGCGTCGGGCCGATGACGCCGACCACGCCGACGATCTTCTGCGACCCGTCGCGGAACGGCGCCGCGATGAGCGAGGAGCCCGAGAGCGAGAACAATTTGTTTTCGGAGCCGATGAAGATCCGCACCCCCTCCCCCTGCTCGGCGCGGGCGAGGAGGTCGATCACGTCCTTCTGCGTCTCGAGATCGTTGAACAGCAGCCGGATGCGCTCCAGGTCTTCGGCCGCGCGCAGGTCGTCCAGCAGGTTGGCTTGCCCGCGCACGATGAGCTGCCGCGCCTCCGAGGGCCCGACCGGGGTCGC
Source organism: Methylobacterium sp. TK26 (assembly GCF_055361565.1). NCBI lineage: Bacteria > Pseudomonadati > Pseudomonadota > Alphaproteobacteria > Hyphomicrobiales > Methylobacteriaceae > Methylobacterium > Methylobacterium sp. TK26. The sequence continues at coordinate 219,512 of NZ_CM143965.1, read as the reverse complement.
GAGGCCCGCATCCACCAGCCGCTCGGTGAGTTCGTCCAGCTCTCGCTTCTTCGCGAGGCGCCCCACCTCGATCTCCGCGCGCAGCACGCCGAGGGTTCGCCCTGCGAGACGGGCGTTGAGGTAGTTCGTCGCCTCCTGCAGGGCTCCGGCCGGCAGGCCGGGGGGCAGGTCGAGCAGGCGGTTCTCGACGGTGCCGTCGTCCGAGACCAGCACCACCAGGGCGCGGGCGGGGTCGAGCCGCACGAACTCGATATGCTTCAGGCTCGCATTGGCCTTCGTGGTGAGCACCACGCCGGCCCCCCGCGACACGCCCGACAGCAGGCTCGACGCCTCCGTCAGCGCCGATTCGAAGGTGTGGCGCGAGGCGACCGCCCGCATCTGGCCCTCGATCCGGTCCTTCTCGTCCTGCCCGACATCGCCCAGTTCGAGCATGGCATCCACGAAGAAGCGCAGGCCCTGCTCGGTGGGCAGGCGCCCCGCCGAGGTGTGGGGCGCGAAGATCAGCCCGGAATGCTCCAGATCCGCCATCACGTTGCGGATCGAGGCGGCGGAGAGCGCCATCGGCAGGATGCGCGCGAGGTTGCGCGAGCCCACCGGCTCTCCCGTCGTCAGGTAGCTCTCGACGATCTGCCGGAAGATCTCCCTGGCGCGCTCGTTGAGGGCAGACAGGGCCTGCATCGATTGATTTTGTGAAATGTCGAAGCTCTGATGTGTCACGGTCGCCGGATCCTGACTCCCGATCATGTCTGCCCTGGGCTCGCGGATCAATCCGCTGCTTGCTCGTCGGGGCCGTGCAGCCTATGAGCCCGGCCCGCACTTCTCGCAATGAAAGGGTGTCGCATGCGGCCATCCAACCGTGCCGCCGACGCGATGCGGCCCGTAACCCTCGAACGCGCCGTGGCGCGCTACGCCGAGGGCTCCTGCCTCATCAGCTTCGGCAACACCAAGGTGCTGTGCACGGCCTCCCTGGAGGAGCGCGCCCCGCCGTGGCTGCGCGGCTCCGGCAAGGGCTGGGTCACGGCCGAATACGCGATGCTGCCGAGAGCGACCCATGAGCGCACCCGCCGCGAAGTGAATTCCGGCAAGCCCTCCGGCCGCACGCAGGAGATCCAGCGCCTGATCGGCCGCTCGCTCCGCGCCGTCACGAACCTCTCGGCCATCGGCGAGAAGCAGGTGACGGTGGATTGCGACGTGATCCAGGCCGATGGCGGCACCCGCACCGCCGCCATCACCGGCGCCTGGGTGGCCCTGCACGATTGCTTCGCCTGGATGCGCACCCGCTCGATCATCTCCGTCGATCCGCTGCGCGATCACGTCGCCGCCGTATCCTGCGGCATCTACAGGGGGATGCCGGTCCTCGACCTCGAATACGAGGAGGATTCGGCCGCCGACACGGACGCGAACTTCGTGCTGACCGGCAAGGGCGGCATCGTGGAGGTGCAGGGCACCGCCGAGGCCGAGCCCTTCACGGAGGCGCAGCTTCTGGAATTGCTCCGCCTCGCCCGCCTCGGCACCGAGCGCCTCGTCGCGCTGCAGAAGGAGGCCATCGCGTGAGGCGCCGCCTGACCGGCAAGGTGGTGATCGCCACCCACAACGCGGGCAAGCTCGTGGAGATGCGCGAGCTTCTGGCGCCCTTCGGCATCGAGGCCGTTTCGGCGGGCGAACTCGGCCTGCCCGAGCCCGATGAGACCGGGACGATGTTCGCCGAGAACGCGGCGATCAAGGCCCATGCGGCGACCAAGGCCACAGGCCTGCCGGCCTTCGCCGACGATTCCGGCCTCTGCGTCGATGCGCTGGACGGCGCGCCGGGCATCTTCTCCGCCCGCTGGGCCGGGCCGACCAAGGACTTCTCCGGCGCCATGGCCCGGATCTTCTCCGAACTCGACACGCGCGGCGCCGCGAATCGTAAGGCACATTTCGTGTCGGCCCTCGTCCTGGCGTGGCCCGATGGCCATACCGAGCTGTTCGAGGGCCGGGTGTTCGGCGACCTCGTGGAGCCGCGCGGCACGGCCGGCTTCGGCTACGATCCGCTGTTCCGGCCGGAGGGCCATGAGCGGACCTTCGGCGAGATGAGCGCCGAGGAGAAGCACGGCGTCGATTGGCAATCGGGCAAGGGCTTGTCCCACCGGGCGCGGGCCTTCGTGGACCTCGCCCGCGAATGCCTCGCCCCGACGGAGCGGACTTGACCGCCGCGATCCCGGACCACCCCACCCGCGATGCGGGGTTCGGGGTGTACCTGCACTGGCCCTTCTGCGCGGCGAAGTGCCCGTATTGCGACTTCAACAGCCACGTCCGCCATGCCGGCGTCGATGAAGCCCGTTTCCTCGCGGCCTTCCGCGCGGAGATGGCCCATGTCGCCGCCCGCGTGCCGGGGCGGGAGGTCACGAGCATCTTCCTCGGCGGCGGCACGCCCTCTCTGATGAAGCCGGAGACCGTGGCGGGGCTGCTCGATGCCATCGCCGGGCATTGGCGCGTCGCGCCGGGGGCCGAAGTGACGCTGGAGGCCAACCCGTCGAGCGTCGAGGCCGGGCGCTTCCGGGGCTACCGGACGGCGGGGGTGAACCGCGTTTCCCTCGGCGTGCAGGCGCTGGACGATGCCTCGCTGAAGACCCTCGGCCGCCTGCACAACGCGCAGGAAGCCTTCGCCGCGATCAAGGTGGCGCAGACCACCTTCACGCGGACCTCCTTCGACCTGATCTATGCGCGGCCGAACCAGAGCCCGGCGGCGTGGCGCGCCGAACTGTCCGAGGCCATCGCGCGGGCGGCGGAGCACCTGTCGCTCTACCAGCTCACCATCGAGCCCGGCACGCCGTTCTACGGCCTCGCCGCCGCCGGCAAGCTGGTGACGCCCGACGAGGACGTGTCCCGCGCCCTCTACGACGTGACGCAGGAGGTCTGCGAGGCGGCGGGCCTGCCGGCCTACGAGATCTCGAACCACGCCCGGCCCGGCGCCGAGGCGCGGCACAACCTGCTCTATTGGCGCTACGGCGAATATGCCGGGATCGGGCCCGGCGCCCATGGGCGCCTCGTGACGCCGGAGGGGCGCATCGGCACCGTCACCGAGCGCGGCCCCGAAGCGTGGCTCGCCCGTGTCGAGGCGGACGGCCACGGAATCGCGGAGACCGAACACCTCGCGGCCCCGGCCCAGGCCGACGAATTCCTCGTGATGGGCCTGCGCCTGTCGGAGGGGATCGACCCCGCCCGCTACGCCGCCCTCGGCGGGCGGCCCATCGACCCCGCGCGAATCGCCGCTCTGGTCGGCGACGGCTTGCTCACCGCCAAGCCCGACGGCCGCATCGCCGCGACCGCCGCCGGGGCTCCGGTGCTCAACGCGCTGGTCGCCGACCTCGCGCGCTGAGCAAGCGCGATCAGTTCAGCACCACCACCTTCGAGCCGACGTTGACGCGGCTGAACAGGTCGATGGCGTCCTGGTTGATCATGCGGATGCAGCCCGAGGACACGCTCTTGCCGATGGAGAAGGGCTCCAGCGTGCCATGGATGCGGAACAGCGTGTCCTTGTTGCCCTGCCAGAGATACATGGCGCGGGCGCCGAGCGGGTTGCGCAGGCCGCCGGAGACGCCGAGCCCGCTCTGGAGCTTGTCGACCTCGCTCGCCAGCTTCGGGCTGCGGGCGATCATCTCCTTCGGCGGGTACCAATCCGGCCACGCCTGCTTCGAGTTGACGGTGGCCGTGCCCGACCACGAGAAGCCCTGCTTGCCCACGCCGACGCCGTAGCGGCGGGCACGGCCGCCCTCCTGCACCAGGGTCAGCTGGTGGGCGCGCGGGTCCACGATGATCGTGCCCGGCTCGTAGGGGCCGTTATAGGCGATCTCCTGGCGGAGGTAGGCCGGGCTCATCTTCTTGTAGTCGAAGGCGCGGACGGGATACACGTCGTCCTCGATCGGGCCGTAGGCCTTCGCGTAGTCGATCGGGCCGTTGTCGGGCGTGCGCAGCACGGCCTTGGCCTTCGCGGCCTCGATTGGCGAGAGCGCCGGATCGCCGGACGCCTCCGGCTGGACCAGGGCGGCCTGCCGGGAGGCCGGCGGCTGCATCGCCGGGGCCGGAGCCGGGGCGAGCGCCGGCACGGCGGCGGCGGCCTGACGGTCGAGGACCGCGCGGCCGAACTCGACGCGGCCGGAATACGGAACGTAGCGGTCGCCTCGCTTCAGGTAGTAGGCGCCATTCTGGTCCTGGAAGAGCCGGTCGGCATCGGGATCGGCGAGAGCGGTGCGGGTTTGCGCCAGGGCGGGCGCGGCCGCCGCGCAGACGGCGAGGCCGGCGAGGAGCAGAAGGCGAATCGGGGCGGACATCGTGGGTCTTCCTGAAAGACGAAGGCGCATCACGGACGGAGTCGGCCGCGCGTCATCCGGTCAAGCTTCAACGAGATCTACAAAAGCCGCCAGGCGCCGCCAAGCGCGGCCATGCCATACCGGACCCGCGTATGACTTGCCGCCGGGCTTTCCGCGAGGCTGTTGCACGCATGCAGCAAGTTAATCCCATCAATTGCGACTGAATTTGCTCACGCGCCCGTTTGCGCGTCACCCCTGCCTCGTTGCGCGGCACAGCTTGGAGTCGCACCCCAATACGCCGTCCGAGGCGGCTGGCACAGCTCCTGCATGACCCACCCTGCCGGCTTAGGCGCGGCACGCGGAGCAACGGCGCTCCGCAGAGCGGACGGTGTGAGTCCGGATCCCCGGCATGTGCGGCCGCGTCGCGGCTCGCAAACTCTGACGAGCACCTCACCCATGGCGAGCTTCAAGACCGTGATGAAGTCGGGCCACCCCCCGACATTGTTTGCCGCTTTCCTCTACTTCGATTTCTGCTTCGCGATCTGGGTTCTGAACGGCGCGATGGGCCCGTTCATCACCGAAACCTACAAGCTCACCCCGGCGCAGACCGGCTTCATGATCTCCCTGCCGATCCTGGCCGGCGCGATCATGCGCTTCCCGCTCGGCGTGCTGGCCCAGTATATCGGCCGGAAGAACGCCGCGATCACCGAAATGGGTGTCATCGTCCTGGCGATGGCCTACGGCTTCTTCGCGGTCTCCTCCTACAACGACGTCCTCGCCATGGGCGTGCTGCTCGGCATTGCCGGCGCGTCGTTCGGCGTGGCGCTGTCGCTGGGCTCGGGCTGGTTCCCGCCGGAGCACAAGGGCCTCGCCATGGGCATCGCGGGAGCCGGCAATTCCGGCACCGTGCTCGCGGTGCTGTTCGCCCCGCCGCTGGCGCAGATGTACGGCTGGCAGGCCGTCTACGGCTTCGCGGGCGTCGTGATGCTCATCCCCCTGGTGGTGATGATCATCCTCGCGAAGGAGCCGCCGGACCTGCACGGCCAGTCCTTCAAGGAGCACGTCTCCTGCCTGTTCACGAAGGACGGCTGGGCCTTCTCGCTGATCTACGTCATCACCTTCGGCGGCTTCATCGGCCTGTCGAACTTCCTGCCGACCTTCTTCTACGAGCAGTTCTCGGTGACGAAGGTCGAGGCCGGGCGTCTCACGATGCTCGCGGCGCTGATGGGCTCGGGCATCCGCATCGTCGGCGGCTACTTCGCCGACAAGCTCGGCGGCGTGGCGGTACTCTCGGTGGTGCTGCTTGCGGCGGTGGCGGCCTTCCTGGCGCTGACGGCGAACCCGTCGCTCGCCATGACGACCATCCTGTTCATGTTCTGCTTCGCCGCTTTGGGCGCGGGGAACGGCGCGCTGTTCCAGCTCGTGCCCCTGCGCTGGCCGAACAACACGGCCGTGGCCGGCTCGATGATCGGCGAGGTCGGTGCCCTCGGCGGCGCGATCCTGCCGAACGTCATGGGTCTGTCGAAGCAATATACCGGGCACTTCGCCACCGGCTTCGTCATCTACGCCGTCTTCGCGGCGGTGGTGCTCGGCTGCCTCGCCCTGTGGCAGCGCAACTGGGTGGGCTCCTGGGTCGGCCCGCGCGGCAAGGCGCTCTCGGCCCCGGCCGAAGAGACCACCAAGCTCCGGCCCGCCACGGCCTGAACAGCGTCAACATCACCACGAGGACGGGGGCCGCACGGCCCCCGTTCGCTTTTGGGGGCCATGAGCGCTTTATGATCATAGGCTGTTGCCAAAGGCGCCAAGACCGGATTGAATAACGTATTAATCGAAGTGTCAGGCCGCGAGGCCGAGGCACCGTGCGGGCACGAGGGGCAGCAAGCTCCCGGCGCCGCCAGGGAGGGGAAGGCGATGATGAAGCGCGTGAGCGCCACCAATGGCGTGCTCGGCCTGCTCTGCCTGATGTATTTCATCACCTACCTCGACAGGGTGAACCTGGCGACGGCCGGCACGGTGATGATGCACGACCTCGGCATGTCGAAGACCGAGTTCGGGCTGATGCTCTCCGCCTTCGCCTATCCCTACGCGATCTTCCAGGTCATCGGCGGCTCGGTGGGCGACAAGTTCGGCGCCCGGCGGACCCTGATGATCTGCGGCATCATCTGGGCGATCGCGACAATCCTCACCGGCTTTGTCGGCGGCCTCGTGAGCCTGTTCCTCGCCCGCGTGCTCCTCGGCTTCGGCGAGGGCGCGACGTTCCCCACCGCCACCCGCGCCATGCAGAACTGGACGGCGCCGGGCAAGCGCGGCTTCGCGCAGGGCATCACCCACGCCTTCGCGCGGTTCGGCAATGCCGTCGCCCCGCCCATCGTCGCCTTCCTGATCTACCATTTCGGCTGGCGCGTGAGCTTCTTCGTCCTCGGCGGCGTGAGCCTCGTCTGGGTGGTGATCTGGTATCTCTACTTCCGCGACGATCCCTCGGACCATCCGGACATCACCCAGGCCGAGCTGGACACCCTGCCCGCGCCGCGCGTGGTCGGTGTCCGCCAGAGCGTGCCGTGGGGCGCCCTCACCCGGCGGATGCTGCCGGTGTCGATCACCTATTTCTGCTACGGCTGGACCCTGTGGCTGTTCCTCGGCTGGCTGCCGACCTTCTTCAAGGAGAGCTACGGGCTCGACTTGAAGAACTCGGCCCTGTTCGCCTCCGGCGTATTCTTTGCCGGCGTGGTCGGCGACACGGTCGGCGGTATCGCCAGCGACAAGATCGGCCACGTCACCGGGAACGTGAAGCTCGCCCGCCTGTCGGTGATCGTCATCGGTTTCCTCGGCGCGGCGGCGAGCCTGACCGGCGTGTTCTTCACCCGCGACCTCACCTACGTCGCCCTGCTGCTCTCCTCCGGCTTCTTCTTCGCCGAACTGGTGATCGGCCCGATCTGGTCGGTGCCCATGGACATCGCGCCGAAATATGCCGGCACGGCGAGCGGCCTGATGAACACCGGCTCAGCGCTGGCCGCCATCGTGTCCCCGATCGTGTTCGGCTTCATCGTGGATCGCACGGGAAGCTGGACGCTGCCCTTCATCGGCTCCATCGGCCTCTGCCTGCTGGGCGCGGCCCTGGCCTTCACGATGCATCCCGAGCGCGAGTTCGTGGATCCCCCGGTCGAGCCCACCGGGCGGGTCGCCAGCGTCCCTGCGGGAGAGTGATCCGATGGCCGTCGCGACGATGGAGCGGCACGGGCCGCTCGCCGGGATGCGGGTGATCGAGCTCGCGCATATCATGGCCGGGCCGGTCTGCGGGCTGATGCTCGCGGACATGGGCGCGGAGGTCATCAAGGTCGAAAAGCTCGACGGTGACGACACCCGCCGCACGGTCCCGCCGGCCCTGGACGGCGAGAGCGCCGCCTACATGATGATGAACCGGGGTAAGCGCGGCCTCAGCCTCGATCTCAAGACGCCTGAGGGCGTCGCCGTCCTGCGGCGGCTCCTCGGGAATGCCGATGCGCTGATTGAGAATTACCGCGCGGGCACGATGGAGCGCCTCGGACTCGGCTACGAGAGCCTGCGCCAGGATTTCCCCGGCCTCGTCTATTGCTCGCTGTCCGGCTTCGGCCGCAGCGGCCCCTATGCCGACCGGGCGGGGTTCGACCTCGTGGCCCAGGGCATGAGCGGCCTCATGTCCGTGACCGGCGAAGGGCCGGGCCGTCCGCCAATGAAGTGCGGGCCGCCCGTCACCGACATCACCGCCGGCATCCTCGCCGCGATGGGCGTGATCGCCGCCTATACGCGCCGGCTCAAGACCGGTCAGGGCCAGGTGGTGGACACCTCGCTGTTCGAGGCGGGCATCACGCACACCTACTGGCAATCGGCCATCGCCATGGCGACCGGTACGGCGCCAGGCCCGATGGGTTCGGCCCACCCGCTGAACGCGCCCTACGAGGCGTTCGAGACGGCCGATGGCTGGATCACCATCGGCGCGGCCAACCAGACCAATTGGCTGCGGATGCTGAAGGCGGTCGGTATGGAAACCCTCGCGGAGGATCCCCGCTTCGCCCTGAACCGCGACCGGATGGCCAATCGCGAGACTTTGGCCGCAACCCTGGCCCCCGCCTTCCGCGAGCGCAGTTCGGGAGACTGGCTCGCCCGCCTCGAAGCCGAGGGCGTACCGGCCGGGCCGGTGCTCGACGTGAACGCCATGCACCGCGATCCGCAGACATTGGCCCGCGAGATGGTGGTGGAGGTCGAGCATGCCCGCGTCGGGCGGATGAAGACCCTCGGCCTGCCGGTGAAGTTCTCGGAGACGCCCGGCCGCGTCCACGGGCCGGCGCCGCTCCTCGGCCAGCATTCCCGTGCCATCCTGGCGGAAGCGGGCTACGATGATGCCGCGATCGACGACCTGATCGCCCGCGGCATCGTGCGCGAAACCCTCGCCTGATCCCGGCTGCGCGGAGGCCCCGATGAACGCTCACGCCCCGACCGACGAGTTGCTGTTCACCAAGGACGAGGCCGGCATCGCCCGCATCGTCCTGAACCGGCCCCAGGCCCGCAACGCCCTCACCTTCGCGATGTATCGCGGGCTGATCGCCTGCTGCGAGGACATCGCGGCGGACCCGTCCGTGAAGGCGCTCATCATCACCGGCGCGGGCGAGAAGGCCTTCGCCGCCGGCACCGACATCGCGCAGTTCCGCAGCTTCGCGACGGCGGAGGATGCGCTCGGCTACGAGCGCTTCATGGATCAGGTGCTCGGCGGCCTGGAGCGGCTGCGCGTGCCGACCATCGCGGCCATCGCCGGGGCCTGCACGGGCGGCGGCGCCGCCATCGCGGCGGCCTGCGACCTGCGGATCGCCACCCGCGACGCGCGGTTCGGTTTCCCCATCGCCCGGACGCTGGGCAATTGCCTCAGCCAGGGCAACCTCAAGCGGTTGTCGAACCTGATCGGCCCGGCGCGGGTGAAGGACATCATCTTCACCGCCCGCCTCGTCGGCGCGGACGAAGCCCTCGCGATCGGCCTCGTCGGCGAAGTCGTGGACGATCTGCACGCGCTCAACGAGCGTGCCGAAGCCCTCGCGACCCTGCTCACCGGCCACGCGCCGCTGACGATGCAGGCCACGAAGGAAGGGCTGCGCCGCCTCGCGGAGGAAGAAGCCGGCGCCGAGGGCGAGGCACGGCCGGGCGATGACCTGATCCTCATGTGCTACATGAGCCAGGATTTCCGCGAGGGGATGGAAGCCTTCCTGGGCAAGCGCGCGCCGGATTGGAAGGGGCGGTAGCGCCCCCTCCCCTGCGCGGCGCGGAGGGCGAACTCAGCGCTCGCCCGGCGTGATCAGCTTGTTCTCGTCCTGGTCGAGAAGCGGCACGTCGTAGTCACGCAGAACCTTCTCGATATCCGCGCTGCGCTTGCGCAGGGCGGTGTTGAGGGCGCGCTTCCAGTCGTTCTCGCCGAGACGCACACCCATGGCGATCCGGTAGGCCATCGGCGGGCGCTCCGGCTCCTTCAGCAGGGGCGTGACCGTCATCTCAATGCCGCTCTGCTTCGCGAGCCAGCCGGCGGCCGGACCCCACAGAACGGCGGCGTCGATGTCCTTGGCCGCGAGATCCGCGATCACCTCGGCCGAGACGGTCTGGAATTTCCGCTTGGGATCCAAGGCGTAGGGCGAGTACGCCTTCATGGCCGAGACGAGCCCGAGGTCGCCCATGCGGTTCACGGGCGGCGTACCGGCGATGACGCCGATCTTCTTGCCCTTCAGGCGCGGGTCGTCCAGCGCGGTGGCGCCGTCGAACTCACCCTTGCGGGTCACGAGGGTGTAGGTGGAGCGGTAATAGGGGTTCGTCGTCTGGACGAGGTCGCTGCCGAAGGCTTGCCCGATCACCACATCGCACAGGCCGGTGCCGAGGGTGTTGCGGACGAAGCCCGGACCCTGGGTCAGCCAGTAGTAGCGGACCTTGACCTTCAACTCGTCCGCGATGATCGCGGCGATCTTGTTCTCGAAGCCGTCTTCCTGGCGCTCGGAGAACGGCATGTTGCCGGGGTCGCCGCAGACGCGGAGCACGTCGGTCGTGACGGTGTCCGGCAGATGCTGTGCGACGGCCCCCTGCGCCACCGTCATCGACAGGGCGCAGAGGATCGCAAGCTGGGGGGCACGGGCCATTAGAAGCCCATGCACTCCTTCTCGGCCTTCTTGGCTGCCGGGGGCTTGTCCTCGTGGTCGCTCGGCCGGATACGGCCGATGGCACCTGCGGCGCGAGCCTTCAGGTAGACGTAGAGGTCGTCCGAGTAGCACATGACGTTCTTGTTGTCGCCGAAGGCCGGCATGACCTTCTGTTCGGCGGCATTGATGTCCTGCTTGCCGCCGACCAGGATGCCGATGAACTCCTCATAGGAGAGGTGCTTCAGCGAATCCTTGAGCGCGGGGGCGTAGGTCGAACCCATGCCATCCGGGCCGTGGCAGACGTGGCACTCGGCGTGATAGCGGCGGTAGCCGGAGTAGCTGTACCAGTCGAGCTTCTTACCGTTGTCGGTGATGTGGAAGGTCGGGTGGCCGTCGGCGTCGATGTACTTACCATCGTCGACCTTGACCGCGGCGTCCTTCTTCAGAAGCTCCGGCTCGCTTTCAGCCGTCTTGTCGTCCTTGTTGATCGAGTTGGCGAGTGCCGGATCCGGCTTGGCATCCTCAGCATGTACGGCGACCGCAGAGACGGTCGCTAGGGCGAGGGCGGCCAGTACCGGCCGCGTGATGAAAGTGCTGAGGTGCAGCAACGTGCGCTTCTCCCTGAATGAGGTCTTTCCGTCTCCCTTCGAGCAGAGACCTCTTGAACCACTTCTAATCAAAAGGATGCCGGCGCGGAAGCCCGCGCCGGCACCGATGTTTAGATGTTCACTGCGGCCGATTAGTTCGGCAGAGCGAAGACGGTCAGCTGGCCGCCGAGGTTGGTGTACTGCGACAGAGCCGCGTAGCCACCCACCGCGCCGAGGCCGGCGTTCGGGTCAGTCAGGCCGGCCGCGAGGCCGATGCCAGCCCAGCCGCCGACGCCCGAGAGGACGCCCACGTACTGCTTGCCCTTGTGCTGGTAGGTCATCACGTTGCCGATGATGCCCGACGGAGTCTTGAACTTCCAGAGCTCCTTACCGGACTTGTCGTCGACAGCCTTGATGTAGCCTTCCAGGGTTCCGTAGAACACCACGTCACCGGCGGTGGCGAGAGCACCCGACCACACCGAGAACTGCTCGGGGTTCGACCACTTGATCTTACCGTTCACGCCGTCCCAAGCGATGAAGTTACCCATGCCGCCGTGGGAATTCGGAGCCGGGTACATCGAGAGGGTCGCACCGACGTAGGGCTGGCCCGGGGTGTAGGTCACCCGGAACGGCTCGTAGTCCATGCAGACGTGGTTGGTGGGCACGTAGAACAGGTTGGTCTTCGGCGAGAAGGCAGCGGGCTGCTGGTCCTTGGTGCCGAGGGCCGCCGGGCAGATGCCCTTGGAGTTCACGTCCTCACCGTTCTGCTCGGTCGAGTACTTCGCCACGACGAGCGGACGGCCGTAGGTCTTGGAGCCCTTGTCCATGTCGACCTTCGAAGCCCAGTTCACCACCGGGTCGAACTTCTCGGCGACCAGGAGGGCGCCGGTGTCGCGGTTCAGCGTGTAGCCGAAGCCGTTACGGTCGAAGTGGGTCAGGAGCGGCTGATCCTTGCCGTCGATCTTCTGATCCGTGAGGATCATCTCGTTGATGCCGTCGAAGTCCCACTCGTCGTGGGGGGTCATCTGGTAGACCCACTTGGCGACACCGGTATCCGGGTTACGCGCCCAAATGGTCATGGACCACTTGTTGTCGCCCGGACGCTGCTTCGGGTTCCAGGTCGAGGGGTTGCCCGAGCCGTAGTACACGAGGTTCAGCTTGGGATCGTAGGAGAACCAACCCCAGGTGCAGCCGCCGCCGGTCTTCCACTGATCGCCTTCCCAGGTCTTCAGCGAAGAGTCCTTGCCGACGGGCTTGCCGAGCTCGGTGGTCTTCTCGGGGTCGACCAGGATCTGGTCATCCGGGCCTTCCGAGAAGCCGCGCCAGGCCAGCTTGCCGGTCTTCAGATCGTAGGCGGTGACGTGGCACTGCACGCCGAACTCGCCGCCGGAGATGCCGACGATGACCTTGTCCTTCACCGGAAGGACGGTGGCGGTGTTGGTCGCGCCCTTGGACGGGTCGCCGTTCTTGACGGACCAGTTCACCTTGCCGGTCTTGGCGTCGAGCGAGACGACGGTGGTGTCGGCCTGGTGGAGGATGATGGTGCCGTCGGCGTAGGCGAGACCACGGTTGACCGTGTCACAGCACATGACCGGGATCACGGACGGATCCTGCTTCGGCTCGTACTTCCAGATGATCTTGGCGTCGTGGTCCAGATCCAGGGCGTACACGATGTTCGGGAACGGCGTGTGCACGTACATGATGTTGCCGACGACGAGCGGAGCGCCCTCGTGGCCGCGCAGGACGCCGGTCGAGAACGTCCAGGCGACCTGGAGGTTCTTCACGTTGTCCTTGGTGATCTGGTCGAGCTTCGAGAAGCGCGTGTTCGCATAGTCGACCGTCTGCAGGACCTGCTCAGCAGGGTTGGCAATGCCCTTCAGAACGCTTTCGTTGGCAAGCGCCGGCGTGGCGACGGCCGCAACGCCTGCCCCCAGGGCAAGGAGATGTACCGCTCTCATGGATTCCTCCGACAAGTCATTAGTAAGTCTCCGAGCATGCCACGGGGGCAATGCCAGAAGAACTGCAACCTGACTCTTTCGCGACAGGGATAGAGCCTCGATAGCGGGCGAGTGGGTGACGGAGATCTTTATCAGATCTCCGGCCAGAGGCTGCCCATCCCCTTAGGCGGCCTCCTCGAAACCGAAGCTGAGACGGACCTTAAGAGATTTTTGAGCGCCGTCAACACGGAGTTTGGGGCCGGTTCGCCCGGTGAGGCCGCGGATGGTTTCATAGATGTGAAAACGGCTTAGTTGCTGCCGCGCACAAATTCATATTGCACCGCGTTCAAAACGAATTTGAATCGGTGATGCCATGGTCGACCGGAGGCGTTTGGGTTTCGTGGAAAGTGGAAAAGTCTCTTGTCCCGGCGCGGCATAGTGGAAAGTCAGTAAAGCTCGGCCGCTTTAAGAGGCATCGGCGGTACCGGTATCGCAGTGCGGGAGAGCCGGCAGAGCGGGGCGACGGTGCCTACGTAGCGGGCCGCGAGCGGATCGTGGGGATTGCGCCGTCCTGCCGCATGATCCACCCGTCCGGGCCGGGGAAATTCGGCAAAGGGATAGCGCCCGCGACGGGTGGACGCGGCGCGCGAACTGCTAAAAATTTAAGAATCAGAGTTCGGGGACCGGGCCGGTCGACTCGAATTCGGCCACGTCGCCGATGAGGTCGGTGACGGATATGGCGAAGCTGCGTCCGCTCTTCAGCCGCAGCTGCGCGTCGGGCTCCAGCCAGATCGGCCAGAGGCCGGCATGGCGCCCGGTGAGCGTGCCGTGGACCATCAGGCCGCCGGAGCGCGACTCGACGACGATCCGGTAGCGCACGCGCACGGACTCGCAGCCCTCCGCGATGACCACGCCGCGTCCGGTATGGATGTTCGGACCGTCCTCGGGCTCGGACATACGCAAAGCAGCGCCAGGGAAAAGCGGCAATCCCGTTGCCATTTAATCCCGGCGAGGCGTTCTGTCACCGGCTTCCCGCGAGGTTCCTGCGATCTGTCAGGCGACGGGCGTGTCGAGATCGTGGACGACGATGCGGTTGCCGCGCGCCGAAAGGGCGAGCCGCCCGTGCTTGAGCGCCAGTGCCTTGTCCCCGAACAGCGTCCGCCGCCAGCCCTGCAGCACCGGCACTTCGGCGGCGTCGTCGTCCGCGAGGGCTTCGAGATCGTCCACCGTCGCGATGATCTTAGGCGCGACGCCCTCCGCCTCGCACACGGCCTTCAGGAGCACCTTCAGCAGCTCCACCAGGGCCCCGTTGCCGCCGGAGCGGCGGATGCGCTCGGGCATGGCGATGACGGTCGGGTCGCTCGCGAGGCCACGCTCGACGGCGGACAGGATGTCGGCCCCCGTGCGCGAGCGCTCGAAGCCGGCGGGGATCGTGCGCAGGCGCCCCAGCGCCTCGACGCTGCGCGGCGCGGCCGAGGCCACGTCGATCACCGCCTCGTCCTTCAGCACGCGCCCGCGCGGGACGTTGCGCGACTGTGCCTCCCGCTCCCGCCACGCGGCGACTTCCATCAGCACGGCGATCTCGCGGGGCTTGCGCATCCGTCCGGCGAGGCGGCGCCAGGCCTGTTGCGGATCGGCCTGATAGGTCTCCGGAGAGGTGAGAACCCCCATCTCCTCATCGAGCCACGCGCCGCGGTCGGTGCGGAGCAGTTCCGCTACCAGCGCCTCGTAGATCTTCACGAGGTGCGTCACGTCCGAGAGGGCATAGGCAAGCTGCGCCTCGGAGAGCGGCCGCCGCGACCAGTCCGTGAAGCGCGAGGACTTGTCGATCTTGGCCTTGGCCACATCGTTGACCAGCTGCTCGTAGGAGACCGAATCGCCGTAGCCGCAGACCATCGCCGCGACCTGGGTGTCGAAGAACGGATGCGGCAGGGTGCGCCCCAGCATCCAGACGATCTCCAGATCCTGCCGGGCGGAGTGGAACACCTTCACCACCCCTTCGTCGGACATCAGATCCACGAAGGGCTGCAAGTCGATGCCCGGCGCCAGGGGATCCACCAGGACGGCGCTGCCGTCCGGCGCGGCCATCTGGATGAGGCACAACTTGGGATAGTAGGTCGTCTCCCGCATGAACTCGGTATCGACGGTCACGAAAGGCTGCGCGGCCAGCCGCGTGCAGACGTCGCGCAGTTCGGCGGTGTCGGTGATCAGATCCATGACTCGGCTATACGCAAGCCTCAACGGGTTGGGGAGGCGGCTTGAGGCTCCCCGGTCTATTTCGCCGGGACTTGTCGCATTTTCCGCGCGTTACCCGGCCAGCTCGGTTAACGGAGCCGGCGCGCTCCCTGCGGGGCGGCGGCGGGCGGGCGCGGAGCCGGCTTCCCGACGTCGCGCTTGACTTGAAGGCACTCGCGTGAATGGTGCCGGCCTCCCCTGAGAAGAAACCGTCATGCACCGTTACCGTACCCATACCTGCGGGGCATTGCGCCCGTCCGAAGTCGGGCAGACCGTCCGCCTCTCCGGCTGGTGCCATCGCGTCCGCGATCACGGCGGCGTGCTGTTCGTGGACCTGCGCGACCATTACGGCGTGACGCAATGCGTGGTGGATTCGGATTCGAAGGCCTTCGCCGCCGCCGAGGCCGTGCGCTCCGAATGGGTGGTCCGCATCGATGGCCGGGTGCGCACCCGTCCCGCCGGCACGGAGAACGCGGAACTGCCGACCGGCGCGGTCGAGGTCTATATCGATGAGCTCGAAGTGCTCGGCCCGGCGGGCGAACTGCCGCTGCCGGTGTTCGGCGATGTCGAGTACCCGGAGGAGACGCGCCTCAAGTACCGCTTCCTCGACCTGCGCCGGGAGAAGCTTCACGCCAACATCATGAAGCGCGGCGCGATCATCGACTCCCTCCGCCGCCGGATGCGCGAAGGCGGGTTCTTCGAATTCCAGACGCCGATCCTCACGGCCTCCTCGCCGGAGGGCGCGCGCGACTACCTCGTCCCGTCCCGCGTCCATCCCGGCAAGTTCTACGCGCTCCCGCAGGCGCCGCAGCAGTTCAAGCAGCTGACGATGATCGCGGGCTTCGACCGCTACTTCCAGATCGCGCCCTGCTTCCGCGACGAGGATGCCCGCGCCGACCGCTCCCCCGGCGAGTTCTACCAGCTCGATATCGAGATGAGCTTCGTCACGCAGGAGGACGTGTTCCAGGCCGTGGAGCCGGTGCTGCGCGGTGTGTTCGAGGAGTTCGCCGAGGGCAAGCGCGTCACGAAGGAATTCCCGCGCATCACCTATGCCGACGCCATGCTGAAGTACGGCGTCGACAAGCCGGATCTGCGCAATCCCCTCCTCATCGCCGACGTGACCGACGAGTTCGCCCGCGACGACGTGGAGTTCAAGGCGTTCAAGGGCGCGATCAAGTCGGGCGGCGTCGTCCGCGCGATCCCCGCGCCGGGGGCCGGCGGCCAGCCGCGCTCGTTCTTCGACAAGCTCAACGAATGGGCCCGCTCCGAAGGGGCGCCGGGCCTGGGCTACGTCGTGTTCGAGGACGAGGGCGGCACGCTCGTCGGCAAGGGCCCGATCGCCAAGTTCATCCCGGCCCCGGTCCAGGCGATCATCGCCGAGAAGGCCAAGGTGAAGGCGGGCGACGCCGTGTTCTTCTCGGCCGGCGTCGAGGCCAAGGCCGCCGGGCTCGCCGGCAAGGCGCGCATCCGCATCGGCGACGAGCTGAACCTGTCCGACAAGGATCAGTACGCCTTCTGCTGGATCACCGACTTCCCGATGTACGAGTGGAACGAGGAAGACAAGAAGGTCGACTTCTCCCACAACCCGTTCTCGATGCCCAACATCGAGCGGGAAGACTTCCTTGAGTTCGATGTCGAGAAGCTGGCCGCCGATGGCGAGACCGGCGAACTGACCAAGACGATCCTCGACATCAAGGCGTTCCAGTACGACATCGTCTGCAACGGCGTGGAACTGTCCTCGGGCGCCATCCGGAACCATCGCCCCGACGTGATGGAGAAGGCCTTCGCCATCGCCGGCTACGGCAAGGATGTGCTGGAAGCCAAGTTCGGCGGCATGCTGAACGCGCTTCGCCTCGGCGCCCCGCCGCACGGCGGCATCGCGCCGGGTGTGGACCGCATCGTCATGCTCCTCTGCAACGAGCCGAATATCCGCGAGGTCGTGCTGTTCCCGATGAACCAGCGCGCCGAGGACCTGATGATGGGCGCCCCCTCCGAGGCGACGGCGAAGCAGCTCCGTGAGCTGCACATCCGTCTGAATCTGCCGGAGAAGAAGGCCTGACGACGCTCCCGACGGCGCTGTGAGGGGCCGCGATGGCGGATCTCGTCGCCATCGTCGTCGCCCATGACAGCGCCGACGCCCTCCCCGCCTGCCTCGCGGCGCTGGGGCGGGAGGGTGTCCCGGCCATCGTCGTGGACAATGCCAGCCGCGACGGTTCCGTCGCGGTGGCGGAGGCTGCCGGCGCCCGCGTGGTGCGCAACGCGCGCAACGAGGGCTACGGGCGCGCGAACAACATCGGCGTGAGGGCCGCCGAGGGCGCCGCCCATGTGCTGATCGTCAACCCGGACGTGGAACTGGCGCCGGGCGCCGCCGAGGCGCTGCTCGCCGCCGCGCGGGACTGGCCCGATGCCGGGCTCCTCGCCCCCCGCATCGTGGAGCTGGACGGCCGGTTCTTCTACCAGCCGCGCTCGCTCCTCGCCCCCTACCTCACCAACCCGTCCGGCCGCCGCGACCTGCCCGGCGGCGATGCCTGCGCGCCGTTCCTCTCGGGCGCCTGCTTCATGGTGAGGCGCGACCTGTTCCTGGCGCTCGGCGGCTTCGACGAGGCGATCTTCCTGTTCTACGAGGACGACGACCTGTGCCGCCGGGTGGCCGATTCCGGCCGTGCACTCGTCCATGTCCATGGGGCGGTCGCGCTCCACGGGCGGGGGCGATCCTCGGCGCCGGAGCCGGGCCGCGCGTTCCGGTCGCGCTGGCATCAGGCCTGGTCGCGGGCCTATGTGAGCCGCAAATACGGCCTGCCGGATCCGAGCCTCACCACGATGATCGTCAACCTGCCCAAGGCCGCCCTCTCGGCCCTGGTCTTCCGGAGGGCCGGATTCGAGCGCTACGGCGGCTCCGTGGCCGGCGCCTATGCGGCGTGGCGCGGCCGTGCGGCCCTGGCCCGGGAGGGCCTGTCGTGAGCGCCGCCCCGACCATCGCGGAAGCGCTGGCGCGCAAGCCCAACGGCTTCACCGGCCTGCGCCTGATCCTGGCGCTCGCCGTCGTCGTGTCGCACGCGTTCAGCGTCGCCACCGGCATCGGCGCCGACGAGCCCCTGGCCAAGGCCACCGGTTACACCCTCGGCGAGCATGCGGTGAACGGCTTCTTCGCCGTCTCCGGGTTCCTCGTGACCATGAGTTGCGACCGGCGCGGCCTGCGCGACTACGCCCTGGCGCGGACCCTGCGCATCCTGCCGGGACTGATCGCGGCGACGCTGGTCGTCTCCCTCGCCCTCGGCACGGCGATGACCCGCCTGCCGGCCGGCGAGTACTGGCGCGATCCGGGCCTCTGGTCCTTCGTGCGCAACACGCTCGTGAGCTTCAAGAGCAACGCCGCCCTGCCGGGCGTGTTCGAGGGCAACCCCTACCGCTCGCCCCTAGGCACGGTGTGGACGCTGAAATACGAGGTGCTCTGCTATTGCGGCGTGTTCGCCGCCGGCCTGAGCGGGTTGCTGCGGCGGCGCTGGATCGCGACGCTGCTCTGCTTCGGCCTCGCCCTCGCCCTGTCCGTGGAGGTCGCCCTGCACGGCGACGAGCTGGCGAAGGGTGTCGAGACGGCGCTCCGCCTGCCGATGATCTTCACCGCCGGGGCGTGCCTCTATCTCTGGCGGGACAAGCTGCGCCTCGCCGCCCCGGCGATGCTGTGCCTGGGCGTCGCCCTGTTCGTGCTGGCGCGGACGCCCGCCTACCCGGCCCTGCTGTTCCTCGGCAGCGCCTACGCCGCCATCTGGCTGGCGCTGGGGCCGCTGGCCTTCCGGCTCTTCGACCCGCCGGCCGATCTCTCCTATGGGATCTATCTCTACGGCTGGCCGGTGCAGCAGACCCTGCACGCCCTCTGGCCGGCGCAGACCGGGCTCGCGCTGCTTCTGCCCTCGCTCCTCGTCACGGTGCCGGCGGCGGCCCTGTCCTGGTACGCCGTCGAGCGCCCTGCCCTCGCCCTGAAGGCCCGCGCGCTGGGCCGCCGGAGCCTCGGCACCATCGAGCCGGCGGGGCCGTGAGCGCGGTCCTGCCGCCGCTTGCCGCCCTCGACCTCGCCGCCCGGCTCCTGTCGGCCGAGGGGTTCGTGGTCGCCGCGCGGAACGAGCGCGGCGACAGCTTTTATCTGCAAAGGCCCGGATGCCCCTGGCACCTGCGGCTGTCGAACCATTCCCGCACGGCCAAGCAGCGCAGGCGGCGCACCGACATCCTGACGAGCCTCGTCATCGACGGGCCGCGCTCGGCCGATCAGGTCGCCACCCTGGTGCGGGGGGCTCAGCGTGACTTCGCAGCCGCGCTGGCCCGCCGCGATCAGTCCGAGCTCATCGCGGCGCCGCCCTCGCCGCCTTCCCTCGGCGTCTCATCGACCGACTGAGCCTCCACCACCGCCGCCGCCGTGACGTTGACGATGCCCCGCGCCGTCACCGACGGCGTGAGGATGTGGGCGGGCTTGGCCGGGCCGATGAGCAGCGGGCCGACCGGCAGGGCATCGGCCAGCACCTTGGCGAACTGGAACGCGATGTTGGCTGCGTCGAGGTTCGGGAACACCAGCACGTTGGCCGCGCCCTTGAGCCGCGAGCCCGGCAGGACCCGGTCGCGCACCGTCTCTGACAGGGCCGAATCCGCCTGCATCTCGCCATCGACCTGCAGGCTCGGGTCGCGCTCCTCGATCAGCGCCAGCGCCTCGCGCATCTTCATCGCCGAACTCGAATCGGACTGGCCGAAATCGGAATGGCTGAGTAGCGCGATCTTCGGCGTGATGCCGAAGCGGGCCACATGGCCTGCGCTCGCCATGGCGATCTCGGCGATCTCCTCCGCGTTCGGGTTCTGGCGGACATGGGTGTCCGTCAGGAAGTACGGACCCTCGTTGGTGATGATCAGGCTCATCGCCGCGAGTTGCTTGATGCCCGGCTGCAGGCCGATCACGTCGCGGATGATCCGCAGGCGCGTCTCGAACCGGCCTTCGAGGCCGCAGATCAGGGCGTCGGCCTCGCCCCGGCGCACGGCGACGGCGCCGATGATCGTGCTGTTGGTGCGCACCAGCGTGCGGGCGGCGTCGGGGGTGATGCCCTTGCGGCCGGCGATGTCCAGATAGGTCTGGACGAAGGAGCGGTAGCGCGGATCGTCCTCGGGATCGATCAGTTCGAAGTCGCGGCCGAGCTTGATCGACAGGCCGAAGCGCTTCAGCCGGGTCTCCACCACGCGCGGGCGGCCGACGAGGATCGGCAGGGCGACCCTGTCCTCCACGATGGCCTGCACGGCGCGCAGCACGCGCTCGTCCTCGCCCTCGGCGTAGATCACCCGCTTCGGGTTCTCCTTCGCCTTGGAGAAGAGCGGCTTCATGATGAGGCCGGAGCGGTGGACGAACCGGTCCAGGCTCTCGGTGTAAGCCTGCAGATCCTCCAGCGGACGCCCGGCGACGCCCGAATCCATCGCCGCCTGCGCGACGGCGGGGGCGATGCGCAGGATGAGGCGCGGATCGAACGGGCTCGGGATCAGCGATTTCGGGCCGAAGGGCCGGACCTCGCCGCCATAGGCGCGGGCCACCACATCGGAGGTCGTCTCGTGGGCGAGGCCCGCGATCGCCTTCACGGCGGCCTTCTTCATTTCCTCGTTGATCTTGTGGGCGCCGACATCGAGGGCGCCCCGGAAGATGTAGGGGAAGCAGAGGACGTTGTTGACCTGGTTCGGGAAGTCCGACCGGCCGGTGCAGATCATCGCGTCCGGCCGCTCCTTCTCGGCGAGGTCGGGCATGATCTCCGGGTAGGGGTTGGCGAGCGCCATGATGAGCGGCTTCTCGGCCATCTCGCGCAGGTATTCCGGCTTCAGCACGCCGCCCGCCGAAAGGCCGATGAACACGTCGGCGCCGGGGATCACCTCCGCGAGGGTCCGCTTCTCGGTCTCCTGCGCGTAGACGTCCTTCCAGCGGTCCATCAGTTCCGGGCGGCCCTTGTAGACCACGCCCTTGATGTCCGTGACCGTGATGTTCTCGACCCGGGCGCCCAGCGACACGAGCAGGTTCAGGCAGGCGAGCGCCGCCGCGCCCGCGCCCGAGGTCACGATGCGGACGTCCTCAAGGTTCTTGCCAGCGAGTTCGAGCCCGTTCAGCACCGCCGCCGCGACGATGATCGCCGTGCCGTGCTGGTCGTCGTGGAAGACCGGGATGTTCATCCGCGCGCGGCACTGCTCCTCGACTTCGAAGCATTCCGGCGCCTTGATGTCCTCAAGGTTGATGCCGCCGAAGGTCGGCTCCAGGGCGCAGACGACGTCCACGAGCTTGGAGACGTCCTTCTGGTTCACCTCGATGTCGAACACGTCGATGCCGGCGAACTTCTTGAACAGGACGGCCTTGCCCTCCATCACCGGCTTCGAGGCGAGCGGGCCGATATCGCCGAGGCCCAGCACGGCCGTGCCGTTCGAGAGCACCGCCACGAGGTTCTGGCGGATGGTGAGGGTCGCGGCCTCCTGCGGGTCGTCGTAGATCGCCATGCAGGCGGCGGCGACGCCGGGGGAATAGGCGAGCGCGAGGTCCCGCTGGTTGCCCAGGGGCTTCGTCGCCTGGATCTCGAGCTTTCCGGGCTGCGGCAGCCGATGGTAGACGAGCGCCCCTGTCTTGAGGTCCTCGGACATGTTGTCGGCCATCAATAGCCCTCCTGATCGCCCTACGCCGTGCCGGCCCCGCCGGCCGGGCGGGATCGTGCGCTGATGGGTCTGTTGCAACGCCTGCGC
Organism: Methylobacterium sp. TK26; assembly: GCF_055361565.1. Taxonomy (NCBI): domain Bacteria; kingdom Pseudomonadati; phylum Pseudomonadota; class Alphaproteobacteria; order Hyphomicrobiales; family Methylobacteriaceae; genus Methylobacterium; species Methylobacterium sp. TK26. The sequence goes on along the minus strand of NZ_CM143965.1, from coordinate 197,574 downwards.
AGGGGGCGCAACCCGCTCAACGAAACCCGGCTGCACCTCGCCCGAATGGCGGGGCGCTACGGATTCTCCATCGGTGCCTATTCCTACGGCAAGCCCAAGGTCCGCTTCCCTGAAAGCGGCCGGAAGCTGACGATTGGCCGCTATTGTTCCATCGCCGACCGGGTGGAGATCCTTTTAGGGGGCGATCACCGGCTCGATTGGGCGTCCACCTATCCTTTTGCTGCAATGCGGGGGCATTTCGCGGACGCAAAGGCGCCGGAGGATTATCATGCCTCGCGGGGCGACGTGGTAATCGGCCACGACGTCTGGCTCGGCTCCGGCTGCATGATCCTGTCGGGTGTCACATTGGGGCACGGGGCGGTGGTCGCGGCCCGCGCGGTCGTGACCCGCGACGTGCCCCCCTACGCGATCGTGGCCGGGAACCCGGCCCGCGTCGTCCGCCACCGGTTTCCGCCGGAGGTGGCCGAGGCGCTGGTGGCGTCGGCATGGTGGGACAGGCCGAAGGACGAGGTGAGCCGCCTCGTGCCGCTCCTCCAGAGCACGGACCTCGCCGCCCTGCTCGCCGCGTTGCGCGGGCCGGCGGAATCCCGTAACGGCGGGGCCGCGCCCGCACCCTGCGCGGCGCAATAGATGGAAGCCGGACCTAGGCGATGAGCGAGACGCCCCCCGACCGCCTGGCGGCGAACCCGAACAGCCCCTTCTACGACGAAGCGCTCCTCGAGCGCGGCATCGGCGTTCGCTTCAACGGCGCCGAGAAGACCAACGTGGAAGAGTATTGCGTCAGCGAGGGCTGGGTGCGCCTCTCGGCCGGCAAGACGCTGGACCGCGCGGGCAACCCGATGACCGTGAAGCTGAAGGGCAAAGTCGAGCCCTATTTCCGCGAGTCGGCGGAAGGCTGAGCCCCGCTCAGCCCACCACGACCCGCCCATCGAGCCCGATGAGGCGGGCAAGGCCCCGGACGCGGTTGAGCAGGCGGTCTCCGCCGAGATCCTTCCAGTCGGCCGGGAGACGCAGGGTCACGCGGCCCTCCTCCACCCCCAGCGGCGCCCGAGGCAGGGCGCCGTCCATCCCAGCCGAGACCGGGAAGGCGACGCGCAACAGCGCGCCGAGCAGGCGCGCCCGGTCGAACAAGCGCGGTCCGGCCAGCGCCCGCAGGATCTGATTGGCCTTCTCCGGCCCGACGCCGGTATGGCGCAGGGACACCGCGAGGCTGAGATAGGCCCGGCCGGGATGGTCGACGCCCACGAAGGCGGCGTTCTGGATCACCGCGATGGATTGCTCCCCCCGGTAATCCGGGTGCGCCCGCCAGCCGACATCGGCCAGGAGGCAGGCGGCATGGCGCAGACGTCGCTCGTCGGCCGTCTCTGGCCCGTCGAGATCAGCCACGAACCGGTCCGTCCAGGCGATCAGTTCCTCGCCATGCCCCGGCGCCCGCGCCCGCAGGGCGTTGAACTCCGATGCCGAGGCGAGGAGCGGATCGACCAGCCGCGTGTCGCGGTCGAGTTGCTCGAACAGCAGGCCCTCGCGCACGCCGGAGGCCGAGATCGCCACGGCGCGCGGTCGCCCGACGCGGATGATCTCTTCGAGGACCAGAGCGCCATAGGCCAGAAGCGGGCGGCGCGCCTCGGACACCATCTCGACGTCTTGCAATTGCGAGGCGTCGGTCTGCTCCACGACCTGCAGGAAGCTCAGTTCGTCCGTGGGATCGACCGTGTAGCCGTGCATCACGTGGACGGGATAGCCGCGCGAGGCCTGGTGCAGCCGGGCGATGGCCCGCCACGTCCCCCCAACCGCGTAGAAGGTCCGTCCCTTCAGGATCTCCAGTTGCGGCGCCGCCTTGCGCATATGCTCGCGCACCAGCTTGCCGGCCTTCTTGATCGAGCCGCCGGAGAGGTCCTGGAGGGTGAGGCCGCCGAGGGGCATCGTCACGCCCTGGCCGACCACCGTGCCGCGCACGTCCACCAATTCGAGGGATCCGCCGCCCATGTCGCCGACGACGCCGTCCGGCGCGTGGAAGCCCGAGACGACGCCGAGCGCCGAGAGTTCCGCCTCGCGCCGGCCCGAGAGGAGCTGGATCTCCTGGCCGCACGCCTCCTCGGCGGCGCGCAGGAAATCCGGTCCGTTCTGCGCGTCGCGGGCGGCGGCGGTCGCCATCACGAACACCTGCGACACCCGCATCGTCCGGCACAGGACGCGGAAGCGGCTGAGCGCGGCCAGCGCCCGCGCCACCGCCTCGTCGTTCAGCCGGCCCGTGGTGAACACGTTCCGGCCGAGGCCGCACAACACTTTCTCGTTGTACATCGGGGTCGGCGCCCGGCCGAGCCCGTCATAGGCGACGAGCCGCACCGAGTTCGAGCCGATATCGATGATGGCGACCGGGCGGTTCCGGTCGCAGACGGACCCCTGAGCAAACTCGGCAGGGGCGAGGATGGCGCTGGGACTTGCCAAGCGGTGTGGTCCTAGTCGTTCTGCGTGGCGCGGGCCCGGCGGCTGAGTGCCCGCGGGCTCGACTTCTTCGAGGATTTCCCGCGCCCCGACAGACTCGGGTTGGTCATGAAGTATTTGTGCGCGTTGAAGGGTTCCTCACCGTCCGACGGTTGGATCCGCTCGCAGCCACCAGAGGCCAGTACACGCCAGCTTTGCCTGTTGTCGAGGAGGTTAGCCAGCATGATCTGGTCCAGCACCTGCTGGTGCACCGTCGGGTTGGTGATCGGCAGCAGGGCCTCCACGCGCCGGTCGAGGTTGCGGCTCATCAGGTCCGCCGACGAAATGTAGACGATGGCCTTCGGGTGCGGCAGCCCCACCCCGTTGCCGAAGGCGTAGATGCGCCCATGCTCCAGGAAGCGCCCCACGATGGACTTCACCCGGATCGTCTCCGACAGGCCGGGGATGCCCGGCCGCAGGCAGCAGATGCCGCGCACCACGCAATCGATCTGCACCCCGGCCGCCGAGGCGTCGTATAGCGCGTCGATGATCTGCTGGTCCACGAGGGAGTTACACTTGATCCAGATCGCCGCCGGGCGCCCCGCCTTGGCGTGCGCCACCTCGGCCTCGATGTGTTCGAGCAGGCGGTTCTTGAGGGTGAGCGGCGACACGCCCATCCGCTCCAGTTCGGCGGGCTCGGCATAGCCGGTGATGAAGTTGAAGATCCGGCTCACGTCCCGGGCGATGGCCGGGTCGGCGGTGAAGAACGACAGGTCGGTGTAAACGCGGGCCGTGATCGGGTGATAATTGCCCGTGCCGACATGGCAGTAGGTGACGAGGCGATCCCCCTCGCGGCGGACGACCATCGACAGCTTGGCGTGGGTCTTCAGCTCGACGAAGCCGAACACCACCTGCGCGCCCGCCTTTTCGAGGTTGCGCGCCCAGCGGATGTTCGCTTCCTCATCGAACCGGGCCTTCAACTCGACCAGAGCCGTCACCGACTTGCCGAGTTCGGCCGCCTCGGCGAGGGCCGCGACGATCGGGGAGTTCGAGGAGGTGCGGTAGAGCGTCTGCTTGATGGCGACGACGTTCGGGTCTCGCGCCGCCTGGGCCAGGAACTGCACCACCGAATCGAACGACTCGTAGGGGTGGTGGACGATGAAGTCCTTCTGCCGGATCGCGGCGAAGACATCGCCGCCGCTCTCGCGGATCCGCTCCGGGAAGCGTGGCGTGTAGGGCTTGAACTTCAGGTCCGGCCGGTCAATCCCGACGATCTGCGAGAGTTCGTTGAGGGCGAGCATCCCGTCCACGAGGAAGACAGCATCGGACGAGATCTCCAACTCGTCCACGACGAAGTTGCGCAACTCCTCCGACATGCCCGCCTCGACCTCGATGCGGATCACCACGCCCCGGCGGCGCTGCTTGAGCGCCGATTCGAAGTGCAGGACGAGGTCTTCCGCCTCTTCCTCGATTTCGAGGTCCGAATCGCGTACCACCCGGAACGCCCCCTGCCCCTTCACGAGGTAGCCGGGGAAGAGCCGTCCGGTGAACATTACGATCACCTGCTCGATGGCGATGAATCGGGCCTGGGAATCGCCCTCCGACGCCGGCAGGCGCACGAAGCGGTCGAGTAGGCCCGGCATGCGGATCAGCGCCCGCAGCACCCGCCCGTCGCGGGGGCGCACCAGCATCAGCGCCAGCGTCGTGCCGAGGTTCGGGATGAACGGGAACGGGTGGGCCGGATCGATGGCGAGCGGCGTCAGCACCGGGAAGACGTAGGTGAGGAAGTACTCCTCCAGCCACGCCGACTGATCTCCCGTCAGGTCGGCGGGCTCCACGAGGTCGATCTCGGCATCGTGGAGCATCGCGCGCAATTCGCGCCAGCGCGTCTGCTGGTCAGCGGCGAGGCTCGAAACCTCGGCGCCGATCCGCGACAATTGCTCGGATGGGCTCAATCCGTCCTGCGAGGGCATGGTGATGCCCGCCCGCACCTGATCGTGCAGGCCGGCGACGCGCACCATGAAGAACTCGTCCAGATTGTTGGCCGAGATCGACAGGAAGCGGAGCTGTTCCAGCAGCGGATGATTGGTGTTCGACGCCTCTTCCAGCACCCGCCGGTTGAACTGCAGCCAGGAGAGTTCGCGGTTGACGAAACGCTCCGGCGCGTGGCGCAGGCTGCGCCCGGCTTCGAGCACGGGATCGCGGGCGGGGCCATCGACGGGCGTGGCGGGCTCAGGCGTCGCCGGGGAGGTCGGCCATTCCTCGTTGGCGTCGGTCTCCGGGGCCGAGCCCTTCGCGGATGCGGTGCCCATGGTGCGGCGGGGCGCAGCCGGGCGCCGGGCGGCCGGAGGCCGGGCCGCCGGAGCGGCCGATCCTTCCGCCTGATCCCCTTTATCCTTGCGGTCGAGGGGCTTGGGCGTCGATTCCATCGGCTGGTCCCGCTTTCCCGTGTCGTCTGCGTTCGGCGCCCCTTACCACCCGACCATCGCCGCCGTCACGACAGTTCGATGACAGTGCCGATTCAGGGCTCGGCATCCCCCGAACTCTCATCGAGTCCCATCCGCCGCAGCACGGCGACGGCCAGCGGCCGGCTGATCCGCCGCCCGCGTCCGAGGGCGTCGCGGTCGAGTTCGGCCACCACGTCCCGCGCCCGTCCGAGGGAGCGGTCGATGCGGAGGGCAACCGCCTCGATCACCCCGAGATCCACGATCAATTGGCGGTCCACGAACAGCTTCACAAGGACGGCCCGCAGCAAAGCGTCGTCGGGCGCCTCAATGGCCGCTCCGGGCGCGAGCCGCAGGCGCGAGCGCAGGTCGGCCGTGGCGAGGCCCAGCGCATCGATGGGTTTCGCGCTGGTGAGCAGCACCGGGCTCCCTCGCTCGCGGGCGAGGTTCAGCAGGTGGAACAGGGAGGCCTCGTCGCGGCCCTCCCCCCGGTCAATGTCCTCCACCACGAGGGCGCCGTTCGAGGCGAGGTGCTGCACCCGGTCATGCGTCACCGCCGTGGCGGTCACGGTCCAGGCATGGGCGCGTTCGGCCCAGATCGCCGCGAGGTGGCTCTTGCCGCTCCCCGCCGGGCCGGTGAGCACCAGCACCCGGTCAGGCCAGTTGGGCCACGCCTCGATCAGCCCGTAGGCGGCTTCGTTGGCATCGCCCACCAGAAAATCCTCGCGGCCGTAGCGGGGATCGAAGGGCAGGTCGAAGGTGAGTTGCCGGGGCGGAGCGTCGTTTGCCATGTGTCCCAAGGGTCGGCAGTCGGCCCGCCGAGGTCAAGACCGACTCGCGCGAAGACGCATGACCCGCTAAGGCGGTGCCGCAATCAGTTCGGGATGGCGCTGGCATGACGGCGGACGGGAAAGGCCTCACCTACGCGCAGGCGGGCGTCGATATCGACGCCGGCAATGCCATGGTGGAGACGATCAAGCCTCTGGTGCGCTCGACCCGGCGGCCGGGCGCGGATGCGGAGATCGGCGGCTTCGGCGGCCTGTTCGACCTGAAGGCGGCGGGTTTTCGCGATCCGATCCTCGTCGCGGCCAACGACGGCGTCGGCACGAAGGTGAAGATCGCCATCGAGACGGCTAAGCACGACACGATCGGCATCGACCTCGTGGCGATGTGCGTGAACGACCTGATCGTGCAGGGCGCCGAGCCGCTGTTCTTCCTCGACTATTACGCCACCGGCAAACTCGTGCCGGGTGTGGGCGCGGACATCGTGCGCGGCATCGCGGAAGGGTGCCGGCAGGCGGGCTGCGCGCTGATTGGCGGCGAGACCGCCGAGATGCCCGGCCTCTACGACGGGTCCGACTACGACCTCGCCGGCTTTTCCGTGGGCGCCGCCGAGCGCGGCACCCTGCTGCCGAAGCCCGGCATCGCCCCCGGCGACGTGGTGCTCGGCCTGCCCTCCTCCGGCGTGCATTCCAACGGCTACTCGCTGGTGCGGCGGATCGTGGCCCGCACCGGCCTCGGCTGGGACGCGCCCGCGCCGTTCGATCCCGCGCGCAGCCTCGGCGAGGCGCTGCTGGAGCCGACGAAGATCTACGTGAAGCCCCTGCTCGCGGCGCTGCGCGCGACGGACGGCATCAAGGCCCTCGCCCACATCACGGGCGGCGGCTTCCCCGACAACCTGCCCCGCGTGCTGCCCGACGCCATCGGCATCGAGGTCGATCTCGACGCGCTCGCCCCGCCGCCGGTCTTCAGCTGGCTTGCCCGCGAGGGCAGCGTCGCGCAGGCCGAGATGCTGCGCACCTTCAATTGCGGGATCGGCATGGTGGTGGTCGCCGCCGCCGGCTCGGAGGACGCGGTAACGAAGGCCCTCACCGAGGCCGGCGAGGCGCCAATCCGCCTCGGGCGGATCACACCGCGCGGCGCCGAGCCCGTGACGTTCACGGGCACGCTCGCCCTGTGACGGCGGCGGTGAAGAAGGTCCGCGTCGCGATTCTCATCTCCGGGCGCGGCTCGAACATGGTCGCGCTCGCAGAGGCGGCGCGCGATCCGGCCTTCCCGGCCGAGATCGTCCTCGTCCTCTCGAACGATCCGCAGGCGGAGGGCTTGGCCCGCGCCGCCGCCCTCGGCATCCCGACGAAGGCCATCGATCACCGCGTCTATCCCGACCGACCGAGCTTCGACGCAACCATCGACGCGGCGCTGCGCGAAGCGGGCACCGAGTTGGTGTGCCTCGCCGGCTTCATGCGGATCCTGACGGACGGGTTCGTGGAAGGCTGGGCGGGCCGGATGATCAACATCCACCCGTCCCTGCTGCCGCTGTTCAAGGGCACGCACACCCATGCGCAGGCGCTGGCGGCCGGGGTGCGGCTGCACGGCTGCACGGTGCATTTCGTGGTGCCGGAACTCGATGCCGGCCCCATCGTCGCCCAGGCGGCCGTGCCGGTGCGGCAGGGCGACGATCCGGACAGCCTCGCGGCGCGGGTCATCGTGCAGGAGCGCCGGCTCTACCCGGCGGCGCTGGCGCTCGTCGCGGGCGGCCGGGCTCGCCTCGACGGCGGGCGCGTCGTGATCGACGACGCGCCGCCGGATGGCGTGCTGTTCAGCCTCTAGCTCGGATCAGACCGGGCGCTGCAGCTTGCAGGAATCGAGGGCCGAGAGGGCCTTGGCGCGGGCACTGTCGTTGAAATAGCCGGTGACGCGGTAGGCTTCGAGCTCGGACTCGTCGAGGCTGCGCAGGGTCTGCTTGGCGTAGCAGCCGCAGGGACGGTCCAGGGACGCCTCGGGGGCGCTGGTCATGCGCGCCTGCACGACGGCGCAGGCGTGGCGCACGCGGCCTTCGAGGCTGCTCTTGCTCGCGGTCTTGAGGGCCGGGTCGGGCTGGTACTGCTCGAAGGGGGCCGACGAGCCGCTGGCGAGGGCGGCGGTGGCGCCGAGGGCGAGGAGGCCGGTCGCGGCCAGCAGGCGGAGGCGGGTCGTCATCGTATCGTGGTCCCAGGTCTCGGGGTGTTCTACCGAGTTCCCTGGTCGCCCCCGGACTTCGCGCCGTCAATGACGGGGCGGACACACCTTCCGATCATCATGCCGGAGAAGCGTTCCCGGAGAGTGCCGGCGGGGCTGTGTGCCCCACCGGCCACCGTCACCTTACTTGGTGAGGTCCGAATCCTGGAAGAACTGCGCGATCTCGAGCTTGGCGTTGTCGGCGCTGTCCGAACCGTGGACGGTGTTCTCGCCGACCGACTCGGCGAACTGCTTGCGGATGGTGCCCTCGGCGGCCTGGGCCGGGTTCGTGGCACCCATCACTTCACGGTACTTGGCGACGGCGTTCTCGCCCTCGAGGACCTGCACGACCACCGGGCCGGAGGTCATGAATTCCACGAGCTCGCCGAAGAACGGGCGCTCCTTGTGGACCTCGTAGAACTTTTCGGCCTGGGCCTTGGTCATCTGGATGCGGCGCTGGCCGACGATGCGGAGGCCCGCGCCCTCGATCACGGCGTTCACGGCGCCGGTGATGTTGCGGCGGGTCGCATCGGGCTTGAGGATCGAGAAGGTGCGCTCGGTGGCCATGGTCCGTGGTCTTTCTGTCGGGAATTCGGGCGGGAGATCGGGCGCACGAACCGGGTCCGCATCGCACCGCGGCCAAGGGGCCTTCTGCGAAATCCCCTCTCGCGCGAAATCCCTTGGGCGGCGGGCTTATAGCCCCGCGCAACCCCTGCCTCAACCCGGCGGGGCGGAATGGGAAAATCGGGGAAACGTGGCCTTGCCGCAACACGGCCAAGAAATCGCCCGATTGCGGGGGCTCCATTGCCGCATCGGGCCCGGCGCAACGCCGGGTCGTTCAGAATCCGGAGCTGCCCATGAAGCCGATCCTGCGCATCGCCCTCAGCCCCGCTTTCCTCCTGGCCGGGCTCGGTGCCGTCCAGGCCGAGACGCCCCGCGACCCCTCCGGCACGTGGCTGACGGGGGACGGCCGGGCCAAGATCCAGATCGACCGCTGCGGCGCAAACGCGTCCCATGTCTGCGGCAAGGTCGTGTGGCTGAAGGTGCCGACCACGGATACCGGCGCCCCGCGCACCGACATCAAGAACCCCGACCCGAAGAAGCGCGCCCGCCCGGTCATCGGCCTTCAGCTGATCGAGGGCCTGCGGCCGGAGGACGGCAAGTTCTCGGGCCAGATCTACAACGTCGAGGAGGGCAAGTCCTACGACGTGAGCGTGGAGCGCGAGAGCGAATCCGAACTCAGCGTCTCGGGCTGCCTCCTCAAGGTGCTCTGCGGCTCGCAGACCTGGACGCGCGTGCCGGGCGTGAACCAGCAGGCGGCGAACAAGAACTGACCGCCTAGACCGCGGCGAGGCCCCGTTGCACGGCAGGCCTCGCCAGCACCCGTTCGAGCCACCGGGCGACGTTCGGCAGGGTGGCGATGTCCACGCCCTGCTTGAAGTTGAGCTTGGCCCACGTCACCGCCGCGATGTCGGCGATGGAGAACTCGTCCGCGATGTACTCGCGGCCTTCGAGGCGCCGTTCCAGCACGCCGTAGAGCCGCTTGGCCTCGGCGGTGAAGCGCTCGATGGCGTAGGGCACCTTTTCCGGCGCGTAGATGGTGAAATGGTGCGTCTGGCCGAGCATCGGCCCGAACCCCGCCACCTGCCAGAACAGCCACTCGTCCACCGCGACCCGCGCGCGCTCGTCGACTGGATAGAGCTTCCCGGTCTTGCGGCCGAGATACTGCAGGATCGCCCCCGATTCGAAGACGGTGATCGGCTGGCCGCCGGGGCCTTCGGGATCGACGATGGCCGGGATCTTGTTGTTGGGTGAGATCGCCAGGAAGTCGGGCGCGAACTGCTCATTCTTCGCGATGTTCACGGGCACAATCCGATAGGGGAGCTCACACTCCTCCAGCATGATCGGAACCTTCCAGCCGTTCGGCGTGCTCCACGTATGCACGTCGATCGGCCGGGCGTTGACCGCTGCCATCAATCGCTTCCCCTCAGGCAATCCCAGTCGGACCCTGTGCGGCTGCGAATGAAGACGATTTTGCCCCGCCGCTCAAGCCACGCGCCCAGATTGTCTCACGTCTTCGTGAGGGGAGGTTCCTGTGCGCAACGCCGGTTCGCGCTCGACCGGCGGGCGGTCGCCATGCCCCGCTCCGGTCGCCGCCCGTGTCGGCGGTGATCAGGACGCTACGATGAACGACCGTCTGTTCAGGGCTGCGTGTCTCGCCCTGTCCCTCGCCGCCGCCCCGGCGGCTTTCGCCAAGGAGCCCGCCCCCGCCGAGACCGCGCCGTCCGCCAAGGCGCCAAGCGCCGGCCAGGCCGCCGCCCGCGAGCGGCAGAAGACCTGCGGCTCCGAGTGGCGCGCCCTCACCGATGCCCAGAAGACGGCCGAGGGGCCGAAGTGGCCGCAATTCTGGAGCAAGTGCAACAAGCGCTTGAAGGGCCACGACAAGGCCTGACCGGCTGCGGCGGCGCGGCGGTGAAACCCCGGTGCCGCGTGCGCGTTGACGCCCGCCGAACGGCTCAGCCTGGAGTGTGGGACGATGAACGCGCGGCTCGATGGTGCCGCGCCGGCCGGTGGCTCCCGCCTCGACCGGCTGATCGATGCCGTCGATCAATACGTGCCCAAGCCTGCGGCCTGGGCCTTCGCGACGCGAATCTGGCTGGCGATGATGCTCGCCCTCGGGGTTGCCTTCTGGCTTCAGCTGGAAAGCGCCTCCTCGGCCGCGACCTGCGTGGCGATCCTCGCCCAGCCCAAGCGCGGACAGGCGATCTCCAAGGCGGTCTACCGCCTCGTCGGGACGTTGATCGGCGCGGCCGTCTCCATCGTCTTCATCGCCCTGTTCGGCCAGGACCGGGTGCTGCTCCTCACCTCGGTCGCGGTCTGGCTCGGCCTCTGCGTGCTCGTCGCGCAATACCTTCAGGATACCCGCGCCTACGGGGCCATGCTCTCCGGCTACACGGTCGGCATCGTGGCGCTGGCGCAGATCGACACGCCGCAGGACACGTTCGACGCCGCGACCGCGCGCGTGGCGGCCATCGTCATCGGCATCGTGGCGATCACCTTCATCAACGATGCCCTCGCGTCCCCGAGTACGTGGCGTTCCCTGTTGCCCACCCTCTCGTCGGCCTGGGACGCCACCCGCGCCTACGCGAAGGAGACGCTGGAGAAGGGCGATCTCGGCGTCGTGCGCACGGCGGCGTTGATCCGCCAGATCGCGCCCATGCGCGCCGATGCCAGCGCCATCGCCGGGGAACTCGATGACGGGCCGTTCCGGGCGGCCGGGGCGCGAAGCTGCATCGCGGCGCTCTATGCCATGGCGGCCGCGATCCGCACCGTCGCGGCGGCGGCGGCGCATCTGCGCGAGCCGTCGCCGGCCGTCGAGGAGGCGCTCGCCATCTGCCGCCGCATCGCCGCCGGGCCCGATCCGGCACGGCTCGACGCGGAGGACGAACGCCTGCGCGAACTCATCGATGAGGCGATCCGCGACGCCGACCGCCCCATCGACGAGATCGTGGTGCTTCAGCGCGCCCTCGACTTCGCCTGTGCGGCGACCTTCGCCCTGGACGGGCTGAAGGCGCTCGCCGACGGACACGAACCCCTGCGCGATGCGCGCCTGCCGACCCACCGCGACTTCCCGGTGGCGGCGCGTGGCGCGATGCGGGTGGTGATCGGCTTCGCCGTCACGGCGGCGAGCTTCGTGGCCCTGGGTTTGCCGCAGGCCTCCTTCGCCCTGGTGCAGGTGGCGGCCACCGCCTCGCTGTCGTCGGTGACGCCGGACCCGAAGAAGTTCGCCAACGGCGTGATGATCGGCATGACCCTCGCCGCGACCTTCGCCGGCATCGCCCGCTTCACCCTGCTGAACGGCGTCCAGGGCTTTCCGATGCTCGCCATGGTGATGGCGCCTGTCATCTATCTCGGCTGCTTCCTGTCGCTGAACCAGAAGACCTTCGGCATCGGCTTCATCCTGATCGTGTTCTTCCCCGTCCTGCTCAGCCCCTCGAACCCGCAGGATTACGACGCCCTCACCTTCCTGCTGAACGGCTTCCTCGTCCTCGTGGCGGCGATGATCCTCGGCGTGGTGGTGCGGCTCGTCCTGCCGGTGAACAATGCACAGCAACGGGTCTTCGCCCTCGATTCCGCCAAGCGGTCCCTGGCCGATGCCCTGCTCGGAGAGGGCGGCGACGCCACGACCCGCACCAGCCTGAATGCCGACCGCCTGTTCCAGTTCGCGGGCTACAGTTCCGGCAACAGCGCCGTGCGAAAGGCCAACCTCGGCCACGCCTTCGCCCTGGCCCGGCTCGAAGCGGCGGCGGCGCGGGCGCATGCGGAGCTGCGGGCCCTCTGGCGGATCGAGCCCCTACGAACGGTGATCCCCGCCACTCGCAACGCCCTGGCCCGCGGCGACGCCCGCGCCCTGGAGACATCCGCGAAGGCCCTGCTCCGTAGCGCGCGGGGCGAAGACCGGGGCGTGCGGCTCCTGACCGCGCGGGCGGTGAGCGATCTCGTCAGTGCGGCTCGAACCATTGCGCACCATCGACGCTTTCTACAGCGGCTCGACATCGCTCCATTCTGAGATTGAGGCGGCAAGACTGGTCATGCACGAGGATATCCACTTCGGCGGGGTCCTGATCTCGTCCTTCGTGGGTTACGCCCTCGTCGCCTTCGCCATCCTGCTCGCGCTCCGTTTCGTCTTCGCCCGCATCCGGCTCAGCCGCTACGTCGCGAACGCTCCCCTCGCCGAGGCCGGCATCTACGTCTGCGTCCTCGCCCTGCTGATTGCCCTGACCTGATGCCGCAGACCACCGCAGACGAGGACGATCCCAAGAAGGTCGCGCCGGCCGAGTCGGAGGACGGCAAATCCGCGCCGCCGCCGGTGGATCCACCCGCCACGCATGCCCGCTTCACCAGGGCCACCGGGCGCGGCCGCGCGGCGAAGGTGTTCCGCTTCGCCGCAACGGGGCTGATCTTGATCGTCGCCTTCGTGGCGGCGGCCTTCGTCTGGCAATTCTACGTCGAGGCGCCCTGGACCCGCGACGGGCGGGTGCGCGTGCAGGTCGCCAACATCGCCCCGCAGGTGTCCGGCCAGATCGTCGCCGTGAAGGTGGCCGACAACCAGAACGTGAAGAAGGGCGACATTCTCTATACCATCGACCCTGTCGACTTTCAGGTCGCGGTGTCGTCGGCCGATGCCGAGGTGAAGAACCGCGAAGCCGACCTCTCGGTGAAGAGCGCCCAGGCCGCGCGGCGCGAGGCGCTGTCCACCGTTTCGACCTCCATCGAGGAGAAGCAGATCTACGCCGGCAACGCCAAGATCGCCTCGGCGGCCCTGGAAGCGGCGCAGGCGCAGTTGCGGCAGGCCAAGGTCAATCTGGAGCGCACGCAGGTCCGGTCCACGGTGAACGGGCGCGTCACCAACCTGCTCATGCGGGTCGGCGATTATGCCCGCAGCGGCAGCTCGAACATCAATGTCGTCGATACCGATTCCTACTGGATCGACGGGTATTTCGAGGAGACGAAGATGCGCAACATCCAGGTCGGCGCCTCGGCCGATGTCGCGCTGATGGGCTATCCGCAGCACCTGAACGGCAGGGTCGAGAGCATCACGCTCGGTATCTCCACCGCGAACGCCACGGCGAGCACGCAGGGCCTGCCGGACGTCAACCCGGTCTACACCTGGGTGCGCCTTGCCCAGCGCGTGCCGGTTCGCATCAAGATCGACCGCGTGCCGCCGGAGGTGCCCCTGGTGGCGGGCATGACCGCGACGGTGGTGGTGGGCGACGGACGCGCCCCGCCCCCGACGTGGTTCATGGACCTGCGCGACCGCATCGCCGGCCGTCCGGACACGACGGTCGAGGCCCAGCGGCAGTAGAGGACGGGCCGGTTCGATTGCGGCCTAAACAATCGGCGCCATGCTGTGCGTTTACTAAGCCTGACGGTCTCTTAAGGGCGGGACTAAAGCGAAGGCGGCTTCATTTTTCGAGTTGACGAGGTCGTTGGACGGGCGCAGTCTCTCCAAGTGCTTCGCGGATGCGGGCACGGGTCATCCGACACCGAGCGGATAGTGCGGTTGACCATGGAATTACTCGCAGCGAGCTGAAGGAGACAGGCATGACTCCACCTCAGCAGGATGCCGCCTCGATGGGCGCGGGACCGTTCGGCCCGTAACCTAGCGGCCTTTCGACGGATAACCGGACGGGAGCGGCCCCAGGGGCATGGAAGCGGCCTTCCAGGCACGACTTCGAACACGCGAGACGCCCCATCTCAGCCCTCCCGCCACGGCTTTGCTCGTTTTGACCCAGGCTCGACTTGCCCGCGCGGCCTCGCCGCAGCGGGGTTTTTGTGCGGGCGCCGTCAGGCCGCCGGGCCCATCCAGTCCGTGACGATGCGGATCTGGTCGGGGTCGAGGAGCGCGGGGGCATGGCCGCAACCGGGGATCTCGACCCGGTAGGTCCGCGGACCCCGCCGGGTCATCTCGTCGGCCGTCTCGCGCTGGAGCAGGTCCGAATCGACCCCGCGCAGCAGTTGGACCGGACAGGTGATCGCGTCCCAGTCGCGCCACATGCTCACGCTGTAGACCCGGCCCGGCCGGAAGGCCTGCCCGATGGCGGGGTCGTAATGCGGCCGCCAGCCGCCGGTCGGCTCGGGGAAGAAGCTGTGAACGGCGATGTGGCGCCATTGCTCGTCGGTGAGGGGCCCGAACGCGCCGAGCACGATCCGCAAGCGCGATTCGCCGGAGGCGAGGTTGTGGTGCAGGCGCGGCGCGTCCCGCAGCCGGTCGCCGATATGGCGGATGGGCGCCCAGGGCAGGAACGGCCCGATGTCGTTGATGACGAGGCGGCGGATCGGCGTGTCCTGCGCCGAGGCCAGCACCATGCCGGTGAGGCCCCCGAGGGAGGTGCCGATCCAGTCGATCTCGCCCTTCAACCCGAGATGGGCGATGAGCGCGGCCATGTCGGCGGCGTATTGCGGCAGGGCGTAGAGTTCGGGATCGCGCAGCCAGCCGGAGAGGCCCCGCCCCGGCAGGTCCGGGCAGATCACCCGGTAGCCCATCTTGGCGAGCGCGTAGGCGAGCGGATCGAAGTCCCGCCCCTGCCGGCTCAGGCCGTGGACGCAGATGACGACGCGGCGGCTCTCCGGATCGCCCCACTCGACATAGGCGATGCGGTGGAAGTCCTTGGGTGCGTAGGCGAGGAAATGTCCCGTGCGGAACGGGACATCCGCTTCGCTCAGTTCGTCGAGCCGCAAGGGACGGCTCCGCAGCAGCGGCGTCACCGCGTTTCGGCGCGGATGGCGGCCTCACGCGCGAGGCGCGACGTGGTCTGGTGCAGATCGACCACCTGATCGGTGATCCGGCGCGACTGGTCCTGCATGAAGGAGACCTGCAATTGCAGCATCTCCCGCGGATCGGAGGTGGAGGCGAGCTGTTCGGCGAAGTCGAGGGAGGCGCGCACGTTCGTGTCCGACGCGACGAGCATGCGGTGGCCGATCTCGCGCATGGCGAAGAGCATCTGGCTCGCGTTGTCCTCGAAGGCGTTGTAGAGGCGCGCGCCCGCCGACTCCCATTGTTCGCGCGCCTTGCGGGCGCCCGCGACGTTGCTGTCGGTGAGCTGCGTCGCCGCCTCGCGGGTCGAGCCCGCCACCTGCTTCCAGCCCTCGAAGGCCTGGGCCATGGAGGCTTCGAGCGCATTCAGCGCCTGTTCGCCGGCATGGGCGTAGCGCTCATACGCCTCGCGAGCCTTGGCGACGGCGCTTTCGGCCATTTCGCGGCGCATCGCATCCGATGGGGCCGGCAGGTTGTCGTTGTTCACGTTCGGCTCCCGCGCGCGACGAAGCCGGTTCGCCCCGGCCGCGTGGCATTTGACACGACAACGTATCCCGTCAACCGCATCGCGGTGACGGGAGCCCGTGACTCGTTACGGAGACGGCAGCCTATCCGATCCCGCCGCCCCGCGCGATTGACACCGGAGCCACCCTCGAAATCATGGCGCCAAGGGCCGAACGCCACGCCCGCCGCCTGACCGAGAGGGCCGTCATGACGGACACCCCGATGCCGCCAGCCGGCGGGGCCGCGCACCGCTTCGAAGCGGGGCTGGAACGCAGGGCGGCGAATTACGTGTCCCTGACACCGGTCAGCCTGCTCGCCCGCGCGGCGGCGGCTTTCGGCGCCCGCGTCGCGGTGATCGACGGCGAGCGCCGGCTCACCTACGCCGCCCTCTATGCCCGCTGCCGCCGCCTCGCCTCGTCGCTCGCCGGGCGGGGGATCGGGCGGCTCGACACGGTGGCGATCCTCGCCTCCAACATTCCCGAGATGGTCGAAGCGCATTTCGCCGTGCCGATGCTCGGGGCGGTGCTGAACCCGCTCAACACCCGCCTCGACCCCGCGACCATCGCCTTTTCCCTCCGGCATGGCGGCGCGCGGGTGCTGATCGTCGAGGAGGCCCATGCGCCGCTCGCCGCAAAGGCCCTGGCCGCGATGGAAGCGCCGCCCCTCGTCATCGCCATCGGCGAGGGCGGGATCGCGCAGGCGCTTCCCTACGAGACGCTGATCGAGGCGGGCGACCCGGCCCATGCCTGGATTCCGCCGGAGGACGAGTGGCAATCCCTCTGCCTGCTCTATACGTCGGGCACGACCGGCGATCCGAAGGGCGCGGTCTACAGCCATCGCGGCGCCTATCTGCAGGCGCTCGGCAACGCCGTCACCTTCGGGCTGTCGGGCGAGAGCGTGTATCTCTGGACCCTGCCGATGTTCCATTGCAGCGGCTGGTCCTACCCGTGGGCCTGCGTGGCGGCGGGCGCGACGCAGATCTGCCTGCGCAAGGTCGAGCCGGCGGACATCTTCCGGCTGATCGTCGAGCACGGGGTCACACATCTGTGCGGCGCCCCCATCGTCCTGTCGATGATCGCCCACGCCCCCGCCCACGAGCGGCGGGACTTCCCCCAAACGGTGCGTTGCGCAGTCGGCGGCGCGGCGCCTTCCTCCACCATTATCCGCACGATGGAGGAGATGGGCTTCCGCATCACGCACCTGTACGGGGCGACGGAGAGCTACGGGCCGGCCACCGCCTGCCTCGCCCAGCCCGACTGGGCCGACCTGACGGACGAGGAGCGCTACCAGCGCATGGCCCGGCAGGGCGTGGCGCTGGCGACCCTCGACGGTGTGACCGTCACCGACCCCGAGACGGGGGAGCCGGTGCCGCAGGACGGCAGCCGGATCGGCGAGATCCGCCTGCGCGGCAACACGATCATGAAGGGCTATCTCGGGAACCCCTCGGCTACGGAGAAGGCGCTGGCCGGCGGCTGGTACGCCACGGGCGACCTCGCTGTCTGGCACGCGGACGGCGCCGTCGAGATCAAGGACCGCTCGAAGGACATCATCATCTCGGGTGGGGAGAACATCTCCAGCCTCGAGGTGGAGGAGGTGCTGATGCGCCACCCCGCGGTGATGCTCGCCGCCGTGGTCGCCCGGCCCGATGCCACATGGGGCGAGACGCCCTGCGCCTTCCTCGAAGCCAAGCCCGGCAGCGAGGTGCCGAGCCAGGAGACGATCATCGCCTTCTGCCGCGAGCGCATGGCCCGCTACAAGGTGCCCAAGACGGTGGTGTTCGGCCCCCTGCCGAAGACCTCCACGGGCAAGATCCAGAAGTTCGTTCTCCGGGACCGGGCGCGGGAGATCGGCTGAAGGTTATTGCTTCTCCTTCACCCGCCGGCATTCGGTCTTCAGGTAGGCGGTCTTGCCGATATCCTCGCGTAGGTCGGTGCGGGCGATGATCTCCTGCCAGCCGGTGGCGCAGCCGAGTTCGTTCGCGACGCGGACCTTGCGCACTTCGAGGGCCTGCGCGTCGGTGCAGGCTTCCTGGGCGATCCCGTTGGCGCAGACCAGCACCACTGCGATGAAGGCGTTCATGGCGTCCCGTCCCTTCGTGTCTCCGGGTGTACATGCTCCCGGCTGCGCGGGTTTCCATCTTTACCGGCACGCCGGGTCCGCCTAGCGTCTCCGGGATGCCCCTGGTTCCCCCTCCCCGCCCCAAGGCTCCGCCGCTTTCCACCGATGTGCCGCCCTCGTCGGTGCTGGCCGGCAACCAGCCGGAATGGTCGGTGGGCGAGCTCGCCGCCAAGCTGAAGCAGACGCTGGAAGAGCGCTTCGGCCATGTCCGGCTGCGCGGCGAGATCTCCGGTTTTCGGGGCGTCCACGGCTCCGGCCACGCCTATTTCTCGCTGAAGGACGGGCAGGCGCGCATCGACGCGGTGGTGTGGAAGGGCGTCTTCGGACGCCTGCGCCAGAAGCCGCAGGAGGGGCTGGAGGTGATCGCCACCGGGCGCATCACGACGTTCGCGGGCAAGTCCTCGTACCAGATCGTCATCGACAGCCTGGAACCCGCCGGCCTCGGCGCCTGGATGGCGCTCTTGGAAGAGCGGCGGAAGATGCTGGCCGCCGAGGGCCTGTTCCTCCCTGAGCACCGCAAGCGCATCCCGTTCCTGCCGGACGTCGTCGGCGTCGTCACCTCGCCGACCGGCGCGGTGATCCGCGACATCCTCCACCGGCTGCAGGACCGCTTCCCCCGCCCCGTCCTCGTCTGGCCGGTGCGCGTCCAAGGCGACGGCGCCGCCGAGGAAGTCGCCGCCGCGATAAGGGGCTTCAACGCCCTGACGCCCGGTGGCCCCATCCCGCGCCCGGACCTGCTGATCGTCGCGCGCGGCGGCGGCTCGATCGAGGACCTCTGGGCGTTCAACGAGGAATGCGTCGTCCGCGCCGCGTTCGAGAGCGTGATCCCGCTGATCTCGGCGGTGGGCCACGAGACCGACACGACTTTGATCGACCATGTGGCCGACCGCCGCGCGCCGACGCCGACCGGTGCGGCCGAGATGGCGGTGCCGGTGCGCGCCGACCTGATCGCCACGGTGGCGGATCTGGCGGCACGGGGCGGCGGCGCCGTCCGCCGCCGGATCGAGCGTGACCGTTCCGACCTGCGTGGCCTCGCCCGCGCCCTGCCTGGCCCCGACATGCTGCTCGCGGCCAAGCGCCAGCGGCTCGATCTCGCAGAGGCCCGTCTTGCCCCGGCACTGGCGGCCGGTGCCGCCCGCCACCGGGTGAGGCTTCAGGCGCTCCTCGACAGGCTCGCCCGCCGCTCGCCCGAACTCGCCCTCGCCCATGCCCGCGCCCGCCTGGAACGGATCGATAACCGCGCCCACCGGGCGCTGATGGTCGAGGTACGCCGGAAGGAGGAGCAGATCACCCAACTCGGCCGCCGCCTCGTCCTGGCGAAGGAATCCGGTCTGGAGCGCGCCCGCGCCCTGGAAGCCCGCCGCCGGGACCGGCTCGTCGGGCTGACGGCGCGGCTCGTCCAGGCCGGACGGCGCGACATCGAGCGCCGCCACAGCCGCCTGCAATCGCTGGCCGACCTGCTCGGGACCCTCAGCTATCGCTCCGTGCTCGACCGGGGCTTCGCCCTGGTCCGCGACGGCGACGGCCGCCCCCTCAAGCATGCCGAGGATGCCGAGGCGGCGCCGCGCCTGACGCTGCAATTCGCGGACGGGACCGTCGAGGCCGTGCCCGCCAAGGGCAAGCGCCCGGCGCCGCGCGTGAAAAGCCCGAAAGTGAAGCAGGGGTCGTTGTTCGATGCCTAATCCCGGACCCGGTAATGGTAGCGGTATAACTCCCGCGTGAATCCGAGGCTCTGGTACAGGGTGATCGCGGCCATGTTGCTGTCCTCGACCTGAAGGCAGACGGCGCTGGCTCCCGTCTCGGCGCCCCAGCGCATCAAGCCGGCCACCGCCTTCCGCGCGAAGCCATGCCGGCGCAGAGCCTCCGGCACGGCCACCGACTCGATCACGAGCAGCGCCCCGGCCCGGACACCGAAGCAGATGGCGCCGATCCCGTCCGGCCCCTCCACCGACACGAAGGCGCGTGGCAGCAGGATCGCCTCCGTCACCATGCGGAACGTCCGCGCCGTCTCGGCGTGATGGCCGCTCACGGCGTCGCGGATGGCGAGCCAGTCCGCCGAAGGTGCCGGCGCCACAGAGACCTCGGCCTCGGCGCAATCGCCGAGATCGCGGTACAGGGTTCGGGTTTGCCCGATGGCGCGGTAGCCCCTCCGTTCGAGCCCGGGGAGCATCTGCGCGGCGATGTCGGGCACGCGGAAGATCGGCCGCAGCCCCAGCCCGGCATAGATGGCTTCGCTGGCCGCGATCGCCCCCTCGGGGTCGCCCGCCCCGCGCAGGGGATTGCACGAGTTGATGCGCTTCGAGGATCCGCCCGCCGCGCGGAGCAGATAGCCATGGACGAGGGCGTGACGCGGGCTCGGCCACGCGTTCAGGCAGGCCTCTTCCACCTGCCAGCACAAATCATCCATGGCTAATCCCGCCATTGTCCATCCTGCGATGTCGCACCGGCTTGAACTCGGTTAAGCTCGCGCGATGTCCGGCTGATGACCGGACGCCCCCCAGACACTCTATTCTGCCTTCACTTTTTAGGTGGAAGTACCCGAAGCTGGGAGGCTCTCGCGCGAGCCCTCGACGGGACGTTGCGTCTCGTCCCCATCGACCTGCCGGGCTTCGGCGCGGCGCGCGGCGATACGGGATACGGCATCGACGCCATGGCCGACGCGGTGACGGAGGCCATCGTTGCCGCCGCGCCGGGCCCGTTCCGCATCGCCGGCCACAGCATGGGCGCCAAGGTCGCCCTCGCCCTCGCCCGGCGTGCCGAGGACGGCGATGATCGGCTGGCAGGGCTCTCTGGCCTCGTGCTGATCTCCGGCTCGCCGCCGAGCCCGGAGCCGATCCCCGAGGATCGCCGCGCCAAGATGCTCGCGTGGATCGACGCCGACGACGAGACCCGCGCCAAGGAGGCCCGCGCGTTCGTGCGCGCCAACGTCGCTGCCAATCTCACGGCCGAGGCTGAGGACGGGGCGGTCGAGGACGTTCTCCGCGCCGCCCCCGAGGCCTGGAAGGCTTGGTTGAATTCCGGGTCGAACGAGGATCACTGCCGCCGCGTCGGCACGCTGCGGATGCCGGCCCTCGTTCTCGCCGGGTCGGAGGATGCCGATCTCGGCGCCGACGCCCAGACGGCGCTGACCATGCCGCATCTGCCGAACGGATGGCTCGTCACGGTGGAGGGCGTCGCCCATCTCCTGCCGATGGAGAAGCCGGAAGAGCTGGCCCGCCTGCTCCGCGAGCCCATGCCCGCTTCCGCCGAGCCGAAAACCCTCCCCGTCCCGGCTGATTACGCCACGCTGATCGCCTCCGACCGGGTGAATTCCCGCCTGCGCGAAACCCTCCGCCAGCGGGCCGAGCCCGACGATCCGGCCTACGCGCCGAAGGCGCTGGATGCGGTGGAACTCGCGATCCTGCGGGCGGTCTTCGCGCGGGTGCTGCCCGTGCCGGGCCTCGACATCGCGGCGCGGCTCGATGCGCGGCTGGCCTCCGGTGGCGGCGATGGCTGGCGCTTCGTCGCCCTGCCGCCCGATGCGCAGGCCTATCAGGCCGCGCTCCGCACGCTGGATGCGGCGGCGCGGGCCGCCCACGAACGCCCCTTCGTGGCGCTGGACGAGGCGGGGCAGGACGCGTTCCTGACTCTGGCGCAGAAGGGCGAACTGTCGGTGCCGGATTCGCTCGGAGGCCGCCTCGATGCCGACCGGATGCGCTTCTGGTTCGAGGATGTGCGGGCGGATGCCGTGCGCCTCTATCTCACCCATCCGGCGGCGCTCGCCAGCATCGGCTTCTCCGGCATCGGCGCGGGCGGCGACAGCCCCGAGCCCCTGGCCGCCGGCCTGCCGGGCTTCCACAGCACCGGCCTCGATTCCCCTGAAAGCTGGGAGCCGCGCTCCTCGGAGTCCGCACGATGAACCTCGATTCCATGCGGACTTACGCCGAGGGCGACACGGTCGATGTCGTGGTGATCGGCACCGGGGCCGGCGGCGCCCCCGTCATCGCCAAGCTGGCGGCGTCGGGCCTGTCTGTCGTCGCCCTGGAGGCCGGGCCGAACTTCCGGCCCGAAAAGTTCGCCTTCGATGAAACCCTGGCCGACGAAATCTACTGGACCGACGAGCGCCTGAGCGGCGGCTCGACGCCGGAGGCCTTCGGCGCCAACAACAGCGGCACCGGAGTCGGCGGCTCGACGCTGCATTGGGGCGCCTTCGTCCCCCGCGCCGATCCCCGCGACCTGCGCCTGTTCACGGAGAGCGGCGAGGGTGTCGACTGGCCCCTCGAACACGCCGACCTCGTGCCGTATTACGAGCGGGTCGAAGGCTTTCTCGGCGTCTCCGGCCCGCCGACCTATCCGTGGGATGCCGGCCGACGCTATCCGCTGCCGCCGGTCCAGCGGAACGGCCCGGCCGACCTCATGGCCGGCGCCTGCGACAGCCGGGGCATCCGCTGGGCGGATGCGCCCGCCGCCCTGGTTTCGCGCGAGTTCCAGTCCGAGGACGGGCCCCTGCGCCATGGCTGCATCAATTGCGGCTTCTGCCACCAGGGCTGCCGCAACGGCGCCAAGGCGAGCATGGACGTGACCTACCTGCCGCTCGCGGTCGCGCACGGCGCCGAGATCCGGCCGGAATGCTTCGTCACCGGCTTCGAGCGCGGGGCCGATGGGCGGATCTCGGCGGTGATCTACAGCCACGCGGGACGCGAGACGCGCCAGCGCTGCCGGGCGGTCTTCCTCTGCGCGGGCGCCGTCGAGACGCCCCGCCTGCTGCTGCACAACGACCTCGCCAACGGCAGCAGGCAGGTCGGGCGCAACTACATGGGCCATGTGGCGACGCAGGTCTGGGGCACCTTCGACCACGAGGTGCGGATGAATCGGGGCTACCCCTCCTCGCTCATCACCGAGGATTTCATCCGCGCCGAGGGGGCCGACTTCGCGGGCGGCTACCTGATCCAGAGCCTCGGCGTGGTGCCCCTGACCTTCGGCAATGCCGTCGCGCGCGGGCGCGGCCTGTGGGGCAAGGCGCTCACCGACTATCTCGGCCGCTACAATCACCTCGCCGGAATCGGCATCAACGGCGAGACGCTGCCCTGCGACGCCAACGTCCTGACCCTGTCGGACGAGGTCGATGCGCGGGGGATGCGTAAGGCCCAGATCGACTTCGGCTACTCCGCCAACGAGGAGCGGCTGAACGCCCACGCCATTAAGGTGATGCGCGACCTGTGGGAGGCGGCGGGCGCCGAGGACATCTGGGTGCTGGAGCGGGTGGCCCACACGATCGGCACTTGCCGGATGGGCCATGACGGCGACACGGCGGTGGTCGATCCGTTCGGCCGGAGCTTCGAGATCGACAACCTGTGGATCAGCGACGGCTCGACCTTCCCGAGTTCGCTGGCTGCCAACCCGGCGCTGACGATCATGGCGCTGGGGCTGCGCAGCGCCGACCGGTTCCTCGCCACCGGGCGATAAGGGCCGTCAGCCGCGAATCTCCGCGAGGCTTCGACGCTGACGCCCCTCGGCGTCGAAGTTCTCCGGGGCGAGCCATGCGGCAAAGGCGTCCCTCACGCGCGGCCAGTCCGCGTCGGTCACGGCGTACCACGCCGTGTCCCGCGAGCGGCCCTTCACCACCACCGCCTTGCGGAAGATGCCCTCGAACGCGAAGCCGTAGCGCAGGGCCGCTGCCCGCGAGGGGGCGTTGAGGCTGTCGCATTTCCACTCGTAGCGGCGGTAGCCGAGCTCATCGAAGGCGCGGGCCATCATGAGCGCCATGGCCTCCGTCGCCGCCGGCTTGCG
The DNA here is from genome assembly GCF_055361565.1 of Methylobacterium sp. TK26. NCBI lineage: Bacteria > Pseudomonadati > Pseudomonadota > Alphaproteobacteria > Hyphomicrobiales > Methylobacteriaceae > Methylobacterium > Methylobacterium sp. TK26. The sequence goes on along the minus strand of NZ_CM143965.1, from coordinate 174,000 downwards.
CTGCAGGCTCGGGCCGAAATGCAGATGGCCGACCTCGATCACCCCATTGGCCGGGTCGATCCGGAGATACGAGGCGATGCCAAGCGGATCGCCCGATTGCGCGTCGAGGATGGTGTGGAACAGCGGGTCGTCCCCCGCCGCCTGCCGGTCCAGGCGCTCGCGGAACGCGGCCTCCGTCTCTGGGAGGTCGTCCATCAGGTAGGTCCAGCTGCGCCGGTCGGGCGCCGCCTGGAACAGCGCGTAGAGCTTCGCCGCATGGGCCGCCGGGTCGAGGGGCACGACGTGGCAGAACCGACCGCGCATCGGCGTGCGCGGTGGATGGGGACGGGGCGTCCAGTCCGGCAGCGCCGGCCCTATGGGCTGGCCGTACTCGTTCAGACGCTCGGACGAATCGGTTTGGCTCATCGGCGCATCGTAGCCGATCAGGCCATTTCCACCGCCACCGGCTGCGGGCCGGCGCGGTAGGCGGACGAGGCCTCGTCGGTGAACCAGCAGGCCGCCCGATGGCCGGGCGAGAGTTCCACTTCCGGCGGCATCTCCTTCCGGCAACGGTCTTCTGCGAGGAAGCAGCGCGGCGCGAAGGGGCAGCCCGGCGGACGGTTGGCGAGGTCGGGCGGGCTTCCGGGGATGGTCTGGAGGCGGCTGCCCTTGTCCATCGCGCCCTCGGCGCGGCTGCGCAGGAGGCCGATCGTGTAGGGATGGTGCGGATCGCGCACGATCTCCTTGGCGGTGCCGACCTCCACGATCTTGCCCGCGTACATCACCGCGATCCGGTCCGCGACCTCGACCGCCGCGCCGAGATCGTGCGTGACGATGACGATGGACAGGCCGAGATCCCGCTGCAACTCGCGCAGCAGGAGCAGAACCTGAATCTGCACCGTGGCGTCGAGCGCCGTGGTCGGCTCGTCGGCGAGCAGCACCTGCGGCCGGCAGGCGAGCGCCAGGGCGATCATCGCCCGCTGCCGCATCCCGCCCGACATCTCGTGTGGGTAATTGTCGAGGCGCCGCTCCGGGCTCGGGATGCGGACCCGCTCGAACAGGGCGAGCGCCCGCGCCCGCGCATCCTTGGACGAGATCTTCTCGTGGCGCTGGATCGATTCGGTGATCTGCCGGCCCACCGTGTAGACCGGATCGAAGGCGAGCAACGGCTCCTGGAAGATCATCGAGACGTCGCCGCCCCGGAAATGCGACAGCGCCTTCGTGTCGAGGGCGAGCACGTCCTTGCCCGCCGCCAGGATCTTGCCCTCGATCCGGCTGCGCCCGGCCGGGAACAGCCGCAGGATCGAGCGGAGCGTGACGCTCTTGCCGGAACCGGATTCGCCGATCAGCGCCAGGGCCTGCCCGCGTTCGACCTTGAGGTCGACGCCATCGACCACCTGCGTCTTGCCGAAGGCGACCCGCAGGCCGGACAGTTCGACGGCCGCGCCGTCCCGTGCCTGTGCCGTGCTCATGCCGCGATGGTCTCCGAGGGGGCGGCCGAATGGCCCGAACCCGGCTGGCGGGCAAGGCAGGCGACGCGATGCAGGGGCATGACGGGAGAGAGCGGCGGCTCGACCGCCGAACAGACGCCCTCGGCCAGGGTGCAGCGGGGGTGGAAGCGGCAGCCGGAGGGCGGATCGATCGGGTTCGGCGGATCGCCCGCGAGCAGGGCTTCCTGCGTCCGGTTGTCGGGGTCGAGGGAGGGCATCGAGGCCAGCAGCGCCTGCGTGTAGGGGTGCGAGGGCGCGGCGAGCACCTGGTCCGACGGGCCGATCTCGGCGACACGGCCGAGATACATCACCATCACCCGGTCGGAGATGAAGCGCACGACGTTCAGGTCGTGGCTGATGAAGATGTAGGTGAGGCCGAACTCGGCCTTAAGGTCGAGGAGCAGGTTCAGCACCTGCGCCTCCACCGACTTGTCGAGGGCCGAGACGGCCTCGTCCAGCAGCACGAGGCGCGGTTCGAGCGCCAGCGCGCGGGCGATGTTCACCCGCTGCCGCTGGCCGCCGGAAATCTCGTGCGGGTAGCGGCCGGCGAAGCGCTTCGGCTCCAGGCCGACGCGGGCGAGCAGGGCACGGGCGCGCTCCACCGCCTGACGGCCGGGCACGCCGTTCACCTTCGGCCCGAAGGCGATGGATTGCTCCACCGTCATGCGTGGATTCAGCGAGGCGTAGGAATCCTGGAACACCATCTGTGCCTGCCGCCGGTAGCTGCGCCAGGGCATGGCCCGCTCGCCGATGGGCTGTCCGTCGTAGAGCATCTCGCCGGAATCGCGCTCGATCAGGCCCATGATGAGCTTGGCCGTCGTGGACTTGCCGCAGCCGGATTCGCCGACGATGCCCAGCGTCTCGCCCTTCAGCACGTCGAAATCGACGCCATCGACGGCGTGCACCACCCGCTTCGGGCCGGTGCCCTTGCGGACGGGGAAGTGCTTGAACAGGCCGGAGACGGAGAGCAGCGGCTGGGCGGGGCCGCCCCGGTCGGTGGCGAAGGGATCGGGGCCGTTCGGGATGACGCTCACTGGCGGATCTCCATGGCGCTGCGCAGCCCGTCCGAGAACAGGTTGAAGGAGATCGACACGATGAAGATCGCGAGGCCCGGCAGGGCCGCCACGACGGGGTTCACGTAGATCGCCGTGCGCAGGGTGTTGAGCATGAGGCCCCATTCCGGCTCCGGCGGGCGCACGCCCAGACCGAGGAAGGACAGGCCCGAGGCGAGGATCATCGACACGGAGATGAGGCTGGTCGAGTAGACGAAGATCGGCCCGATCACGTTGCCGAGCACCTGCACCCGCATGATGGTGAAGGCCGAGGCGCCGGAAAGCTTGGCCGCGTCGATATAGTCCCGCCGCCGGATGCCGGTGGTGACGCTCTCGGCCACGCGGGCGATCTGGGGCACGAACACGCAGGTGAGCGAGACGATCGAGTTGAAGATGCCGGCCCCCAGCGCCCCGGAGAGGGCGATGGCCAGCAGCACCGAGGGGAAGGCGAAGAACACGTCGATGGTGCGCATCAGGATCGTATTCGTCCAGCCGCCGACATAGCCGGCGAGGATGCCGATGCCGGAGCCGATCACGAACGCGATCAGCACAGGCGTGACGCCCATGAACAGCGACAGCCGCGAGCCGAGCATCAGCCGGCTGATCATGTCGCGGCCGAGCTCGTCCGAGCCCAGCCAGTAGGTCGCGTCGCCCACCGGCTTCAGCCGGCGCAGCATGGAGCCCTTGTACGGGTCCATCGGCGTGATCCACGGCGACAGGATCGCGATGGCGATGACGATCACGATGAGGATGCCGGCCGCCATCGCGACGGGATCGCGCACCAGCCGATGCCCGACATGGCCCCAGAAGCCCCGGGAGGCGATGAAGGCCTCCGGCGCATCGGGGGCGGCGGTGATATTGCCGTCGAGGGCGACGGAGCCGGCAGTGAGGGGGGCAGTCATGGCCGTTCCTCCTGTCTCAGGCGCGCTCGATGCGCGGATCGAGGGCGGTCTGCATCACGTCCACGATGAGGTTGAGGGCGACGAAGAACATCGCCAGCACGAGGATCGAGCCCTGCAGCAGGGGCAGGTCGCGCTGGAAGATCGCCGCGTTGAGGAGGAAGCCGGTGCCCGGCCACGCGAACACGGTCTCGATGAGGATCGAGCCGCCGAGCAGGTAGCCGAGCTGCAGGCCCATGATGGCGAGCGCGGTCGGCGCGGCGTTGCGCACCACGTGCTTGAACACGCCGAACTCGCTGAGGCCCTTGGCGCGCAGCGCCTCCACGAAATCCTGGGATAGGATGTCGGCGACGAGCGCCCGCACCGTGCGGGCGATGATGCCCATCGGGATCACCGCCATCGTGACGGCGGGGAGGATGATGTAGCGCAGGTGATCGAGATCCGGCCGCCAGTTGCCGGAGCCGTCCGGCCCCGCCCCCGTCGGCGGCAGCCAGCCGAGGGTGGCCGAGAACACGATCACCAGCACCATGCCGAGCCAGTAATGCGGCACGCTCACGCCGAAGACCGAGAGGGCCGAGGCCACCCGGTCGAGAATGGAGTTGCGGCGGTATCCGGCGACGAAGCCGAAGAACACACCGAAGGTGAAGCCGATCAACGTCGCGACGCTCGCGAGGATCAGCGAATTGACGACCGCGCGGCCGACCTCCTGCGCGACGGGGCGCCCGGTGGCGATGGACACGCCGAGGTCGCCATGGAGCACGTGCCACAGCCAGATCGCGTATTGGATCGGCAGCGGCTTATCGAACCCGTAGGCCGCGCGCATCTCGTCGATGGTCTGCTGAGTGGCATCGGCCGGCAGCACGGCGCTGAGCGGATCGCCGGGGGCGAGATGGACGAGGAGGAAACACACGATGCTTACCCCGAACGCGACGGGGGTGACGGTGACGAGGCGTTTCAGGATGTAGAGGAGCATGGGACCGATCTGACCACCAGGGACACCCTCCCCCGGTGGGGGGAGGGTCGTTCGTCTTCACCGACCGGCGGTGGCCATGGTGATGTTGGAGAAGTCCTGGAACCAGTTCTGCGCCTGGACGAAGCCCTTCACCTTCGGGCTCATGGCGCGGGGATTCACGTCGTGCGTGATCATCACGAACACGGCGTCATCGACGTACTTCTCGTGGACCTTCTGCAAGACCTTCTCCTGCTCATCCTTGTTGAAGGTGTTGCGGACTTGATCGAACAGCTTGTCCATCGCCGGGTCGCAGTAATACCCCCAGTTGGTGCCGTTCGGCGGCGCGAGGTTGCATTGCAGGTGCCGGATGAAGCCGGTGAAGGGGTCCTGGATGAAGTACGAGTAGTTGATCGCGCTGACGCCGCGCGAGATGTCGGCCTTGGCGCCGGCCCGCCAGATGTTGATGAGCGTGTTCCACTCCACGACCTGATATTCGACCTGCACGCCGACATCGGCGAGGTTCTGCTGGACGAACTCGTTCATCGGCAGCGGCTGCATCTGGCCGGAGCCTGAGGCCGAGATCGCCACCTTGAGCTTCAACGGCTTCGCCGTGCTGTAGCCGGCCTCGGCGAGGAGCTTCTTGGCCGCTTCGGGATCGTACTTCACGTCGAAGGTCGGCTTGCCGAACCATTGGTGGCCGGGGGGCATGAAGCCCTTGGCCGGGATCGAGAGGCCGCCGAGCAGTTCCTTCATCCCGTCGCGGTCGATGGCGAGATTCACCGCCTTGCGGACGCGGATGTCGTTCCAGGGCGAGCCCTCGACGCGGGAGAGGTGCCACGTCCAGTTATGCGGGTAGGCGTTAGTGACGATGGTGAAGCCCGCGCCCTTCAGGGAGGCGACGGCATCCGGCGCCGGCGCCTCGATCCAGTCGACCTGACCGGAGCGCAGGGCCGCGACACGGGCATTGGCCTCCGGGAGGGGCACCAGCACGAGCTTGTCGAGCTTCGGAACGCGGTTCTTGTCCCAGTAGGCGGAGTTCGGCACCATCTCGGCGCGCTCGCGCGGGGCGAACAGCGTGAGCTTCCACGGGCCGGTGCCGGAGGGATGCTTGGCGAACTCGTCCCATGACTTCCCGAGCTTTTCCCACTGGGCGGGCGAGGACATCATCACCCAGGCGATCTGGTAGGGCAGCGTCGCGTCCGGCGCCTTGGTGACGATCTCGACGGTCAGCGGATCAACGACCTTGTAGCTCGCCACGGAGGGGATGCGCGTCTTGCCCTGGGCCGATTGGCGCGGATCGTATTGGGGGGCGTCCGCCTTCAGGAGCTTGTCGAGGTTCCAGACCACGGCGTCGGCGGTGAAATCCAAGCCGTCATGGAATTTCACGCCGGGGCGGAGCTTGAAGACCCACTTGGTCTTGTCGTTCGCGTCGACCGCCCAGCTTTCGGCGAGGCCCGGCACGAGGTCCGACGCCTTGGTGGCGCTGGAGAGGTCCCAATTGATGAGCCCGTCATAGACCGTGTAGCCCATGAAGCGCATGCCCTCGCCGCCATTGTCGGTCTGACCGGTGGTGAGGGGGATGTCGGACGCGGTCATACCGATGCGCAGCGTGCCCTGCGCAAGGCTCGCGGAGGTCGCGGCGAGCAGCAGGGCGCCAGCCAGCGCCGCACGGGCGCCCAGTTTGGGAAGAACGACGGTCATGAGAAAGGGGTCTGCTCCTGGCCCCGGGCCTGTCATGCCCGGTCGGGACAGCCATCATGCAAACCCCCGGCCAACCGGTCTGGCGCCGTCGCCAGCGAGCCCGATCAAGGCAGCGGGCTCTGCTGCCTAGCTTTTAGGCATGTTGGACGGGCCTTTCCCGGCGCCATGTATCCGTTGGCGACTTTGTGACCGGTCGCATGTAACTTTTCGCACAGAATGCCCGCCATGAGGCACCTACGTTGCTTTCGCTGCTCGCGCACAGTGCTCATTGCCTTGCCGGGCGGCGCCCGGCGCCCCATTTCTCGCATGTACTTGGCACGGGCGACGGACGCGGCTCCGCGCAGGTCCTGGGCCGCTTCCGCGTGACGCTCTGAGGCTTTTCGGCATCTGGCGTCGAAACTTTCAAAGGATTCACGGCTTTTGTTGCGGTGGCCCGGCCCATTGCACCGGGGGCCGGTTGCATTCCGTAAGGAGAGCGTGCGAAGGGCTCGCTGCTCCCGATTTTGGTTCGACCCGAACGCTTGCTTTCGCGCGAGCGCTCGGGTCGAACCATCGACTGTGTTCGATGGTTCGAGAGGATCCCGCGTCTCGGGGACGACGTGAGGATCGGTCACCAGCTTCGCTGACCGGCGGATTCGAGCCGGCCGTCCCCGCGAGACGCGTGACGCACCCAAGAGAAAGGCCCGATGAGCGCATTCGACTACAGGAACTTCAACGACCGTCGCGAGAGCTCCGCAGCCGCCAAGGCTGCCCTGTTGGCCAAGTTCAAGGCCCGCCCTCCGTCGGATGACCCCGAGGTCCAGGCCCGGGCCCAGGCGCGCGCCGAAGTCGCCCGCGCCCGTGACGAGCGCGCCCGCGAGCGCGAGACCGCCCGGATCGAGACCGAGCGCAAGGCTGCCGAGGAGAAGCGTCTCCGCGAGGAAACCGAACTCGCCGCCAAGCTCGCCCGTGAGGCCGCGGAACTCGCTGCCTATCAGGAGCGGAAGTCCGCCGAGCTGGAAGCCAAGAAGGCCCTGCGCGATGCGCGCTACGCGGCCCGCAAGGCGAAGGCCAAGACCAAGCGCTAATTGCGCGCTGGCCCGGTTCATCCGGGCCCGGTCCAGCACATTACGGCTCTATCACGCACCAAATCGCCGCCCGCTTTGCGGGCGGTTTTCTTTTGTGCGCTGCGTAGCGACTGATTTGGTCGAGCCCGCGAACATTTTTCGTCGCGAAAAGCTTCACCGTTGCCGTGAAGGGACTATCTTGCGTGCAAGAGGGAGCGGCCAGCGAACGACATGAAACGAATCGGAACGGGCTATCGCGTCACATTCGGCCTAGCGGCTCTGGCCGCCTTCGGAGTCGGAATCGCCCGGGCGGAGCCGCCGATTCAAAGCCCGGAAGACGCCGCCTGTCGCGGTGAGGCCAAGGCCCGCGTCTTCTCGACTCCCAACCCCCGGAACCTGCCCATCGAGGAGCTTGGCAAGGGAATCTACTACGCGTGCATGGCCCGCATCGACGGCAAGGCCAAAGGATCACGCAAGCGCGCGCGGCGTCACCGCACGCGGTAACGCCCTCAGGCGTCCAGCGGCGCGCCGATCCGGGTGCGTAGAAGCTGCTTCAGGCTGGCATCACCACCCTGCGCATCGACCGCCGACATCAACCGCAGCAATTGGCTGAGCGGCGTGGTGCGGTTGCGGACCGCGTCGGCGATCTGCTCCGCAAGGCTGCGGCTGCGGGAGCTGTAGCATGGCTCGTTCGCGTGTTCGCGGAGGTGAATCATGCGCGGCGGTCCTATGAAGGATTCCAGGGGCGGGCGGGTCGCTAAACCTTTCGCCCGCCCGGCGCCACCCCATCCGCGAGTTTTCCATAGCCGGCGTTGGAAGGAGTCGCCGCGAAGCCACAGCCGCGCGGCGCCACCACGCGACGCGCGATGCGTGGAAAACCAGATTGCGCGTAATTGGTTAAGCCATCTCGCATCGGCTGCGGATAGCGTCGGGCAATCCCGGCGCTTGCATGCGGCGCGGGCCAAGTGCGCAAAAATCGCACTACTTCCGCGACAGGAGTGTGTCGTTGAACGAGTCCAGCAGGTGTTGCGGGTCGCGGTAGATCGCGATGCAGCCCGCTTTCTTCAGATCGCCTTCGGGGAATCCCCCGCACAGGACGCCGATGGTCCGCAGGCCCGCCTTGGCGGCGGCCTCGGCGTCGTAGGGCGTATCGCCGACGACGATCATGTCCTCCGGGGCGATGCCGTCGAGCTTGTCGATGGCCGCCTGGAAGATATCGGGATGGGGCTTGGAGCGTTCCGCGTCGTCCGAACTCGTCGCGACATCGATCAGATCGGCGATGCCCAGCAGCTCCTGATAGTGCTTCACCTCGTCCTTCTTGCCCGAAGAGGCCAGCGCGACGGTCAGGCCCTCTTGCCTCAGGCGTTCGAACAGGGGCCGCACGGCGGGGAACGGCTTCACCTTGTCGAGGTATTCGCGCTTGAACAGGTCGGAGCGGTAGCTCTCGATTTCCTTGCCGTCCTTTTCGATCCGTTCCTTCGACAGGAAGATCGGCATCAGCTGGTCGCCGCCCTTGCCGATCTGGCTGCGGACCTCGGCCTCCTTCGTCTCGACGCCGAAATGCCGGAAGGCCTCGACCCAGGCCTTGGCGTGGAGATCGACGCTGTTCAGCAGCGTCCCGTCGATATCGAAGATCACCGCCCGCATCGCACCACCGGCTGCCTACCCATGAGCGCGGACAACCCCAGCCGGGCGGCGACGTTCCTGCCCCCGAAACGACGGAGGCCCACCCCTCGGCGGGGCGGGCCTCTCGCAGGATCGGCGATGGGGCCGATTCTCAGTGCATGGCGGCGCGGCTGCGGGCCGGCTTCGCCTTGACCGCGGCGGCGGCGACAGCTGCGCCGGCGGTGGCCTTCGGCTTGGCGATCTTGCTCGCGGGGGTCGCGGCCACGGCGGCCTTCTTGGCGGCGACGGGCTTCGCAGCGGCGGCGGGTTTCTCGACGACGGTCTTCTCAACCACCGGCTTGGCGGCCGCCTTGCGGGCCGGCTTCTTGGCGGGCTCGACGACCGTCAGCTCGGCTTCGGCGCGCATCCAGTGGATGTCGGCGCGGCCATGGACGCGGCCTTCGCCTTCCCAGATGTAATAGGCGCGCTCGCGGACGGCCTGCTCGGTGATCTGCATATCGGGTCTCCGGACGGACCCGATGCCACCGCGACCGCCTGGGGTCGGGGCACGGCGGGGCCGTGATCCTGCACTCTCTCCCGGCGGGCCGGTGCCGACCGCGCCGGAGAGCGCCATGGGTCGGACGATCCCGCCGGCTGGTTAAGAGGCGGTTAAACCTGCGCGGCCGGCGCGGTTGTGAAAATCCGGCGCGCGGTCCACATGATGCGCAGCGCCGATGACGGCGCGCGACACCCTTCCCCCCGCCGGCCTTGAACCGGCGCAGCGGAGCCTCCGATGTTCATCCAGACCGAAGCGACCCCGAATCCCGCCACCCTGAAGTTCCTGCCCGGCCGGGTGGTTCTGTCCGACTCGACCTTCGAGGCGCGCGACGCCCAGGCCGCCGCCCGCTCGCCCCTCGCCTCCGCGCTGTTCGGCGTGCCGGGCGTCTCCGGCGTCTATTTCGGGCACGACTTCATCTCGGTGACGAAGGCCGAGGACGGGTCGGAATGGCCGCAGGTGAAGCCGGCCGTGCTCGGCGCGATCATGGAGCACTTCCAGTCCGGTGCCCCGGTCCTGGCCGAGGGCGCCGCCGACGCCCATGACGAGGCCGGCGAGGAATTCTACGACGCGGCGGACCACGACACCGTGGTGACGATCAAGGACCTCCTCGAGACGCGCGTCCGCCCGGCCGTGGCCGGCGACGGCGGCGACATCACCTTCCGTGGCTACAAGGACGGCATCGTCTACCTGGAGATGAAGGGTGCGTGCTCCGGCTGCCCATCCTCCACGGCCACCCTGCGCCACGGCGTGCAGAACCTGTTCCGCCACTTCCTGCCGGATGTGCGCGAAGTCCAGGCGGTCTGAGGGTCGAGCCGGCGCAAGCCGGCAACACTCGTGATCTGACAGTGGGAGAAGCCGCCGGACGGCGCTGACGGTGCGGCGGTTTCGTTTTATGCCATACCGTCCGCGCCACAGGGCGCGACGGGAGTGGACGTGCGAGTACTGGCCATCGATACGGCGCTGGATGTCTGCGCCGCCTGCGTGATGAAGGGCAGCGAGCCCGAGCCGCTGGCCTCGGAATCGCTGCCGATGGCGCGCGGCCATGCCGAGGCGCTGCTGCCGCTGATCGAGCGGGTGATGGCGCGCATCGACGGCGGCTTCGAATCCCTCGACAGGATCGCCGTCACCGTCGGGCCCGGCAGCTACACCGGCCTGCGCGTCGGCCTCTCGGCGGCGCGGGCCATCGGGCTCGCGGTCGATCGGCCGGTGGTCGGCGTCGGCACCCTTTCGGCCCTGCTCGCGCCGCTGCTCGCCGATCCCGGCGAGGGCACCCTCGTTGCGGCCATCGATGCCCGGCACGGGGCCGTCTACGTCCAGGCCCTGACGACGGCGAGCGGCGAGACGCTGGCGCCGGTCTACCTCCCGGTGGAGGAGGCGGCCGCGCGGCTCGGGGCCGGACCCGTCATCCTCACCGGCTCCGGCGCGCCCCTCGTGGCGCAGGCCCTGTCCGCGCGCGGCATCGCGGCCAGCATCGCCGGGACGGGCGCGCCCGATATCGCCGCCGTGGCGCAACTCGGCATGGTCGCCGATCCCGCCCACGCCCTGCCGCGTCCCCTTTATCTCCGTGGGCCGGATGCGCGCCCGCAGGACCACGCCCGGGTCGCCCGACAATGAATCGCCCCGCTTTCCCCTTCTGGCCGATGGAATGGTGGATGGCGTGGTGGGACGCCCTGACGCCGCCGCCGAGCGTGGCGCCGCTGACGGATGCCTCGCAATCCCCCGCCCTTGCGCGGATCCACGCCACCGCCTTCGCCCGCCCCTGGGAGAGCCACGAATTCGAGCGCATCCTGTGCGAGCGGTCGAGCTTCGCGCACGGCCTCTTTCGCTCGGGGACGTTGCAGGGCTTCGTCCTGTCCCGGCGGGCCGCCGACGAGGCGGAGATCCTCACCGTCGTCGTGGCCCCTCCCCTGCGCGGCGGCGGCCATGCCCGTGGGCTGCTACGGGAGCACCTGAACGGCCTCGCCCTCAGCGGGACGCGCCGGGTGCATCTCGAAGTCGATGAGGGCAACCAACCGGCCCTGAAGCTCTACCGGCGGTTGGGCTTCGAGCAGGTCGGCGCCCGGACGGGCTATTACACCAAGGCCGACGGAAGCCGCGCCACCGCCCTCACCATGTCGGCCGAGCTGTGAACGCGTGAGCCGCGTCGGCCTCGTCCTCCGGCTCGCCTGCCTCGCGCTGGCCTTCGCGGTGATCTGGCCGCCGCATCTCATCGTGCTCAGGGTCCTGAAGCGCCCGTCCGGCTTCGTGCCGATGCTGTTCCACCGGGTCTTCCTGTGGCTGTTCTCGGTGCGCGTGACGCAGACCGGCACGCCGCCCGCGCCGGGCGAGCCCGCCCTGGTCCTGGCGAACCACGTCTCCTGGCTCGACATCATCGCCATCGGCTCGCTGCGGCCGCTCTCCTTCGTGGCGAAGTCCGAGATCGCCGGCTGGCCGGTGATCGGCCATCTCGCCGTGCTGCAGCGGACCCTGTTCATCGACCGCGCCCGCCGGGGCGCCACCGCCACCGTCAGCGCGGCCATGGGGCACCGGCTGGCCGGGGGCGAACTCGTCGTGCTGTTCGCGGAGGGCACGACCGGCGACGGCACGCGGCTCCTGCCTTTCCGCTCCTCCCTCGTCGGCGCCGCGAGGGCCGCCCTACAGGCCGAAGGGGAACGCGGCCGGGTGCGGCTCCAGCCGCTGGCGATCACCTATCCGAAGCGCAACGGCCTGCCGGTCGTCCGCTCGGAGCGGGCCGAGATCGCGTGGTACGGCGACATGGAGTTGGCGCCGCACCTCGCCACCTTCGTGCAAGGCGGCCCCATCGACGTGCACGTCGTCTGGGGCGCGCCGATCCTGTTCGAGGCGGACAGCGACCGGAAGGTGGCCACCGCCGCCGCCGAGGACGAGGTGCGCCGGGCGATCCAGGGAGTCGTGACCGGCCGCGCGGGCCGCGAACCCGCCGCCAGCCCGGCGCCGGCCTCCGATCTCGGGACGATGGGTGGATTGTCCGCCGCCTGACCGAGCGCGATTTCTGTGCTAGAGCCCCCCGGGATTGCCCGCCCCGAACCGGAACCCGGCCCGTTGAAGAAAGCCTACGTCAAGTCCTACGGCTGCCAGATGAACGCCTACGACGCGGCCCGCATGGCTGACGTGCTGGGCGCCGAGGGCTACACCGCCACGGACAGCGTCGAGGACGCGGACGTGGTGGTGCTGAACACCTGCCACATCCGTGAGAAGGCGGCGGAAAAGGTCTATTCCGAACTCGGCCGGCTGCGCGTGCTGAAGCAGGAGCGGCGCGCCCAGGGACTCGACACGCGCATCGTCGTGGCCGGCTGCGTCGCGCAGGCCGAGGGCGCCGAGATCCAGGCCCGCCAGCCCGCCGTGGACGTGGTGGTTGGCCCGCAGAGCTACCACCGCCTGCCGGAGCTTCTGGCGCGGGGCGGCCGCGTCGTGGACACCGAATTCCCCATCGAGGACAAGTTCGATCACCTGCCCGCGCGGCGCAACCTCGGCTCGTCGGCCTTCCTGACGGTGCAGGAGGGCTGCGACAAGTTCTGCGCCTTCTGCGTGGTGCCCTACACGCGCGGCGCCGAGGTATCCCGCCCGGTCGCCGCCGTGCTCGCGGAGGCGCAGCGCCTCGCGGCGGGCGGGGTGCGCGAGATCACCCTGATCGGCCAGAACGTCAACGCCTATCACGGCGAGGGCGCGGAGGGCGGTCCCGTCGGCCTCGCGGCGCTGGTGCGGGAGGTGGCGCGCCTCCCCGGCATCGCGCGCATCCGCTACACGACGAGCCACCCGAATGACTTCGCGGACGACCTCGTGCGGGCCCACGCCGAGATCCCGGCGCTGATGCCCTACCTGCATCTGCCGGTGCAGTCGGGCGCTGACCGGATCCTGGCCGCGATGAACCGCAAGCACACGGCGGATCAGTACCGCCGGCTGGTCGACCGGGTGCGCGCCGCGCGGCCCGATATCGCCCTGTCGTCGGACTTCATCGTCGGCTTCCCCGGCGAGACCGACGCCGACTTCGCCGACACCCTCGCGCTGGTGCGCGACATCGGCTTCGAGAGCGCCTTCTCCTTCAAGTACAGCCCCCGCCCCGGCACCCCTGCGGCGGACCGCACGGACCATGTGCCGGAGGCCGTGATGTCCGAGCGGCTGACCGAGTTGCAGCGCGTGCTCGACGCCCGTCGCCACGCCTACCAGCGGGAGGCGGTGGGGCAGGTGTTCGACGTGCTGGTCGAGAAGGCCGGGCGCTACCCCGGACAGGTGGCAGGCAAGACGCCGCACCTCCTGGCAGTGCAGTTCGACGCTCCGCAGGACCATATCGGACGGATCGTGCCGGTTCGGATCACCGAGGCCGGGGCCAACAGCCTGTTCGGTGAACGCCTCCCCGAGGCCGCCGCCGCGTGAGGATGCCTGACGTGAGAGACAACGCTTGAGCGCGGCGGACGGTGGACGCGGGGGCAACCCCCTGCGCGGGCGGCCCCCCGGATTCGGGAGGCCCGGCATGGACGAGGCGGTCGAGGTTCCGCTGACCTTCGACGACAACCGGCTCGCGAGCCTCGTCTTCGGCCAATACGACCAGAACGTCGCCCATATCGAGCGGCGGCTCGGCATCACCGCGACGGCGCTCGGCAACCACCTCGTCATCAAGGGTCCGCCGGATGCCGCCGAGAAGGCCCGGCGGGTGTTTCAGAAATTGTACGCCCGCGTGCGAACCGGTGGCGGTACGCTGAGCCTCGGCGATGTCGATGGCGCGATCCGCGAATCGACGGCGCAGGCGAACCTGTTCCCGGCGGCCGAAATCACCGCCGAGACCGACACCCCGCATTTCGACCAGATCGCCACCCGTCGCCGGGGCGCGGTGCGGGCGCGCAACCCGGCGCAGGATGCCTACATCAAGGCCCTGCGCAGCAACGAACTCGTCTTCGCCGAGGGCCCGGCGGGCACGGGCAAGACATGGCTCGCCGTGGGGCATGCGGTGTCGCTGCTCGAACAGGGCCATGCCGAGCGGCTGATTCTCTCCCGTCCCGCCGTCGAGGCGGGCGAGCGGCTGGGCTTCCTGCCGGGCGACATGCGCGAGAAGGTCGATCCGTATCTGCGCCCGATCTACGATGCGCTGTACGATTTCATGGAAGCGCGCCACGTCGATCGCGGGTTGCAGACCGGCCAGATCGAGATCGCGCCGCTGGCTTTCATGCGCGGACGCACGCTGACCAACGCGGTGGTGCTCCTCGATGAGGCGCAGAACACCACCTCCATGCAGATGAAGATGTTCCTCACCCGCCTGGGCGAGGGCTCGCGGATGATCGTGACCGGCGATCCGAGCCAGATCGACCTGCCGCCGGGCCAGAAATCCGGGCTGGTGGAGGCCGTCTCGGTCCTCAACGGGGTCGAGGGCATCGGCCGCGTCGTGTTCAAGGACGTGGACGTGGTGCGCCACGACCTCGTTCGCCGGATCGTCACCGCCTACGAGCACGCCTCCCACGGCGAGGCCGAGGCCGACCGCAATCCGAACCCCCGCCGCCGGCCCCTCGCCTGATGCCCGACCACGACATCGACCTCGCGGTCGAGGACGACCGCTGGGACAACGCGATCCCCGATCTCGAATCGCTCGTGCTGCGGGCGGTGGAGGCGGGGCTCGCCATCGCCCCCGAGAAGCCTGCGGGCAACCTTGAGGTTAGCGTGCTGCTCGCGGACGACGCGACGGTCCAGGATCTCAACAAGACGTGGCGCGGCAAGGATAAGCCCACGAACGTGCTGTCTTTTCCGGCCGCGCCGCAGCCCCTGCCGCCGGGGGCGCCCGCCCCCCTCGGCGATGTGGTCCTTGCCTACGAGACGATGGTGCGCGAAAGTGCGGAGCAGGGAAAGCCGCTCCAGAATCACCTCGCCCACCTCCTCGTCCATGGGACCTTGCACCTTGTCGGACAGGACCACGAACTCGGGAACACCGAGGCCGAGGCGATGGAAGCCCTCGAAATCGCGGCCCTCGCGACCCTGGGCATCCCGGACCCCTATGCCGACTGAGCGGGCAACTACCATCCCTTCCTTGATCCGAGAGACATGAGCAACGATCGAAGTCGCGGCGCGGCCCTGGCCGCGCCGAATGCCCCCGAGGCTGACGCCCCCCAGCGTGAGCCCTGGTACGACCGCCTCCTGCAGGCCCTTCATCTGAAGCCGCGGGAGACCCTCCGCGAGGGCCTCGAAGAGGCCCTCTCCGAGTCAGACCAGAGCGAGACAGGCCTCTCGCCCCTCGAACGGGCGATGCTCAAGAACGTTCTCGGGCTGCACAAGGTGCGGGTCGATGACGTGATGATCCCGCGGGCCGACATCGTCGCCGTCTCGAACGAGACCAACCTCGGCGATCTCCTCAAGCTGTTCCGCACGGCCGGGCATTCCCGCCTGCCCGTCTACGGCGAGACGCTGGATGACCCGCGCGGCATGGTGCACATCCGCGACCTCGTGGACTTCATCGCCGCCAAGGCCGAGCCGTCCACCCGCCGCCCGGCCGCCTCCCGCGTGACGACCCCGCCCCCCGAGCAGGCCGGCGAAGAGGCTCCCCCCGCGCCGCGCGTCCGCCGCCCGGCCCCGCGCCTGCCGCGCGCCCTCGACCTCGGCAAGGTCGAGCTGGGCACGACGCTCGCCGCCGCGCGCATCCAGCGCCCGGTGCTGTTCGTCCCGCCCTCCATGCCGGCCATCGACCTTCTGGTGCGGATGCAGGCAACGCGCACGCACATGGCCCTCGTCATCGACGAGTATGGCGGCACGGACGGCCTCATCTCCATCGAAGACCTGATCGAGGTCGTCGTCGGCGACATCGAGGACGAGCACGACGTGGCCGAGGCCAAGCAGGTCCAGCGCGTCGAGGGCGAGGGCGACGTGTTCGTGGCCGACGCCCGCACGTCGCTGGCCGAAGTCTCCGAGGCGACGGGCATCGACCTCGCGGCGGCCGTCGGCGACATGGCCGAGGAGATCGATACCATCGGCGGCATGATCGTCACCCTCGCCGGCCGTGTGCCGTCGCGGGGTGAGTTGATCACCGGGCCGGGCGATCTCGAATTCGAAGTGCTCGACGCCGATCCGCGCCGCTTGAAGCGTCTGCGCTTCCACCGGGGGCCCGCCCGCATCGCGGCGGTCGTGCCCCTCGCCCTGCCCCCGCCCTCCCCGACGCCGGCCGCTGAGACGCCGCGTCCGTGAGGGAGCGGATCGGGGTTCTGGCCGCCCTGCGCGGGTGGCGGCGGCTGGCTTGTGCCTTCGTCGCGGGGGCCTTCGGCGCCCTGGCGATGCCGCCCTACGGGTTCCTGCCCGCGCTCGCCGTCGCCCTGTGCGTCGCCGTCTGGCTGATGGACGGGGCGATGGCCGGGCGGCGCCGCATCGGCCCGGCCTTCCTCATCGGCTGGGCCTGGGGCTTCGGTTTCCTCACGGCGGGCCTGTGGTGGCTGGGCTCGGCCTTCCTCGTGGAGGCCGACGAGTTCCTGTGGGCCTTGCCCCTCGGCGTGATCGGCCTGCCCTTCGGGCTCGGGCTGTTCTACGGGGCCGCCTTCGCCGTCGCGGGGCTGGCCTGGACGCGCGGGCCGGTACGGATCGCCGCCCTCGCCTTCGGCCTCGGCGGCGCCGAATGGCTGCGTGGACACATCCTCACCGGCTTTCCCTGGAACGTGCTCGGCATGGCGCTGGGCCAGAACCTCTGGCTGATGCAGGCGGCGGCGTTCGTCGGCCTCTACGGCCTGACGGTGCTGGCGGTGCTGGTCTGTGCCGCCCCGGCGACGCTCTTCGATCCCGCCTCCCCGCGCGAGCGGTTCGGACCGGTGGCGGCGGCGGCGATCCTGCTCGTCGCCCTCGCTCTTGCCGGGGCCGACCGCCTCGGCCCGGCCGATCCGGTGGTGACGGGGGTGCGGCTGCGGCTCGTCCAGCCGAACCTGCAGCAGGACGCCAAATTCCGGCCCGAGAATCGCGACGACATTGTCGACCGCTACATCGAACTGAGCGACCGCCCGCCTGAGGCCGGCGAGCCGGCGCCGACGCATATCGTCTGGCCCGAATCGGCCTTCCCCTTCCTCATCCAGCGGGACGCCGACGCTCGGGCGAAGATCGCCGCCGGGCTGAAGCCGGGGCGGGTGCTGATGACGGGCGCCGCCCGTGCCGACGAGCCGCTGCCCGGCGAGCGCCCGCGCATCTACAACGCAATCATGGTGATCGAGCCCGACGGCACGATCACCGACACCTACGACAAGGTGCACCTCGTCCCCTTCGGCGAGTACCTGCCGGGCGTCCTCGACGGCGCGCTGCGGGCCATCGGCCTGCGCCAGTTCGTGGCGATCCCCGGTGGCTTCTCGGCCGGCAACGCGGCGAGCCAGCGCATCCTCACCGTGCCGGGCCTGCCGCCCGTGGTGGGGACGATCTGCTACGAGGCGATCTTCCCCGCCGCGATCCGCCCATTGGGCCAGCCGATCGATAGCGCGCGACCGCCGGGCCTGATCCTGAACGTGACCAACGACGGCTGGTTCGGCGACACGCCGGGGCCGCGCCAGCACCTCGCGCAGGCAAGGCTGCGGGCGGTGGAGGAGGGTCTGCCCCTCGTCCGCGACGCGAATACCGGCATCTCGGCCGTGGTCGATCCCCATGGCCGCATCACCGCGCAGACGCCCATCGACGTCGAGACCTATCTCGATGCCGACCTGCCGGCGCGGATCCTGGGCGGGACGCCCTACGCCCGGTTCGGCGACCTCCTGTTCGCCGGAATGCTGATGGTTTGCGCGGGGCTGGCCCTGGCGGGAAGGGAGCGGGTGTGACGGGTCGTCAGGTGAACGCGGGTGGGTGGATCCTCGGCCTCGCGATGATGCTGATCGCGTTCAATCTGCGGCCGGCGCTGAGCACGGTGGGGCCGCTGCTCGGGCTGATCCGCGAGACGACGGGACTCAGCGCCGCCGGAGCCGCGACCCTCACGACCCTGCCGGTGCTCTGCCTCGGCCTCGCCTGCGCCCTGGCCGCGCCGGTCATCCGCACGATGGGACCGGATCGCGGGGTGATGGCGGGCATGGCCCTCATCGCCGCCGGCTTGGCGCTGCGCGGGATCGGAACGTTGCCGACCCTCTTCCTCGGCACGGCGGTCGCGGCCACCGGCATCGGCTTCGCCAACGTGCTGCTCCCAGCCCTGGTGAAGCGCGATTTCGCCGCGAGCGGCGGGCCGATGACCGGCCTCTACACCATGACGCTCTGCCTCGGGGCGGCAGCGGGCGCGGGCGCCGCCGTGCCGGTGGAGCAGGCGCTGGAAGGCTGGCCTGTGGCGCTGGCCGTCTGGGCGGTGCCGGCAATGATTGCGGCCCTGGTGTGGTTTCCCTATGCGAGGCGCGGTGCTCCGGCTCGTCCGCCACAGCCGGGGAAGCTGCTGCGCAGCGTCCTCGCATGGCGGGTGACGGCCTTCATGGGCCTGCAATCCTCCCTCGCCTACATCCTGTTCGGCTGGCTGCCGCTGCTGCTGCAGGGGCGCGGGCTCGATCCGCTCCATGCCGGCCTCTACGCCTCGCTGGTGACGCTCTGCCAAGCGCCGGGCGCGCTCATCACAGCGACGCTCGCCGCCCGCGCCCGGGACCAGCGCGCCTGGATCGTCGGCATTCCGGGCATCACCGCCCTCGCCTTCCTCGTCCTCGCCTTCGGTGCGGATGCCCTCCGCATCCCGGCGGCCGGCATCCTCGGCTTCGGGGTGGGCGGCTGCTTCGGGCTGGCGCTGACGCTCATCGTCCTGCGCGCCGCCGACGCCGGCACCGCCGCCGGCCTGTCGGCCATGGCGCAGGGCATCGGCTACGTCTTCGCGGCGCTCGGCCCCCTGGCGTTCGGGCTCGCCCACGAGGCGACCGGGGGATGGGGCCTGGCGGGAATCCTCTTCGCCGGCATCTGCGTCGTGGCCATCGTCGCGGGGCTTCCGGCGGGCGCGGCGCGAACGGTTTCTGCGACGCGTTGACCCAAGCTTTGCCGTACTTGTCTGTGCGATTTGTCGCTTTGGTGTCTATTTCCATGATCGAAATACGGAGTGGCGCGTTCATCATTCACGATACACGCGATCACGGTGGATGAAATGACTCGCAGCACTTACGGACTTGCTATCGCCTCGGCGATGGCTGTCGGCCTCGCCATGATGCCGGCGGGCGCACAGGCCCAGGGGCGCGGTAACGCCCTGGCCGGCGGCGGCGTCTCCGCCGGCAATCCCGGCGGCGGCCTCGTGATCGGCGGCAATGGCGGCGGCTTCGGTCGCGGCGGTGCCATCGGCGGTGGTGGCTTCGGTCGTGGCGGCGCGATTGGCGGCGGCGGCTTCAACCGGGGCGGATTCGCCGGAGCGGGCTACGGCCGTGGCGCTGGTCTGGCCGGCGGCGGCTTCAACCATGGCGCCTACGGCTACAACCGCGGTGGCTTCAACCGTGGCTATTACGGCCGTGGCTACGGCCGGGGCGGATACGGCGGTTATGGCCTCGCGGCCGGGCTCGGCGGGTTCGGCCTCGGGCTCGCGGCGGGCGGCCTCTACGGCGGCAGCTACGGCTATGGATACCCGTCGGCCTATGGCTATGGCGGCTATGACGACGGCTATTACGGCTCCGAGTACGGCCCGGCCGGCGGCTACGCCAATGTCGGCTACGCGCCCGTCGAGACCGTGACCACGGGTGACGACGGCGCCATCGAGGCCTGCGCCCGCCGCTTCCGGACCTACGATCCGCAGTCGCAGACCTATGTCGGCAAGGGCGGCATCCGTCGTTCCTGCCCGTAAGCGACTGTCAGCGTAACGAAAAGCCCCGCGCGGATCGCTCCGCGCGGGGCTTTTTCGTTGTCCCGAGGGCGGGCCCGGCGAACCGGGCCCGCTTCGTCCGAGCCTTACTCGGCGGCGACGCGCGTGGCGTTCTCGGTGTAGGTCTCGGCCGGGAGGCGCTTGCCCGGGGCGGCGCGGCCCGGGAGCGGCGGCAGGGCCTTGGCCTTCTCCAGATCGATGCCCGCGCCCTCGGCGACGCGACGGCCGTAATCCTCGTCGGCGTGCCAGAAGTGCCAGACCATCCGCAGCTGGATCGGCTCCGGGCACTGCTTCATGTCCGCCACGAGGTTGGCGATCAGGTCCTCACGCTCCCAATCCTGGAAGGACCGGTAGCGCACGCCCGCCTGGGTGTAGTCGTCCTCGGTCCGCGAGGTCTGGTACCGGCCGAGCCGGCCCTCGACGGGCTGGTGGTAATCGGTCTTCTTCGGCGCCTCGCGCAGGCCCTCGGCCAGCGTGGAGGGCTCGTAGTTGATGTGCCGGTTCGGACCCGTGCCATCGACCCCGTAGGTCATCTGCCCGTCCCGCTGGTTCGAGTAGACCTTCACGCCGGGCTGCGGCGCGTTGATCGGCAGCTGGAGGTAGTTGGCGCCCACGCGGTAGCGCTGGGTGTCCGAGTACGACAGGGTCCGGCCCTGCAGCATCTTGTCGTCCGAGAAGTCGATGCCGTCCACGAGCACGCCCGTGCCGAAGGCCGACTGCTCGACTTCCGCGAAGAAGTTATCCGGCACCCGGTCGAGGACCATGCGGCCGACGGGGAGCAGCGGGAAATCCTCGACGGGCCACAGCTTGGTGTCGTCCAGCGGATCGAACGACAGGTGGTCGTTCGGGCCGTCGGGCATGATCTGCACGCAGAATTCCCACTCGGGGAAGTTGCCGGCCTTGATGTTGTCGTACAGGTCACGGGTCGCGTGGCCCACGTCCTTCGCCTGGATCTCGGACGCCTGCTGCGAGGTCAGGTTGCGGATGCCCTGCTTCGGCTCCCAATGGAACTTGCAGAGGACGGCCTCGCCCTGGTCGTTCACCAGCTTGTAGGTGTTCACGCCGGAGCCTTCCATCTCGCGATAGTTGGCCGGAATGCCCCACGGCGACTTCAGGTGCGTCACCATGTGGATCGCTTCGGGGTGCTGCGCCACGAAGTCGAAGAAGCGCCACGCCTCCTGCCGGTTCGTCACCGGATCGGGCTTGAACGCATGGATCATGTCGGGGAACTTGATCGCGTCGCGGATGAAGAAGACCTTGAGGTTGTTGCCCACGAGGTCCCAGTTGCCGTCGACGGTCTTGAACTTCACCGCGAAGCCGCGCGGGTCGCGCTCGGTCTCGGGCGATTCCTTGGCGCCGGCCACGGTGGAGAACCGCACGAACATCGGCGTCTTCACGCCGGTCTCGTTCAGCACGCGGGCGCGGGTGTACTTGGAGGCCGGCTCGTTGCCGATCTTGCCGTAGGCCTCGAAGTAGCCGTGGGCGCCGGCGCCGCGCGCGTGGACGACACGCTCCGGGATCCGCTCGCGGTCGAAATGGGTGATCTTCTCGATGAACTGGTAGTTCTCGAGAGTGGCCGGGCCACGCTCGCCGACGGTGCGGGTGCTCTGGTTGTCACGGACCGGATGGCCCTGGCGGGTGGTCAGGATCGGTCGTTGATCGCTCATGCGTCTCGTTCTTTCCTTGGGCCGAGAGAGGGCAGGCTGAGGGCGACGCCTCAGGCTGGAACCGTTCTGAGGGTTTATGGACCTCGCCGGTCCATCTGACAAATGCATCGTCGCAAAGGTTGTGATAGACGCCGTCTATGAACCTTTCAGGACTGTCCCTGCGCGATCTGGAATATGTCGTCGCCGTCGCGGACGAGGGGCATTTCGGCCGGGCGGCCGAGCGCTGCAACGTCAGCCAGCCGACCTTGAGCGTGCAGATCCGCAAGCTCGAAGGCGCGCTGGGCCTTGCCCTGTTCGAGCGCTCCAACCGGCGGGTGCTCCTCACCGAGGCCGGGCAGGCCATCGTGCGGCAGGCGCGCACGGTGCTCGCCGAAGCTCAGCGGCTTCTGGCCATGGCGTCCGAGGGACGGGGCGCGCCCCTCACCGGCCGGCTGTCGCTGGCGGCGATCCAGACCCTCGGCCCCTACTTCTTCCCGCTGGTCCTGCGGCCCCTGCGCGAGGCGTTTCCGCTGCTGAGCCTGTCGCTCTCCGAATCGCGCACCGCCGACATCCTCGAAGGGCTGCGCGAGGGGCGGATTGACGCCGCGTTGATCTCGCTGCCACTGAATCAGGGGCGGCTCGCCCTGTCGCCGCTGTTCATCGAGCCGTTCCACCTCGTCTGCCCGGCGGAGCATGCCCTGGCGCAGGGCGGCGCGCTCTCGGCCGGGGCCATCGCGGGGCCCGACCTGCTGCTCCTCGACGAGGGGAACTGCCTGCGTGACCAGACCATCGCCGCCTGCGGCGCCGGCTCCTCGGTGGGGCGGCACGCCACCAGCCTGGAGACCCTGCGCTCGATGGTGGGGGCCGGGGCGGGCTACACCCTGCTGCCGGCGCTCGCCGTGCCGCCCGGCCCCGACCCGAGCGGCCTCACCGTGATTCGCACCTTCGACGTGGACGGCCCTGGCCGCACCATCGCCCTGGCGTGGCGGGCGAGCGACCCGCGCTCACCCGGCCTCGCGCATCTGGCCGCGTTCTTCCGCGCCCATACCCCGCCCGGCACGGCGGCCTGCCGCGAGGCTGCTTGAAGGCGGCGGGGGACCCAGCCTATCAAGCGCCGCCCGGTGCGGCGGGGGAGTATCGATGCGGCGTCTTCTGACATCCATGGTCGCGGTGCTGGCGATGGGCGCGGGCGCCCGCGCCGAGGGGGACGACGCCTTCGCGCGGATCGGCGAGATCAACCGCGCCTCCCTGGTGATGACGGTCGAGACCGGCATCGTGCCCCGGTCGCTGGGCCGCACCATCGCGCAGGCGCTCGACACGGTGCAGGCGAACGCCGCCAAGCCCCACGCCTCGCGCCCCGACGATTACCTGCGGATCGAACCGCTCATCACCGCCATCGCCGGCCCCGACGCCACGCGGATGCATGCCGGGCGCAGCCGCCAGGACATCATCCCCACCGTCCTGAAGCTGGAACAACGCGACCGGCTCCTCGACCTCGCCGCCGCCCTGGACGATGCGCGGGCGAGCCTGCTCGCGGTCGCCGAGCGCGAGGCCGCGACGGTGATCCCCGCCTACACGAACGGCGTCCAGGCGCAGCCCACGACGCTGGGCCACTACCTCCTCGGCTACGCCGCCGCGATGGCCCGCGCTTCGGACAGGCTCCACGAGGCCTGGGCGCGGGTGAACCGTTCGCCGCTGGGCGCGGCGGCGCTCGGCACGTCGAGCTTCCCCGTCGACCGGATGCGCCTCGCCGCGCTCCTCGGCTTCGATGCCCCGGTGGAGAACAGCTATGATGCGGGCCAGCTCGCGCCGATGGATCTCGGCCTGGAACTGACCGGCCTCGCCGCCAACCTCGCCACCACGGCGGGCAGCTTCTCGCAGGATCTTTACGCGCAGTATCACCAGACCCGGCCGTGGATCCTCCTGCGCGAGGGCGCGCTCACGGGGCCGAGCAGCATCATGCCGCAGAAGCGCAACCCCGTGGCGATCTACACCCTGCGGATGAAGGCGAGCGACGTGGTCGGCGGGGCCATGGCCTTCACCGTGATGGCGCACAACGTCGATTCCGGAATGCCGGACTACAAGCGCAACCAGATGATCCCGCCCGCGCGTACCCTCGCGGTCGCGGCCGAGATGTGCCGCCGCTGGGTCTCCGTGCTGGACGGGCTCGTCGTGGACCGCGAGCGGGCGGCGGACGAGGTGGCGGCCGATTACTCGACCACCACCGAACTCGCGGACACGCTGCAGCGGGAGGCGGACGTGCCCTTCCGCCTCGGCCACCACTTCGCCTCGGAACTCGTCACCTACGGCCGCAGCCACAACCTGCGCCCGGCCGACCTGCCCTTCGACGCGGTGAAGCGGATCTACGCCGAGGCCGCCGCCGGGGCGGGGCTGCCGCAGGACATGCCGAAGGAACTGCCGCTTACCGAGGCGCGCTTCCGCGAGGCCCTGTCGGCGACGGGCATGATCGCGGCAGCCAAGGGCTTCGGCGGGCCGCAGCCCGCCGAGGTCGCGCGGATGCTCCGGGTGGCGAAGGACAAGCTCGCCGCCGACCGGGCTTGGCTCTCGGCCAAGCGCGAGGGGCTCGCCACGGCGCGGGCGGGGCTCGATGCGGCCTTCGCAGGCCTGACCGCCGCCCCGTGAGGGCGATTCTGCGGTGACAGGGCGCCCGCACGGGTGTAGCCGGCGGGGCGCCCGTCAACTCCGGCGGGAATGCATCCCCCGATCGCCGTGCCTCCCCTCCGCACCATCGGCCTCTGGCTCGCGCTCGTCGCGGTCTCCGCCGCCATCGCCTACGGTCTCACCGCCGCGCAATTTCCCGCCGCCCTTCTGCTCGGGCCGATGATCGCGGCCATCGCCTTCGGGGTCGGCGGCTCGCACCTCACCGTGCCGCGACCAGGCTTCCTGGCGGCGCAGGCGATGATCGGCTGCCTCGTGGCCCATGCCGTGACGGGGCAGATCGCGCAGACGCTGTTCGAGGACGGCTTCCTGATCGTGGCCGTGGTGCTGGTGACGGTCGCCGCCTCCGCCTTCGTCGGCTGGATGCTCACGCGCCTGCGCATCCTGCCCGGCACGACGGCGGCCTGGGGCTCCTCGCCCGGCGGCGCCTCGGCGATGGTCGCCATGGCCGAGGATTTCGGGGCCGATCCGCGCCTCGTCGCCTTCATGCAATATGTCCGCGTCGCCGCCGTGGTGTTCTCCGCCTCCGTGGCCGCGCGCTTCCTGATGAGCGGCGCGCCCGCCAGCCCGGCCTCGGCCGCGGGCGACGCGACGGCGGCGAGTTCGGTGGCCGCCACCCTGCTCGTCGCGGCCATCGGCGCCTTCGTGGCGATCAAGCTGCGGGTGCCGGCCGGGGCGCAGATCGGGCCGATGGTGCTGGGCTCCGTGCTCCACGCCACCGGCCTCGTGCGCATGGCGCTGCCGGTGCCGATCCTCGAACTCGCCTATGCCTGCATCGGCTGGTACGTCGGCCTGCGCTTCACCCGCGAGACGCTGCGGCTGACGGTGAACGCCCTGCCCGGCATCCTCGTGGCGACCTTCTCGGTCATCCTGCTCTGCGCGGGCTGGGGCTTCCTGCTGACGCTCCTCCTGCCCATCGACCTCCTCACGGCGATCCTCGCGACGAGCCCCGGCGGGCTCGATTCGGTGGCGATCATCGCCGTGGGGTCGCAGGCTGATGTGTCCTTCGTGCTGGCGGTGCAGACCCTGCGGCTCTTCGTGGTGTTGCTGACCGGGCCGCTTCTGGCCAAGTGGATCAGCCGCCTGGTGCCCGAGCCCGTCACGCGATAGCGGAGCAGCCCTGCCGGGGCCGCCCTCGCCTCGCCCGGCGCAAGGGTCTATGCCCCGTGGCTCACGAGCCCCTTCGCAGCCGATGACCGACTACATCAAGAAGATCCTCACCGCCCGCGTCTATGACGTGGCGATCGAGAGCCCGCTCGACCCGATGCCGCGCCTCACGCGCCGGCTCGA
Organism: Methylobacterium sp. TK26; assembly: GCF_055361565.1. Taxonomy (NCBI): domain Bacteria; kingdom Pseudomonadati; phylum Pseudomonadota; class Alphaproteobacteria; order Hyphomicrobiales; family Methylobacteriaceae; genus Methylobacterium; species Methylobacterium sp. TK26. The sequence continues at coordinate 148,343 of NZ_CM143965.1, read as the reverse complement.
ACGCCCCGTGCTGCTCAAGCGCGAGGATCTGCAGCCGGTCTTCTCGTTCAAGCTGCGCGGCGCCTACAACAAGATGTCCGGCCTCGCGCCGGAGCAGGTGGCGCGCGGCGTCGTCTGCGCCTCTGCCGGCAACCACGCCCAGGGCGTCGCCCTGGCGGCGGCCAAGCTCGGTGCCCGCGCGGTGATCGTGATGCCGCGCACCACGCCCTCCATCAAGGTCGATGCCTGCCGGGCGCGGGGCGCCGAGGTGGTGCTGCACGGCGACGCCTTCGACGAAGCGCTCGCCGAAGCCCGCCGCCGGGAGCACGAGGACGGGCTGACCTTCCTGCACCCGTTCGACGACGAGGACGTGATCGCCGGCCAGGGCACCATCGGCAAGGAGATCCTGCAGCAGCATACCGGGCCCATCGAGGCGATCTTCGTGCCCGTGGGCGGCGGCGGGCTCGCGGCCGGCATCTCGACCTTCGTGAAGTACCTGCGGCCGGGCACCAAGGTGATCGGCGTGGAGCCCGACGACGCGGCCTGCATGAAGGCCGCCCTGGACGCCGGTTCGCTCGTGGACCTGCCCTCCGTGGGCCTGTTCGCGGACGGCGTGGCGGTGAAGCGCGCGGGCGAGGAGACCTTCCGCCTGTGCCGGGAGAATCTCGACGGGATCATCACCGTCGACACCGACGCCATGTGCGCGGCGGTGAAGGACATCTTCGACGACACCCGCGCCGTCTCCGAACCCTCAGGCGCGCTGAGTCTGGCGGGTGCCAAGCTCTATGCCGAGCGCCACGGCGGCACGGGCACGCTCATCGCCATCTCGTCGGGCGCGAACCTCAATTTCGACCGCCTGCGCCATATCGCCGAGCGCGCCGAGATCGGTGAGCAGCGGGAGGTGCTGCTGGGCGTCACCATCCCCGAGAAGCCCGGCGCCTACAGGGCCTTCATCAATGCGCTGGGCCCGCGCGCCATCACCGAGTTCAACTACCGGCAGGCGCCCGCCTCGGACGCGCAGATCTTCGTCGGCATCAACCTCGCCGGCGGCAAGCGCGAGAAGCAGGAGCTGATGGGCTCGCTCGGCGAGGCCGGCTACCGCGTGCTCGACATGAGCGACAACGAGATGGCCAAGGTCCATGTGCGCTACATGGTCGGCGGCCGCAGCCCCGGCCTGATGCACGAGCGGCTGTTCCGCTTCCAGTTCCCGGAGCGCCCGGGGGCGCTGATGAAGTTCCTCGACGCCCTGGCGCCGAACTTCGACATCACCCTCTTCCACTACCGCAACCACGGGGCCGATTACGGGCGCGTCCTCGCCGGCATCGACGTGCCGCCCGAGGACCAGGCGCGGTTCGAGGCGGCGATCGAGGATCTGGGCTACCCGGCGACGGAAGAGACCGAGAACCCGGCCTACCGCCTGTTCCTCGACGGCGGAATCTGAGCCGCCCTCACCCGCCCTTGGTCTCGACCGTCACCACGTCGCGCGACTCGCGCAGCTTCTGCTCGATGAGGGCCAGGGCGGCGGGCGGGAGCGCCGAGAATTGCACCGTCACCACCTCGTGGTCGGCATCCTCGGCGGGGGAGACGACGAACTGGCGGATGCGGGAGGCGTAATCCCCGGTGATCGCGTGGAGCGCATCCAGGGACATGGTCCCGCGCTTCACCGTCAGGCGCAGGCCGTGGCCGCGCAGACGGTCGCGCCAGCGCTCCTCGAACGGCTTCACCCCGGCGAGGATGCCGACCACGATGGCCGTCGCGGCGAGGGCCGGCACGTAGAGCCCCGCGCCGACCGCGAGCCCGATGGCCGCCACCGCCCAGAGGCTTGCGGCCGTGGTGAGACCCTTCACCACCTCGCCCTTGAGCAGGATCGTGCCCGCGCCGAGGAAGCCGATGCCCGAGACGACCTGCGCCGCGATGCGGGAGGGATCGAGCACCACGTTGTGCGCGCCGAGCACGTCGGCGAAGCCGAAGGCCGAGACGAGCATGATGAGGCACGAGCCGGTGCAGACCAGCATGTGCGTGCGCAGGCCGGCGGCCCAGAGCAGCCGCTCGCGTTCCAACCCCACGACGCTGCCGAACAGCGCGGCTGCCGCGAGCCGCGCGATCATCTCTGCGTTGCCGATCAGAATACTGCTCCCATGAATGTCAGGCCGGGCCGAGGGCAGCCTTCTCGATCTCGTAGGCGGCCCTGACCGCCGGGGCCCCGTAGCGCCGCTCCAGCCGGCGGATGGTGAAATGCGCCCGCGCCGTCGACTGGAAGTGGTTCATGAACACGGTGTTGACCGCCGCCCCGCCCACCGCGCCGAGAATCGGCACCGCCTGCGCGGCGACCTTCTCCGATACGACGATGCCGAACCGCGCGGCGATCTGCGCCGCGAAGCGCATCAGCGCCGGGCCCGACTGGTCCACGAGGGAGATCGTGCCGGCGTATTTCACGGCCTCGGTCATGGTCTTGGCGAGGGCCGCGCGCACGGCGAAATAGCCGCTCTCCGTCAGCGTCGAACCGACCTCGGCGCTCGCGAGCCTGCCGCCGCCGAGCGCGAAGACCTGGACGCAGGCGAGCGCCCCCTCCGGCGTCTCGATGTCCTCGCCCTCCTCCCGCGCGATCTCCGCGATGGAGCGGAGCATCAGCGTCGTGGAGACGGGCAGTTCCACCGCGATGGTGGCGAGGCCGAAGGCGCCGCCGAGCGCTCCCGAGAGGGCGGCGAGCGCGCGGTGCTTGCCCTCGCTGGAACCGAACAGCCGTTTCAGCCGGCCCTCCGGCTCGGTGTGCGGCGCCGGCAGGCGGGACGCCAACGCCGGATCGCCGTTCTTCGGCAGCGTCGCCAGGGCGACGCGGATCGCGGTGCGCAGGGCGACTTCGGTGCCCTTGGCCACCGCATCCATGACGGGCGTCGGAAGTGAGCGGCCGATCATCTCGATGGGCGTGCCCGCCGCCGCCGAAAGCCGCGCCGCAAGGCCCGGCTGTTCCAGAGATTGCACCGCCCGGCGCAGGGCGGCGAGGTCGTCCTCGCTCAGGGCCGGAGCCGCCGTATCGGCGGGGGGAAGGATCTCCCCGGAGAGGATCACATCGCCGCTCGTCATGGCACCACCGCTCAAAGCTGTGTCCTTCGCTCTCACGCCGTTTTAGGCGCCCTCGCGGGGGAAGGAAGCGGGGAGACGCTCGGGGAGTTCCCCTCCGCCGGCTCTTTGACCCCCGTCCGCCGCCCGACGGCAACGCACAGGGCCAGCACCGGGAGCCCGATCAGCGACGTGAACGTGAAGAAGGCGGGGTAGCCGATGGCCGTAACGATGAAACCCGCCGAGCCGGCGATGAGCTTCCCCGGCAGGGCGTAGAGCGAGGAGAACAGGGCGTATTGCGTGGCCGCGTAGGCCGGGCTCGTGAGGCTCGACATGTAGGCGATGAGCACGATGCCGGCGAAGGAGCCGCAGAAGTTCTCGACGGAGATCGCCACGATCAGACGCCAGATCTCCGGCGCGCCGGCCGAGAGCCACGCGAAGGCGAGGTGCGAGGCCGCCGCCAGGAAGGCGCCCAGCAGCAGGGTCGGGAACATGCCGAGGCGCGCCAGCGCCCAGCCGCCGACGAACCCGCCCGCGATGCCGACCCACACGCCGTAGAGCTTGGTGACGGTGGCGATCTCCTTCAGGTCGAAGCCGAGCGTCCGGTAGAGGGGGCTCGCCATGACGCCGGAGAGGAAATCCGGCAGGCGGAACAGGGCGACGAGGAGCAGGATCGCGTAGAGCGCCGGCCCGAAGCGGGTATGCAGCTCGGTCAGGGGCTCCACGAGGGCGCGGCGGGCCGACCACAGGCGCGAGGTCGGCGCGGCCTGTTCGACGGCCTGCACCCGGCGGTCGTAGGGCGGTGCCAGCAACGCGGCGATGAAGCCGACGAGCATGAGCGCGGCCATGCTGAGATAGGCGATCTGCCAGCCGCCGGAGGCCGCGATGAACAGGGCACCCGCCCCGGCGGTGATGAGCCCGAGCCGGTAGCCGAGATTCGAGGTGGCGGCGAGGATGCCCTGCATGTCGCTGCCGGCGGCGTCGATGCGCCAGCCATCGACCACCACGTCCTGGCTCGCCGCGCAGAAGGCCACGAGGAACGCGCCGAAGCCCAGCAGGGCGAGGCTGGTCTTCGGGTCCGCGAAGGCCATCAGGAGCAATGCGGTCGCCGTGGCGAGTTGCGTCGTCACCATCCAGGCCCGGCGGCGCCCGAGCGCGCGCGACAACAGCGGAATATCCAGCCGATCGATCATCGGCGCCCAGAGGAACTTCAGCGAATAGGGCAGCGCGACGTAGCTGAAGAGACCAATGGTCTTCACGTCGATGTCCGAAAAGGCCAAGCGCAGGGTGAAAGTCCCGAGCACCAGCAGAAGCGGCAGGCCCGACGAGAAGCCGAGGGCCAGCATTAGCAGGATGCGTTTGTCCTCGACGATGTCGCGCATCCGAAACCGGCGCGTTTGCTTCTGAGCGGCGACGGGCATGCGCTGGAACTCCTCGACCGGCTCGCTCTTGTCAGGCAGAAACATGGCGACCTTGCGTTGGCCGTGTTTTGCCGCGCGGGCTCACCCCCGTATGATGGTCAACGCATGCTTAACGGGCCTTTTACTTCGGGGCGACATGACCGACTGACGGGGCGGAGTGGATGAGGCGTTGAGTACCGGGCCAGAGAGCGGTCCTTCCGCTATAACCCTCGCGGCGGCGTTCGCGACGACGCCTTCGCCGATGCTCGTCGCCGACGCGCGCGCGCACGACCATCCCATCGTCTGGGCGAACGCGGCCTTCCTCCGTCAAACGGGCTACGCACTGGACGAGGTGACGGGCCGGAACTGCCGCATGCTTCAGGGCGCGGCGACCGACCCCGCCGAGGTGGCGCGCCTGCGCGAGGCCGTCAGCGCGGGCCGTGCGGTCTCCGCCGAGATCCTGAACTACCGCAAGGACGGCACGACCTTCTGGAACGCGCTGACCATCACGCCCGTCCGCGACGATCAGGGCCTCGCCTATTTCTTCGCGTCGCAGACGGACACGACCAAGGCGCGTGTCGAGGCTGAGAAGGTCACGGGCCTGACCGCCGAGCTCGCGCAAAAGACGGCGTTGATCCACGAGATCGACCACCGGGCCAAGAACAACCTTCAGGTCATCTCCTCGCTGATGCTGCTGAAGGCCCGGCGGATACAGGACGGCGAGGCGCGGGAAGCCCTGGAAGGCATGGTCGAGCGCATCGGCGCGCTCTCCATCGCCCACCGCCTCCTCTACACCGAGCAGGACGGCAGCCACTTCGCCCTCACGGAATTCGTCGGCGAACTCCTCTCCGACCTCGATGCGGGCATGGCCGACGACCGCATCCGCATCGACACGGAGGTCGAGTCCATCCGGCTCCCCGCCTCCATGGCGGCGCCGCTGGCGCTGATGATCCACGAACTCGTCGCCAACGCCCTGCGCCACGCCTTTCCCGGCGGTCGCCCCGGCCGCGTCTCGATCACCGCCCGGCGGACTGAGGTCGGCATGGGCGTCGAAATCTGCGACGACGGCGTCGGCTTCGATGCGACCGTCCCGGAGGTCTCCGGCTTCGGCCGCAGCCTCGTGGAGATGGTCGCCAAGCAATTGCGCGGCACCGTCCGCTGGCTGCCTCAGGCCTCCGGCACGCGGGTCGACATCGCGATTCCCCTGCGCGCCAAGTAGCGGCTCAGCCGGGCACCCGGCTTTCCTCCCGTTCGCGCTTCAGCCGGTAGAGCGCCTCCAGCGCCTCGCGGGGAGTGAGCGCATCGGGGTCGATGGCATCGAGCAGCAGGGCGAGCTTGTCCTCCGGCAATTCGGCCGGCGGCTCGGGGGGCGGCGGTGGGCTCAGGGTCGCGAAGAGCGGCAGATCGTCGATCCGCGCGCGGGCCGAGCGTCCGCCCTGCGACTTCTCCAGGCTCTTGAGGATCGAACCCGCCCGCGTGACGACGCTCGCCGGAAGACCGGCGAGGCGTGCGACCTGCAACCCATAGCTGCGCTCGGCGATGCCGGGCACCACCTCGTGCAGGAACACGACGCCGCCCCGGTGCTCCGCGACCTTCAGCGTCGCGTTGTCGATCCGGGGGAGCCGGTCGCCTAGCGCCGTCAATTCGTGGAAATGCGTGGCGAACAGCGCGCGGCAGGCATTGGCCTCGTGCAGGTGTTCGAGGCACGCCCAGGCGATGGACAGGCCGTCGAAGGTCGCGGTGCCGCGCCCGATCTCATCGAGGATCACCAGGGAGCGGCGGGTCGCCTGATTGAGGATCGCGGCCGTCTCGACCATCTCGACCATGAAGGTCGATTGCCCGCGCGCCAGGTCGTCGGCGGCGCCGACGCGGGAGAACAGGCGGTCCACCCGCCCGATCCGCGCCGAGGCGGCGGGCACGAAGGCGCCCATCTGCGCCAGCACGACGATCAGCGCGTTCTGGCGCAGGAAGGTCGACTTGCCGCCCATGTTCGGGCCGGTGATGAGCCGGATGCGGCCCCGCCCCTCGCCCGACAGGTCGCAATCGTTGGCGATGAACGGCTCGCCCGTCCGCCGCAGGGCTGCCTCCACCACCGGATGCCGTCCGCCCTCGATCGCGAAGGACAGCGAATCGTCCACGATGGGCCGGCGCCAATCGCCCTCGATCGCCAGCGCGGCGTGGCTCCCCGCCACATCGAGGGACGCGAGGGCGTCGGCCACCGCGTTGAGGCTCGCCGAAGCCGCGACGACGGCCCCCGCCAGATCGTCGAACACTTCGCTCTCGAGGGCGAGCGCCCGGTCGGCCGCGCCGGAGATCTTGCGTTCCAGTTCGCCCAACTCGACGCTGGTGAAGCGCATGGCATCCACCATCGTCTGCCGGTGGACGAATTCCTTCTGCAATCCCTTGAGGCAGGCTTCGCCGACCGATTGCGGAACCTCGATGTAATAGCCGAGCAGGTTGTTGTGCTTGATCCGCAGGGTCCGGCAGCCGGTCTCCTCCGCGTAGCGCGCCTGAAGGGCCGCCACCACCTTGCGCGAATCCTGCCCGAGCAGGCGGGCCTCGTCGATCTCGGCCAGGAAGCCCGGCCGCACGAAGCCGCCATCGCGCCGCGAAAGTGGCAGTTCGTCCGCCAGGGCGGCGGCGAGCGTCGCGCCGATCTCCGGATCGACGCCGGACAGCGCCCGGCCGGTCTCGGTGAGGGCCGATGGCAGGTCCGGTGCCGCGCGTAGCGTCTCCGCGATCCGCAGCGCCGCCGCGAGGCTGTCGCGCACCGCCGCGAGGTCGCGGGGGCCGGAACGGCCGAGGCCGATGCGGGAGAGGGCGCGCGGCAGGTCGGGCGCGGCGGCCAGCGCCTCGCGGCAGGCATGGCGGAGGGAGGCATCCTCCACCAGACGGGCGACGGCATCCTGCCGCCGGCCGATGCGGGTGAGGTCGGTGAGCGGCCCGGCCAGATGCTCGGCCAGGAGGCGCGCGCCGTTCGCCGTCACCGTGCGGTCGATGGTGGCGAGCAGGCTCCCCGTCCGCTCGCCGGAGAGCGTGCGCGTCAGTTCGAGGTTGGCCCGCGTGGCGGCATCGATGGAGAGCGTCGCGCCGGTCTCCTCGCGGCTCGGCACGGCGAGTGGCGCGCGGGCGGCGAGTTGCGTGCGGGCGATATAGAGGAGGCCCGTCCCCGCCGCCGCGATCTCCGCGCGGCTGAACCGGCCGAACCCGTCGAGGGTCGAGACACCGTATTGCTCGCGGATTCGCCGCTCGGCGGCCGAGGGTTCGAGTTCGGCCTGGGCCAGCGGCACAACGGCGGCCTTCGTATCCTGCCACAGCCGCGCCAGGGCCGGATCGGCATGGATCGCCTCCGACAGCACGATCTCGCGCGGGTCGTGCCGGGCCACGGCGCCGGGCAATTCGCCCGCCGGGACTTCGCTCAGGGAGAACCGGCCGGTGGAGATGTCGATGGCCGCGAGGCCGTAGACGAAGCCGCTCTCCGACGCCTTCTGCCGGCCGATGGCGAGCAGTAGGTTGGCGCTCGCGGGATCGAGGAGGCGGTCCTCGGTGATGGTGCCGGGGGTGACGAGGCGCACCACCTCCCGCCGCACCACGGATTTCGGGCCGCGCTTCTTGGCCTCGGCGGGGTCCTCGGTCTGCTCGCAGACGGCGACCCGATGCCCGAGGGCGATCAGGCGGCTGAGGTAATCGTCGGCCCGCTCGACGGGCACGCCGCACATCGGGATCTCCGCCCCGGCATGCTTGCCGCGCTTGGTCAGGACGATGCCGAGGGCCCGCGAGGCGATCTCCGCGTCGCCGAAGAACAGCTCGTAGAAATCGCCCATCCTGTAGAAAAGGAGGCAATCCGGGTTGGCCGCCTTGATCTCGATGTACTGCGCCATCATCGGCGTGGCGCCGGCCGTGTCGAGGTTGCCCGTCTCCGGCGGCGACTGGGGGATACGAGAGGTGCGGCCCATGCCGCCTTCCTAACAGAGCCCCCGCTCCGAATCAGTCCCACGCGGCCGCTTGCCTGGGGACGTCGCGGCCCGGCACCGAAGCGCCGGGCCCGTTGTCACGCGAAAATCAGTAGCGCGGGCCGCCCGTGGTGTTGCCGAGCTGCTGCGCCCGGCCCGGCATCGCCGGGTTGCGGGCGTTCGGATTGCCATGGCGCATGGTGTTCATGCGGCGCATCCGGCGCTCGTGCCGGGTCGAGTGGTGACGGTGCATCCGGTGATGGTGGTGACGGTGCATCGCCACGTTCTCCATCAGGGCGTCCTGACCGAGGCCCGGCTGGACCGGAGCGGGCGCGGCCTGGGCCGAACCCGCGAAGAGCGCGCCGAGCACGAGGCCGGCGGCGAGAGAGGTACGAAGAGAGATCAAGGAAGTCCTCCGGACGAAAATGTCAGGCAGCGGCCCAAGGTCGCAGGGATCGCAAGAGTTCCCTGTCGAGCCATTAAAAAATAACGGTGTCCGAGTGCGTAGGACTCGGATTAAAACCAGAAGCGCCAGTCGAGCGGGATATTCAGCGCTCTTTCTCCAGCTTGAAGAAGTTTTCGAGCGTCGAAGACACGGCCTCCGGCGCCTCATGCTGGATCCAATGCGTCGTGTCCGGGAACCAGCGGATCCGGCCGTCGTCGCACAGGCGCAGGCTCGCCTCCGCGAGCCCGGGCTGCAGGGCGTGGTCGCGTCTGCCCCAGAGGATGAGCGTCGGCATCGTCACCCGGGGCGGATCGCGGCGGGGCAGCTTCACCAGCGCGCGGTACCATGCGAGCATCGCCGTCATCGCGCGGGGCCGGGTCCATTCACGGGCATAGGCGTCGAGATCGGCCTTCGAGAAGGTGCCCTTCCGGCTGGTGCTCACGAGGGCCCGGCGCAGGGCCTTAGCATCGTCCGCCGTGAGCCAGCGCTCCGCGAAGCCCCGGAGTTGGAAGAAGCCGACATACAGGCTGCGCAGCCATTGGCCGGGATGGTGCCGGATATAGCTCGCGACGATACCCGGGTGGGGCGCGTTGAGAATCGCCAGGCGAATGACATGCTCCGGGTGGACGCTCGCCACCCACCACGCGACGAGGCCGCCCCAATCGTGGCCGGCGAGACAGAATTGCTCCGCTCCACAGGCCCGCCCCAGGGCGACGACATCCGCCGCGAGGCGGTCGAGGTGATAGTCCTCGATGCGTCTGGGCTTGTCGCTGAGCCCGTAACCGCGCTGGTCCGGCACGATCACGCGAAAGCCCGCACGCGCCAGCGGCCCGACCTGCCGGTGCCAGCCGGCCGCGCTTTCCGGGAAACCGTGAAGCAGGATCACCACCGGCCCGTCGCGCGGCCCGGCCTCGCCGACATTGAGCGTCACCCCGTCGAGATCGACGCGGCGGAACACGAGTTCATTCGGGGCTGGGGAAGACTGGGCCATCACCCTCTCGACGCCCCGGCCCGCCAACCGTTCCGGCGGCGACAATCGGGGGCGTTCCCGGCCGTATCACGGGCGCGGGCGTTGCGTGCCGCGCGAGCCTCGCTCTACAGCCTCAGGCAACGAGAACCGGGAGGACGGAATGAGCGCCACGGGCAAGATCGCGATCGTAACGGGCGCCGGCACCGGCGTCGGCAAAGCGGCATCCGTCGCGCTGGCCGGGGCGGGCTGGAAGGTCGTGCTGTCGGGGCGCCGCCGCGAGCCACTGGACGAGGTCGCCGCGCAGATCGGCGCCGGGAACGCCCTCGTCGTCCCGACCGACGTGACCGACCCCGAATCGATCAAGGCCCTGTTCGACGCCACCGTGGAGCGGTTCGGGCGCCTCGACATGATCTTCAACAATGCCGGCATCGGCGCGCCGGCCGTTCCCCTGGAGGACCTGCCGCTGGAGACGTGGCGTCAGGTGGTGGACACGAACCTGACCGCGATCTTCCTGTGCACGCAGCACGCCTTCCGCATCATGCGCGACCAGAGTCCGCGCGGCGGGCGGATCATCAACAACGGCTCGATCTCGGCCTACGCGCCGCGCCCGAACTCCATCGCCTACACGGCGACGAAGCACGCGGTGACGGGCATCACCAAATCGACCTCCCTCGACGGCCGCGCCTACGACATCGCCTGCGGCCAGATCGACATCGGCAACGCCGACACCCCGATGGGCGGCCGGATGAAGGAGGGCGTCCCGCAGGCGGACGGCAGCGTCCGCGCCGAGGCGGTGATGGACCCGCTGCATGTCGGCGAGGCCGTCCTCATGATGGCGAACCTGCCCATCGAGGCGAACGTGCAGTTCATGACCGTGATGGCGACGAAGATGCCGTTCGTCGGGCGGGGGTGAACGCATCTTGAAACGGGCGACCGGCCGTGCATCTCATTTGAGACACAGGCTGGATTGCCCGGAGGGATGATGCCCCGAACCTCGATGCTCCATGTCCGCGTCGACGATGCTCTGAAAGCGGACGCGTCGGAAACGCTCGCGAAGTTCGGCCTGACGGTGTCGGATGCCGTCCGCATCCTGCTCACGCGCGTCGTGCACGAGGGCGGCCTGCCGTCCGGGCTCACCGCCGACCCCGATTCCCACGATGCGTGGTTTCGGGCCAAGGTCCAGGAAGCCCTGGCCGATCCCGGCCCGGCCGTCCCTCACCGCGAGGTCATGGACGAGGCGCAGGCCTTGATTGATCGGAAGCGCGGTGCCCGTTCTTGAATGGCATCCAGCCGCCCGGGCGGACCTGCTCGCGATCGTGGATTACATCTCGGACGACAACATCGAAGCCGCGCAGCGGCTGAAGAATGAGATCGAGACGAAGGCGGCGTCTTTAACCGAACGCCCGAAGCTTTATCGCGCCGGCCGGGTCGCCGACACGCGGGAGATGGTCGTCCGCTCGACCTACGTCGTCGTCTACGCAGAGAACGAGCGAGCGGTGACGATCCTCAGGGTCCTTCACGGCGCCCGGCAATGGCCGCCGTAGAAACCCTCAGGTCTTCCGCGCCACGGTGAAGCGGGCGGCGTCGCGCAGGACGCGGGCGCCCTCGCCCCATTGGGACACCGCATCCTCGCAGACCGCCACGAGGCGGTCGCACTCGGCGCGGGCGCCGTCGAGGCCCAGGCGGTCCACCAGGGTCGCCTTGCCCGCGTCCTTGTCCTTGCCGGTCGCCTTGCCCATCGCCTCGGGCGAAGCCTCGCGGTCGAGGATGTCGTCGGCGATCTGGAACGCTTGGCCCAGGGCGTGGCCGTAGCGCAGCAAGGCGGCGCGCTGCCCCTTGTCGGCCCCGCCGACCAGAGCGCCGGCCTCCACCGAGAAGGCCAGGATCGCGCCGGTCTTCATCGCCTGCATCCGCAGCGTATCGTCCACGTCGAGGTTCACGGCGCCGAAGCGGCCCTCGGCCGTGAGATCGAGCAACTGCCCGCCGACCATGCCGCCGAGGCCCGACGCGCGGGCGAGGCCGAGGACGAGGTCGGCGCGGATGGCCGGATCGGGCTGCCACGCCGGATCGGCCACCACCTCGAAGGCCAGCGTCAGGAGGGCGTCGCCCACGAGGATCGCGGTCGCCTCGTCGTAGGCCTTGTGCACCGTGGGCTTGCCCCGGCGCATGTCGTCGTTGTCCATCGCCGGCAGGTCGTCGTGGACGAGGGAGTAGCAATGCACCAGTTCGACGCCCGCGCCGGCCGCCAGCGCCGCCGCCTCGGCCCCGCCGAGCATCTTCGCCGTCTCGATGGCGAGGAAGGGCCGCAGACGCTTGCCGCCGCCGAGCACCGCGTGGCGCATCGCCTCCATCAGACGCGGCGGGCGCGTGATCTCGCCGGGGCCGGTCTGCTCGCCGAGTCGCTCCACAAGGAAAGTCTCGACCTGCTGCGCAACCTGCGCGAGCCTATGGGAAAAGTCGGGCGCGGAAGAGTTCGCCTTGACCGGACGGGCGTCCGACTGCGTTGAGGGGTTCGGGTTCATCGGGCGTCGCGTCCGGATCTGGCCGTGCGGAGTGAGTTGAGCATCGGCGTGAGGGAGGAAAAGATCAGGGCCGAAAGGCCGTTGGAGGAGGCGCAGCAGGTGCGTCCGCGCGCCCGGCCGAGGCGGGCGGCGCCGTTGCGGCGGCTGGTCGGGCTGCTGCTGCTCGTTCCCGCGCTAATTGTGGTCATCGTGCTCACGTTGGCGCTCGTCTATAGCGCGGTGACGCCGCCGTCGACTCTCATGCTTGGCCGTTGGTTGACGCTGCAGCCGGTGGACCGGCAGGCCGTCCCCCTGGCGCGGATTGCGCCCGCCCTGCAGCTCGCGGTGCTCACCTCCGAGGACCAGCGATTCTGCCTCGACCACGGCGTCGATTTCGGCGCCATCCGCGATGTCGTGGACGACGAGGATTCCCCCTCGCGCGGCGCCTCGACCATCGCCATGCAGACGGTGAAGAACGTGTTCCTGTGGCCGGGGCGGTCCTACATCCGCAAGGCCGTCGAGATTCCGCTGGCGCTCGCCCTCGACACCCTGTGGGGCAAGCGGCGGATGATGGAGATCTATCTCAACGTCGCGGAATGGGGGGACGGCATCTACGGGGCGCAGGCGGCGAGCCGCTACTGGTTCCACAAGGACGCCGCCGACCTCACCCGCCAGGAGGCGGCCCTGCTCGCCGCCGTGCTGCCGAACCCGATCCTGCGCAGTGCCGGCCGCCCCTCCGCCGGCGTGCGCCGGCGGGCGGCGCGCATCCAGGGGATGATGGGGCGGACGGAGGGTCTGGCCGCCTGCCTGCGGCGGTGATCAGCCCTCGCGCTTCTTGCGCTGGGCCAGCGTCCGCAGGCGCAGGGCGTTGAGCTTGATGAAGCCCGCCGCGTCGCGGTGGTCGTAGGCCACGGCGCCTTCCTCGAAGGTCACGAGGTCCTGATCGTAGAGGGAGTGCGGGCTCTCGCGGCCGATGACGTGGATGCCGCCCTTGTAGAGCTTCAGCCGCACGGTGCCGGTGACCTTCTCCTGGCTCTTGTCGATCAGCGCCTGGATCATCTCCCGCTCCGGCGAGAACCAGAAGCCGTTGTAGATCAGCTCCGCGTATTGCGGCATCAGCTGGTCCTTCAGGTGCGCCGCGCCGCGATCCAGGGTGATCGATTCGATGGCCCTGTGCGCCGGCAGCAGGATCGTGCCGCCGGGCGTCTCGTACATGCCGCGGCTCTTCATGCCGACGAAGCGGTTCTCCACGAGATCAAGGCGGCCGATGCCGTTCGCCCGGCCCAGTTCGTTAAGCTTGGCGAGCAGCGTGGCGGGCGACATCGCCTCGCCATCGACGGAGACGGCATCGCCCCGCTCGAAGCCGATGGTGACGATGGTCGGTTCGTCGGGCGCTTCCTCCGGCGAGAGCGTGCGCGAGTAGACGTAATCGGGCACCTCGACGGCCGGATCCTCCAGCACCTTCCCCTCGGAGGAGGCGTGGAGCAGGTTCGCGTCCACCGAGAACGGGCTCTCGCCGCGCTTGTCCTTGGCGATCGGGATCTGGTGCTGCTCGGCGAAGGCGATCAGCTGCTCGCGGGAGCGCAGGTCCCACTCGCGCCAGGGGGCGATGACCGTCACGTCGGGCTTGAGGGCGTAGTAGCCGAGCTCGAACCGGACCTGATCGTTCCCCTTGCCGGTGGCGCCGTGGCAGACGGCATCCGCGCCGACACGCTGGGCGATCTCGATCTGCTTCTTGGCGATGAGCGGCCGGGCGATGGAGGTGCCGAGCAGGTAGACGCCCTCGTAGACCGCGTTCGCCCGGAACATCGGGAACACGTAATCGCGAACGAACTCCTCGCGGAGGTCCTCGATGTAGATGTTCTCCGGCTTGATGCCGAGCAGTTCCGCCTTGCGGCGGGCCGGCTCCAGCTCCTCGCCCTGGCCGAGATCGGCGGTGAACGTCACCACCTCGCAGCCATAGGTGGTCTGCAGCCACTTCAGGATGATGGAGGTGTCGAGGCCGCCCGAATAGGCGAGCACGACCTTCTTCACGGCGGGCTTGGCGGGATCGGTCATTCGACGTCCGGTAACGGGAGGGCGTGGATCGCGGCGGCTTATCGCGGGCGACACCCGCCTGCAACCGGCATGCCGTCTTGAGCGTATGCCCCTGTGAAGATGGGCCCGAATCCATACGTCGGACGCCTTGAGCCCTGGCGTCGCCGGCCCAACTTGGCCAGAGCGACCCTTTGAGACGATGACCGAAAGGCCGAACAGATGGCGCGCCAGCCCGTGTTGGAGTTCTGGTACGAATTTGCCTCGACCTATTCGCACCTCGCGGCACAGCGCATCGAGGCGGCGGCGGAGAAGGCCGAGGTGAGCGTGCGTTGGCGGCCGTTCCTCGTCGGCCCGCTCTTCGCCTCGCAGGGCTGGACGACCTCGCCGTTCAACCTCTTCCCGGCCAAGGGCCGCAACATGTGGCGCGACCTCGAACGGCAGGCCGCGGCCTACGGATTGCCGCCGATCACCAAGCCCGATCCGTTCCCGCAGAACAGCCTGAACGCGGTGCGGGTGGCGATCTTCGGGCAGGATCAGGAGTGGCTGGTGCCGTTCTCGAAGGCGGTGTTCTCGGCGAGCTTTTCGCAGGGGCGCTCCATCTCCGAGCCGTCCGCCGTGGTCGCGATCCTCGATTCGCTCGGCCTCGACGGGACGCAGGTGCTGAAGGCCGCCGCCTCCGACACCAACAAGACGAAGCTCCGCGTCAGCGTGGAGGAGGCCCGTTCGCGCGGCATCTACGGCGCGCCGACGTTCCTGACCGACGACGGCGAATTGTTCTGGGGCAACGACCGCCTCGAACAGGCCCTCGCCTGGGCCAGCGGCGACCGGCCGCCCGGCTTAAGGTGATGCGAACCGGGCGACGGCCATAAATGCGCCATCTGACGCCGCTCGGTTCCGCAGCCATGATGATGACCCGTCGCCGCCTCCTCGCGGCCTCCGCCGGCCTCGCCCTCGCGGGCCCCGCCGCCGCGCAATCCTACGGCCAGCGCGTCGCCGTCACGGGCGACGACGGGAAGGCGGTGGCGAACTCGATCCTCCCCGGCGAGATCACCGGCCAGATCCCCGCCCTGCGCGGCGTGACCTATGCCGGCCCGAAGGACGGGGAGACGGTCCTCTACGAGTTCTTCGACTTCAATTGCCCCTGGTGCCGGAAGGCCGCAGCCGACGTGGTCGCCCTGCACGAATCCGATTCGACCCTGCGCATCGGCCTCGTCCACAACCCGATTCTGTCCCCGGATTCGGCGCAGGCCGCCAAGGTGACGCTCGCCGTGCAGCGCAAGCTCGGCGCGGCGGCGGCGTTCGGCTTCTACCGGACGCTCCTGTCGAAGCCCGGCCGCATCGACGGCCCCGGCGCCTTGACCGCCGCGACGTCCCTCGGGGTGCCGCAGGCCGAAATCGAGGAGATCGCCGACAGCAACGAGGTGCGCCTCGCGCTGCGCAGCCACATGCGCATGGCGGCCGATCTCGGGCTCTACGCCACCCCCTCCTACGTACTCGGCAATTCGGGCATCCTCGGCCATCCCGGCGCGAAATCCATGGCCAAGATGATCGCCAGCACCCGCCGTTGCGACCGGCTGGCGTGTTGAAAACCGCTTGACACCGGTCGTCACACTTCTGCCGCCCTGTCGCGCAGCCGACAGCGTCGCCTTGCGCCCATCCGCTGAGCCATGCTAGGCGGTCGCCGCGCCGGACGGGGGCGACGGAAGCCCTGTCCGATCCCGGCGCGATCCAAAAACCATTGCCCAGGGCCGAAAGGTCTTGCGCAGCGCGCGGACGGGTCTCAAACCCGACCACGCGGGCAACGAGAGAAGAGAGCGACGGGTGGCGCAGAACGGTTCCGAGGCTGGTCCCCTGGTCGCAGGCGTGTCGGGCCGGTACGCTTCCGCCCTCTTCGAGCTCGCGCGAGACGAGCGCCAGCTTGACGCGGTGGCCGAGGCCCTCAATCAATTCGACGGGTTGCTCAAGGAGAGCGCGGATCTCCGCCGCCTCGTGCGCAGCCCGGTCTTCAGCGCCGGGGAGCAGGAAGCCGCGATCAGCGCCATCCTGGAGAAGGCCGGCATCACCGGGCTCGCCGCCAACTTCATCCGTCTCTCGGCCGCGAACCGCCGGCTCTTCGCCCTGCCGGGTATGATCGCCGCCTTCCGGTCCCTCGTTCAGGATTCGAAGGGCATCGTCCGCGCCGAGGTGCGGGTGGCAGAGCGGCCCTCCGATGCGGTGATCGAGGAGATCAAGGCGTCGCTGAGGGACATCGCGAAGGCGGATGTCGACATCAACCTCGTGATCGATCCGAGCCTGATCGGCGGCCTCGTCGTGAAGATGGGCTCCCGCATGGTCGACGCCTCGCTCAAGACCAAGCTCAACGGTATCCGCCTCGCGATGAGGGCTGCGCGCTAAGCGCGCCACCACCCCGCGACCCGTAATTCGACAGACGCTAAAGCCACAGGGGCACGAGCATGGACATCCGCGCCGCCGAGATCTCCGCGATCCTCAAGGACCAGATCAAGAACTTCGGCGAGGAAGCCGAAGTCTCCGAGGTCGGTCAGGTTCTCTCCGTCGGTGACGGCATCGCCCGCGCCTACGGCCTCGACAACGTTCAGGCCGGTGAGATGGTCGAGTTCGAGTCGGGCGTGCGGGGCATGGCCCTGAACCTCGAGCAGGACAACGTCGGCATCGTGATCTTCGGCTCCGACCGTGAGATCAAGGAAGGCCAGACCGTCAAGCGGACCGGCGCCATCGTGGACGTGCCGGTCGGCAAGGGCCTGCTCGGCCGCGTCGTGGACGCGCTGGGCAACCCGATCGACGGCAAGGGCCCGATCGTGTCGACCGAGCGTCGCCGCGTCGACGTGAAAGCGCCGGGCATCATCCCGCGCAAGTCGGTGCACGAGCCGATGGCCACGGGCCTGAAGGCCATCGACGCCCTGATCCCGGTCGGCCGCGGCCAGCGCGAGCTGATCATCGGCGACCGCCAGACCGGCAAGACCGCCATCGCCCTGGACACGATCCTCAACCAGAAGCCGGGCCATACCGCGGGCGGCGACGAGAAGTCGAAGCTCTTCTGCATCTACGTCGCCATCGGCCAGAAGCGCTCGACGGTGGCCCAGTTCGTGAAGGTCCTCGAGGACCAGGGCGCCCTGGAATACTCGATCGTCATCGCCGCCACCGCCTCCGACGCCGCGCCGATGCAGTTCATCGCGCCGTTCGCCGGCTGCGCCATGGGCGAGTACTTCCGCGACAACGGCATGCACGCCGTGATCGTGTACGACGATCTGTCCAAGCAGGCCGTCGCCTACCGCCAGATGTCCCTGCTGCTGCGCCGCCCGCCGGGCCGCGAGGCTTACCCGGGCGACGTGTTCTACCTCCACAGCCGCCTGCTCGAGCGCGCCGCCAAGATGGGCGACGCCGCCGGCAACGGCTCGCTGACCGCCCTGCCGGTCATCGAGACCCAGGCCAACGACGTGTCGGCCTACATCCCGACCAACGTGATCTCGATCACCGACGGCCAGATCTTCCTTGAGACCGACCTGTTCTACCAGGGCATCCGCCCGGCGGTGAACGTCGGCCTCTCGGTGTCGCGGGTGGGCTCCTCGGCCCAGACGAAGGCGATGAAGAAGGTCGCCGGCAAGATCAAGGGCGAGCTGGCGCAGTACCGCGAGATGGCGGCCTTCGCTCAGTTCGGCTCCGATCTCGACGCCTCGACCCAGCAGCTGCTGAACCGTGGCTCGCGCCTCACCGAACTCCTGAAGCAGCCGCAGTTCTCGCCGCTGAAGATGGAAGAGCAGGTCGCGGTGATCTACGCCGGCGTGAACGGCTACCTCGACAAGATGCCGCTCGCGAAGGTGCGCCCGTTCGAGGACCAGCTCCTCAGCACCCTGCGCACCAAGCACAAGGACCTGCTCGACTCGATCGCCGCCTCGAAGGACCTGTCGGACGACAACGCCGGCAAGCTGAAGAGCGTCGTCGAGAGCGTGGCCAAGGCGGTCGCCTGACCCAAGACCCTCTGATCCCGGGATCGCCCGGGATCAGGTTTGCGCTCGCCTGATCGGGGCGGGCACGATCCGCCTCCTCCCTCCGCGAGGGAGGAGAGGCCCCTAGGAACGGACCTGGACCTCACTCGATGGCGAGCTTGAAGGACCTGCGGAACCGCATCACCTCGGTGAAGGCGACGCAGAAGATCACCAAGGCCATGCAGATGGTCGCCGCGGCCAAGCTGCGCCGCGCCCAGATGGCCGCCGAGGCGGGCCGCCCCTTTGCCGAGAAGATGTCCGGCGTGCTGGGCAACCTCGCCGGCAACATGATCGGCGGCAACAACGCCCCGAAGCTCCTCTCGGGCACCGGCTCGGAGCAGGTGCATTTGCTCGTCGTCTGCACGGGCGATCGCGGCCTCTGCGGCGCGTTCAACTCCTCGATCGTCCGCCTCGCCATCCGCGAGCATGCCCTGAAGCTTCAGGCCGAGGGCAAGACGGTCAAGTTCATGACCATCGGCAAGAAGGGCCTCGACCTCCTGCGCCGCCAGTTCCGCGACCAGATCGTGGAGAGCATGGACATCCGCGGCAACAAGCCGGTGGACTACGCCTTCGCCTCCGAGATCGCGCAGAAGATCGTGGCGCGCTTCGATGCGGGCGAGTTCGACGTGGCGACGCTGTTCTTCGCCGAGTTCCGCTCGGTGATCTCGCAGATCCCCACGGCGCAGCGCCTCATCCCGGCCGAGCTTCCGGCCACGACCGAGACGACGGCCAAGCCCGGCGGCAACGCCGCGCTGGAGTTCGAGCCCTCCGAGGAAGTGATCCTGGAGACCCTGCTGCCGCAGAACCTCGCGGTGCAGGTGTACCGGGCGCTCCTGGAGAACGCCGCCTCCGAGCAGGGCGCCCGCATGAGCGCGATGGATTCCGCCACCCGCAACGCGGGGGAGATGATCAAGAAGCAGACGCTGGTCTACAACCGGACCCGTCAGGCGATGATCACCAAGGAGCTCATCGAAATCATCTCCGGCGCCGAGGCCCTCTAAGGGTATCGGCACCGTCCGCACAGATTGAAGGGTAGGCAGACAATGGCGAACACCGCACTCCCCGGCGCCGGCTCCAACAAGGTCGGCAAGATCACCCAGGTCATCGGCCCCGTGGTCGACGTGCAGTTCGAGGGCCACCTGCCCGAGATCCTGAACGCCCTGGAGACCAAGAACAACGGCGCCCGCCTCGTCCTTGAGGTCGCCCAGCAGCTCGGTGAGAACACCGTCCGCTGCATCGCCATGGACACGTCCGAGGGCCTGACCCGCGGCCAAGAGTGCACGGATACCGGCGAGCCGATCAAGGTTCCGGTGGGCATGAACACCCTCGGCCGAATCATGAACGTCATCGGCGAGCCGATCGACGAGCTCGGCCCGGTCGTGTGCGACACCTACCGCGCCATCCACCAGCCGGCCCCCTCCTATGCCGACCAGTCGACCGAGGCGCAGATCCTCGTGACCGGCATCAAGGTGGTGGACCTGCTCGCCCCCTACTCCAAGGGCGGCAAGGTTGGCCTGTTCGGCGGCGCCGGCGTCGGCAAGACCGTGCTGATCATGGAGCTGATCAACAACATCGCGAAGGTTCACTCCGGCTACTCGGTGTTCGCCGGCGTCGGTGAGCGCACCCGCGAGGGCAACGATCTCTATCACGAGATGATCGAGTCCAAGGTGAACGTCGATCCGAAGGAGCATGGCGGCTCGGCCGAGGGCTCCAAGTGCGCCCTGGTCTACGGCCAGATGAACGAGTCCCCCGGCGCCCGCTCCCGCGTGGCCCTTACTGGCCTGACCATCGCGGAGCAGTTCCGCGACGAGGGCCAGGACGTGCTGTTCTTCGTGGACAACATCTTCCGCTTCACGCAGGCGGGCTCCGAGGTGTCGGCGCTTCTCGGCCGCATCCCCTCGGCGGTGGGCTATCAGCCGACTCTGGCCACCGACATGGGTGCCCTGCAGGAGCGCATCACCACCACCAACAAGGGTTCGATCACCTCGGTGCAGGCCATCTACGTGCCGGCCGACGATCTGACCGACCCGGCGCCCGCCGCCTCGTTCGCCCACCTCGACGCCACGACCGTGCTGTCGCGCTCGATTGCCGAGAAGGGCATCTACCCGGCGGTGGACCCGCTGGACTCCACCTCGCGCATGCTCTCGCCCGCCATTCTCGGCGAGGAGCATTACGACGTGGCCCGCCGCGTCCAGCAGACCCTGCAGCGCTACAAGGCCCTGCAGGACATCATCGCGATCCTGGGCATGGACGAGCTGTCCGAAGAGGATAAGCTCACCGTGGCCCGCGCCCGCAAGATCGAGCGCTTCTTCTCGCAGCCCTTCACGGTGGCCGAGGTGTTCACCGGCTCGCCGGGCGTGCAGGTGGCCCTCGAGGACACCATCAAGGGCTTCAAGGGCCTTGTGAACGGCGACTACGACGACCTGCCCGAGGCCGCCTTCTACATGGTCGGCACCATCGAGCAGGCCCAGGAGAAGGCCAAGAAGCTCAAGGCGGCGTAAGCCGGCAAGTCGTCCCCTCCCCGCTCTCGGGGAGGGGCCACGCTTCCCGTGATCGGGAAGAGAGCTTGAGGCGGGAATTCTGAGACGATGGCCACCTTCCACTTCGATTTCGTCGGCCCCGAGCGGACGCTGTATTCCGGCGAAGTGAACGCCGTTCAGTTGCCCGGCATCGAGGGCGAGATGACCGTGATGGCGGGTCACGCCCCGGTCCTCACCTCCCTCCGGGTCGGCGTCATCGTCGTCACCGAGAGCCAGGGCTCCGGCAAGCGCATCTACGTCCGTGGCGGCTTCGCCGATATCGGGCCGAAGGGCGTGACGGTTCTCGCCGAGCGCGCCGCTCCCATCGAGGAGCTGAACGCCGCGTCCCTCGATCGCGACATCGAGGCGATCCAGATGCAATACGATGCCACCGAGGATCTGCAGAAGCGCGAGGAGCTGAACGCTCAGATCGTGCAGCTGCGCGAGACCAAGGCGCTGCTGAAGCTCTGAGCTTCACCGCATCGTCGGACTTCTCAAACGTCCCCGTCCAATTGGCCGGGGACGTTTTTTTATGGGCGCGCGGCCTCCAGCGCCTGGGCCAGCAGGGCTTGGCGCGAAGCCTCATCCTCCGGGCAGCCGAGCGCGAGCCATTCGGCCTTCGCCGCCGCGAGGCCCTTCCCGATGGCGCGGCCGGGGGGAAGACCCTCGCGAACGAGATCGCCGCCGGTCAGGGGAAAGACCGGATCGCCCTTCCCACCCGCCAAGCGGGCGGCCTCCGCCAGGGCGGCTTCGTCGGGGCGTGGGCGCGGCTCGCCAGCCAGGATCGCCAACGTCTCCCCCACCATGCGTCCGCCATGAACCGAGGCAAGGGCACGCACGTCCTTCATGCCGAGCCCCTCGCGGCCGTGAAGCGCGGCGAGGAGCGCGGCGTAGGTGTCCAGTTGCGCCGTCTCGGCATTCGAGAGGCGCAGGCTGTCGCGCAGGCGCGGCTCATCGTGGGCGGCGTGGACGCACAGCGCCGCGAGCCGCATCGTGGCCCCCTGCCCTGCCGCCGCGCTGCGGGCGAGGCGCCCCAGTTCCGCAACGCCGCCGCTGATCCGCTGCAACAGGCCCGTCCCGGACAGCAGCGTCACCACGGGGACGCAGCCGGGGGCCAGCAGCAGCTTCAGGAATTCGTTGCGCACCCGCTCGCGGGACAAGCCGTCGACGGCATCGCGGGCGGCGATGCAGGCGGCGAGCGCCGGCCCATCCGGCTCGGCTTCGGCGAAGCGGGCGTGAAACCGGAAGAAGCGCAGGATGCGCAGGGCGTCCTCACGGATGCGGGTCGCCGCCTCGCCGATGAAGCGGACGCGACGGGCGCGCAGGTCGTCCAGGCCGCCCACCGTGTCGTGCAGCGCCCCGTCCGCGCCGAGGGACAGGGCGTTGATGGTAAAGTCGCGTCGGGCGGCGTCCTGCGCGAAGTCGCCGCCGAACCGCACCACGGCGTGGCGCCCGTCCGTCTCGACGTCCTCCCGCAGGGTCGTGACCTCGATGGGCTCCTGCGGCGTCACCACGGTGATCGTCCCGTGCTCGATGCCCGTCGGCACGGCCTTCAGCCCGGCGTGGCGCGCGTGCTCCATCACCGCCTCGGGCCGGAGCGTCGTCGCGATGTCGATGTCGGAGGCCGCCGAGCCCAGGAGCGCATCGCGCACACAGCCGCCGACGAGGCGTGTCTCCTCGCCGGGCGCGGCGAGGGCGGCCAGGGTGGCACGCACGCTCGGACGGGCGAGGAGCGCCGCCGGACCCGCCGTGTCGAGGCTGCGATTCACCGGAACTGCCCCGGCACGAGGTGCCCGTTCTCCATGTGCGGCGGCACGTATCCGCTTTCGCTGCGGGTCGAGAACAGGCCCTCGTAGACCAAGGAGGCGATCACCACGAACAGCCCGGCCAGAACGAGCCGCGTACCCTGCTTGGTCCAGTGGTGCAACCTAAACGGATTGCGCCCCGTCACCACAAGCAGGACGAGGAACAGGCCGAAGGGTATCAGGAAGAGGCCGAACTCTTCGATGAAGCGGCGAAGCATGGATGTGTCGGTGAGAGGATGTTTCGCGGGGCGGAACGCTGCGATACGAATCCGAGACTAGCGCGGCCGGTCTCCGCTGTCGCCGTAAACCGGCGGATTCTCGGGATAAAGCCGCTCGCGCAGGTTATTGAGGATGCCGGCGGTGACGCCCCAGATCAGCCGCTCGCCGAACGGCATGGCGTAGAACCAGCGCTGCCGCCCCTTCCATTCACGCGACTGGAGGACATACCGCGCCCGGTCCATCAGGAAGGAAAGCGGCACCTCGAACACCTCTGCCACCTCGGTGGGGTTCGGGCGGAACGGCGCGGAGGGCGCGGCAAGCCCGATGACCGGTGTGACGAGGAAGCCCGTGCCCGAGAGATAGGGGTCGAGATAGCCGAGCACCCGCACGTCCTTTGGCGCCAGGGCGATCTCCTCCTGCGCCTCCCGCAGGGCGGCCTCGGCGGGTCCTGGATCGGTGGGGTCGATCTTGCCCCCCGGCAGGGCGACCTGCCCGGAATGGTCGCGCAGGCCGCTGGCGCGCTGCGTCAGCACGAGGGCCGGGCCCTCGGGACGGTGGAGCACCGGCACCAGCACCGCCGCCCGGCGATGGGGCGGCGGCGGGATCACCGCCGCGCCGTCCGGGTCGATGCTGTGGTCGCCGCGCGGGTTCGAGGTCGGATCGTCCGGGCCCGGCGGCTCGCGCGAAAGGCCCGCCTCGGCGCGGGCGAGGAATTCAGAGAGTGCCGGGCTCACGCCTGATTCGCCGGGGCGATCCGGTGGAACGTGCCCCCGGCCGCGATCCCGAGCCAGGCTTCGCCGTCGATCTCCCGCTCCTCGGCGAGGTCCACGAGGTCGTAGGTCAGGGCGCGGGTCACGAGCGCCCAGAGGCCCCGCCGGACATGAAGGTAGGGCTTCAGCCCGCCCTCCGAATCCTGCTCGAAGCGCAGGGCGTGGTCGGCATCGAGGCGCACGAGGTCATCGACGTTGGTGCGGAAAGCGATGCTGCGCTCCGGCCCCTCGCCCTCCACCGCCATCTCGACGGCGAGGAACGGCGCGTCCTCCACAACGATGCCGACGCTTTCCACGGGGGTGACGAGGACGGTGCGTCCGTCCGCCTCCCGCCGCAGGATGGTCGAGAACAGGCGGACCAGCTTCTCCCGGCGGATCGGCGAGCCGTTATGGTGCCACGTCCCGTCGGCGGCGATGCGGATGTCGATCTCGCCGCAATAGGGCGGGTTCCACGTCTCGACCGGCGGCAGGCCGCGCTTGGGCAGGCTGCCGAGGGCCGCGCTCAGGCGGCTCAGGGCCGGATCGGGGGCGGCGTCTTCGCTCATCGCTGCAAGATAGCGCCGAGCGGGCGCCTCAACCATGGGCGAGCCTCAGCCTTTGCGGTTGCGCAGGATCTTCCACACGCCGTCCCCCGTGGCGACGAGGCGTTCGCCGTCGCGGACTTCGCCGCGCATGAACACCAGGGATCCGGTGCGCTTCACCACGGTGGCTTCGCAGGTCAGCCAATCGTCCATCCGGCCCGCTTCGAGGAACTTCATTTCGAGCTGGATGGTGACGCAGCTCGCCCCGTCGGCCGCCGCCATGGCCGTGACGCCCATGGCGCGGTCGGCGAAGCTCATCAGCATGCCGCCATGCACGACGCCGATGAGGTTGGCGTGCTTCTGCGAGGCGCGGAAGGCATAGACGCCATCCCGCACGTAGAGCGGGCCGACCGTGGCGATGAAGCCCTCGTCCTCGATATGGACCCAGCCCGAGGCTTCGGGGTCGTCGCGTTCCGTGGTGTCGGTCATCGCATCCTCATGGGTGAATCAGGTGCCCCGTGGCTTCGCCCGGCGGGTCGGCGCCTCGGCGAGGGGATCCTCCGGCCAGGGGTGGCGGGGGTAGCGTCCGCGCATCTCGGCGCGGACGGCGGCCCACGAGCCGCGCCAGAAGCCCGGCAGGTCGCGGGTGATCTGGATGGGGCGCTGGGCCGGCGAGAGCAGATGGAGCACCAGCGGCCGCCCTCCGGCGCTCGGGTGCCTGTCGAGGCCGAAGAGTTCCTGCACCCGCACCGACAGGGCGGGTTCCTCGGCGGCGTAATCGATGGCGATTCGTGAGCCGGTCGGCACCTCGACATGGGTCGGGGCGGCCGTGTCGAGGCGGGCGCGAAGCCCCCAGGGCAGCAGGCCGTGCAGGGCGTTGGCGAGGTCGTCGGCGCCGATCGCCCCGAGGCTCGTGCGGCCGACGATGGACGGGGCGAGCCATTCGCCCGCCGTGGCGGTGAGCGTGGCGTCCGAAAGGTCCGGCCACGCCTCACCTTCGGCCGCGCGGAGGAAGTTCACGCGGGCGCGCCATTGCGAGAGGGCGGATGTCCAGGGCCACCGCTCGATCCCGAGCCGGGCGATGCCCTCGGCGAGGATCGTGGCCGAATCCTCGTCGGCCGGGACGGGCAAGGTCTTTTCCCCGAGGTTCACAGCGCCAAGGCGGCGCACCGAGCGGGCGCGCAGCGAGGCGGCCTGTGAATCGAAGGTCACCTGAGTGACGGCCTCGATCCGGTCCGCGAACAGGGCCTCGATGTCCTCGGCAGCGATGGCGGCGGCGGCCAGGATGCGCGCGTTGGCGGCGCTGCCGGCGAGGTCGGCCACGACGATGTAGCTGCCCCGTGCGAGCGGGCTCGCGGCATCGAGCCGCCCGGCCCGGCCGCTCGCCATCACGAACTCGCCCTCGCGGCCCCTGGCGCGGGCGACGCGATCCGGGAAGGCCAACGCCAGGAGCGGGCCCGCTGGGCTGGGCTCGGAGGGTCCGCCGGCGCCCGCGATGCGCGCCCAGTTCTCCGCGAGCCGGCGCATGTCGGTCGCCCGGCCGCCCCGGTCGCGGGCGAACCGCTCGACGCGCTCGTCGAGATCGACGGCATCGCCGCCGAGGCCGCGCTCCACCAGAACCGCCGCCAGATTCGCCGCCGCCCGGCCGCGCCCGTCCTGCGCGGCCGTCGCGACCATCCGCGCGAGGCGGGGCGGCAGCGGCAGAGCGCGCAGGCGCCGGCCGGTGTCGGTGAGGCGCCCGTCCGCATCGAAGGCACCCAGCCCGTCGAGCATGGTGCGCGCCTCGGCGAGCGCCGGGGCCGGCGGCGGATCGAGGAAGGCGAGGTTGCGCGGGTCGGGCACGCCCCAGGCGGCGCAATCGAGCAGCAGCCCGGCGAGATCGCTCGACAGGATCTCGGGCTTGGCGAAGGCTTCCAGGGCGCCGTTGCCGGCCTCGGCCCAGAGCCGCCAGCAGATGCCGGGTTCGGTGCGGCCCGCGCGGCCCCGGCGCTGGTCCACCGCCGCCCGCGAGGCCCGCGCGGTGACGAGGCGGGTGAGGCCAAGGCCGGGCTCGTAGACCGGGACCCGCGCGAGGCCGGAATCGACCACGATGCGCACGCCCTCGATGGTCAGCGAGGTTTCCGCGATGGAGGTGGCGAGCACCACCTTGCGCTGGCCGGGGGGCGCGGGGCTCACCGCCCTGTCCTGCTCGGCCGGGGTGAGTGCGCCGTAGAGGGGCGCGAGGATCACCTCCGGCCCGACCTTCCCGGCCAGAGCCTCGGCCGTGCGGCGGATCTCGGCCTGCCCCGGCAGGAACACCAGCACCGAGCCGGGATCGGCCCGCAGCGCCCGCTGCACCGCCTCGGCGATGCTGTCCTCGATCCGGCGATTCGGATCGCGGTCGAGGTAGCGGGTTTCCACCGGGAAGGCGCGGCCCTCGGAGGCCACGACCGGCGCGTCGTTCAGGAGCCCCGCCACCCGCGCCCCGTCGAGGGTCGCGGACATGACGAGGATGCGCAGGTCCTCGCGCAGGCCGCCCTGCGCGTCGAGGGCCAGGGCGAGGCCGAGATCGGCGTCGAGGGAGCGTTCGTGGAACTCATCGAACAGCACCGCGCCGATGCCGGTGAGTTCGGGATCGTCCAGGATCATCCGGGTGAACACGCCCTCCGTGACCACCTCGATCCGGGTGCGCGCGGAGATCTTGGAGCCGAGGCGCACGCGCAGGCCCACCGTGCCGCCGACCTCTTCGCCCAGCGTCTTCGCCATGCGGGCGGCGGCGGCCCGCGCCGCGAGGCGGCGGGGCTCCAGCAGCACGATCTTGCCCTTGCCGAGCCAGGGGGCGTCGAGCAGATCGAGGGGCACGCGCGTGGTCTTGCCGGCGCCGGGGGGCGCCACGAGCACGGCGGCGTTGCGGGCCGCGAGGGCCTTTTGGAGATCGGGAAGCGCCGCCTCGATCGGCAGCGCAAGGTGTGGGTCGGCCATCGCCGCCGCTGATGCAGCGGCGCGGCCGTCCGCGCAACCGCCTCAGGCGGTGGTGAGCGCCACCGACAGGGCCGGCTTGTGGTTCAGGGTCTGGAACACGACGCAATAGCGCTCGGTGAGCTTGAGGAGCTGCGCCAGCTTCTCCTCCGAGGCGTCGGTGTCGAGGGTGAAGGACAGGCGGATATCGCGAAAGCCCACCGGGGCCTCCTTGTCGACGCCGAGCGTGCCCCGGAAATCGAGATCGCCCTCGGCCGAAACGGTGCCCGCGCGCAGGGGGATTTCGAGGGCGGTGGCCACGGCCTTCACCGTCACGCCCGCGCAGGCGACGAGGGCTTCGAGCAGCATGTCGCCGGAGCAGAGCTCGGCACCCGAGCCGCCGGTCGCCGGGTGGAGCCCCGCCACGGCCAGGGCGCGGCCCGTCTCGACCTTGCAGGCGATGCTGCCGTCGTCCAGCGTGCCCTTCGCTTTCAGGGTGATGACGGCCGAATCCGGGGCGTTGCGATATTGGTCCTTCAGGGGGGCCTGGAGGCTGCGCAGGGTCGTGGCGTCCATGGGGTTCGTTTCCTCTCTCTCGTTGGAGCCTCGCGTAGCGTCTCGCGAAGCCGGGCTCAACCGGCCCTGAACCGCGCCACCGCCTCAGCGAGGGCATCCACCTGCGATTCGCTGTGCGCCGCCGAGAACGCCACCCGCAGCCGCGCCGTGCCGGCGGGCACGGTCGGCGGGCGGATCGCCACCACGAGGAACCCCGCCGCTTCGAGCTTGCCCGACAGGTCGAGGGCCTTCTGCGCGGCGCCGACCAGCACCGGCACCACGGCGCTCTCGGCCTCCGGCAGGCCGAGCCGGGCGGTGAAGCGGCGGGCCAGCAGGATCGGCCGGGCGCAACGTTCCGGCTCCTCTTCGAGGATCGCCAGGGCTTCCAGCGCCGCCGCCGCCGAGGCCGGGGGCAGGCCCGTCGTGTAGACGAAGCTGCGGGCGCGGCTGGTCAGCAGGTCGATCACCGGCTGCGAGGCGCAGAGATAGCCGCCATAGGAGCCGAGCGACTTCGACAGCGTGCCCATTTCGAGGGGCGCGCGCGGCCCGTCCTCGACCATGCCGAGGCCGTGGGCATCGTCCACCAGGGTCCAGGCCTCGCGGTCCCGTCCCACGGCGAGGATGTCCTGCATCGGCGCCCGGTCGCCATCCATGGAGAAGACGCGCTCGGTGAGGATCAGCGCCCGCCCATGGCCGGCGCGCCGTTCGGCAAGGATCGCCGCGAGGTCGGCGACGTCGTTGTGGCGGAAGGTGAGCACCGTCGCCCCCGAGAGCCGCGCCCCCGCCCACATGCAGGCATGGGAGAGTTCATCGAGGAGGATGAGATCGCCCCGGCCGGCGAGCGCCGGGGTGATGCCGAGATTGGCGAGGTAGCCGCTGCCGAAGACGAGGGCCGCGTCCTTGCCCTTGTGGGCGGCGAGCCGGGCTTCGAGGGCGGCGAGCACCGCGTGATTGCCGGTGACGAGGCGCGAGCCCCCCGCCCCGGCGCCATGCGCCCCCACCGCCGCCTGCGCCGCCGCGACGACGCGGGGATGGTGCGACAGGCCGAGATAATCGTTGCACGAGAACGAGACGAGCGCCCGCCCTCCCCGCGATGCGGCGGCCTCCGGCCCGCGCCCGGTGATCGTGAGCCGCCGACGCAGGGCGCCGGCTTCGAGCGCGGCGAGCTTGTCCTGCGCGAAGGCATCGAGGCTGTTCATCGGGGCGAGAAGCCAGGGCGGCGGGGTGGCGTCAAGGCTCCGGCGGTTGACCCCGGCGGCGGCACTGTCCATCCCCCGCCCATGACCACGCATCTCTGGCGCCCCTACACCCAGATGAAGCACGCCGCCCCGCCGCTGGAAGCGGTGGCGACGGAGGGCACGCGCATCCGCCTCGCGGACGGGCGGGAACTGGTGGACGGCATCGCCTCCTGGTGGACAGCGGTGCACGGCTACAACCATCCGCACATTGCCGAGGCGGTGTCGCGGCAACTCGCTGCCATGCCCCACGTGATGTTCGGCGGGCTGACCCATGCGCCGGCCGAACGGCTCGCCGCGCGCCTCGCCGCCCTGCTGCCGGGCGATCTGAACCACGTCTTCTTCAGCGATTCGGGCTCGGTGGCCGTCGAGGTCGCCCTGAAGATGGCCGCGCAGGTCTGGCTGAACCGGGGAATCACCGGCCGCACCCGGGTGCTCGCCTTCCGGGGCGGCTACCACGGCGACACGATGGGGGCGATGTCGGTCTGCGACCCCGACGAGGGGATGCACCGCCGCTTCGGCGCGTACCTGCCGGAGCAGGTCTTCTGCGATCTGCCGCGCACCGCCGATCAGATGGCGGCGCTCGATGCCGCGCTGGCCCGGCACCGCGACACCCTCGCGGCGGTGATCGTGGAGCCGCTCGTGCAGGGCGCGGGCGGGATGCTGATGCACCCGCCCGAGGTGCTGGCGACCATCGCCCGGTTGGCGGCCCGGCACGGCCTGCCGCTCATCGCGGACGAGATATTCACCGGCTTCGGCCGCACCGGCACCCTGTTCGCCTGCGAGCAGGCGGGCATCGTGCCCGACATCCTCTGCCTGTCGAAGGCGCTGACCGGCGGGACCATGACGCTCGCCGCCACGGTGGCGCGCTCCGCGATCTTCGACGCCTTCTGGTCCGACGACCCGGCGGCGGCGCTGATGCACGGCCCGACCTTTATGGCGAACCCGCTGGCCTGCGCCGCCGCCAACGCCAGCCTCGACCTGTTCGAGCGGGAGCCGCGTCTTCCCCAGGCCCGCGCCATCGCCGCGCGCCTCGCGGCGGGGCTTTCCGACCTGCGCGCCGCGCCGGGTGTGGCGGATGTGCGGGTGCTCGGTGCCATCGGCTGCGTGCAATTTGCGCGCGCGCCGGACCTCGCCGCGCTGAAGGAACGGTTGCTGGCGCGGGGCGTCTGGGTGCGGCCGTTCGGCGACATCCTCTACCTTACGCCCGCCCTCACCATCGCCGAGGCCGATCTCGACCAGCTGATCGCGGCCGTGGTCGAGACCGTGCGCGAAAATCGCTGATCTCGTGCGCGAGAGGCGCCTCAGTTCTGCAACTACAGGGCGTTTGTCCCGTTGGGCTTACGGCCGGGGAGGCCGCGAACCGGCTGCGCCGGAGGGTTGGCGGCGGGGAGGAGCATGACGTGACGAGTGAGCAGACGGTAGCGGACGATCGGCCGGTGATCCTCCTCGTCGAGGATGAGGCGTTGACGATCATGGACCTCGGCGACGTGCTCGAGGAGGGCGGCTACGACACGATCCAGTGCGCCTCGGCGGAGCGCGCCCTGAGCATTCTCCAGACGCGCCCGGACATCTGCGGCCTCGTCACCGACGTGCAGCTTTCGGGCAAGACGGACGGGTTCGACCTCGCCAGCTCCGTCGCCGAGGCGCGCCCGCAATTGCCGATTCTCATCGTCTCCGGGCGAGCGGCGCCCGATCCCGACCGGATGCCGCAACATGCGGAATTCATCGCGCGGCCGTGCAGCGGCGAGGATATCCTGCAGCGGCTGCGCCACCTCATGCATTGCTAAACGGCGAGGCCGCCGCCACGCTGTCATCCCATCGTCACCGGTTTTCCGCCAAGAGCCCAGGGGCTGGCAGAAGTGCGGGAATCGAAGGTGCAGGTCTACGTTCTTCCGGTGCTTGCCGCCGGGTCCGACTCAGCCGCGCTCGCGGGCGAGAAGGCCAATCCCGACCGCGAGGCGGATACGGAAGGTGCCGTGTTCGATCCGGGTTCGAAGAAACTGCGCCCTCCGGGGTCGCGCAGCGTCGGCTGGGCGCTGGTCCAGGCGGCGCGCCTCCATCGGGCGCGAACCGGGGACCGGCTGGCCAAGATCGGCCTGTTCGCGGGTCAGGAGCAGGTTGTGCAGGTGCTCGCCGCCGCCGGCACCATGACGATGGGCGATCTTGCCGCCCTCCTGCGGGTGCGCCCGCCCACGGCTTCCAAGACCGTCACGCGCCTCGCGGCCCTCGGCATCGTCGAGCGCCGCGCCGAGGCCGGCGATGGCCGCGTGGTTCGGGTGCGCCTGACCGAGGTCGGCCTCGTCAAGGCCCAGGCCATCGAGGCGATCCAGGAAGAGGTCGAGGCGGAACTCCTCGACCATCTCGACAAGGGCGACCGCCGCCGCCTGCGCAAGCTGCTGCGCAAGGCCGCGAAGGGCCTCGCCGAGGCGGCGGGTGCCGCCGGTCAGGCGACGGAGATCGACGCCGAAATCGAGGGTGAGGACGAGGCCGACGCCCTGGCGCCGTAGGCGCCCCACACCGGCCGGCCTGTTGCAACTGAGTAACGTTTCTCCACCATTTCCGTCACGGCTCCGAAGCGGCCTTGCGGGGCCATACGGTGGCGCGGCATTGAAACGTTATAACAAGTTGTGAGTCTCTATGTCGTCGCCGCGCCACTCCGTCGTGCCTGCCCTCGCCTGCGCCGCGCTCCTCGGCGCCGGGCCCGCCCTGGGTCAGAGCGCCGTCACCCTGGATCAGATCAGCGTCACCAGCCCGACGCCGGTCCAGCCGAGCCGTGCCGCCGTCGCGGCGGACGCGAACGTCCCTGTCGGCATCCTGCCGGTGGCGACGGACACGTTCTCCCCGGTCACGGTCGTCACGCAGCAGCAGATCGCGCGGGACCAGCCCCGCACCCTCGGCGACGCGCTGTTCGACCGGCCGGGCATTTCCGGCACGACCTACGCCCCCGGCGCCGCCTCTCGCCCCATCATCCGGGGCCTCGACAACGCGCGGGTGCGCATCCAGGAAAACGGCATCGTCAATGGCGGCGTGTCGGACCTCGGCGAGGATCACGCCGTGCCGGTGAACCCGCTGGTGTCCGACCGGATCGAGGTGATCCGGGGCCCGGCCACCCTGCGCTACGGATCGGGTGCCATCGGCGGCGTCGTCTCGGCCGACAACAATCGGGTGCCGACCTTCATCCCGGCGAACGGCGTCCAGGGGCAGGTGACGAGCGGCTACTCGACGGTCGACAACGGGCGGCTCGGCGCCGCGACGGTCGATGCGGGCGGCGACGGCATCGCCGTCCACGCGGACGGGTTCAAGACCGCCGCCGACAATTACGCCATCCCCGGCGGGATCCAGCGCAATTCCTACAACGAATCGCAGGGCGGGGCCTTCGGCATCTCCGCCATCGGCGACCGCGGATTCGCCGGCATCTCGTTCAGCCATTACGATGCGATCTACGCCATCCCCGGCGGCGTCGCGGAGCAGGACCGCACCCGCCTGACCCCGAACCAGGACCGCGTCCTCAGCCGGGGCGAGTATCGCCCGCTGGACGGGCCCATCGAGGTCATCCGCTATTGGGCGGGCTATTCGGTCTACAAGCACAACGAAGTCGGGATCGGGGAGGACGGGATCGACGGGATCCAGGCCACCTTCAAGAATCGCGAGGCCGAGGCGCGGCTCGAATTCCAGCACGTTCCGGTCTTCACCGAGATCGGCAAGCTGACGGGCGCGCTGGGCTTCCAATCCGACCGGCGGGTGATCAACACCGCCCTCGAATCCTTCCTGCCGAAGACCGAATCCCGCGCCAACGCGGTGTACCTGTTCGAGGAACTGGAATTGCGGCCCGGCACGCGGCTGCAGGCGGCGGGCCGCTACGAGGTGGACCGCATCTCCGGCACGGCGGCGCAGTTCCCGGACAACTTCCTTCCCGTGGACGGGCAGGACCCGCTCCAATACGCCCGCACCCGCCGCTTCGCGCCGAAGAGCATCAGCCTCGGCGCCCTGCAGGACCTGCCCTTCGATTTCGTGGCGAGCCTAACCGGCTCCTATGTCGAGCGCGGCCCGAGCGGCTACGAATTGTTCTCGCAGGGGCCGCACGACGCCACGGCGACGTTCGAGATCGGCAACCCGAACCTGAAGCGCGAGCGCGCCCGCACCATCGAGGCGAGCATCCGCCGGGCGGTCGGCCCGCTGCGCCTCGATGCCACCGGCTACTACACGCGCTACACGGGCTTCATCTACCGCAACTATACGGGGCTGTTCTGCGACGACGACTTCGCGTCCTGCGGCACCGGCACCGAGAATCGCCAGATCGTCTACCAGCAGCAGAACGCGACGTTCTACGGCGCCGAGATCATCGGCCAATACGACATCCTGCCGATCGGCGACGGGTTCGCGGGTGTGGAAGCGCAGTTCGATGCCGTGCGCGCGCAATTCGATGACGGCACCAACGTGCCGCGCATTCCGCCCTACCGCGTCGGCGGCGGCGTCTATGTGCGGGCTGATGGGTGGTTCGCGCGGGTGAACCTGCTCCACGCCTTCGACCAGCGCCGCATCGCCCCGTTCGAGACGCCGACCGCCGGCTACGACGACCTGCGCGCAGAGGTGAGCTACACGGCCCCCCTCGATCCGAAGGTCTACGGCGCGACCTCCGTCACCCTCGGCCTGCAGGGGCGCAATCTCCTCGACGCGGATATCCGCAACGCGGCCTCGTTCAAGAAGGACGAGATCCTGTTGCCCGGCCGGAACGTGCGCCTGTTCCTCACCGCGCGGTTCTGACGAGCCGCCGCCAGCCGGCGACGAGGCCCGTCGCCGCGATGCCCATCGCGAGGAGGTTGAGCCCCCATTGCGCGGCCTCCCGGCCGGTGGGGCGCAGGGTCAGGCCCGGCAGGTCGAGGCGGTGCGGCGCGTCGAAGAGCCAGCGGTTCACCCGGCCCGAGCGGTCGAGCCGGTTCAGCAGCGCGCCGTCGCGCGGATCGATGTGGAGCCACGTCCCGGCGGGGTCGTCGTAGATCAGGCGGAGGACCGGCAGGGGCCGCGGGTCGCCGTGGGGATACCAATAGGCGTCGTAGGCCGTGATCCGCTCGGCCGAGACGAGCCTGCCGCCGGGCACGGATGCGGCGGCAGTGAGGGTGGTGTCGTCCAGGCCGGCGGCGATTCCATCGCGCACCACGAACCACCGCCCGCCGATCGCCGTGAAGCGCAGGGCCTTCGCCTCCGGCCCTCGCCGGAGGTCGTCGGGCGACAGGCCGATGCTACCGGGTTCGCCGGCATAGGCCACCCGAATCTCGTCGGGCACGGACAGCGAGGAGAACCAGCGGTTCGGGTTCATGGAGAGCCAGCCGCTCACGATGAACCCGGCGAGCCCGATTCCGCCGACGAGGCCGAAGGTGTGGTGCCAGAGGGCGAGGCCGCGATAGGGGCTCACCGCCCCGCCGCGATAGCGCCGCCGCAGGCGCATCCGCCAGACCCCGATGACGAGGCCGGTCAGCGCCGTGACGCTCGCGACGCCGGAGAGCCACAGCACCGCCTGCCGCCATGCCTCCGGCCGCGCGCGCAGGGGCGTGAGGTAGACCCAGTGAATTACGGCCCCGACCCAGTTCCAGCCGCGCTGCCAGCGTGTGGTGACGAGGGCGATTTCGCCGGTCGGCTCGGAGACATAGGTTTCGGTGCCCGCCGCATCGCCGGAGGCCACCTTCAGGAAGGGCCGCAGGGGATCGTAGCGCGCCGTGACCGTCCACTGGTCGCGCGACACCCGCTCGACCGCTCCGCCGCCCGCCGTGCGCGCGGCCTCGTTCGGGCCGATGGGCCCGAGCCGCTCGCCCGTCTCGGCCGAGACCGTGACGCGCCCTCCATCGGGTGCAGCGAGGCGATAGACCGGTTGGTCGCCGCGCATGTCCAGCCGGATTTCCGTCGCCCTCACCAGAGCGAGGGCGGCGTCGGGACCGACCTTCACCCGGTCCCAGTCGAGGGGCGTGAGGCGGGCGAGCCGTTCCGCCTCGTCGAGGCGCGGGAACGGCACGTAGAGCATCACCAGCCCCGAGCCGATCCACAGGGCGAAGAGCAGGGCCGTGCCGATCCCGAGCCAGCGATGGCCCAGGATCAGCCAGCGCTTGCCCCGCTTGCCGACGGCCTTCACCAGCTCACCGTGTAGGCGACCTCGACGGAGCGCGGGCGTCCGAGCAGCCAGTTGGTGCCGACGCCGTTCACCGCGTTCCCGCTGATCGCGTAGACCTTGTCGAACAGGTTGTAGACCCGCAGCGACAGGCGCGACTCCGCCGTGACCTGCCGGTCGAGGACGAGGTTCACG
Organism: Methylobacterium sp. TK26; assembly: GCF_055361565.1. Taxonomy (NCBI): domain Bacteria; kingdom Pseudomonadati; phylum Pseudomonadota; class Alphaproteobacteria; order Hyphomicrobiales; family Methylobacteriaceae; genus Methylobacterium; species Methylobacterium sp. TK26. The sequence continues at coordinate 113,135 of NZ_CM143965.1, read as the reverse complement.
AGGTTGTAGCCGGGGCGCCGGGCGGTGTTGCCGAAGTCGCTGAAGACCTCGCCCACGTTCTGAAGGCCCACGCGCACGGCCCAGTCGCGGGTCGGCTCCCAGGTGAGCCACAGGTTCGCCACCCGCTCCGGCACGTCGATGGGCTGCCGCCCGGCATAGGAGACGGCCGCGCCGTTCACGATCTGGTCGAAGCTGTCGTATTGCGCGTGCAGGAGGGCGAGGTTGCCGTCGAGCCGCCAGCCCGGCGTGAACCGCCAGCCCAGCGCCAGTTCGACGCCCTGCGAGGATTGGCTCCCCACCTGCACGCCGACCGCCGACGATCCGGGCAGGCGCGAGATCAGGTTGTCCTTCACGATGCGGTAGCCGGCGAGCGTCCATTCCAGGGCGCCGTCGAAGGCCAGCCCCTTGGCGCCGACCTCGATCTGGTCACCGGTCGCGAGCTTGAAGCCGGCGAGCGATTGCGACAGCGTGATGAGGCTCCCGACCGGATCGGTGGCGTAGCTGTATTGCGCGTAGAGGGCGCTGTCGGGCGTCGGGTTGTAGACGAGGCCGAACCGGTAGCCGAGCGCCTGGAAGCTGCGTTCGAATTGCGCGCCGGTCTGGAGGTCCTGCCGCTGCAGCGTCGGCAGGTCGAGGCGCGCGCCCGTGAGGAAGGACAGCTTGTCGGTGAGGACCAGCCTGTCCTCGGCGAAGAACGATGCCTGATTGGTCTGCGTGGCATAGGCCGGGATCGCCCGGCCATTCTGCGGGAACAGGCCGGGATCGTAGCCGACGAGGGGTACGCTCGTGCTCTGGTCGAAATAGAAGTTGTTCGTGTGCCGGAAGTCGATGTGGTTCACATCGAAGCCCACGGAGACGTCGTTCGGCCGACCGAACAGCGCGCCCCGGAACGTGGCGTCCAGGCGATTCCCGACCTGCTCCTGATTGTGGTAGATTTCCAAATAGTCGGAGCGGTCCACGAGGCCGGTGCCCCGGTTGAACGCGTATTGCTCCACGTCCAGCCAATGGCGACGGCTCGTGAGCCTGTAGGCCGTGTTGCGGATGGTGATGTCGGCGGTGGGCGACCATTCGGCCTTCAGCGCGGTCCAGTTGTCCGCCCAGGTGATCTTCGGGTCGCGGACGTTATAGTTGTTGAACCGGATCAGGTCCGGGATCCGCCCCTCGACCAGCGGGGTGCCCCAGTAGCGCATCGGCTCCTGATAGCCGAGGTCGTGCGAGAGGGTGATGGCGAGGTCGGGGCTCGGCCGGAACAGCAGCGCCGCCGATACCGCGAGGTTGCGGAAGTCGCCCGCCTGATTGAGCCAGCCATCCGCCCGGTTGCCGCTGACGTTCAAACGGTAGGCGAAGGTGTCGCCGTATTCGGCCTGCGCGATGCCGCCGCCCGAATCGAGGGCGAGGCGCGCGATCCCGTCCGAGCCAACCACCGCCCGCGCGGTGTTGATGGGCACGAAGGTCGGCTTTTTCGGTACGACGTTGATGATGCCACCGATGGCCCCATCCCCAAAGAGCACGGAGGACGGGCCGCGCAGCACCTCGATGCGCTCGACGTTCCACGTATCGAACGGGAACGTCACGGTGCCGGCGCCGACATAGAAGCGCGTGCCGTCGTAGAGCTGCTGGATCGAGTTTGGCCCGGCGAAGCCCCGGCTCGTGAAGGCGCCGTTGCCGTTGCCGGGCGAGGCGATGGTGGTGATACCGGTGGCGTCCTGCGTCACGGCGTCGGCGATCGTGTCCTGCCCGCGCAGGCGCGCCGTCTCGCCGGAGACGATGTCGACGCTGGCCGGCGTTTCGAGCGGCGTCAGGCCGAGGCGGCTCGCCGTGCGGTCGGGCGTGCGCAGGTTGAGACCGGTGGGCGAGGCGCGGGTGAGGCTGACGCCCCCCTCCCCCTCCACGGAAAGCTGATCGAGGGTCACGGCCTCCTGCGCGGAGGCAGGCGCGACGACGACGAGAGGGGCGACGACGGCGAAGAGGCGGCGTCTCGAACGGAAAACGAACATCGGTGAACGGACTCCGGCGCGGCGGATGCCGGCCTTGCCCCAGATGCAATGTAACAACATTACATGTCCAGGCCCGCGAACGAGTTCAGGCGGAACCGTTGCGGATGGACGGGATGCGGGCATGGCGGACGCGGGCGCGCTGCTGTGGCACGTCACCGCGAACGAGGCCTCGGCAGCCCCACTCAGGGCGCTGCTTCGACACCCGCCAGGACACCCCGCCCGGCGCGTTTCGCGTGTGACCACTGCTGACGGCAGGTCTCCTGGCTCACGGGTCGTCGCCGTCCCACCGTCTTCCCGGGCGAACTGGCCCAGTGACGTGAATGGTGGAAAAGCTCGCCGCTTACAGTTGCGGGGGCAGCCGCGGCTTCGGGTTGCCCCACACCGCGTTCCCTTTTGATCCCCGAAAGGGGAACCGTCACGGCCACGCTAGGCGACGCACTCCCCCCGCGTCAACGCTCGCGCGGGGGCTTTCCCGGGCGAAGACTTTGCCGGGTGCGCCGCGCGATGCTATGCGGCGGGCATTCCAGGAAGATCATGACCACACGACCTCCCCGCCGCGGCGGCCCTTCCGGCGGCAATGGCCGCCCCGATGGACGGCCAGGCCGCAAGCCGCCCTATGGTGCCGACCGCGCCCGCACCGGCCCGCGCACCAGCGCCCGCGATGCCGCCGAGCGCGCCGCCCGCGCCCGCGGCGACGATGCGGGCGAGCGCGCGCCGTGGATCCCCACGGCCGCGCCCGAGCCGCGTCAGGCGGCGAAGCCGAAGCCCAAGGCGGCTCCCGTGGCCCCTCCCCCGCCCCCCGGCCCGACCAAGCGCGAGCAGCGGGCCGAGGCCTCGGCGACCCTCGCCTCCGGCGTGCAGACGCTGACGGTGGAGACGGACGAGGCGGGGATGCGGATCGACCGCTTCCTCACGGCGCGGTTTCCGCAGCTTCCCTTCACCCGCGTGCAGAGCATCGTCCGCAAGGGCGAGCTGCGGGTCGATGGCAAGCGCGCCAAGCCGAACGACCGGCTGGAACCGGGCATGAGCGTGCGCGTGCCGCCGCTCCGCCTCGACCAGCCGAACGACCGCCCGCGCAACGCCGCCCGCGATTCGGACGACGCCACCTTCCTGCGGAACCTCATCCTGTACGAGGATGCGGAGATGATGGTGCTGAACAAGCCCTTCGGCCTCGCCGTGCAGGGGGGCTCGGGCACCGTCCGCCACGTCGATGGCCTCCTCGAATCGCTGATCGGGCCGGATGGGCAGAAGCCCCGCCTCGTCCACCGGCTCGACAAGGATACGGCGGGCTGCCTCATCATCGCGAAGACGCGGCTTGCCGCCTCGACGCTCGCCAAGAGCTTCCGCTCTCGCAACGCCCGCAAGATCTACTGGGCGCTCTGCGCCGGGGTTCCGCGCGTCAAGCAGGGCCGGGTCTCGACCTATCTCGCGAAGGACGAGCCTACCGATGCCGACGCGCGGATGCGCATCGCCAAGCACGGCGAGGAGGGCGCCACCCACGCGCTCACCTACTACGCCACGGTCGATCAGGTGGCGCAGAAGCTGTCGTGGCTGTCGTTCAAGCCGGTGACAGGGCGCACGCACCAGTTGCGCGCCCACGCGGCCCATATCGGCCATCCCATCGTCGGCGACCCGAAATACTTCTCGGTCGAGAACTGGGAATTGCCCGGCGGCATCCAGAACCGCCTGCACCTCCTGGCGCGGCGGATCGTGATTCCGCATCCGCGCACGGGCAAGCCCGTGGACGTGAGCGCCCCGCTGCCGCAGCACATGCAGCAGAGCTGGAACCTGCTCGGCTTCGATGCCAACCGGTACGATCCGGTGGTGGACGCACCCGAAGATTGATCGGCCCGAGGGCTCCTGCGGGCGGCCATGCCTTGGCAACGGCGCCGCCCGCCTCATATGCTGCCTTGCTCGGCCGCGCGCCTGCCTGCCGGGATATCCGACGGTCGAGACCCTGGGACATGAAGCTCGCGACTCTGGCCTGCCTCGCCGCCCTGTGCCTGACGGCGCCCTTCGCCCATGCGGCGGCGGGCGAAGCCGTGCCGGCACCGCAAAAGCCGACGGCGTCCAAACCCGAGGCCGCGAAGGCGGAACCGGCCAAGGCGGAAGTACCCGCCGCCCGCGCCGAGCCCAGGGCCGCCGGGGCACCCGTCGTCGGCAGCCGCGACCGGCGACGGCGCTCGTATGCCGCCTGCAACCGGGCCTCGCACCAGCGCGGCTATCGCGGCGGCAAGCGGCGGCGCTTCCTCATCCGCTGCCGCCTCGGCTACGAGCGCGCCCGCCATCAGCAGCAGCAGCAGGCGCCCGCCGCCGCGCCCGCGCCCGCTCCCGTTCGCAAGCCATGAGAAGGGGCTGCCGATGAGGCTCGTCGTCTTCGACGTGGACGGCACCCTCGTCGACAGCCAGCATCTGATCGTCGCCGCGCAGGGCGTCGCCTTCGCCGAAGTCGGCCTGCCCGCGCCGGAGCGGCGCATCGCCCTGTCGGTGGTCGGGCTGTCCCTGCCGCAGGCCTTCCGCCGCCTCGTCGGCGAGGACGGGCCGGTGGCCGAACTCTCCGAAGCCTACAAGCTCGCCTACAACCGCCTGCGCCTGGACCCGGAACACGAGGAGCCGCTGTTTCCCGGGATGGCCGATCTGCTCGACCGGCTCCATGCGAATCCGGGTGTGATGCTCGGCATCGCGACGGGGAAGTCGCGCCGGGGCGTGGACCGGCTGATCGAGCATTACGGCTGGGAGGGCCGCTTCGTCACGACGCAATCGGCGGACGACGCGCCGTCGAAGCCCGACCCCGGCATGCTCCATCAGGCCATGCGCGAGGCCGGCACCGGCCCCGACGCCACGGTGATGATCGGCGACACGACCTACGACATCGGCATGGCGGTGGCGGCGGGCGTCGTGCCCATCGGGGTCGCCTGGGGCTACCACGCGCCGGGCTCCCTGCTCCGCGCGGGCGCGGTGACGGTGGTGGAGAATACCGCCGCGCTGGAACCGCTGCTCGGCCTCGCCTGACCCCCCTCGCCCACGGGCGGCGAAACGCCTATGTGCGTGCCCATGAGCGACGTGACGCGAGACTGGCTCGGCGAACCGGGCGATGAGGCACGGCCCGATCCGATGCGGGCTGCACGGTCGGGGGCCAAACCCGCCCTCCCCCGCCGGTTCTACAAGGAAGCCGGCTTCGCCCCGGCCGAGGGCGGATACCGCCTGACCCTCGACGGGCGGCCCGCCAACACGCCGGCCCGCAACCCCCTGCTTCTCCCGTCCGAGACGCTGGCCGAAGCCGTCGCGGCCGAATGGGGTGCGCCGGCCACCGAGATCGACCCGGCGAAGATGCCGCTCACCCGCTTGGCCAACACGGCCATCGACGGGGTGTCCCAGCGCCTCGACGCCGTGGCCGACGACCTCTGCGCCTATGCGCAGACGGACCTCCTCGCCTATCGCGCCGCCGGGCCGGACAATCTCGTGTCCGCGCAGGCGCGCACCTGGGACCCGGTGCTGGATTGGGCCTACGAGGCGTTCGGCGCCCGGCTCATCCTGAGCGAGGGCGTGATGCACGTCACGCAGCCGCCGCAGAGCGTGCAGGCCCTGTCCGACGCGGTGCGCCAAGTGCGCGACCCCTTCAAGCTCGCCGCCCTGCACACGCTCACGACGCTCTCCGGCTCCCTCATCCTCGCCCTGGCCGTGCTGCACGGGCGGCTAGACCCGGCGGAAGCCTGGGCCGCCGCCCATGTGGACGAGACCTATCAGGCCGATGTCTGGGGCCGCGACGAGGAAGCCGAGGAACGCCTCGCGGTGCGCCGCGCCGAGTTCGAGGCCGCCGCGCGGACCATCGCGGCGATTCCGTGAGGCGCGCCGCGCCGATGCAATCGGGCAACATCGCTGCCCGGCTTTCACCATAATCGCCCGGCCGCGAAACAACCTCTGGCGGAACCCGCCTCCGTCATATTAGCATCGGCCCGTCAAGAATTCGGCTGCCCGATGTCCGTCCCTTCGACCGACGAAAACACCTTTATCGACGATCTGACGGCGATTTTAGGTCGCGCGCGGGGTCCTCGCGAACGGGACTCGCGTATCGCGCTGTTCGAGTCGCTATCTCGGCTCGAAAAGCAAGCATTCGTGGGCGGCGCGTCGGCGGTTACTCTCGGCCGGCTGGCAGAAAGCCGGTTCCTGGCGGGGATCCTGCGGGAGTCCGTCTCGCCCATCCGCTACCAGAGCGTGCGCGGCACCCGCCAACTCTGGAACGCCGCGCCCGATTTCCGCGCGAGCCACGAGCCCGCCTAGACCCTCAGCGCCTTGTCGATGGCGCCGGCGAGCGAGGCCGGGCGATCCTTGGGCGCGAAGCGCGCGATGGGCACGCCGTCCCGCCCCACGAGGAACTTCGTGAAGTTCCACTTGACCGCCGCCGTCCCGAACAGGCCGCGGCGGCTGCGGGTGAGATAGGCGAAGAGCGGATCGGCGTTCGGGCCGTTCACCTCGACCTTGCCGAGGATGGGGAACGTCACGTCGTAGCTCAGCGAGCAGAACCGCGCGATTTCCGCCGCATCCCCCGGCTCCTGCTTGCCGAACTGGTTGCAGGGAAAGCCGAGCACGGTGAGCCCCGCCTCGCGCCGCGCGCGCCAGAGGTCTTCGAGGCCGGCATATTGCGAGGTGAAGCCGCAGCGCGACGCGGTGTTGACGATGAGCAGCGCCTGGCCCCGGTACTGCGCCAGCGGGTGCGGGCTCCCGTCCCCTTCGTGGACGGTGAAATCGTGAACTGTGGTCATTCCGTCCGGCTTTTCCTGGCTCCCGCGATCCATAGAGCATCGGGGCCCCTCACCGGAATAGGCTCATGCCGGCTGCGGCGATGGGCGGACCTTTTCGACATCGAAGGTGAGGCCCTGCGGGGTCATCCGCTCGCGGGTGACGATGCGCTCGTCGGGGGCGATGATCCCGAGGGGGACGTCCCTGTCGGGCAGGACCATCGTCGTCGTCTTGTTGACGTGGACGAGGACGTGCCGGCCCTTGGCCGCCGAGGCCACGGCCCAGCGGCGCAACTGCCCGTAATAGGGCTCGCGCCGCCACGCATTCGCCTGCCCCGGATCGACCTGAACGTTCATGTTGCGGGTCGTCGGATCGAGGCTCAGCACCATCTTGGCGCGCTCCGGCTTCCATTCCGGGCCGAGCCAACCTTCCGTCATCCAGAGGCAATGGAAGGCGCGGCAATGGTCCGGCCGCGTCGCGTGAATCGCGCAGCCCCGGCCGGACAGGGTGTGCCGGCACCATTGCCCGGCGACGCTCTCCACCGCCGGCACGTCGTAGACCTTGCAGCACAGGGTGCAGGTGCCGCAGGCGCGGCCGGGCGCGGGGTGGGCGACGTAGCTGTCGGGGCTCTGCATCGGATGGTCCGGCATGCGTCCGGGGAAGAGGGATCGCGGACGACGGACCTATCTGCGCAGGCATCGTGCCGGTAGTGTGGCACGGCCCATTGTCCAGGAGCGCCTGCATGCTCTCGAACCTCGCGACCCGCGACGTCGAAACTCTGCTCCACCCCTACACGCATCTCGCGAACCACCGCCGCACCGGCCCATTGGTGCTGGAGCGCGGGGACGGCGTGCACGTCTACGACGCGGAAGGCCGCCCCTATATCGAGGGCATGGCGGGGCTGTGGTGCACGGCGCTCGGCTATTCCAACGCGGAACTCGTCGAGGCGGCGCGGGAGCAGATGGGCCGCCTGCCCTTCTCGCATCTCTTCTCCGGCCGCAGCCACGACCCGGCCATCGAACTGGCCGAGACGCTGAAGGAGCTGATGCCGGTCCCGACCTCGAAGGTCTTCTTCTGCTCGTCGGGCTCGGAGGCAAACGACACGCAGGTGAAGCTCGCGTGGTACTACAACAACGCCCTCGGGCGGCCGAACAAAAAGAAGATCATCGCCCGCAAGAAGGGCTATCACGGCGTCACCATCGCCAGCGCCTCCATGACGGGCCTGCCGGCCAACCACATGGACTGGGATCTGCCACTGCCGGGCTTCCTCCACGTCTCGACCCCGCACCATTACCGGGGCGCCGAGCCGGGCGAGAGCGAGGAAGCCTATTCCGCCCGCCTCGCCAGTGAGCTGGAAGAGACGATCCTGCGCGAGGGGCCCGAGACGGTCGCCGCCTTCATCGCCGAACCGGTGATGGGCGCGGGCGGCGCGATCATCCCGCCGAAGGGCTACTTCCCGGCGATCCAGGCCGTGCTGACGAAGTACGACGTGCGGTTGATCGCCGACGAGGTGATCTGCGGCTTCGGCCGGCTGGGCACATGGTTCGGCGGCGAAACGCTCGACATGCGGCCGGACACGATCTCCTTCGCCAAGGCCGTCACCTCCGGCTACGTACCGCTCGGCGGCATCAGCATCGACCCGCCGCTCTACGAGGCGCTGCTGGGGCAGAGCGAGAAGCTCGGCGGCTTCGGCCACGGCACGACCTATTCCGGGCATCCCGTCGCCTGCGCCGTCGCGATCAAGGCCATCGAGATCTACAAGCGCGACCGCGTGATCGAGGGCGCGGCGGAGAAGGCCCCGCACTTCCAGCGGCGCCTCTCGGCGCTGGCCGAGCACGACATCGTCGGCGAAGCCAAGGGCATGGGCCTGATCGGCGGCCTGGAGATCGTCGCCGACAAGGCGAGCCGCCGGCAATACGATCCGAAGGTGGGCGTCTCCGCCCGCTGCGTCGCCTTCGCCCAGGAGGAAGGGCTGATCGTCCGCTACCTCTCGGGGGATCGCGTGGCGGTGTGCCCGCCGCTCATCATCACGCGTGAGGAGATCGACACGCTGTTCGATCGCCTGACGCGGGCGCTCGACCGGACCCGTGACTGGATCCGCGCCGAGGGGCTGACGGCGATCGGCTAGGCGCCACCGCCTACGCCGTGTGGATCACCGGCACGGCGGGGGCGCCCTCCCACTCGGTGTTGGCCGGGATCGACTCGCCCTTCATGACGATGGTGAGCGGCCGCAGCCGGGCGTAGTCGCCGACCTTGGTATCGTAGAGCACCGTCGAGAACGACCCGACCGACACGCCGCGCCCGACCACGACGCGGCCGATCTTCATGATGCGGTCCTCGTAGAGGTGGGTCTGCAGCGCGGAGACGCGGTTGATCGTGCAGAAATCGCCGATCTCGACGCAGTCGAACTCGGTGATGTCGGTGGTGAGCATGCACACCCCCTGCCCCACCTTCACCCCGAACAGGCGCAGCGCCCAGGGCAGAAACGGCGTGCCCTGCAGGTGTTCGAGGAGCACCTTGCCGGCGAGCCCCCAATAGGCCACCGCGATGGCCTCGGTGCGCATGGCCCACCACGACCACATCGGCTGCATGCCGGGGCGATAGACGCCCATCAGCAGCCACTTCATCGCGATGACCGCCGAGGATTGGATCAGCGCGATGACCACGCTCACCGTGATGAAGCTGACCGCCAGCCCCGTCCAGTCGCGCTCCAGGATCGCCGGGTAGAAGTACCAATCGATCGAGGTGATCGCGAGGGTGATGTAGAGCATCGGCGAGAACGAGGTCGAGAACGCCTCGAACACGCCGCGCCGCACCTTCGGCCACAGGCCGGGCTCGTAGGTCTGCGCGGCCGAGCCGAGATCGACCCGCTGCCGCGCCGGCAGGCGGATCGGCGGAGAGCCGAACCACGTCTCGCCGGGCGCCATCGCGTCGTTGGCCGGGGGCTTGGACTTGATGCCGATGAGCACGTCGTCCGGGATCACCGCGCCCGGCGGCACCACCGCATCGTTGCCGACGAAGACGCGCTTGCCGGTCTGGACCGGATCGAGATGCATCCAGCCCCGGCGGATCTCCTCCTCGCCGAACACCACCTCGTCGGCGATGAAGTTGCGTGCGCCGACCTCCGCGAGGTCGTAGCGGCCCGCGAGGTTGGTGGAGATCTCGGCCCCCTCGCCCATCCGGGCGCCCATCAGCCGGTACCACGCGCGCATGTAGACGGTGGCGAACAGCGAGGCCAACGTCTCCAGCGTCACCTCGACGGCGAGCGCCAGCGACCACTTCCGCAGGTAGAACAGGGAGTGGATCGAGTAGGTGCCGTGCCGGGTGCGCGGCAGGATCGACCAGCGCAGGCCGGTGATGAGCAGCACCGTGCCGGCGGTCATCAGCATGGCGGTCGGCCATGTGAGGATCGGCAGGTAGAAGTGATAGTCGATGTCGGTGATGTCGGAGAGCGAATCCGAGATCTGGTCGAAGATGAAAAAGGCCGGGAAGATCGGCAGCAGCCCGACCGCCGGGATCGCCCCGAGCAGCAGGACGTAGATCAGCCCGAACGCTGCGCGCCGCCGTGGGCTCGCGGTCGCCTGCGCGGGCAGGTCGCCCGTCTCGGCCATGCCGACCTTGCGGCCGGGGGAGCCGTCCCACCGCTCGGCGGCACCGACACGGGTGCGCGAGGGGATGGTGGTGAGGTCGGCGATCTCGGCCTGCGGGCCGATCACCGTGTCGTGGGAGATAACGCAGGACGTGCCGATGGCGGCGTCCGCGCCGATCTCGACCCGACCGATGACGAGTTCGTTGCCGACGATCTCGGCATTGGCGATGACGAGCCGCCCGCCGAGCGACGCGCCGTCGCCGATGGTCAGGAGGTCGGGGGCGCCGATCTCGATGTCGGAGATCAGCGTGTCCTTGCCGACCTTGGCACCCATCAGGCGCAAGTAGCTGGCGATGGCCGGTGAGCCCTGGAGCCACTTCACGTGGACCAGCGGCGCGAGGCGCTGCGCCAGCCACCAGCGGTAGTAGTAGACACCCCAGAGCGGATAGCGGCCGGGCTTCGTCCGCCCGAGCACGAGCCATTTGCCCGCCACCGCGATGGCCGCCGTCACCGCGTTGATGGCGATGTAGACGAGGAGCAGCACGCCGAGCTCGGCGAAGAAGCTCAGGCCGCCGCCGGTCAGCAGCAGGTAGGTCACGAAGATGCCGAGCCACTGGACGGTAGCGAGCGCGATCAGGAAGGGCAAGGCCACCGCCTGCGCGAGGCCGCATAGAGCCCGGCGCAGGAGCGGCGGCGGCGCGAAGCTCAGGTCCCGCACGGCGGCCTCGGCGCCGACGCCCCCGGTCCGCTCGATCAGGGCGTCGGCCATCGCCCGCAGGGTGCGCTTGGCGTAGACGTCGGGCAGGGTGATGCCGGCGAGCGCCGGCGTCTCACGCACGGCGGAGACGAACCGCGCGGCCAGCAGCGAATGCCCGCCGAGGTCGGCGAAGAAGTCGCCCTCCAGGGGGATCGGCTGCGCGCCGAAGATCTGCTTGGCGGCGGCGAGCAACGCGGCCTCGGTGTCGTTCTGCGGCGGCTCCTGCTCGCCGTCGGCGGCGACCACCGTCAGCGGGGCGATCTTCAGCGCCTTGCGGTCGACCTTGCCGGAGGTGAGGCGCGGCAGGGTTTCCGTCACCTCGAAATGGCCGGGCACCATGTAGGGCGGCATCTCGGCCGCGAGGCGCTTGCGCAGCGAGGGCGTGTCGAGGCTGTGTCCGCGCTCGGGGATGAGAAAGGCGACGAGCCGGTCCACCCCGTCATCCGAGCGCAGCACCACCGCCGCCTGGTTGATCTCCGGCACGGCGCGGATGCGCGATTCGATCTCGCCCAGCTCAACCCGGAAGCCCCGGATCTTCACCTGATCGTCGATGCGCCCGTGGAAGAGGATGTGCCCGTCCGCGTCGAGGGAGACGGCATCGCCCGAGCGGTAGAGGATCCGGTCCGACCCGTCCGAGGCGAAGGGATTCGCGATGAACTTCTCGGCCGTCAGTTCCGGCCGCTGCAGGTAGCCCGCCGCGACGCCGGGGCCGCCGATCAGCAACTCACCCTGCTCGCCGTGTCCGAGGAGGCGAAGCTCCTCGCTCGCCACGTAGACGGAATAGTTCGGGATCGGCCCGCCGATGGTCACGGGCTCGCCGGCATGCATCTCGGCGGCGGTGGCTACCACGGTGGCCTCGGTCGGCCCGTAGGTGTTGAACAGCTTGCGCTTCGCGGTCGCCCATTTGGCGATCAGCGGCTCGGGCAGAGCCTCGCCGCCGAGCAGCACGAGGCGGACCTTGGGCAGGTCCCCGGTGATCATGGCGAGCAGGGTCGGCACCGTGTCGAGGACGGTGATGTCGTTGGCGGCGATGATGCCGGGCAGCGCCTCGACATCGCCCATCATCGACGGGCTCGCCACGAACAGGGTCGCGCCGACGAGGTAGGGGACCCAGATCTCCTCCATCGAGAGATCGAAGGCGACGGAGGCGCCCTGGAACACCACGTCGTCCGCCCGCATCCCGTAGAGGGCGTTCCCGGAGCGCAGGAAGTGGCAGATGTTGGCATGGCTGATGACGATGCCCTTCGGCACGCCGGTCGAGCCGGAGGTGTAGATCAGGTAGGCCGGATGGCCGGGGGTGAGGCCCTTCGCCCGCGCATCGGGCACGGGGGCGTCGGCGGGGGTGTCCCTGTCGAGCGCGGCGGGCGTCAGGGCGGGAGTGCCGGCGGGCGCCTGGGCTTCGAGCGCCGGGGAGACGAGGAGCGCCTTGGCGGCGGCGTCCCCGAGGCAGATGCCCACCCGGTCGGCGGGCGCCTCGGCGTCGAAGGGCAGCCACGCGGCGCCCGAGAGGCTGATGCCGATCTGCGTGACCAGGAGGTCCGGCCCGCGCGCCATCCAGAGGCCGACCACGTCGCCCGGCCCGATGCCGCGATGCGCCAGCCCGGCGGCGATCCGCTGCGCCCGCGCCACGACCTCAGCGTAGCTCAGGTGCGGATGCAGCCCGCCCGTGCCGAGGGCGGCCCCGTCGATCAGGCAGGGATGGTCGCCGCGTGCCCCGGCGGAGGCGAGGAAGATCTCGCCGAGCACCTCGTCGCGGATCAGGTCGGGCCGGCGGTCGCCGTACAGGACCGCCCCCTCCCTCGACGGCCGCGCGCCCATGGCCGCCGTGGCGGGCAAGGACTTCTCGGCGAGGTCGCTCATGCGCTGCTCCGCTGCCGGCTCTACCCGCCGGCGCATGTCAATCTGGCGCCCTATACCCTGCGGATCGTGCCGTTAGCGAGGCGGCTTTCCACCGGAACGGCCCCGCGACGGTGACGAAGTCTCGACCGTGGCTTGCGGGTCATCAGGCCCAGTGCCAACCCTTGGCTTCCACGACCAGCACCTCGCCCTGGCGGATGCCGAGGCGCGGGGCGGCGTAGATGTCCATCTGGCCGAGGGCGACCAGCATCGCACGGGCGACACCCCCGTGAGCGACGACCACCGAGACCGGAGGGAGTTCCGCGAAGAAAGGCGCCACGCGCTCGGCCAGCATCGCGTAGCTTTCCGCGCCGATGCCCGGCGGGCGATAGTGCCAGCGGTTGCGGTCGCGCTGGCTGGCCGCCGCCGGGTCCCGCCGCCGGATCTCGGCCCAGGTCGAACCCTCCCACGCGCCGAAGCCGATCTCCCGCAGGCGCGGATCGGTGGCGTAACGCTCCGGCGGCAGGCCGAGCGTCCCGCGCAGGATTTCCATGGTGCGCCGGGTCCGGGTCAGCGGGCTCGCGATATACGTGGCATCCGCCAGCGTCGGGCCGGCGACGGCCGCGAGGCGGGGCGCCACCGCGGCGGCCTGCGCCTCGCCGATGGCGTTCAGGTCGATATCATGGGCACCTTGAAGACGGCCCTCCGCGTTCCAGCCGGTCTGGCCATGCCGGATAAAATAGATAGTCCGCAAACCCCACGTTCCTTACGAGGAACACGGCCACGGGAACGAGGCATCAGCCCGACCGTTCCGATGCCGCTGAGCAACGCCCCCCACAGGCCTCACCGGATGTCCAAGAAGCACGCCAAGCATGATTGCGGCCAGCCCATTACCGGCAGGCAGGTAGCAGACCGGGACGATCTCTCCCACGGACATTTGCACCCACCCTCGACATCCCTGTGGGCGAACGCCGCCGGCCTGATCGCCGGGGCGAAGCCCGATGCGCTCGAGGCGCCTGTCGTGAGCCCCATCGTGCCGACCCCCGGCCTCGTCGCCGTGGCGCCGGGCGCGACATTCGGCCTCGCGGGCGTCGACACGCGGGAGAACGGCGGCCTCGACAAGGGCTGGGCCGAGGAACAGCTGCGCAAGGAGCGGGCGCGCATCTCCGACCTTCAGGAGAGGCTCTATGCCGAGCGGCGGCGCAGCCTGCTCATCGTGCTGCAGGCCATCGATACTGGCGGCAAAGACGGCACGATCCGCGCCGTGCTGAAGGGCGTGAACCCGCAGGGCTGCACCATTGCCTCGTTCAAGGTGCCCTCCCATGAGGAATTGGACCACGATTTCCTCTGGCGGTATCACCGCCGCACCCCCGGCAAGGGGATGATCGGCGTGTTCAACCGCAGCCATTACGAGGACGTGCTGGTGGTGCGGGTGAAGGGCCTCGTGCCGGATGAGGTCTGGCGTTCGCGCTACACGGCCATCAACGATTTCGAGCGGCTTCTCACCGAGAGCGGCACCACGGTCCTGAAGTTCTTCCTGCACATCTCGAAGGACGAGCAGAAGGCGCGGCTGGAAGCCCGCATCGCCGATCCCGCCAAGCACTGGAAGTTCGACCCGGCGGACCTCGTCGAGCGCAAGTCGTGGGATTCCTACCAGACGGCCTTCGCGGACGCCCTCGGGCGCTGCTCGACGCCGCATGCCCCGTGGCTCGTGGTGCCGGCCGACCGGAAGTGGTTCCGCAACTACGCCGTGGCCAAGACCGTCGCCGACACCCTCGAAGCGATGGACCCCCGGTTTCCCGAGGGGCCGCAGGACATTGCGGACCTGACGGTGCCGGATTGAGCCGGCCCCGCGCGGGTCAATCCACCAGCGCCGCGTAGGTCAGCACCCGCAGTTCCTTCCTAATCGGCAGGGCCGAGGACGGGACGAGCTGCGTCATCAGCACGACGGCCAGATCCTCCGCCGGATCGATCCAGAACGCCGTCGAGGCCATGCCGCCCCAGGCGACCTCCCCCGGCGTGCCGACGATCTGCGCCTTGGCCGGATCGAGCATCACCGAGAAGCCGAGGCCAAAGCCGATCCCGGCATAGGAGGTCTCGGCGAAGCGCGGCGTGCCCATGGCCGCGAGGTCGCCCGGCAGGTGGTTCGCCGTCATCAGCGCCACGGTCTTGCGGCCGAGGAGCCGGCGCCCGTCGAGTTCGCCGCCGTTGAGGATCATCCGGCAGAACCGGTGGTAATCGGCCGCCGTCGAGACGAGGCCGCCGCCGCCGGAGGGAATGGCGGGCGGCTGCGCGAAGCTGCTCTCGACCGATCCGTCGAAGGGGCGCAGCCTGCGCTCCCGGTCATAGGCATAGCAGGCGCAGAAGCGGTCCATCCATTCGGGATGGACGTGGAAATCCGTGTCCACCATGCCGAGCGGGGCGATCACCTCCTCGCGGAGGTAATCCGCGAAGGGGCGGCCGGAGACCACCGCCACGAAATGGCCGAGCACATCGGTGGCGACGCTGTAGTTCCAGGCCGCGCCGGGCTGGGCCAGCAGCGGCGCCGAGGCCGTCCGCGCCGACATCTCGGCGAGGGTGCCCTCGCGGGCCAGGAAGTCGATGCCCTTCTCGCGATAGACCGCATCGACCAGCGTCGCTTCCATGAAGCCGTAGGTCAGGCCGGCGGTGTGGGTGAGGAGGTCGCGCACCGTGATCGGCCGCTTGGCCGGCTCGGTCTCGATCCTGGCACGGTTGCCGCCCACCGCCACCCGCATCTCCGCGAATTCCGGCAGGAAGCGCGAGACCGGGTCGTCGAGCTGGAACAGGCCCTGCTCGTAGAGCTGCATCACCGCCACGGAGGTGAGCGGCTTCGTCATGGAATAGATGCGCGCCACCGTCTCCAGGGTGAACGGCGTGCCGCGCGCGAGGTCGGCCTGCCCGCAGGCGCGGGCGAAGACGGTCTTGCCGCGCCGCTGCATCGACACCGAGAGGCCCGCGAGCCGCCCGTCCGCCACGAGCCGGTCCATCCACGGCGCGATCCGGGCGAGACGCTGCGGGCAGACGCCCGCCTCACGCAGATCCGTGTCGGTGGCCACACCCATCCGCCTCTCCTGTCGCCCGTCGAATCTTCCCCGACGCTGTACGCGCACCGAGGTTCCGGGGCGAGCGGAAGCGAGGACTCAGCGCGGCTCGACGAGGGGCGGATAGACGATGCGCACGTCCCGTCGCGGGGCATCCTCCGAGGACGCGAACAGCGCCCTCACCGGCTCGCTCGGGCGTAGAGCCCAGCGCTCCTCCGCCCCCATGGCGACGCGCGCCCTGCCGGCGGGCAGCGCGGAATCCGCCGCGCCGGTCGGGAAGGAGGCGAAGCCGGTGGTGACGAAAAGGGCGAGGAGCAGACGGAGGCGCATGGCGATCACTCGTTGTGAGCGCAGCCAGGGTGACGCCAGGGTGGTGAAGACGGGATCGAACCGAATCGGCTGGGCGATTGTTGCGAACAGCAATCCCGAGTTGCGGTTTACTGCTTCTCACGACTTTTGGTGAATGGGGGACCGCGCAGCATGGCGACCAAGGTGGAAGGGGTAGCCGGTACGCCCGAGCGCGCCGAGATCGGCAGCGTCGTCGATACGGACATCGCGGGGCGCCTCGACCGCCTGCCCTGGGGCCGCTTCCATGTGCTCGTGATCGTGGCGTTGGGCATCACCTGGGTGCTCGACGGGCTCGAGGTGACGCTGGCGGGCTCCCTCGTCGGGGCGTTGCGCCAGCCGCCGATGTCCTTCTCCGAGTTCGACGTGGGGCTCGCGGCCTCCTCCTACCTCATCGGCGCGGTGACGGGCGCGGTGGGCTTCGGCTGGCTGACCGACCGGATCGGCCGCAAGAAGCTCTTCTTCATCACCCTGGCGCTCTACCTCGTCGCCACGGCGGCCACCGGCCTGTCGTGGAACGTGGCGAGCTTCTGCTTCTTCCGCTTCCTCACCGGCGCGGGCATCGGCGGCGAGTACACCGCCATCAACTCGACCATCCAGGAACTCGTGCCGGCGAGCGCGCGGGGCTGGACCAACCTCGTCATCAACGGATCGTTCTGGATCGGTGCGGCGCTCGGCTCCTTCATGTCGATCGTGCTGCTGAAGCCGGAGGTGATCGATCCGGCCTGGGGCTGGCGCGTCGCCTTCCTGACCGGCGGCGCCATCGGCCTCGTGATCCTGTTCCTACGGCGCTGGATTCCGGAAAGCCCGCGCTGGCTTGCGACCCACGGCTACACCGCCGAGGCCGACCGGGTGGTGACGAGCATCGAGAAGCGCTTCACCGATGCGGGCGTCACCCTCCCGCCGCCGGACCCGAAGAAGCACACCAAGATCCGGGTCCGCCACCACACGCCCCTCTCGGACGTGGTGCACTCGATGTTCGTGACGAGCCGCAAGCAGACCGTCGTCGGCCTCTGCCTGATGGTCGGGCAGGCGTTCTTCTACAACGCCCTGTTCTTCACCTACGCCCTGGTGCTGGAGAAGTTCTACCAAGTGCCGGGCGGGCAGGTCGGCTGGTATCTGCTGCCCTTCGCGCTGGGCTCGTTCCTCGGGCCGGTGGTCCTCGGACGGCTGTTCGACACGGTCGGGCGCCGGCCGATGATCGCCTTCACCTACGGCATCTCCGGCGTGATGCTGATCGGGGCGGGCTACCTGTTCCTCATCGACGCCTTCGGCCCCGTGGGCCAGACGGTGGTGTGGATGGCGGTGTTCTTCTTCGCCAGCGCGGCGGCCTCGTCGGCCTACCTCACCGTGGCGGAAACCTTCCCGCTGGAGATCCGGGCGCTCGCCATCGCCGCCTTCTATGCCATCGGCACGGGGGTCGGCGGCGTCTCGGGTCCGCTGCTCTTCGGGTCGCTCGTGGAGAGCGGCTCGCGGGAATACGTCTTCTTCGGCTACCTGCTGGGCGCGGTGCTGATGATCGTCGCCGCCGTGGTGGGCGGCATCTGGGGGACCGCCGCCGAAGGGCGGTCCCTCGAAGATGTGTCCAAGCCGCTGGCCGCGGCCTGACCCACCGCCTCAGCGGTTGGCGACGTCGATCCGGGACGCGGCGGCCGAGAACGGGCGCGGCGTCTCAGTGGTCGGCACCGGCTGGGGCGTCACGGTGAATTCGCCGGCCGGGTGGATGGCGCGGATCTCGCGGGCATGCTCACGGCTGATCGGCGGGGTCACGTTGATCCGGTCGTCGGCCGAGGCGATGCCGGCCGCGAAGGTCGCCGCGGCGATAGCGGACGACGCAAGAAAGATAATCGTGCGCATTGTGTGCTCCGATGCGACACCGGGGTATTCCGGCCCGCAAAAGAAAACACAGAATTGGTGCGTCGCGGTTTGAAAATTTCGCAATGCAACAAAGCGCGGGACGTCAAGATCGCCTGCGCTATGGTTCCCATTGCCAAGGTAAACAGACCGCGACGGCTGTAACAAGCCATGCGCCCAGCGCATGATTTGCGCTATTTCAATTGTATGACATGTCCGCAGCGGGCGGCTCGGATCACTCCGGGCGGCGCCAGACCTGCCCGTGATAGACGAACTTCGCGCCGTCGCTCGCCAGCGCCGACAGCCCGTTGAAGGCGGGGTCCTGCACCGTGATGACGCTGGTGGGGATGCCCCGCATCATCGCCGAGAAGGGCGCCTTGCGCTCGAAGGCCTCGCGGAATCCGCTCTCCTCCAGCACCTTCAGGATGCGCGGCGCGATGCCGCCGCCGATATAGACCCCGCTGGTGGCGAGGAAGGTCAGGGCGAGGTCGCCGCAGACCCGGCCGAGCAGCCGGGCGAACAGGCCGAGCGTTTCGACCGCATGGGGATCTGAGGCATCGAGCCCGGCTTCCGTGACGGCGGCGGGGTCGATCTTGTCGTGCGGGCGCCCGGTGCGGACATGCACCACCGCCGCGTGCAGCCGCGCGAGGCCGGGGCCGGAGAGCACCGTCTCGACGGTGATGCGGTCCTCGACGCGCTCCAGCGCGTGCCAGACCTGCTCCTCGAACGGATCCGCCGGGCCGATATCGGTATGCCCCGCCTCCGTCGAGACGATGGCGAGGTGGGAGGAATACGGCACCAGCGCCGCCGCGCCGAAGCCCGTGCCCGGCCCGAGCACCACGCGGGCGCCCCCCGGAATGGGATGGCTGCGGCCGATGGGGGTGAGGTCGTGCGGCTCGATCTCCGCCGCGCCGGCCGCCACGGGGACGTAATCGTTCACGATCGTCGCCGAGGACAGGTCGAAATCCCCGGCGATCCGCTCGCCGCTCACCTTCCAATGGGCGTTCGTGAGCTGGATCTCCGGCCCGTCGATCCGCCCCGCGATGGCGAGGATCGTCGAGCGCGGCGGCGGCGCGTCCCGGCCCGCCTTGCCGAGCGCGGCGCGGATCGCAGCGGACGGGTCGGCGTGGTCGGCGGTCGCCTCGTGCGAGAGCGTGCGCGGCTTGTCGCCCTTTCGCTCCACGAGGCCGAAGCGGGCATTCGTGCCCCCGATGTCGCCGATGAGGACCGGGAACTCGAACATCAGCACTCACCTCCCCGCCGCGCGGACAGCGCAGGCCACGCCCTGTTTGGCAAATGCCGCCCGGCACGGGAAGGCCTCACGGCGACCCTTGCATCCGGCGCGGCCCCCCGTTGCAGCGCACAAGGCTTGAGCATTGGCGGCACCTCGGCGAGGAGTCGGTCGTCAAATTTAGCTGTAGCCGCCCGCAAATAAAATTTAACTCTGTCAGAGAACCGCCGGTAGCAATGATCGACCACGACAACCGCTCTTCCGAGCAGGATATGAACGATAGTTCCGTTGGCTTCAGCCGCCGGCAACTTATCGGGACTGCGCTGACCGGCGCCGCGGCGGCTTCGCTGCCGGCTACGATTGCGGGCGCGGCCGGCGATACTCGCAAGGTCGACGTGTTGCTGATCGGCGGCGGCATCATGAGCGCCACCCTCGGCGTGTGGCTGCGCGAGCTCGAGCCCGACTGGTCGATGGAGATGGTGGAGCGCCTGGACGGCGTCGCGCTGGAAAGCTCCAACGGCTGGAACAATGCCGGCACCGGCCATTCCGCCCTGGCGGAGCTAAACTACACCCCCGAGGATACGAAGGGCCGGGTCACGATCGACAAGGCCGTCGCGATCAACGAGGCGTTCCAGATCTCCCGCCAGTTCTGGTCCTGGCAGGTGAAGAACGGCGTCCTCCGGAACCCGCGCAGCTTCATCAACTCGACGCCGCACATGAGCTTCGTGTGGGGCGAGGAGAACGTCTCGTTCCTCAAGCGCCGCTACGAGGCCCTGAAGGCGAGCCCGCTTTTCTCCAGCATGCAGTTCTCGTCGGACCCCGAGCGCATCAAGGCCTGGGTGCCGCTGATGATGGAGGGCCGCGACCCGCAGCAGAAGATCGCCGCCACCTGGGCGCCGGTCGGCACCGATGTCGACTTCGGCGAGATCACCCGCCAGTTCGTCGGCCATCTGAAGAGCGCGCCGAAGTTCGATCTGAAGACCGGCACCGAGGTCGAGGCCCTGACCCGCAACGGTGACGGCTCCTGGCGCGTGACGATCCGCAACGTGAAGACCGGCGCGCCCGACACGGTCGATGCCAAGTTCGTCTTCATCGGCGCGGGCGGGCGGGCGCTCCACCTGCTGCAGAAGTCGGGGATTCCCGAGGCCGAGGATTATGCCGGCTTCCCGGTGGGTGGCTCGTTTCTCATCAACGAGAACCCGGACGTCACGGCGCTGCACCTCGCCAAGGCCTACGGCAAGGCATCGGTGGGCGCCCCGCCAATGTCGGTGCCGCATCTCGACACCCGCATGCTCGGCGGCAAGCGCGTGATCCTGTTCGGACCGTTCGCGACCTTCTCGACCAAGTTCCTGAAGGAGGGCTCGTATCTCGACCTGCTCTCCTCGACCACCGCGAGCAACGTGTGGCCGATGATGCGGGTCGGCATCGACCAGTATCCGCTGGTGGAATACCTCGCCGGCCAGCTCATGCTGTCGGACGAGGACCGCTACCAGGCCCTGCGCGAGTACTTCCCGAACGCGAAGAAGGGCGAATGGCGCCTGTGGCAGGCGGGCCAGCGGGTGCAGATCATCAAGCGCGATGCCGAGAAGGGCGGCGTGCTGAAGCTCGGCACCGAGATCGTCAGCGCAAAGGACGGCAGCATCGCCGGCCTGCTCGGCGCCTCGCCGGGGGCCTCGACCGCCGCGCCGATCATGCTCTCCGTGCTGGAGAAGGTCTTCGCCAAGAAGGTCGCGACGCCCGAGTGGCAGGAGAAGATCCGCCGCATCGTCCCGAGCTACGGCACCAAGCTCAACGAAGATCCGCAGAAGGCCTTCGAGTCGCTGGCCATGACCAGCGAGACGCTGCAGCTCACCCCGCCGCCGCGCGTCGAAGCGGCGGTTCCGGCCCCGGTCGGTGCGCCGGCCGACGACGTGGTGGTGAAGCCCGTCCCCGACATGGCGCCCTAAGGCCCCGTCAGGCGGGCGGCAGCGCGTCCGGGTCGATCGGTTCTCCGGCGGCCCAGGCGGCGATGAGCGCCCGCACCGCCGCCGGATCCGGCAGGCGGCGGGCGGCGGCGGTTTCGCCGTCGCCGACGCGCACCGCCACGCCGCCATCCTCGGTGACGCTCGCAAAGGCGATCTCGTCGGTCTTGTCGTCGCCGAGGAAGATGGCCCGGCGGCCCGCATAGGGCGCCTCTTCCAGGAAGGTGCGGATCGCCACGGCCTTGGTCGCCGTCGCCGGCACGATCTCACCCACCGCCTTGCCGAGTTGCAGCCGGTAGGCGCCGCCGAGCAAACCGGCCGCCTCCTTCACCAGCGCCTCGGCGCGCTGCGCGTCCTCCGCACTCGCCAGCCGCCAGTGCACGGCGACGGACGCGCCCTTGTCCTCGATCAGCACGTTGGCGAGCGGCGCCGAATCGGCGTGCAACCGCTCCACCTGCCGACGCAGGTCCGGGTGATCCTCGGGCCGCCCGCCGACGATCTCGCCCTCGCGCCGCCGCTCCACGCCGTGCAGCCCCGCCGCATCGAACCGCGCCGGCGTGAGGAACCCGTCGATCTGCGCGATGGGCCGCCCGCTGACGAGGGCGAGCGCGCCGCCGAGCCGCCGCCGCAGGGCTTCGAGATTGTCGATCAGCCCCGGCTCGACCACCACGGCATCGGGCCTCGGCGCGATGTCGACGAGGGTGCCGTCGAAGTCGAGGAAGAGGGCGTAGTCCATGCTGCGGTCCTGACGATCTGGAGTTCTGTGGCGGCCGTGCCGGAGGTAGCGCACGGGCCGGTGCGCGCAACGGGAAGCACCGTCGAGCGGGCGATCCCCTCAATCCACAGCAATCCACCGCCCGAAGATACGGCATGGTAACGAGACCGGCCGAACCTGCCGGTATTCCTTCGCCGGACAGCGGACATGATGACAAGCCAGCAACTTGCCGAGGAACTGAAGCGCATCGCGACGGCCCAGGTGAGCGACATCACGCGGGCTGTGAAGGAAGGCCAGAAGTCGATCGCCCTCAACGAGGTGCGGGACATGGCCCGCCGCATCGGCCTGCTCGCCGACGCCTTCGACCCCAAATCGGCCGCCGAACCCGACAGGGACGTCGAGGCCGCCTGAACCCGGCCTCCCGGCCTCCCTCGCAAGAAAGCCTCGCCCTCATGCGTGCCTTCTTCAACATCGTCATCAACGGAAAGGTCGTGCCCGACCGCGTCGGCCAGGATGTGGGCGACACGGCGGCTCTGCGCTTCGCCGCCTCCACCGTGGTGCGCGGCATCGTCCAGCGCCACGGCGGCGAGGCCAAGCTCCTCGACGCCTCGCTCCTCGTCACCGACGAGGCGGGCGCCGAGCTGATGGAGATTTCCTTCTTCGAGGCGCTTTACCTGCCGGTGTCGGCGGAGGCCGATCCGAACCGGCGCCGGCCGGAAGCCCGCGCCGAACGGCCGAACGCCCTGCTGGACGCGGCGCTCAAGCCGATGCGCCGCTTCGCCGGGGCGGTGAGCGCCCGCGTCCAGGCCATCGCGCAGGCCTGACCGGCTAGCCAAACAGGTCCTCGACCACGAAGCCGCGCGGCGCTAGCCGCTCGGCCAGCAGTCGGCGATGGCAGCGGGCCGGATCGCGCTCGAAGCAGAGGAGGCATGTCGGCGCCTTCTCCGCGAGGGCCGACAGCTCATCGAGCGCGGCGATGCCGCCCGCCGTCTCCAGCACCTCCTCGCAATAGATGCGCTTCAGCAGCGCCGCATCGTCGGCGCGGGCGGCCTCGCGGCCGGATTTCGGCGTGCCGAGGGCGCGCAGATGCGCGTAGCCGAGCCCGGCTTCCTCCAGCCCCGTCTTCAGGGCGCCCTTCGAGAAGCCGCGCTTGCGCGAATTCGCCACGGCGCGGACATCGGCCAGCACGGCGACCCCGGCCGACTGCAGGGCGTCCCGCAGGCGCTCCGGATCGAGCCCTTCGTAGCCGATGGTAAACAGTCTCTTGCTCACGGCAGCCCGACCCGACTTTCCTTGCGTTGCCGGGACTTAGGCTCCGTCACCGGCTTCTCCAAGCGTGGCAGGCTGTGGGTATGTCACTGGCCGGCAACGCATCCCGAAATTCCGCCGCAATGATCGCAAAGGTCCGTTAACTGCACAGGGGTCATCGAATAGTCCTCTCGTAAGCGCTTTTCGGAGAAACGGGCGGTGGCGCTGATGTCGCGGACTAGAGTGTCTACACCGCTCTTCGGGGGCTCCATTTCCGCGTCGCTGTCGGCCGTTCTGCGGATGTCGCGCCGGGCGCTCGCTGTGGCCACCCTCGCGGGCCTCGCGGCCTGTTCCAGCAACCCCGATTTCTACCCCACCAAGGGTGACGTGAAGCCCCATCCGGGCGTAGCCAAGGCCAAGCTCCACCCGATCCAGGGCATCGACATCTCGAAGTGGCAGGGCAACGTCGATTGGGCCTCCGTCCGCGCCTCCGGCACGCAATTCGCCTTCATCAAGGCAACCGAGGGCGGTGATCACGTGGACGAGCGCTTCCGGGCGAACTGGGATGGGGCCGCCGCCGCCGGCATTCCGCGCGGGGCCTATCACTTCGTCTTCTGGTGCCGCTCGGCGCGGGACCAGATGACGTGGTTCAAGAAGAACGTCCCCAACGATCCGAGCGCCCTCCCCCCGGTTCTCGATGTGGAATGGAACGGCCATTCCCAGACCTGCCCGCGCAAGCTCCCCAAGGAGCAGGCCCTGTCGATGGTGCGGGAGATGCTTGAAGAGATGGAGCGCTACACCGGCAAGCGCCCGATCATCTACACGGACATCACCTTCCACAAGGACGTGCTGGAAGGCGAATTGCCGGACTATCCGCACTGGCTGCGCTCCACCGCCGCCGAGCCCGAGCAGCGCTTCGTGAACCGCCGCTGGATGCTCTGGCAGTTCACCTCCACCGGCCGCGTCCCCGGCGTGCGGGGCGACGTGGATCGGAACGCCTTCTACGGCACCCCCTCCGATTGGGCGTCCTTCCTGTCCACCGACTGTGATCCGAGAGATCACAAGCGCTTGTCTTCACAAGGAATTTGCACCGACAAGTAGCAGCAATGCTACGGATTGACGAAACCTCACTAATTTAGCTGATTTTGTCGTCAATTGGTCTATTCTTGAACAGACACCACAGAGCACATTGAGTAGGGAGTAGGAAGTACAGGCGCTATCAACGAAGCGATGCCCGCCGAACCCGCTCCCAACCTTGAATCCAACCTGCTGTTGAAAGCCCTGCGCGGCTTCGACCGAGAGTTGCTGCAGCCGCATCTGGAGGCGATCAGCTACGGCAAGGGCGGCACGATCTTTGAGGCGGGCGCGCCGGTCACGCACATCACCTTCCCCTGCGAGCACGCGGTCGTCACCCTGGTGATCACCACGAGCGACGGGCGCAGCGCCGAGACGGCGACGATCGGGCATGAGGGAGCCGTCGGCGGCATCGTCAGCCAGGGCTATGTGCCGGCCTCCACCCACGCCGTCGTGCAGATCGCCGGGCCGATGCTGCGGATCGAAGCCGCCACCCTGCAGGAGGCCAAGCGGCAGTCGCGGCACGTCCGCGACCTGTTTGCCCGCTACTCCGATTGCCTCCTGGCGCAGGTCCTTCAATCCTCCGCCTGCAACGCGCTGCATCCGATCGAGCAACGCTGCCTGCGCTGGCTGCAGACCCTGCACGACCGGATCGGCTCGCCCGTCCTGCCGATCACCCACGAGCTTCTGGCGGCGATGCTCGGCGTTCAGCGGACCTATCTCACGCGCATCCTGCGGGTCTTGCAGGAGCAGGGGCTCATCAAGGTCGGGCGCGGCCGGATCACGGTGCTCGACCGGCGCCGGATGGAAGAGGTGTCCTGCGACTGCCACGCCCGCGTGCGCGACCATTACCGGACCGTGCTCGGCGCCGTGTACGATGACAGCGGCCTAGTGGGGATCGACCCGCACCAGAGCCGCTTCATGGCGAGCGATCCCGAGGCGGATCAGCGGATCCGCTTCGTCCAGCCGAGCCCCGGCCGTTAGCGCCGTTCGAGCAATTCGATGATCGCCCCGTCCGGGGCGTCGAGGAACACGATGCGCAGGCCGGGGCCGCGCTGGATGATGTCTGTCCGGAACACCACGCCGCGCCCTGTCAGGTCGGCCACCGCCGCCTCGATGTCCTCGACGGCGAGGCCGATATGCTCGACGCCGAGGCAGGGCGTCGTCGCGGCCGGATGCACGTCGTCGGTGGCCTGCTCGATGAACACCGTCAGGCCGCCCAGGTCGAGGATCACCCGCTGTACGGGATCGACGCCGACACGGCCGGTCTCGCGGGCGCCGAACATCGCCGTGTAGAACGCGGCGGCCGAGACGGCATCGCGGCTGCGCAGGTGGACGTGATCGCAACGGTAGGTCATGGCTTCCGGCATCGAGCGGTGGACAGCGGGAGTGTAGGCCCGCGTCACGATCATGGCGATGCGCCCGCCGCGCATTTCGCCCGCTTGACGGCGACGCCTTTCGCGCAGAGTTTTGCGACCAGCACCGTTGCAGAGATGCAACAGGCTTCCCACATGGGAAGTACCCCCGCTTCGCCGAAAGCAATCTACGACCGATGCGCAACCCATACGATGTTCTGGGCGTGCCCAAGGCTGCGAGCGAGGCCGACATCAAGAAGGCCTATCGCAAGCTCGCCAAGGAGTTTCACCCCGACCGCAACAAGACCGACGTGAAGGCCAAGGACCGGTTCGCGGAAGTGAACTCGGCCTACGAGATCCTGGGCGACGCCGACAAGCGCAAGCAGTTCGACCGCGGCGAGATCGACGCAGACGGCCGGCCGCGCGCGAGCGGCTTCGAAGGGTTCGGCGGCTTCGGCGGCGGTGGCGGCGGCGGCGGAGGACGCGGCTTCGACTTCGAATCCATGGCGCGCAACCAGCGCGGCGGCATGGGCGGCGGCGGCATGGGCGAGGACATCTTCTCGCACATCTTCGGCGAGGCCTTCCGGGCCGGCGGCGCCGGGCCGGGTGCGCGCCAGGCTCCGCGCGGCGAGGATGTCTCGGCCGAACTGATCGTCACCCTCGAACAGGTCGGCGGCGAGGAGAAGCTGCGCCTCAACCTGCCCACAGGCCGCGAGGTCGACGTGATGATCCCCAAGGGCGTGGTCGATGGCCAGACGATCCGTCTGCGCGGTCTCGGCTATGGCGGTGGGCCGCGCGCGGAGCCGGGCGACGCCCTCCTCACCATCCGCATCCAGCCGCACCCGCGCTTCAAGACCGAGGGGGCGGACCTGCGGGTAAGCGTGGACGTCCCGTTGGACGATGCGATCCTCGGCGGGACGATCCGGGTTCCGACCCTGACCGGCGCCGTCGAGATGAAGATGCCGCCGATGACCAGTTCGGGCCGCACCTTCCGCCTGCGCGGCAAGGGCCTGCCCAGGAAAGACGGGACGCGGGGCGACCTCTTCGCCACCACGGCGATCACGCTGCCGGCCGGCGACGACGAGGCCCTGGCCGAGTTCGCCCGGGCCCGCCGGGCCGCACGGGTCGGCTGAAAGCGTCAATCCGGCCCGCTCCGTTGCGGGTCGGACTTCCGTCCCCGTCCCGCCTCCGCTAAGGGAACCCCCGGCGCTACCGGCGCCGCGTTATACCGGGAAGCGTCATGGCGGAACACGGGCACGGGATTCTGGCAGGCAAGCGGGGGGTGATCCTCGGGGTCGCCAACAACCGTTCGATCGCCTGGGGCATCGCCCGCAGCGCCCGCGCCCACGGCGCCGAACTGGCCTTCACCTACCAGGGCGAGGCGCTGCGCAAGCGCGTGGAGCCGCTGGCTAAGGAACTCGACGCGCAGGTCATCGGCCATTGCGATGTCACCGACGCTGCGTCCATCGACGCGGTGTTCGCCGAAGCCGGGCGCATCTTCCCCGAGGGCATCGATTTCGTCGTCCATTGCATCGCCTTCTCCGACAAGGACGAGCTGACGGGGCGCTACCTCGAAACCTCCGAGGAGAACTTCACCAAGTCGCTGCTGATCTCCTGCTACTCCTTCACGGCGGTGGCGCAGCGCGCGGAGAAGATCCTGCGGCCGGGCGGCTCGCTGCTGACGCTGACCTATTACGGCGCCGAGAAGTGGATGCCCCACTACAACGTGATGGGCGTGGCCAAGGCGGCGCTGGAAGCCTCCGTCCGTTACCTCGCCGCCGACCTCGGTCCGAAGGACATCCGCGTGAACGCGATTTCGGCCGGGCCGATCAAGACTCTCGCCGCCTCCGGCATCGGCGACTTCCGCTACATACTGAAGTGGAACGAGTACAACGCGCCGCTCCGGCGCACGGTGACGATCGGTGAGGTCGGCGAGACGGCCGCCTACCTTCTCTCCGGCATGGCGGCCGGCATGACGGGCGAGATCCTGCACGTCGATGCGGGCTACCACGTCGTCGGCATGAAGAATCCCGAGGCGCCCGACCTGTCCCTCGACAAGGACTGAGCGGCCCGCATCGGCGCAACAAAAAAAGGCCTGCCCCGGTCCCCCGAGGCAGGCCTTTTTCGTGGAGCGAGGCCGCTCAGTCGTCGGCGGGAGCCGCGGCCGCCGGGGCCGGGGCCGGAGCAGCCTTGCCAGCCGGGGCCTTGGTGCCGGCCTTGGCGGCGGCGCCCGCCGCCTTCGGCATGTACTCGGGATCCGTGCGGGGGCCGTTCGCCCCGTTGGTCGGGCCCGGGAGTTGGCCGGCGATCAGGTCGGTGACCTTCGTCCAGGTCTGCGACTTGCACAGGAAGGCGATCAGGCAGCCCTTCACGGTCAACTCGCCGGGCGCATCCGTCCAGATCGTGACCTTGTAGAACTTGCCGTCCTCGGAATTGTAGATCTGCCCCTCGTAACGGGCATCGTCATTGGGCTTCAGGCCCATGATGAGCTGGTGGCCGAGGGACGGACGGGCCTGCTTCTTCGGGTCCGGGTTCTTGAAGTCGGTCCGGGGCTCGCCCTTGTCGTTGAGCGGGACTTTCAGCCACACGACGTAGCCGCACAGCTTGTCGTTGACGGCGCCGCACTTCTCCAGGCGGACGCGGGCGCGGCCATCCTCGGTGAGGTAGGTGCCGGTCGGATCGGTGGGTGTCGCGGCGGCGTGGGCCGATCCGGAGAGGGCGGCGAGCGCGAGCAGCGCGACCGGCGCGGCGCGGCGACCGAGCGTACGAAACATCATCCCTGAACTCTCCTCCATCGCGAGCCGCGGGGCGTGACGAGGCCGTGCCGGTATTCCGGCCGGTCGTCGCCACCGCCGACGGGCGGCGCCGATGCTGCTGGCAGCCGTCTCACGCCCGAAGTTGGCCGGATGATGACAGAGAGCCTTATCCCGGGCCCATCCTGCGCGTCGCGCATCGGTGCCCCGCTCAAAAGCGAAGGGGCCGGTGCATCGGCACCGGCCCCTTCGGGCAAACTCGCGAGGCGCGCCGCTTATTCCGCGGCGGTCATCTCGGCGGTGAAGTGGCCGCACCAGTCGCTGGTCGCCACCACGGGCCAGAGACCCTTGGTGTCGGGACCCGGCTGGCTCACCGGCGGGTTGAAGCGGCACAGGCCCTCGTCGGACTTGGCAACGGCGCCGTTGCCCTTGTGCTCGTCGTAGAAGCGGCAGCTGTCGCAGGACGCGTTCGCGGTACCGGCCATGCTCAATCTCCCAAAACATCCTCGACGGAGCCGAACCCGGCGCCGTCCGTAGTTCTTAATTAGAACAGCTCTAATGACAGGTCAATGACAGGGCCGCGCGCAAAAAAGGCCCGCGGCGGGGCGCCACGGACCTTCGGCCGTTCCGAGCGTGAAAAAGTGTCCGTTAGGCCGCCGTGAGGGCGGCCTCGACCGGGCGGTCACGGAACAGGGCGGTGCAGCCGGAGCCGCGATGCATACTGAGGATCGAGGCGCGGTCGATCTCGGCATTGCGCGCCAGCACGCTGCGGACGCAGCCCACGACTTTCTCGTATTGCGCGGGGTCGTAATTGGGTTCGAGGGGGCTCACGGCGATGTAGGTCTCGACCATGAGCACACGCTCCGTGCGCTCCCGGCCCACCTCGACGGCGATCCACGACGACTTGATGAGGCTCGTGCTGTTGAGCATGAGATGTCCCTCTGGCTGCGCATCGGCCCGCATCTGGCATGTGCGGTTCAGCACTTTCCGGCATAGTACGCCCTTGAGCCGATCTGCCAAGGGCGAAGCGCCGCTACTCCCAGAAGTGGGGCAGGCTCTCTTCGAGATTCGGGCCGATCCGCACGGCGGCGACCTTCGTCGCGAGCCCGTTCGCCCCGGTCTCGATGGCGATTCCGCTCAGCGTGCCGGAGCCCGTCGCCACCTCCCAGCGGGAGCCCGGCGTCTTCTGGATCAGCCGGCGAATCGGCTCGTGCTTCTGCATGCCGATGACGGAATCGTAATCGCCGCACATGCCCGCATCCGACATGTAGGCGGTGCCGCCGGGAAGGATGCGGTGGTCGGCGGTCGGGGTGTGGGTGTGCGTGCCGACGACGAGGCTCACCCGCCCGTCGAGGTAATGGCCGATCGCCTGCTTCTCGCTCGTCGCCTCGGCATGGACATCGACCACGATGGCATCCGCCGCCGCGCCGAGGGGACAGGCCGAGATCTCGCGCTCCACCGCCGCGAAGGGATCGTCCATCGGGTCGAGGAAGACGCGGCCCATCACGTTGACCACGAGCACCCGCGCGCCGTTGCCGGCCTCGACGATGGTGGCGCCACGGCCGGGGGTGCCGGGCGGGTAATTGGCCGGGCGGATCAGGCGCTCCTGCCGGCCGATGAAGACCAGGGCCTCGCGCTGATCGAAACTGTGGTTGCCGAGAGTCACCGCGTCAGCGCCCGCGCCGATCAACTCGTCGCAGATTGCCTCGGAGATGCCGAAACCGCCGGCCGCGTTCTCGCCGTTGATGACGACGCAATCGAGCCGCCAGCGCTCGCGCAGGTCCGGAAGCCGGTCGAGTACGACGGTGCGGCCCGGCCGCCCCACCACATCCCCAAGGAACAGGAGCCTCATCCGCGCGCGCCTTCGAAATGGAACGTCCGGGCCTCGGTGACGATGGCCGAGAGCGACTTGTCGTGGGGCTCCACCGGCACCTCCGGCACTTCCTGAGCGGCGTAGCAGATGCCGATGGTGAGCAGGGCACGGCCTTCGGACAGCCGGGCGATGGCGCCGTCGTAATAGCCGCGCCCGTAGCCGAGGCGGCGCCCTTCCGCGTCGAAGGCAGCAAGCGGCACCAGCAGCGCATCGGGCGCGACGGCGGGAAGGGAGGGATCGGGCTCGCTCAATCCGAACTGGCCGCGCACCAGGGTGGCGCCGGGCATCCATTCGCGGAAGACGAGGCCGTCGGGGGTCACATGCGGCAGGGCGATGCGCGTGCCGCGCTCGGCCAGGGCCTTCATCACCGGGCGGGGATCGACCTCGCTGCGGATCGGCCAGTAGCCGGCCACCAGCTTGGCCGCGCGGAGCGGTTCCAGGCCGAGGAGCGCGTCCGCGATCATCGCGGAGGCCTCGCGCCGTGCGTCGGGGTCGAGGGCGTCGCGGGCGGCGAGCGCCGTGCGGCGCAGGGCAGCCTTCCGGCCTGCCAGGGAGTGAGGATCAGGGTGCGGAGCCACGTGAGCCGTTGGAGGATCGATCCCGGGAAACCTACAGCGTAGGTGGGCGCCGTGTTGGCCAAGTCCAGGGACGAGGCCAGTGACAGCTCCCGAGGGAGTCGATAAGGCCCCGGGGATAGTGCTCCTGACGAACTCTGCAGCCCCGCTCCCACTATGTAGCCTCGCACCCATCCCGGCACCAGTGCCGCGTGCGAGAAAAGGCGGTGTTCAGAGAAGCGCCGCGAGGGCGGCGAGGCAGGCGTCGATGTCGGCCTCGCTCGCCCAGACATGCGGGCTCAGGCGCAGGCCGCCCCCGCGCTCGCTGGCGAAGACGCGGCGCTCCGCGAGGCGGGCGATCAGGTTCTCCGGCAACCCGTTCGGCCGACGCAGGCCGAGGATATGCGGCAGGCGCCACTCCTGAGGCGGCGCGATGAGGCCGAGTTCGCCGCATCCCTCCGCGAGGCGCCGGGTCAGGCCGCCGAGGTAGCGCGAGATCGGGTCCGTGCCCCATTCCGCGATCAGCTCCAGACCTTCGGCCGCCATTGGCAGGGCGACGGGATCGTGCAGCTCGCCCCGGTCGTAGCGCCGCGCGCCCTGGGCCGGAGGGCGATTGCCGCTGTTCTCCTCCACAGGCAAGCCATTCTGGCGATGCGGGGCCGCGTAGAGGAACGCGAGCCCGTAGGGGCCGAGCACCCACTTGTAGGTCGGGAAGGCGAGGAAGTCGGGCTGCCAGCGGGCGACGTCGATGGGCATGGCCCCCGCCGCCTGCGTCGCGTCGATGACGAGCACCGCCCCCGACGCGCGCACGATGGGCGCGATCCGGTCGAGGTCGATGAGCGTGCCGTCCGTCCAATGGGCGGGGGTCAAGGTCGCGATGGAGAGGGGCGCTGCACCCGGCCGTGCGATGGCGGCGAGGAGGGCCGAGGTCCAATCGCCGTCCTCGGGCCGCTCCACGATCTCGACGGTGAGGCCGTGGCGGTCCGCCAGCCAATCGAAGGGCAGGCAGAGGGACGGAAACTCGTCCGCCACACGCAGCACGCGCCCGCCCGCTGCAGGCTTCAGGTTATAGGCGACGGTCGCCATGGCGTGGCTCACCGATCCGACGATGGCGATGTCGTCGGCAGAGGCGCCGATGAGGCCCGCCGCCAGCGCCCGCGCTCGCTCGGTGTGGCGGGGGAAATCCGCGCGGGAATGGTCCCAGGGCCGGCTCTTGGCGAGGATTCCCGCCTCGCCTGCCGCCCGCACCGCGCGGGGCAAGGGCGACCACGCGGCGGCATCGAGATAGCTCACGCCCTCGGGCAGCTCGAAACAAGGCCGCTGGCAGGCGAGGACGAAGGGCGATTCCATGGGTTGAGCCTAAGGGATCGCCGGGATGGGGCGAAACCCGTCCCGGGCTTGATCCCCGGTTGCGCATGCCGCAATCGGTGGCGACGCCTTCCGCCCTTCGTGTCAGTCTCGTGCCATGACCTCTCGGAGTTGCGACGCCCCCGCGCCCATGCGGGTTTCGGACGCCCTCGCGCTCATCCGCGAGCGGCTGGCCATCGTCGCCGAGGCCGAGACCGTGTCCGCGCGGGAAGCCCTGGGCCGCATCCTCGCGGCGGACGTCGCCGCACCCCTCTCCCTGCCGCCCTTCGATAATTCGGCCGTCGACGGCTACGCCTTCCGGTTCGCCGATCTCGGGAAGAGCCCCCTGCCGGTCGCCGCCCGCGTACCGGCGGGCAAGGCTGTGGCGGAGATCCCGCCCGGCAGCGCGGCGCGGATCTTCACCGGGGCTCCCCTGCCCCGTGGCGCCGACACCGTCGCGATGCAGGAGGATACGTCCCTCGACGGCGACGCGGTGCGGCTTCCGGCCACCATCGGGCGAGGCGCCAATTGCCGCCGCGCCGGGGAGGATGTCGCGCGCGGCAGCCTCGCCCTGCCGGCAGGCCGGCGGCTCGGGCCGCGCGACCTCGCCCTCGCCTCGGCCCTCGGCGTGGGGGACCTGCCGGTGCGGCGCCGGCTGCGGGTCGGCGTGTTCTCGACGGGCGACGAAGTGACCGCGACGGGCGACGGCCTCGCCCCGGCCGGGATTCACGATGCCAACGGGCCGATGCTTTCCGCCCTGCTCGCGCGATGGGGCGCCCTGCCCCAGGCGCTCGGCATCCTGCGGGACGACGCGTCGTCGCTACGCACGCGGTTGGCGGAGGCGGCGACGCGCTACGACCTGATCGTGACCTCCGGCGGCGTGTCCGTCGGCGAAGAGGATCACGTCCGCGCGGCGGTGGACGAAGCCGGCGGCATCGCCCTGTGGCGGCTCGCCATCAAGCCCGGCCGGCCCCTGGCCTTCGGCGAGGTGGGCGGCACGCCCTTCCTCGGCCTGCCCGGCAATCCCGGCGCGGCCTATGTGACCGCCGTGGCGGTCCTGCTGCCCGTGCTGCGGTTCCTGAGCGGCGGCACCGAGGAGCCCGCCCTCCCCCTCGTCCGCAGCGGCTTCGCCCTGACGAAGCGGCTCGGACGGCGGGAATATCTCCGGGTCTGCCTGTACCAGGGCGCGGACGGATTGTCGGAGACGAGGCCCGCCCCCGGCGGCGCCCTCACGGGGCTCGCGGCGAGCGATGGGCTGGCGGAACTCGGCGAGGAGATCGAAGTGATCCGCCCCGGCGACCTCCTGCCCTTCCGGGCGCACCCCCTCGGCTGAGGCAACCTTGCCGCCGGTCCATCCGGCCTGTACCCCGACCCCGCCCGATCACTCGCCGGCGGACTTCCCGTGACCCTCCTGACCGACCGCGCACCCGCCAAGGTGAACCTCACGCTGCACGTCCTCGGACGGCGCCCGGCGGACGGCTACCATGTGCTCGAAAGCCTCGTGGCCTTCGCCGGCACGGCCGACCGGCTGACCCTGACGCCGGGCGACGACCTCTCCCTGACGGTGAGCGGACCCACAGCCGGCCCGGCGGGGCCGGATGCGGACAACCTCGTGATCCGCGCGGCGCGCGGCCTCGCCGCCAAGGTGCCGAACCTGAGGGTCGGGGCGTTCCGTCTCGTGAAGCGGCTGCCGGTGGCGGCGGGGATCGGCGGCGGGTCCTCCGATGCGGCGGCGGCCCTGCGGCTCCTCGCCCGCCTCAACGGGCTCACCCTCGATCATCCCGCCGTCGTGGAGGCGGCGCGGCAGACGGGGGCGGACGTGCCGGTGTGCCTCGATCCGCTGGCGCGCATGATGCGCGGCGCGGGGGAGGATGTGGGCCTCGCCCTCGGCATCGAGCCTCTGCCGGCGGTGCTGATCAATCCCGGCGTGCCGGTGCCGACCGCGCCGGTCTTCAAGGCGCTCGGCCTCTCGGTCGGCCAGACCCTTTCGGGCGGCGAGCACCCGTTCATCCCGGCGGATGCGGATGCCGAGACGGTGCTCGCGACCATCGGCCCGGCGCGGAACGACCTCGAAGGCCCGGCCCTCACGGTGGCGCCGGTCATCGGCGAATGCCTCGCCGCCCTGCGCGGCCAGGGCAGCCTCCTCGCGCGCATGTCGGGCTCCGGCGCGACGGTATTCGGCCTGTTCGAAAACCGTCAGGCGGCGGTCAGGGCGGCCAAGCGCCTGCGCGCCGCCCATCCGGGCTGGTGGATCGCCCCGACCTTCCTGCGTTAGCGGTTGGCGGTGGTGACGGGCGAGGTCGCGCCGCCCAGCGACACCCACGCCACGGTATCCTGGCTCTCGCGCTTGATGAACACGTAGCCGGTGCGGTGCCACGGCAGGATCGTGTTGGTCTTGTTGTCGAGCACGAGGTCGCCGCGATCCGTGACGAGCGTCAGGACCGCATGGCCCTCGCCCTTCTCGTCGATGACGACGGTCATGCGCATGGCCCGGCGCGGCAGGCCCGCCTCGGCGAGCAGATGGCGCTTCAGCAGCTGGAAATCCTCGCAATCGCCGATGCCGTCCTCGGCGAGGTCCCAGCGGTCGGCGACGTGGAGGTGATCCATGTCGGTCATCGGCTCGACCGACTTGTTGATGCGACGGTTGACGGCGACGATGGTGTTCCAGACGGCGGGAGTGAGGGTGATGCGCGCCGGCTCGGTGCGGTCGATGGCGCATTCGGAGGCGTAATCCTGGCAGAAGGTGCTCCAGGCGGCGATCGGCTTGGCATCGCCCCGCACACGAGCGCCGATATCGGCATTCGGCAGGCTCGCCAGCGTCTGCGCGGCAGCCGCGCCGGTCAGGGCGGCGGTGGCGACGGCGAAGATGGCCAGGCCGCGCCGAAGCGCCGAGGCCCCATCCCGCATCTTGTTAGCCGCGAACCGCATCGCCGTGACCCAACCGTTTAGCTCTCGTTAACGAAAGCTCTCACGACGGAGCCCTCGCCGCAATCGGCCGCTTAACAAAAGGTTAATGCTGTGAGCAGCGGGTAGGGACTGCACCGATCTCGGCCTTCCGACCCCGTTCCTTAACTTTGGTTAACGGCCGGCACCGGAAGTAACGGCTTATTCGCCAATGGCTTGACCTATTTCTTAACTTCGCCGCGCCGTTTCGCGCCACGTCCGGGGGCTTGCTTAACGACCCGTTGCGTGGGTCGACGTCGCGCAACTTGCCGAAGGCGGCATCCACCGCTCTCTCGCCTGCGGCGTTCTGGCAGCGTAAGAAGCGCGAACCCCCGCCAGCCGGAGCCGAGAGCGCGTGCGCCTGACCCAGATCACCCACCATGACCTCGACGGCTACGGCGCCTCGACGGTCGCCGCCGCCTGCGCCGAGGTGGATCGCGTCATCCACGTCCCGCGCTACAGCGATGTCGGCCCGGTCTTCGAGGAGGAGGTGAAGCGGCTCGCCAAGGCTCAGGCCTCCGAAACGCTGCTAATGACCGATCTCGGCCTCGAGGAGCAGACTATCGCCGGGCTGAAGCGCTTCGCCGCCATGAACCGGAAGCGGGAGAGCGAGAAGCACAGGCTCGTGGTCCTCGACCACCATGCCTCCTCCTCCGAGCAGCTGGCGCGTCAGGGCCTGGAGCCCGCCCCCGTGGCGGAGCGGCCCGGCCTGTCCCGCTCGGATTTCGGCGATCCGGCGATCACCCTGCTGATCGAGGAGGATTCCTGCGCGACGGCGATGGCGATGACGCACCGCGCCCTCTTCGCCACGCACGAGCCCGAACGGCAAGAGGATCTGGCCGCGCTGATCGCCGCCATCGACGCCCTCGACCTGTGGCGCAAGGAGAACCCAGCCTTCCCCGGCGGGATCGCGCTCGATGAGATCTTCTGGGAGAACGCGACCGGGCTGATCCCGCCCGGCCATCCCTGGCATGACCGGTTCGTCTCGGCGCTGCTCCTCGCAGCCGGCGCGCGCCTGCGCGCGGGAGCCACCCCGGCGCAGCTGGAACAGGACGCCGTGGCGATCCGCACGCGGATCGTGAACGACCTGCTGGCCGACGCGCCCGACGACGACGCCAACCTCACCACCCGCTCCCGCCTCGCCCGGGCCCTGGCGCGTTCGGACACCCTGTTCCGCCCGCTCAAGGACGGCACGCTCCTGTCCTTCGGGCTCGATTCCGGCATGTTCCAGCGGGTCTCCGACCGGATCATGGAGGCCGGGCGGACCAAGCGCGTGGTGAACGTGCAGCGGATGGGCACGCTGTCCTTCCGCTCCGTCGACGGCACCGCCCTCGACGGCGCGCGCCTGTTCCGGGGCGGCGGACACCGGGACGCGGCCGGCGGCCGGCTGCAGAGCGGCTCGGCTTTCTCCCTGGCCGATGCGATCGCGCAGGTGGAGCCGGTGCTGAACCCCGAGAAGCCGGCGGGCTCGGACAGCCCCTTCGCGGCGCTCAAGAACTGGAAGGGCTGAGGCCCGGCCGCTAGAGCCGGAAATCCTCGCCGAGATAGAGGCGCCGCGCCTCGGGGTTCGCCACGATCTCCTCGGGCGTGCCCTCGGTGAGGATCCGGCCCGAATGGGCGATGTAAGCGCGGTCGATCAGGCCAAGAGTCTCGCGCACGTTGTGGTCGGTGATGAGAACGCCGATCCCACGTTGCTTAAGGTGCTTCACCAGATCCTGGATGTCGCCCACCGCGATGGGGTCGATGCCGGCGAAGGGCTCATCGAGGAGCATGAAGGTCGGCGAGGAGGCTAGCGCCCGCGCGATCTCGCAGCGCCGCCGCTCGCCGCCCGATAGGGCGATGGAGGGCGACTTCCGCAGACGCGCGATATCGAATTCCTCCAGCAGGGATTCGAGCTTGCGCGCCCGTTCCTTGCGGTCGGGCTCGGCCACTTCGAGCACCGCGCGGATGTTGTCCTCGACGGAGAGACCGCGAAAGATCGAGGCTTCCTGCGGCAGGTAGCCGATGCCGAGCCGCGCCCGCTGGTACATGGGCAGGTGGGTGATCGGCAGGCCGTCGAGGGTGATCTCGCCCCGGTCGGCGGCGACGAGGCCGGTGATCATGTAGAAGATCGTGGTCTTGCCGGCGCCGTTCGGCCCGAGCAGCCCCACCGCCTCGCCGGTATGGACCGTCAGCCCCGCCTCGTGAACGACGGTGCGCGCGCCGTAGCTCTTGCGCAGGCCGCGCACGCAGAGGATGCCCGGTCCGCCCTCGGCCTGCGCCGCGACGGCATCGGCCGGCATCTCCCCGCCCTGCGGCGCAGCCGCCTTCCGGCCGAACAGGCGCGACAGAAGCGAGGGGCGGGCCGCTGCCGCCGGCCCGGCCTGTAAAGCCACGGCGTCGCTCAATTGGCTTGCGCCCGCGGCTTCGCCGGGGGCACGGTGCAGCCCTTCGCCTTCGTGTCCTTGCCGTCGGACTTCTCGCCCGGCACGAACATCGCCGAGACGCGGCCGCCGGCCACGGGGTCCATGTTCGCCCGGCCGTTCGCCATGTCGTAGACGAGCCGCTGGCCGCGCGTGACGTTCTGGCACTGGCTCAGCACGACGTTGCCGGTGAGCACGATGCGCTTCGCATCCTGATCGAACACGGCGTTGTCACCGGTCGCGACCTGATCCTTCTGCGTCACCGTCACCGGGCCGGCACACTCGACCTTCTTGATGCCGTTCTCGGCCGGGTTCTTCGGCGCCGACTCGTCGCCGCCCTCGGCCTTGTCCTTCCCGCGCTTGTAATAGACCGTCATGGTCGCGCAGCGGATCGTGCTCTCGCCCTGCACGGCAACAACGTTGCCGGCGAAGATCGCCTTGTTTTCCTTGTCGAACACGTCGAGCCGGTCGGCGTCGATCTTGATCGGCTCCTTGCCGCCGCCGCCGATGTTGCCGAACGCAGAGGAGGAATCCTTGGTCGGCTTCTCGGCATGGGCCGGGGCGGCGAAGGCGAGGCCGAGGGCCAGCGCGGCGGTCAGAATCTTCAGAGCACTCATGGCCGGCGCTCCGCAGGATCGGCATCGGAGGTGAGGATCGGGCCCTTCAGGGCGCCGCCCTTCGGAGCGTCCGCGCTCTCCGGGTTGATCGACACATGTACGTTGCCGATGAACGAGATGACCTTGCCGTTCTCGACCACGTCGAGCCCGTCCGCATCCACGACGCCCTTGCCCGTGGTGACGGTGACGTGATCCTTCGAGACGATGGAGCCGGTCTTGAAGGCGATGGCCGCCGTCTTCAGGCGCGCTTCCTCGCCCTTGTCGGTCCAGACGCGGATGTCGTCCTTGAGGTCCAACGCCTCGCGGGCGCTGTCGAACAGGCCGGATGTCGCCGAGAGCCGGGCGAGCCCGCCCTGATCGTCGGTGGCGATGTGGCCGCGCATCTGCTGAAGCTCGATCTGGCTCGGCTTGCGCACGTCCTGCAGCGCCGCCTCGGCCGTCACCTCGTAGGCGCGGTTGCCCTTGCGGAAGCCGGAGAGGCGGGGATTCTCCATCTTCACCTTCGAGCCCGCGAGCGTCACCGGCCCGACGGAGACACCCGAGATGCCCGCCGCGAAGGGATTGAACAGGTAGGCGAGCAGCACCGCCGTGGCGCCGCCGGCGACCACGGGGATCAGCCGCCGCAACCGCCGGACGCGGCCGCTGTGGCGGTACGCATGGGCATGGACACGGTTGCGCGCTGCCGCGACCGCCTGTCCATTGCCGGCTTCAGCCTCGACGAGATTCATGTCGCGTCCGATGGGCGGGACTTTTGATCCTCGCCGTGGAGTTGAGAGTGCGCCTGCGGCCCCCACCGCGCCCGCGCATCCGGTCGGAATGATCCCGACCGGTGGCGAAGTTATGGCCCCCACGTTTCGGAATGATCAATCACGACGGGGCGCGGAAGGTGCGCCCCGTCACGCTTTATCCCCTCAGGCGCCTACCGAGCGGGCCGATGCGAGGGCCGCGGCGACCTTTCGGGTGAAGGCGGCGGGGTCGCGGGGGCTGTCGCCGTCCTGAATTCGCGCGAGATCGAGGAGCATCCCGGCCGCCTCGGGCAGGTTTGATTCGGGGGAGGCCGCCAGCGCGCGGATCAGCGCGTGGCGCGGATTGATCTCCAGCGCCGGCTTACCGGCACCGGCCCGTCCGGCCCGGCGCAACAGCCGCTGCATCTGAAGGTCGGGCCCCGCCCCGCCGGCCGAGAGCACCACGGCGCTGTCCACCAGACGGTCGGTGACGCGGACATCCGCCACCTCCTCGCCGAGCGCGGTCTTCACCGCCGCCACGAAGGCGTCGATCCCCTCGGCCGGCTCGGCATCGCCGCCCTCGGGGGCGAACTTCGACAGGTCGAGGTTGCCCTTCGTCACCGAGGTCAGCGACTTGCCCTCGAAGGTGCCGAGCTGGTCCGGCCAGAACGCGTCCACATGGTCGGAGAGCAGGAGCACTTCGAGGCCACGGGCCCGGAAGCCTTCGAGCTGCGCCGAGGACTTCAGCGCCTCCTGATCGTCGGCCACGAGGTAGTAGATCGCCTCCTGCCCGTCCTTCATCCGGGACACATAGTCGGCGAGCGAGGTCCAGCCCTCCACCGCCGAGGAGCGGAATCGGAGGAGCGGGGCGATGTCGGCGCGGCGCTCGAAATCCTCGTAGATGCCCTCCTTGAGGACCGGGCCGAAATTCTCCCAGAAGCTCTCGTAATCCTCGCCCTTCTTGGCGCGGTTCGTGAGTTCGGTGATCACCCGGCCGGTGACGGCCTTGCGGATGCGGGCGAGCGCCGGGGTGGTCTGCAGCATCTCGCGGGAGACGTTGAGGGGCAGGTCCTCGGTGTCCACCACGCCCTGCACGAAGCGCAGCCAGGATGGCAGCAACTCGGCCTCGTCGGTGATGAACATGCGCCGGACGTGCAGGCGCACCTTGCTCTGGCGGTCGTTCTCGATCGGCTGGAACGGCTTCGAGCCGGGCACGAACAGCAGCGCCGCGAATTCGAGCTGCCCTTCGGCCCGCCAATGCAGCGTCGCCCAGGGCTTGTCGAAGTTCATGCCGACCGAGTGATAGAACTCGGTGTACTGCTCCTCGGTGATCTCGGATTTCGGCTTGCGCCACAGGGCCGTGCCCTGGTTCGCCGCCTCATCCTTGCCGTCGCGCACGATGGCGACGGGGACGGTGATGAAGTCCGCCCATTTCCGCACGAGGTGATCGAGCCGGTAGGGTTCGAGATACTCGTCCGCGTCCTCCTTCAGATGGAGAACGATGTCGGTGCCGGGCTCGGCGCGGGTGCCGGGTTCGAGGGTGTAGCTGCCCTGGCCCTCGGAGGCCCAGGTCCAGGCCTCGTCGGCGCCGACCTTGCGCGACGTGACGGTGACGCGGTCGGCCACCATGAAGGCGGAGTAGAAGCCCACGCCGAACTGGCCGATCAGGCTCGGCCGGTCCTCGGCCTTGGCGGCCTCCAGCGATTGCGAGAAGGCGCGCGTGCCCGAGCGGGCGATGGTGCCGAGGCTCGACGCGAGGTCGTCCTTGGCCATGCCGATGCCCGCATCAGAAATGGTGAGGGTGCGGGCATCCTTGTCGGGGGCGATGCGGACCTTCGCGTCCGGCGGAAGGGCGCTCGACGCGCTGGTCAGAGCGTCGAAGCGGCGCCGGTCCATGGCGTCGGCGGCGTTGGCCACCAACTCGCGCAGGAAGATTTCGCGGTCGGAATAGAGCGCGTGCACCACGAGGTCGAGGAGGCGCCCCACCTCCGCACCGAATTCGTGCCGCTCGATCGTCTCGCTCACGGAATGAACCTCCGGGTCAGGTTGGGAAATCGCGCCGGGCATATGCGCGCGAGCGCGGCCGTTTTCAATCAGGCTGCGTCGAGCCCCAGGTCGATGATCGCCGCCGAGTGGGTGATCCAGCCGCAGGAGATCAGGTCCACGCCCGATCCCGCCACCGCGCCGACCGTCTCGACGGTGATCCGGCCCGAGGCCTCGGATAAAGCCCGGCCGTCGATCATCGCCACGGCGCGGGCGAGCGTCGCCGGGTCCATGTTGTCGAGAAGCACGGCATCGACGCCGACCGACAGGGCTTCCTGCAACTGATCGAGATTGTCGACCTCGCACTCGATCTTCACGAGGTGCCCGGCCCGCGCCTTGGCCCGCTCGATGGCCTCGCGGACGCCGCCCGCCACGGCGATGTGGTTGTCCTTGATGAGCACCGCGTCATCCAGGCCGAAGCGGTGGTTCGAGCCGCCGCCGGCCCGCACCGCGTGCTTTTCCAGTGAGCGCAGGCCCGGCGTGGTCTTACGGGTGCAGACGATGGATGCCTTGCCGTGCGGCCGTGCAGCCTCCACGAGGCCGTTCGTGGCCGTGGCGACGCCCGACATCCGGCAGAGCAGGTTCAACGCCACCCGCTCGGCGGTGAGGATCGCCCGCGCCGGACCGTCGAGGTGGAGTACCACGTCGCCGGGGGCGACCTTCGCGCCGTCGCCGCGCGCGATGGTGACGCTCACCTCGGGGTCGACCAGGGCGAAGGCGATGGCAGCCGCATCGGTGCCGGAGATCACGCCCGGCTGGCGGGCGGCGATGACGCCCTTCATCCGCGCGCCCGGCGGCACGATGGAATCGGTGGTGATGTCGCCCGCCCGGCCGAGATCCTCGACCAGGGCCGCGCGGACGATCGGCTCCACGAGGAGCCTCGGCAGGGGAAGGATGTCGGTCACGGCTGTCTCACTCCGCGAGAGCGGGCGCGGCGACGCCGGCCGGCGTCGTCTCGGTGTGGCGGGCGGGCGCCTGATGGGGATGGTCGCTGCGCCAGTGGGCGCCACGGCTCTCCCGTCGCGACAGCGCGCTCGACGCGATCAGCGAGGCGACCAGGGCCGCGTCGCAGGTCTCGGCGAGCGGCGACAGCTCCGCCACGGCGGCGGACAGGCCCGTCTCCTCACGCACCACGCCGACCTTCGTCTCCATCACCGCGCGGATCGCCGCGACGTCGGAGCCGGCGCGTCGCGGGGCGGTGTCGGGCAGGATCCGGCGGGGCGGCGGCGCATCGAGCCCGTCCGCGATGAACCCGGCATAGGCCAGTCCTTCGAGGAGCGAATTGCTGGCGAGCCGGTTCGCCCCATGCAGACCGGTCGATGAGACCTCGCCGCAGGCATAGAGGCCGGGCACGCTCGACGCGCCATGCGCATCCACCTTCACACCGCCCATGTGGTAGTGGGCCGCCGGCCGCACCGGGATCGCCTGCGTCGCCGGGTCGATGCCCGCCGAGGCGCAGAGCGCCGCGACGGTGGGGAAGCGCGTCGGCATCGCAGCGCCCAGCGCCCCGCGCGTGTCGAGATAGACCGTCCGCCCCCGCTGCAGGGCCTGGAAGATGCCGCGGGCGACGACATCCCGCGGGGCGAGATCGCCCCCGGCGATGCCGGCCATCACGGCGGCGCCGGTCTCGTCGATGAGCCGGGCGCCCTCCCCGCGCAGGGCCTCGGTGGCGAGCGGCATGGGATCGCGCCCCGCCGCGATGGCCGTGGGGTGGAACTGCACGAACTCCATGTCGCGGAGCGTGGCCCCGGCCCGCGCCGCCAGCGCGACGCCGCGCCCGATGGCGCCGGGCGGATTCGTGGTGGAGGCGTAGAGCCCGCCGAGCCCGCCCGTGGCCAGCACCACGGCGCGGGCGGGGATACGGAAGCGCGCCCCGTCGCTCTCCGCGACGACGCCCGCCACCGCGCCCGCCTCATCGCGGAGCAGATCGGTGACGGCGGCGCTCACGACCTCGATCCACGGCGCGTTCAGCACCGCCGCAACGAGGGTTTCGAGCACCCGCGCACCGGTCGAATCGCCGCCGGCCCGCACGATGCGGCGGCGGCTGTGGGCGGCTTCCAGGCCGAGGGCCAGCGCGCCGTCCGCGCTCCGGTCGAACGGGGCGCCGAGGCTCACCAGCCAGTCGATGAGGCGCGGACCCTCGGCGGCGATGCGGAGCGCCACGTCCGGCTCCGTGAGGCCCGCGCCGGCCGCTTCCGTATCGGCGGCGTGCAGCGCCGGCGCATCGTCGGCGCCCATGGCGGAGGCGATGCCGCCCTGCGCCCAGCCGGTGGCGGTGCCGAGGCCGAGCGGCGAGGCGGTCACGAGCGTGACTGGGCGGGGGGCGAGGCGCAGGGCGGTGCTGAGGCCGGCGACGCCGCCGCCGACCACCACCACCCGGTCCGCCGGGTTGCGGGAGAATGCGTTCATCGCGTCCTCACTGCCAGCATCCGTTCCACGGCGGCCCGCGCCCGGTCGGCGAGGGCCGGATCGACCGTGACCTCGTGGGTCAGGGTCTCGAGCGAGCGGCGGATGTTGCGCAGGCTCATCCGCTTCATGTGCGGGCACATGTTGCAGGGCTTGATGAACTCGATGTCCGGGTTCGCTGCTGCGATATTGTCGGCCATCGAGCATTCGGTCACGAGCACCACCTGCGCGGGCCGCTTCTGCACCACGAAGTCCATCATCATCGCGGTCGAGCCGGAGAAGTCCGATTCGGCCACCACGTCCGGCGGGCATTCCGGGTGGGCGATGACCGTGATGCCGGGGTAGCTCTCGCGCACGTCGCGGATGTCGGCGGGGGTGAAGCGCTCATGCACCTCGCAATGCCCGGCCCAGGTCAGGATCTCGATCTCCGGCACCTCGGCCTGGACGTTCTGCGCGAGGAACTCGTCGGGGATCATCAGCACGCGGGGCGCGTTCAGCGAGCGCACCACCTGCACGGCGTTGCCGCTAGTGCAGCAGAGATCCGATTCCGCCTTCACCGCCGCCGACGTGTTCACGTAGGTGACGACCGGCACGCCCGGATACTTCCGGCGCAGGGCCCGCACATCCTCGGCCGTGATGGAATCGGCGAGCGAGCAGCCCGCGCCCATGTCGGGGATCAGCACCGTCTTCGACGGGTTCAGGAGCTTGGCGGTCTCGGCCATGAAGTGGACGCCCGCCAGCACGATGATGTCCGCATCGACCGTCACCGCCTCGCGCGCCAGGGCAAGGCTGTCGCCGACGATGTCCGCCACCGTGTGGAAGATCTCCGGCGCCTGATAGTTGTGCGCCAGGATCACCGCGTTCTTCTCGCGCTTGAGGCGCAGGATCGCCTCAATGTCCGGCGCCAGCGCCGGCCATTCGATGGCCGGGACGTGACGGGAGACCCGGGCGTACAGGTCCGGCAGAGGAAGGGCCCCCGGCATCCGGGAGGCGGGCGCGATGGTCGCCGTCATGGCGTCCTCCAATTATGCTCACTTTGAGCATTGTGCCGTCTAACTTATGGGTGCCGGATGCCTCTGTCTAGATATG
This sequence comes from Methylobacterium sp. TK26, assembly GCF_055361565.1. Classification (NCBI taxonomy): domain Bacteria; kingdom Pseudomonadati; phylum Pseudomonadota; class Alphaproteobacteria; order Hyphomicrobiales; family Methylobacteriaceae; genus Methylobacterium; species Methylobacterium sp. TK26. The sequence continues at coordinate 68,619 of NZ_CM143965.1, read as the reverse complement.
CTAGCTTTGAGCATAAATCTTTTGCGGCGCGTTTGTCAGGGTGCGTCGCAGCATCCCGACAAGCGCGTCCGCGACCTTCGACCGGCTGCCGTAAGAATCCGGCGGGGGCAATGATCGTTCTCAGGATGCTGGGGCAATAGGTTTCCGCAACACTTTCGGCAGCCGATCGAAGCTCAGCAGAAGGTGGCGGATCGGTCATCGCCTGTGGCGACGCCGCCGCCGCCAGGGCAGGCCCGAACCCCGTGCGGATCGGGCGCAGTTTGGAGTGGATCCAGCCTGCGCGATGACACGTTGCCCTGACGCTTTCTGGATCACGCCGCGCGGTCGCGCCGGCCGTCTCTCAGCGGAATCGCAGCATGACAGACCACTCACCGGGCAAGGCGGGTGCGCCCACGCGCCGTGCGGTCGTGGAGGGATGCGCCGTCGTCGGCGCCCTCGGCCTCGGCGGCTTCGGCCTTCCCACGTCCTCCGCGCGGGCCGAAACCCCCGCCCCCGGAGACCCGGCGCCGCAGACCATGCCGGTGCGCCTCACCATCAACGGCAAGGCGCATGACCTGAACCTCGACACCCGCACCTCCCTGCTCGACACCCTGCGTGAGCATCTCGCGCTCACGGGCTCGAAGAAGGGCTGCGATCACGGCCAGTGCGGCGCCTGCACGGTGCTGGTGAATGGGCGGCGGATCAATTCCTGCCTGACCCTCGCCGTCATGCACGAGGGCGACGACATCACCACCATCGAAGGGCTGGCCGAGGGCGAGACGCTGCATCCGATGCAGGCCGCCTTCATCCAGCACGACGGCTTCCAGTGCGGCTACTGCACGCCGGGCCAGATCTGCTCGGCGGTGGGCATGCTGAATGAGGTCAAGGACGGCTTCCCGAGCCACGTCACCGACGACCTGACGGCCAAGGCCTCCCTGAACGACGCCGAGATCCGCGAGCGGATGGCGGGCAACATCTGCCGCTGCTCGGCCTACCCGAACATCGTCGCGGCGATCCGCGACACCGCCGGCACGAAACTGTGAGGGTCGGACAATGAAGGCCTTCACCTACGAGCGTCCCGCGACCGTGCAGGAGGCGGCGAAGATCGTCGCCGAGCGGCCGAACGCCAAGTTCATCGCCGGCGGCACCAACCTTCTCGACCTGATGAAGCTTCAGGTCGAGACGCCCGCCACCCTGGTCGACGTCAACCGCCTGCCCCTTGCGCAGGTCGAGGATACGAAGGACGGCGGATTGCGGATCGGCGCCCTGGTGCGCAATTCCGACCTCGCCGCCCATCCCCGCGTGCGGAAGGATTACGCGGTGCTTTCGCGGGCCCTGCTCGCCGGAGCCTCGGGCCAGCTGCGCAACAAGGCGACCACCGCCGGCAACCTGCTCCAGCGCACCCGCTGCTACTATTTCTACGACACGTCCATGCCCTGCAATAAGCGCGAGCCGGGCTCGGGCTGCGCGGCCATCGGCGGCTTCAACCGCATCATGGCGGTGGTCGGGGCAAGCGATCAGTGCATCGCCACCAACCCGTCCGACATGAACGTCGCGATGGCCGCCCTCGACGCCACCGTCGAGACGGTGAACCCGGAGGGCCAGATCCGCAGCATCGCCATGGCCGACTTCCACCGGCTGCCGGGCGACACGCCGCAGATCGAGACCGATCTGAAGAAGGGCGAGATCATCACGGCGGTGACGCTGCCGAAGCCGGTCGAGGGCATGCACATCTACCGGAAGGTCCGGGACCGGGCCTCCTACGCCTTCGCCACCATCTCCATCGCGGCGGTGATCGCGGCGGAGGGCAATGGCCGCGTCGGCTCGGCGCGTCTCGCCTTCGGCGGTCTCGCGCACAAGCCGTGGCGCGTGGCGGCGGCCGAGGAGGCGCTGGTCCGCACCGGCTCCGCCGACGAAGCCGCAGACCGGGTGCTCAAGGGCGCCCGCGGCTACGGCGCGAACGACTTCAAGATCCCCCTCACCCGCAGGACCTTGCGCGCCGTCGTCGCGCAAGCGACCCGCGCCTGACGCCGAACGCAGGACATCCGCCATGGAGATGAACCAGCCGATCGGCCGCACGCCGCTCGATGACCGCGCCGACGGCCTCGTCGGCAAGCCCCTCGACCGCGTCGACGGGCCCCTCAAGGTGACGGGCCGCGCGCCCTACGCCTACGAGAGCCACGCGCTCAAAAACCCGGCCTACGGCTACATCGTCACGGCGACCATCGCCGCCGGGACGATCAAGGCCCTCGACGCCGAAGCCGCCCGCAAGGCGCCGGGCACGATCCTCGTGATGACCCACGAGAACGTGCCGGAGCAGGGCGAGAAGAAGGAGCAGGTCTGGCCGCAGCTGCAGGGCCGCGAGGTCACGTTCTACGGCCAGCCGGTCGCCTTCGTCGTCGCGGAAACGTTCGAACAGGCCCGCGCCGCCGCCATGCTGGTGAAGGTGAGCTACGACACCGCCAAGCCGAAGGGCCTGCTGAAGCCGAACCTCGGCGCGGCCTACGAGCCGAAGCCGATGGTGACGTCGCCCGGCGTCAAGCCGGATTCGTCGCTGGGCGATTTCGACGGCGCCTTCGCCGAGGCGCCGATCCAGATCGACGTCGAATACACGACGCCGACGCAGATCCACGCCCAGATGGAGCCGCACGCCACCATCGCGGAATGGCAGACGGGGCCGGACGGCGATTCCGTGGTGCTGTACTCGGCGAACCAGATGCCGAACCGAGGCCAGCCTCCGCTGGGCTCGGTGCTGAAGCTCCCGCCCGAGAAGGTGAGGATCGTCACGCCCTATATCGGTGGCGGCTTCGGCTCGAAGCTCCAGGCGCTCCCCGAGGCGACCCTCGCCGCCCTGGCCTCCAAGGTCATCAAGCGGCCGGTGAAGGTCGCGATGACCCGGCAGCAGGAATTCCACGTCGGGACGCACCGCACCGACACGATCCAGCGCGTCCGCCTCGGCGCCGACAACGATGGCCGCCTCACGGCCATCGGCCACGAATCGTGGTCGGACACCGCCATCGGCGATGCGTTCTACGAAACTTCGGCCAACGTAACGCGCTCGCTCTATGCGGCGCCGAACCGGATCACCGCGCACCGGCTGGTGAACCTCAACCTGCCCATCGCCTCCTCGATGCGCGCGCCCGGCGAGGCCGTGGGACAGCTCGCCTTCGAATGCGCCATGGACGAGCTGGCCGAGCGGCTGAACATCGACCCGATCGAACTGCGCGTCCGCAACGAGCCGGAGGAGGACCCGGAGAAGAAGATCCCCTACTCCACCCGCCGCCTGATCGACTGCATGAAGGAGGGCGCGGCGCGGTTCGGCTGGGACAAGCGCGGCAAGCCGGGCACCAACCGCGACGGGCAATGGCTCGTCGGAATCGGCATGTCGGCGGCGGCGCGGCAGAACCCGCTGAAGCCGTCCTCGGCCTCGGTGCGCCTCGGACCGGACGGGGTGCTCACCGTCCGCATGGCGATGACCGACCTCGGCACCGGCACCTACACGATCCTCACCCAGATCGGCGGGGAGATGATGGGGCTGCCCGCCGACAAGGTGCGCGTCGAACTCGGCGATACGAACTTCCCGAAGGCGGCCGGCTCCGGCGGCTCGTTCGGCGCGGCCTCGGCGGGCTCGGCCCTCTACGTCGCCTGCGACAACCTTCGGAAGGCGCTGGTCGAGAAGGCCGGGCTCGGCTCCGGCGATGCGACCTTCGCCAACGGGGCCGTGAACGTCGGCGGACGCTCGGTGCCGCTCAAGGACCTCGCTGGGTCCGAGGGCCTGGAGGCCAAGGGCGAGATCAAGCCCGGCGAGATGGAGAAGAAGTTCTCGCAATACTCCTACGGGGCGCATTTCGCCGAAGTGGGCGTGGACGTCGATACCGGCGAGATCCGCTTGCGGCGGATGCTCGGCTGCTTCACCGGCGGGCGCATCCTCAACGAGAAGACCGCCCGGTCGCAGGCCATCGGCGGCATGATCTTCGGCGTCGGCGCGGCGCTGATGGAGGATGCCGTGATCGACCCGCGATACAGCTACTACGTGAACCACGACCTCGCGGAGTACCACGTCTCCACCCATGCCGACGTGCCGGACGTGGACGCGTTCTTCCTCCCCGAACTCGACGACAAGGCGAACCCACTGAAGAGCAAGGGTTTGGGCGAACTGGGCATCTGCGGTGCGGGCGCCTCGGTCGCGAACGCGATCTACAACGCCACGGGCATCCGCATCCGCGATTACCCGATGACCCTCGACAAGGTGCTCAAGGGGTTGGAAGAACGGGAGACCCAGCGGCGGACGTAAGATCCGCCGCCACCCGAGAGAGACGCCCCTTGACCGAAAGCCGCCAGCCGCCCGCCCGCTTCAACGCGGCCCGCTCCTGCATCGGCGAGAACGCCCGCCTCCGGCCCGAGAAGACCGCCCTCATCCTCGTGGGCGACGGGACGGAGGCGCGGCTCACCTTCGGCGAAGTGGACCGGGCGGTGCGCGGCATCGGCGCGGGGCTGTTGCGGCTGGGGCTCAAGCCCGGCGACCGGGTGATGATCCGCATGGGCAACGATGCGGATTACGCCCTGCTCCATTTCGGGGCGATGGCGGCGGGCCTCGTCTCGCTTCCCTCGTCGCCGCAACTGACGGAGGGTGAGGCCGCCTTCCTGATGGAGAATTCCGGTGCGGCGGCGGTGGCGTTGGCCGGCGGCTGCACCGTCGAGCCGGACGTCCTGGCAGGGCGCATCCTCCTCGATGCGGCCGCCATCGCGGCCTTGAAGGCGGGCGAACCGCTGGCCGACTACGCCGACACCGCCGCCGACGACCCGGCGATGCTGATCTACACCTCCGGCACGACGAGCCGGCCGAAGGGCGTGCTGCACGGCCACCGGGCGACCTACGGCCGCCGGCCGATGCTCGCTCACTGGATCGGCGTGACCGAATCCGACGTGATGCTCCACGCCGGCACGATGAACTGGACCTACACCCTCGGCGTCGGCCTGTCCGACCCGTGGTCGGTGGGCGCGACGGCGGTGCTCTACAACGGGCCGCGGGATCCGGGCGTCTGGCCCCGGCTGATCGCCCGCTACGGCGCGACGATCTTCGCCGCCGTCCCAACGCTTTACCGCCAGATCCTGAAATACGGCGACCTACCCGCCCACGACATCACCAGCCTGCGCCACGGCTGCACGGCGGGCGAACCGCTCTCCGTCGAGTTGCTCGAAGCCTGGAAAGAGGCGACCGGCAAGCCGCTCTACGAAGCCCTCGGGATGAGCGAGATCTCGACCTACATTTCGAGCGGCCCGACCATCCCCGTGCGTCCCGGATCGCCGGGCAAGCCGCAGCCGGGGCGGCGCGTGGCGATCCTTCCCGTCGAGGGCGAGCCGAAGCCGCTGCCGGCGGGCGAGAGCGGGCTCCTCGCCGTCCACCGCTCGGAACCGGCGCTGATGCTCGGCTACTGGAACCGGCCGGACGAGGAGGCGGAGGTGTTCCGCGGCGAATGGTTCGTCGGCGGCGACCTCGCCCGGTTCGACGAGGACGGCTACCTCTGGTTCGAGGGCCGCAACAACGACCTGATGAAGGCGATGGGCTACCGCGTCTCGCCGAACGAGGTCGAGGTGGTGCTCGGCGCCCACCCCGCTGTCGCCGAGGTCGGCGTGGCCGAGTTGCCGGTGCGTGCCGACGTGTCGGTGATCTGCGGCTTCGTGGTGCTCCAGCCGGGCGCCGGCCCGGATGCCGGGGCGTTGCTCGACTGGTGCGCGGAACGCCTCGCCGCCTACAAGCGCCCCCGCGAGATCCGCTTCCTCGACGCCCTGCCGAGGACCGCCAACGGCAAGGTGCAGCGCAAGCGCCTCGTGGCGGCCTCGCAGGGCTAGCGCCGCACCCGAACGAATTTGTTCAGCCAGCCTTCTCCGGATCGTCCCCTCATCCTGAGGTGCGGCGAAGCCGCCTCGAAGGAGGGCTCCAGGGATCGCGCGGCAGGCTGGAGCCCTCCTTCGAGGCCCGCTGACGCAGGCACCTCAGGATGAGGTGGGTGGGGGTCGCCTCAACGTGATCGGTCGCCGCCCTACAGCAGCGTCCCGCGCAGGATCAGCAGCGCCACCGAGAAGTAGATCACGAGCCCCGTCACATCGACGAGCGTCGCCACGAACGGCGCCGACGCCGTGGCGGGGTCGAAGCCGATGCGCTGAAGCAGGAAGGGCAGCATCGAGCCGGCGAGCGACCCGAAGGTCACGATGCCCACGAGGGCCGCACCCACCGTCGCCGCCACCAGCGGCCAGTGCTCGCCGTAATCGTAGAGGCCGAGCTTCTGCCACGCGACGATGCGCACCACGGCGATCACCCCGAGGATTCCGCCGAGCACCAGTCCGGTGGGGAGTTCGCGCAACGCTACTTTCCACCAGTCGCGCAGGCGCACCTGATGCAGGGCGAGGGCGCGGATGAGGAGCGAGGTCGCCTGCGAACCGGAATTGCCGCCCGAGCTCATGATGAGCGGGATGAACAGGGTGAGGACGATGGCCTTCTCCAGCTCACCCTCGAAGCCCTGCATCGCCGAGGCGGTCAGCATCTCCGAGAGGAACAAGGCGCAGAGCCAGCCGGCCCGCTTCCGGATCATCGTGAGGAAGCCGATATCCATGTAGGGCTCGGGCAAAGCCTCCATGCCGCCGAAGCGCTGCACCTCCTGCGTCTGCTTCTCGACCATCGCGTCGATCATGTCGTCCACGGTGACGATGCCGATGACGTGGCCCACCGCATCCACCACCGGCAGGGCAAGGAGGTCGTATTTCGAGATGAGGCGCGCGGCCTCGTCGCGGCTCGCCGTGGGCGAGACGGCGAGCGGCGCGCGGCCCGGCGCCACGGTGAGCACGTTGTCCTCCGGGTTGCCGGAGATGAGCCGCCGCAGGGGCACGGCCTTCGTCAGCGCGCGGGTGCGCGGATCCAGGACGAAGATCGAGTAGATCGTCTCCCGCGTCTTCTCGACGTGCCGGCAATATTCGAGGGTCTGGCCCACCGTCCACGTGCCGGGCACGGTGACGAACTCCGTCGTCATCAGCGAACCGACGGTCTCCTCGCCATAGGCCGAGAGCCTGTCGACGGCGCCCCGCGTCTCGGCGTCGAGGCGGGCGCGCAGGTCGGAGCGGCCGGGCTCCTCGATCTCGCGAAACACGTCGGTCACGCGGTCGGCGGACATGCCCGACAGGAACGAGGCCACCCGGTCGCGGGGCAGCATCTCGATGATCTCCCCGGCGCATTCGAGTTCGGGCTGGTCGAGAACCTCGACCGCCTTCTCGATGGGCAGGCCGAGCAGGATCGCCGTGGCGACTTCCGGCGCCTCGGTGTTCAGCGCCTCGACGATGTCGGGTGCGCGCTCGTCAGCCAGCCTTGCGGCCAGGGCTGCGGGTTCGACGCGGGCGTCGAAGGGAGCCAACTCGTTCATGACGCGCCTCATGGGACGAGGCGGCGCGCCTCAGGATGTCAGGCCGCTCCCGGGCCGCTCGCCGGTCCCGCAGGCCGGCGCGAAGACGGCTTAACGGAAGCGACGGCGCAGGGCCGGGCGCGGCAGGCACGATCGGTCGGGCACGTCGCTTCACTGGTTTGGGATTGAAGGGGCCGCAGCCCCGCCTGGGCGGTGCCGCGCGGCTGCCTCGTGCGCTGCCCCGCAGCGTCCGTCAAGCACAAAGCAGCAACTCAGGGCTATCGGATCGCCGGTGTGACTGTGAGAAATATAAGCTCGTGTCCGCTTGTATTGCGCGCCAGCAAACGGTTATATCCTGCATATCGCAGGGCCGAGAGGCACAGCGCTCCGGGAGACCGGATCGCAGGCCGATCAGGATGACTGCGGCAAAATCAGACGGTCCGTTCGCCGGACCGGTGGCTCTAACACTTGAGGATGGTTCAGATGGCTTGGTTTGCCCCCGTCGTGTCCGAGATCTGCGTCGGCATGGAAGTCACCAGCTACGAGTCGGCCGAGATCGACACCTTCAACTAAGTGGTTCGCGATCTTCGGATCGCAGCCCAGTTGACGCTACACACCCAACCCGAAGTCTTATCAGGAGGAATTATAATGGCTTGGTCTGCTCCCGTCGTGTCCGAGATCTGCGTCGGCATGGAAGTCACCAGCTACGAGTCCGCTGAGATCGACACCTTCAACTAAGTCGATCCCGGACCGTCAGGTCTGAGAACGCCGCCTCCTTCGGGGGGCGGCGTTTTTCATTTGGGCTCACCCCACGAACAGGCCGGCGATGGCCGCGCTGGTCAGATTCGAGAGCGAGCCGGCGAGAATCGCCCGCAGGCCGTAGCAGGCCACCTCGGACCGGCGTTCGGGGACGAGGCTCGAAAAGCTCGCGAGTTGGATCGCGATGGAGGCGAAGTTCGCAAAACCGCAGAGCGCGAAGCAGACGATGGCCTGCGAGCGCGGATCGAGGGTGCCGGCCTTCAGCGTCGGCGAGAGGGAGGCGTAGGCTAGGAATTCGTTGAAGGCGAGCTTCTGCCCGATGGCGCCGCCGACGATCCCCGCCTGATCCCACGGCACCCCCAGCAGCCAGGCGAGCGGCGACAGGACGCGGCCGAGCACGGCTTCGATGGACAGGCCGGGCCATCCAAGCAATGTGCCGCCCCAGCCGAGGATGCCGTCCGCCAGGGCGATGAGCCCGACGAAGGCGATGAGCATCGCGCCGACCGAGACGGCCACCGCGAGGCCCTTCTGCGTGCCGTCCGCCGCCGCCTCGATGACGTTGGCCGCCCTCGCCTCCCCGAAGGTGACGCGCGTCGAGGTGATGCGGGTCGGCTCGGAGGAGGGAAACAGGATCTTGGCGTAGAGCAGGCCGCCGGGGATCGCCATTACTGAGGCGGCCAGCAGGTAGGCCATCGGCACGCCGAGGGCCGCGTACCCGGCGAGGATCGCGCCCGCCGTCGAGGAGGCGCCGCTCGACATCACCGCGAAGAGTTCAGCCCCGGTCAGCATCGGCAGGAAGGGGCGCAGGGCCACCGCGATCTCGCTCTGCCCGATGGCGATGGTGATCACCGCCGAAAACGATTCGATGGGCGACGTGCCGAGCACCCGTTGCAGCCCCGCGCCGAGGATCCGCGCCGCCGCCTGCATGATCCCGAAATGGTAGAGCACGCCGATCAGCGCGGAGACGTAGAGGATCTGCGGCAGCACCCGCAGCGCCAGGACGAAGCCGGAGCCGCCGAACAGCTCGAACATGCGCGGCTCGACCAGCCCGCCGAACAGGAAGGCGGTGCCCCGGTCGCCGTAGGCGAGCAGGGTCGCCACGGTGTCGGCGGCCCCGTGCAACGCCGCCTGCCCCGCCGGCACGAACAGCACCAGGGCGCCGACGCCGATCTGCAGGGCGAGCGCGCTGACCACCACACGTGGCCGCACCAACCGGCGGTTCACCGAGAACAGGAAGGCGACGGCGAGGAGCAGCGCGATGCTCAGGGCCGCGTGGATCAGACGATCGATCATCCCACCCGGGATGGAAGGATCGTACCAACAGTCAAGTTTCGGTCGCGTTGGCGGGGACGATGTAGGGAAGGAACAGCGCCCGCACCTGATCGAACCCCCATTCGAGATCGGCCGCCTCAAGATCCGCCTTGCCTTGCACGCGGAAGCTCATCCAGTGGCTCGACACGATCCAGGCATTGTCGAGGAGCCGCGTGAGCGCGTCAGGATCGATGCGCAGGCGCCCGGCTTCGGCGGCGGCCTCGAACACGCCCCGCGCCAGGGCCTGCGTCCGCTGCCGCAGGGTGCGGACCTCGCCGCGCAACGCGGGCGCGATCTCCACCATGGCGATCCCGTCGCGGTAGATGCAGCGGTAGCGCCAGATCAGGTCGAACCATGCCCGCTGATAGGCCGTCAGGGCATCGGCCTGCGCGAAATCCGCCGGCAGGCCGCCGGCCACCGCTTCGGCCTCGGCGGCGAAGGCGGCGAAGACCGCCTCCACAAGCAGGCTCTTGCGCGGAAAATGGTAGTGCAGATTGCCTTCGCGCATGGTTGACGCGGCGGCGATCTCGGCCGTGGTGACGCGGCCCATCCCCCGGGCGTTGAACAGTGCGAGGCTCGCCGCCACGATCCGGTCGCGGGTGCGCGGGGCGGCAACGCTCGGGATCGGTGTCGCGCGGGTCATCACGAACCGACTTTAGGGTATTCACCCTAGACAGGGAAGACCACCGGGCCTATCACCCCCTGAGATCCGGCACCGCCGGAGGAAGGCCGGGAGAGCAGCTTGGCTCAACGATTCCGCCTGCAGGGAAGCGTCGCCCTCGTGACCGGCGCGGCCAGCGGCATAGGCGCCGCGTTGTCCGCGGCGCTCGCGGCGCGGGGCGCCTCGCTCATGCTCATCGACCGCGACGCGGAGGGCTTGGCCGTCACCGCCGCACGCGCCAAGGCGGCCGGCGCGGACACTGAGTGCCGCACCCTCGACCTCGCCGATGCCTCGGCCATCGCCGCGCTGCCCGAGGCGGTCACGCGGCGGTTCGGCCGGCTCGATCTCCTCGTGAACAATGCCGGCGTCGCCCTGGGCGGGCGCTTCGAGGAAACGCATCTCGACGATTTCGAGTGGGTGCTCGACGTGAACCTGCGGGCCGTGATCCGCATGTGCCACGCCTTCCTGCCGATGCTGAAGGAACGGCCGGCCGCGCAGATCGTGAATGTCTCCAGCCTGTTCGGGCTGATCGCGCCCCCCGGCCAAGCGGCCTATTGCACCAGCAAGTTCGGGGTGCGCGGCTTCACCGAATCCCTGCGCCACGAATATGCCGGCACGGGGCTTGGCGTCAGCGTCGTGCATCCGGGAGGCGTGGCGACCTCCATCGCCCGCAACGCCCGCAACCCGCGCCTGTCCGACGATCCGGCGGAAGCCGACGCGATGCGGCAGGCGGCGGAGGACGGGCGGGTCGCCTTCGAGAAGTTGCTCACCCTGTCGGCGGACGACGCCGCCGCCGCCATCCTGCGGGGCATCGAGCGGCGCGCCCCGCGCATCGTCGTCGGCAAGGACGCGCGGAACGCCGCGCTGATCCAACGCCTGCTGCCCGCCGGCTATTGGCGGGCGATCCTGCGCCTCTCCGGCGGAAAGGTTTGAGATGGCGAGCCTGCGTGCCTATATCGGGGCCTGGATGGTCCGCCGCCGGGTAAAGGCCCCCCTGGCGGGCGCCAAGAGCATCGACGACGTGCGCCGCATCCTCGGCGGCGCCTCGTTCCCGGACCCGCGCGACGCGACCTTCGAGGCGGGCAGCCTCGGCGGCGTGCCGGGCGAATGGATCCGGCCGGCGTCGGGCACGGTGTCGCGGCGGCTCTTCTACGTCCATGGCGGCGGCTTCGTCGCCTGCTCGCCCCGGACGCACCGCCCGGTGACGGGGGCCTTCGCGCGGCGGGGCTTCGAGGTCTTCGCGCCGGATTACCGGCTGGCGCCGGAGCATCCGTTCCCGGCGGGGCTCGATGACGTCATCGCCGCGTGGAACGCGTTCCGCGCGGCCGGCCCTGCGAGCCTCGCGGGCGAATCGGCCGGGGGCAACCTCGCCCTGGCGCTCCTGCTGGCGGCGCGGGACCGGCGCATGCCCCTCCCCTCGGCGGCCTGCCTGTTCTCCCCCGTCACCGACCTCGCCGCCGTCGACGGCTCGCGCATCTCGAATGGAAGCCGGGATGCCATGTTCCACGCCCAATCCATCGCGGAGGTGGCGCCGGTCTATGTCGGCGAGGGCGATCCGCGCACGCCCCTCGCCTCGCCGGTCTATGGCGACCCGACCGGCCTGCCGCCGCTGCTGTTCCATGTCGGCGACCGCGAAATCCTCCGCGACGACGCCGTGCGCATGGCCGACCGCGCCAAGGCGGCGGGGGTCGAGACGCGGCTGCGCGTCTTCCCCGTCGTCGCCCATGCCTGGCAATTCGCCGATCAGGTCCTCCCGGAAGCCAAGACCTCCCTCGACGAGGCGGCCGAGTTCCTGAAGCGCCATGCCGGCCGGGAGACCCACGCATGAGCGCCGCCACGGACACCGACGGCGTGCTCGCCGTGCTCATCGTCGGCGCCGGCTTCTCCGGCATCGCGATGGCGATCCGCTGCCGGCAGCAGGGCATCGGCCCGATTGCGGTGATCGAGAAGGGGCCCGGCATCGGCGGGACGTGGCGGGAGAACACCTATCCGGGTGCGGCCTGCGACGTGCCCTCGCATCTCTACTCCCTGTCCTTCGCACCGAAGGCCGATTGGAGCCGGCTCTACGCCAAGCAGCCGGAGATCGAGGATTACCTGCGCGGCGTCGCCGAGCAGTACGGGCTGATGCCGCTGATCCGCTTCGGCACCACCCTGCGCCGGGCGGTCTGGGACGAGGCCCGCGCCCTGTGGCGGGCGGAGACGGATCGCGGCGAGATCCTGGCCCGCGCCATCGTCTCCGGGGCCGGCGGGCTGCATCATCCGTCGATGCCCGACATTCCCGGCCGCGCGGACTTCGCCGGGGCGAGCTTCCACACCGCCGCCTGGGACCATTCCGTGGACCTGAAGGGCCGCCGGGTCGGCATCGTCGGCACGGGCGCGAGCGCGATCCAGGTGGTGCCGGAACTGGCGGGCCATGCCGGGCACCTCACGGTGTTCCAGCGGACGCCCCCCTGGATCATGCCGAAGAACGACCGGGCGATCCCGGAGGCGCGCAAGGCGCGCTACGCCCGCTTCCCCGCCTTACGGCTTCTGGAACGCTGGCGGCTGTTCTGGCGGCTCGAATTCCCGGCACTGGTCGGGTTCACCCGCGTCTCGAAGGTGACGGCCCAGGCCGAGGGGATGGCCAAGCACAACCTGCGCAAAGCCGTGCCCGACAAGGTGCTGCGGGAGAAGCTGACGCCGAAGTACCGCTTCGGCTGCAAGCGCGTGCTGCTGTCGGACGAGTACTACCCCGCCCTCCAGCGGGACGACGTGACCCTGGAGACCGGCTCCATCGCCCGCATCCTGCCCGAGGGGGTCGAGATGACGGACGGGACGAAGCACGACCTCGACGCCCTCGTCTTCGCCACGGGCTTCGATGTGCTCGGCGGATCGCTGCGCACGGAGGTAATCGGCCGTGAGGGGCGCCGCCTCGCCGAGGCGTGGTCGGACGGGATGCAGGCCTTCCAGGGCATCACCGTCGCGGGCTTCCCGAACTACTTCATCCTGCTCGGCCCCAATACGGGCATCGGCCACAACTCGATCATCGCCATGATCGAGATCCAGGTGGATCACGTCATCGGCTGCCTGAAGGCCCTGGCCGAGGGCCGGCAGGCCATCGAGGTCAGCGAGCCGGCGCAGGTCCGCTTCGTGGAGCGCATCCGCAACCGGATGAAGGAGAGCATCTGGCAGGCCGGCGGATGCCGCAGCTGGTATCTCGACAACCAGGGCCGCAACACGACCCTCTGGCCGGATTCGGTGCTGGCCTACCGGCGCAGCGCCCGCCGCGCGCGGATGTCCGACTACCGCCTGCGCTGACGCTCAGGCGACCCTCAACAGCGGGACGGCGAAACTCTCGATCACCCTTTCGGCCGGCATCGGCCGGCCGAGATGGTAGCCCTGGGCGAAGGGGCAGCCCATCTCGCGCAGGGCGACGAGGTCGGTCTCCGTCTCGACGCCCTCGGCCACCACTTCGAGGCTCAGCGCCTTGCCGAGGTCGATCACCGCCTGGACGAGCCCGCGCTTGTCGCCCGCTTCGTTGAGGCCGGTGACGAGGCTGCGGTCGATCTTCACGCGGTTCACGCGCAACTGCCGGATGCGCGACAGGGACGAGTAGCCCACGCCGAAATCGTCGATGGCGATGCTCACGCCGGCCCGCGACAGCGCGCCGAGCTTGTCCGACACGGCGGCGGCGTCGAGGGCGGTGTCTTCCGTCAGTTCGATCTCCAGCCAGTCCGCCGGCAGGCCGAAGGCTTCGAGCTTGTCGAGGATCAGCCCTTCGATGGGGGTCTGGGTCAGTTCGCGCGGGCAGACGTTCATGGCGATGCGGATGTCGGTCGCCCCATGCTCGGTGAGCGCGAGCTTCATCCGGTAGACGCTGTCGAGGATGTAGCGCAGCAGCGCCTCCGACAGGCCGATCACCCCGGCGGCGGCGATGATGTCCGGCGGCGGCACCCAACCGTGGCGCGGATGGCGCCAGCGGACCAGGGCTTCCAGCCCCGCGAGGTTGCCTTCGCGGACGCGGAAGATCGGCTGGAACCACACCTCGACGGCGCCCTCGGCCAGCGCGTCGGGCAGGTCGCGCTCGGCGTCGCGGCGCATGTCGAGGCGGTCGCGCAACTCGTCATCGAAGATGCGGTAGCGGTTCCGGCCGGTGGACTTGGCCGCGTACAGGGCCTCGTCGGCCCGCACGAGGCCTTCGGTCAGGCTGTCGCAGGCGCCGAGATGGATGCCGATGCTGATGCCGACGCGGTCGGTGTCGAACCGGTCGAAGGGTTCGGCCACCGCCGCGATGACCGCCTCTGCGAGGTCGCGGACGGACACGCCCGCCACGGCGGGATCGTAGAGGATGGCGAATTCGTCGCCGCCGAGCCGCCCGACATGGCCACAGGCCGGCACCTGCGCCCGCAGGCGGCGGCCGACCTCGGCGAGCACCTGATCGCCGGTCTTGTGGCCGTAGATGTCGTTGACCGACTTGAAGCCGTCGAGGTCGAGCAGCATCAGGCAGGGAGCGGGCGTCGCCTCGGCCTGCTCCGCGAAGCCCGCGCGGTTGAGGAGGCCGGTGAGCCCGTCGCAGATCGCGCGGTTCGCCATGCGCGCGGCGAGCGCGTTGGCCTCGTTCTTCAGCCCGCTCGTGCGCCGGAAGTTGGCCTCCGTCTCGAAGCAGGTGCGCATCAGCGCGACGAGGTAGACCAGCGTCGTCACCGCAAGGCACTCGCGCTCGAAGCCGCCCGTGACGAACAGGCATCCCACCACCGAGACGAGCGGCGGCGTGATGAAGAAGACGGGGATGCGGGCGAAGGACGTGCCGTAGCTCACCGCCCCGGCGGTGATTCCGCAGGTCACGACGAGGTAGAAGACCGCCTGCGGCGTGGTGTAGGCGGCGCAGAGGAACGGCAGGCAGGCCCAGACCAGTCCGGACAGGAAGGCGCCGAACGCCATGAGTTCCAGCCGCCGGTCGATGGCCGTGGCGGCCGCATCCGCATCGACGGGGGTGTCGTCGTCGAGGCCGACGCAGGACGCCCGACAGAGATAGACCCGCAGGAGGTTGGCGACCGTCGAGGCGGCGAACCAGATTCCGCCGGCCATTCCGTGGTCGGCGCGGATCGCCACGGCGAGACAGGTCAGGCCGAGAATCAGGTTGATGAAAAGAGCGCGCAACACGCTCCGTCTGGCAGCATCGAGCTGATCGCGCCGAATGGCACGCCTGAGAATTCGCTCTGGTGAAGCGACGATTCCCATGTCAGCACTCGGCTCTAAGCTTGTGCCTGCTTGCGCGGCCATCGCCCCGTTCCCTGCTCGGTATCCGAAATACAAGCAGAGCGTAAATAATTCCTCCAGTGCCACTGGAGAGTGAATCCTGGCGTGAACCGTGCCTCTCGGCCGACGTTCTGAGGACGTCCCGCCAGAGCAAGATGAGGATTTGATGGATCGGCACGAGGAGTACATGGCGGAGGCCGTGCGGATCGCGCGGGCCAATGTCGCCGAAGGCGGCACGCCTTATGGCGCAGTCATCGTGCGCGACGGCACCGTCGTCGCGACGGCGCCGAACACGGTCCATCTGAGCAAGGATGCCACCGACCATGCGGAGATGGTCGCCATCCACAAGGCGAGCCAAGCGCTCGGGCGCAAGGATCTCTCGGATTGCGTGATGTACGCGAGCGGGCGCCCCTGCCCGATGTGCCACGCGGCCATGCGGCTCGCCGGATTCAAGGAGGGCTACTTCGCTTTCAGCGCGGAGGAAGCGCAGGAATGCGGCGCGGGTAGCGCTGAGATCTACGCCGAACTTGCCGGCCGCTGGACCAGCAGCCGATGCGGCTCAAGCAGATGCGGCCGGAGGGCGCCTCGCCCTACCCGGAATGGGAAGCGCGCCAGAAGGGCTGACGCGCCGCTCCCGGACGGCGCTCAGTGGGTCCAGGGCGCCGTGCGGTTGAACTTGAAATTATCGGAATAGGAGAGGCCCTTGCGCGCCGTCTCCTTGCCCGGCTCCTCGACGCGGTAGGTGATACCCTCGCGCTGGGCGTAGGCCACGGCCTCCTCCCGCGTCTCGAATTCCAGGCGCACCTGCTGCATCATGTCCTTCGAGCCGTACCAGCCCATGAGCGGATCGGTCTCGCGCGGGCTCGTCTGGTCGAAGACCAGAACCCATTGCTTGGTGCGGGCGAGGCCCGATTGAGACGCATCCTTTGTGGGGCGGTAGATGCGGGCACTCGGCATGGGGTTTTCGAAAGCTCCTGGTGTCATGCCCTGCGGAGGATGGTCGGGGCGATAGGATTCGAACCTACGACCCCCTGGTCCCAAACCAGGTGCGCTACCAGACTGCGCCACACCCCGACGGCCATCCGCGGCACGAAAGCCGTACCCGTTCGGCCCCGCCTCGGCAAGGAGGCGGATGCGCCGCCCTCGATGCCCGCCGTCGAAGGTCATTCGGGAGAAATGTCTCGGAACCTCCGGGCATATCAGGCCATTGTTTCAACGATTACAAAATCTGGAGGAATGTCTGATGAAGGTTACTCGCGCGCTCGGTGCTGCTGCCGTATTCGTCCTGATGTCTGGCACCGCCTACGCTGCCCCCTGCGCCACCGGCACCACGGCCTCCAAGTCCCCGGACAAGACCATGAATCCGAAGAGTTCGGACGTGGACAAGTCGAGCGCCAACCTCGCGGGCGGCAACCAGCCGGCCTCGCCGGGCACCGTCGGCGCCATGAACAATGCCGGCGCCACGCAGGCCCCGACCCAGACCGACGGCACGTCCAACAAGGACGGCGCGAACGCCGGCTCCAAGAACATGGCCGGCGGCAACCAGCCCGCCTCGCCGGGCACCGTCGGCGCCATGAACAACGCCGCCGCCGCCAAGTCCACGACCAACATGGCCGACAAGGACTGCTAAGCGAGGCCTTCCCTTGCTGACGGGAACCCGCCCGGCTCACGCCGCGGCGGGTTTCTTTTTGCGCGCTTGAAACGCGAAAGCGTTCGGTGCACGCACCCTGCGATGCGTGTGGACCTCTTCGATTTCGACCTGCCGGACGCGAGCATCGCGCTCCGGCCCACCGAGCCGCGCGACGCGGCGCGCCTGCTCGTGGTGGCTCCCGGCGAACCCCTGGCCGACCGGGCGATTCGCGATCTGCCGAGCCTGCTGCGGCCGGGTGATGCCCTCGTCTTCAACGACACCCGCGTGATTCCGGCGCGGCTGCACGGCGTCCGCACCCGGCCCGGCGCACCGGGCCAGCGCACGGAGGTGATGCTCCACATGCGCGAGGCCCCCGACCGTTGGCGCGCCTTCGCCCGCCCGGCGAAGCGCCTCGCCCCCGGCGACGACCTCACCTTCGGGCAGGCAACCGAGGGCACGGCCTGCGAGGCGACGCGCCTGCGGGCGAGTGTGATGGAGAAGGGCGAGGCCGGCGAGATCGTCCTGCGCTTCGAACTGGCGGGGCCCGTCCTCGATGAGCAGATCGCCACCCTCGGGGAATTGCCGCTGCCGCCCTACATCGCCGGCAAGCGCCCGGCCGACGCCCGCGACGCCAACGACTACCAGACGATCTATGCCCGCGATCCCGGCGCCGTCGCCGCGCCCACCGCCGGCCTGCACTTCTCCGATGCGCTGCTCGGCGCCATCGACGCGGCGGGCCTCAGCCGGCACCATGTGACGTTGCATGTCGGGGCGGGCACCTTCCTGCCGGTGAAGGCCGACGACACCGACGGTCACCGGATGCACAGCGAGATCGGCCATCTCGACGCCGACACAGCGGAGGCCCTGAACCGCACGCGGGCGGCGGGCGGGCGCATCGTCGCCGTAGGCACGACCGCGATGCGGCTCCTGGAAAGCGCGGCGGGCGAGGACGGACGGATCGCCCCCTTCTCCGGCCCCACCGACATCTTCATCACGCCGGGATACCGCTTCCGCGCGGTCGATGCCCTGGTGACGAACTTCCACCTGCCGCGCTCGACACTGTTCATGCTGGTGAGCGCCTTCTCCGGCCTCGACACGATGCGGGCGGCCTATGCCCACGCCATCGCGACGGGCTACCGCTTCTACTCCTACGGCGATGCGAGCCTGCTGTTTCCGGCCGCAGCGGGAGCCACGCGATGACCTCCGAGACTCCGACGTCGTTCGGCTTCACCCTCCACGGGCAGGACGGCGCCGCCCGCACAGGCGAGATCGCCATGCCGCGCGGCACGATCCGCACCCCGGCCTTCATGCCCGTCGGCACGGCCGCGACGGTGAAGGCAATGTATGCCGATCAGGTCCGCGATCTCGGCGCCGACGTCGTGCTCGGCAACACCTATCACCTGATGCTCCGGCCCGGCGCCGAGCGGATGGCCCGCCTCGGCGGCCTGCATAAATTCATGCAGTGGAGCGGGCCGATCCTGACCGATTCGGGCGGCTTCCAGGTCATGTCCCTGTCGGCCCTGCGCAAGATCGACGAGAGCGGCGTGACCTTCCGCTCGCATATCGACGGCACCGCCCATGCCATGAGCCCGGAACGCTCCATCGAGATCCAGGGCCTGCTCGGGTCCGACATCCAGATGCAGCTCGATGAATGCGTGCGCCTGCCCGCCGAGCGCGCCGAGGTCGAGAAGGCGATGCGCCTGTCGCTGCGCTGGGCCGAGCGCTGCAAGGTGGCCTTCGGCGAGCAGCCGGGTAAGGCGATGTTTGGCATCGTGCAGGGCGGCGACCTGCCCGACCTCCGCGCCGAGAGCGCCCGCGCCCTCGTGGACCTCGACCTCAAGGGCTACGCCATCGGCGGCCTCGCGGTGGGTGAGCCGCAGGCCGTGATGTTCTCGATGATCGAGGCCACCGAGCCGCACCTGCCGCAGGGCAAGCCGCGCTACCTGATGGGCGTCGGCACGCCGGACGACATCCTCGGCTCGGTGGCGCGCGGTATCGACATGTTCGATTGCGTGATGCCGACCCGCGCCGGCCGCCACGGCCTCGCCTACACGAGGCACGGCCGGGTGAACCTGCGCAATGCCCGCTGGGCGGAGGCCATCGAGCCCCTGGACGAGCAATCGGCCTGCCCCGCCGCCCGCGATTATTCTCGTGCCTATCTCCATCATCTCGTCCGCTCCAACGAGATCCTTGGGATGATGCTGCTGACGTGGAACAACCTCGCCTACTACCAGGACCTCATGGCCGGCTCCCGCGCCGCCATCCGTGAGGGGCGCTTCGCCGATTACTGCGCGGAGACCCGCGAGGGCTGGGCGCGGGCCGAGCGGCAGGCCGCCTGAGGGGTCAGCGCGCCAGCACCCGGTAGAAGCCCTGCGGATCGTCACCGCCGCCGCGCGCGGCGTCCTTCAGCCCGGCGACGACCCGCGCCGCGATGGGCAGGCGGTAATGCAGCGCGTCCCAGTAGTTCGTGTTCTCGGCCGTGACGGGCGAGATCCGGCGGAAGTCGATGACCAGGGCGTGGCGCCGCGCGCCGATCTCGGCCGCCTTCGCCTTGCAGGCATCCTCCCGGCGGCCCACCGGCGTTCCGGGTTGCCCCTGCGCCCCCGCATGGACCGGCATGAAGGCGATGATCGTCTCCGTCTCCGGCGGCAGTGACGCGAGCACGGCATCCAGGGCATCGAGGGCCGGGAACGGCGCCTCGGGTGGATCTGAGGGCGCGTTCGGATCACCCGACCCCGCCGCGATATGGGCGCTGGCGCGGGCGGCGTCGTAGCTCGCCTCCGGGGGCGTGAACACGCCGTAGCCGTCGCCCCGGATGCGCGGGCGCCCATGCCCGAACCGCACCTGAACCGCGTTCACCGCCGCCGTCAGGCCGCGCAGGTTCGCCTGACGAAGAACGCCCCAGGGCGCCCCCTCCTCGTAGAGCCAATCCGGAAAGGCGTGGCTCGTGCGCGCTGCCGGATGCGCGGCGCACCAGGGCGCGTCGAGCCCGAACAGCACGGCCTTCACCGGGCGCCGGGCCAGGAACAGGGCGGCGAGGCGCATCTGCTCGTCGGGCGTGGCGGCGTTCACCGCGAGGTTCGCGAAGCGGGCCCCAAGGGCCGCGTCGAGGGAAGCCGGATCGAGGAGCCGCGCCGTCGAGGTGCCGAACACGGCCGCGTCGAAATCCCCGCCTCGTGCGAGAGCCGGGTAGGACAGCCGCTGGTTCGTATCCACGATGGGTCCCGGCGGATGCCCCGGGCCCGCCCGCAGGCCATAGGGATCCGCCGCCGCGATGAAGGCGACGATGGCGAGCCCCGCCAGGAGCGTCGCGCCGAGGGCATCGCGGGAGAAGCGCCGCCACGAGGCGCCGGAGGGAATCGTCGGGCTCACGCGGGGCTCGTCGGCGGCGATTGCGTCGCTTTTTCGGCGCCCCCCGCCAGCGCCGCGACGAGGGCGGGGCCGAGGTCGCGCAACTCGCGCAGATGCGCCTCGGTCAGGTCGTGCAGGAGCGCCGAAGCATGCGGCGTGAGGCCGAGTTCGGCCCGTCGCCGATCCTGCGCGCCCCGCGCCTTGGTGAGCAACCCCGCCTCGACCATCCGCGACACCAGCTCGGCGGCGGTGTGCGGGGCGATCATCAACTGCTCCGCGAGCAGCCCCACCGTGGCCGGCCCGCTGCCCCCATGCCCGGCGAGGGTCAGCAGCGCCTGATGCTGCTGCGTCGGCAGGCCGTGCTTGGCCGCCTCCGCCTCGCTGAAGGCGAGGAAGCGGCGCAGCCGGTACCGGAAGGCCGCCAGCGCCGCGTATTGCTCCGGCGAGAGCCCATCGTTCCGCTCGGCGCTCATACCTGCCTCCGATCCCGCCGCACTGGAATATATCGTAACACGATGTATTTTCCGCCGCAGGAGGTTGGAATGGAGATGTCATCCACGAAGGCGACGGGCCATAGCCCGGTGCGCCGAACGCTTTCGGATTTCACCGTCGATAGGCGGATCCTGCTGCTCACCGGCATGGCGGTGATCGTCGGCTCGGCGGCGGTGGGCGCCGCCTGGGTGCTGCTGGCGCTGATCGGGCTCGCGACGAACCTCGCGTGGTTCGGCCGGTTCGACACGGCGCTCACCTCGCTTGCCACGGCGCCGCGCGGAATCGGGATGGTCGCCATTCCGGTCGTCGGCGCGCTCGTCGTCGGCGTGATGGCGCGATACGGCTCGGAGAAGATCCGCGGCCACGGCATCCCGGAGGCGATGGAGGCGATTCTCATCGGCGGCAGCCGGATGTCGCCCAAGGTCGCCGTGCTGAAGCCGCTCTCGTCCGCCATCGCCATCGGCAGCGGCGGGCCGTTCGGCGCGGAGGGACCGATCATCGTCACGGGCGGGGCCATCGGCTCGCTCTACGCGCAATTCTTCCACCTGTCGGCCATCGAGAGGCGCACGCTCCTCGTCTCCGGCGCCGCCGCCGGCATGACCGCGATCTTCGGCACGCCGGTCGCCGCCGTGCTGCTGGCCCTCGAAGTGCTGCTGTTCGAATGGCGCCCGCGCAGCCTCGTGCCGGTGACGGTCGCCGCCGCGACGGCCATGGCGTGGCGCCCGGCCCTGTTCGAGACCGGGCCGCTCTTCCCCTTCTCCGACAACCCCTCCCTGCCCTGGTGGGGCCTGCCGGCCTGCGTCCTGCTCGGCCTCGCCTGCGGACTGCTCTCGGGGCTTCTCACCCGTCTGCTCTACGGGCTGGAGGATGCGTTCCGGCGCCTTCCGGTCCACTGGATGTGGTGGCCGGCGCTGGGCGCCGTCGTCGTCGGCCTCGGCGGGCTGATCGAGCCCCGCGCCCTCGGCGTCGGCTACGACGTGATCCGTGGCTTCCTCGACGGGCACATGGCCCTGTCCGTGGTGGCGACGATCCTCGTGGTGAAGGCCGTGATCTGGCTGGTGGCGCTGGCCTCCGGCACCTCCGGCGGCGTGCTGGCGCCGCTGCTGATCCTCGGCGGCGCCTTCGGTTCGCTCGCGGCGGTCGTGCTGCCCGGCGCGCACGGCTTCTGGGCCTTGCTCGGCATGGCCGCGATGCTCGGGGGCACCCTGCCCGCGCCGCTCACGGGAATCGTCTTCGCGGTGGAGGTGACGGGCGATGCCGGCGCGCTGGCGCCGCTGCTCGCCGCGACCATGGCGGCCTACGCCGTCAGCGTGCTTCTGCTGAAGCGCTCGATCCTCACGGAGAAGATCGCCCGGCGCGGCCTGCACGTCACGCGCGAATACGGAATCGACCCCTACGAGTTCACCCGCGTCGGCGCGGTGATGACGACGGAGGTCGAGACCCTCGACGCGACCCTGACGCTCGCGGAAGCCGCCGCCGCCATCGAGGCCGGCCGCCACGACGCCTACCCCGTCACCGACGCGACGGGCCGTCCGGTGGCCATCGTCTCGCGGGCCGAGATGCTGCTCTGGACGCGGGAGGATGACGAGGCGCACGCGGGCGAGACGCTGGCTGAGCGCCTCTCCGATGCGAGCCTCCCGGTGGTGCATCCGGGCGATGTGGTCTCCCACGCCCTCGACGTGATGCTGGCCGACGGCAGCGGGCGGCTTCTCGTCACCGAAGCGGAGGGCGGTACCCTCGTCGGGCTCCTCACCCGCCGCGATCTGCTGCGCATCCGCGCCGCCTCGCTGCAGGCCGAGGGCGAGCGGCAGGCCTACCTGCGGAGGAAGCGAGCCTAGACAAGAAGAAGGGGGCGCCAGGCCCCCTTCCCCATCCATCAGTTGAGCGTGGCGTCCGAAGGCCGCCGTTTTGCGCCGACCGTGACGTCGCCGATCATCAGGCCGGCGGGCCCGAGATGGACCGGCACATGCTCGCCGTCGTGGACCTTCCCCGCGAGCAGCAATTCCGCCAGCGGGTCCTGCACGTTCTTCTGGATCACCCGCTTCAGCGGCCGCGCCCCGTAGGCCGGGTCGTAGCCCTTGTCGGCGAGCCAGTTGCGCGCATCCTCGTCCACCGTGAGGACGATCTTGCGCTCGTCCAGGAGCTTCTGAAGCCGCCCGAGCTGGATCTCCACGATCGCACCCATCTCCTCCCGCTTGAGGCGGTGGAACAGGATGATCTCATCGACCCGGTTCAGGAATTCCGGCCGGAAGTGGCTGCGCACCACGCCCATCACCTCGTCCCGCACGGCCTCCGTGTCCTGCCCGGCGGGCTGGTTCACGAGGTATTCCGACCCGAGATTCGAGGTCATGATCAGGAGCGTGTTGCGGAAATCCACCGTCCGCCCCTGCCCGTCCGTCAGGCGACCGTCATCGAGAACCTGCAGCAGGACGTTGAACACGTCCGGGTGCGCCTTCTCGACCTCATCGAACAGCACGACCTGATACGGCCGGCGCCGCACCGCCTCGGTCAGCGCGCCGCCCTCTTCGTAGCCGACATAGCCGGGAGGCGCGCCGATCAGCCGGGCGACCGCGTGCTTCTCCATGTACTCGGACATGTCGATGCGCACGAGCGCCGTGTCGTCGTCGAACAGGAAGCCGGCCAAGGCCTTGGTCAGCTCCGTCTTGCCGACGCCCGTCGGGCCGAGGAACATGAACGAGCCGATCGGCCGGTTCGGATCCTGCAACCCGGCGCGGGCGCGGCGCACGGCGGTCGCCACCGCCTCCACCGCCTCGCGCTGGCCGACGACGCGATTCGCCAACGCCGTCTCCATCGCGAGCAGCTTCTCGCGCTCGCCTTCGAGCATCTTGTCGACGGGCACGCCGGTCCAGCGCGAGACGACGCCCGCGATGTGGCTTGGCGTCACCGCCTCCTCCATCAGGCCGCGCCCGTTCTCGGTGCTCTCGGTGTCCGCGAGCTGCTTCTCCAACCCGGGGATGATGCCGTAGGCGAGTTCGCCCGCGCGCTGGTACTGCCCCTGCCGCTGGGCGGCGGCGAGTTCGTTGCGCGCCTCATCGAGCTTCTTCTTGAGATCGGCCGCCGTGCCGAGCTTGTCCTTCTCGGCCTTCCAGCGCGCCGTGATCGCGGCCGAGCGCTCCTCAAGGTCGCCGAGTTCCTTCTCCAGCCGCACGAGGCGGTCGCGGGAGGCGGAATCGGTCTCCTTCTTCAGGGCCTCGCCCTCGATCTTCAGGCGCACGATCTCGCGGTCGACGGAGTCCAGCTCCTCCGGCTTCGAATCGACCTGCATCCGCAGCCGCGAGCCGGCCTCGTCCACGAGGTCGATGGCCTTGTCGGGCAGGAAGCGGTCGGTGATGTAGCGGTTCGACAGCGTCGCCGCGGCAACCAGGGCCGAATCCTGGATGCGCACGCCGTGGTGCTGCTCGTACTTCTCCTTCAGGCCGCGCAGGATCGACACCGTGTCCTCCACGGTGGGCTCCGAGACGAAGACCGGCTGGAAGCGCCGGGCGAGCGCCGCGTCCTTCTCGACGTGCTTGCGGTACTCATCGAGGGTCGTCGCGCCGACGCAGTGCAATTCGCCACGGGCTAGCGCGGGCTTCAGCAGGTTCGAGGCGTCCATCGCCCCGTCCGCCTTCCCCGCGCCGACGAGGGTGTGCATCTCGTCGATGAACAGGATGATCCCGCCCTCGGCCGCCGTGACCTCGGAGAGCACGCCCTTCAGCCGCTCCTCGAACTCGCCGCGATACTTCGCGCCCGCGATCAGCGAGCCCATGTCGAGGGCGAGCAGGCTCTTCTCCTTGAGGGATTCGGGCACGTCGCCGTTGACGATGCGCAGCGCCAGACCCTCCACGATGGCGGTCTTGCCGACGCCGGGCTCGCCGATGAGCACCGGGTTGTTCTTGGTGCGCCGGGACAGGACCTGGATGGTGCGCCGGATCTCCTCGTCGCGGCCGATGACCGGGTCGAGCTTGCCGGTGCGCGCCGCCTCGGTGAGGTCGCGGGCATACTTCTTCAGGGCGTCGTAGCTGTTCTCGGCGCTGGCGTTGTCGGCGGTGCGGCCCTTGCGCAGGGTGTTGATCGCCGCGTTCAGCGACGCGGGCGTGACGCCGGCGGCCTGCAGGGCGCGGCCAGCTTCCGATTCCTTCTCGACCGCGATGGCGAGGAGAAGCCGCTCGACGGTGACATAGGAATCGCCGGCCTTCTGCGCGGCGCTCTCGGCGGTGTCGAACAGGCGCACGAGTTCGCGCGTCGCCTGCGGGGCGGCCGCGTTGCCGGACACCTTCGGCTGCTTGGCGAGCCACTGCTCGGTCTGCGCCAGGGCCACGCGGGACTGGCCGCCGGCCCGGTCGATGAGGCCCGCGCACAGGCCCTCGGGATCGTCGAGCAGCACCTTCAGCAGATGGCCCGGCTGCAACTGGGGATGGCCCTCGCGCATGGCGAGGTTCTGCGCCGCCTGCACGAAGCCGCGGGCGCGTTCTGTGTACTTCTCGAAATTCATGGATCGCCTCTCCCGTACCGGCATCCGCCGCCCATGCGAGGCGCGGCGTAACCGAAACGTCGCCCTCCGGCACTCTGCCGCGCGAGGGCATCGACGCCTCACGGCCGCCGACACACCCGATGTGGTGTTGCATATGCGCACCACAAGACCCGGCGACGCTCTTGCGCGACATGTCACTTCAGGGCCACGATCCGCGCATGACCGCATTGATTCACGTCACCGCCCTCTACCGCTATCCGGTGAAGGGTTTGAGCCCCGAAAGGGTGGACCGCGTCCATCTGGAGACGAGCGGCTTCTTCCCCGGAGACCGCCTCTACGCCGTCGAGAACGGCCCGTCCGGCTTCAACCCGGTGGCCTACCGCCACCAGCCGAAGACGAAGTACCTGATGCTGATGCGCGACGAGGCCCTGGCCCGGCTGCGCACCCGCTACGAGGACGCCACTGCGACGCTGCATGTGGAGGGCGACGGCGAAACCCTCGCCGCGAGGCTCGACACGGCCGAAGGACGCGAAGCCCTGGAAGACTTCCTACGCCGCTTCGTGCTTGACGCCCTGAAGGGCGAGCCGAAGGTGCTGGAAGCGCCGCCGCAGCACCGCTTCACCGACTCGCCGATCGGCTACGTCTCGCTCATCAACCGGGCGAGCGTGCAGATGCTGGAGGACGACCTCGGCGTGCCGGTGAACCCGCTGCGCTTTCGCGGCAACCTGCTGGTGGAGGGGCTCGCCCCCTTCGCCGAACTCGACATGCTCGGGCAGGTCATCGAGGCGCCGAGCGGCCTGCGGTTCAAGGTGACGAAGCGGACGGTGCGCTGCGCCGCCACCAACGTCGACCCGGAGACCGGTGCCCGCGACCTCGACATCCCTTGGACCATCGACAAGCGTCTCGGCCACCGGGATCTCGGCGTCTACATGGAGATCATCGCAGGGGGCGGGCTGGCCGCCGGGGACGATCTGCGGGTGGTGGGGTAGCCGCTACCCCGCCGTCCGGCTCTCCAGGAAATCCTTCATCCGCTCCAGGGCGCGGCGGATGTTCTCGGCCGAGTTCGCGTAGGACAGGCGGATGAAGCCTTCGCCGTGGACGCCGAAATCCGGGCCACCGATCGTCGCGACGCCCGCCTCGTCCAGGAGCGCCGAGGCCAGGGCCTTGGCCTTCCAGCCGGTGTGGGACACGTTCGGGAAGGCGTAGAAGGCGCCCTTCGGCACGATGCAGGACACACCCGGCAGGGCGTTAAGCCCGTCCACAACGATGGACCGGCGCCGGTCAAACTCCGCGACCATCTCGGCCACGCAATCCTGCGGGCCGTCGAGGGCGGCAATGCCGGCCCATTGGGTCGCGGCGTTGACGCAGGAATGGGCGTTCACCGCGAGCTTGCGGGCGTTCTCGTAGAGGGGCTTCGGCCACACCGACCAGCCGAGCCGCCAGCCGGTCATGGCGTAGGTCTTCGAGGCGCCGTCGAGATAGATCAGCCGGTCGCGGATCTCGGGATACGCGAGCAGGGAGTGATGCACCTCCCCGTCATAGGTCATGGTGCCGTAGATCTCGTCCGAAAGCACCGCCACGTCGGGGTGGTCGGCGAGGCCCTTCACCAGGGCGTCGATCTCGGATTTCGGGCTGACGCCGCCGCAGGGATTGGCCGGCGAGTTGACGATGAGCAGCCGCGTCTTCGGCGTGATGAGCGAGAGCGTTTCGGCCGCCGAGAAGGCGAAGCCGTTCTCCTCGCGGATCGGCACCGGCACGGGGGTCGCGCCCGTGTACTCGATCATCGAGCGGTAGATCGGGAAGCCGGGGTCCGGATACAGGATCTCGGCGCCCGGCTCGCCGAACATCAGGATCGCCATGAACATGGTGACTTTGCCGCCCGGCACGACCATCACCGATTCGGGCGAGACCTCGACGCCGTGGCGGCGGAGGATGTCGCGGGACACCGCCTCGCGCAGGGGCAGGATGCCGGTGGCCGGCGTGTAGCCGTGGTGGCCGTCGCGCAGGGCCTTGATGCCGGCCTCGACCACATGGGCCGGGGTCGGCATGTCGGGCTGGCCGATACCGAGGTTGATGATGT
The DNA here is from genome assembly GCF_055361565.1 of Methylobacterium sp. TK26. Classification (NCBI taxonomy): domain Bacteria; kingdom Pseudomonadati; phylum Pseudomonadota; class Alphaproteobacteria; order Hyphomicrobiales; family Methylobacteriaceae; genus Methylobacterium; species Methylobacterium sp. TK26. The sequence continues at coordinate 41,250 of NZ_CM143965.1, read as the reverse complement.
CGCGCCCCTGGGCCGCCAGCGCCTGGGCGCGGGCGAGCACGGCGAAGGCGTTCTCCTCGCCGATGCGCGAGAAGGCCGGAACAACGTGAAGCATGGCGGCCTCCGGGCCGGAAACGTCGTCTACGGAAGCCGAGCCGCCTGCGACGCCTTACGGCTTCGTGCGCTCGGACAGCTTCATCGCCGCAAAGGACATGCCGATCGAGACGACACCGAGGATGATGAAGGTCTTCACCGAGGCGTAGAACAGGGCCGGCTCGATCCCCGTATCCGTGTAGAGCACCAGGCCGATCGCGGCGAGCGGCAGCGAGATGAGGATGAACAGCGGGACGAGCGGGTTCATGCAAGGCACTCGGTAACTGGCGCGGATCGCGCCTTTGGCTGTGAGGTATCCTGCATAGCATCGCACGGCGACGGTTGGCACCCCCCGTTGCGCAGGAGATTGGCCGGGGCGGAAGCATCCCGGCGCAAACACATGAGCGCGAGGGATTTATTTACAGAACCTCATGCAAAACAACTATCGAGGAGATTTGGGGAGCGATATGCAGTTTACGTCCGCGAATCAGTCGGGCACTTCCATCGGTACGGGCGACCTCGATTCTCTCGTTCGCCACATCGCACGCCTCGTGCGGCATCCTGCCTATCGGCGGAACCGTGTGGTGAGCCCGCTGCTGCTGCGCCATCTGCCCTTCGATTGCGGCTATGCGTGGCAGGGCGAAGCGAGCCTCCTCGACCGCCTGACCCGGGCAAAGCTCGACAGCACGAGCCTCCATCACCTGATCGGCAGCGTCCAGAGCGAATACATCCGGCTGCGCGGCCCCGCCGACGCCTGAGCGATCAGGCCGGCACCCGCACGGTGGCGCGCAGGCCGCCGAGCGAACTGTCGTGCAGGGTGATGTCGCCGCCATGGGCGCGGGCGATGTCGCGGGCGATGGCGAGGCCGAGGCCCGATCCGCCCGCATCCTGGCGTGCGTCGTCCAGCCGCACGAAGGGTTTGAACACGTCCTCCCGGCTCTCCGGCGGCACGCCCGGACCATCGTCCTCGATGGAGACGAAGAAGCTTCGCGTCTCCAGCTTGCCCGTGATCGACACGGTCTCGCCGTAGCGGGCGGCATTCGAGGCCAAGTTGAACAGGCAGCGCCGGAAGGCATCCGGCCGGACGGTCACGAAGGGGCGGCCCACCAGCTCCACCTCCGAGACGTGGGCGCCCAGGCGTTCCACATCGGTGCGCAGGTCTTCGAGGAGGGCACGCATGTCGGTCTGCGTGGCGGTCTCGGCCGAATCGCCCCGCGCGAAGGCGAGGTAGCCTTCGAGCATGCGGCTCATCTCATCGACGTCGCGGGTCAGGTCGTCGATCTCGTCGCTGCTCTCGAAGAGCGCCAGGGAGAGGCGGAAGCGCGTGAGGATGGTGCGCAGGTCGTGGCTGACGCCGTTGAGCATCGTCGTGCGCTGCTCCATGGCCCGCTCGATGCGCCGCTTCATCTCGATGAAGGCATGGCCCGCCTGCCGTACCTCGCGCGCGCCGCGCGGGCGGAACTCGATTTCGCGGCCCTTGCCGAACCCCTCCGCTACGGCGGCGAGCCGCAGGATCGGCTTGATCTGGTTGCGCAGGAACAGGATCGCGACGCCGAGCAGCACCAGCGAGGAGCCCATCATCCACACGAGGAAGATGTGCGAGTTCGAGGCGTAAGCCTGTGAGCGCCGCGCGGTGATGCGCATGACCCCCTGGGGAATCGAGACGCGAATCTCGATGAGGTTCGAGCGGCCCACCGTGTCGATCCAGAACGGTCGCCGGATCTGCCGCTTGATCTCGTCGGAGAGGGCTTCGTCGAGGATCGAGAAGAACGGCCGCGGCCCCGGCGGGGGCAGCTTGGCGTTCTCCAGGATGTCGAGGTCGAGGTTCAGGCGCTCACCCGCGATCCGCGAGAGGGTGTCGGCGTCCTTGTCCTGCGGATAGCTCTCGTAGATGTCGATGAGGGCCGCGACATCCGCCACCACGGAAGCGGAGAGCCGCTTCGTCACGAGCTGCCAGTGGCGCTCCATGAAGGTGTAGGCGATCACCGATTGCAGCAGCACCATCGGCGCGATGATGATGATGAGCGAGCGCGCGTAGAGGCCCTTGGGCAGTACGTCGCCGATGGCCCGCGACAGGCGCTTGAGCTGGCGGCGCGGTGCCGACAGGGCGCGGGCCGGCGTCTCGGCCGCACGCTGCATGCGCGCGAGGGCGGGATCCTCGGCGTTCACGAACCGCGCCCTCGGCGGCGGGTGATCTTCGCGATGGACGGCATGGGCTCCGGCCCCAAGCGGGATCACCTTCTACCGGCCGGCGCATGAGGCGCCAAGGTCGGGCGCCAAGGTCGGGCGACTTGCGCTGCGGCGCGGCAGCCATACCTCTCCCCGAGCGGGCGTGGCCCGTCTCCCAACAAGGCGCGCGGGGCCATGCTCAGCACCGATACCGACATTCTCACCGCCGCCCAGACGTGGCGGCGCGAGGGGCGCGACGTCGCCCTTGCCACCGTGATCGAGACCTGGGGCTCGGCGCCCCGGCCGGTCGGCAGCCATCTCGTGATCGACGGCGACGGCAATTTCCTCGGCTCGGTGTCCGGCGGATGCGTCGAGGGCGAGGTCATGGTGGAGGCCGCCGACGTGATCGAGAACGGAAAGCCCCGCGTCCTCGAATTCGGCGTGGCCGACGAGACGGCGTGGCGAGCCGGGCTTTCGTGCGGCGGGCGCATCCGCGTCTTCGTGGAACGGATCGACTGATGCGCGCGGATATCCTGGCCGCCCTCAACGAGGAGCGCGAAGCGCGGCGGGCGGCGATCCTCGTCACCGCGATTCCCGATGGGTCCCAGCGCCTCGTGCGCGAATCCGAGATCGAGGCCGATCCCATGGCCGAGACGCTGCGCAAGCATTTCGCCTCCGGCAAGAGCGGCCTCGTTGAGACCGGCGAGGGCCAAGCCTTCCTCACCGTGCAGGTGCCGCCGGTGCGGCTCGTGGTGATCGGCGCGGTGCATATCTCGCAGGCGATGGCGCCGATGGCCGCCGCCCTCGACCTTGCCCTGACGGTGATCGACCCGCGCACCGCCTTCGCCACGCCGGAGCGCTTCCCCGGCATCGACCTCGTGGCGAAATGGCCGGATGCGGCCTTCGCCGGTCCGGTGCCGCCCCTCGACCGCTACTGCGCGCTGGCCGCCCTCACCCACGATCCGAAGATCGACGACCCGGCCCTGGTGGCGGGTCTGCGGGCGGGGTGCTTCTATATCGGCGCCCTCGGCTCGCGGAAGACGCATGCCGCCCGCGTGGCGCGGCTGGGTCAGGCCGGTTTCACGGAGGCCGAGATCGGCCGCATCCACGCGCCCATCGGCCTGCCCATCGGCGCGGTGAGCCCGGCCGAGATCGCCCTCTCCGTTCTGTCGGAAATCGTCGCGGAATTGCGTCGCGCCCCCAGGCCGGAGGTCGCGTGAGGTTCGGCCCCGTCCCGGTGGCGGACTCCGCTGGGCTCATCACCGCGCATTCCCTGCGCAGCGGGGGCGAGACCCTGCGCAAGGGCTCGATCATCACCCCCGCCATGGCCGCGACGCTCGAAGCGGACGGCGTGCACGAGGTGGTGGCCGTCTCCCTCGAAACCGGCGACGTCGGCGAGGACGCGGCGGCGGGCCGGCTCGCCGCGATCCTGTCCGGCGAGAACCTGCGGGTGGAGGAGCCGTTCACCGGCCGCTGCAACCTGTTCGCCACGACACGGGGCATCCTGCTCATCGACCGGGGCCGGATCGATTCCGTGAACGGTGTGGACGAGGCCGTGACCGTCGCGACCCTGCCGGCCTTCAAGCCGGTGACGGAGGGCGAGATGGTCGCCACGGTGAAGATCATTCCCTACGCGGTCGGCAGCGTGACCCTGGCCCGCGCCTGCACCGAGGGCGAAGCCGGCGCCATCGCGGTGGCGCCCTATCGGCGGCGGCGCGTCGGTGTCGTCTCGACGCGTCTCGCTTCCCTGAAGGATACGACCATCGACAAGACGCTCCGCGTGCTGGCCGAACGTCTCGCGCCGACCGGCGCGGAGATCGTCGCCGAGACGCGGGTTCCCCACACGGCGGAGGGCGTGGCGTCGGGGCTCGCGGAGGTCATCGACGGGGTGGGTGCGGACCTGACGGTGGTGTTCGGCGCCTCGGCCATCGCCGACCGCCGCGACGTGATCCCGGCGGGGATCGAGCAGGCGGGAGGCCGGGTGGATCATCTCGGCATGCCGGTCGATCCCGGCAACTTGCTGCTCCTGGGAGCGCGGGGCGATGTGCCGGTGATCGGGGCGCCGGGCTGCGCCCGCTCGCCCAGCGAGAACGGGTTCGATTGGATCTTGCAGCGCCTACTCGCGGATGTGCCGGTGAGCCGCGCGGATATCGTGGCTCTCGGCGTCGGCGGGTTATTGATGGAGATCGTGTCCCGCCCGCAGCCCCGCGCGGGCGGCGCGACGGCGGGCGACGATGAGTAGGATCGGCATCGTCCTCCTCGCCGCCGGGCGTGGCACCCGGTTCGGCGAGGCGCCGAAGCTTCTCGCTCAACTCGACGGCGTTCCCCTGGTGCGCCGCGTGGCGGAAGCGGCGCTGGCTGCTCGCCCCCGGCCGGTCGTCGCGGTGCTTGGCGCGAACGACGCGGCAGTGAGACAGGCTCTCGCGGGCCTCGACCTCACCTTCGTGCGCAACGGCGCCTACGCGGACGGGCTCTCCACCTCCCTGAAGGCCGGCATTGCCGCCCTGCCGGATTGCGACGTGGCCATCGTGATGCTGGGCGACATGCCCCTGGTCGACCCGGCGATGATCGACCGCCTCGCGGAAAGCTTCCATCGGGCCGCGCCGAAACCAGCCGCCATCGTGCCCGTCCATGGCGGGCGGCGGGGCAACCCCGTGCTCCTCAACCTGCGCCTGCTCGGGGCCGCGATCGCCTCTCTCAGCGGCGACCGGGGCGCCGGGCCGCTCCTCGCCGGGCGTTCGGATGTCATGGAGATCGACGGCGATCCCTCGACCGCCCTCGACATCGATACGCGCGATGCCCTGGCGCAGGCCGAGGATCACTTCGCCCGTTTGGCCTCGCTGCGGCAGCGGTCGGAGCAATAGCGGACCTCGTCCCAGACGCGCTCCCACTTCTTGCGCCACGCGAACGGCTTGCCGCATTGCGCGCAGATCTTCGTCGGCAGATCGCCCTTGCGGCGCATCGGCGGCATCACGCCCTCTCCGTCCTGGCGGCGCGGCGGCGCACGCGTGCATCGAAATAGAGGCCGAGGCCGAGCATGAGCGCGAGGCCGCTGGCGTTGACGAGGATCTGCAACCACCAGAGCGGTTCGAAGGTCCGGTAGAGGATGCGGCCGATCAGGGCGGCGAGGCAGCCCGCCGCGAAGATCTCCAGCGAGTGCTTCCCGCAGGCCTCGGCCGCGCGCAGGAAGGCCTTCTCGGAGAGCGTGCGGATCGCGGGCGAGCTGAACAGCAGGTAGGCCAGCGCCACGATGTTGATGAGCCGCAGGGGCGCGACATGGCCCTTGTCAGGCTGGTCCATCGCCACGAGGCGCAGGTCGGGCAGGCCCCACTCGCCCCAGGAGCCGGCATGAAAGAACGAGAAGGTCAGGTAGCAGGTCGCCGCCACCGTCAGCACGGGGATGCGCGGCAGGTAGCCCCCGCCGTTCCGCACCGCCACGGCGAGGCAGGCGCCGATCACGAACAGGAACTGCCACGCGAACGGGTTGAAGTACCAGCCGTCATCGACGGCGGCGGCGTTGGGCAGGTTGAGCTGGTGATCGACATTGGCCGCGAGCCAGATGGTCGCCGACAGCGCGAGCGCCCCCCACATGCCCCGCGTGATCCCGAGATAGACCAGGGGAAACAGCGCCAGCAGGATGATGTAGAGCGGCAGGATGTCGAGGTAGTTCGGCAGGGCGTTGAGGGAGAGGCCGCGCAGCATTCCCTGCCACAGCCCCATTTCGAGAAGCGGCTTCACGCCGAAGCGCGGCACCAGCCCGGTCATGTCCATCCAGGCGCGCACGATCAGCAGCGTCGCGATCAGGAGCCCCGCCTGGAACAGGTAGATCCGCAGGCAGCGCTTCGCGATGCGCAGCAGCGTCGTCGGGATGCCCGAGCGCCGGAACATCCCGCCATAGGCGACCATGGACGAGTAGCCCGCCAGCAGCACGAAGATCTCAGCGGCATCCGAGAAGCCGAGATTGTGCAGGGTGAAGGCGGCCGGCGCGTTGCGCGGGATGTGGTCGATGAAGATCATCAGCAGGGCGAGGCCACGCAGCACATCGACCCGTGGGTCGCGCTTGCGGGTGGTCTGCTTGGCGGCCGCGTCGGTCCACGCGCCGCCCGTCCTCTCCGGGATTGGGGCGTCCATCGTTCACCGCATCAGCGCAATGCTGGAAAGCCACAGCCTGCACAGACGAGGCCAGAGGGCGACCGGCGTCTCCGACTGGCCGATCCCGAAGCCGTGACCGCCCACGGCGAAGCGGTGATACTCCACCGGCACCTGCGCCGCCTTGCAGGCGGCATCGAGGATGCGGCTGTGCTCGGGGCCGATCACCGGGTCGTCGTCGGTCTGGACGAGGAAGATCGGCGGGCATCCCGTCCGGACGTAGGTCTGCAGCGACCACGCCGCGCTGTCGGCTTGGCTCGGCGCCTCGCCCACCAGGGAGCGGCGTGTGGTGGTCCTGTCGTAAGGCGCCTCGACCGAGACGACCGGGTAGATGAGGCTCGCGAAATCCGGCCGGGCCGACCCCTCGTCCGCCGCATCGACCGGCGCATAGGATTGGAAGGCTGAGCGCGAGGCGGCCATGCCGGCGAGGTGGCCGCCGGCCGAGAAGCCCATGATGCCGAGCCGGGCGGGATCGATCCGGAAGCGGTCGGCCTGGGCGCGGATCAGGCGAAGCCCTCGCTGCACGTCCTGAAGGGCGACGACGGGCCCGTCGTTCCAGCCCTCGCGCGGCAGGCGGAAGGTGAGGACGAAGGCGGTGATGCCCTGGGCGGCGAGCCAGTACGCGGCCGGGTAGGCCTCCTTCACGAGGCCGATCCGGGCATAGCCGCCACCGCCCGCGACGAGCACGGCGACGCCGGTCGGCTTATCCGGCAGGAAGGCTTCGAGGATGGGGGTTGCGATGTTGCTGACGGCGCCGCTGTCGTCCCGGCGCAGCGGACCTGTCGGACCTCCCCCGCCCGGTGGCGTCGCGGGCCAGAGGGCGATGCGTTCCGGCGCGCCGACCGCCCGCGCGGGCGCGACGGAGAGGGCGGCAGCGAGGCCGAGGAAGAGCGAGCGGCGATCCGGCATGCGGCGTTCCCGCGGCCGCCGTGTCCCGTCGCCGCCGCTGCCAAGCAAGACAGACGGGCGGGTTAGGTTCCAAGGTAAGTGATCCCGGCGGCGAGACGCCGCCGGGACTTGGCGTCTTACCGGGAGAACTTCTTGTACTTGATCTTCTTCGGCATGAGCGAATCCGCGCCGAGACGGCGCATCTTGTCCTGCTCGTAATCGGAGAAGTTGCCCTCGAACCACTCGACGTGGCTCTCGCCCTCGAAGGCGAGGATGTGGGTCGCGATGCGGTTCAGGAACCAGCGATCGTGGCTGATGATCACCGCGCAGCCCGCGTAATCCTCCAGACCCTCTTCGAGGGCGCGGAGGGTTTCCATGTCGAGGTCGTTGGTCGGCTCGTCGAGAAGCAGCACGTTGCCGCCCTTGCGCAGGGTCGCCGCGAGGTGGACGCGGTTGCGCTCACCGCCCGAGAGCGTGCCGACCTTCTTCTGCTGGTCGGGGCCCTTGAAGGCGAAGGCCGCGCAATAGGCCCGCGAATTGATCTCGCGCTTGTTGAAATACAGGATGTCGTTGCCGCCCGAGATCTCCTGCCAGACGGTGGCGTTGGGATCGAGGGCGTCGCGGCTCTGATCGACGTAGCCGAGATGTACGCTCTCGCCGATCTTGATCTCGCCGTCGTCCGGCTTCTCGTTGCCGGTGATCATCTTGAACAGGGTGGTCTTGCCGGCGCCGTTCGGGCCGATCACCCCCACGATGCCGCCCGGCGGCAGCTTGAAGGACAGGTCCTCGATCAGCAGGCGTTCGCCATAGGCCTTCGAGAGCTTGTTGAACTCGATGACGTTCTGGCCCAGCCGCTCGGTGATCGGGATGACGATCTGCGCCGTGGCGTCGACCTTCTGCTGCTGCTTCGCCACGAGTTCCTCGTAGCGGGTGATGCGCGCCTTCGACTTGGTCTGGCGGGCCTTCGGCGAGGCCGAGATCCATTCCTGCTCGCGGGCGATGGAGCGCTGGCGGGCCATGTCCTCGCGGCCCTCCTGCTCCAGGCGCTTCTGCTTCTGCACCAGCCAGGAGGAGTAGTTGCCCTCGTAGGGGATGCCCTTGCCGCGATCCAGTTCGAGGATCCAGCTCGTCACGTTGTCGAGGAAGTAGCGATCGTGGGTCACGATCAGGATCGCGCCCGGATACTGGCGCAGGTGGCCTTCCAGCCAGTTCACCGTCTCGGCGTCGAGGTGGTTGGTCGGCTCGTCGAGGAGCAGGAGCTCCGGCTCCCACAGCAGCAGGCGGCACAGGGCGATGCGGCGGCGCTCACCGCCCGACAGGGTGGCGACGGGCTGCTCGTCGCTCGGGCAGCCGAGGGCCTCCATCGCCTGATCGATCTTCGAATCCAGCTCCCACAGGCCCAGCGTCTCGATCCGGTCCTGAAGCTCGGTCATCTCGTCGGCGGTTTCCTCCGAGTAGTTCATCGCGAGCTCGTTGTAGCGGTCGAGCATGGCCTGCTTGGCGGCGACGCCCTCCATCACGTTCTCGCGGACGGACTTGTTCGGATCGAGATGCGGCTCCTGCGGCAGGTAGCCGACGCGGGCGCCCTGCGCGACCCAGCCGTCGCCGGAGAAGTCGGTGTCGATCCCGGCCATGATCTTGAGCAGGGTCGACTTGCCGGCGCCGTTGACGCCCAACACGCCGATCTTGGCATCGGGGTAGAACGACAGGTTGACGTTATCGAGGATCTTCTTGCCGCCGGTATAGGCCTTGGTCAGCCCCTTCATGTGATAGATGAATTCGCGGGCCATCGCGGGTCGTCCTTGTTCGGGATCGGGTCCGAGTCGCGGCGGACGGCGGCGGGCATCTCGGCCGGCCCTGTCGCGCGAGTCAGGATGTGTCGTATGATCCGTCCCGAGTATCAGGACGGCCGGAGAGCGGCAAGGATCGCCCCATCCTCCCCGCTCACGCGAAGGGGTTCTTCACCTCGCGCGGCGGCGCCTCGGGCGCCTCGGCCACCTGCGCCGGCAGGTCCCGTCCCTCCAGCGCCTTCACGATGGCCTCGGCCGTGTCGCGCAGCCGCCGCGCCGCGTCGAGCCCCGCCCTGTCGCAGGTGATGTCGAGGGAGCCGTGCAGGGCGATCCGCTCGGTACCGTTCTCGATGGACAGGCCGCCGAGGCTGCGCACGGTGGCTTCATCCGCGAAGGGCTCGAAACGGTCGGGCGTCGTCTTCGTCATCGTCGCCTCAGAAGATCTCGCGCAGCAATTCGCGGATGGCCTTTCTCACCGCCCGCATCGTCTCGCGCCAGAGCCAATCGCGCCAGACCTGGTCCTGCGACCCGTCCGGACGCCGCGCCTCGCCGCGCCCGCCGGATTGCGGATCCGGCAATGTCATCGCGCTCGCCTTGGCGGCGGGCGGCAGGGCGGGGAACACATCGACGCCCGTGGCCGTGCGAAGTTCGTCGAGCGACAGGCTCTTCCACTCGCGCCCGGCCGCGTTCGGCACGAGATAGGCCCCGGCCTGCCCGGTCGCCGGGTCGTAGAGCGCCTTGTACAGTTGCGTCGGCACGAGGACGCCCGCACCGATCTCCCGCAGGGACTCGCCCGCGAAGACCACCCCGGTCACGACGTAGACCGAGCCGCGCCGCGTCGCGAAACGCCGGGTGCTCTCCTCGATGTCGCTCCAGATGCCCCGGTTCATCGCCCTGTCCTGCGGGACGATGTTGGCAAGGCTGAACGATTCCGCCTGCGCGGAGAGGGTCGGCATGTCGGCGGCGGGGGCCAGATGGCCCCGGTCGAAGCCACTGCGGACGTAATCCTCCAGCCGCGCGCGGCCCTCCGGCGGCAGGCGCGTCTCCTCATGGAACGTGTCGTCCCGGGCGACCGCTCGCGCGGCGGCGATGCTCTCCCGGGTGAGATGCTCGGCCGAATAGAGCGGGGTCCGGGTCACGCCGGAATGCAGAACGGCGAAAGCTTCGAAGCATAGCGCCGTCGTCCGCTCGGTGAGCTTGGCATTGACCAGCACCGGCACCTGACCGCCTGCGAACAGAGCGGGGCAGGTCTGCGCCTTGGCCGTCGTCGCGGCCGTCGCGGCGAGCAGGACGAGGGCGGTGAAACGCAGAGCCCTCACCAGCAGGCCCGGACGTGCCGCGTGCCCTCCGGGGTCGGCCGATCACGCCGCGCGCAGGGTCGCCCGAGGCTGTCGACGAAGGGGCGCACATCTCGGTCCGGCCCTCCCGGCACTGTGCGGACGGGGCAAATGCCGAGGAAGTTACAGGCGAAGTCCAGGTTGCCATCCGGCACACGCGGATCGGCCAAAGCTTGGCTGCAGTATGGGATGACTGAGATCAGCAGGATCTTGCAGAGACGAACGGGTCTCAACGGATTACCTCATGTTGCGGTAAGGGCACTGAACTGGAAAAAAGCGTCATCCCGTCATTGATCGAAGCGCCGATCGTTCGTAACTGGAAATATCGTGATAGCGGCGGCATCCCGGATTTCATACGGTCGCGCCCCGCTCAAGGCCCGTGCGGTGTCCGGTCCGGATCGGCGCGGCGGGCGGCACAGTGAACAAGCGAGTGCGAGCATTGGCGATCACCCCTGAGCAATCAGCGTTGCTGGATCGTGTGAACGAGCCGTCGGATCTGCGGACGGTGCCGGAAGGCGAGCTGCAATCCGTGGCCGATGCCGTGCGCGCCGAGATGATCGACGCCGTGTCCATCACCGGCGGCCATCTCGGCTCGGGGCTCGGCGTCGTCGAGCTCACCGTCGCCCTGCACCACGTCTTCGACACCCCCGACGACCGCATCGTCTGGGATGTCGGCCACCAGTGCTACCCGCACAAGATCCTCACCGGCCGCCGCGACCGCATCCGCACCCTGCGCCAGGGCGGGGGCCTGTCCGGCTTCACCAAGCGCTCCGAGAGCGTCTACGACCCGTTCGGCGCGGCGCATTCCTCCACCTCGATCTCGGCCGCGCTCGGCATGGCGGTGGGCCGCGACCTCGACGCCGCCGCCGCCAAGGCCAAGGGCCAGAATCCGAAGCGCCGCAACATGATCGCGGTGATCGGCGACGGCTCGATGTCGGCGGGCATGGCCTATGAGGCCATGAACAATGCCGGCGCCCTGCATTCGCGCCTCATCGTCATCCTCAACGACAACGACATGTCCATCGCGCCCCCCGTGGGCGCGATGTCGGCCTATCTCGCGCGGCTCGCCTCGGGCGACACCTACCGGACCCTGCGCGATGCCGCCAAGCAACTCGGCAAGCTGCTGCCGAAGGCGATCTACCAGCGCGCGGCGGCGGCGGAAGAGTACGCCCGCTCCCTCGTGGTCGGCGGCGGCACGATGTTCGAGGAGATGGGCTTCCACTACGTGGGCCCGGTCGATGGCCACAACCTCGACCACCTGCTGCCGGTGCTGAAGAACGTCCGCGACACCGAGACCGGCCCGATCCTGCTGCATGTCGTCACCCGCAAGGGCAAGGGCTACGCCCCGGCCGAGGCGTCGGCCGACCGCTACCATGGTGTGGTGAAGTTCGACGTGGTGTCGGGCGTCCAGGCCAAGGCCAAGCCGAACGCGCCGGCCTACACACGGGTGTTCGGCGAGAGCCTGATCAAGGCGGCCGACGCCGACCCGAAGGTGGTGGCGATCACCGCCGCGATGCCCGGCGGCACCGGCATCGACCTGTTCGGCAAGGCCCACCCGGACAAGACCTTCGACGTGGGCATCGCCGAGCAGCACGCGGTGACCTTCGCGGGCGGTCTGGCCACCGAGGGCTACAAGCCGTTCGTGGCGATCTACTCGACCTTCCTGCAGCGGGCCTACGATCAGGTGGTGCACGACATCGCCCTGCAGAACCTGCCGGTGCGCTTCTGCATGGACCGGGCGGGGCTCGTCGGCGCGGACGGCGCGACCCATGCCGGCGCCTTCGACCTCGCTTACTTGTGCTGCCTGCCGAACATGACGGTGATGGCGGCGGCCGACGAGGCCGAGCTGGTGCACATGGTGGCGACGTTGCACGCCCATGACAGCGGCCCGTCCGCCCTGCGCTATCCGCGCGGCGAAGGCGTCGGCATCGAATTGCCGGAGCGGGGCGAGGCCCTGCCCATCGGCAAGGGCCGGATGGTCCGCGAGGACGCGAATGCCCGGGTGGCGATCCTGTCGCTCGGCACGCGCCTCGCCGAGGCGCTTAAGGCGGCGGATACGCTCGCCGAGCAGGGCGTGGCGGTCACGGTGGCGGATGCGCGCTTCGCCAAGCCGCTGGACGAGGCGCTGATCCTGGATCTGGCGTCGCGGCACGAGGTGCTGGTGACGATCGAGGAAGGCTCGCGCGGCGGGTTCGGGGCGATGGTGCTGCATCTCCTGGCGGAGAAGGGCGCGCTGGATGCGGGCCGGGTGCGGGTGCGGACGCTCACCCTGCCGGACACGTACCAGGACCACGACAAGCCGGAGAAGATGTACGCCGAGGCCGGCCTCGACGCCCCGAGCATCGTCAAGGTCGTCACCGAGACGCTGCCCGAGCGCAAGGACGGCCGTTCGCGCCTGCGCCTCGCCTGACGGGACTGCACGGCCGCGCCTTGCCGCGGCCGGGCCTGCCCGATTAGAACGCCGACCGGCGGGCATCTTGCCCGCCGTCATTGTTTGCGACCTGACGAGATACGATGGCTGTGGCCACCCCATCCGGCCCGGCCGAGGCCGGCCCCGTGCTGATCACCGGCGCGAGCGGCTTCCTCGGCTCGGCCCTGGTCGATGTCTTCCGCCGGGCCGGCTTCCCGGTGCGCATCCTCGTGCGCGCCTCGAGCCCGCGCACCAACCTCACATGGCCGGATGTCGAGATCGTCACGGGCGACATGCGCGATCCGGCCTCGGTCGCCGAGGCGATGCGCGGCCAGCGCTACCTGATCCACGCCGCCGCCGATTACCGGCTCTGGGCGCCGGACATGGAGGAGATCGTCCGCACCAACCGCGACGGCACCCGGCTGATGATGCGGGCCGCCCTCGACGCGGGCGTCGAGCGGGTCGTCTACACGTCGAGCGTCGCGACCATCCGGCCCCCGGCTGACGGCGTCACGCCCTCCGACGAGACCATGCCGCTCACGCCGGAGACGGCCATCGGCGCCTACAAGCGCAGCAAGGTCGTGGCCGAGCGCGTGGTGGAGGAGATGGTCGCCCGCGACGGCTTGCCGGCGGTGATCGTGAACCCCTCGACGCCCATCGGCCCCCGCGACGTGAAGCCGACCCCCACCGGGCGGATCATCCAGGAGGCGGCGCTCGGCAAGATGCCGGCCTTCGTGGATACCGGCCTCAACCTCGCCCATGTGGACGACGTGGCGAACGGCCATCTGCTGGCCCTGAACAAGGGGCGGATCGGCGAGCGCTACATCCTCGGCGGGGAGGACGTGTTCCTGTCGCAGATGCTGGCGGACATCGCCGGGATGGTCGGGCGCAAGCCGCCGACCGTGAACCTGCCCCGCGCGGTGGTGTATCCGGTGGCGTTCTTCGCGCAATTGGCCGCACGCTTCACCGGCAACCAGCCCTTCGCCACCATCGACGGCATCCGCATGTCCCGCTACCGGATGTTCTTCTCCGACAAGAAGGCGCGGGCCGAACTCGGTTACACGGCGCGGCCCTATCGCGAGGGCCTGTCCGACGCGATCGACTGGTTCCGGGGCGCGGGATACCTGAAATGACCACCCTCGACACCGCGACCGACACCCGTTCCGGCAAGGGCCATCGCGACGAGAACTTCCCCGTCGCCTCGCACCTAATCCATCCGCGCCATCGCGGGGCGATCCTGGCCTTCTACAACTTCGTCCGCGCGGGCGACGACGTGGCGGACCATTCCGACCTCACGCCGGAGCGTAAGCTCGCCCTCCTCGACGGCCTCGCCGACGCCTTGACCGGGGCGGGTCCCGCCGACCCCGAGGCGGCGCCGCTGAAGGCGGAACTGGCGACCCGCCGGCTTCCGCCGCGCCACGCCCTCGAACTCCTCGACGCGTTCCGCATGGACGCGCGCAAGAACCGCTACGCCGACTGGGACGAGTTGATCCACTATTGCCGCTATTCGGCGATGCCGGTGGGCCGCTTCGTCCTCGACATCCACGGCGAGGACCCGGCGCGGGTCTACGACCCCTCGGACAAGATCTGCGCGGCGCTGCAGATCATCAACCACCTGCAGGATTGCGGGAAGGACTTCCGCGCTCTCGACCGGGTGTACCTGCCGCAGGATTGCCTGGACCGGCACGGCGCCACCATCGCCATGCTCGGCGAGGCGAAGGCCCCTCCGGCGCTCCGCGCGGTGTTCCACGAACTGGCGCAGCAATGCCTCGTCCTGCTCGATGAGGGCGCCACCCTGCCGGACCTGATCGACGACACCCGGCTCTCGCTGGAGATCGCGGCGATCCATCGCCTCGCGGTGGTCCTGTCGAAGGGCCTGCTGGACCGCGATCCGCTCTCCGAGAAGGTCCATCACGGCAAGGCGGCCTTCGCCCTCATCGCCCTGCGCGGGGTCGCCGCGACCCTCGCGCGCCGCCCGTTCCGCGGGCGGATCGTCCGCGCGGCCATGCAAGGAGCCTCCCGTTGAGCGCCACCGCGACGCCCGCGACCGCCGCCGAGGCCGAAGCCCCGGCGCTGCCCGCCGCCGGCTCGTCCTTCTACACGGCCATGCGCCTGCTCCCGAAGGAGCGGCGGGAGGCGATGTATGCCGTCTACGCCTTCTGCCGCGCCGTCGATGACGTGGCCGACGATGGCGGCGCGCGTGACGTGCGCCGCACCGAACTCGACCGCTGGCGGGCCGATATCGACGCGCTCTATGCCGGCCGCCCGGTGGCGCGCACCCGCGACCTCGTCGGGCCGGTGGCGCAGTTCGACCTGAAGCGCGAGGATTTCCAGGCCGTCATCGACGGCATGGCGATGGACGCCGAGGAGGACATCGTCGCCCCCGACGAGGCCACCCTCGATCTCTATTGCGACCGCGTCGCCAGCGCCGTAGGGCGCCTCTCCGTGCGCATCTTCGGCATGCCCGAGGCGGACGGGGTGAAGCTCGCCTGGCACCAGGGCCGGGCGCTGCAGCTCACCAACATCCTGCGCGACATCGATGAGGATGCCGAGCGCGGGCGCCTCTACCTGCCCCGCGAGAAGCTGGAGGCCATCGGCCTCGCGGATCCGACGCCGACCCAGGCGATCATGCATCCGCGCATCGGCGAGGTCTGCGCGGCCATCGCGCGGGAGGCCGAGGCGCATTACCGGGCGACCTGGGAAATCATCCAGCGCAATCCGCGCAAAGCGACCAAGGCGGCGCGGCTCATGGCGGCGGCCTACCATCTCTACCTCAAGGCGGTGATCCGCCGGGGCTGGGCGCCGCCCCGCGCCCGGGTGAAGCCGGGCAAGCTCTCGCTGATCCTCGTCGCCCTCCGCCACGGCGTGCTGTGATGGCCAAGGTCCACATCGTCGGAGCCGGTCTCGCCGGGCTCTCGGCTGCCGTCTCGCTCAGCCAGAGCGGCAAGCAGGTCGTGCTGCACGAGGCCGCCAAGCAGGCCGGCGGGCGCTGCCGCTCCTACTTCGACCCGAGCCTCGGGCTCCACATCGACAACGGCAACCACCTGCTGCTCTCCGGCAATGCCGACGCGCTCGGCTTCCTGCGCGAGGTCGGCGCCCCCGACGATGCCCTGATCGGCCCGGAAGAAGCCGCCTTCGACTTCGCCGACCTGAAATCCGGCCAGCGCTGGACGCTGCGCCCCAATGCCGGCCGCCTGCCCTGGTGGGTGCTGAGCCCGTCGCGCCGGGTGCCCGGCACCCGCGCCCGCGACTACCTCGCCCCCCTCGGTATCCTGCGCGCCGCCGCCGGCAAGGCCGAGGGCGCGGGCGGGACGATCGGCGAGACCATGGAATGCTCGGGCCCGCTCTACGAGCGCCTGTGGCACCCGGTCCTGCTCGCGGCCCTCAACACCGAGCCCCGCGACAGCGATGTCGGCCTCGCCGCGCGCATCCTGCGGGAGACGCTGGGCGCGGGCGGCAAGGCCTGCAAGCCGATGGTGGCCGAGAAGGGCCTCTCCTACGCCTTCGTGGACCCGGCGCTCGCCACCCTGGCCAAGCGGGGCGCGCAGGTGCGCCTCGGCCGCCGCCTGCGCGGGCTCGACGTCACGGACGGGCGCGTCACCGCGCTGCAATTCTCGGATGGGCCGGAGGCGATCGGGCCGGGTGCTTCGGTCGTGCTCGCGCTGCCGCCGTGGGTGACCGCCGACCTGTTGCCCGAAGTCCCCACGCCGCTGGAGTTTCGCTCGATCGTGAACGCCCATTTCGCGGTCGTTCCGAAGCCCGGCAGCCCGCTTGTTCTCGGTGTGGTGAATAGTCTTACGGAGTGGCTTTTCGCCTATTCGGACCGATATTCGGTCACGATTTCAGGGGCGGATAGGCTCCTCGACGTGCCGCGCGAAGACCTCGCCCGGCAGATCTGGGGGGAGATCGCCTTGCTCGGCAGTCTTGCTTCGGAACTGCCACGCTGGCAAATCGTCAAGGAGAAGCGTGCAACGTTCGCCGCGACGCCGACCGAGGCGGCGCGGAGGGCTCCTGCACGCACGCGGCACGCGAACCTCGTTCTCGCGGGCGATTGGACGGCCACGGGCCTGCCATCGACCATCGAGGGTGCGATCCGCTCCGGCAAGACGGCCGCCCACGCATTGATGTGTGCGGAGACACCTGCGCGTGGCGCAGCATGAGGCATGGCGGTTGCGACGTGAGCGTTCCCCGCCGGAACGGATGCCGTTCCGGTGCGAGGGGACGCGTGGAATGGGGGCTTGAGGCCATTTCCGGGCGCGATGCGTTCGGGACCGGCGGCAGGTGACCGTGAGGCGAGGACAGATGCGAGAGGCCGTGAACAAGATAGAGGCGCTGCAGCGCCCGAAGACGCAGGACATCAGCCTGGAAACCGTCGAGCGCAGCGTGAGCGTTGCGACCCGGGCCCTGGGCGAGCTGGCTCACAAGGATGGGCATATCTGCTTCGAACTCGAAGCCGACGCGACCATCCCCTCCGAATACATCCTGTTCCACCATTTCCGCGGCTTTCCGCCGACGCCCGACCTTGAGCGCAAGATCGGCAACTACCTGCGCCGGACGCAGGGACCGCATGGCGGCTGGGCCCTCGTCCACGAGGGGCCGTTCGACATGAGCGCGACGGTGAAGGCCTATTTCTGCCTCAAGATGATCGGCGAGGACATCGAGGCCCCGCACATGCGCCGGGCGCGCGAGGCGATCCTCACCCGTGGCGGCGCGGCCAACGCCAACGTCTTCACCCGCTTCCTGCTGGCCCTCTACGGCGAGGTGCCGTGGCGCGCCGTGCCGGCCATGCCGGTGGAGATCATGTTCCTGCCGAAGTGGTTTCCCTTCCACATCGACAAGGTGAGCTACTGGGCCCGCTGCACCATGGTCCCGATGTTCGTCCTGCAGGCCACGAAGCCGAGGGCGAAGAATCCGCGCGGCATCGGCATTCAGGAACTGTTCGTGACGCCACCGGAGAGCGTCCGTTCCTGGCCGGGCTCGCCCCACGCGACGTGGCCGTGGACGCCGATCTTCGGCTTCATCGACCGCATCCTCCAGAACACCGAGCACCTGTTCCCGCGCAGCCCCCGCCAGCGCGCCATGGAGAAGGCCCGCGCCTGGGTAAGCGAGCGGCTGAACGGCGAGGACGGCCTCGGCGCCATCTTCCCGCCGATGGTCAACTCGGTGCTGATGTACGAGATCATGGGCTACACGCCCGACCATCCGCAGGTGAAGGTCGCGTTGGAGGCCATCGAGAAGCTCGTCGTCATCAAGGACGACGAGGCCTATGTGCAGCCCTGCGTCTCGCCCGTGTGGGACACCGCCCTCGCGAGCCACGCCTTCCTCGAAGCCGGCGGCCCGGAGGCCGAGGCCACGGCCCGCGCCGGCCTCGATTGGCTGAAGCCCCGGCAGGTGCTCGACATCGTGGGTGACTGGGCGGCCCGCAAGCCGAAGGTCCGCCCCGGCGGCTGGGCGTTCCAATACGCCAACGCCCATTACCCGGACCTCGACGACACCGCCGTCGTGGTGATGGCAATGGACCGCGCCATGCGCCAGCACGGCCTCGTGGCCGGCATGCCCGACTACAAGGTGGCCATCGCCCGCGCCCGCGAATGGGTCGAGGGGCTGCAATCGGCCGATGGCGGCTGGGCCGCCTTCGATGCCGACAACAACTACATGTACCTGAACCACATCCCGTTCTCGGATCACGGGGCGCTCCTCGACCCGCCGACCGCCGACGTGACCGCCCGCGTGGTGGGGATGCTGGCGCAGCTCGGGGAGACCCGCGAATCCTGCCGCTCCCTCGACCGGGGCGTGAACTACCTCCTGAACGATCAGGAGGAAGACGGCTCGTGGTACGGCCGTTGGGGCATGAACTTCATCTACGGCACGTGGTCCGTGCTGAACGCCCTGAACGCGGCGGGCATCTCCTCGGCCGATCCACGCATCCAGAAGGCCGTCTCCTGGCTGATCCGCATCCAGAACCCGGATGGGGGCTGGGGCGAGGACGCCTCGTCCTACAAGATCGACCCGGAGTTCGAGGCAGGCTCCTCCACCGCCTCACAGACCGCCTGGGCGCTGCTCGCCCTGATGGCGGCGGGGGCTGTGGACGATCCGGCCGTGACGCGGGGCATCAACTTCCTCACCCGCACGCAGGACACGGACGGCCTGTGGAGCGAGGAGCGCTACACAGCGACGGGTTTCCCGCGCGTGTTCTACCTCCGTTACCACGGCTACCCGAAGTTCTTCCCGCTCTGGGCGCTGGCGCGCTACCGGAACTTGAAGAAGAGCAACACCCGCCAGGTCGCCTTCGGCATGTGACCCGGCCCGTGGGGCGGGGCGGAACGCCGCCCCGCCCCGCGCTCCTGACGACGCGACGCTTGCGCCCTGCTATGAGGGCCGTGATTCGCCCGAGCGGCGGCCCCCTCGACCCGCGCGCCCCTTGCCCTCTCCCGACCCCGATCAGCCCCGCCGCCGGCCCCCGCCCGGCCTGCTCGCGGACCTGATCCAGCCCCGCCCCATGATCGACCCGTCAGCCCCCGTCCTCGCCGTGACCGGACTTGCCCGCGAACGGCGCATCGCCGCCGGCCGTGGCGTCGAGGCGGTCGGCGCGGGCGGCGATCCGGCCCGCCTGCGCGTGCTGCTCGACGGGCGCGTGCCACCGGCCTGCAGGGCCGTGGTGAGCTTCGGCATCGCGGGCGGGCTCGATCCCAGCTTGAAGCCGGGCGATGTCGTCGTCGGCACCGGCATCGTCACGGCCGATGGACGGCGACGGGCGGATCTCGACGCCGCCGCCGCGATGGTGGGCCTGCTCGCAGACCTGCCCAATCGCGTGATCTCGGCGGATCTCGCAGGCGTCGATGCGGCGGTGCTGGCCGTCGCCGACAAGACGATCCTGCGCGAGACGACCGGCGCGGCGGCCGTCGATATGGAATCGCATGTCGCGGCGACCTTCGCCGGGCGGCACGGCCTGCCCTTCGCGGCCCTGCGGGTGATCTGCGATCCGGCCGACCGGGCGCTCCCCGCCTTCGCCGCCAACGCCCTCACGCCCGATGGCGAACCGGACATCAGGGGCGTACTCTCGGCCCTGGTCTTCGGACGGGCGCGGATCGGCGATCTCATGCGCCTCGGTCGCGATTCGAACGCGGCTTTCGCCGTCCTCGCCCGCTGCCGCCAGTGTCTCGGCGACGGGCTCGGCATCCCCGTTCCGCCCGCCCAGCCCTGAACGAAAAATGGCGCCGGTCCTGAGACCGGCGCCAGTCGAGGGGCGTCACCGGGGGAAGAGGGGTTCCCCCTTAACAGCCGGCATCAGCCGGCATTCTTGCTGAGCGAGATCGCCACGAAGCGGGTCTGGCCCTTGGCGCTCTTCACCCGCATCAGCACGGCCTTGCGACCGCTGGTCTCGGCGGCGCGGACCTGGGCGGCCACGTCCGAGGGGCTGGAGACCGACTGTCCGCCGACGTCGAGGATCAGATCACCGCGCTCGATGCCCTTCGCGGCAGCCGGACCATCGGGATCCACCTGCATCACCGCCACGCCCTGGTCGGACAGGCCGACCTGGGCAGCGGGGGCGAGGCCGAGGCCGAGATGCACCTGACCGCCGTTGTCATCCTCGCGGCTCGCCACCTTGGTACCGTCGGTCGGCATGGAGCCGAGGGTGACGGTCGCCGTGTCGGCCTTACCGCCGCGCAGGTAGCCGAGCTTCACTTCGGCGCCGGGCTTCATGGAGGCGATGCGGCGGGAAAGCTCGCGAGCGCTGTCGACGGTCTCGCCGTTGACCTTCTCGATCACGTCGCCGGACTTCAGCCCGGCCTTGGCCGCCGGGGTGCCGCTCTCGGCATGATCGACCAGGGCGCCCTTGGCCTTGTCGAGGCCGAGGCCCTCCGCGATGTCCTGCGTCACCGGCTGGATCTGCACGCCGAGGTAGCCGCGGGCGACCTTCCCGTCCGTGCGGAGCTGATCCACCACCGCCTGCACCGTCTCGGCCGGGATGGCGAAGGCGAGGCCGACGCTGCCGCCGGACGGCGAGGCGATGGCCGTGTTCACGCCGACCACTTCGCCGTTGACGTTGAAGGTCGGGCCGCCGGAATTGCCCTTGTTGATGGGCGCGTCGATCTGCAGGAAGTCGTCGTAGGGGCCGGCGCCGATGTCGCGGCCACGGGCCGAGACGATGCCCGCCGTCACCGTGCCGCCGAGGCCGAACGGGTTGCCGATGGCGACCACCCAGTCACCCACCTGCGGCGCGGACTTGCCGAACTGCACGTAGGGGAAGTTGCCGCCTTCCTTGATCTTCAAGAGCGCGACGTCGGTCTTGGCATCCTTGCCGATGACCTTCGCGTCGAGGGTGCGGCCGTCATCCAGCGTCACCTGCACGGTGGTGGCGTGGTCCACGACGTGGTTGTTCGTGACGACGTAGCCATCGGCCGAGATGATGAAGCCCGAGCCCACGGCGCCACGGCTGCCGCGACGCTGCGGCTGCGCGTTCGGGCCGTTCTCGCCGAAGCGCTTGAAGAACTCGCGCAGCTGCGGCGGGACGTTCTGGAGGTTCTGGCCGTTGTTGCCGCCGCCGTCCTCGTCGTCGCTCGCGGAATCGTCGAGCTTCACCTTCACCGAGACGACGCCCGGCTTCACCTTGTTGACGATGCCGGCGAACGAGCCCGGCGGATGCTCGGGCGCCTCGATGGGCGACTTCGGCAGGGCCTGGGCGAAGGCGGGGGTCGCGGCGGGCAGGTAGCCGCTGCCCACGGCCCCACCGGCCACCAACGCCGCGGCGGCGACGGAGGCGAGGGCACGGCTGGTGTAGCGGCGGGCGGTACGGGGCTCGGTCATGGGGCTCTCACACCTGAAAAGATCGGGACGACGCCTGTCGCGGCCGTCGATGGGATCTTTCTAGGCGCCCGGCCCTCACCCCGGTGTGGCGGGCAGATTACCGTTTTGTCAGGTGGGCGGCCGCGCGTGACGGCCGCCCTGCAATCGCCGGTCTACTCGCCGCTCAACCGGGCCAGCGCCTCATCGATCTTCACGAGACGCGCGCTCTCGGCCTCCCGCCGCTCGCGGTTCTCCTCGATGATCTCCTCGGGGGCGCGGGCGACGAAGTCGGCGTTGGCCATCTTGGCATCGACCTTCTTGATCTCGCCCTCGGCCTTGGCCTTCTCCTTCTTTAGCCGCGCGACCTCGGCGGCGAGGTCCACGATGCCTTCCAGGGGAAGCGCGGCCACGCTGCCGCGGACCAGCAGTTGCACGGACTTGGCCGGAGGCGCGTCGGTGAAGGTGATCTCCGACAGGCGGGCGAGGCGCACCAGCGTCTCGCGCCACGCCTCGACCCGCGCCCTCACCGCCGCATCGGCGCCGACGAGAACTAGGGGGATCTGCGCGCCGGCCGGCACGTTCGTCTCGGAACGCGCCGAGCGGATCTGGCCGATGAGATCGACCACGAAGCCGACTTCCTCCTCGGCCCCCGCGTCCGCGAGCCCCGCGAGGTCGGGCCAGGAGGCGAGCGCCAGCAGACCGCGCCCTTCGATGCCCTCGCCCTTGATGCCCCACAGCTCCTCGGTGAGGAACGGCATGAACGGGTGCAGGATCTTGGCGACCTGATCGATCAGGTAGGCGACGCTCGCCTGGGTCTCAGCCTTGGCGGCCGGATCGGCCCCCTCCCCCTGCAGCACGGGCTTCGCGAGTTCGAGGTACCAATCGCAGAAGATGTTCCAGGTGAAGCGGTAGGCGGCGTTCGCCGCATCGTTGAACCGATAGGCCGAGATGGCGGCCGCGACCTCGGCCACCGCGCGGGCGGCTTCACCCAGGGCCCACTTGTTGATCGCCCCCGTGACCGCGCGCGGATCGAAGGCGGGATCGAGCGTGCAGCCGTTCAGTTCGGCGAAGCGGGCCGCGTTCCAGAGTTTCGTCGCGAAGTTGCGGTAGCTTTGAACGCGGTCGGTGGACAGCTTGATGTCGCGCCCCTGCACGGCCAGCGCGCAGAGGGTGAAGCGCAGGGCGTCCGCGCCGACCTGCTCGATGATTTCGAGGGGATCGACGACGTTGCCCTTCGACTTCGACATCTTGGCGCCGGAGGCGTCGCGCACCAGCGTGTGCAGATAGACGGTGTCGAACGGGACTTCGCCCGTGACGTGCAGCCCGAGCATCATCATGCGGGCGACCCAGAAGAACAGGATGTCCTTGCCCGTCACCAGCGTGTTGGTCGGGTAGAAGCGAGCAAGTTCCGGCGTCTTGTCCGGCCAGCCGAGGGTCGAAAACGGCCACAGACCGGAGGAGAACCACGTGTCGAGGACGTCCGGATCGCGCGTCAGCGCCATGGCGCGGCCGTGCTTCGCCTCGGCCTGCGCCAGGGCATCGGACTCGCTCTCGGCGACGTAGACACCGCCCTCGTCGTCGTACCAGACGGGGATCTGGTGGCCCCACCAGAGCTGGCGCGAGATGCACCACGGCTCGATGTTGGTGAGCCACTGGAAGAAGATCTTCTCGTAGTTCTCCGGCACGAATTGGGTCTTGCCGTCGCGAACGGCCTGCATCGCCCGCTCGGCCAGCGGCTTCACGTTCACGTACCATTGGTCCGTGAGGTAGGGCTCGATCACCACGCCCGAGCGGTCGCCGTGCGGCACCATATGGGTGTTGGGTTCGATGGTGCGCAGGCGCCCGCGCTCCTCCATCAGTTCCACGACGCGCTTGCGCGCCGCCGCCCGGTCCACGCCGTGCAGGGCCAGCACGTCCGCCTCGGGCGACGCCTTCGCCAGGAACGCCTCGTTGCCCTCGATGAGCATCCTGCCCTCGGGATCGAGGACGTTGATCATCGTCAGAGCGTGCCGGCGGCCAACCTCGAAGTCGTTGAAGTCGTGGGCCGGGGTGATCTTGACCGCGCCCGTTCCCTTCTCCGGGTCCGAATAGCTGTCGGCGACGATCGGGATCAGGCGCCCCACCAGCGGCAGACGCACGGACTTGCCGACGAGGGACGTGTAGCGCTCGTCCTCCGGGTGCACCGCCACGGCGGTGTCGCCGAGCATCGTCTCGGGCCGGGTGGTGGCGACGGTGATGATCTCGCCGGTCTCGGCGCCGGAGGCATCGACCACGGGATAGTCGAAGTGCCAGAGATGGCCCTTGATATCGACCTGCAGCACTTCGAGGTCGGAAATCGCCGTCTGGAACCGGGGGTCCCAGTTCACGAGGCGCTTGTCGCGGTAGATCAGGTCGTCCTTGTGCAGGTCCACGAAGGTCTTGAGCACGGCGCGGCTCAGGCCCTCGTCCATGGTGAAGCGCTCGCGGGTCCAATCGCAGGAGGCGCCGAGCCGCTTCAGCTGCTCCACGATGGCGCCGCCGGATTCGGCCTTCCACGCCCAGACCTTTTCGAGGAAGGCCTCGCGGCCGATCTCCCGGCGACCCGGCTCCTTGCGCTCGGCCATCCGGCGCTCGACCACCATCTGCGTCGCGATGCCGGCATGGTCGGTGCCGGGCTGCCAGAGCACGTCGCGCCCGCGCATGCGCTCGAACCGGCAGAGCACGTCCTGCAGGGTGTTGTTGAGGGCGTGGCCCATATGCAGGGAGCCCGTCACGTTCGGCGGCGGGATCACGATACAATAGGGCGCGGCGCCGGCCCGCTCGGGGCGGCCGGCGCGGAAGGCCCCCGCATCCTCCCAAGCGGCGCGGATGCGCGCCTCGACGGAAGCCGGGTCGAAGGTTTTGTCCATCATCGCGAAAGTCGGGCCGAAAGCGGGCTGGGCTGGAACGAGCCCCCGCTTTCGGCCGTCAGACCGCCCGCGTCAACACGCGAGAGGCCTCAGCGCCCCCGCGATACCCGCTCGATCTCGGCGCGGACGAGGCGCTCCACCACCACGGGCAGATTGTCGTCCAGCCAGGACTTGAGCATCGGGCGGAGCATGTCCTGCACGATGTCTTCGAGGGTGCGCGCGTTGTTGGTGAGCACCGTATGCGCCAGCAGGTTGAACGCCTGCCCGACGGTCGCATCCGTGGTTGGGGAAATCAGACGGTCGAACGAGGGCTCGGGCGCCTTGGCGACCGGCGGCGGTTCCATGCGCGGTGCGGGCTTGGGCGGCTCCGGGGGTGCCACGGGCTCGGGGGCCACCGGCTCCGGAGCCTTGGCGACGGGCGGCGGCTCGGGCACGAATTCGTCCTCGACGGCCAGATCCTCGAAGCTGATCTCATCGAGATCGAGCGGAGCCGGCTGCGGCGCGGGCGGCTCGACGGGTCGCACCAGGGCGACGGGCGGCGGCACCGGTTCGGCCACCTCGGCGAGGTCGAGGATATCATCGACCTCGGCCGGTTCCGGCTCCGGCTCGCTGGGCTTGGCCGCCTGATCGTCGGCGATGATCCGGCGGATGGAGGCGAGAATTTCCTCCATCGACGGCTCATGCGCCTTATCGGCAGCCTTGTCCTGAACCTGGGGGCTTGCTGCACTCATGACGACGGCGCGCTCGGATGCGAAGAGACCGGAAGGCGGCTCGCTCGGAGCCGCAACTCAGTATTTCACGCCCCTGAGCTACGACAAGCGTACCGACAGCACAGTCCTTGAAAAAACGAACAATGCTCACAGCAGAGGCGGCGGGCTCAGCGCCCGTCGGGCGTGCGCAGGCCGAACCACAGATCCTTGACCTGATCGAAGTGGATCTTGGCGCTGTAGGCCTCGACCGGCAGGGCCGTGAAGCGGGCGGTCAGCTGACCCATCGCTTGAACGACGCCGTAGGAGAAGATCACCCGGTCGCGCTGGGCGACGATGAGGTTCACGCGGGAGTTCAGCAATTCCTGCTGCGCGTTGAGGACGTCGAGGGTGGTCCGCTGGCCGACGCGCGCTTCCTCGCGCACGCCGTTGAGGGCGACCTCGTTGGCCTGGACCTGCGCCTGGGCGGCGATCACCTGCGCCTTGGCGGCTTCGAGCCGGCCCCAGAAATCCACGATCTGCGCCCGCACCTGATCGCGGACCCGGTCCACCTCGATCCGGAGCTGACCCACCTGTTCCTTCTGCTGACGGACCTGCGCATAGACCTGCCCGCCTTCATAGATCGGGATGGTCACGCGGCCGATGAGCGAGGCGGTCACGGCGTTGTCGCCGGGCAGCTGGCTGTCGTAACGCTGCTGGACGCTGCCCTGCACGGTCACTTGCGGGTAAAGCTGACCCTCCAGCACCTTAACCTGAGACTCGGCGGCATCGAGCGCGTGAATCGCCGAGAAGATCTGCGGATGCTCTTGCAGGCCGACCGACACGGCGGCGTCGAGGCTGGCCGGGACGTAGCGATCGAGCGGCCGACCCGGTGCCAGCGAGCGCGGCTCCACACCGATGTTCTGGCGATAGACACCGATCGACGTCCGCAAGGTCGATTCCGCGGCACTCACCTGCGACCGGGCACCGGCAAGGCGCGCCTCGGCCTGCGCGACGTCCGTCCGCGTGACCTCGCCGACGTTGAAGCGGTCGCGCGTCTGCCGGAGCTGCTCTTCGAGCACTTCGACGTTGTTGCGGTTCAGCTCCAGCGTCGCCGTGTTGCTCAGCACGTTCATGTAGGCCTGAACGGCGGCGTAGAGGACCGACAGCTCGGTGAAGCGCAGCGTCTCGCGTTGGCTGTAGACCGTCGACTCGTACCGGCGGACGTTGTTGTCCGTCTGGAAGCCGTTGAACAGCGTTTGGCTGACCACGAGGCCGGCGCCGCCAGGAGTCGTGGTCTGGTTGAAAGTCCCGCCGGAAAGCTGGCCCTTCGTGTACTGGGTTCCGACGTCAGCGCTGAGGTTCACCTGCGGCCGGTAGCCCGATTGGGCGATGGCCACGAACTCATCGGTGTAGCGAACGGTTGCCCGACCGGAATTGAGGGTCGGATTGCCGCGATAGGCCCGAACAAGGGCACTCTCGAGCGTTTCCGCACCCACCTGGCTCGACGCCAGCACCGCGGCGATCGCCGTGACGGCGATGCCAGCGCGGCGCTGGGTGAAGCGGTTTTTCGGCACTCGTAAACTCACAGTGCTCAACCCTTGCGGCCCCCGCGATCTCGGACACCCGCCTCAACAGCGGTCATGCGGCGAACCGCACCTATCCGAACAAGCCCGCCCTGCGACGGACCTTAGCTGGAAGACGTTAACTCGGCACCGGGTCCAGCGGCTTCCGCGCCTGAATCCTCGGGGGTGGCGCATAAAGGCGACACCTCACTGGACCCGCGAATTCTCAGCTTTCGAGAGTATCAGAAGGCAAAAGACGCTTCTTGCGCGAAGTCTGCCAAGGCTGGCAGGGACGCGTCGAAGAGCGGACGCGATCCGAAGGCATTGCCGGCCCGGACGAATACAGTGACCTTCGCGCCCCGGTCGGGCCCGAAGACACACACGAGCCGTCCGTCATCCTTGAGTTGATCAAGCAAGGATTGCGGGCGGGTCTCGACGCGGCCGTTGACGAGAATCGCGTCGAACGGCCCTTGGCTGGCGGCACCGGCCCGCAGCGGCCCCTCGATGACGTTCGCCTTGCCGGCGAGCCGTTCCTTCGCGGCGGCGACCAGTTCGGGAATCGATTCGATGGCCGTCACCGTCGCGCCGAGCTGCGCCATCAGGACGGAGGCGTAGCCATAGCCGGTGCCGACATCGAGCGCCGTGACACCGGAATGAATCTTGAGAGCCTGGATCATCCGGCCGAGAACCATCGGAGCCGGGGTCACGCGGAGATCGGAGCCTGCCGAACCGAGCCGCAGGGGCTGGTCGATATAGGCGAAGGGCTCCTGGTTCTTGGGAACGAAGGCTTCGCGCGGCACCGAATCGAAGGCGTCGAGAACGGCGTTGTCGTTCACGTCGAAGGTCCGCAACTGGCAGTCGACCATCATCCGCCGCGCCTGCGCGTAATCGAGCATCGGAAACCTCGTTCCTGAACCGATCCGGTCCACCGCGCCACGGATACCGGCGCACGCTTAAGCCTTCGGGGCGGGTTTTCGAAGATCGACACGCAAAAGGCAAGGACGACGCCGGTTGCGTCGCGGCATCACGGCGGAAACGTCTTGAGAGGAGGAACGCGGAACGTCCGGCGTGCAAGGTCGCACGCGGTTGCTCACTCCTTCACCGGCACCCGCTTGTCGAGCCAGCCGGCCAGCCAGTCGGCGATCTCGAAGCTGTTCTTGTCCTGCATCAGCATGTGCGAATTGCCGTGGATGCCGATCTCCGGCAGCAGGATCAGTTCTGCCTTCCCCCCCGCAGCGTTGGCGGCGGCGACGAAGGCCCGGCACAGTTTCAAACGGGGCGCCCAGCGGGACGATTGGTCCACGTAATCCCCGAACAGCACGAGGATCGGGAGGTCCTTGTAGGGTGCAAGGTCGTCCTTGCCCGGATCCGGGCAGGCGGCGGGCTCGAGGGCGACGAGGGCGCGGACACCGGTACGGTCGAGGGCGGCCGTCTGGAACGGGTAGATGCCCGATTGCGAATGCGAGATCAGCACTGCGTTCTTGAGGCGCTTGGACAGGTCCGACAGGGCCGTGACGGTCGGGTTCGGAACCGGCAGCGCCGCCGACCAATCCGGCACCATCTGCTTCCAGAACTCACCCTGCGCTTCCAGGGGGAACTGCATGCCGGGGAAGACCTTCGGGTATTCCGGGCCGAACCGGAAGATCGCCCAGGCCGCCTCGCGCCCCGCCGAGAAGACCGCCGGCAGCGTCTCGGCGCCCGCCTTGCCGGCCTTCACGGCGTTGATCGCGCTCGGGTTGCCGGCCGAGCGCCCCCGCCAGGATTGATCGATCACGTAGGTCGGGAAACCCTTGCGGACGAAGTACTCGTCCCACCCCATCCGCCCGTCGGGCGTCGTCTCCCAGGTCTTGCCGGTCAGGCAGCAGCCGTGGATCAGCACCAGCGGCGCCCGCGTCGGCGAGACGGGGACCTGAAAGCGCACGTAGATCTGATCGACCGTCACCGTGCCGGAGGCCGCATAGGCCGGCAGGGTGGAGAGCGTGTCGGACGAGACGTCTCGTCCCCCCACGAAGAAACTGCCCTGGGCGGAGAGGGTCAGCGGAGGGGTCGGGGCATCGGCGGCACGGCCGGGTGAGGACATGGCGGCGAGGGCCGCCAGAACCGAAGGCGAATGCGCGGAGCAGCAACGTCATCGTTCCCGGATACCGGCCAAGCCAGCCGCGTCCACCACATGCCACGAAGCGTCACGCGATGGCGAGGGCCGGGCCGGTCATTCCACGACAGATCGACCGGCCCGGTCTTCGGCCTCAGGCGTGGGCCGTGTCGTCCTCGTCGATATCTACGAGGAAGACGATGTCGGCCTCGTCCTCTTCGCTGTCATCGGCTTCGGCGTAGCGCGGGTCGTCCACGAAATCGCCTTCGCCGTCATCCTCGGCGAGGGCATCCTCGAACACCTCGATCTCGTCCTCGTTGGCCGGGCGGACGTTGAGGGCGGCCTTGCCGTCCCAGAGCGGCTTGCCGCCGCTCGTCATCGTCTTGATGTCTTCCTTGAAGCCGTCGCAGGTGAACAGGTCTTTGGCCGAGGCCTCATCGCTGTTGATGACCGCGACCGCCGTGCCCTCGATTTCCAGGGTGAACATGGCCGGCATCCTCTCTTCAAGACCGCGCCTGCACGCTCCCGTCCGGGGCGCGTGATGCGACGGGTCGGCCGATCTGGCCGGCACCATCGCCGCACGCGGCTGCTGTAGGGGGGAAGCGGCCCCGGGCCAAGCCCGTTCGCGCGGGTTCTCGACCCCGGCGCCGCCTCGGGCGATCGCCCGCTTCACCACGCCCTGGACCTCGGGGTTCGAGAGGAAGAGGTCGTGGTTGATGAGGCCGCCGCCATAATCCGACGCATCGGCCACGCGCACGCCGAGGGCTTCGAGCTTCGCCCGGTCGGCCGCCCCCGCCCGGGTGCCGCCCGCGATGGCCGCCGACAATTCGAGGGCCCGGTCGTTCGTCGCGGAGATGACGGTGATCTTCGCGAGGTCCGGTCCCAGCCGGGAGACGCCGTTCGAGAACAGGTCGAAATCGATGTCGGGCGCGGCGAGCACCACGGCGCCGATCCGCGCCATCGCCGATTCGCCGGCCTCCGCCCGCAGCATCCGCAGAGTCTCCAGCGTCAGCAGCGTCCCCATGGAATGGGCGACGATGAAGATGCGCCCGCCGTTCGGCGTCACCGCGAGGGCCTTCAGCAGGTCCTCGAACGCATCGCGCGACCACATCGCGCTCTCGCGATCGTAGCCGTAATCGAGCGTCGCGGCGGCCGACGGCCATGTGAACAGGCCGGAGACGCCCTTGAAGCGGATGCCGTCCGACAGCCGCGCGGCGCTGACGGCGGCCGATTCGAACGATTCGCGGTAGCCGTGGACGTAGATGAGCACGTCGCGGCCGAGTGCGGCCTGGCTGAATGCGTCCGCCGCGCCGGGCCCGGTCTCGACCTTCGGCACCGCGCCGATGGTCCAGTCTCCAGTGATGACCGCCGACACCTTGCCGAGGAGCGAGCGATCCGGCGGGGAGAGCCGAACTTCCGCGAAGCTCAGGCCCTTGCCCCGGTCGGACGAGAAATACGGGGGCCGCACCGGACTCCCGACCGGCTTGCGCGTCGTGGCGACCAACAGGACCGGCATGACGTCGAGCGCCGATTGCTTTTCCGGCAGGGCCGGGCCGCCGCCCAATTCGTCGGTGACGCAGCCGCCGAGCATCGGCATGGCTCCGGCGGCGGCCGTGAGCGCGCCGACGCGCAGGAGGAAGCGGCGGGAGGGAGACCGAGGCGTCATGATCCACGGGACTGATCGAGCGGCCGCGCCGCCCTTTGAAGCGGAACCGTAATCAGGGGATCGTGACCAAGACGGGGCACGCCAAGCCATTCCCGTGCTCCCCCTGCCCCCGTGCCGCATCGGCCACAGGGTCCGGCGCAGCGGCGCGACGGGGATTCGTCCACCGCGTCATCGGCTTGGCACCCCTGCCGGCGGCCGCGAAACTTCTTAACCTTGACGGCGCTTCGACGCGCCCCCGCCCTTTTCCCGCACCGGGCCGGAGGGGCCTCTCGACGTCAGGCCCGGCCTTGGCCATGAAGGAGCATGGCTGCTCCGCTCGACATCGACTCGCTCAAGGACAGGCTTCTGGCTGGCGACAGGGCGGCGCTCGCGCGCGCGATCACCCTGGTCGAGTCGAAGCGGGCGGATCACCGTGCGGCGGCGGCGGCGCTGATCGATGCGGTGCTGCCGCAAACCGGCAATGCCATCCGCGTCGGCATCACGGGCGTGCCCGGCGTCGGCAAGTCGACCACCATCGACGCGCTGGGCACGAACCTCACCGAGGCGGGCCACAAGGTGGCGGTGCTGGCGGTCGATCCGTCCTCCTCGCGCACGGGCGGCTCGATCCTCGGCGACAAGACCCGCATGGCGCGGCTGTCGCACGATCCGAAGGCGTTCATCCGCCCCTCGCCCTCCTCCGGCACCCTCGGCGGCGTAGCGGCCAAGACCCGCGAGACGATGCTGCTCTGCGAGGCGGCGGGGTTCGACGTCATCCTCGTGGAGACGGTGGGCGTCGGCCAGTCGGAAACGGCGGTGGCCGACCTGACCGACTTCTTCCTTGTGCTGATGCTGCCGGGCGCGGGCGACGAGTTGCAGGGCATCAAGAAGGGCATTCTCGAACTCGCGGACATGATCGCCGTCAACAAGGCGGACGAGGGCGAGGCCGAGGCGCGGGCGAACGCGGCGGCCTCGGAATACCGGGCGGCCCTGCACATCCTCACCCCCGCCTCGGCGACCTGGACGCCCCCGGTGGTGACGATCTCCGGTTTCCACAACCGGCGCCTCGATGCCCTCTGGGCGAAGATCGAGGACCACCGCACGAAGCTCACCGCGACCGGCGAGATCGCCAGCAAGCGCCGTGGTCAGGACGTGAAGTGGATGTGGGCCCTCGTCCACGAGCGCCTGCATCAGCGCCTCGTCGGCACGGCGGAGGTGCGGCAGAAGACGGCCGAGGCCGAATCCGGCGTGTCGCGGGGCGAGGTCTCCCCCGCCGCCGGAGCGGCCGCCATCGCCGAGTTGATCGGCCTCTAGATCGGCGCTCTCCCGACGAAGAAAAACGCGCCCGCCGGGTGAACAAACGGCCTCTCGCGCGTTCCGTGGACGCGGGGGCCGCGCATCCGCGCGGGCGGCACCGGACGCCGCGTCGAGGAGAGTACGATGGTGGACACTGATCGGATCGTCGGGGGAGCCAAGGAGGCACTCGGCAAGGCGCAGGGTGCGGCAGGCGACGTCCTCGGGTCGAATCGCGACTCGGTCGATGGCCGGCTCCGCGAAGCCCAAGGCACGGCACAAAACGCCTACGGCCAGGCCAAGGACACCGCGGCGGATCTCGCCGACCGCGCGGGCGACTATGCCAGCGATGCCTACGACCGGGCCGGCGATTACGCCAACGACGCCTACGCGCGCGGCTCATCCTACCTGCGCGACGGTCGCCATGCTGTCAGCAACCAGGTCGAAGAGAACCCGATGATCGCCCTGCTCATCGCGGGCGCGGTCGGCTACGGCCTCGCCCTGCTGGTGCACGGGCGCCGTTGATCGAAGGTCCGGCCCCGCCCCCTGGCGGGGCCGTCTCGACTTACTGAGCGGTCCAACCACCATCCATGGTGAGGTTGGCGCCGGTCATCTGGCTCGCCGCGTCCGAACACAGGAACACGGCGAGGCCGGCGACCTGATCGACGGTCACGAATTCCTTCGTCGGCTGCGCCTTGAGGAACACGTCCTCGATCACCTGTTCCTTCGTGAGGCCGCGCGCCTTCATCGTGTCCGGAATCTGCGCTTCCACGAGGGGCGTCCAGACATAGCCCGGCGAAATGCAATTCACCGTGATCTTGTGCGGCGCCAATTCGAGGGCGGCCGTCTTGGTCAGGCCGGCGATGCCGTGCTTGGCCGCCACGTAGGCCGACTTGTACGGCGAGGCCACGAGCGAATGCGCCGAGGCCGTGTTGATGATCCGCCCCCACCCCTTGGTCTTCATGCCGGGGATCACCGCCTTCATCGAATAGAACGCGGATGACAGGTTGATCGCGATGATCTGCTCCCATTTCTCGCCGGGGAACTCCTCGATGGGCGAGACGAACTGGATGCCGGCATTGTTCACGAGGATGTCGACGGAACCGAACATCTCCTGAGCCTCCCGCACCATCGCCTCGATCTCGGCGGGCTTGGTCATGTCCGCCCCGGAATAGTGGGCTCGGACGCGGAATTCCGTCTCGATCCCAGCGCGGGTGCGCTCGATCTCGTCCGGCTTGCCGAAGCCGTTCAGAACGACATTCGCCCCCTGCGCCGCGAAACCCCTCGCGATGGCGAGGCCGATGCCGCTGGTCGATCCGGTGACGAGGGCGGTCTTGCTCTTCAAGCTCATGGCAACCTCCGGAAGCGTGTTCGAGAGAGGGTCAGGCAGCACTTGGCCGAACCGCAGGGTGAAGTCCACGGCCGGCGCCGACTTCGTGAGGGCTCCAAAGACCTTCAAAGGGGGAGGATCGTCACGGCGATGCCGGTGCCCGGGGAAACACCATCTCGACCTTAAGCCCGGGGCCGTTGTCAGCCAGCCGCAAAGTGCCCCGGTGAATGCGCATCACCGCGTTCACGAGGCTGAGGCCGAGCCCGAAACCCGGCCGCGAACGCGACTTCTCCAACCGGACGAATCGCGCCAGCACATGCTCCCGCTCCTCCTCTGGGATGCCCGGCCCGTGATCCGACACGGTGAGCACGGCCGCCCCGGGGCGCCTTTCGACCGCGATGAGAATGCGGCCGGCGCCCCCCTCGGCTGGGCTTCCGTATTTCAGGGCATTGTCCACGAGGTTGGCCAGGGCCTGCCCGGTCAGTTCGCGGTTCGCCTGGATGACGACGCCTTCGGGC
This sequence comes from Methylobacterium sp. TK26, assembly GCF_055361565.1. Lineage (NCBI taxonomy): Bacteria > Pseudomonadati > Pseudomonadota > Alphaproteobacteria > Hyphomicrobiales > Methylobacteriaceae > Methylobacterium > Methylobacterium sp. TK26. Next base: position 7,634 of record NZ_CM143965.1, on the reverse strand, counting down.
GCCTGCACCTCAATGGTCAAGCCGTGATCCTCGGCCAGGACTTCGTAAAGCTCCCCCACGCTCCGCGCCGAAGCGCCGAGATCCAGGGGCGCCATGAGTTCGCCGGCACTTCCGGCTTCGAGCCGCGCGATCAT